>CAVQWS010000010.1:0-256353 GCA_963717725.1 uncultured Actinomycetes bacterium
TCCACTCGGCCAGCGCGACCATCGCGATGTTGATCAGCAAGTAGAAGAGCCCGAGCGTAAAGATGATCAATGGCAGCGTCAGGATGGCAAGAATCGGCTTGATCACAGCGTTTGCGATCCCGAGCACGAGTGCGCCGATGAAGTAGGCCCAGAAGCCGTGGATCGAGACGCTGTCCCAGATCGCGTTGGCGACCCAGAGGGCCAGGGCGTTGATCCCGATCGCGAGCGCGATGCGCAAGAGCATCATGTCGGCGCGAGTCTAACGCGCTTCGGGTCGGCTAGGGTCGCGGCATGCCGCCGACGATCGTCGGGCTCGGAGGCTCGCTCAGGGAAGGGTCGACGAGCAGGTCGGCGCTGCAGCGGGCGCTCGCCGGCGCGGCGACCGCGGGCGCCGAGACGACGCTGCTCGACCTGCGCGAGCTCGACCTGCCGATGTACGACCCCGACGACGACGAGCCGACCGAGGCGGCGGCGACGCTGATCGAGTCCTGCCACGCGGCGGACGGCCTGCTCTGGAGCAGCCCGCTCTACCAGGGGACGATCTCCGGCGCGTTCAAGAACGCGCTCGACTGGCTGCACGTGCTCGGCCGGCGCGACCCGCCGTACCTGCACGACAAGGTGATCGGCCTGATCAGCGCGGCCGGCGGCACGCAGGGGCTGCAGGCGATCAACACGATGGAGTTCTCGGCGCGTGCGTTGCGGGGCTGGGCCGTGCCGTACGTCGTCCCGATTCCGGCCTCCTGGCAGGTCTTCGGCGACGACGGCTCGATCCGCGACGAGACGGTCGAGAGCCAGCTCGAGCGGCTCGGCGGCGAGGTCGTGCGGGTCACGGAGCGCTTCGCCGCAGACCCGACGCTGCACCGCCAGGCCGAGTGCGCCGAGGCGGCCGAGCGCGTGGTCGCCCCCGCGTAGGCGCGGCTAGACTTCGCGCGCCCCGCCGACGTAGCTCAGCTGGTAGAGCACTTCACTCGTAATGAAGGGGTCCCCGGTTCGAGTCCGGGCGTCGGCTCTCAGAGACCCGCTGGAAACGGCCGGTTTTTTCGTAGCCATCAAACGGTCGCCGCGGGGGCGTGTCTACAAAATCGGCCTTTGTGTCTACAGCTAGCGCGAAACAGCCCCGAGCGCCAGGCAGATGGCGTACGACGTTGCGATAAACGGCCTCGGAGGGAACGGGTAGCCCTTTGGTGCGCTGATCGCCGGTCATCGCCTCACGTTCCGCTCGTGCGACGATGCGGTCAAGACTGAGTCAATGAGCGCCCAGGCCGCTGACCTCATCGAGACAAATTTCGTCGAGTTCCTGCTGTCGATGGGGAGAGCTGGCGGCGCCGTCGAACGGCTAGACGACGAGATCGCGTGGACGATCGGGGGTTCGCCGATCGGGTACCACAACGCGGTTGTCCGATGCACCGCCTCCGAAGGGCGGAGCGGTTTTTTGGTGGAGGAGTGGCGGGATGCACTGCGGCAGCGCTCCCTTCCGGGCTCGTGGCACTGGACCCCAGGGATGCATCCTCACGATCTCCCCCGTCTCCTTCTGGATGCGGGCTTCGAAGACGGGGGCAATGAACCTGCGATGGCCGCACAGCTCGCCGCCTTGGCTGACATGCCCATGGCCACCGAGTTGCAGGTCACGCCTGTCGAGGACTCCTCTGCCCTCGACGAGTACCGCCAGGTTCTCGCCGCTGGGTTCGGTGAGGGGCCCAAGGAGGCCGACTGGGTCGCCAGCGTCTTCGCCATCATTGGACTCGAACCACACAGTCGATGGCGCCACTTCGTCGGCACGGTGGCAGACGATCCTGTCGCCACCGCCTCCACCCTGCTGACCGACTCGACCGCAGGCATCTACTTCGTCTGCACGCGGCCCGACGCCCGCCGACGTGGCTTTGGTGCCGCGATCACCAACGAAGCGATGCGCCACGCGGCACGCACCGGAGCCACGTTCGCCGTCCTCGGCTCCTCGCCGATGGGGCAGCGCATTTACGAGCGGCTCGGATTCCGAACCATCTTCTCCACCCGGCTCTTCGAGCTGGACGCGTAGCTCGCCCTTGATGGCGCATCCAGTCTCGCCGACTACGATGTGGTCATGAATCCTGTGAAGAAGCTGATGTCTTGGTGGCGCGGGCCCACCGACCCAGAGACGCTAGCCTCGGACGAGGCGCAACGTCTGGATGCAGCGCGTCGCCAGACGATCAGAATCTCGCAAAACACCGCGGCTCGCGGCAGCTCGCTCCTTTCGGCTCCCACGCCGGACGTGGTCGATCCAGGGAGCGAGGACAGCCACTCCCGCTGACAGTCGGTCGACCGAGCGCTGCGGGCTCGCCTACTCCGTCATGGTTGCGCGTGAGCGAATACCTCTCGCCCTCAAGGGTGCCGAGAGCGACCGGCACGGCTTCCTTCCGCAGCCGGGCAAGTTCAACGGCGAGGGGCGGGAGTCGGTGGGCTGCCACGATCTCCGCCACTCTTGCGCCGCCTTCGCCTTCTCGCTCGGCATGACCGCGGTGGAGGTAGCTCGGCTGCTTCGCCACTCCGATCCGGTCGTCACCCTAAGCAGTTACGCGGGGCTCGATGATGCGACGGTCGCCAACCTCGGCGAGAAACTCGCGGCTGGGCTGCCTCGCTGAAAGTGCCTCTTAGCGGCGGCCTTTCGGGTCGAGGACATCATGTGTTGGAGGAATGTTCGGCGGTCCACTGAGCTGTGATGTCCTGATCGTCTCGCGCTCTACACGCATCCGTTGGGCCTCGGCTTCCGACTCGGGGTCCGTCGCCGGTCGCAGCCAGGCGAGCAAGCTCTTGAGGGGATTCATTGAAAGCATGCTACGCCGTTTCACCGCTTCCCCACCGTAGGCCACGCGGGGTGACCCCTTCCATCCGGGTGAAGGGTCGCCGTGTCTACTTCGTGTCTACAGCAAAGGGGAAACCATGGGGTCTGAGGGGGAATCGAGGACTCGGAAAGCCGCATGGTTGGGCCATTCGTCCGCAGGCTCACCACCGCGGGCGACCCTCGTAATGAAGGGGTCCCCGGTTCGAGTCCTGGGCGTCGGCTCTGAAGAACCTGCGGTCACGGCGGGTTTTCGTGGCCGCAAGCGTGGGTTCCCGGGCTCGGCTCTCGCTATCCGCGCGTGACTCGGTAGTCGATGAACGTCGCGTACTGCGACTGCCGGGCGCCGAGGTGCTCGAGGTCGAGTGAGTCGGAGAAGCCCTCGAACAGGCGCTTGCCGCCGCCGAGCGCGACCGGGGCGACGATGATCGTCAGCTCGTCGACCAGGCCGGCCTGGAGCGCCTGGCGGATCACGTCGGCGCCGCCCATCACGTGCACGTCCTTGTCGCCCGCGGCAGCGATCGCGCGCTCGATGGCCGGCCGCACGCCGTCGACGAACGTGAACGCGCCGCCCTCGGGCTCCTCGTCGGGACGGTGCGTGACGATGAAGAACGGCACGCCCCAGGGGTTCTTGTCGCCCCAGTGTCCTGACGCTTCGTAGGTCGCTCGCCCGCCGACGACCGCGCCCATTGTCGCGATCATCTGCGAGAGCCAGGCGGCGTCCTCGCCTGTCGCCTCGCCGCGAGTCTCTTCGTCGTACGTCCAGGGACCGCCCATCACCCAGTAGTGCAGACGCTCCCCGCCCTCGCCGAGCCCGTTGCCGGGGCCATCGTTCGGGCCGGCGACATACCCGTCGACGGATGTCGTGATCGCTGCCATGACCTTTGCCATCTCGCGCTCCTCACCGGTCGCTGTCGAACATACGACCGGCGGGAGCGCAGAGACTCATCGGCCTAGCTGGTTCAAGTGGCCTTGCCGGCTTCGATCTCGCCGCGCCACTCGCCGCTTTCGGTGCCGCGGCTTTCGATCAGCTCCTTGAACCGCCTCAGGTCGCCGCCGACGCGCTTGGCGTCGAGGCCGGCGGCCGAGCCGAGCTGCTCGAGCGGGCCTTCGGCCTGGTAGCTCATCGAGAGGCGGATCAGCGTCTTCGACTCGCCGAGCGACTCGAAGCTGACCGTGCCGCGCGTCTTCTTGCCGTCCTCGCTCATCCAGCTGATCTGCTTGTCCGGGTGCTGCTCGAGGATCTTCGCGTCCCACTCGGCGGTGTGGCCGCCGATCGTGGCGACCCAGTGCAGACGTGTGTCGCCGTGCTGCCGGACGTCGTCGACGCCCTCCATGAAGAGCGGGAACTCCTCGAACTGCGTCCACTGGTTGTACGCGGTCGAGACCGGCACGGCGACCTCGATCGATTCGTCGATCGTGCTGATCGCGGAGCCGTGCGAGCCGTGGTTGCCGCGGAGCTTGAGCGCAGCGCCCGCCGCGGCCGCGCCGCCGCCGAGCACGAGCATCGTGTTGCGGAGCTTGTGGCTGCGCTTCTGCTTCCGCTCGACGCGGCCCCACGCCTGCTGCAGGTTCTTGGTCATCCTGTCGAGCTCGCGCCGGAGCTGCTTGTCGTTGGCGAGCCGCGTCGCGGCGGCCAGGAAGCCCACGCGCTTGGCGGCGCGGCGCTTCGCCTTGGCTCCATGGCCCATCGCCGAGAGCAGTTCCTTGCGGAACTTCTTGTCGCGCGAGAGCGCGAGCGCGAAGTCCTTGCTGGAGGCCGCATGGTCCTTAACGGCCTGCGTCTTGGTGCGTCCGAACATGCCCATCCTTTCCTCGAAGTCTTCTAGGACTCGTTCCGCTGAGGACCGACCCCAAACACGGGGGTAGTGTCCGGCGCTCGTGTTCAGCCAATTCACCGATCTCGTGGCACATGCCTCGGGCTGGGCCTACGCGATCCTCTTCGTGCTGGCGTTCCTGGACGCGCTCATCCCGATCGTGCCGAGCGAGACCTCGGTCATCACGGCGGGGGTCGTCGCGGCGGCTGGAGACCTCAGTCTGCCGCTCGTGATCGTGTTCGCCGCGACCGGCGCCTTCGCCGGCGACAACACCTCGTACTGGATCGGCCACCGCTACGGGACACGGGTCGAGAAGCGGTTCTTCGACGGCGAGAAGGCGAGGGAGCGAGTCGCGTGGGCTCACCGCCAGATCGAGGAGCGCGGCGGTGAGTTGATCGTGATCGCACGATTCATCCCAGCGGGCCGCACCGTGGTGACGCTCAGCTGTGGGACCCTCGGCTACCCGTGGCGCCGCTTCGTCCTGTTCGACGCGATCGCCGCCACGACCTGGGCGCTCTACGCGTCGCTGCTCGGCTACGTCGGCGGTCACACCTTCGAGGCGCAGCCTTGGAAGGGCCTGCTGCTCGCGTTCGCGATCGCGTTCGCCGTCACCGGCGGGATCGAGCTCGTCCGGTGGTGGCGGAGGCGGCGGCAGGAGGCCTAGGGCTCGGCGAGCTCGACGCGCTCGATCAGGGCCGGCTCGCGCGGCTTGTCGTTCGCGTCCGTGTCCGACTTCTCGATCGAGTCGACCGCGTCCATGTCGCCGGTGACCTTGCCGAAGACGGTGTGCTTGCCGTCGAGCCAGGGCGCCGCGCCGGTCGTGACGATGAAGAACTGGCTGCCGTTCGTGTTCGGGCCGGCGTTGGCCATCGCGAGGGCGCCGCGCTCGATCTTGTGGTCGTTGAACTCGTCCTCGAAGGTGTAGCCCGGGCCGCCCATGCCGGTGCCGGTCGGGTCGCCGCCCTGGATCATGAAGTCCGGGATCACGCGGTGGAAGACGACGCCGTCGTAGAAACCGTCGCCCGCGAGCTTGCGGAAGTTCTCGACGGTCTTGGGCGCGTCGTCGTCGTAGAGCTCGACCTCGATCGCCCCGTGGTTGGTGTGCAGCGTGGCGGCGCTCATCTCTCTGCACCCTAGCTCTTACGAACTCTTCAGCGCGATCACAGGCGACGTTCAGCTTCGGTTGCGAAGTTGGGTCTCGTAGTCGACCGAAAGGAGGTGAAGCGATGAACGGCAACGTCAAGCGCTGGACGCCGGAGCGGATCGTCGTGCTTGCGGCCCTCGCGTTCGGCATCACCGCCGGGACCTACGGGATCGCGAGCGCGGCGAGCGGGTCGAGCTCGAACGGCTCGTCGGCGGCGAGCGCACCGCAGTTCGCCGCGAGCGGCCCGGCCGCCGCCCCCAGCGGGGGGCAGTCGTGGGGCCGGCAGCGGAGCGACGAGACGCCGCTGACGGGTGACGCGCTGAGCAAGGTGACGGCTCTCGCCAAGGCGAAGGTGCCCGGCGGGACGATCGTCCGCGTCGAGACCGACGCCGACGGCAACTCGGCCTACGAGGCCCACATGGCCAAGGCCGACGGGTCGCCGGTGACGGTCTACGTGAACAAGCAGTTCGAGGTCGTCAGCGTCGAGTCGGGCATGCCCGGAAGGCCCGGCCCGCAGCAGTCGTCCTCGAGCGGCGCGAGCGCCTAGCCCGCGTCGGAGAATGGGCTCGCCCTGGCGCCGGGGCGAGCCCGTGCCTGCGCGGTGAAGTTTCTCTCGCGTGGGCCAGCGTGCTCTCGCCAGGACTCCGGCGGTCAGCTAGGTCTCGGCCAAGAACCGTCGCAGCACGTACTGCAGGATCCCGCCGTGGCGGAGGTACTCGCGCTCCTTCGGCGTCTCGAGGCGGACGCGGGCGCGGAACTCCTTGCCGTCCGCGGTGACGGTCGCCTCCGAGGCCTCGCCATTCTCGAGGTCCGTGATCGAGAACTCCTCGCGGCCGGTCAGGCCGAGGGTCTCGAGGCTCTCGCCGTCCATGAACTGGAGCGGCACGATCCCGCACATGAGCAGGTTCGAGCGGTGGATCCGCTCGTAGCTCTCGGCGATCGCGGCGCGCACGCCGAGCAGGTTCGGGCCCTTTGGCGGCCCAGTCGCGTGACGAGCCGGAGCCGTACTCCTTGCCGGCGAGCACGATCAGCGGCGTGCCCTCCTCTTGGTAGCGCTCGGCCGCTGCGTAGATCGTCATCTCCTCGCCGCTCGGGACGTGCACCGTCCACGTGCCCTCGCTGTCCGGAACAAGCAGGTTCTTCAGCCGCACGTTGGCGAAGGTGCCGCGAACCATGATCTCGTGGTTGCCGCGGCGCGCGCCATACGAGTTGAAGAAGCGCCGCTCGACGCCGTGGTCGATCAACCATTCGCCGGCCGGGCTTTCCGGCTTGATCGAGCCGGCGGGCGAGATGTGGTCGGTGGTGACGCTGTCGCCGAGCGAGACCAGGCAGCGCGCGCCTTCCACGTCCGGAAGCGGCTCGGGCTCGCGCGGCATGCCCTTCGAAGAACGGCGGCCGGCGGATGTAGGTCGACTCGTCGCTCCAGTCGTAGAGGTCGCCCTCGGGCACGGGGAGCGCCTGCCAGCGCTCGTCGCCGGTGAAGACGTCGGCGTACTGCTTGCGGAACATGCCGCCGTCGACCGCCGCGGCGACCGCCAGGTCGATCTCCTCGTTGGTCGGCCAGAGGTCGCGCAGGAAGACGTCCTCGCCGTCCGAGCCCTGCCCGAGCGGCTCGGTCTCGAGGTCGACGTCCATCCGGCCCGCGAGCGCGTAGGCCACGACCAGCGGCGGCGAGGCGAGGTAGTTCGCCTTCACCTCGGGGTGGATGCGCGCTTCGAAGTTGCGGTTGCCGGAGAGCACCGAGCAGACGACGAGGTCGCCCTCCTCGACCGCGGCCGAGATCGACTCCGGCAGCGGGCCCGAGTTCCCGATGCAGGTCGTGCAGCCGTAGCCGACGGTGTTGAAGCCGAGCTGCTCGAGGTACGGCGTCAGGCCGGCCTTGTCGTAGTAGTCGGTGACGACGCGGGAGCCCGGCGCGAGCGAGGACTTGACCCACGGCTTGCGCTGGAGGCCGCGCTCGACCGCCTTCTTGGCCAGTAGCGCGGCGCCGAGCATCACCTGCGGGTTCGAGGTGTTCGTGCAGCTCGTGATCGCGGCGATCACGACCGAGCCGTCCTGCAGCTCGAGCTCCTCGCCGTCGAGCTCGGCCTTGGCGACGTGCAGGTGCGGCCGCGTCGCGGTCGCGACCTGCGCCAGGTCGGGCTCGATCGTGTGCGGGCCGGCCTCCTGGAACGAGCCGGGGTCGCTGGCCGGGAAGGAGTCCTCGACGCTCTTGTCGATCGTGCCGTTGCCGTAGCCGTGCCCGAAGCTGTCCAGCGAGTCGAGGAAGGCGTCCTTGGCCTCGGCCAGCGGCACGCGGTCCTGCGGGCGACGCGGGCCGGCGAGGCTCGGCTCGACCGAGTCGAGGTCGAGCTCGACGACCTGCGAGTACTCGGGCTCGACGCTCTCGTCGTGCCAGAGCAGGTTCTCCTTGCAGTAGGCCTCGACCAGCGCGACGCGCTCCTCGGGCCGGCCGGTCAGGCGCAGGTAGGCGAGCGTCAGATCGTCGACCGGGAAGAAGCCGCAGGTCGCGCCGTACTCGGGCGACATGTTCCCGATCGTGGCCCGGTCGGCCAGCGCGAGGCCCGCGAGCCCGGGCCCGAAGTACTCGACGAACTTGCCGACGACGCCGGTCTTGCGCAGCAGCTCGGTGATCGTCAGCACGAGGTCGGTCGCGGTCGCGCCCTCGCGCAGGCGGCCGTCGAGCCGCACGCCGACGACCTGCGGAACGAGCATCGACAGCTCCTCGCCGAGCAGCGCGGCCTCGGCCTCGATCCCGCCGACGCCCCAGCCGAGCACGCCGAGGCCGTTGACCATCGTCGTGTGCGAGTCGGTGCCGACCAGCGTGTCCGGGAAGGCGACGCCGTCGCGTTCCTCGATCACGCGCGCGAGGTACTCGAGATTGACCTGGTGGACGATGCCCGTGTTCGGCGGGACGACCTTGAGGTTGTCGAAGGCGCCCTGGCCCCAGCGCAGGAAGGCGTAGCGCTCGCCGTTGCGCTCGTAGTCGCGGTCGACGTTGGTCGAGATCGCCATCCGCGTCGCGAAGGCGTCGACCTGCACCGAGTGGTCGATCACCAGCTCGGCCGGGATGTGCGGGTTGATCTTCGCCGGGTCGCCGCCGAGGTCGGCCATCGCGCTGCGCATCGCGGCGACGTCGACGATCGCGGGGACGCCCGTGAAGTCCTGCAGCAGCACGCGCGAGGGGCGGAAGCCGAGCTCGCGGCTCGGCTCGTCCTGCGGCTGCCACTGCGCGACCGCCTGGACGCCGCTCTCGGACTCGAAGCGGAGCGCGTTCTCGAGCAGGATCCGGAGCGAGTAGGGCAGCCGCTCGACGTTCTCGACCGACCCGAGCGGCGCGTAGGAAAGGCTCAGGTCTCCGGTGCGAAGGGTGGCGGTTGCTCCGGCGGCCATGCCTCGACTGTATCGACTAGGCCGTGAGCCCTCGCCGGTCCAGCTCCGCCGCCGCCTCGTCGAAGCGGTCGGTCGCGGCCTGGCCCTCGAGCCACTCGGCCAGCTCACCCAGGCCCCGCTCGAACGGGACCTCGGCCTCAAAGCCGAGCGCCTCGCGCGCGCGTGTGACATCTGCGAAGCAGTGCCGGATGTCGCCGGCGCGGAACTTGCCCGGGCAGCTCCGGCTCGATCTGCTTGCCGAGCAGGCGCGCGAGCGTCTCGGCGATCTCGAGCACGGAGGTGCTCTTGCCGCTGCCGACGTTGACCGCCTGGCCGTCGGCGCCGTCCTGCTCGAGCGCGAGCCGGCAGGCACGCGCGACGTCGGCGACGTGGACGAAGTCGCGCCGCTGACCGCCGTCCTCGTAGACGACCGGCGCATGGTCGTTCAGCAGGCGCGCGGCGAAGATCGCCAGCACGCCGGTGTAGGGGTTCGACAGCGCTTGGCGCGGGCCGTAGACGTTGAAGAAGCGCAGCGCCACCGCCGGCACGTCGTAGGCCGCGCCGTAGAGCAGGCACATGCGCTCCTGGTCGTACTTGGTCAGCGCGTAGACCGAGGCGAGTGCCGGCTGCTTGGTCTCGGGCGTCGGCACCGGCTCGAGCCGCTCGCCGTTCGGGCCGCTCGGCTCCCACTCGCCACGCTCGAGCTGCTCGCGCGTTCGCTCCAGTCGCCGGCACCGGCTCGTAGGCGCCCTCGCCGTAGATGCTCATCGACGAGGCCACGACGAGCTTGCGGACGGGGTGGTCGAGCAGCGCCTCCAGCAGCACGCCGGTCCCGGCCGTGTTGGCGGCGGCGTACTCGGCGGGCTCGTACATGCTCTGGCCGACGCCCACGCGCGCCGCCAGGTGGACGACCGAGTCGACCCCCTCGAGCGCGCCGCGCACGACCTCGGCGTTGCGCACGTCCCCGGCGAGCAGCTCCGCGTCCGCGGACGAGGTACTCGGGCCGCTGCGAGTCGCCGTGCACCTGCTCGACGAGGCTGTCGAGCACGCGCACGCCGTGGCCGGCGCGCAAGCAGCTCGTCCACGAGATGCGAGCCGATGAACCCGGCCCCGCCGGTGACCAAGATCTGCTCGGGCACTAGGGCGCGAAGTGTGTCAGCAGCAGGACGAGCACGATGTTCCCGGCAAAGCCGAGCACCGCGAGCGGCGGCCAGCGCAGCCAGCGCGGGCCGTCGGCGATCGCCCAGAAGATCGGGAAGGCGAACAGGCTCTGGCGGCCGAAGCTCTGGATCGTCCCCGAGAGCAGCAGCAGCGCCACCACCACTGTCGAGAACGCCGCCCACGGCCGGTAGCGCGGGCCGAGCCGCCAGAGCACGACGAGCAGCGGCAGCACGAGCACCGCACGCGCGCTGTCGACGAAGCCCTGGAGGCTCTTGGTCGCGGCTAGCAGCAAGGGCACGGCGCAGACGTAGGTGCCGACCGCTGTCGCCCAGAGCCCGAAGCGGCGCCAGGCGACCACGAGGGCGACCACCGCCACGACGGCCAGCAGCGGGATCGCGACCGCATGGTTCTCGACCACCTGGCGGACGTGGTCGGCCCAGTCGCCGAGCCCGCGCGGGCCATCGCGACCCCACAGCCGCTGCGCGTCGAAGAAGGCCGTTGCGTGGTCGCTGCGGGACCAGAAGTACGCCTCGACGGCCACCGCGGCCGCGACCGGCAGCGCCGCGCCAACCCAGCCACGCGGGCCTTTGCCGCGCGCGAGCCAGGCCAGCGGGAGCGCGATCAGCACGCCGTTCGGCCGGGCAAGCGCCGCGACCGCCCCGAGCCCGCCGGCCGCGAGCGGCCTCCCGCGCAGGGCGAAGGCGGCCGCCCACGCCGCGGCCGCGAGCGCGATCCCGTCCGGGTAGGCGAGCGCGAGCGCGAACGAGCCCGGCCAGCACGCGAGCGCGAGCGCGCTGCGCAGCGACGAGCGGGGCAGTCCGTTCGAGAGCCCGAAGAACGCGGCCAGGCTCGCCAGCCAGGCGAGGGCCCCGCCGACCACGATGTGCCAGTGCGGCCCGGCCCAGTGCAGCAGCAGCGGCCAGAACGGGAAGAACGCGTACTGCCGGTCGACGTGACCGCCCGGGTAGCCGGCGTTGCCGATGAAGTCGTACCAGTTGAAGTCCCAGGCGAAGAGCGGCCAGAGACCCTTGTGCTCGAGCCAGCCCGGCGCCCAGGTGTAGGCGCCGGCCGCCAGGCCGATCCCCAGCGCGGTCAGCAGCGCGCCGAGCCAAGCCAGCCAGATCAGACCTATGCGAACCGCAACGCGCCGAGACACGGCGCCGAGCTTAGGCGGCTGAGACTTCCTCCGTCTCGGAGCCGAGCTGCTTCTGCCACCAGTCGGACTCGCGGCGCTGGATCTCGGTCTGCGCGTTCGCCACGTAGGCGGCGAGCTCACGCTCCTTGTTGGCCAGCCGCTCCTCCAGCTCGGCCAGTGCCTCCTCGCGGTCTTCGAGCTTGTCGCCGCGGATCTGAACGTCGGCCTCGAGCTGGGCCTGGCGCAGGTCGAGCTCGCCGTCGCGGTCGTCGAGCTCCTGAAGCTTCGCGCGGAGATTGTCCTCGAGTGACGAGAGCCGGGCCTCGCGCTTGTCGGTGCGCTTCTTGTGCGACTCAGAGATCGTCTCGAAGTTCGCCGCCTCGGCCTCGCGCTTGACGAGCTCGCGCTCGCGCTCCTCGAGGCGGACGTTCCACTCCTCGAGGTCGCGGCCCCGGTTGGCGTCGCGCTCGGTGTGGGCGATCGAGGCCTGGAGCCGGTTCAGCTCCGCCTCGCGGGCGGTCAGGTCGAGCTCGCGGCGGTCGAGCTCCGCGCCGCGGGTGACTGCTTCCTGGGCGAGGCGGCCCTTGTCGGTCAGCTCGCGCTCGAAGCGCTCGGCGTCGTTGCGGAGCTTCTCTTGCCTCATCAGGATCTCGGCCTCGCGTTCGCCGATCGCCTCGTCGCGGGCGGCGATCCGCGCGGCTTCCTTCTTCAGCTCGCTCTCGCGCTGGCTGAGCCTGCGCTCGCGCTCGGAGAGCTCCTTGTCGCGCGCGCGCCACTCGTTCTCGCGCTTGGTGAGCCCGCGCTCGCGGCCGTCGAGCCTGGCCGTCCCGGCCTGCTCACGGGTGGCGAGCTCGCTCTCCTTGCGGTTCAGCTTCGTCTCGCGGTCGGCGAGCGCGGACTGCGCCTTCGCCACCTCTGACAAGGCCTTTTCACGCTCACGGTCGGCGCCTTGCAGGTCGCGAAGCCGCTTCCCGGCGGCCTCCTGCTGCTCGGCCGCGAGCGCCTGCTCGGAGGCGAGCTCGGCCTGGAGGTTGGCGACGCGCGTGTGCTCGGCCTCGATCACGTCGCGCTGGTCGCGGACGCGCCGCTCGCGCTCCTCCAGCTCGACCTCGAACTCGGCCAGCTTCGCCTCGCGCTCGTCCAGGGTCACGGCGCGGTGCGCGAGCTGCTTCTCGGAGCCGACGTTCTGGTCGTAGGCGTGAGAGCGCTCCTGCAGCTGGTCCCGCAGTGTGGCCTCGCGGGCCTGCGTTGCCTCGAGCTCGTCCCGGAGGGCCTGCACGTCCGGGCCGACGATCGCCTCGGTCGTCTCGCCCCCGGCGGGCCGTGCGGTCAGCTCGAAGCGCAGCTCCACGTTCGTGGGGCCCTGCGCCTCGGCGGCCTGTGTCCCATCGTCACCCTCCCGCCGGCGCTGCAGCTGTGCGCGCAGACCGGTACCGAAACCCTTTTCGGTCTCGGCCCCCTGGTGCTCGGGTGTGTCGGACATCGTCGCCTCCGATTCCGGTTAGAAGATCTTGGAGAGGTTGAGGAACGCCGGCCCGAGGATGACCAGGAACATGGCCGGGAAAATGAAGAGCACGGTGGGGAAGAGCATCTTGATCGGCGCCTTCATCGCCTTCTCCTCGGCGGCGGCCTGACGCTTGAGGCGGCTGTCGGTCGCCTGCACGCGCAGGATCCGGCCGAGGGAGATGCCGAGCTGGTCGGCCTGGATGATCGAGCGCACGAAGCTCGACGAGCTCGGGCGTGTTCGTGCGGTCAGACATCTTCTTCAGCGCATCCTGGCGCGACTCGCCGATCCGGATCTCGCCCAGCGTGAGCGCGAACTCATCGGCGAGCGGGCCGTGCATGTGCTCGGTTAGCTTCGAAATCGCTCCGTCGAAGCCCATCCCGGCCTCGACGCTGACCGCCATCAGGTCGAGCGCATCCGGCAGCTCGGCCCTGATCCGATCCTTGCGCGAGCGCGCCTTGCCGGAGACCACGAAGTCGGGGGCGATGAAGCCGATCCCGCCCAGCGCGATCGCGGCGAAGAGCACACCACCGGGCCCGGCAGCGGCGCCGCCGAAGAGGGCTCCAGTCACCAGCCCGCCGAGCGCCAGTGCGGACTTGAAGGCCAGGAACGTCGTCGGCGAGATCTTCCGGCCGAGGCCGGCCGCGAGTAGCCGCGCGCTGACGCCGTCGACTGTCGTCTTGGGATGGAGCTTCAGCGTGAAGCCTGCGAGCCGGTCGCCGAGCGGAGTAAGCACGCGCTGGCTGAACGGCAGCTGCTGTTGGCCGAGCGCGGCGCGGAACTTTCCGTAGGTCGCGGCGCGATTGACCGAGGAGCGCCGCTCCCGCGCGGGCAGCGTCACCGCCTCGCCGATCAGGTACGCCGCTCCGGCGAGGCAGAGGACTGAGAGCACGATGAAGATGAACACTGTCGGCTACCCCCGGAAGGAAACGAGCTTTTTCAGGATCAGGGACCCGAACGCCATCATCCCGAGGCCGACGAAGATCAGCATGTGGCCCGTGGATGTGTTGTAGAGCGGCGCCATGTAGTCCGGGTTGAGCAGGGTCAGGGCGAAGGCGATGAAGAACGGAAGCGCGATCAGGACGTAGGCCGAGGCGCGGCCCATCGCCGTCAGGCCCTTGATCTTGCGGGCGAACTGCTGCCGCTGGCGGACGGTGTCGGCGACCATGTCGAACAGCCCGGCGAGGCTGCCGCCGACCTGCCGCTGGATCGTCACCGCGGTGATCACGAAGGCGAAGTTCTTCGAGCCGATCCGCTCGGCCGTCTCGGAGAGCGCCTCGTCCATCGGCCGCCCCAGGCGGGTGTCCGTGATGACGCGGCCGAGCTCCTTGCTGGCCGGCTCGTGGCCCTCGTCGACGATCGTCTGGATGCCCTGCTTGAAGCTGTGGCCCGCCTTCAGCGACGCGGCGAGCGTGACGAGCAGGTCGGGCAGCTGGTCCTCGAAGGCGTTCATCCGGCTCTTCGCCTTGAAGGAGACGAACAGGTAGGGGATGGCGCCGCCGATGACGAGGGCGACGAGGATCTGCAGCGAAGGGCGTCCGCTTGCCGCTGCGAAGAAGGCGAGGACGAACGCGCAGCCGACGATCAGGTAGGCGAACTCGACCGTGCGCAGCGGCAGGTCGGCCCGCTCCAGCATTCGCTGCAGCTTGTGCCAGATGCGCCGGTGGCCGAACGCCTGCTCGGTCGCGCGGAAGAGGCCGCCGAGCGCGGCGAGGCGCTCGCCCTTCTGGCGCTTGCGCGTCTTGCGCGAGCGCTCGACGTGCGGGGCGAGGCGGGTCTTGACCCACGAGCCCTTGGCCGAGGAGAGCACGAACCCGCACGCGGTGAGCACGAGGAAGGCGACGAGCATGGTCAGCAGCAGCCCGCCGAGCGGTGAGTAGAGCGGGCTCGGCAGCGCAGCTGCCGCCGGCATCCTCGGACGAGCTGCCGGGGATGCGCACGTCGGTCGACGCCGCGCCTTCCGGGTCGAGCGCGACGCGCAAGTGGAGCTGCTCGCCCGGCCGAGCGGAGGTGACGTACTCGACGCGCCAGGTCCGCTTCAACTCGCTCGCGATCGACGAGTAGACCGCGTTCAGGCTCGCGCTGGTGGCGGCCGACTTGAAGCTGCCGCCGGTCACCGTCGCCATCTGCTGGAGGGGTGCAACGGTCGCGCTGTCGCCGCCGATCGCGATCGGGTAGACGAGCGTGCCGGTGTCGTGCGCGGTCGCCAGCGCGTCCTTCAACGAGGTCTGGCTCGAGACGTCCTTGCCGTCGGTGAGCAGGACGACGACCCGGGCGCGGCCGAGCTGCGTGCGCAGCGAGGAGCTGGAGAGCTGCAGCGCGTCGTAGAGCGCCGTGCCGTTCTTGGAGTCGACCGTGAGCAGGCGCAGAGCGTCGTCCGCCTCGGCGGTCGACTGGGTGAACGGCGTCAGCTGCACCGCCTTCGAGCCGAACCCGACCACGGAGACCTTGTCGGACGGGGCCTTCGTGCGCAGGAACGCGCGGGCGGCGTCGAGGGCGTCCGCGAGCTTCGTCCCGGCCATCGAGCGCGAGCGGTCGATCGCGATCACGACGCTCTTGGTGGCGGCGAGGTTCACGGCGTGGAGGCCGACGACCTGGTTGCCGTTCTCGGTCAGGGTCGGCGGGGCCGCCGTCCTGGCAACTGGAGCGACGACCATGACGCGCACGGTCGGGTAGCCGCTCGTGTCGATCCCGCGCAGGCTCAGCGAGGCGCCGGCCGCGACCGGGGTGACGAGAGCGGCGAAGACGGCGGCGACGAGGAGGCGACTCGCGCGGCGGCTCACTCGAACCCGCCGTAGTTCGCCGCTGCGTAGTTCGGCCGGTAGGCCGTGTTGTCCCCGAAGAACGAGGGGGGCAGGGTGACGCCGTTCGCGGCCATCTTCTCGAGGAACTGCGGCTTCAAGCCGGTGCACGCGAGCGGATTGAGCAGGTTGACGGGCTTGCCGGGCTCCTGAGCGTCGTCCTCGTCGGGCGGCTTCGCGATGTAGACGTCCTGCAGGGTGATCACGTCGGACTCCATCCGCAGCACCTCGGTGATGTGGGTGATGCGGCGCGTGCCGTCGACCAATCGCGAGATCTGCACGAGCAGGTCGAACGCGCTGGAGATCTGCTCGCGGATCGCGCGGTGCGGCAGCTCGACGCCGGCGGTCATCACCAGCGTCTCCAGCCGCGAGAGCGCGTCGCGAGGGGAGTTCGCGTGGATCGTGGTCAGCGAGCCCTCGTGGCCGGTGTTCATCGCCTGGAGCATGTCCAGCGTCTCCGCGCCGCGGACCTCGCCGACGATGATCCGGTCGGGGCGCATGCGCAGGGCGTTGCGGACGAGCTCGCGGATCCGGATCTCGCCCTCGCCCTCGATGTTCGGCGGGCGCGACTCGAGCGTGATCACGTGGTCCTGCTGGAGCTGGAGCTCGGCCGCGTCCTCGATCGTGACGATGCGCTCGTCGTTCGGCACGAAGGCCGAGAGCGCGTTCAGCGTCGTCGTCTTACCGGTGCCGGTACCGCCGGAGATGAGGACGTTGAGCTTGCCCCGGACGCAGGCGGAGAGGAACTGGGCGGCCTCCGCGGAGACCGAGCCGAAGTTGATCAGGTCGTTCATCGTGTACGGGTCGCGCGAGAACTTCCGGATCGTCAGCGTCGGGCCGCGCAGCGAGAGCGGCGGGACGATCGCATTCACACGGCTCCCGTCGGGGAGGCGCGCGTCCACCATCGGGGAGGCCTCGTCGACGCGGCGGCCGACCTGCGAGACGATCTTGTCGATGATGCGCAGCAGGTGCGCGTTGTCGACGAACGCCGCGTCGGTCACCTCGAGCTTGCCGTTGCGCTCGACGTAGACGCGGTCGTGGTTGTTGACCATCACCTCGGTCACGGAGTCGTCGCGCAGCAGGGGCTCGAGCGGCCCGTAGCCGAGGATGTCGTCGGTGATCTCGCGCGTGACCTGACGCCGCTCCTCACGGGTGAGCGGCGTCCGGTCAAGCGCGAGCTGCTCCGTGACGACACGGAGCACTTTCTCGGCGAGATCCTCGGCGGAGGACTCGTCGGCGTCGCCGGCCGCGTAGAGCTGCGGGCCGAGCTTCGCGATGCAGGCATGGTGGATCCGGCCCTTCAGCTCTGCGTAGGGATCGGCAGCGCGGCGTTCCGGGGCCTCCGCCTGCCCGCCCACGAGCACGTCGAGCTCGGGCCCGTGGCCGTTCGTAGAGCCGTTCTGGCGAAGCCTGTCGTGGAGTCCCATCGCGCTACGCCCTTGCCAGGGTCGCCATGAACTTCCGCTTCTGCTTCGCCACTGCCTGGGCGGCCACGAGCTCCTTGGCCATCGCGCGGACGGCCTTCGAGAACTCCGCCTTCGGCTCGGCGAGCACCGCCGGGTTCCCCCGGTTGACCGCCAGCGGGACGATGCGGTCGCTCGGGATCTGGAAGTCGATCGTGCGCTCGAGCGCCGACTCGACCTCCTTCGGCTTCATCCCGACCTTGGAGTTCGACCGGTTGAGGACGAGCTTGATCCGGTCGGGCGGGAAGGAGAGCAGCTCCAGCGTCTGCAGGCTGAGCCGGACGTTCTTCAACGTCGGCACGTCCAGCCCGCAGAGCAGCAGCAGCTCGTCGGTGCGGTCGAGGGTGGCCAGCATCGGCCCGTGGAAGAACGGCGACGTGTCGACGACGATCACGTCGAACGACTCACGCGCGACCTCCAGCAGCCGGGCCAGCTTCGCCTCGGTCACGAGCTCGGCGTCCTCCGGGCGCAGCGGCGCCGGAAGCACCTCGAGGCCGGAGGCGTGCTTCGTCGTGTAGCCGGCGAGCTTCTCCGAGTCGAGCTCGCCCGGAGCCGTGACGAGGTCGTAGATCGTCTTCTCCGGCTCGATGCCGAGCATGATCGCGGCGTCCCCGAACTGCAGGTCGAGGTCGAGCAGCAGCGCCCGCTTGCCCCAGTGCTTGGCCAGCGAGACGCCCAGGTTGGTCGCGGTCACGGTCTTGCCCGTGCCGCCCTTGGGCGAGAAGACCGTCACGAGACGGCCGTGCCGCCGCTGGTCGCCGGTCAGGCGCTTGCCCACGTGACCGGCCTTGCGGATCGAGAAGACGACGTTGTCGGTCAGCTGCGGGAGCAGCAGGACGTCCGCGACGTCGTGCTCGAGCGCCTCCTCCAGCAGAGCCGGGGAGCCGTTCGAGGCGAGCAGGATCAGCGGCGCCCGCGTGTGCTCGCGGATCGCGGCCAGCTCGTTCACCGGCAGCGACGACGCGCGCGTCGCGTGCAGGACGACGTTCAGGTGGCCTCCGGTCAGGGTTGCCGCGGCCTCCGCGACCTGCGTCGCGGAGCCGACGAGCTCGACCTCGGGGTGCGCTCCGAGCGCTTCCCGCAGGTCCGGCAGCCCGTCGCAGTCACCCGTGACGTAGATCCGGTTCGGGCTCTTGGTTGCGAATTCGTTGCCGTTGCTCATCGTGGCCTCCTAGCGGCCCAGCGTCTTCCGCTGGCCGGCGCTGAGGCCGCCAGTGAGGACGCTTTCGAAGCTGTCGAGGTGGTCAGGACTGTCGGCGTCGTGCGTAGACGGGCGGAGCTCGAGGTGCCAACGCTCCGCGCCGGTGCCGCCGGCGTTGGCCAGCATGTACTGGAGCTTCTGGGCCTGGCTGTCAGTCAGGGCCAGCATCACGGCGTAGTCCGAGTTCGCTCCGCCGGTCAGCTTGCTGCCGGGCGGCGGCGAGTTCGGCGCGCGTAGAACCTTGATGTCGCGCACGAGCACGCGGCTGAAGTAGATGTCCTGGTCGCCCGGCTTCTTCAGGGCGGCCACGAAGTCGACGCTGTCGCCGTCCTTGACGACGCCGGCGAGCAGCTGGTTCTGGTCGCCCTCGAGCGAGACCGCCCGGAGCGTGCCGCTCAGCTGGGCCCGGACACCGACGTGGGTGCGGGGGCTGAAGCGGCGGGTCGTGACCTGCTCGCCCTCGAGCGTGGGCTCGGTGGCGACAAGGCCTGCCAGCTGGTCGGCGCTGGAGATCGCGCCCGGCACGACGCTCTTCCGGGGCACGTCCAGCGACGAGAGCTGGCCCGCGACGTCGGCACCGCTGGCGCCGACGGTAATGTCCTGCTTGGCAACGAGCACCGTCACGTGGTCCTCGCCGCGCTGAACGTGCCGCTTGTAGCTGGTCACGTAGAAGCTCGTGAGCAGGGCGGCCACAGCGGCGAGGGCGACCGCGATCAGGATGTTTCTAGCTCGATATGCCATTGCTCCTTGTCCTTTGAGGTCAGTCGACGAGGTTGACGACGCGCGCGCCGAGATTCGGCTGGCCCGTCGCAGTGGTAGAGGCGATACCGGTCCACACGACCTCGGTGAACCAGCCGGTGATCGTTCCGGAGCTGCCGGACTCTGTGTGACCGGTCAGGTGGAAGCCGACCCAGGCGATCACGTGGTACTGGGCGTTCGAGCCCGTTCCCTTGATGGTGTCGTAGACGGGGAAGAGCAGTTCGGTGTTGCGGCGCGTCGAGAGCGCGTTCTGCACCTCCGACGAGTTCCACTTCGCGCCGGCGTCCGAGAAGTAGTCGCCGAGCGAGAGGTAGCCGTCGAAGCCCTTCAGGATCCAGTCGGCCAGCATGCTCGGGCCCGTGCCGCCGTGGCTCTCATCGATGTTGATCAGGTCGAACGAGCCCGGCGCGCCCGTCTTGCCGAGCGGCAGGGTGGTCAGGTTCCCGCCGCCGAAGCAGGGGCAGGTTGCGGTGCCCTTCAGCTTCGGGTTGAGGATGTTGACGCCGATCGGCGCGACGTACTTCGCCTGGTCCATCAGGCTCGCGCGCGCGGTCGCGTGCGACCCGACGGTGACCGTCCGAACGCCAAACAGCTTCGTGAAGATGCCCGTCGCGGGACGAGTCACGTTGACCTTGACCGTGTCGTTGGTGGCGAACTTGGACGAGAGGGTGACGGTGGGAGTGCCGCCGCCGTTCTTGGTCATGTACTGGAGGGCGAGTGTGTTCGCGTTGCCCGGATCCGACGGGAGAGCCTGAGCCCCCGCGAGCGCCGCGGCGTCGGCCGTGTTCTGCGTCGCGCGGTCGGCGCGGTACCACGACCCGATGTCGAGCACCAGCGCCGCCATGCCGAGCAGGACGACGAGAAAGACGAGTGTCAGGACGGTTGCCTGGCCGCGGTCGCTTCGAGAGTTCATTCCACACGCTCCGTGGTCGTGCTCGAGAGGCGTCCCGTCTTGGCGACGAATCCGAGCAGGCTGATCTTGTAGGGGTAGGTCGCGGTCACCGTCACGTCCGCCCCGGGCTGCCAGGTCGACGTGCAGGCCGTGGTCAGGTCGGCCTGCTTGAGGTCTTTGGCCGAGCTCCGGATCGCGGTCTGGCAGTCGCCCACCGGGCTGACGGACTGCCGCCCGACGGCCGCCTTGCGGGCGCCGGCACGGGTCGCGTCGGTGAGCGTGACGTAGTTGTTGAAGGCGATCCCGAACTGGATCACCGCAAACAGGAGTAGCGCCAGGATCGGCAAAGCCAGCGCGAATTCGGTCAGCGACTGACCCTTCTCCGATTTGAAGTCGATTTTGCGGCGATAAGCAATATTCACGGGAGTTCTTTCTGTAGCTCGGGAGTGGAAGCGGGCCCCTTCTCGAGAAGGGGCCCCCTACCGGAGAAACTGCGTGTTTCCTAGCCGGGCAGGATTCCGGCGACGTTCTCGATCGCGCTGCGGACGTTGTCAGAGAGGAGCGTGATCGCACCGATCACGGCGAGCGTGATCACGGCGAGGACCACGCCGTACTCCGCCATCGTCTGCCCCTCCTCGCGATTGCGGAGCGAGTAGGCGGCGGTCTGCACGAAGGTGAAGAGCTTCAGCATCTGTGTCACCTCCTTTCGCTGATCGATGCGCACGCGGTCGCGCGCGGAATTCCCGTGGGAAAAACCGGGTGGTCGATGGAAAGGTGGTTCCGAACGAGCCGTTCGATCTTGCGGGCGATGCGCTTGGTCACGCCGGGGAAACCTCCGAAGTGTTCTGGGCGTGGCCGCGCCGCCTATGGCTCAATCTGCGGCGATCATCGTTCCGATCGGGCCGACGGCTTATCCCTCAGATAGGGGATCTCCGCCGCAACTCCCTTGTTCGGGGGAGAGGCGGCCGGGGCGCGCGCCGATAGTGCTCCCAAGTCCGTACGGCCCGCGGATGCAAAACCAAGATCCGCGCCCAGGTGGCGGCCCACCGGCGCCCGACGAACGGGAGCAAAAGGCAATGCCACGACGGAAGTCCTTGACCAGGCGGTTGATCCAGCACCTTCTCCTGATCTCGCTCGCCAGGACGATCCTGACCGCGATCGGTCTGGGCCGGGCCTGGGACGAGTGGGACGAGCGCAAGCTGCAGACCGAACCGGCGGAGCCGCGCAAGCACGCCCGCCGCTTCGTACAGACCTTTTCCCTCTGCGCCATTTTCTGCGCCGGGCTCGCGCTCTCCGCGGGCGCCGGCAACGGCGTGTACCAGCTGCTCGAGGACGGGTCGACCCCGGCGGCGACCGGCGCGACCGGCGCCTCGGGGCCGAGCGGCGCGACCGGCGTTGCCGGCAAGACCCCTGCAGCCCAGGGCGTCGTGCGCGTCGTGCAGGCCGAGCCGCAGGCGGCACCCGCCCGCCCAACCGTGGAGCCCACGCGCGTGACCGCCAAGGCCGCCACGGCCGTCTCGCGGCCCGTGTCGAGCCCGACCGCGACCGCGACCGCGAAGAAGGTCACCGCGGTGAAAACCCACGTCGCACGTCCTTCGCTGGCCAAGCGGACCAAGCCGCGCTCGACGCCAGCTCCGAAGGCGCCCGCCCTCGACCCCGAGGTCGCGGCGTTCCCGTCGGCGACGGTGTGGCTGAACCGCGCCGCGCCAGACCCGACCCCGCCGGCCGCCCGGCTGAAGCTGAGCTTCGCGCGTGACCTCGTCCGCTACTCGCGAGCGGCGCACGTGGACTGGGCGCTCGTGCTCGCGACGCTCCGCGCGGAGGGCCACAACAACCGAGTCCCGGCCAGCGCTTCCGGCCTGCGCACGCTCGCCTTCAAGCTCTCGGGCTTCGGCGGCCGCGCCAACGCGTGGGCGGCAGCGCTTGCCTACTCGAGCGACACGTCGCTCGCCGACCGAGTCGTCGCGCTCCGTCACTACTACCGCGCCGTCGGTCTGGCGAGCCTCGTCAACGGCCTGCTCTCGCAGAAGGGCGACCTGCAGGACCGCGTTCTGCACGACCAGCGCCTCCAGATCTACCCGGGCGGGCGGCAGGACGTCGCCAAGGGCCACGTGGACGTCCGCGTCCTCGCGCTGGTGCTGTACCTGGCCGAGACGTACCACCAGGTGACGGTCTCGTGCCTGATCAGCGGCCACCACCTGTACGCGCGGCCGGGCGTCGTCTCGGCGCACATCTACGGGCGGGCCGTCGACATCGCGGCCCTACACGCGACCTCGATCTTCGGGCACCAGGCCCCGGGCGGGATCACGGAGCAGGCCGTCCGCAGCATCCTGATGCTGCCCGGCGGGATGCTCCCCGCGCAGGTGATCTCCTTGCTCGGCATGGGTGGTCCCTCGTTCGCCCTGGCCAACCACTACGACCACATCCACGTCGGGTACTAGTCGAATGGCATTGCCTCAGGTCGCACTGGCGAACGACGACGGCAACGTCGTCTGCGAGCACTGTCTCCTCGCGGAGACGGCGCCCGCCCGCCTTCGCGGCCTCCTTGGCCGGAGCGGCCTCTCCTCAGGCGAGGGGATGCTGCTCCGGCCGGCGTCTTCCATCCACACCGCCTTTATGCGCTTCCCGATCGACGCCGTGTTCCTCGGCCGGGACGACCGCGTGCTCAAGGTCGCGGCCGAGCTCGCACCCTGGCGCATGGCGGCGTGCAAGGGCGCGCGTGCGGTGCTGGAGCTCCCGGCCGGCGAGGCCCAGAGGCGCGGGCTTACGCCCGGGGTCTCGCTGACGCAGGTCTGGCGGAGCGCACCGGGCTCAAACCCGGCGCGCCCGCCGGGCCCTGCCTCGGCTCGCCCCGGCTGAGCACAGCCTGGGGGTGTGGTATGAGGGGCGGATGAACGCCCCGGGCTCAGTGCTGGTCGTCGACGACGACGCCGACGTGCGCGCGCTGGTCAGCGAGCTGCTGACGCGTGCCGGTTACGAGGTCAGCGAGGCACCGAACGGCCGGGAGGCGCTGAAGTCGCTGTTCGACGAGCGGCCCGACCTGGTACTGCTCGACATCTCGATGCCCGAGCTGGACGGCTGGGCGACCCTCGACCGGATCCGCGAGCTGAGCGACGTGCCCGTTGTGATGCTGAGCGCCCTCGGCGCGGAGCTCGAGAAGGTGCGCGCGCTGCGGGCCGGCGCGGATGACTACGTGACCAAGCCGTTCGGGCGCCAGGAGCTGCTCGCGCGCGTCGAGAGCGTCCTCCGGCGAGCGCCGGCGGCCGAGGTGCGCGACGCCTATCGTGACGGGCTGCTCGAGGTCGACTTCTCGCAGCGCCAGGTACGGGCGGGTGACAGGCTCGTGGAGCTGACCCCGCTCGAGTACCGGATGCTGACCGCCTTCGTCAACCATCCCGGCCAGCTGCTCGCGCACCAGCAGCTGCTCGAGCTCGCCTGGGGCGGGGAGCGCGGCTCCTCGCGTGACCAGGTCAAGCTCTACGTCGGCTACCTACGCCGCAAGCTGGCCGCGGCGGGCGTCCCGCCCGAGGCGATCGAGACCGTGCGCGGGTACGGCTACCGCTACTCGCCCGGCTGACGCCACGCCGGGCCCGCTCTGGCTCACGTGGCGACTATAGGTTTTGCTCATGGATCCGCCAACCGCGCGTTCAGTTGCCAGTCGGGCGCGCACGGAGAACTTCCCCGTCGCGTCGCTTCTGTTCCCGCGCGCGCTGCGCCCGCACCTGCGGGCGATCTACGGCTTCGCCCGCCTGGTGGACATGCTCGGCGACGAAGTGCCGGGGGACCGGCTCGCGGCGCTTGACGAGCTCGAGGCGCAGCTCGAGGCCTGTTACGGCGGCGAGCCAGCCTGGGAGGTGATGCGCGAGCTGCAGCCGACGATCCGCGCCTGCTCGCTGCCGCGCGAGCCGTTTCTCCGGCTGATCGAGGCGAACCGCATGGATCAGCGCAGCTCGTCGTACGAGACGTGGCTCGACCTGAAGGGCTACTGCTTCCACTCGGCGGACCCCGTCGGCAGGCTCGTGCTGGGCGTGCTCGGGCGCGGCGACGACGCCGAGGCGGTCGCGCTCTCGGATGACGTCTGCACCGGCCTCCAGCTCGTCAACTTCCTTCAGGACGTGCCGCGTGACCTCGCCTTGGGGCGGGTGTACCTGCCGGCGGAGGACCGGCGGCGCTTCGGCGTGGAGGAGCTCGACCGGCCGAGCCCCGAGCTGCGGCGGCTGCTCGAGTTCGAAGCCGAGCGGGCGCGAGGCCTGCTCGCGTCCGGCGAGGAGCTCGGCCGGCGGCTCGGCGGCGGCCGCGTCGGGCGGGCGGTGGCGCTCTTCGCGCGCGGCGGCCTGGCGGCGCTCGAGGCGCTCGAGCGCGCCGACTGGGACATCTTCAACGGCCGCCCGCGGCCATCTCGAGCGCGGCTCGCGTTGGCGGTGATCAAGTGACCGTGGAAGCCGCTTATGCGGAGGTCGAGCGGCTGACGCGGCGCGAGGCGCGCAACTTCGCCTACGGGATCCGGGTTCTGCCGCGCGACCAGCGGCGGGCGATCTCGGCGATCTACGCCTTTGCCCGGCGCGTGGACGACATCGCCGACGGCGAGCTCCCGATCGAAGAGAAGCGCGAGCGCCTGCAGGCCCTGCGCGCCGCGCTCGACGCGGCTCCGGACGACGCGATGCTCGTCGCGCTCGGCGACGCCCGCGCGCGCTACGACATTCCGGCGCGCGCGCTGCACGACCTCGTGGACGGCGGGCTGCAGGACACCGAGCAGGAGCGCTACGCGGACTTCGCCGAGCTCGACGGCTACTGTCGGCGCGTCGCCGGCGCGGTCGGCGTGGCGTGCGTCGCGGTCTACGGCTCCGACGACGTCGAGCGGGCGGCAACGCTCGGGGTGGCGCTGCAGCTGATCAACATCATGCGAGACGTGCGCGAGGACTGGGAGCTTGGCCGCGTCTACCTACCCCAGGACGAGCTGACCGCGTACGGGGTCACCGAGGACGAGATCGCCGCCGGGCGCACGGGGCCGGAATGGCGGGCGCTGATGGCGTTCCAGGCCTCGCGCGCGCGGGCGCACCTGGAAGAGGGCCTCGGGCTGCTCGAGACGCTCGACTCCCGCAGCACGGCATGCGTCTCGACCTTCGCCGGTCTCTACCGCGCGACGCTCGACCGGATCGAGTCGCGTGACTTCGATGTCTTCGAGGGGTCGGTCAGGCTCTCGTCCCTGACGAAGCTTCGGATCATGGGCGCGGGGCTGCTGCGATGAGAGTCGTGGTCGTCGGGGGCGGGCTCGCCGGCCTGAGCGCGGCGCTCGAGCTCGTGGACGGCGGGCACGAGGTGACGCTGCACGAGGCGCGGCCGACGCTCGGCGGGGCGGTGCAGACGCTGCCGCGGCGCGAAGGCGACCCGGAGCCGCCGCCCGACAACGGGCAGCACGTCGCGCTCGGCTGCTTCAGCGAGTACCTGCGCTTCCTCGACCGCGTGGGCCAGAGCGGGTCGGTGCGGCGCGTGCCGCTCGAGCTGCCGGTGCTCGACGAGCACGGGCGCAGCGCTTCGATCTCGCCTTCGGCGCTCGCGCTGCTTCGGTACCGGCACGTCTCCCTCCGGGAGCGGCTGCGGATCCTGCAGGCGCTCATGCGCTGGGGAAACGCGCGCGGCGAGACCTTCGCCGACGTGCTGCGGGCTCGCCGCCAGTCGCAGCGGGCGATCGACCGCTTCTGGGACGTTTTCATCCGGCCGGCGCTGAACCTGCGCAGCGAGGAGGCGAGCGCGGAGGCCGGCGACTTCACCGTCCGCACCGCGCTGCTCGGCGAGCGCAGCGACTCCGACCTGCTGCTGCCGGCGCGGCCGCTCGGGGAGATGCACGGCGACGCCGCCGGCCGCGCGCTCGAGGCCGCCGGCGCGACGGTGCTCACCAACGCGCGCGTCGAGAGCCTCGACGAGCTCGACGCGGACGCGGTCGTCGTCGCGGTGCCGCGGCGCGAGAGCGCGCAGCTGCTCGGCGAGCCGGAGCCCGAGCTCGAGGACTCGCCGATCGTCAGCGTCCACCTCTGGTTCGACCGTGTCCTGCTCGGCTCGCCCCTGGCCGCGCTGCTGGGCAGCGACGCGCACTGGGTCTTCGACCGCGGCGCGCTGACCGGCTCGCCGCCGGACCGAGGCCAGTACCTGACGGTCGTCTCCTCGGGCGCCCCCGAGCTGATGGAGCTGCGCGGCCGTGAGCTCGTCGAGCGGATCGGCGCCGAGCTGACCGGCCGCCTTGGACCAGCGGAGCTGCTCTGGTCGCGCGTCAGCCGCGAGCCTGCTGCAACGATTGCCGTCCGGCCGGGCAGCGAGCAACACAGGCCCGGCCCTCGGACGAGCTGGCCGAACGTCACGCGCGCGGGCGCGTGGACCGCGACAGGCTGGCCGGCGACGATGGAAGGCGCGATCCGTAGCGGCCTCGCCGCCGCGCGCGCACTTACGCAGGCGCCGGCGGAGGTGCCGGCGTGAGCGTCGCCACCGAGACGCGTCTCGACGCCGCGATCGAGGGCGCGACCGCGCGCCTGCTCGAGCTCCAGCACCCCGACGGCTACTGGGTCGGCGAGCTCGAGTCGAACGTGACCATGACGGCGCAGCATCTCTTCTGGCACCACGTCCTCGGCCTGCGCACACCCGAGCTCGACCGCAAGATCGCCAACGAGCTGCTCGCGCGCCAACGAGTCGACGGCACCTGGGCGATCTGGTTCGAAGGCCCGGGCGACCTCTCGACGACCGTCGAGGCGTACGCGGCGCTCAAGCTCGCCGGCGTCGACCCCGGCCAGCAGGCACGCGACTTCATCCGCTCGCGTGGCGGGATCGCAAAGACGCGGATCTTCACCAAGTGCTTCCTCGCCCTGCTCGGCCAGTGGCCGTGGCAGCGGGTGACGCCGATCCCCGTCGAGCTGGTGCTGTTTCCGGCTAACGCCTATGTATCGATCTACAACTTCTCCTGCTGGGCGCGGGGCACGTTCGTCCCGCTCGCTGCCTGCCGCGCCCTGCGGCCGGTGCGCCACGCGAACATCGACCTGCGCGAGATCGGTGCGCGGCCCGGCAAGACCCGGGCACCGGTGCCGCCGGGCCCGCTGCGCAAAGCGGCGCTGCACGAGGCCGAGCGCTGGGTGCGAGCGCACCAGGAGGCCGACGGCTCCTGGGGCGGGATCCAGCCGCCGTGGGTCTGGTCGATCCTGATGCTGGCCGCGCTCGGCCACGGCTTCGAGGACGAGACCCTGCGTCGGGCGGTGGAGGGCTGGGAGGGGTTCACGATCGACGAGGGCGACCGGCTCCGGCCCGAGGCGTGCCAGTCACCGGTCTGGGACACCGGCCTCGCCGTGCTCGCACTGCGCGACTCCGGCCTCGGCCCCGAGCACCCCGCGCTGGTGCGCGCCGCCGACTGGCTCTTGCAGGAGGAGGTCACGGTCACGGGCGACTGGGCCGTGCGCACGCCCGAGCTCGCGCCGGGCGGCTGGGCGTTCGAGTTCGAGAACGACCTCTACCCGGACGTGGACGACACCGCCGTGGTCGCGCTCGCCCTGCGCCGTTGCCACCGCGGCCGCGACGCCGTCGACCGCGGGCTCGCCTGGACGGCCGGGATGCAGTCGCGCAGCGGCGGCTGGGGCGCCTTCGACGTCGACAACGAGGCGTACTGGCTCTACAAGCTCCCCTTCTGCGACTTCGGCAAGGTCACCGACGAGCCGAGCGCCGACGTCACCGCGCACGCGCTCGAGGCGCTCGCCCCGGAGGCCGGCTTCGACCACGAGGTTCGCCGCGGGCTCGACTGGCTGCTTCGTGAGCAGGAGGCCGACGGCTCGTGGTTCGGCCGCTGGGGCGTCAACCACGTCTACGGCACCGGCGCCGCGCTGCCCGCGCTGGAGGCCGTAGGAATCGAGCCCGGCCACCGTGCGTTCAGGCGGGCAGTGGCATGGCTCGACTCGGTGCAGAACGAGGACGGCGGCTTCGGCGAGGACATCCGCTCCTACGCCGACCGGGCCTGGCGCGGACGCGGAACCAGCACGCCTTCCCAAACGGCATGGGCGCTATTAGCCTACGTCGCTGCAGACGAGGCCGGCAGCCAGGCCGCCCGTCGCGCCGCCGAATGGCTATGCCGCACACAACAGGCAAACGGGGACTGGGAGGAAGCCCACTTCACGGGCACGGGCTTTCCGCTTGACTTCATGATTCGCTACCACCTCTACCGGCTGCACTTCCCCTTGCTCGCCCTCGGTCGTCTACGAGAAAGGCTCAGTCGATGAAGTTTCCGCTCGCCCCGACCGTCCAGATCGCCAAGTACGTCGCGCAGCAGCAGCGCAAGGGCGAGCGCTATCCGCTCGTGTTGATGCTGGAGCCGACGCTCGCCTGCAACATCGCCTGCATCGGCTGCGGGAAGATCCGCGAGTACGAGTCGAACAAGGCGCGGCTGTCGGTCGAGGAGTGCATCGACGCGGGCGTGCAGTGCCCGGCGCCGGTGGTCTCGATCTGCGGCGGCGAGCCGCTCGTCTTCAAGGGGATCGAGGACGTCGTTGATGGCTTCCTCGAGCTGAACAAGACGATTGAGCTCTGCACGAACGCGCTGCGGCTGGAGCAGTTCCTCGACGTCTTCCAGCCGAACAAGCGCCTGACGTTCGTCGTCCACCTCGACGGGATGCGCGAGATCCACGACTACATCTGCGACTACCCAGGCCTCTGGGACATCGCCGTCGACGCGATCAAGCAGGCCCGCGCGAAGGGCTTCCGCGTTACGACGAACACGACGATCTTCAAGGAGACCGATCCGCTCGAGGTCGTCGAGATGATGGGCTACCTCACCGACGACGTCGGCATCGACGGGATGCTCGTCGCGCCCGGTTACCAGTACTCGCAGATCGACCCGGCGCTGACGATGACCCGCAACGAGCACGAGGAGAAGTTCCGCGTCATTCGCTCGGCCGCCCGCAAGGAGGGCTACCGCTGGCTGGCGAGCCCGATCTACCAGGACTTCCTCACCGGCGAGCGCAAGCTGGCCTGCGCGCCGTGGGGCTCGATCACGCGCAACCCGTACGGCTGGAAGGGCCCGTGCTACCTGCTCACCGACGGGATCTTCCCGACCTACGAGGCGCTGCTCGACGGGATCGAGTGGGAGGAGTACGGCCCGGGTAACGACACGCGCTGCGAGCACTGCGCGATCCACTCCGGCTTCGAGCCCTCGGCCGCCTTCGAGGCGACCGGCAGCGTCAGGGAGACCGTCCGCAGCGCGGCATGGACGCTGACGGGGTGACGCTCGCCTGCGCGACAGCGGCCGAGCTGCGGGTCGCCCGCCGCTCGGGCGTGCGTTCGGCCCTGGTCGGCCTCGGCGCGCGCAACGGCCTGCCCGAGGGTCCGCTGGTCTCGTTCGGGCTCGCGGGAGCTTTGCGGGACGGCCTCGCTCCGGGCACCGTGGTCGACGCGACGAGGGTTGTCGACATCGAGGGCACGGTGCTCTGGGACGACGGGCCGCTCGGCGTCCCGGGCGCGGAGGCGGTGACGATCCTGGCCGCCGAGGCGATCGTCGACGACCCGGCCGAGCGGCGAGCGCTGCACGAGCGCACCGGCGCCGACGCGGCCGACCTCGAGAGTGGGCCGCTCGCGCGGAGCGGCCGCCTGCAAGGCGTGCTCCGCGCGGTCAGCGACACGCCGTCGCGCCCGCTCGACGGGATCGTCGGCGGCGTCAGGGCCGACGGCGGCTACGACTGGCCCGGCCTGGCGAAGGCGTTCGCCCGCTCGCCGCGCGGCTTCGTCCGCGCAGCCTCGGACGCGCGTCGCGCGCTCGGGCGGCTCGGCGACGCGGCCGAGGGGTGGTCGAGATAGGCCAGGTCCTGCTCGCCGCGCCGCGCTCGTTCTGCGCCGGGGTCGACCGCGCGATCGAGATCGTCGAGATCCTGCTCGAGCAGCACGGAGCGCCGGTCTACGTCCGCCACCAGATCGTCCACAACGACCACGTCGTCAGGCGGCTCGAGGGGCTCGGCGCGGTCTTCGTCGACCACGAGAACGAGATCCCGGCCGGCGCGATCTGCGTCCTCTCCGCCCACGGCGTCGCGCCGTCGGTGCGGGCCAACTGCAAGGCGCGCGGCCTGCGCGTGGTGGACGCGGTCTGCCCGCTCGTCTCGAAGGTGCACGCCGAGGCGCGGCGCTACGCCGACAGCGGCCACCTGGTCGCGCTGGTCGGCCATGCCGACCACGTCGAGGTGATCGGCACGCGCGGCGAGCGGCCGGAGGCGACCGTCGTGGTCGAGTCGCCTGCGGACGCCGCCAAGCTCGACGCCGGCGGCAAGCCGATCGCGGTGATCACGCAGACGACGCTCTCGCTCGACGACGTCGCCGAGACGGTCGACGCGCTGGGCGAGCGCTTCGGCGACCTCAAGCGGCCGGCCGCGGACGACATCTGCTACGCGACCCAGAACCGGCAGGACGCGGTCAAGGAGCTCGCCAAGCAGGGCGCCACGCTGATCCTCGTGATCGGCTCGGAGACGAGCTCGAACGCGCGCCGCCTGGTCGAGGTGGCCGAGCGCCACGGCGCCACCGCACTGCTGATCGACGGCGAGAGCGGGATCGACCCCGAGCTGCTCGCCGGCCACGAGACCGTCGGCGTGACGGCCGGCGCGTCGACGCCCGAGGAGCTCGTCGCGCTCGTCCTGCGCGGGCTCGCCTCGTTCGGCTACGACGAGCTCGGCGAGGTCGAGGTGGCCAGGGAGAACGTCAGCTTTCGCCTCCCGCGGGAGGTCACCTCGCCCGCATGACCAGCGTCGAAGTTCCGTATTCGATCGCGTCGGCGCTGCCGTCGCTGACGGTGCTCGACATCACGAACGAGATCCGCCGCGAGCTGAACCAGTCCGGCCACGACAGCGGGATCGCGTACGTCTCGCCGCTCGACGAGGTCGCGCTGGTGCGCGTGCAGGAGCGGGAGTCCGGCTTCTTCGCCGACCTCGAGGAGCTGCTCGCGCGGCTCGTGCCCCAGGAGGAGCGCGAGCGGGAGCGCCTGCTCTGCATGCTGCTCGGCCCGCGCGGCGAGCAGATCCCGTTCGCCGGCGGCGACCTCTGTCTCGGCCAGTGGCAGCGGATCCTGCTGCTCGGCTTCGACCGCCCCTCCGAGCCGCGCTGGAACCTGACGCTGCTCGGCTGAGCCCCAGTAACAGACTGTTAATTGAATTCCACGCCGCCCATAGGGCACACTGACGTCATGCAGCGTGCCCGGCGGCACCAGCGCTTTTCGGCCGGACTGGCCTTCGCGCTGCTCGCGCTGATCGCGGAGCTGACGGGGCGCAGCCTCACGCACCGGCTGAACGTCGGGCAGCACGTCCGCTCCTCGGCCTATTCGGGCGCGGAGTACTACCCGTTCCTGCTGGCCGCGGTCAAGCTCGGCGTCGCGCTGCTGCTCGCGCGCCTGGCCTGGCGCTTCGTCCGCGCGCACACGGCCGCGCGGGCGGGACGGCGCGTGCTCGCGGCCGTCGGCAAGGATGCGGCGCCGCTGCCGCGCCTGCGGCTCGACCTCTCGCCGCGACTCTGGGCGCTTGCGTTCCTCACCACCTCGATCATCTATCTCTTCCAGGCCGACGCCGAGCAGGCCGCCTCCGGGCGCTGGCCGCTGTTCGCGCCCTGGCTCCACACTTCGGCGCTGCCGGTCTTCGCCGTGCTGGCAGTGCTCGTCGCGCTCGCCTGGAGCGCGGTCGCCTCCTGGCTGCGCGAGTACGAGCGCTACGCCGAGGACACCTGCGCCCGCGCAGACAGGATCGGCTGCCGGGCCGAGCCGCCGCGCGTCGCGCACGCGCGCACGACTGCCTCCGCCCCGCGAGAACTGTTCGGCCTCGCCTTCGAGAGCCGTCCGCCGCCCCTCCCCGCGTAGCCCGCGGACATCGCCCAGAGCCCGCGGGACCCTGTCGTCCCGACCTGGGGAGGTGGAATGAGCACACAACTCATCTCGGAGCGAGCACTTGCCCGTTCCCGCTCGGCCAGAGCCCGGCTCGTCGCCGTGCTCGGGCCGCTGACCATGCTCGGCGGCGTCGCGTGGGGCTTCCTGCAGCCCTACCGGCTGACGGTGCTGCATCCGCACGGGCAGGGCTTCTGGTGGCTGCTCGTCGAGCCGCCGCTACTCGCCGTCGGCGTGGGGATCGTGTTCGCGTTGTTGATCGCACCCGGCCTGATCGAGGACCTGGAGGACGATGCAGCCGCCGGCTGAGCACGTCCACTGGCTGTTCGCGACCGGCTTCCTGCTGCTCGCGCTCTGCCTGCTCGCGCGGGCGGTCGTCGGCGACGATGTCTGGAGCCGCCGGGCCTGGCGCGCCTACCTCTGGCCCAGCCTGCTCTTCGGCCTCGGCGTACTGATGTGGCCGGTGATGGTGCTATTCACCAACTCGACGATCCACATGGTCGCCCACGGCGCCTGGGCCCAGACGATGATGCTCGCCGGCGCGGCGGAGCTCGGCCTCGTGCGCGGGAAGCTGCACGCCCGCGCCTGGCGCCTGTGTCTGCCGCTCGCGCTCGCCGTGTCCGGCGCGGCGATCCTGGTGCACGAGCAGAACGGCTGGTACTTCGCGCGCGCCGCTTTCCTGCACCACGCGCTCGGCTGGACGGCGCTGATCGGCGCGCTCTTCCCGCTACTGATCGTCTTCCGGCCGCAGGCGCGAGTCTGGGGCGCCGGTCTCGCGCTGACGTTCGTCGTCGTCTCGGTGCTGCTCTACTCCGACCGCGACGTGGCGCCCGTCTTCGGGCACCTTTCGCCGCTCGCCGGGGAGCCGCACCGGTGAGGAAGCTGCTCGCCGTGGCCCTGCTCGCGCTGGCGCTGCCGGCCGCGGCCTCGGCGCACGCAACGCTGGTGAAGACGGCGCCCGCCTACGGGAAGCGCATCGAGCGCTCTCCCGCGTTCGTGCGCCTGTACTTCGACCAGAGCGTCGACGTGCTGCCGAACGCGATCCGGGTCTACGACGTGAGGGGCCGGTTGCTCTCGGGCCAGACGCTCGCGAGCGCGGACAAGCGGACGATTGACGCGCCGGTTTCGCGCCTGCCGCGCGGCGGCTACACGGTGCGCTGGCGCGCGGTCTCCGCGGACGGGCACGTCGTCTCGGGCGTCTTCACCTTCGGCGTCCGCATGCGCGCGCCGCCGGCGACCGAGGCCTTCGGCGCCGGTGGGCCGACGACGACCGAGCACCTCGTCCGCTGGCTCTACTTCGTGGCGATCTCGCTGCTCGCAGGCGGGCTCGGCTTCCGGCTGCTGATCGTGCGCGGGCCGCTTGGCGAGGCGGCGCAGCGGCGCTTCTACCAGTTGCTCGGCGTCGGCGTGATCGGCGCGCTCGAGGTCGGGATCGTCGCCTTCCTGCTGCGGGCCGAGGACGCGCTCCAGCTCCCCTTCGTGAACTTCCTCTACGGCGACCTCTCGCCCCTCGCCAAGACACGCTTCGGCTACGCGTTCGTCGCGATGACGCTCGGCTATGCGCTCGTCGCGGCGCTCGTCTTCCTGGCCTGGCTGAGCGAGCGCGAGCTGCTGCTCTGGCCGGCCTTCCTGCTCGCGCTGGGGTTCGCGTCGGGCCTTTCGCTGTCCGGCCACTCGGCCGCTGACGCCGGCTCGTCGTCGCTCTCCGAGCTCGCGGACTGGCTGCACCTCTCGGCGGCCGCGCTCTGGGTGGGCGGGCTCGTGCAGCTCGCGTTCGTGATCTGGCCGCTCGAGCCGGGGCTGCGTCGCCGCGCCTTCCTGCGCTTCTCGCGCCTGGCGACCGTCCTGATCGTCGTGCTGCTCGGGGCCGGGACGTACCTGAGCGTCCTGCGGCTGCCGCACCTCGCCGATCTCTGGAACGAGCGCTATGGACAGGTGCTGCTGGTGAAACTCGGGCTCGTCTCGCTCGCGCTGGCGTGGGGCGCGGCCCACCACTTCCTCGTGCGTCCGAAGTTGGAGCGGGGCGCTCCGCTCTTCGCCGGCCTGCCGCGCAGCCTGATGGGCGAGAGCGCGGTCGGGATGGCGATCCTGCTCGCGGCAGCGGTGCTCGTCGACTCGAAGCCGCCGCCGCAGCCGGTCCAGCCGTTAAATGCGGCGGTTCAGCAGCGCTAGGACGTTCCGGACGAACAGCCGCGTCTCGGCGAATTGGCCGTGATTGCGCAGCGAGTGCGGTCCCTGGTACCAGGCGGCCAGCGCGAGCGTCCTGTTCCCGTGGAACTCCCGCAGCAGGTGGTGCAGGAAGGCGACGCCGATGCGGATGTTCCCGGACGTCGATCTCGGCACCTTGACGCCGATCAGCACGGACTGGACGTACGAGCGCGTGCTCGGTAGCACCTGCAGCACGCCACGGGCGCCGGCCGAGGAGACGAGCCCCTGCTGGAAGCCCGACTCCATCCATGCGAGCGCGCGGACGAGCGCCGGGTCGAGCCGGTAAGCGATCGCCCAGTTGGTCAGCATCGTGCGCACGCTCGGCGACGGGGCCGGAGCGGGGCGGACTGGCCGCACGCCGGGGGTGCCGCGGCCGAGCGTTCTCAGCGTGACCGGCCCGGCGATGCCGTCGACGGCAAGCCGCCTCGCGCGCTGGTAGCGGCGCAGCGCGCGCTCGGTGACGCGGTCGAAGAAGCCGTAGACGGGCACGAGCTCGCCGCGCCGCGCCAGCATGAACTGCAGCACCGAGACGTCCCAGCCGAACAGCCCGCGGCGCAATGTGCGTCGGCCGAAGACCGGCGCCCCGAGCGGCCCGAGCGCGCGGCGGGTGGCTGGCCCGGCACGGCCGTCCGCGACGAGCCCGGCGCGCCGCTGGAACGCCTTCGTCGCGCCAACCGTCTTGGGCCCCGCGACCGCGTCGACCGGGCCGTTGTAGAGCCCGTATGCGCGCAGGGCGACCTGGAGACCCGCGATCTGCGGGTTCCCGGCGTGCGCGACTGCTGCCAGCGTGAGCCCTGCCAGCAAGGCCGCGCCGATTGCGGCGAATCTGCCGGCCACGAGCGGACCGGGTTCGTGCCGCGCACGTAGAGTCCTGCCGCGATGCGCTGGGCGATCACCGGCGGGGCCGGCTTCCTCGGGCTCCATCTCGCGCGCCGGCTGCTGGCCGACGGGCACGAGGTGCGCACGCTCGACCTCGCGCCGCTCGACGACGTCGAGCTCGAGCGCTCGGTCGAGGAGCTGCGCGGCGACGTGCGCGACCCTGTCGCGGACGCGCGCCTGGCCGAGCGCGCCGACGTGCTCGTCCACGCGGCTGCGGCCTTGCCGATCCAGGCCTCGCGCGAGTCGATCCGCTCGGTGAACGTCGAGGGCACCGCCGTCGTGCTGGCAGCCGCGCTCGAGGCGGGCGTGCGCCGAGCGGTGCTGATCTCCTCGACCGCGGTCTACGGCGTGCCGAAGCACCACCCGATCGACGAGACCTCGCCGCTCGTCGGCGTCGGCCACTACGGCGAGTCGAAGATCGAGGCCGAGGAGGTCGCGCGTGACGCAGGCCGACGGGGGCTCGAGGTGGTGATTCTGCGGCCGAAGACCTTCATCGGCCCGGAACGGCTGGGCGTCTTCGAGATCCTGTTCGACTGGATCCGCGAGGGCCGCCGCATTCCGATCCTCGGCGACGGCTCCAACCGCTACCAGCTGCTCGCGGTCGAAGACCTGGTCGAGGCGACCGTGGCCGCGGCGAGCGCGCCGGTCGAAGGCGAGACCTTCAACGTCGGCGCGACCGAGTTCGGCACCGTCCGCTCCGACCTCGAGGGCCTGATCGCCCACGCCGGCTCGGGCAGTCGCCTCCGGTCCGTGCCTGTGCGGCCGGCCGAGCTCGCTCTACGGGCGCTGGAGCTGGCGCGGCTCTCGCCGCTCGCTGAATGGCACTACAAGACCGCGCACCGAGACTCCTACGTCGAGACGGCCAAAGCGCAGCAGCTGCTCGGCTTCGCTCCGCGGCTCTCGAACGAAGAGGCGCTCTGCGAGACCTACGACTGGTACCTCGCGAACCGCGGCCGCGTGGGCGGCGCCGGTGTCACGCACCGCGTTCCGTGGGACCAGCGCGCGCTGGGGCTGCTGAAACGCCTGAGCTAGCAGCCGGCTCAAGGCTCGACGTCCCCGTAGACGTTGTTAGCTATGTCCGCCCAGGAGACGTCGTCCCAGGAGACATCGGCCCACGAGACGTCCGACCACGAGACGTCGCTCCAGGACACGTCCGACCAGGAGACGTCCGACCAGGAGACGTCCGACCACGAGGCGTCGGCCCAGGAAACGTCCAGCCACGAGACCGCGTCCCAGCTGAGCGAGCCCTTGGCCGCATCGAGCCAGGAGACGTCGTCGAAGACCATCCCGTCGCCGGCCGGATCGGGCACGAGGAAGGCGTCGAGCGCGCGGTTGGGGTTCGGCGGCGACGTCACCGCGGCCGCGGCCGGCGCGTACACCTCACCGACTCCCCCGGCGAGCGTCCTCACCTTGCGCAGCGCGCGTGCCTTGAGCATCAGCGCGCCCTTGACCTGGTCCGGGGAGAGCGTCGGCCTGAGCGCCAGCAGGTCGGCCGCGATGCCCGAGACGATCGGCGCCGACAGCGACGTGCCGGAAAGCTTCATGTACGTGCCCTCGGGGGCGTGGATGACCTGCGCCGGCTTCTCGCCCGCCAGCGTCGAGCCGGCCGGCACAGGGCCGACGATCGCGCGCCCCGGTGCACTCAGCTCGGGCTTGGCGAAGCCATCGAGCGTGTAGCCCCAGGCCGACCACGGGGCCAGGTCGGCTCGGTCGGGATTGGTGGAGTTGTGCAGGTCGAGCGCACCTACCGTGATCACGAACGGGTCGTTCGCGGGCGCGTACGCCATCGGCGTCCGCTCGCCGCCCTGGGCCTGGTTGCCGGAGGCAGCCACGACGACGACACCCGCGAACCAGAGCTTTTCGACGGCCTTGTCGAGCGGGTCCCAGCGGAAGCTGGTGGGGGTCGCAGAGTGGAGTGAGAAGTTCGCGACCCGGATGTTGTACGCGCGATGGTTCTTGAAAATCCACTGGGCGGCCGTGATCACGTCGCTCGTGCGCGCCATGCCCTGGTCGTCCATCACGTCCAACGAGACGATCCCGGCCGTGGGGGCTGCGCCCGCATGACGCGCCGCCGAGCCCGCGGCCAGGCCCGCGACGAGCGTCCCGTGGCCGTTGCCGTCGCCGGGCGAGTTGTTCTCGAGCGAGGTCATGTCGAGGCTCGCGAGCACCCGGCCGCCGAAGTCGGCCCGGCTCGAGTCGATGCCCGAGTCGACGAAGGCGATCGACGGCGTCGAGTCCGGCCCCTTCGGGCGCGTGGCCTGCAGGGCCGAGAGCGCCGGCCAGAGCTGGTCGACTCCGACCGCGGCGGGCCAGTCCTCGCCGGAGCTGAACGGCGCCGGGGTGGCGTGCGGGTTCCCTTTCGGGTTCTTGGCCTTCGGGTCCGGCTTCGCGTCGAGCACCACCGGCTGGTCGGCCGTGATCACGAGCCCGGGGTTCGTCGCGAGCTTCGGCAGATCCCCGGCGACGATCTCGCCCGCAGCCGCGTCGACGATCCCCAGCTTCGTGCTTGCGGTGCCGTATTTGTCGAGCGTGCTCTGCGCGCGGCCGGAGCCGTCGAGGCTCTGGACGATCACGGGTACGGACGCGTTCGGCGTCTGCGTCGCAGCGCGCTGTAGCGACGGAGCCAGGTAGCTGTCCCGCCAGGCGCGACCATGCTCGTGATCGCCGGCGGAGGCCGCCAGCGGTGCCGCGAGCGCAAGGACGAGCAGCGCCGGCAAACCGCGCCTCACGACTCGATTGCGTCCTTCGCTCGTGCCGCGACCACCACGTCGCGTACTCCAGAGTCCGCTGCCGCGGGCCTCGCCTCGCACACCATCGTCGTTCCGCAAGTCACTCCCCTTTCGCGCTCCCGCGCGGCCGCCGTTCGTCCTTGCCACGACCGTATGTGGGCAGGTCAGGGCCGGAATCACCCCTAAAGGGGATTCATGCAGCCGTTCCCTCGATCGAGGGATCAGGAGTGCGGGGCCTCCCTATACTCGCGGCCGGTGCCCGAGCTGCAGGAATACCGCGAGCGATTCCCGATCCTCGCGGAGACGACCTACCTGATCAACCACTCGCTGGGCGCGATGCCCGCGGCGGCGGAAGCGCGCGTCCTCGAGTACGCACAGGCCTGGAACACGCGCGGCGTGCGCGCCTGGGAGGAGGGCTGGTGGGAGATGTCGCTGACCGTCGGCGACCAGATCGCCCGCCTGATCGGCGCCCCCAGCGGGTCTGTCTCGATGCACCAGAACGTGACGATCGCCGAGGCGGTCGTGATCTCGTGCTTCGGGTTCGACGGGCCGCGCCGGCGGATCGTCTACGAGGAAGGCAACTTCCCCTCCGTGCGCTACCTCTACCAGGCCCAGCGCGGCGCGGACATCCTCGTCGCCGCCGACGAGGAGGGCGTGGTCGAGGCGATCGACGAGCGGACGCTGCTCGTCCCGGTCACCCACGTGCTCTTCAAGACCGGTCAGATCCAGGACGTCGAGGCGATCGTCGCCAAGGCGCACGAGGTTGGCGCGCTCGTCGTGCTCGACGCCTACCAGTCGGTCGGCACGGTGCCGCTCGACGTGACCGCGCTCGGGGTCGACTTCGCGGTCGGTGGATCGGTCAAGTGGCTCTGCGGCGGGCCGGGCGCGGGTTGGCTGTACGTGCGCCCCGACCTGGCGGCGATGCTCGAGCCGGCGCTCACCGGCTGGCAGGCGCATGCGCGGCCGTTCGCCTTCGAGCCGGAGCAGGACTACGCCGAGGGCGCCGCGCGCTTCCTGACCGGTACGCCGAATGTGCCCGCGCTCTACGCGGCAACGGCCGGCTACGACATCGTCGAGGAGGTCGGCATCGAGCGGATCCGCCGGCGCTCGCAGGAGCAGACGGCGCTGCTGGTCGAGCTGCTCGACGAGGCCGGCTACCCCGTCGGCAGCCCGCGCGACCCGGCCAGGCGCGGCGGCACCGTCGTCGTACAGGTGCCGGGCTCGAAGCAGGTCAACCGCGGGCTGGGCGAGCGCGGCGTGATCTGCGACTGGCGTCCCGACGTCGGCCTGCGCTTCGGCCCGCACTTCTACAACACCGACGACGAGCTCCGGTTCGCGGTCGAGCAGATCGTCGAGCTCAGCGGGCGAGCAGGTCGATCAGCCGCTGCGCGTAGCTAGGCGCGGTCGGCTCGTCCTCGTGCTTGAAGTAGCAGTAGATCCGAATGCCGTCGTCGAGCAGCGGCCGTAGCCGCTCCGCCCAGCCGCGCAAGTCGTCGTCGGAGTAGGGCGGCTCGCGCAGGCGGAGGTAGCGGAAGGGCGCCTCGGCTTCGAACGCGCCGACGCGCACGGCGTTCCCCGGGAGGTCGCCTTCGATCCCGTCCCACGACTCGTGCCGGAAGTCGAAGGCCAGCTGGACCGACGTGTCGACGGAGCCGAGCACGAGCGTCAGCAGGCCCTCGTCACGGGCTGCGGCGACGAGGACGCGGATCGGACCGAGCCGCTCGCCGAGCAGGCCCACGCGCTCCGAGAACGTCCCGAAGTCGGAGCGCGAGTGCGCGTTCAGCTTCGGCGCGAACAGGAAGCCGGGCGGCGTGTTCGCGGCCCACCGCTCGAACAGCTCCTCACGCGGGAGCCGGTACCCGGTCGTGTTCAGCTCGACGGTCGCGAAGCGCTCGGCGTAGTAGCGCAGGAAGTCTTCGGGCTTCGTGCCGGCCGGGTAGAAATCGGGCCTCCAGGACGGGTAGGACCAGCCGGAAGTGCCGACATACAGCCCCGCTAGACTCGCCGGCGTGGCGGTCACAGCCGAAGTGATACCGGACAACACCATCCCGGTCCTCGACCACGGGTTCGTGCGGCTCGACGACGCGATGGCCGACGACCTCTCGGTCGCCAACGGCGCGCGGGTCAGCTTCGCCCGCCGCAAGGACGAGCTGGACGAGTCCGACGAGGGACTGATCCGCTTCCTGATGCGCGAGCGCCACGGGACGCCGTTCGAGCACAACGCCTTCCGCTTCCATGTCCGCTGCCCGATCTTCGTCGCACGCGAGTGGTTCCGGCACCGCGTCGGCTCCTTCAACGAGTTCAGCCTCCGCTACGCGAAGGCGACCGACGACTTCTACGTGCCCGAGCCCGAGGACGTGCGCAGCCAGGTGGGCAAGCCGGGCGCGTACTCGTTCGAGCCGGTCTCGGACGAGCTCGCCGAGGCGACGCGCGACAAGCTGCGGGCCGTCTACGAGACCGCGTACCTCGCCTACGAGCAGCTCGTCGAGCTCGGCGTCGCGCGCGAGCTGGCACGGAGCGTGCTCCCCGTCGGCGCCTACACCGAGTTCTACTGGACGGTCAACGCGCGCTCGCTGATGAACTTTCTCTCGCTGCGCAACTCCGAGACCGCGCAGCGCGAGATCCGCCGCTACGCCGAGGCCTGCGAGCGGTTCCTGGAAGAGAAGATGCCGGTCACGTACGCGGCGTTTTTGGCGAACGACCGAACGGCGCCCTAGGCCGTCGTCAGCACGACCGGGTGCGTGTTGCTGCCCGGCTTCTCGCGCGTCACGATCCACCCGTTGAACTTGTCCAGCCGGTACGGCGCGTTCAGCCGGATGTCGTCCTTCGAGCCCGCGGCGCGGAACGTTCCGCACGAGGCGGCGCGCTGGTCGGCGCCGCGGCTGAGGAACATCTCGTAGTACTGGCCCTTCGGCAGCTCGGGCAGGTTCTCGACGTCGACCTTGAGCGGCCAGTTGCCGGCCGAGTCGAGCTTGCCGACGTGGATCACGGCCTTGGCCTGCGAGCCGGCGGCGGTGCTGTGCATGGGCACCGCGAAGTCTTCGTTGAACGGCGCATGGTGCGTGCCGTAGATGAAGCCTCCGAGGAACGCCGTCAGCGTGAGCGCCGCGGCGATGCCGAGCAGCATGCCGGTGCGGCGGCGCGGCAGGCCGGTGACGTTGTCGGGGCGACCGCCCTCGGGGTCCGGCTCCTGCAGCAGGTGCGGCGGCAGCTCGGGCGGCGGGCCGGCCTCGATCAGCAGGTCGTGGACCCGCTGCAGGCGCGCGGCCTCGTCGGTGCTGAGGTCGTCTCCACCCACGAGCTCGTCGAAGTTCGGGCGGTCGGTCATCCGAGCTCCTCTTCTAGCAACACGGCCAGTCGTGCCAGCGCCGCGCGGGTGCGGGTCTTGACGGTGCCGAGCGGGATGTTCAGGAACTCGGCGATCTCCGACTGCGAGAGGCCGCTCCAGTAGGCGAGCTCGATCACGCTGCGCTCGTTGGTGTTCAGCTCCTCGAGCGCGCGGTGGACGCGCCAGGCGGTCCAGCCCGATTCGGCGCGCTCGGCCGGGCCGGCGTCCGGGGAGGGCGTGTCCGGCACCTCGGCGGGCGGCTCGGAGCGGGCGCGGCCGCGGTCGGTGATCGCATTGCGCGCGACCGCGTAGAGCCATGGCGCGCCGGGCCCGCGCTCGGGCCGGTAGCTGCGGGCGGCGCGCCAAATCGAGGCGAAGGTCTCCTGCACCGCGTCCTCGGCGCGGCCACGGTCGCCGAGCCGGCGCAGGGCGAGCCCGAACACCGGCCGCGAGTAGCGCCGGTAGAGGACGTCGAACGCCCCCCGGTCGCCGTCGGCGGTCCGGCTGATCAGCTCGCCGTCGCTGAGGTCGTTGGCGGCCACCGCCGGGATGGTGGCTGGTTCCGACCTGCGCGGCAAGCGCAAGCTGTCGAGCGCGAGCTCCATCGCATTGCTTTCTACGCTTCCGGAGCCCCGCCGGATTTGAGCGAGCGGCCGCCGTCGACCACCAGCGTCGTGCCGGTCACGAAGCTCGCGCCGGCCAGATAGACGACCGCGTCGGCGATGTCGTCGGGCGAGCCCACGCGCCCGAGCAGGGTCTCGGCCGCGCGGCGCTCCTCCTGGCCGCGCTCGATCGCCACCGGGCCCGGTGCCACGCCGCAGACGCGCACCTCGGGCGCGAGCGCGCGCGCGAGAACCCGAGTGAGCATCGCCTGCGCCGCCTTGGCCGCCGAGTGCGCGGCGAACGCCGGCCAGGGCTGGTAGCCGGCGACGTCCTCGATCATCACCACGCAGCCGCCCGACTCACGCAGGGCCGGCGTGGCAGCTTGCGTGACGAAGAAGCTGCCTTTCGCGGTCGCGCCGAAGGCCGCGTCCCAGTCCGCCTCGTCGAGCTGCTCGAAGGCTTTGGGCGCGAAGCCTTCGCCCGCGGCGTTCACGAGCAGGTCGAGCCCGCCCAGCTCCTGGACGGCACGTTCGACGAGCGCTCGCGCCTCGCCGGGCCGCGAGACGTCGCCTTGCGCGCGGCCGGCGGCGAAGACCGTCCACCCGTCGCCCTCGAGCCGGCGCACGATCGCCTCGCCAACGCGGCCCACGCCGCCGGTGACCAGCGCCCGCATGCCGCGAGTCATAGCACGCCGCAAGGTTCTCCGATCCAGGGCGTCTGCTGGTCGGAAGCATGAAAAGGCTCCTTGTCACCGCGATCGTCGGCGCCGCCCTGGCAGGCGTTGCCGGCGCCGCTCCGCCGGTCACCTTGACGCTCGCCGCAAGCGCGCCGACCGTGACTTACGGCGCACCCGTCACGCTCAGCGGTTTGCTCTCGACGCAGAAGGCCAACCAGGCGATCGCGATCCAGGCGACCGAGTGCGGGAGCACGAAGCCCGCCAAGGCCGCGACGCTGAAGACGGTCGCCAACGGCGCGTTCACCGGACCGGTCACACCGACGATCGGCGCGAGCTACCAGGCGACCTTCAAGGCCGCCAAGAGCCCGGCGGTCGCGCTCACGGTTCGGCCGCTGCTCGAGCTGACGAAGGTCGCTACCGGCTCCTACACCGCAAAGGCGACCGCGGCGCAGGCGCTGACCGGCAAGTTCGTCCTCTTTCAGCGCTACAAGAAGCTGCGCAAGCGCTGGGTGCAGGTCAAGCGGCTCGCACTCGGCGCGGCCGTGCCCGGGACGACGAAGCCGGCCATGGTCAGCTCCGTCTCGTTCAAGGCCAAGCTCCTGCGCGGCACCCGCGTCCGCATGATGATCACCGCCACGCAGGCCGGGCCCTGCTACGCGCGCTGCGACGAGCAAGACGCTCCGCGCCTAGGGCCTAGTCCGCCCGCTTCCGCTCCTGCTCCGCGAGCGCGTCCTGGTAGCGCTCCTCGACCGCCTCCCAGTTGACCACGTTCCACCAGGCCTCGAGGTAATCGGGCCGGCGGTTGCGGTAGGTGAGGTAGTAGGCGTGCTCCCAGACGTCGTTGCCGAGGATCGGGAAGTCGTCGTTCAGGATCGGCGAGTCCTGGTTGGGCGTCGAGTAGAGCGAGAGCCCGGTGCCGTCGTGGACGAGCCACGTCCAGCCGGAGCCGAAGCGCTTGACCCCGTTCGCGTTGAACTCCTGCTTGAACTCGTCCAGGCCACCCCAGAGGTCGGTGATCGCCGCGCCGAGCGGGCCTGAGGGAGCGCCGCCGCCGTCCGGGCCCATGGTCTCCCAGAAGACCGAGTGGTTCGCGTGCCCGCCCACGTTGTTCCGAACGGTCGCCCGGATGTCCTCGGGAAGCGTGTCCAACACCGCGAGCACCTGCTCGACCGAGCTGTCCCCGTGATCGGTGCCCGCGAGCGCCTTGTTCGCGTTGTCGACGTACGCCTGATGGTGCTTGTCGTGATGGAGGCGCATCGTCTCTTCGTCGATGGTCGGCTCCAGCGCTCCGTAGTCGTAGGGAAGTTTGGGAACCTCGAAGGCCATGCCGCGCTCCTTTCCTAGCTTCCCTGCGAGGCTAACGGGTTGCGGGTGGTTATGCTCAGCCGTCCTCGACCTCGGAAGGAGACCCGTTGGCCACGCTCGCGTTCAATCGAGAGGAGATCTCGCCCAGGCAGCTCAAGCCCGCGCTGCTCGAGCTGGACGGCATCTCGCGCGAGGCGGTCGAGGCGCATTTCAAGCTCTACGAGGGCTACGTCAACAAGCGCAACGAGATCCTCGGCAAGCTCGCCGACGTGGACGTCGCCGCCGCCAACCAGGTCTACTCGGAGGTGCGCGCGCTGAAGGTCGACCTCAGCTTCGCGATCGGCGGGATCAAGAACCACGAGATCTACTTCGAGCATCTCGGCGGCAATGGCGGCGAGCCCGACGGCCTCGTGCGCGAGCTGATCGCGCGCGACTTCGGCTCGGTGGCCGACTGGCGGGCCGACCTGAAGGCGACCGGGATGGCCGGCCGCGGCTGGGCCTGGACGGCCTACGACTGGGACGAGGGCCGCCTGTTCAACTACATCGGCGACGCCCAGAACACGTTCCCGATCTGGAACGCGACGCCGCTCGTCGCCCTCGACGTCTACGAGCACGCGTACTTCCTCGACTACCAGACCGACCGCGCGTCCTACATCGAGGCCTTCTTCGCGAACCTCGACTGGGACGTCGTCAACGACTGGGCCCAGCAGTACCAGATCACGCCCTGACTACCGCGCTCTTCGTCATCGTGGGCTACCTGGCCGGGAGCATTCCGACCGGCTACTGGCTCGTGCGGCTGCTGAAGCACGAGGACATTCGCAAGGTCGGCAGCGGGAACATCGGCGCGACCAATGTCTGGCGCACCTACGGCGCCCGTTACGGCGTGCCCGTGATGCTGGCCGACACGCTCAAGGGCTTCGTGCCGGCGCTGCTCGCGACGCACTACGCCGGCCCGCTCGCAGGCGTGCTCGCCGGCGGCGCGGCGATGCTCGGGCACTGGCGGCCGCTGTTCATGGGCTTCGCCAAGGGCGGCAAGGCGGTGGCTACCTGCGGCGGCGCGTTCCTGGCGGTCGCGCCTGTCGTCGGAGGCATCGGCTTGCTCGTCTGGATCGTGACGTTCGCGCTCTTCCGCTACGCGTCGGTCGCGTCGATCGTGGCAGCGCTCTCGCTGCCGGTCGCGGCCGTCCTGCTGCACGAGCCCTGGCCGGTGATCGCCTTCGCGGCCCTTGCCGCGCTCGCGGTGCTCGTCCTGCACCGCCCGAACATCAGCCGGCTGCGGGCCGGCACCGAGACGCGCTTCCGGTTCCGGAAGCCCGCTACACCTTAGTCAGCCACTCGCGCAGCTCGGTGTGGCGCCCGGCGACCTCGCCCTCGAGCTCAGCGCGTAGCTCGCCTACTGTGCCGTAGCGCTCGGCGACCACGTCGTGCGTGTGGATCGTCTCCAGGTTCACCTGCCGCGAGAGCAGGAAGTCGTCCGCCCCGAGTTGCGGGTAGGCCTCGAGCGTGTCGCGCAGGGCGATCCGCACCGAGTCCTCGACGAAGCGCGGCTGCAGGTGCGCGTGCTCGACGACGAACAGCTCGTCGGGCCGCTTCAGCAGCTCGTAGACCGGCGAGCTCATCGAGCCCTCGACGATTCGCACGAGCTCTTCCGCGTTGACCTGCGCGTCGGTGCCGACGAAGAGGGTGCCGCGGCCGCGCTGGTTGTGGGTCGCTAGCGGCACGAGCTCGAGGATCCGCTCGACGTCGAGCTCGTCGAAGCCGGCCTCGCCGAGCCGCTCGGCCGCGCGCTCGCGCACCAGCCCCTGGGCGCACGGGCAGGCGTTGATCCCGTTCGCCTCGACGCCGACGAGCCGGCGCGTGCGCTCCGCCGAGGCGGCCGCCAGCCCGATCAGCGAGACGAGCTCCTGGGTCGGCAGGCCGGTCACCGGCGTCTCCCGCTCGAGCGGGTAGCGGGCGACGATCCGCACCTCGGCGCGCAGCGCGCTCTGGCGCTCGACGATGCTCGACGCGATGTGCTCGGCCAGGCTCTCGACGAGCAGCGCCTCGCCGATCACGACCTGCTCGATCGCCTCCTCGAACAGCTCGGGGAAGCGCGACATGTGGACGCCCTTCTGGGCCGGGTCGAGGTCGACGGTGCAGTCGATCTCGGCGGCGATCAGCTTCTCGCTGCCGCCGTGGCTGATCCGGATCGCCTGCTGGACGCCGCGCACCCCCGCGCGCGAGAGCCCGAGCGGCACCTCGGACGGCCCTGCCTGCAGGTCGGGTGTGAGAAGCTGCCGGGGCTCGTCCACCGCCGCAACGCTACCAACGCCCTCGTGCCCGAAGACCCACAGTTCGCCCCGCTCGTCATGCTCGCGTGCCACGACCTGCGCACGCCGCTGGCAACCGTTCACGGCTTCGCGCACACGCTCGCGCGCAGCGAGGATCTGGACGAGACGACCGCCCGCTACGTCGAGATGATCAACGCCGCCGCCACGCAGCTCGCCGAGCTGATCGACGACCTCTCGGTCGCCGCGCGGCTCGTCGGCGGCCGTTACGACCCACCGCTGCGGGCGGTCGACACGCTGGAACTGGCGCAGTCCGCCGCGGAGCAGCTCGGCGATGAGCGCGTGCTCGTCTCGGGCGACGGGGCCGTGGTCGAGCTCGACGCCGAGGCCGCCGAGCGGGCGGTCGGCGCGCTCGCCCGCTGCGCGCTCCGGCACGGCGGCTTCGAGGAGGTCGAGCTGGCAGTCCGCGGGCCGGAGCTCGCGCTCTCACCCGTGACGCCCGCCTCGGCGCCGGTGCTCCTCGGCGAAGACCTGCGCGACCTCGGCGCGGCGGTCGCGGTTCGAGTCGTCCAGGCGCGCGGCGGGAGCGTCGCGGTCGACGGCGAAACGCTCACCATCCGCCTCACATGAGCGAACGTTTCGTCAACGTCGACGATTACGCGGAGGCCGCGCGCGAGCGCCTCGAGCCCGGGGCGTACGGCTACGTAACCGGCGGCGCGGGCGACGAGCACACCCTGCGCGGGAATGCGGCGGCCTTCGAGCGCTGGGAGCTGCGGCCGCGCGTGCTCGTGGACGTCGGCAGCGTAACGACGACGGCCACGGTGCTCGGAAGCGAGGTGGCGCTGCCCGTGCTGGTGGCGCCGACCGCCTTCCAGCGGCTCTGCGATCCCGAGGGCGAGCTCGCGACGGCGCGCGCCGCGGCGAGCGCCGGGACGGTGATGACCCTCTCGACGCTCTCCAGCGTGACGCCGGCCGAGCTGGCTGCGGCCGCTCCCGGCGCGAGGCAGTGGTTCCAGCTCTACTGGTCGCGCGACCGCGGGTTCACGCAGGGGCTCGTCGAGGCGGCGGTCGAGGCCGGGTTCGCGGCCTTGATGCTGACGGTCGACCTGCCCGTCGCCGGCCGCCGCGAGCGGGACGTGCGCGCGGAATTCGCGCTCCCGGACGACCTGCCGCTCCCGAACCTCCCGCAGACGTTGCGGCGCGAGAACTTCCACCAGGCGCTCCACGCCGTCGTCGACGAGACGCTCACCTGGCGCGACCTCGAGTGGCTGCGCTCGGTCTGCCCACTGCCGCTCGTGGTCAAGGGGATCCTGACCGCCGAGGACGCGCTGCTCGCGGCCGAGCACGGCGCGGCAGCAGTGGTCGTCTCGAATCACGGCGGCCGCCAGCTCGACGGCGTGCCGCCGACGCTCGACGTCGTCCCCGAGGTGGTCGAGGCGGTCGGCGAGCGGGTCGAGGTGCTGGTGGACGGCGGCATCCGCCGTGGCACGGACGTGCTCAAGGCGCTCGCGCTGGGCGCACGGGCGACGCTCGCCGGCCGCGCCGTGCTCTACGGTCTGGCGGTCGACGGCGAAGCGGGTGCCGCCCGCGTGCTCGAGTTGCTGCGCCGGGAGCTCGAGCTGGGCCTGAAGCTGCTCGGCTGCACGAGCCCGGCCGAGGTGACTGCTGCCCACGTGCGGCGCGCGAACCTATGATCCGGCCCGTGGGCGAAGGGACGCTGACCACCTCCGACGGCCGCACGCTGGCCTACGTCTCGCGCGGCGCCGAGGACGGCTTCCCGGTGATCGTCTCGCACGGCACGCCCGGCAGCCGCTACGCGCGGCATCCCGACGAGAGCCTGTACGAGCGCCACGGTGTCAGGGCGGTCGCTTACGACCGGCCTGGCTACGGTGGCTCGGACCCGCAGCTCGGCCGTGCGGTGGCCGACGCCGCTGCAGACATCGCCGCCCTCGCCGACGAGCTCGGTTTCGAGCGCTTCGCCGTCGTCGGCGGCTCCGGCGGCGCGCCGCATGCCCTGGCTTGCGGGGCGCTGCTCGCCGACCGCGTCGTCCGTGTCGGCGCGCTGGTCACGCCCGCGCCGCCGGATGCGGAGAACTTCGACTTCTACGAGGGCTTGGCCGATCTGAACGTGAGGGAGTTCGGCGCCGCAGTCGAGGGCCGCCGAGGCGATCGAGGCCTTCCTCGAGCCCTACGTCGAGGGGATCCGCGCCGACCCGGACGCCGTGATCGAGGAGATCCTCACCGAGCTGCCCGAGGTCGACCGGAAGCTGGCCTCCCGGCCCGAGTTCCGGGCGGTGATGAAGCAGTCGTTCACGGAGGCCGTCCGCCAGGGCTCGCGCGGCTGGGCTGACGACGACCTCGCCTTCGCCAAGCCCTGGGGCTTCGACCTCGAGGACGTGACCGTCGAGACGCGCGTCTGGCAGGGCGAGCTCGACGTCCTCACTCCGCGGCCGCACGGCGAGTACGTCGCCTCGCGGCTCCCGAACGCCCGCTTCGAGCTGCTCGAAGGCGGCGGCCACTTCCTCGACAAGGAATGGTCGTTCGTGCTCGAGTGGCTCGCCGGTGCGCCAGTGGCCGGCTAGCTCCCGAGCAGGGGCTCGAGCCGCTCATCCCCGTTTAGCCGCGCGGAGTCGATCGCGCGAAACTCGTTGCCGCCCTGAGGGATGCTCGGGTCGGCGCCGTGCTTCAGCAGCAGTTCGCAGAGCTTGTAGCGCGTCTGCCCGCCCTTGTTCTCGGACGCCGCGGCGGCGGGGAGCGCGTTCGTCCGGATGTGCTCGTTGCGAGCGAGCGTGTTCGGGTCGGAGCCGTGGTCGAGCAGCAGCGGCTGGAAGCCGTCGTCGCCGTAGGCGTTCGCCAGGCTCGCGTCGTCCTCCAGCAGCACCTGGAGCCGCTCGGCTCGTCCGAGCGCCGCGGCTTCGAAGACGTCGAGCTCCGGGTTCGCTGCGAGCAGCTCGGTGACCTGGGCGTCGTCCCGTGGTGGAGGGCCTCGAGCAGCCTGCTCACCGCAGCAGCCTCGACAGCCGCCGGTCCTTCAGCAGCCGCCCGCCCGTCTGGCACTCAGGGCAGTAGAAGATCGTGTGCTCCTCGAAGTCGACGCGCTCGAGCGCGGTGCCGCAGACGTGACAGGGCTCGTGCAGCTTCTTGTGCACGCGGTAGACCTGGGCGTCCTTCGCCCCGCGCTCGCGTAGCGCGAGGCCGCGCGAGAGCTCGGAGTCGATCGCCTCGGCGAGCTGCGAGACCTGTCCCGGGGACAGTCCCTGGGCCGGGGCGAAAGGGGACAGCTTCGCCGTGTGCAGGATCTCGTTCGCCCAGGCGCGGCCGATCCCGGAGACGATCCGCTGGTCTCGGAGGAGCGAGTGCAGCCGCCGCGGCTCGGCCGCCAGGATCTCGCCGAGCCGCTCCTCGCCGAGCCCCAGCGCCTCGGGGCCGAGGTGCTCGAGCTCGGCCTCGGCGGCCTCCGGCGTCAGCAGCCAGACCCCCGCGCGCTTCTTCGGGCCGCCTTCGGTGAGCACCAGCTCGCCGCCGCCCTGGAAGCGCAGGCGGAAGGCCGCCGTCTTCGGGCTTTTCTCGCCGGAGAGCAGGTAGCGGATCCGGCCGGCCGACATCAGATGCACCAGCAGCACGAGCTCGCCGTCCTCGGTCGGGAAGAGCAGTCGCTTGGCGCGCCGCTCGGCCCCGGCGAAGCGCCGGCCCTCGAGTGTCGAGAGCGGCGGGTCGAACGTCTTCAGCGTGGCGATGTGCGCCGGGCCGGCCTGTTCGACCGGAAAGGCGCTCACCGGGTCGTTCAACGCGCGGCGCCAGGCTTCGACCTCGGGCAACTCAGGCATCTACATTCCCGGCCATGGCTGAGCCGCTCAGGGTAGCCGTGCGGCGTGGGACGTTCGTCGAGTCCGTCCACGAGGTGCACGGCGTCGCCGTTCGCGATGGCGAGGTCGTCGTCTCGTTCGGCGATCCGTCCCTGACCGCCTCGCTGCGCTCCGCCGCGAAACCGCTGCAGGCACTGCCGCTCGCGCGTGCCTATCCGGATCTCGTCCAGGAGGAGCTCGCGATCGCCGCCGCTTCGCACTACGGCACGGCCCGTCACATCGAGGCGGTGCGGAGGCTGCTGGCCGCGACCGGCGGCAGCGAGGACGAGCTCGACTGCGGCATCCAGGACGGCCGTCCGCCGGAACAGATCTACGACAACTGCTCCGGCAAGCATGCCGGGATGATCGCCACCTGCCGCGCGCACGGCTGGCCGGTCGAGGGCTACCGCCATCCAGACCATCCGCTGCAGCAGCTCCTGCTCGAGGAAATCGCGGCAGCGGCGGAGCTCGACCCGTCAGAGATCGGGACGGGCATCGACGGTTGCGGCGTCGTCGCCTTCGCGATTCCGCTCGAGCGGGCGGCCACCGCCTTCGCCCGGCTCGAGTCGCTCGACGGCGGCGACCGGGTCGCCGACGCGATGCGGGCGCACCCGGAGCTCGTCGGCGGTGAGGGCGCGACCGACACCGTTCTGATGCAGTCGCACCCGGGCACGGTCGCCAAGGGCGGCGCCGACGGGCTGCTCTGCGCGGGCGGCCGAGGGACCGGCCTGGCGCTCAAAGTTGCCGACGGCAACTCGCGCGCGCTGCGGCCCGCGCTCGCGGCACTGGCCGCCGGCCTCGGCATGCCGCTGCCCGAGTTCGAGCAGGTTTCGCTCCAGAACCGCCACGGCGAGGCGGCCGCGACTGTTTCGCTCGCGTGAAAAAAGTGTTCCGATTGTGTGAATTCCTGTGTAACATCCGACCCGCAACAAGGGTGAGCCGGGGGAGAGGGAACGACCGGCTCTTGGTGTTTCTAGGTAGGTCGTAAGCCGCCAGCCGCGAAGCAAGCCGGGAGGTCTAGTGCTCACCGTCGACATTGCTCTTCCCGACGTCGAGGAGCTTCACAAGCTCGTTCAGGACGGTCTCGAGAAGGGTTTTCTTACCTATGACGAGATCGTCTCCGGCCTCGAAGAGGTCGAGCTCACCAAGGAGCAGATCGAGGACTTCTACACGTACCTGATCGACCACTCCATTGAGCTGATGGAGGGCGAGAACCACAAGCACCCGCCGCACGAGCAGCCTGCCCTGGCCCCGGAGGAGAAGGGCCCGAAGCTCGACCTGACCGTCGAGCCCTCGCTCGACTCGCTGCGGCTCTACCTGCGGGAGATCGGCAAGGTGCCGCTGCTGACCGCCGACCAGGAGGTCTACCTGGCCAAGCGGATCGAGCGCGGCGACATGGGCGCCAAGACGCAGATGATCGAGGCCAACCTCCGTCTCGTCGTCTCGATCGCGAAGTCGTATCTCGGCCGTGGCCTCAGCTTCCTCGATCTGATCCAGGAGGGCTCGCTCGGCCTGATCCGCGCGGTCGAGAAGTTCGACTACCGCAAGGGCTACAAGTTCTCCACCTACGCGACCTGGTGGATCCGGCAGGCCGTGACGCGGGCGATCGCCGACAAGGCGCGCACGATCCGCATCCCGGTGCACATGGTCGAGAAGCTGAACAAGGTCGTCCACATCGAGCGTCAGCTCGTGCAGCGCCTCGGCCGCGAGCCGCGGCCCGACGAGATCGCGACCGAGCTCGAGATGACGACCGCGGAGGTGCGCGAGATCCTGCGCATGGCCCAGCACCCAGTCTCGCTCGAGAAGCCGATCGGCGAGGAGGAGGAGTCCGAGCTCGGTGATTTCGTCGAGGACGAGCAGGCCGAGTCGCCGTACGACACGGCGCAGGTCCAGCTGCGGCGCGAGGACATCGAGAACGCGCTCGCCTCGCTGCCTGAGCGCGACCGCAAGGTGATCGAGCTCCGCTTCGGCCTCTCGGGCGCGCAGCCGTGCACGCTCGAGGAGGTCGGCCGAGCCTTCGGCGTGACGCGCGAGCGCATCCGCCAGATCGAGAACAACACGCTCAAGAAGCTCGAGTCGCTGCCCGAGGCTCAGGGGCTCAAAGACTGCGTTTGAGGTGAACGCCGCAGTCCCGATGATCTCGTACGAGGACGTCGGGGCGGCGGTCGACTGGCTGGGCGAGGCGTTCGGCTTCGGCGAGTCGGGCGAGCGGTTCAGCGACGACGAGGGCCGCGTCACGCACGCGGAGCTCTCGCTCGACGGCGCGACGGTGTTCCTAGGCTGGCCCGGGCCGGACTACCGCAGCCCGAAGCGGCACGCGCGGGACTGCGAGCAGGCGGCGCGCTGGCTCGCGACGCCGTGGGTGATCGACGGCGTCAACGTCGAGGTCGGCGACCTCGACGCCCACTACGAACGGGCGCGGGCCGCCGGGGCGGAGATCCTGCGCGAGCCAGAGGATCAGCCCTTCGGCCGGCTCTACTCAGCGGCGGACGTCGAAGGCCACCGCTGGATGTTCACGCAGCCGAGCTAGGCACCGCGCTGCCGCGGTAGCTGCCGCCGAAGCGCGGCATCCCGGCCTGCACGCTGATCGGGCGGTCGTCGGGCTGCAGGTAGCCGATCCGGTTCGAGTGCCAGTTCAGCGTCCACGGCCCGCGTTGGGAGACCTGCACGGTCAGGACGATGCTCTTGCCGGGGACGACTATCACGCGCCGGTCGACGCCAGGGCCCTGGAGGCGCAGTGTCGTCGGCTTGGTGGCCGCGGGTAGCGAGAGCGGCAGGCGCAGCGTCCCGGTGACACGGCCGTTGGCGGCGGGGTAGACGGTCAGGTGGCCGGCCGGCGAGAGCCAGCCGTCGTGGTAGAGGCCGCCCACGAACAGCGCCATCCGCGGCGTGCCGGCCGGGCGCCAGAGCTCGTAGTCGGCGCCGTTGGCAACCGGAACCGCGCCAGTCAGCCGGGCGCGCACGGCGAAGTTCGAGATCGCGAGCGCGCCACGCATCGTCTTGCCGTCGAGCAGGAGGCGCCCGTCGTCCGCGACCGTCACGCGCGGGCGGCCGAAGGCGTCGATCGGCGAGGCCTGGTCGAGGAAGGCGAGCCGCGTCAGCGAGGAGTTCCAGAACAGCTGCTCGTGTGCGCGCGCGTGTGGCGTGGCCGGAGTCTGGATCAGCGTCGCGTCGCCGACGTTGGCGTGGTCGACCCAGCTGGCGTCCGGGGGCAGGTAGGTCGCGCGCACGGTGCGGACGACGTGATGGTCGAACGAGATCGCACCGAGCGAGACCGCGCACGAGGCGACGATCGTCGCGCCGACGGCGACCCAGACGAAGCGTTCCTTGAACGCCGCGGCCACGGCCAGGCAGGCGAGCCCGGCCGCGCCGAGCGCGATCGCGAGCGAGCCGTCGCCAACCCCGACCGCCTTCTCGAGCCGGAAGACGCCCATCAAGAACGGCGAGTCCTGCTTGAAGTCGCTGACCGTGTAGCCCGACAGCGGCACGCGCGCCGAGAGGGCCAGCAGCCCGACTGCGACGAGCGCGACCGCGGCCTTCGCGGGCCGGCCGCGCTGGAGCCAGACCACGAAGGCCGGGAAGACGAGCGGGAGCAGCACCATCAGGTAGCGCTCCTGGAATCGGTCAGAGCCGTTCGTCGCGTAGAGGGCCGCCTCGGCGAAGAGGCCGAGCAGCAGGCCGACGGAGAGGGCCGCGAAGCCGGACTCCTCGCGGGAGATCGGCTTCCAGAGGGCGAGGGCGATCCCGACCACGGCGCCCGGGACGAGCGCGAAGCCGGCCGCGTAGGCGAGCAGCATCGCGTCGGTGCCGAGCCAGTGCGCGATCTCACCTGGCCTGACGTGCAGGTCGGCGACACCCGAGTAGTAGCCGAGCAGGCGCTTTGGCCCGAGTACGGCCGCGAAGGCGAGCGGCGCCGCGTAGAGCAGCACCGAGAGCCGGAAGCGCTTCCAGACTCTCCGCACCGAGCCGCGCTCGACCACGAGCGAAGCGGCCACGAAGACGAGCGGAAGGAAGACGTACTGGATCCGCGCGAAGGTCGCGAGCACGGCCAGCGCCGCGAAGCCGAGCTGCAACCGCCGCGACGGCTCGGCCAGCGCGCAGACGCCGAGATAGACCGCGCCGAGCACCAGCGGGTAGGCGATCGCATCGGCGAGCAGGAACGACGAGAAGAAGAGGTCCGGCGAGACGACCGTCAGAGCCCCCGCCGCGAGGGCGGCCCACGTGCCGCCGCCGAGCCGGCGGACGAGCAGGTAGACGGGCACGGCCGCAAGCGACATCGCCAGCGCGTTCTCCGCCTGCGTCAGGCGGAACGCGAGCCCCGGGTCGTTCGTCAGCCAGAAGGGGGCCGCGAGCAGCGGCTCGAGCATCGCGGGGAAGTGCGCCGAGGAACCGCGGATCAGCGGCCTGCCGCTCTGGGCGAGCGAGCGCGCGATGCCGGAGTAGATGTACTCGTCGGGGAAGTAGAGCGGCGTCGTGTGGCCGAGCGCCGCCACGTAGCGCACGAGGAAGCTCGCGGCCACGATCCCGCCGAGCAGCAGGCGTGCGGGCACCGTGGCCGCGCGTGCGACCGCAGCCGGTCGCGGAACGGAGAGATCAACCGCCACGCAGTCGCTATCGGCAGCGGGCCGCTATCCCTTGAACGAGGGATAGCTGTCTAGGTGCTAGGCGGCGGGCTCGGCGCGCTCGAGCGGTACGAACAGCCGGCAGTGCGGGCACTTGAACCCGGTCGGCCCCGGCGTGGGCTCGGGGGCGAGCAGCTCGCCCTCGAACTCCTTCCCGCAGTGCGGGCAGACGACCCGGTGTCCCTCGGCCACGGAGCTCAAGCTAGCAAGGCTCAGGCGGTGACCGGCGGCTCGAGCCGCTCCAGCAGCTCGCCGACACGGTTCGAAAAGCGCGCCGCCAGCTCGGCCCGCTCGGGGTCGAACTCCCCGTGTTCCAGGTACAGCTCGACGAGCCCCCAGCAGCTGCCGCCAGACGGCAGGCAGACCATCAGCAGTGACTCGAAGCCGAGCTTCGACAGCAACGTCGCCTCCTGCTCGTCCGCGTTCGGGTCGAGCCGGTAGACCCAGCGCGGCTCGCCGTCCTCCACGACCTCGCGTGTGAGCGGGAAGTCGGAGATCAGATACTCGTGCCCGTGCGCGAGCGGCCGGCCCGACGTCGTGTGCTCGTCGAGCCCGACGAGCAGGTCGCCGATCACGCGCGAGATCGCGCAGGCCGTTGCGTCGAACAGCTCGACTCCCTCGCGGCAGGCGGTCCCGAGCAGCCCGCGGATGGTCGTCTCGGCCTCCATCGCCGCGGTGCTGCGCTCGAACGAGTCGGTCGTCACAGCAGCAGACTACGGGCTAAGCGGGGAGCGACCGCTCGAGGATGCCGAGCCCGCGCTCGAGCTCCTCGTCCGTCGCGGTCAGCGGCGGCAGCAGGCGAATGACGTTGCCGTACAGCCCGCAGGAGAGGAGCAGCAGACCCTGCTCGCGGGCCGCGGTCGTGACGGCCCTCGAGACCTCGCCCGAGGGCTCCGCGAGCTCGAGCGCGAGCATCGAGCCGAGGCCGCGCACCTCGCCGATCGCCTCGTGCCGGGAGGCCAGCTCGTCGAGCCGCGTCCGTAGCAGGGACGCGATCTCCTCGGCGCGCTCGCGGAAGCCGGGCTCGGCGAGCTGGTCTAGCACGGCGCACGCGGCGGCGCACGAGACCGGGTTGCCGCCGAAGGTGCCGCCGAGTCCGCCGGGGTGCGGCGCGTCCATCAGCTCCGCCTTGCCGGTGACGGACGCGAGCGGCAGGCCGCCGCCGAGCGTCTTGCCGGCGACGAGCAGGTCGGGCTCGACGCCGGAGTGCTCGATCGCCCAGACGGTGCCCGTGCGCCCGCAGCCGGACTGCACCTCGTCGGCGACGTAGACGATCCCGTGCCTCTCGCAGAGCTCCTTCAGCGGGCCGATGAACTCGGCAGGCATCGGGATGAAGCCGCCCTCGCCCTGCACGGTCTCGAGCACAACGCAGGCGACCGCGTCGGGCGCGACGTCCTGCTTGAACAGCAGCTCCAGGCCGGCAAGCGCATCCTCGACCGAGACGCCGCGGTACGGGTAGGGCGCGGGGCGCCCGGTAGACCTCGGGCGCGAGCGGGCCGAAGCCCTGCTTGTAGACGAGCTTCGAGGTCATCGCCATCGTCAGGTTGGTGCGGCCGTGGAAGGCGCGGTCGAAGACGACGACGCCCGGCCGCCCGGTCGCGGCGCGCGCGATCTTGACCGCGTTCTCGACCGCCTCCGCGCCCGAGTTGACGAGCAGCGTCTTCGTCTCGCTCTCGCCCGGCCAGAGCGCGTCCAGCCGGCGGGCGACCTCGACGTACGGCTCGTACATCCCGACCATGAAGCACTGGTGCAGGTAGTGGTCGACCTGCTCGTGCACCGCGCGGACGACGGCCTCCGGGTTGTGCCCGAGGTTCTGGCAGGCGATCCCGCCGGCGAAGTCGAGCACCTCGTTGCCGTCGGCGTCCCAGAGCGTCGCGCCCTCCGCGCGCGCGACGACGAAGTCGGTGGTCGCGATCCCGCGCGGCACGTACCGCTCACGGGCGGCGCGAACGTCGGCGGCACCCTGCACCTGCTCGGTCGCCATCACCGAAGCCTACTCCAGGGAATACGCTTCTCCCGACCGCGTTAAGGGAGGGCATGATGGCACTGCAGCTCGGCGACACCGCACCGGACTTCGAGGCCCAGACGACCGAGGGCCCGATCAACTTCCACGACTGGATCGGCGACTCGTGGGCGGTGCTCTTCTCGCACCCGAAGGACTTCACGCCCGTCTGCACGACCGAGCTCGGCTACATGGCGAAGATCAAGCCGGAGTTCGACAAGCGCAACGTCAAGGTCATCGGCCTGTCGGTAGATCCCGTCGGCAACCATGCGGACTGGGTTCGGGACATCGAGGAGACGCAGGGCCACGCTCCCAACTACCCGATCATCGGCGACGCCGACTTCGAGGTCTCGAAGCTCTACGGGATGCTGACGAACGACGTCTCCGGCGATCCCGGCGACCGCACGCCGGCCGACAACCAGACCGTCCGCAACGTCTTCGTGATCGGCCCGGACAAGAAGGTCAAGCTGATCCTCGTCTACCCGATGACGACCGGCCGCAACTTCGACGAGGTGCTGCGCGTGATCGACTCGCTGCAGCTGACGGCGCAGCACAAGGTGGCGACGCCGGTCAACTGGCAGCAGGGCGACGACGTGATCATCGCAGGGTCTGTCTCGGACGACGAAGCCAAGGAGATCTTCGGCGAGTGGGACTCGCCCAAGCCCTACATCAGGGTCGTCCCGCAACCCGGCCGATGAGTTTCGGCGACTGACGCCGTCTCAGTTGCCGTGAGCAGAATCGTCGTATCGCAGTTCATCACGCTCGACGGCGTCTTCGAGGACCCGGGCGGCTCCGAAGGCATCGACCGGGGCGGCTGGGCGTTCCGCTACGAGCGCGGTGAGGAGGGCGACCGCTTCAAGCTCGACGAGGTAATGGCCGCGGAAGGGTTGCTGCTCGGCCGGGTCACTTACGCCGGCTTCGCCGCGGCCTGGCCCTCGCGCACTGACGAGTTCGGGTTCGCGGACAAGTTCAACAACATGCCCAAGTACGTCGTCTCGAGCACGCTGGCCGACCCGGAGTGGAACAACACGCGGGTCGTGACGCTCGACGAGCTCCCCGAGCTCGAGGGCGAGCTCCTCGTCAACGGCAGCGGGCAGCTCGTGCAGTCGCTGCTGGAGCGCGGCCTGGTGGACGAGCTCCGCCTGATGGTCTTCCCGACGGTGCTCGGCACCGGCCGGCGGCTGTTCGGCGAGACCCCCTCCGAGCTGCCGCTCCGGCTTGTCAAGTCCACGCCGGTGGGCGACGACGGCGTGACGATCCTCGTTTACCAACCTGCAACACGGGAGGCACCGGAAGGGCAGGTAACGTGAGCGCGGTGGGCACGCCCGAGGGACAGCCGCGGCTGGCGCGGCTCGCGCACCTGATCGTCCGCCGCCGCAAGATCGTGATCGCGGCGTGGATCGTGCTGACCCTGTTCGGCGCCTTCTCGGCGGGCCAGGTGTCCAAGCGCTGGTTCGAGAGCTTCTCGATCCCGGGCTACTCCTCGTACGAGGCGAACCAGCGGACGCTGAAGACATTCGGCACGGGCGAGCAGGCGCCGCTCGTCGCCGTCTTCCACAGCGACGGTGACATCACCCAGCAGGCCGGGATCCAGAAGGCAGTCGCGGCGGCCGCGGCGGTCAACCCGGGCTCTCGCGACTCCTCCTACTTCTCGACCGGCGAGAACCGCGCCTACGTCTCCAAGGACGGCCACACGATGTTCGCCGAGATCTACCCACCGAAGTCGCCGACCTTCAGCTCGTCGGTGCACCTCGACGAGGTGCGGGCGAAGCTGAAGGAGGCGACACCGGCCGGCGTCCAGGCCTACCTGACCGGGCGCGACCCGCTCTATGACGCCTCGACCGGCGGCTCGAGCGGTGGCCCGAGCGTGCTCACCGAGGCGCTGATCGGCGGCCTCGGCTGCCTGGTGATCCTGTTCTTCGTCTTCGGGACGCTGCCGGCGGTGCTGATGCCGATCGTCGTCGCGATCGCGGCGATCCTGAACACCTTCACGCTGGTCTGGATCCTGACCTACATCACCAACGTCTCGATCGTCGTCCAGTTCCTGATCGCCCTCGTCGGCCTCGGCGTGGCGATCGACTACGCGCTCCTGATGATCTTCCGCTTCCGCGACGAGCTGCGCGAAGGCGAGGACGTCGAGACGGCGCTGACCGAGACGATGACGCACGCGGGGCGCTCGGTGATCGTGTCGGGCTCGACCGTGGCCGTCGGGCTGCTCTCGATGCTCGTGATCCCGCTGCCGTTCATCCGCTCGATCGGGATCGGCGGCCTGCTGATCCCGACGGTGTCGGTGATCACGGCGATCACCTTGCTGCCGGCGCTGCTCGCGACTCTTGGCCCGCGGATCAACAGCGTGCGCTTGCTGCCCAAGCGCTTCGTCGATCGCGGCCATCCGGAAGACGGCCCGTGGGGGCGTTGGGCCCGTTTCGTCATGCGCCATCCCGGGGCCGTGGCGACCGTCGGGTTCGCGATCGTCGCGGTGCTCGTGTTCTACGGCGTACAGCTGAACCCGAGCGAGGCGCAGGCCAAGGACTTCCCCGGCAAGGGGGACGCGATCAACGGCCGCCAGGTGCTCACCGACGCCCAGATCTCGCCGGGCGTGATGAAGCCGTTCGTGGTGCTCGTCGAGAACAACGGCGACCCGCAGGCGGTCGCGGTCAAGGTCCGGCGGGTGCCTGGCATCGAGGGCGTCGCCGTGCCGCCCGACTGGCGCAAGGGCCCGGACAGCCTGGTCGAGGCCTTCCCCGACGCCGACGGCGCGGCCAAGTCCACGCGCGGGACGATCAAGCGCACGCGGGCGACGCTGAAGGGGACCGACGGCACGCTCGGCGGCGTCGCCGGAGAGGACCGCGACTTCGTCGCCGCGGTCTACTCGAACTTCCCCTACGTGCTCGGCTTCGTCGTGCTGCTGACGTTCATCCTGCTCGCGCGGGCGTTCAGGTCGATCATTCTGCCGATCAAGGCCGTCGTCCTGAACCTGATCTCGCTGCTCGCCGCCTACGGGATCATCGTCTTCATCTTCCAGGACGGCCACGGCTCGCAGGCGATCTGGGGCGTGCCTGCGACGCACGCGATCATCCCCTGGATCCCGCTGATGATCTTCGCCTTCCTGTTCGGCCTTTCGATGGACTATGAGGTCTTCATGCTCACGCGCATGCGCGAGATCTACGACGAGACGGGCGACACGGTGACAGCGATCTCGCTTGGCCTCGCGCGCACCGGCAAACTCGTGACGAGCGCCGCGCTGGTGCTGATGTTCGCCTTCTTCGTGCTCTCGTCGAGCCCGGGCGTCGACATCAAGCAGTTCGGAATCGGCCTCGCGGCCGGGATCATCTTCGACGCGACGGTGATCCGCGCCCTGCTAGTGCCCGCGATGATGCGGCTCTTCGGCGACTGGAACTGGTGGCTGCCGCCGTGGGCCGCCAAGGCGCTCTTCCTCAAGAGCGAGCCCGCTCCGCCGCCCGCGGCCGAGTCCGCCTGACGCCGGCTGATCTCCGAACTTCAGGCGTTAGGCACGCTGGCCCAGTCGCCAGTGGTATCGCCAGATTTGACTGAGATCTACTCAGTTGCCGAGCACAAACGGCGGCACCGCGACCGCACCTTCACAGCGTGTCGTGTCCACGCCCTTGGTTGTGCCGCGGTCGGCGAAGTCAGCCATGGTGTCGTCGACGCAGCCGCCTATGCTGAAGTCGTGCCCGATGCGTGGGAAGACGACGGTGCGGCTGTCGGGGAAGTGCTGCGTCAGGCCGGAGAGGTTCGTGACGGGATCCTGCGGGTCGGCGCCGCCGACGAACGCGATCACAGGTACGGAGCTGCGCGTGGGGAGCGTCCAGAGCGAGCGCGGCTCGGCGCGCTTCGGGCCGGAGTCGCACTGATGGCGGAACGCCGCGATCCGCGCGGTCGTGTAGCTGTCGAACTGGGTGTTCCACGGGCCTTTCGCGTCGAGCCCGACCCATGGCTCGTTGCACCAGATCGATCTCATCAGGCCGAGGCCGGGGTTGAGATCACCCGATCCTGCGCGGTCGAGCGGGCCGTAGTCGCCCTTCATGGCGCTGCTGACAACCAGCGGGATCGAGACCGCGTTGTCCAAGCGCAGCAACATCACGTGGACGACCGAGGCGAACTCGTCTCCACTCGTGCCGTGCACCGGATGGGCGTTCCAAGCCTGCACGAGCTCGCCGAATTGACGCTCCCAGCCGGGGAACGCCGCCCGGCATTCGGGCTGCGACGCGCACGCCTCGGCGAGCTGGTCGAGGGCGCGCTGGGCGTTGACGGCGTAACGGTCGAAGAACGGGACGTCGACCGCCGTCCCGGCCACGAGGACGAGCGTGCGCACCGAGGAGGGATGCAGCCTCGCGTAGACCTGTGCCGCTGTCGCTCCGTAGGAGCTGCCGATCACGTCGAGCTGCCGGTAGCCGAGCGCAGCCCGCACCGCATCCAGGTCGTCCATCGCCATCCGCGTCCCGTACTGCGTCGCGTCGACATGGTGGGGTTTCGATCGCCCCGTCCCCCGCTGGTCGACGAGCAGGATGTCGCGATGCAGGTTGAGCGCCGACAGTTGCTCGCTCCACGTCGCCGCGAGCTCGGTCGCCGCGTCCCCCGGCCCGCCAGCGAGATAGGTGACCGCGTCTTTTCGGGCCGGCTTCGAGAACGCAGGGAGGACGACGACGTTGAGCCCGATCGTGCGTCCGTTCGGTTTCGTGCGGTTCTCCGGGACGACGAGAGGTGCCGCAGCGGGCGTCGATCCCCTGCACCACGCACGGCTCGGGCGGCCACGAGTACCGCGCCTGGCCCGAAAGGAACGCTCGGTCGATGCCGACGCTGATGCCGACGGCGGCCAGCAGGCCGACTATGACCCACGTAAACCACCGATGCAGCCAGTGAACTCGATGCGGCACCGGGTACGCACCCATCGGCATAGGCGAACCTCCGCCCAAACGATCCCTCAACGCGCACTACGCTCCATCAGGGGGCGCGCGGATCCTGCCTCCGTGCATTCCCAGACCGTGCGTAATCGTCCGGCGCGTCTCTGGTGACATTCCGCACACTGGCCCACGCGAACGTGCGGCGCGTGCGACCATGTGCGCGTGATCGTCAGACCACAGGAGTCGCGCGACTACGAAGCAGCGAACGTTGTCTACGCAGAAGCGTTCAAGCGACAAGATCACGGCGATCGTGTGCCACCCGAGGTGGGAATCTTTGCCGCACTTTGGGAGGCACAGGACGTGATTGATGAGCTGTCGTTTACTGCGCTGGCTCAGAACGCGGTTGTCGGTCATGTGACCGCAAGTCGCGCAAAGGTCGGTTCCGACTCCGTGGTCGCAGTGGGTCCGATCGGCGTCCTTCCCGACCACCAAGCCAAAGGGATCGGAAGCGCCCTAATGAACGCGCTTCTCAGCGCCGCGGACGCGCAGGATGTCCCCTTGGTCGTCCTGCTCGGGTCTCCCCAGTACTACGACCGCTTCGGGTTCCGTCCAGCCGTGGAACTTGGTGTGATGCCGCCGGAGCCGAAGTGGGGCAGCGCCTTCCAAGCTCGACCTCTACGCGCGTACACACCGTCAGTCGCCGGACCATTCGAGTACGCACCCGCCTTCTCGTCCTAGATCACGTCAGGGGTCATTTCCGACCACTGGCCCAGCCGAGTGCTATGCGGCCTGGCGGGCTAGGCTGAGTTGGTGGTGGGGTCGGGGTACACGATTAAGGCTCTCGATGAGTCGAGCTGGGATGCGTTCGCCAGGCTAGTCGAGGAGAATAACGGCGTCTTCGGGGGTTGCTGGTGCATGGGCTTTCATCCGGATGACAGCCGCGACCCGGCGTTGAACCGGGAACGCAAGCTCGCACGCGTGCGGGCAGGCAGGGCACATGCAGCCCTTGTGTTCGATCGCGACGACTGTGTGGGTTGGTGCCAGTTCGGCGCCCCGGACGAGGTGCCGAAGATCAAGAACCGGGCTGCCTATGAGAAGAGCCTCACGACCATGCCGGACTGGCGGATCGCCTGCAACTTCGTCGGCAAGGGGCACCGGCGACAGGGCGTCGCCACGGCGGCGCTCGCGGGGGCGCTCGATCTGATCGCCTCTCTCGGCGGCGGCACGGTAGAGGGCTATCCCGAGGGCGCGGGTTCGGTTCCTGCCGGCTTCCTCTTCAACGGCGCCCTGTCGACCTACGAGAAGCTGGGATTCGTCCGCGACCGCAAGATCGGCAAGCACCGCTGGGTCGTCGCCAAGGTCGTCGAGCCAACGTCGTAGGCGATCACGCGACGCTCAGGGTCACCACTTCTAGGACATTCCCGCACACTGGCCCAGGCGAAGTTCTCCTCCGGTTCGCGCCGCTTTGCGACGAACGGCTTACGGGGGCGCACCGGGGCGGTTACGGCTTGGCGGGTGCTTTGTGGCACGGACGGCGGTGCGCCGGCCGGCCGGCCTTCCACGTCACGACCACGCAACTCTCTCGCGTCACGCCATTCGTTGTCTGGACGGAGCGCTGGACGGTCGAGGACGCGCTTCCGGTGGTGCTCGCGCTTCCGGTCGCCGACGAGTTTTGCGTGACGTGCCCCACGCCCATGGAAGACGACCCAGTCCCGAACCCGAGCAGCGCGAAGAGCGACAAGAGAATGAACAGGAGCGCCATGTGACGGATGTTACGCCGCGGACAGCATCCGCTCCACAGTCGATTCGTTTCGTCGGGTGCATTCCCGCACGCGACAACCAGACTGCGGCGGAGAGGACGGTAGCTGCCCTCCGAGTTGCTGACCCCCGTCGGGGCTACTGGGCGTATCCCTCAGTCACCTCGCCCTTGTGCGCGGCAAATGCAGCCAGAACCTCCCCTTTCTCCCGCTCGGGCACGTTGAAGTGGTCAAGCGATCGCCCAAGCTCAGCCGCGACTTCGTCGAAGATGGCGGGAGAGATCGTCAGCGCCCGATGGGCTTCTTCTAGGCCTAGAGGAGTACTGCCCGGTTTCGTGGCTGCATAGCCCTGAGGCCCGCCCGAGATGTCGCAGACCCAAAGAGTGCGCATGAACTTGAGGCCTGGAAGCCTTCCCAGATCGTTGGTGCTCCATTCGTCGAGCTCGGGATCCTCCGACCCCTGACCGGTGATCGGGTTGCGCACAACAGCGTCGCTGAAGTGATCAACCACTGCCGCGATAGCGAATGCGCCACCGAGTCGTTCGTACAGACTCGCTTCCGTCATTTCTTGCCTCCCCTGGTTCGCTTCCCACAAGCATCCCACCGGGACATCGGATCATTCATTTCATCGGTAGGACGACATCAAGCGCTAGCCGTTACTACGCCGAACCGGCTCGACTTGGATCTCTCGCTCCTGGGATTAGGCATCCTCCTTCGGGGCTGGCACACGCCACGGTTACGCCCCGGACGTGGCGTGCGCCACGCGATGTGACCCGGAACACGAGGCGTCCGTCAGATTCAGATCCACTGTCTTACCCGGGCGAAGGCGAGTGTTGCAATTGCGATCAGGATGATGGCGGTGACGACGACCCAGAACAATGGCGAGTGGACGAAGGTGTGTGCGCTGATGTTGACGTTCATTCCCGCCATGCCTGCGAGGAGAGCGCCGGGGAGCAGCAGGATCGACGCGAGCGTGAGGACTTTCACGATCTCGTTCGTCCGGTGTTCTGTGCCGACGATCAGCACGTCGAATGAGCTTGCGATCCCATCCCTCACATCGCGTGCGGAGGCGAGCGCGGCGTCGACTCTCGCCGTGAGTGCAAGGAACCGCTCCGCCGACGCCTCGGAGGAGAGCGGGTCGAACTCGGAGTGGCTCAGCGTTGCGAACACCTCTCGGTGGGGCGCGAGCGTCCGTCGGAGTCGGCCGACTCGACGGCGAGCCTCACCGAGCACCTCGAGCTGTTCCTCGAGGTCCTTACTTGCATGCGCGATTGCCTCCACATCGATCTCATCGAGGGTTTCTTCGATCTCGTCGAAGGCACGGAGGTAGCTGGTTATGACCCACTCCGAGAGTCTTGTGAGAAACGACGGTGCGTCGAGAAGCCCGACTTCGCCCTTCCCTTCGGCGACGCCTCGAAAGTCATCGAGCGCAGCGATGTCGGCGCCGTGGACGGTCAGGATCCAGTTGGAACCAAGGAAACAGTCCAAGACGATCCTCTCAAGAGCAGGGTCGCGCTCTGTATCCGAGACAGCGACGGCCGTCACCCGCAGGTGCCTTTCGAACTGCTCGACGCATGGTCGTCGCTCCGGATCGCCGAGCTTCAACTCCGCGGCGGCGCCCAGGTCGAGCGCGTCGAGGACATCGACTGTCTCGTCCTTGGAGGCATCCACCAAGTCGATCCAAAGGATCTGATTCTTGTTCAGGCCGTGGAGAGCCCCGGCCCAGTCTTCGACCCTCTCGCCCTGTCGCTGGTCGAAGAGATAGGCGCTCACCATTCGACCATCACCCGTGAATCAGGCAGCCGTTGCGGATCGCCATTGCCTGAATGCGGTTCGCGCTCACTGCACCTGCTCCTCTTACAGTCGGCGCGTCCCTGGACGAACTGACGGTCCTGGAGGGAACAGGGATCTATAAGCCTTTCGTGGGCGGCCACAACCACATGGTCGACAAGCTGCACTTTCTCGCCCCCGGCAACGGCTCCGGCGGCATCGACGAGTACTGCTTCTGCTTCGTCAGCCGCCAAATGAACAACACCTAGCGCGCCTTAGCCGCCCACGTCGCCGAGTCACTGGGACCCTCGGGTGACATTCCCGCACGCTGGCCCACGCGAGTACTCTGGCGATCGGTCTCCTGCAACGCCTGGCACAGTGGCGGTGTGACGAAGACCCAGTACTTCACCGCGACGAGCCTTGACGGCTACATCGCGGACGAGAACAACTCTCTCGATTGGCTGTTCGAAGTCGATCGGACGAAGGGGGACGACTCCTTCACACGCTTCTTCGCCGACGTGGGCGCGATGGCGATGGGAGCGACGACCTATGAGTGGGTTCTCGATCATGAGCGTCTACTCGATCATCCCGAGAAGTGGCGTGCTTACTACGGGGAGACCCCATGCTGGGTGTTCACGCATAGGCCGCTGCCACTGGTTCCGGGAACGGACATTCGGATCGTCGAGGGGGACGCTCTCCCGGTTCACCAGGAGATGACGCAAGCGGCGGGCGACAGAAACATCTGGCTCGTCGGCGGAGGCGACCTTGTGGGGCAGTTTTCCGACCGTGGACTGTTGGACGAGGTCCTTGTCGGGATCGCACCGGTGACGCTCGGCGGCGGGGCACCGCTGCTCCCACGTCTCCTGACGGCAGCTGATCTGGAGCTCGTCGATGTCTTGCGCGACAAGCAGTTCGTACGGCTCAGCTACCGGCTGCGGCGATAGCGGTTTCGAAGCACAGCTCGGAGGGCTGGCTCAGGTGGACATTCCCGCTCGCTCGACCTGTCAGCCTCGTGAGCCTGACGGCACGGGACCTTGAGCCGATTCCGATGACGGGGCAGACTTCTTGCGTGTCCGAGCCTCACCTCTTTCGCGTGATCCTCCCGGTCACCGACATCGAGGCGGCGACGTCCTTCTACGCTCAACTGCTCGACACGCCGGGGATTCGTGTATCCGGCGGCCGACACTACTTCGACTGCGGAGGCACGATCCTCGCTTGTTATGACGCGCTGGCCGATGGCGACGCTGAGCAGGTCGGTCCAAATCCTCAGAACGTCTACTTCAGCGTCGGAGACCTGAACGCCGCATACGAGCGCGCGCGCGGTGCGGGCTGCCAAGACCTCACGGCTATCGAGGTTAGACCCTGGGGCGAGCGCAGCTTCTACGGCAGCGACCCGTTCGACAACCCAATCTGCTTCGTCGATTCGCAGACGCTCTTTACTGGCCGTCCCAATGCCATCGGGTGACATTCCCGCACGCTGGCCCATGCGGCGCTCTCGTCTCTACGGTCCCTTTACCTGGTAGCAGATCTAGTCGATGGTTTTCACAGTGGCGCGACGCGGAGCACGCCGGTCAGCATCGGCAGGGTGAATTCGCCGCGAGCGGTCTCCGGTCTGCTCGCGAGGAAAGCGCGGATCCGACCGAGCGTGGCCTCTCGTTCCTGTTCTGGCATGACCAACATCCCCGCCTTCGTCGCGAACGTCGCGACGAGGGAATCGGCGGTCCGTGGCTGCCCGTGCGGAAACTCGGCCTGCTCCGGCGAGCCGAACTGGGCGATCGAGCCACCGTTTGGGAGGTGCGCTTCGGCCGTCTCGGCGCGCCAGCTGCTGAACGTGTCCCTCGGGCCAATGGCCGCCGGCCCGCTGATCCGTTCGAGTGCGGCAACCCAGTCGACCCGGTTGTCGAAGACGTTCCACAGGCCGGCCAGGATGCCGTCTGGTTCGAGGACTCTGGCGAGCTCGGGTCCCGCGACGTTCATGTCGAACCAGTGCATGGCGTTGCCGGCCAGCACGGCATCGACGGACGCGTCCGGCAGCGGTACCGCCTCGGCACTACCCGACAGGGCGCAGACAGTCGGCAGCGCGCGGCGCAGCTCGGCCAGCATCGCCGGGTCAGGCTCGACCGCGATGACTTCGGCGCCAAGCGAGACCAGCGTGGCCGTTAGCTTGCCGGTTCCCGCGCCGAGGTCGAGCACTCGCGAGCCGGGCGCACGTTCGAGTGCCCAGTGCACCGCGGCCTGCGCGTAGTCCGGGCGGTGCTCGGCGTACGCGGTCGCTGCTGCGCCGAACGACGAACCCAGAAGGAGTCGTTCGTCCTGTCCCATGCAGCCGCGCGAGCTAGCCGCCGCTGATCGCGGCGATCACGTCGACTCGCGAGGCGGTCCCGAGCTCGGTCTCGAGCCCGCCTCGCTCGCGGTCGACGTAGACGTTGATGTGCGGGCGCAACGCCGGGCCCGGCTCGACGAGGCGGTCGCGGAACCCGGGCCAGCGCTCGTCCAGGCTGTCGATCGCCTCGAGCACCGTCCCGGCCTCGATCGCGAGCTCGCGCGGCAGCCCCGGGAAGAGGGGCAGCAGCATCGGCGGCAGGTGCAGCTCCGCCATTACTCGACGGTCGCGACAGTGACGGACGTGATGCCCGGGAAGAGGCCGCCGATCTCGCCCCAGCTCTCACCCTCGTCGGTGCTCGCGAACAGCTGACCCGTGCTGGTGCCGAAGTAGAGGCCGGGAGCGTCGCGGTCGTCCATCGTCATCCCCTCGCGCAGGACGCCCACGTAGGCGTTCTCTGGCGGCAGCCCGTTCGTGAGCGGCTGCCAGCTCGAGCCGCCGTCGCGTGTGCGCCAGACAGCGGCCTTGCCCTCCGGCATCGTCCGGCCGTGCCCCGGGTCGAGCGGGATCACGTAGAAGGTGTCGCGGTCGTGCGGGTGCGTCGCGGCGGCGAAGCCGAACTCGGTCGGCAGGCCCTCCGTGATCTCCGTCCACGTCTTGCCGGCGTCGTCGGAGCGGTGCATGCCGACGTGGTTCTGCTGGTACATCCGCTCGAAGTCGGCGGCGGGCGACACCTTGTGGACGCAGAAGCCGATCTCCTCGTAGTCGGCGGGCCAGTCGCGGCGGAGGCCCTTGTTGCGGGGCGTCCACGTCTTGCCGCCGTCGGTCGTCTCGAAGAGGCTGTAGCCCTGGACGATGATCCAGAAGCGGTCGCGCTCCTCGGGGTGGGGGATGATCGCGGACAGGCCGAGGTGGCCGGGCGGCTGCTGCGCCGGGTCGTTCCAGGCCTCGCGGCCCTCCTGGCCCTCGAACGTCGTCACGAGCGAGAAGGTCTTGCCGCCGTCGGTGCTCTCGAACAGGCCGGCCGACTCCGCGCCGACGAGTAGCCGGCCGTGCGCTGGCATCACGGACGAGACCTTCGACAGCTTCAAGCCGCCGTCCTCTTCGGGGTAGCCGATCCCCTCGCTCGAGTGCTCCCACGACTCGCCGAGATCGGCGCTGCGCCAGATCGCCGAGCCGAGCCACTCGCTTGCCGCTGCGGCGTAGATCGTCCCCGACTCGGCGTCGAGCACCGCCTGATAGATGGGCCAGCTCTCGCAGTAGGGCCCGCGCACACTCCAGTCGCGGCGGTCGCCGCTCTCCAGCACGAACAGGCCCTTGCGCGTACCGATGAGGAGCACGCTCTTCGACATTCGCTTCACCTCCGTCTCGACGATCGTCCTGAAGTAGACCGGATCCGGCCCGGAAAGTCATCGGCGATGATTTCCTGCCGGCCGCGCAGTCCTAGTTCGTGACGGAACCCGACGAGAGGAGCGAACGATGCCGCAGCTGACCCCATGTCTCTGGTTCGACACCGAAGGCGAGGACGCCGCCGAGCTCTACACCTCGGTCTTCCCGAACTCGAAGATCCTCGAAGTCGCGCGCTACGGCTCGGCCGGCCCGCGGCCGGAGGGGACGGTGATGACGGTCACCTTCGAGCTCGACGGGCAGAAGTTCCTCGCGCTGAACGGCGGGCCCGACTTCAAGTTCAACGAGGCGGTCTCGTTCCAGATCCCCTGCCGCGACCAGGACGAGGTCGACCACTACTGGGAGAAGCTCGGGGACGGCGGCGAGCACGGGCCCTGCGGCTGGCTCAAGGACCGCTTCGGCCTCTCCTGGCAGGTCGTGCCGAACCGGCTGACGGAGCTGCTGACCGATTCCGATCGCGAGAAGGCCCAGCGCGTGATGGCCGCGATGCTGCAGATGGGGAAGATCGAGATCGACGAGCTCGAGCAGGCCGCCGCGGCGGCCTAGGCCCCGAGCGGCGCGCAGCGCGGCTCGTGCACCTCGGCGAGCCGCAGCAGCAGCGCGTGCAGCGCCTCGCGCTCACTGTCGGAGAGCGGGGCGAGGAAGTCGTCGTCGAGCTGCTTGGCGAGCGCCCGCAGCCGGCGGAGCTCCTTCTTTCCGTCGGAGGTGAGCGACACGACATGGCGGCGGCGGTCGTTCGGGTCGCGCTTCCGCTCAACGAGCCCCTGCTCTTCGAGCTCGTCGAGCAGTCCGACCAGCTGGCCGCGGTCGTAGCCGAGCGCGTCGGCGATCGACCCCTGGGTCTCGCGCGAGCCCTCGTCGAGCACGAGCAGCACCCCGAAGTGGTACGGGTGGAGGCCTGTCTCCTCGTAGGCGGCCATCCCGCGTTCCTTGGCGGCGAAGCCAAGCCGCTTGAGCAGGAACGAGGTCGAGGCCACCAGCTCCGCGGGGAGCCGCTCGGCCGAAGTTTGCGAAGTGGTGACGTTCATCGGGAATAGCGTAGCGCGCTCAAGGGTTGTTGTGTATGATAGTTGGTAGTAATCAACGATTAAGGAGAACAACAACGTGAGCCGAACCGACCACCGCTGGAGCGCACTCGCACTGATCGTCACCGCTCAGTTCATGGTCATTCTCGACGTCGCCATCGTCAACGTGGCGCTGCCGTCGATCAAGACCGACCTGAACTTCTCGCAGGAGAACCTGCAATGGGTGATCTCTGCGTACGCGATCCTGTTCGGTGGCGTCCTCTTGCTGGGCGGACGGCTCGCCGACCTGCTCGGACGCCGGCGGCTGTTCATCGCGGGACTCGTCCTCTTCTCCGTCGCCTCGCTGCTCTGCGGCCTCGCGTGGTCAGAGGCTTCGCTGATCGGTTTCCGCGCGCTCCAGGGCCTCGGTGGCGCGTTGCTCGCGCCCGCGGCGCTGTCGCTGCTGACGACCATGTTCGCGGAAGGCCGCGAGCGCAACCTCGCGCTCGGGATCTACGGCGCCGCCTCAGGTTCCGGCGCGGCTGTAGGCGTGCTGCTCGGCGGTCTCTTGACCTCGTACCTGGGCTGGTCGTGGGTCTTCTTCATCAACGTCCCGGTCGGGATCGCGGCGATCGCGCTGACGCCTGCGCTGCTGCCCGCCGGCCGCGTGAACCTCGCGCACCGGCACTTCGACGTCCGCGGCGCGGCCACCATCACGGGCGGACTGATGCTGCTCGTCTACGCGACCACCCGCGCGGCGAGCCACGGCTGGGGCTCCCCCGGCACGCTCGGGCTCTTCGGCGTCGCGGCCGCGCTCGTCGGGGCCTTCGTCCTGATCGAGCTGCGCTCGCCCCACCCGCTGCTGCCGCTGCGGATCTTCCGCTCGCGCACGCTCACCGGCGCAAACGCGGCGATGGCGATCGTCGGCGCGGTCGCGTTCTCCGAGTTCTTCCTGCTGACGCTCTACCTGCAGGACGTCCTGCACTACTCCGCGGTCGAGAGCGGCCTCGCCTTCACGGGCTTTGCTTTGAGCGTCGTCGTGACCTCGAACATCGCGCAGCTGGTCGTCTCGCGCTTCGGCGTCCGGCCGACGCTGACCGCCGGCCTGCTCGCCAGCGCGCTCTCGGTCGCCTGGCTGACGCGCCTGCCGGTGGACGGCAGCTACTTCTGGGATCTCTTCCCGGCCTTCGTGCTCGGCGGCGCCGGAATGGGCCTCTCGTTCGTCCCGGTGACGATCGCGAGCCTGACCGGGGTCGCGCCGGCCGACGCGGGGTCGCCTCGGGCCTGATCAACACGAGCCGCCAGATCGGCGGCGCCGTCGGCATCGCCGCGGTCAGCGCGATCGCGGCCACTTCGTCGAGCAACTACGCCGACGCGCACGCGCTCGCGCCGACCAGCGTCGCGCTCGACCACGGCTTCCAGACCGGGCTCTACGCGCTCACGGGCCTCCTGCTGCTCGGCGCCGCGATCGCGGTCACGCTCGTCCGCTCGGCGCCGCCGCCGGCCCGCGCGGTCGAGAAGGCGCCGCAGCTGCTAGACGAAGCGGCCTAGCATTCGCGGATGCCGCCGCTCGACGGCATCCGCGTCCTCGACCTCTCGCGCGTCCTCGCGGGGCCGTACTGCACGATGCTGCTCGCCGACCTCGGCGCCGACGTGGTCAAGGTCGAGCGGCCCGGCGAGGGCGACGAGACACGGACGTGGGGGCCGCCGTACGTGGGCGGTGAGTCCGCCTACTTCCTCTCGATCAATCGCGGCAAGCGCAGCGTCGCGCTGGACCTCGCTCGGCCCGACGCGCAGGAGGTGTTGGCGCGGCTCGCGCGCGAGAGCGACGTCGTGGTCGAGAACTTCCGCCCGGGAGTCGCCGAGCGGTTGGGCGGCGGTTACGAGCGGCTCGCGCGCGAGAACCCGGAGCTCGTCTACTGCTCGATCACCGGCTTCGGGGACGAGCGTCCCGGCTACGACTTCGTGGTCGAGGCCGAAAGCGGGCTGATGGCGGTCACGGGCGAGGCCGACGGGCCGCCGCTCAAGGTCGGCGTGGCGGCCATCGACGTGCTCGCCGGCTACGCCGCTACCACCGCCGTGCTCGCGGCGTTGGTCGCACGCCGCGGCGAGCGGATCGAGATCTCGCTCTACGACACGGCGCTCTCGGCGCTCGTCAACGTCTCCGGCACGGCGCTCGTCACGGGTGAGGAGCCGGGCCGCCACGGGAACGCCCACCCGAGCATCGTCCCGTACCAGACCTTCGCCGCCGCCGACGGGTTGGTCAGCGTCGCGGGAGCGAACGACGGCCTCTACCGCCGGCTGTGCGAGGTGCTCGAGCGGCCGGACCTGGCCGAGGACGAGCGCTACCGGACGAACTCCTCGCGGGTCGAGCACCGCGAGGAGCTGGTCGGCGAACTCGAGCGTGTCTTCGCCGCGCGTTCTGCCGACGAGTGGGTCGCGCGTCTCGGGAGCGCGGGCGTTCCGGCGGGCAAGGTGCGCGGCGTGCTCGACGCCCTGGCGGAGGCGCGGACGCTGACGGTCGAGCATCCGACGATCGGTGCGCTGCGGCTGGTCGCGTCCCCGCTCGGCCCGAGGGCGGGAACCCTGCCGCCTCCGCTGCTCGGCGAACACACGCGAGAGGTGCTCGGCGAGCTCGGCTACGACGACGAGCAGATCGAGGCGCTGCTGCTACCGTCGCACGCGTGAGCTCGGGGGGCGAGCGCCAGCACTACAACGTCACCTTCACACTCCTGGCAGTGGCGGCGGTTGCCTACGCGCTGCTGCAGTCGCTCGTCGCGCCGGCGCTGCTGACGATCCAGCACGACTTGGATACCACGACCGCCGGCGCGGCCTGGATCCTGACCGCGTACCTGCTGAGCGCGTCCGTGGTGACGCCGATCGCCGGGCGGCTCGGCGACATGTACGGCAAGAAGCGGACGATGGTCGTCGTCTTGGTGGTGCTCGCGTTCGGGACGCTGCTGGCGGCGCTCGCGACCTCGATCGGCGTGATGATCGTCGCGCGCGTGATCCAGGGCGCCGGCGGTGCGGTCTTCCCGCTCTCCTTCGCGATCATCCGCGACGAGTTCCCGCCGCGGCGCGTCCCGCACGGAATCGCGCTGATCTCGGCGATCCTGGGCATCGGCGGCGGCCTGGGGATCGTGCTCGCCGGGCCGATCATCGAGCACTTCTCCTACCACTGGCTCTTCTGGTTCCCGCTGATCGCGGTGATCGTCGCGACCGTCGGGATCGTCTTCTTCGTCCCGGAGTCGCCGGTGAAGACGCGCGGGCGGATCGACTCGCTCGGCGCGGTACTGCTCGGCGCGTGGCTCGTCGCGCTGCTCGTCCCGGTCAGCCAGGGCGCGACGTGGGGCTGGACGTCGCCGAAGACGCTCGTCCTCTTCGCCATCGCGGCCGTGCTGATCCCGGTCTGGGTCTGGGTCGAGTTGCGCACGCGGTCAGCGCTCGTGGACATGCAGATGATGCGGCTGCGGCCGGTGTGGACGACCAACCTCGCCGCGCTCGTGCTCGGCTTCGGCATGTTCGCCTCGTTCGTGCTCGTGCCCCAGTTCGTGGAGCTGCCGACGTCGACCGGCTTCGGCTTCGGCGCATCGGTGACCGAGGCGGGACTCTTCCTCGTCCCCGCCACGCTCGGGATGCTCGTCGCCGGGCCGATCTCGGGACGGCTCTCGAGCACCGTCGGCTCGCGCGTGCCGCTGATCCTCGGCGCGACGTTCTCGTGTGCCGCGTTCGTGCTGCTGACCTTCGCGCACGACGAGCACTGGCAGATCTATGCGGCGATGGCGGTGATGGGGATCGGGATCGGCTTCGCCTTCTCGTCGATGGCGAACCTGATCGTCGAGTCCGTCCCCGCGTCCCAGACGGGCGTGGCCACCGGGATGAACACGATCGTTCGCACGATCGGCGGAGCGATCGGCAGCCAGGTCTCGGCCGGGATCGTGGCCGCGACGCTCGCGGTCAACGGCGAGCCGACCGAGCGCGGCTTCACGATCGCGTTCGCCGCAGCGGCGATCGCGCTGGCGATCGGGGTCGCAGTCGCGCTGCTCGTCCCGCGCCCGGTGCGCGAGGCTTCGAGCGAGGCCCTGGCCGAAGCCGCCTAGGCGCTTCCGCGCAGGCGCGCGGCGCGCTTGGTCAGGTGCCGCTGCTCCGGCAGGCTCGTTGTGCGTGCTGCGGCCGCACGGTAGTGCTCGCGTGCGGCCTCGGTGTCGCCGGCCAGCTCGAGCAGGTGCGCCCGCACCGCGTCCACGCGGTAGTTGCCGTCCAGCTGGTCGGCCACCGAGTCGAGGACGGCCAAGCCCGCGGCCGGGCCGTCGGCCATTCCGGCCGCCACGGCTCGGTTGAGCGTGACGACGGGATTGTCGGTCAGCTGCTCGAGCAGGCCGTAAAGCGCGAGGATCTGCGGCCAGTCGGTCTCCTCCGCCCGCGGGGCCCGGTCGTGGAGCGCGGCGATCGCCGCCTGCAGCCGGTACTCGCCGACCGGCCCTTTGCCCATGGCCTGGTCGAGCAGGGCGAGCCCTTCGGCGATCAGCTCCCGGTCCCAGAGCGTCCGGTCCTGCTCGGCCAGCGGCACCGGCTCGCCCGAGGCGTCGGTGCGGGCAGGGCGCCTGGCATCGACGAGCAGCAGCAGCGCGAGCAGCGCCGTCGCCTCCCCGTCATCGGGCAGCAGCCGTTGCGCGAGCCGCGCGAGCCGGATCGCCTCGCCCGCGAGCTCGGGCCGCTGCAGCTCGGGCCCGGCCGTGCCCACGTAACCCTCGTTGAAGATCAGGTAGAGCACGCGTAGCACTGTCTGCACCCTCGCCGGCCGCTCGTCGAGCGTCGGCAGCCGGAACGGCTCGCCGGAGTCCTTGACCCGCTGTTTGGCGCGGCTGATGCGCTGCGCCATCGTCGCCTCGCCGACGAGGAAAGCGCTCGCGATCTCGGTTGTCGTCAGCCCGCCGACTGCCCGCAGGGTGAGCGCGATCGCCGAGGCCGGCGTCAGCGCCGGGTGGCAGCACATGAACAGGACGAGCAGCGTGTCGTCGCGGTCCGAGACCTCCGGTGGCTCCTCCAGCGCCGCGAGGCTCTCGCGCGCGCGACGCGACCGCTCGCTGCGCCGCTGGTCGATCAGCCGCCGCGAGGCGGTCTGGATCAGCCACCCGCGAGGCTGCTCCGGCAAGCCCTCGCGCGGCCAGTGCAGCGCGGCGGCGAGCAACGCCTCCTGGACCGCGTCCTCGGCCGCGGCAAAGTCGCCGGACCAGCGGGCGACCGCGCCGAGAACCTGCGGCGCGAGCTCACGCAGCAGGTCCTCGACGCGCGCAGGAGCGTTCAGCGCTCGCCACCCGCATGCTCGAGGTAGGTCTTCATCTCCTCGGCGTTGGCGGGCCCTTTCTCCATCACCTGGCGCACCTGGATCGGTTGCTGGATCGGGACACCGCCCGGCCCCGGCACGGCCGAGATCTTCGCCGCGATCTCGAGCGCTCGCTCCTCCGACTCGACGTCCACGATCGAGTAGCCGGCGACCCACTCCTTGAACTCGGGGAACGGTCCGTCGGTGACCACCCGGGCCGATCCGTCCGAGGTGACGATCTTGCCCAGGTCGGGCGGCGCCAGCACCTCGGACTGGACGAGCTCACCGCTCTCGACGAGCTCCTGGAACAGGGCCCGGTAGTAGTCGAAGTGAGCTTCGATTTCCTCCGGCTGCCACTCGTCCATCAGGGTCTCTGCGACGCCCGGCTGGAAGTCGACCACTAGCAGGTATCTGGTCATTTCTCGCTCCTTCGCTATGTGTGCCCAGCTTGGCACGCTTACCCGGAGAACGGAGCCGGCGTGCCGTTCTCGACATCGGCCTATCCGGCAGCGACGACGACGGGCTCGGCAGGCGCGGGCTGCGGGCGGCCCGGCAGCAACAGGCCGCAGACGAGCGCGCCCAGGGCGAAGATCCCGGCCGACCACCAGAAGGCGACCGTGTACCCGTGCACCGTGCCTTTGGCGACGACGTCTCCGCCGACACGGTGGCTGCTCACGTAGGCGGTCGTCGCGCTGACGGCGATCGTGTTCAACAGCGCGGTGCCGACCGAGCCGCCCACCTGCTGGCCGACGTTCACGAGCGACGAGCCGACGCCGCTCTCGGCCGGGTCGATCCGGGCTGTCGCCGTGTTCGAGGCGGTGGGGAAGACGAGCCCGAGGCCGGCGCCGATCACGATCAGCGACGGCAGGATGTTTGCGGCGTAGGTCGACTCGACCGTGAGCCTCGTCAGGAGGACGAGACCGAGGGCGGCGAGCAGCATCCCGCACATGACCAGCGGACGCGGCCCGAGCTTCCCGAGCAGCAGAGCGTTGACCCAGACCGACGTGAAGATGACCGAGCCGATCATGGGCAGGAACGCGAGGCCGCTCATCAGCGGGCTGAAGCCGAGGTTCTGCTGCAGGTAGTACGTCACGAAGAGGAAGACGCCGAAGGTGCCGATGCCCGTGAAGAAGACCGCGAGATAGGAGCCGGCACGGGCTCGGTTCTCGAGCAGGCGCAGCGGCAGCAGCGGCTCGCGGGAGCGCGCCTCGATCAGGACGAAGAGCGCGAGCAACGCGACGCCACCGACGAGCGAGCCGATCGTCTCGGGCGCAGTCCAGCCCGCGTGCTGGGCACGGTCGAAGCCGAACACGATCAGGAACAGGCCGCCGGCGGCCGTCGCCGCGCCCGGCAGATCGAGGCTCGGCTTGCCCGGCAGCTTCTGCGCGGGTACCAGCATCAACGCGCCGACGGTGACCGGCAACGCCAAGAACAGGTTCACGTAGAGACACCACCGCCAGGACAGGTACTCGGTCAGGGCTCCGCCCAGCAGGAGCCCGACCGCGGCGCCGCTGCCGACGACCGCGCCGAAGATGCCGAAGGCCTTGTTGCGATCGCGCGGCTCGGTGAACGTCGTCGTCAGCAGCGCGAGTGCGGACGGTGCGAGCACGGCGCCGAACATCCCCTGCAGCACGCGCGCCGCGAGCAGCCACTCGAAGCTCTGTGCCGCACCGCCGATGGCCGAGGCCCCCGCGAAGCCGAGCGAGCCGAGGACCAGGGTTCGCCTGCGCCCGAACACGTCGCCGAGCCGCCCGCCGAGCGGGAGCAGGCTGCCGAAGGCGAGCGCATAGCCGGTCACGATCCACTGCCGCGAGGCGTTCGAGAAGCCGAGGTCGGCCTGCGCCGAGGGCAGCGCGATGTTCACGATCGTCGCGTCGAGCACGACCATCAGCTGCGCCACGACAACCAGCGCGAGGATCGTCCAGCGCGAGCGCATCCTCCAGCGAGTGTATGCCTCTCGCGGCTGGCATCCTTCGGGCGATGGCCGCACGGACGCTCACGCTCGGCGACACGGAGATCACGCGGATCGGGCTCGGGACGAACCGCCTCAGGAATACGCCGGAGAACGTCGAGCACATCAGGCAGGCGGTCGCCGCCGGGATCGGCATGGTCGACACGGCCCACACCTACACCGACGGCCAGAGCGAGGCGACGATCGGCGAAGCGGTCTCACCGCGTCCGAACGGCATGGTCGTCGCGACGAAAGGCGGCTACCACCCCGGCACCGGCAGCCCGGAGGCGCTGAGCGCGCAGATCGAGGAGAGCCTGCGGCGCCTGCGCACCGAGGCGATCGACCTCTACTACCTGCATCGCGTCGACCCCGAGACGCCGCTCGAGGAGAGTCTCGGCAGCGATCGCCGCCTACCGCGAGCGCGGGCAGATCCGGCACGTCGGACTCTCCGAGGTCGGGATCGAGCAGGTCGAGCGTGGGCGCCAGGTCGTCCCGATCGCGGCCGTCCAGAACCGCTACAACCTCGCGGAGCGGACGCACGAGGAGGTCGTCGACCACTGCGCCGAGCAGGGGATCGCGTTCGTCCCGTTCTTCCCGCTCCACGGCGTCGACGCCCGCCCGGTCGCCGAGATCGCCGCGCGCCACGGCGCGACGCCCGAGCAGGTCGCGCTCGCGTGGCTCCTGGCGCGCTCGCCGGCGATGCTCCCGATCCCGGGCACCCTCTCGCTCGGCCACTTGCAGCAGAACCTCGCCGCGTTCGCGCTCGAGCTGAGCGGCGACGAGCTCGACAGCTTGATGTGATTGACGAGCGGGTCTGCGAGCTCGCGCGCGACCGCTTCGGGTTCGAGCGGCTTCGCTCGGGACAGCTACGGGCCGCTTCGGCGGCGGCCGAGGGGCGCGACGTCCTCGCGGTCCTGCCGACCGGTGGCGGGAAGTCGGCCATCTACGAGCTCGCCGGGCTGCTCCTGCCCGGGCCGACGATCGTCGTCTCGCCGCTGATCGCGCTGCAGGACGACCAGCTGGCGCATCTCCGGGCGGCGGGCCTGGAAGCGATCGTGCTCAACTCGCACCAGTCCGCGCACGAGCACGCGGCCTCGCTGGCCGCGGCCTCCGAGGACGACACGTTCATCTTCCTCTCGCCGGAGCAGCTCGCCAACGGAGAGACGCTCGACACGCTCCGCCGCGCCGAGCCGGGGCTCTTTGCCGTCGACGAGGCGCACCTGATCAGCCAGTGGGGGCACGACTTCAGGCCCGACTACATGCGGCTGAGCGCGCAGGCGGATTACCTCCAGGTGCCGGTGCGGATCGCGCTCACGGCCACCGCCGCGCAGCCGGTGCGCGACGAGATCGTTCGACGCCTCGGCCTGCGCGAGCCCGAGATCGTGGTCGGCGACTTCGACCGGCCGCACATCGCGCTCTCGGCGCGGCGGCTGCAGACGGTCGAGGACAAGCACCGCGAGCTCGCCGCCGCGGCGTCGGAGTTCGAAGGGCCCGGGATCGTCTACGCCGCCACGCATGCCGCCGCCGAGGCGGCGCAGGACGCGCTCACGGGTCATCGGGTCACGCTCTACCACGCCGGGCTCACGCCGAAGGAGCGCCGGGCGGCGATGTCGGCATTCCTCGACGGCTCCGTCCGCATCGTCTCCGCGACGGTGGCGTTCGGGATGGGCATCGACAAGCCCGACGTGCGCTGGGTGCTGCACGCCGACCCGCCGCCCTCGCTCGACGCGTACTACCAGGAGCTCGGCCGCGCCGGCCGCGACGGGAAGCCGGCCGATGCGCGCCTTCTGTACCGGCCGGAGGATTTCGGCGCGGCGGTGCACCTGACCTCCCGCGGGGTCTCGAGCGCGGCCGTCGGTCGCGCCGCCACGGTGCTGGCCGCCGGCGGCGAGCTGCCGCCGACGCGCGGAACGACCGCCGCGCTCGTGCGCCTCGTCGATCTCGGAGCGGCCGCCTGGGAGGCGTCCGGCGGGGTGGCGTGGACCGGCGCGCTCACCGTCTCGGCGGCCGTCAAGGCCTCCGAGGAAGAGACGAGCCGAGAGGACGAGGTCGAGCGTTCCCGCCTCGACATGATGCGCCGCTACGCCGAGCACACCGGCTGCCGCCGCTCGTTCCTGCTCTCGTATTTCGGACAGTCCTACCCGGGTTCGTGCGGGAACTGCGACAACGATCTCGTCGCGACGGCTCGAGAAGCCGATGCTCGAGCCGTTCGCGATCGGCGAGCGCGTTACGAGCGAGCGCTGGGGCCAAGGCACGGTGCAGCGCTACGACGGCGACCAGCTGACGGTGCTCTTCGACGAGCACGGCTACCGCGACCTGCTCGTCCCGCTCGTGGTCGAGCGGCGGTTGCTTCGCCGCGTGTTATAGTGAACCCAGTGGTTCAGTATTCACAGACCGTCGACCGGGCCTTCGCAGCCCTGGGCGACCCGACTCGCCGGGCCGTGCTCGAACGTCTCGGCACCGGCAGCGCGACGATCAGCGAGCTCGCCGAGCCCTTCGGCATGTCGCTGACGGGGATGACGAAGCACGTCAGGCTGCTCGAGCAGGCTGAGCTCGTCACCACCGAGAAGGTCGGGCGTGTCCGCAGGTGCACGCTCGTGCCCTACGCCTTCGAGGGCATCAGCACGTGGCTGCAACGGCTCGACCGCTTCGCCCAGGTCGTCGAACGCACGAAAGGAGCACGATGAGCCCGACCAAGAAGCAAGAAGGTTTCTCGACCGAGGAAAAGGCCGCGATGCGAGCGCGCGCCAAGGAGTTGAAGAGCAAGGAGGATGGGGAGAGCGCCGTGCTCGCCGCGCTGGCCAAGATGTCGGAGAAGGATCGCGCCCTCGGCAAGCGGATCCACGCGCTCGTCAAGAAGAGCGCACCTGACCTCACTCCGAAGACCTGGTACGGGATGCCGGCGTATGCGAACAAGGACGGCAAGGTCGTCGTCTTCTTCCGCGACGCCGGGAAGTTCAAGGAGCGGTACGCGATGCTGGGCTTCAACGACAGCGCGAACCTCGACGACGGCTCCATGTGGCCGATCGCCTTTGCGCTCGGGAAGCTGACCAAGGCCGACGAAGCCAAGCTCGCGAAGCTCGTGAAGCGAGCGGTGAGCTGAACGATGAGCGACACCACGGTGACCACTCCGAACGAGCTCGAGATCCGCGTTGAGCGGGTCTTCGACGCGCCGCGCGCGCACGTCTTCTCCGTGTGGACGGATCCGCAGCTGATCCCCGAGTGGTGGGGCGACGGCACGGTCGTCGAGGAGATGGATGTTCGGCCCGGCGGGGCCTACCGCTTCCGCACGGCCTACGGCGTCGTCGAAGGCGAGTTCCGCGAGGTCGAGCCACCCGAGCGGCTCGTCCAGACGTTCCAGAACCACCTGCAGACGCTTGAGTTCGAGGATCTCGGCGAGCAGACGAAGCTGACGCAGACGATGCGCTTCGAGACGCCTGAAGAGCGGGACACGACGATGCAGTACGGAGTCGAGGAGGGCGCGAAGAGCGGCTTCGCGCGCGTCGACGCGCTGCTCCAGCGGTTACCGCTCGATGCGTGAGCGGATCCGCGGCCATGACGACGAGCGCCTGGCCGACTACGCGCGGCCGTGATGGCGGCCGCGCCCTGGCCGGACTGAGCGGCTGGCAGCGTCGCGGCGCGGATTGGCATCGCCCTGGCAGCGACGCTCGAGAGAGTGAGCGCCGTCAGAGACGTTCGAGCGAAAGGAGTACGAGATGTTGGGAGAAGAGAACGTGATCGTCGTTCGGTTCACGGAGCCGAGCAAGGCGTACCAGGCCCTGAGCGTGCTGAAGGACTGCGACGCCAGCGGTCGGATCGGGCTGGACTCCGCGGCAGTCGTGGAGCGCACGGCGAACGGCGAGCTCCGGACTCCGGAGAGCGCCGACAACGCCGAGCTCGTCGGCACCGCAAGCGGCTCGCTGATCGGGATGCTCATCGGCGTCCTCGGCGGGCCGGTCGGTGTCCTGCTGGGCTGGGGCGCCGGCGCCATGATGGGCGGCGCGTTCGACGTCGGTCGCGCCGTCACCTCCGATGAAGCGCTCACCGTCCTCGGCCAGGCGATCCCGCCGGGATCCACCGCCGTAGTCGCGAGCGTCGAGGAGTCGGCGGTCGAGGTGATCGACGGCGAGATGAAGAAGCTCGACGGCGAGGTCACGCGGCGTTCGGTCGCCGAGGTCATGGGCGAGCTCGAGGCGGCGGAGGACGCCGCCGACGCCGCCGCGCGCGAAGCGCGGCGAACGATCCGCGAGCAGCGCAAGGCCGAGCTGAGCGCCAGCCTCGAGGAGCGCGCGGGCAAGCTGAAGGAGAAGCTGCACGTTTCCTGAGGCCGCGCGCGTCCCGTCTGGATCGAAGCCCGCTGACCGCACGGTCGGCGGGCTTCGATGTCTCTATCCGGTCGCGTGCCGGGAGGCGATCCTGACCCGGAGAGCACCAGGCCGGATGACGAAGCGGAGTGGCGAGCCGAGGTCGACCGCCTCGCCGTCGACTCCGGCGTGAACGGGCGCGGGTGCGTCCACCTCGAGCTGCGTTGCGGTCCACGTCCGCCCAGGGCTGCTGCCGGCGCCTACCGGCCTGTCGAGGGCAATCACGCCGAGCTGGCCGCTGCTGAGCGTCGGTCGCGCGCCGGTCGCGCCCGAAGGCTTGAGCGAGTACGGGTTATTCGACACGAGCACGACTGCGGGGTTTCGGTACGTGCGGCCGCGGTCATCCACGAGCTGCAAGTCGGCTGCGGCGCCGCTCGGTCCGAGAACGTGCGCCGCCGTCGCGAGGAGCGTTCGCGCCTTGGCGTCCCGGTAGGTTGGCTGTCGAACAGCGTCGCCGTAGACCCCGAGGGAGACGTTGTTGAGGAAGAGGCGGCCGTTCACCTCCGCGACGTCGATCCGGCACTCGACACCCGTGGTGAACGCGTCGAGCGAGCGGAGCAGGTCGTTGCGATCGACGCCGAGATCGAGCGCGAAGTGGTTCCGTGTGCCGGCCGGCGTGCAGACGAACGACCGTCCGTGCGCGACGGCTGCTGCGGCGACGACAGCGAGCGACCCGTCGCCGCCGGCCATGCCGAGCGCGTCCGCGCCGCGCGCCACGGCGTCGGCGACCAGCGTGGAAAGATCGTCGTCCGGGCGCAGGACAATCACCTCGATTCCGCGCTCGCGCGCACGCTCGGCGAGTCCGGCACGCGCAGCCTTGCCACCGCCCGACCTCGGGTTGACGAACAGCACGGGCTGCTGCGCGGGATCGGCGGCTCGCCGGCCGGGATGCATGGACGCCACGATCAACCCATGTTGACGGCCCTGAGGCGCGGGGGTTCACCGGCAGGTTCCAGCCTGCGAGACTCTTTCGTGTTGGCCATCCGATGAGCGAGCCACTCGAGATCCGGCTGCTCGGCCCGTTCGAGGTTATCGCGGGCGGGACGCCCGCGGACGTGGGCGGCTCGAAGCGTCAAACGCTGCTCGCGCTGCTCGCGCTCTCGAACGGCCGCATGGTCGACGTCGACACGCTCGTCGACAGCCTCTGGGGTGAGGAGCTTCCGGCCGCGCCGCGGAATGCGCTCCATCACCACATCGCCCGGCTCCGGGCCGCGCTGGGAGAACAGTCGATCACCGGCTCTGCCGACGGCTACGCGCTCAAGGACGCGATCGTCGATGCCGTGCGGTTCGAGGAGCTGCTCGTGGACACCCGCGCCGCGCTGCGGGCCGACGACGTTCAGGGCGCGGCGGACACGGTCGCCTCGGCGCTTGCCCTGTGGCGCGGGGCGGCGCTGCAAGGGCTGACCGGCGCCGCCTGGTTCAGCGCCGAGGCACGCCGGCTCGAGATGCTGCACGTCGACGCGCTCGAGGAGGACTTCGAGGTCAGGCTCGCCCTCGGCGAGCATCGCGAGCTGGCGTCGGCGCTCCGTTCGGCGCTCGCGGACAACCCGTTCCGGGAGCGCCTCTGGGGGCAGCTGATGCTGGCGCTCTACCGCAGCGGTCGCCAGGCCGATGCGCTCGAGACGTTTCAGGAGGCCCGGCGCGTCCTTGCCGACCAGCTTGGGCTCGAGCCTGGGCCGGAGCTCCGAGGGCTGCAGGAGGCGATCCTCGCGCACGACCCGGCGATCGCCACCGTCCCGGCCGTTCGCAGGCGCCGGGGGAATCTCCCCGCACCTTCGACCTCGTTCGTCGGGCGAGCGGAAGCGCTCGCGCAGGTCGCGGGCGTTCTGCACGAGCACCGCCTCGTGACGCTCACCGGCGCTCCCGGCGTCGGCAAGAGCCGACTCGCTGTCGAGGCCGCGCGTTCCCTGGAGAGCGAGTTCCCGGACGGCATCTGGCTCGTCGACTTCGCGCGCGCGGGCGGCGCGGACGACGCCGTCCGTCTGCTCGGAAACGCGGTCGACGTGCGCGGCCCCGATCCGCTCGCGCAAGTGACTTCCCGCCTTCGTCACCGAGCGGCTCTCCTCGTTCTCGACGCGTGCGAGCACGTGCTCGACGAGGCGGCACGGATCGCCTCGACGCTGCTCGCGGAGTGTCCCCAGGCGCATATCCTGGCGACGAGCCGCGAAGCGCTCCACGTCGCGAGCGAGGTAAAAGTCCCCGTGACGCCGCTCGAGGCCGCGGCCGTGGAGCTTTTCCTCGAACGTGCGCGCGCGGCACGACCGGGATTCAAGCCGGACGCCGAGGCCGTCGACCTCGCTACCGAGATCGTCCGGTGCGTCGACGGCTTGCCGCTGGCGATCGAGCTCGCCGCCGCGCGCGTGAACGTGCTCGGTCTCGCCGAGCTGGTCTCCATCCTCGACCGGCGGGCGGCGCTCTTGCGTGACAGCCCGGCCTCGGACCCGGCCCGCACCGCGCTGCAAGGGCTCGTTGAATGGAGTTACGACCTCTTGCACGGGGACGAGCAGACGCTGCTCCAGCAGCTGGCCGTTCACCGGGGCGGTGCGTCCCTGCCGTCACTCGTGTCGCTCGGAGCGATGCACGGTCTCAACGAGTCCACCGTCGCGTATCTCGTTGGGGCGCTGGTCGACAAGTCGATCGTGTCGGCCTCGTTCACCGGCGCCGACGCCCGCTACGACATGCTCGACACGGTCCGCGAGTACGTGCTCGGGCGTCTCGCCGAGCGCGGTGGGCTCGCCGCCGCCCGGGGCGCGCACGCCGAATACTTCGCGGCACTCGCCGACAAGGCGCACGTCGAGTTGCGCGGGCCGGAGTGGCTGCGCTGCGAACGCCGCCTGGAGCTGGAAAACGACAATCTCTGGGCTGCGCTGGCATACGCGCGCGACGCGCCGGACTCGGCCGTCGCGGTTCGGCTGGGCACGTTGGCGTGGTATTTCGCGCTGGCCGACCGCGTCTCCGAGGGTCGGCGCTTCCTCGAGCTCGCCCTCTCTGCCACGGACGGTGACGCTCCGGTCGACTTGCAGGTCGAGCAGCTGGCCGGCCTGTGCTACCTCGCAACCGAAGAGCTCGATCTCGCCTCCGCGCTCGAGGCCGGTGAACGCGCTGTCTCGCTGGCGGCTGCTGATGCACCGTCGCAGCGCGGCTTCGCGCAACTGATGCTCGCGCTCGCCCTTGCGCAAGGGCGCGACGTCGAGCGCGCTGCCACGATGACGGACGACGCGGCCGCCGCCTTCGAAGCGGCTGGAGACGACTGGGGCCTGGCAGCGAGCAGCCTCATTCGCGCAATTGGTGCGGTGCACGCCGGCGACGTCTCCACCGTCTCCACGACAGCCTCGATCGCCCGCCGGCACTCGGACGCGGTCGACTACGACGCGTTTCTCGCCCCGGTGCTGCTGCTCGAAGGGTGGGCGGCCGAGGGGCGCGGGGAAGAGGCAGCCGCGGTGGATGCGTACCAACGCGCGTTCGAGCTCGCCGGGCGAATCGGGTTCGGCGACCACGCGGCGTTCGCTCTCACCGCGCTCGGAGCGATCGCTCTCGCGGGCGGCGATCTGCGAAGGGCCGAGGAGCTCCAGCGGCAGGCGCTTGCGACAGCCGAGGCAGCTCACGCGACGTTGATCGCGGCGCAGGCACGTGTCCACCTCGCTCGGATCGCCGAGGCGTCCGGAAGCGCGAACGACGCCGATCGCCTCTACCGCGAGGTCCTCGAGTGGTCGACGATGGAACGGCCGCACCAGGCGCGCGAGAGCCTCTTCGTCGCCCTCGCCGGCAACGCGGCGACGGCAGCAGAGCGCGGGCTTGCCGAGCTTGCCGAGGTCCGGCCCGGCACGGCGCTCACCTAGGCCTGGCAGGAACGCCGCCGAGCCTGGCACGGCGCTGGCATCGGCGCAGACGAGCCTCCCTGGCGTAATCGTCAGCCCCAAACAGGGAGGTACGAGATGGAGACCATGATCGACCGCGCCGCGAAGACCACGCGGACGCAGGTCACAAAGCTGCGGTGGATGCTCGGCCTGCACGGCCTGGCGTCCTTCGCGTTCGGCGTGATGATCCTCGCCTGGCCCGGCATCAGCGTCTACGCGCTCACGATCGTCTTCGGCGCCTACACGCTCGCCACGGGCGGCATCGAGCTCGGCACCGCGTTCACCGCGCAGGGAAGGGAAGAGCGCGGTTGGCTGATCCTGAGGGGCCTCCTCGGGATCATGGTCGGCGTGCTGGTGTTCGCCTGGCCGTCGATCTCGGCGCTCGCGCTCCTGTACGTGATCGGCGTGTACGCCGTCGCGCTCGGGATCCTCTGCGTCGCCGCGTCGTTCCGGCTCCCGCTGGACGGCAGCGACTCGGCGTTGATGATCCTGACGGGCCTCGGCGCGATCGTCTTCGGCATCGTGATCTTCGCCAAGCCGGGCGCGGGTGCGCTCGCCGTGCTCGCATTGATCGCAGCCTTCGCGCTGGTCACCGGGATCAGCGAGCTCGTCGTCGCGATCGGCGGCGAGAAGCTGCTGGAGCGGAAAGCGAAGAAATTCGCGCCCCGTCGGAGCCCGCTGAGCACGACCGCGGAGCCGTCGCACTGACGGTCTATCCGAAACAACCGCACGTCCTCGGAGCCGGCGACGAACTCGCCGGCTCCGTGTCGTTGGCAGCAGGTGTCGACGGCTTGGCACCGGCGTGGCATCGCCCTCCGCCACGGTGCGTCGCAGACAACCCGAAAGGAGATCGCGATGACTACGACAGCAACTGAGCGGACGACGGTAGCGCCGTTGCGCTGGTCGCTCGACCCCGACGGCTCGTCGGTCGGCTTCACCGTCAGGACGATGTGGGGCCTGATCCCGGTTCGCGGCCGCTTCGACCGGTTCGCCGGCTCGTACGAGGTCGGGCGGGACGGGACTACGATCGAGTTGACGATCGACGCCGCCAGCATCGACACCGGGAATGCGAAGCGGGACGAGCACCTGCGCTCGCCCGACTTCTTCGACGTCGACGATCAGTCGCAGGTGCGCTTTCGGTCGACGCACGTGGACGTGATGGGCGACGGGATCCTGCGCGTCGTGGGAGACCTCGAGGTCGCGGGCACCGTCGAGCCGGTTGAGCTCGCTGCCACGGTGCGCCCTGCGGGCGGGAAGTTCGCGATCGAGGCGACGACCACCGTCGATCCGCGACGGTTCGGCATGAGCCGCGGGTTGCTCGGGATGATCCGGCCGCGGGCGACGCTGCACGTCAACGCACTGCTGGGGGACGACGACGGGCGGCGCCTCCACGACTGAGAAGCTCGCCTCGCCCAGGCGGCCCTGAGCATTGCCGCTCCCCCTCGGACGAAGGGGAGCGGCGATGTTCCGATCGAGCTCTTTCTACTCCTTGCTTTACGGGAGGTAGTAGTTCGGATTCGGCATCTTGAACGTCTTGTCGCCGAAGCCGCCCAGGAGATCGCTGAACTGGTCGCCGAAGTTCGCGACGATGTCGTAGCCCTGCGACTCGATGTAGGCCCGCGTGCCCGACTTGTACTGAATGGTCGCGCAGGACGAACCTGCGGTGATCGCCGGCCCGCAGAACTGGGGCTGGTTCAGGTAAGCGGGGTATGAGCCGATCGCCGGCTTGGTGAACAGGCCGTCCGCGAAGTTCGGCTGGCCAGGCAGACCGTGGCCGCTGTTGATCGGGGTCGGCGCCTGGTAGTTGGCGTCGACCTCGGGGATGGTCTTCCCCGAAATGGTCACGCTCGGCGTCTCAGAGAACCCGAGCGACAACCCTACAAGGCGAACACGATTCGTACACCCTCGTCCGTCGAGTGAGGCCGGTGCCGAGAAGCCCTCTTCCGGACTCGAACCGGAGACCCCCTCCTTACCATGGAGGTGCTCTACCAACTGAGCTAAGAGGGCAACCGCCCTACTGTAGCCGTATTCAGGTCACGCCTTCGTGTGCCGAGGGGCGTGTGTAAAGCGTTCTGTAAAGCATCTTGCCCGGGAGAAGCGTTCAAGCTGACTTCACCCTAGAAGGGCCATCACCGCCTAGCCAGATCTGTCCGGCGATGTGGAGTCGGGCGGCGAGCCGAACGCCCGGGCGCTGCAACGCGACCCGGCCCCCGAGTCTGAATCATCGGACCGATCGTTCGACCGTGGCGATCCGCACCCACTCAAGCGAGGCTTTCTCTGAGTGGGAGCCGGGCGGCCGTCCTCAAGGACTAAGGCCGCCTAGCCCCAAAGGAGCATGGGCCGCCCGACTCCTCCTCTCATAAGGCTCGCATTGCGCAGCTAACACAAGGGCTTGACCTACTCAGAAGCCGGGCGAAGCTCGAGAATCGGATGCAGACTGGCGTTCGGGAGTGCCTTTGCGCGAATCCGACAGTGCAGCAGGATCGCGGCTACTGTGTAACCAGCGCGTTGGCTCTAGCTGTTGAAGCCGCCGAGGCTCTTAGCATGTTCCTCTCGACTGTGACCCTGGCCTGACCGCCGCAGTGCGCCCATTCGAGTGCTCTGCCCTGTAAGACCCACAGAAGGAGCACCATATGCATGCCACCATTCGTCGTTACGAAGGCGTCGACACGACCCGCATCAACGAGCTCGTCGGCAAGATCGACGAGACGTTCGTTCCGCAGATCCGCGAGCTCCCCGGATTCGCCGGCTACTTCCTCGTGGAGGCCGACAACGGCGTCCTGAGCTCAATCAGCCTCTTCGAGACGCCCGAGCAGATGGATGAGTCCAGGAAGCTCGTCTCGAAGTGGATCAGCGACGAGAATTTCAGCAGGGCGATTCCGAACCCGCCGAAGATTACGAGCGGCAAGGTCGTTGCTCAGGTCGTCCCGGCACTCGTCTAGCTCGACCGTACTACCGCGTCACCGAGAGGGCCCGGCACCGCCGGGCCCTCTCGTGCGTACGTGCTAGTCGCACTGTTCAAGGTACGGGGCCGGGCGGCGAGTCGAACGCCCGGGCTCAGCGTCGCGGACTCTTCCGGCTGAGAGGAATACACTGGCTGGACTGGCCCTGCGGCCAGGATTCCGGCTGAAAGCCCGAAGTCCGTCGATCAAGCCCTCCGGGCGCGGGAGACGACACGAGCTTAGGCAAACAGAGTTCGAGTTGCAGGGCCAGCGTTGTTGTCGTCCCGCCTGGACGATTTCACCCGTCGGCGGGCCGGGCGATGAGCCACACGCCCCTGGCGCTATCGTCCAACATCATGCTTTACGAGGTACTAGTCCACTCGAGCGGCGGGGACCGGTTCACGATCGAGCCGGACACGCGGCTCGCTGACGGCGACACCTTCGAGGAGGACTCCGAGTCCTATCGGGTACTGGCCATACAGCCCGGTTACGGGCCTTTCGCTGGTGTCATTGAAGCCGAGCGGCTAACAAGTGCGGAACTAGGAGAGATTGGCGAAACGCTGTAGGCCGCGCGGGGCTAGGAGGGCTTGGCGGAACGAGTGGGGAAACGCCCTAATGGGCCTAGGATCGGTGGCATCACCAAAAGACGGATCTCCTACGGCCTTGCCGGAATGGTCACACTGCTTGTGGTGGGAACGATTGTCGGCGTCATCTGGGCGGACACGAGCGATGCCGCCGGTGCGTTTGCCGTGGTGACGAACATCGTTGGTGCCGTTGGCGTCGTGTCTCTCTTGATCGCCTTGCCGTCGTGACCCGTCGTCAGCGGCAGGGTTAGCGGCTAGGCCGCGAGCGGTACGGGCGAGCGGACAATCGACAAAGAAGGATTTCAGGCCTTCTCCATGTTGTCGATGCGCTCGGCGAGCAGGTGGAACGAACGTTGTGCCGCGTTTGCAAGACCCATGAGCAAATGATTCATCTCGTCGACTGGCGGTGCAACTCCGGAACCACTCGTCGACTGCGCCTTCGCGTAAGCGGGGAGAGATTTCACCTCGCGTCTAAAGATCTCGTCGACGTCGTCCCCGAGTGACATATGCCATCTCCTGTTCGGTTGCGGCAACAGTAGAGCAGAGGGTCGAGAGGCCCGGGCGGCGAGCTGAACGCCCTCGCGCGCGGGTGTAACTCAGTAGGTGGGGAGAAGAACCCTCGCCTGGGCACAGCGTGCGGGAATGTCACCCGGAGGCGATCGTCGCCCTTCGTTGGGGCGTGTCACCCCCTTGCATCTTGCCGTCGCACATCACATAGTTGCCTCGTGCTCGACGGCATAAGACGAATACTCCACCGCTGGTTCGGTGGAGAACGGCGCGACAATGCTGACAGCGAGGCGACCGCAGCGATCCAGCCACCGGGACCTGCTGACGAGGGCGCGGGCATCCGACACGGCCAGGCACCCGCTAACTACGTGCCGCCCGTGGACGAAGGCCGTCCGCCGCACTAGTAGACGCCAAAAACGGGCTCTAGCGTCCGCCTCCCGCCTGGGCCAGCGTGCGGGAATGTCACCCGAGGCGAGACGACTAGCGGTCTACCGCTCTGCCTGGGCGCGTTTCCACTCCGCAGTCGCACTGTTCTTGTGGTGAAGCCCGACGTAGCGTCCGGGGAACCACCACTTCACCGCCCGACCCAGAGCCGTTCTTCTGCACCAGCAGTCCGGGTCGCAACCGCACACCCGCCCACGTGGATTGCGGATGCGCTGCGCGAGGCTTCGGGCCACCTCCGGATGATGCCACAATCGAGTGGAGCCACCCTGGGCCGCAGCACGGGGCTGGTGGTCGCCGTCCTCGTGTCGTAAGGCGCTGACCCGCAGGCGCGTTTCCCTAGCATCGGCGCAGATGAAGCGAGGGGCGCTTGCTGCGCCCCTCGCTTCGTTGCCGGGCCGCTAGCTGTGCGCGGCGTCCACGAGATCCGGGATCAGGGTCGCCGCGTTCGGCGTGCCCAGACCTGTGATGGGGTCCCAGCCGTTCGTCGCCGGGTAGCCCGGGACGCTCGGGTCACCCTGGTTGTCGTTCGCGACACCGGCCACCGCCGTGTGCGCGACGTCGAAGAAGTCGGCGGAGTACTTGGCCGGGTTCGAGGCGAGCTTGTACAGCGCCGGGTTGATTAGCCCGAGGCCGGTCTCGCCGTACTTCTCCTTATTGATCTGGTCGGCGATCGCAACCAGGCCGGCCCACTGCGGACAGCTGAGTGACGTGCCGCCGATGTCGTACCAGCCGGTCTGGTTGATGTTGCTGTCGTTGCCGTCTGGCGGCAGCGACAGGAAGACGAGCGCGCCGGTTGCGGAACTCGCCTGGAGCCCGATGTCCGGAACACCGCGGGCGGAGGCGGGGATCGGCGTGCTGCCCGCCGGCAGCCCGCCGGCCTGGTAGTCCGGCCGGGCGAACACGTGGCTGAACCCGCCGCCGGAGAACGTCCAGGCGACCTCAGCGGCACCGGCGGCGTTGAACGTCGAGCTGCCGCACTTCGCGCCGATGCCCGGCTTGATCACCGTAGTCCGTGGGTCGTTTGTGTCCGCGGTCGGATTTGTGCAGAGGTACGTGCCGCCGACCCCTGTGACGAGCGGATCCGAGGCCGGCCACACGACCGTCGGGAACGGGATAAGGCTCCCACCTTGGCTCACCGGGCTCTTGAGGGCGTTCGCAGTGCCACCGTCGCCGGACGACCCGAGCACGGTGACGCCGTTCGCCGCTGCGTTCTTGAACGCGTAACGGAGGTTTTCGAGCGACTTCGAGCTCCCGAATGCATCCTCGGCCGACGCGAAGCTCTGCGAGATCACGTTTGCGAGGTGGTTGCTGACGACGTAGTCCTCGGCCTTCATCATGTTCGGGAAGCCCTGCACGCCGAGAGTCTCGGCATTGTTCGAGTGAACGAGCAGGATGTTCGCCATCGGGGCGATCGCGTGCGACGTTTCGACGTCGAGCGCGACCTCGAGCGCCCAGGCGCTCTTATCCTCGAGGTGCGTTCCCTTGCCGGGCTGAGGCTTCGTCGCCGGCGACCCGTTCAGTGCGAGCTCGCTGAACCTCGGCATTCCGGGAGTGCACGTGACGCCCTCCTCACCGCACATCGGTTGCAGGCCGAAAGCCTGGTTGAACACGTGCAGGTCGTGCGCCATCGTGTCGGACCCGTACGAGTCGACGATCGCGATCGTCACGCCCTTCCCGTTCCAGCCGTGACTGTAAAGCGGCCCGACGTTGTAGGCCGAGCGGATCGCCTGCGGAGTGAAGCAGGTCCGCGCGACCGCCTCGCAGTCGGCCTCGGTCGGCGTCGTCGTCTTGATGAACTGGAAGTCGGTTACCGTCGGATGCGGGGTCGGGTACGCCTTCGCGCCCCCCGAGCTCGTCAGTGCCGCCGTCACCGCCGCCATGCTCGCGCAAGCAACGGCGAGCACGGCGAAAGCAAACAACCTCTTCTTCATTTTTTTCCCTCCCCTTGGGACCGCGGCACTACGCAGCGGCATTGAAAGCATGTCCCCCGGAGCAGTCGAGTGTCAACCGACAACCGACGAAGAACGATGGCAGGCGGACTTCACCCGAGGACGAGCGGCTCGAGCTGGACTCCGGCCCATGAGGCTCATCGCGCGCCGGGGTGGGGGGCGTGCGTACCGCCCCGGGGAAGGTGTTGGGCGCGAGGGGGATCGACTCGATCGGGGATGCCTGCCCTCTCCTGATGCGTGCGCCCTCCCTCTCTGGACGCCTGCCCTCCCTAGGCGCGCGCTGAGGTCTGGCACTCCCTGGACGCGCGCACTCCCTGGACGCCTGCCACGTCAGGGCCGATGAAGTGGTCTATGCGCAGCACCGCACGCAGAGCGGGATCCAGGGCCGCGTGTCAAGCGTGCGTAAAGCTCGGGCGGGGCCTTGCACGGCGGCGGCAAGGTTCCTTGCCAGCCCTCGGAAGTGGCTTTAGTCCTCGCCTTCCCAGTATTCGAGCGCAGGCCCGGGGCGAGCGAGGATGATCCGCTCGCCGGTAACGCTCCGCGCGCCGATCTTGCCCGTGTCGAGGTACTCGACGATGTCCGGCGCGATCAGCGTGGAGAGCATGAGGACGCGGACGGGCGCGTCCGTGTCGTTGCGGATCTGGTGCGCGCCCTCCTTGCCGCGCGGGAACGCGACGACGTCGCCCTGGCGCAGCTGCTGCTCGCCCTGGTGCGTGCGGAGCGTCGGCTCGCCTCGGAGGACGATCACCCATTCCTCGTTCGCGTGGTGGGTGTGGTAGGGCCACAGCTTGTTTCCCGGCTCCAGTTCGTACAGGCCCCCGCCGATCAGCTCGGCGTTTAGCTGTCGCCCGACCCGGGTGGCCTTCGCGCGCCAGCTCGGGCGCTCCTCGGTGTGATCCCACGTGTCGGTGTAGAGATTGAAGATCTTCATGCGGAAAGCCTAGATAGTTGATCAGTACGGCCTGCTCGTCATACGCCGCCTTCACGTCATACGCGGGCTGCACGTACTGCGTTACGTAACGGCTGTCGAGGCGCACCAGTCGCCCGCCCAGCTGGGACAACGCGGAGATGCCGGAGTGGGGGCGGGAGGATTCGAACCTCCGTAGGCTGAGCCGACGGGTTTACAGCCCGTTCCCTTTGGCCACTCGGGCACACCCCCATGGGGCGGAAAGTGTAGCCGCGGTCGTTTAGCGTCACGTGGGCATGGCGCACCGAATCACGCGCGATCACGTGGTCTGGGCCTTCGGCCCCGAGCTCGAGCCTGTGCTCGAGATCGAGCCGGGCGAGACGGTCACCTTCGAGACGAACGACTGCTTCACCGGCCAGATCCGCAGCGAGGAGGACCTCGTCACCGAGATCGACCTCGAGCGGATCAACAGCGCAACCGGCCCGGTCGCGGTCCGCGGCGCCGAGCCCGGCGACTCGCTCGTCGCGAAGATCCTCGACGTGCGGCCGATCGAGTGGGGGGTGGCGACGCTGATCCCCGGCTTCGGCCAGCTGATCGAGCAAGTGCAGTCGCCGCTGACGCGGCTCTTCGAGGTACGCGACGGTGAGATCCGGATGAACGAGCACGTCTCGTTCCCGGCCCGCCCGATGGTGGGGGTCGTCGGCGTGGCGACCGGCGGCGAGACGCTTTCGAACGGGCTCGCCGGGCGGCACGGCGGGAATCTCGACGACCACCTGCACGGCGCCGGGGCGACGATCTTCTTTCCGGTCCGGCAGCCGGGCGGGATGTTCGCGGTCGGCGACATGCACGCCTCGATGGGCGACGGCGAGATCTGCTTTACCGGTGTCGAGATCGCCGGCGAAGTCGACATCCGCTTCGATCTGCTCAAGGGCCAACAGGCGGCCTGGCCTGTGACCGAGCTTGCCGACCGCTGGGTTCCCCACGCGACCGCCGACGACTTCGGCGAGGCGCTGCAGCTCGTCTCGGAGGAAGCGGCGAGGATGCTCGTGGACGAGCACGGCTTCACGCCCGAGGACGCGTTCATCTTCCTCTCGGTCGCCTGCGACGCGGGCGTGGCACAGGCGTGCAAGCCGGCACCGCAATTCGGCACGATCGCACGTTTCTCGATCCCGAAGATCGCCGCCTGCCCGGGGCCGTTCGCAGCCTCCTGAATCCCTAGGCTTAGGCGCGTGATCGCCTGCGCCAGCTGCGGACAGGAGAATCCGGACGTCGCCCGGTTCTGCCTCGCCTGTGGCACCGAGCTCTCGACCCAGCCTGTCGGGCAGGACGAACGGCGGATCGTCTCGATCGTGTTCGTCGACCTCGTCGGGTTCACCGCCCGAGCCGAGAACCTCGACCCCGAGGACGTGCAGGCCGTCCTGGGCCCGTACCACGAGCATGTCCGGCGGGAGCTCGAGTCGTTCGGCGGAACCGTGGAGAAGTTCATCGGCGACGCGATCATGGCCGTCTTCGGCGCGCCGACCGCCTACGGCGACGACGCCGAGCGCGCGGTGCGCGGCGCGCTGGCGGTTCGCGACAGCACGCTCGAGCTCGACGCGCGGGAGCTGCACCTCGACCTCCAGCTGCGGATCGCCGTGAATACCGGCGAGGCGCTCGTCTCGCTCGGCGCGCGGATGGCGCGCGGCGAGTCGCTGGTCGCTGGCGACGTCGTCAACACCGCCTCGCGCCTGCAATCGGCCGCGCCCGTCAACGGCGTGATCGTCGGGGGCGAGACGTACGCCACCACCAAAGACGCGATCGAGTACGAGCCGATGCAGGCCGTGCGGGCAAAGGGCAAGGCCGAGCCTGTCGAGGCGTGGGTCGCGCTGCAGCCGAAGCGCGCCGCCGGTGAGCGTGCGCACTCGGGCGCACTGGTCGGCCGCTCCCGCGAGCTCGACGTGCTGCGCGGGATCTGGGAGCAGGTCTCCGGCGAGCGTGTCCCGCATCTGGTGACGGTGATCGGGCCGGCGGGAATCGGGAAGACGCGGCTGACGCAGGAGTTCGACCGCATCGTCGAAGAGCTCGGCGGGCGCACCGTCCACGGCCGTTCGCTCCCGTACCGCGAGAGCAGCGCGTACTTCGCCTTCGCGATGCAGGTCAAGCAGCTGTGCGGGATCTTCGAGAGCGACTCGCCCGACGTTGCACTGCCGAAGTTGCGCGAGCACATCGCCAACCTGCCGTCAGGGGTCGACGTCGAGACCGTCACGCGCCACCTGGCGATCCTGCTCGGGCTCGACTCGGAGGGGACGGTCGACGACCGCGAGGAGCTCTTCTTCTCGGTGCGCTGCTTCATCGAGTCCGTCGCCCGCGACCGGCCGACGCTGCTCGTCTTCGAGGACATCCACTGGTCCGACCGCGGCCTGCTCGACCTGATCGAGCTGCTGGCGGCGCGGCTGCGCGACCTGCCGATCATGTTGCTCTCGCTCGCCCGGCCCGAGCTGCTCGACACGCGCACAGCCTGGGGCGGCGGGCTGCCGGCGTACACGGCGATGCCGCTCCCCGCGCTGAGCGCCGAGGACTCGCAGAAGCTCGCCGGGCTGCGGCTCGAGAACCTGAGCGGCGAGGACGCCGCGCGGCTGGCCGAGACCGCCGAGGGCAACCCGCTCTTCATCGAGCAGCTTGCGGCGACGATGGCTGAGGCCTCGACCTCGGACGCCTCGCTCCCGGCGACAGTGCGCGGGATCGTGGCCGCGCGGCTCGACGCGCTGCCGGCATCGGAGCGGTCGCTCCTGCTCGACGCCGCGGTCGTCGGCAAGACGTTCTGGCGCGGCGCGCTCGAGCGGATTGCCGGCGAGAACGACGGCATTCCGGGCCTGCTCGGCGCGCTCGAGGGCCGTGACCTGGTCGTGCGGGAGACGAGGTCGATCATCGAGGGCGAGCAGCAGTACAGCTTCAAGCACGTGCTCATCCGCGAGGTCGCCTACGAGCTGCTCCCGCGTGTGAGGCGCCAGGAGCGGCATGCCGCGGTCGCGCGCTTCTTCGAGGACTCGACCGCCGAGATGGGCGAGACCACGACCGCGCTCGCGCGTCACTGGCGCGACGCAGGCGAGCCGAGCCGGGCCGTCGAGTACTTCGTCCGCGCGGGCGAGTCGGCCGAGCTCGGCTGGGCGAAGGACCAGGCAGCGATCCTCTACCGGGAGGCGCTCGGCCTCGTCGCCGAGGACGACCCCGAGCAGCTCGCCGACCTACGGCGCCGGGTCGCGTTGGCACGCGCTGCCGCCGTCCACATTCCGGACGCGCGGCAGCTGATGCGCCAGGAGGCCAGAAGGGCTTGACGGAATACCGGCTGTGCCGCCGGAACGCGCTGCTCGCCCCGAGGCCGCGTCCTCAGTCGCGCCCGTAGCCTCCGGCTACGAACACGCCCTGCGTCCTTGCCTCGGAACGACCATCGCGCCCCGTCGACGAGCGCTATCCCGACAAGCCCTCCTAGACCGGGAAGTCGTGGGGCGTGACGTCGCCCGCGATCTCGTGGATGTTGTCGATCGTGTGCTGGCCGAGGTCGCCCGAGTGGTCGCGGACCATCTCTTCGTTGGGCGCGTCGTACACGCAGTAGGTCAGCACGGTGCCGTCCTTGTCGACGACGACGTGGCTGTGCTCCCAGACGATCTTCGGGTAGCTGTCTTCGATCACTTTGCGTGAGCGGCTGCCGACCTCCGGCATCTGATCTTCACTGACATCGAATCGGCGTATCACCAAGTACCTGGGCAAGATCCTCCGTTTCAGCCTGACGGCCTGATGTTCTGGTTCACGTGGAAGACGTTGCCCGGATCGTACTCCGTCTTGATCTTCGCGAGCCGGTCGTAGTTCTCGCCGTAGCTCGCCTTCACGCGCTCCTGTCCTTCGTCCATCATCATGTTCACATACGCGCCGCCGGCCGCGAACGGATGTAGTGCCTCGTGGTAGGCGATCGTCCAGTCGGTGAGCGCTTTCGCGCTGACCGGGTCGGAGTCGACGCCCACGATCACCTGGCCCCAGTTCGCGTTGCGGTAGCCCCACGGCGTCTCGGTCGGGCCGACGCGGTGCACGGCTCCGTCGATCGGGTAGAGGTGCATGGTCGACTTCCAGCTCGGCAGCTGGGCGGCGAACTCGACGTGCTGCTCGATCGCCTCGTCCGGGATCTCCTCGACGAAGTCCGCGCGCCAGTACCACTGGTCGCCGGGCGGGAAGATGGGGTCGAAGGCGCTCTGGATCGCCGGCAGCGGCATCGGCTGCACGCCGTCCAACAGCAGGCCCGGCTGGGCGCGCGCCTCGGCGAGCACCTCGTCGGCCTGGTCGGCGGGCCCGGCCCAGCACCAGATCACGGCGGCCACCTTCTGCAGGTGCAGCTCCTCCGGGAAGGGCGGTGCGGGCGGCACGCTGAGGAAGGCGAAGAAGCCGCCGAGCTCCTCGGGCGCGTTGAGGATGAACTCGCGGTACCAGCGCATCAGCTCCGGCGCGCTCTCGAGCGACCAGAACATCGGGCCGGCGACGACGTTGTCCACCGGGTGCAGCCTGGCCGTGATCGAGGTGACGACGCCGAAGTTGCCGCCGCCGCCGCGGATCGCCCAGTAGAGGTCTGGGTTCTCGTTCTCGTTCGCCTCGACGACGCTGCCGTCCGCGAGCACGACCTGCGCGCCGAGGATGTTGTCGATCGAGAGGCCGAGCCCGCGGCTCAGGTGGCCGATCCCGCCGCCCAGCATCAGCCCGCCAGCGCCGGTGGAGGCGATGATCCCCGCCGGCGTCGCGAGGCCGTGCGCGTTGGTCGCCGCGTCGACGTCGCTGAGCAGCGCGCCGCCGCCGATCGTGGCGGTGCGGTTGTCGGCGTCGACCTCGATGGTGTTCAAGGCGGCAAGGTCGATCACGAGGCCGTCGTCGACGCTGCCGAGGCCGGCGCCGTTGTGGCCGCCGCCGCGGATCGCGATGTCCAGTCCCTGCTCGCGGCCGTAGTTAACCGCGGCGACGACATCGTCCACGTCCGCGACGCGCGCGATCAGCGCCGGCCGCTTGTCGATCATGGCGTTGTAGACCGCCCGCGCCTCGTCGTAGTCGGCGTCGCCAGGGCGGACGAGTGTGCCCTTCATCCGGGTCGCGAGCTCGTCGACGCTGGTCGTGTCGATTCCGGTGTCGGTCATTGCCTCTCCCTTCCGAATGCTTTTCCGACAGGACGGGAGCCCGAGGCTCCTTCTTCCAGGAATACGATGGACCGATGGAGCGGTTTGATGCAATCGTGATCGGAGCCGGTCCCGCCGGATCGACCGCGGCCTTCCGTCTCTCGCGCGCGGGCGCGCGCGTGCTGCTGCTCGACCGCGAGCGCTTTCCGCGCGACAAGCCGTGCGGCGGCGGGCTGACCTACCGTGCCGTGCGGCAGCTGCCCGTCTCGGTCGAGCCGGTGGTCGAGGACACGGTGCGACGCGTCCAGCTCGGCTTCCGCTACGGCCGCAGCTTCGAGCGGCAGACCGAGGGGCCGCTGATCCTGATGACGCAGCGGCGGCGGCTGGACGCGCACCTTGCGGAGCAGGCGGCCGAGGCCGGAGCCGAGTTCCGCGACGGTGTGCGCGCGACGGCGCTGGAGGCGGACGACCAGGGCGTGACGGTGCGCTTCGGTGGCCCCGCTGCCTCGGCTCCGGTCGCGATCGGCGCCGACGGCGTCAACGGGTTGACGACCCGGGCGCTCGGGATAGTCGGCCGGCGCGAGCACGGCGTCGCGCTCGAAGGGAACGTCTCCCATGTTCACGCGCGCGAGGACTACCGTGGCCGCGCCGTCGTCGACCTCGGAGCCGTCCCGGGCGGGTACGCGTGGGTTTTCCCGAAGGGCGACCACGTGAACGTCGGCGTCGGCGGCTGGGAGTCCGAGGGGCCGCGGCTGCGCGCGCACCTCGAGCGTGCCTGCGCCGAGTACGGGGTCGCCTCCGAGCGGCTCGAGTCGGTTCGCGGCTACCGGCTGCCGATGCGCCGTCCCGGAGACCGCGCGCGCAGCGGACGAGTGCTGCTCGTGGGCGACGCGGCCGGCCTCGTCGACCCGCTCTCGGGCGACGGGATGTACGAGGCGTTCGTCAGCTCACGGCTCGCCGCCGAGTCCGTGCTGCGTGGGGATCTGGACGGCTACGAGCCCGCGCTCGAGCGGGAGCTCGCCCGCACGCTCGCCGCCTCCTGGAAGGCGAAGTACGCACTCGACCGTTTTCCGCACCTGATTTTCGGCGTCGCCCGCCTGCCGCTCGTCTGGGGCTTTGTCTCGGCCTTCCTGCGCGGCGACTTCACGCATCCGGGTGAGGCGACCGGGCTCGTCCGTGCTCCGCTGCGCCTGGTCGAGGCACTCGGGGCCTCAAGACACTCCGCCTAGCTGCCGAAAAGCCACAGCGTGGACCTGAATGCGGTACTCGGCCGTGCCGTGGAACTCGGCGCGAGCGATATTCACCTGAAGGTCGGCCAGCCGCCTGTGCTGCGGCGCGACGGCGAGCTCGGCCTGCTTCCGGACCACCCGCCGCTGTACGACAGCGACCTCGAGGCCGCGCTCGCGATCGTCGCCGACATGACGCCCGCCAAGCTCTCGCACTTCCACGAGAGCGGCGAGCTCGACATCGCCTACTCGGCCGAGGGCCTGCCGCGGTTCCGCGTCAACGGCTACCGCCAGCGCGGCTCGATCTCGTTCGCCTTCCGCGTGATCCCGAACGAGGTGCCGAGCTTCGAGAAGCTGCGCCTACCAAAGGGCGTGCAGCGTCTGGCCGAGGAGCACCGCGGCCTCGTGCTCGTCACCGGCGCGACCGGCTCCGGCAAGACGACCACCCTCGCCGCGGTGATCGACTACATCAACCGCACGCGGCGCCAGCACATCGTCACGATCGAGGACCCGATCGAGATCCTCCACTCCGACCAGGGCTGCATCGTCAACCAGCGCGAGGTCGGGCTCGACACCGAATCGTTCCTCGCTGCGATCCGGCGCGTTCTCCGCCAGGACCCGGACGTGATCCTGATCGGCGAGCTCCGCGATGCCGAGACCGCAGAGACCGCGCTCAAGGCGGCGGAGTCCGGCCACCTCGTCTTCTCGACGATGCACACGATCGACGCCGCCGAGACGATCGGCCGGATGGTCGAGTTCTTTCCCGCGGTCAAGCAGGACCAGATCCGCGCCATCCTCGCGGGCGTTTTGCGCGGCGTGGTCAGCCAGCGGCTGCTGCCGCGCCAGGAAAGCGGCCGCGTCGCCGCCGTCGAGGTGATGGTCAACAACTCGCGCATCTCCGATCTGATCCGCGAGAGCCGCAGCGAGGAGATCACGGACGCGATCGCGGAGGGCCAGTTCTTCGACATGCAGACGTTCACCCAGGCGCTGATCGAGCTCGTGGTCGCCGGCGAGGTCGACCGCGAGACGGCGGCCAACGCCTCGAGCCAGCGTCACGACTTCGTGGTCGCGCTCGACCAGGCGCTCAAGCGGCAGGCCGCCGGCGTGAAGACTGACCGCCCCGTCTCCGAGATGGAGCCCGAGCCGCCCAAGCCGGGTGAAGCGCCGATGCCCGGGCTCCGCGTCGCAGGCTCGCAGGACGGATGAAGCGGCTCGCGGCAGTAGCGGTTGTGGCGCTTGCGCTCGCCGGCACGGCGAGCGCAGATGTCTTTCGGGTGGTTTCCTCGGTCTCGCCGGCCTCGCCGGCGTTCCTGCCGAGCGCCGAGGTGCCGAACACGCCGGGCTCGATCTCCTTCACGCCCGAGCTGCAGCAGGCGCCGGCCTTTGTCGAGGAGCGCAGCTACGACCAGCTGCTGGCGCTCTGGCAGCGCGACGGCGCGCTCTACGGCGTGCCGTGGCAGGTGCTCGCGGCGATCAACAAGGTCGAGTCGAACTTCGGCCGCAACATGGGCCCGAGCTCGGCCGGCGCGATCGGGTGGATGCAGTTCATGCCGTCCACCTGGGAGCGCTGGGGCGTCGACGCCGATGGTGACGGGCTCGCGAACCCGTGGAGCGCCGAGGACGCGATCGCGGCGGCCGCGCGCTACCTCGCAGCCTCCGGCGGCGCGACCGACATCTCGCGTGCCGTCTTCTCCTACAACCACGCCCAGTGGTATGTCGACGAGGTGCTCCAGCTCGCCCAGCTCTTCGGCAGCGGCGGGGTGGACGCGACCTTCAACCTCGACCGGCTGCAGGTCTCGCTCGATCAGAGTCGCAAGGCCGTCGTGCACGCGAACCGGAAGGTGCTGAAGGCCGAGCGCGACCTGCGCGCGCTCAGCCGCCGCGAGGCCGCGCTGCATCGTCGCGCCGCGTCCGCGCGCCTTCTCTCCGACCAGCTTGCCCTCGACCAGCGCGCCGTGCAGCTCGGCGTGCGGGTCACCGACGCACGCGCTCGCGTCAGCTCACTGCAGGCCGTTCTCGCCCAGGCACGACAGGATCTCGCCCAGGCGCGCGACCGCTCGCTCTCGGCCTCGTTCGCCCCGGCCGCCGGCTCGCTCATGGCCGCGCCGGCTTACGACGGCCAGTACGTCTTCCCGGTCGGCGGCGGCCCCACGCTCGTCTCGGTCTCGCACCACCATCACGACTATCCGGCGGCGGACATCGCCGCACCCGAGGGCACGCCGGTCTACGCGCTCGCCGATTCGACCGTCGTCCGTTCGTACGACACCCCCGAGGGGCGCTGCGGCATCGGCCTGACGATCGACACCGCCGACGGGCAGGAGTGGACGTACTGCCACCTCTCCTTCCTCGACCCGACCGTCACCGAGGGCGTCCAGCTCGCCGTCGGCACCGAGGTCGGCCTCGTGGGGATGACCGGTCACGCCACGGGTCCGCACCTGCATCTCCAGCTCGACCCGACGACTTCGTACCCGCAAATGCAGCCCTGGTTCCAGAACTTCGCGGGCGTCGCTTTCCGCTGGCAGGACGCCGGGCCGACCGACTCGATGGGCAGCGGCAGCCACGCGCGGCTGTTCGCCGTCGTCCCCACCCAGACGAAGGAATCGGATGCACAGGTCGTCCTGTTCACCCGGTAGGGGGTGAACGGGCCGGAAACCCTCGCAAATCGCCTACTGGAGCGGCGACGCGGGGCGCGATGTAAACGGGTTTGTAAAGACCACCCCGCCGTAGGTCGTTGCAGCTCAGTCGCCCTTCTCCTTGTCGGCGGAGAAGCCTGACTTGCGATACTCGCGCTCGTGGGTGAGGTCGATCCTCTAGGCACGCGCAGGGAGGCCCTCGACACGTTCCTTGATCAAAAGGTCGAAGAGGGTTACGTGATCGAGACCCGCACGGACACCCACGCGATCATCTCGCGACGCCCGAAAGGTCTCAAACGCTTCACAAGCGGCGCAGATCCAGGACGTCACGTAGTTGAAGTAGACGAAGATGGAAGCGCGACGATGCGTCCGGCAGAGCCGCGACGCACATGACGCTACACCCGAGGTGATGGACATCCTGGGTCACGGCTGACAGCCTCACCGGCACCCACAAAGAGGTCAAACATGGCGACCAAGGACAAGAACACGAAGAAGAGCATGGAAAAGAAACCGGCTCAAAAGACGCTGAAAGAGAAGCGGCAGGCCAAGAAGGCGAAGAAGTAGCCTGGACAGGCCGAGCAGCCCGCGCTGCCTGAAACCGCGTTGGGTCGAGGACGCGCACCTTGGTGATCCGGTCGGACCGGGCAGGTCGCTGTGGCGAGCCCCTCACGTTCACGGCTACGGCGTGGCAGTGTTCAGTACTCGGTCATGGGTCTGCATCATTGCCGAGACCATGAGCGTCGTACGTGAGGGTGGTTGCGCCTGCGGAGCGGTTCGTTACCGGCTTACGTCCGCGCCGCTGTTCACGCATTGCTGTCATTGCCTGAACTGCCAGCGGCAGACCGGGAGCGCCTTCGTCATCAATCTGCTGATCGAGGCCGACCGGGTGGAGCTGCTGGCAGGCGCCCCGCAGCCGATTGACGTGCCTCGCGACGACGGCAGCAAGCAGCGGATCTTCCGCTGTCCGTCCTGCCAGGTGGCCGTCTTCAGCGAGTACGGACGCCCCGAAGTGCGGTTCGTTCGCGGCGGTACGCTCGATCAGCCTTCGGGAGTCACGCCCGACGTTCATATCTTCACCAGCTCCAAGCTGAGCTGGATCACGCTCCCGGACTCGGTGCCGGCGTTCGAGGTCTACTACGACATGAAAGCCTTGTGGCCGGCCGCCAGCCTCGCGCGGCTCGAAGCGATCTGGGCGTCGGCGGACTCCGACGCCTGAGGCCGGACGAGAGAGCCTCGATTGCGGCGGGTTACGAGACGGAGCGACGGGACTCGAACCCGTGACCCGCGGGTTGTAGGCAGCCTGTTCGGCGCGATCCTCCTCGCCAAGGGGCACCGGGTCGCCTTGGGCTAGGCGAGCGCGTGGCAGGATCTGCGTCCAATGGCCCAGAACCCAACGCATTACGACGCCATCTTGGTCGGTGCCGGGCACAACGGGCTCGTGACCGCCTGCTACCTCGCCCGCGCCGGTTTGCGCGTGCTGGTGCTCGAACGGCGCCACATCGTCGGCGGCGCCTGCGTCACCGAGGAAACCTTCCCCGGCTTCAAGGTCTCGACCGCCTCTTACGTCAACAGCCTCTTCCATACGGCGATCGTCCGCGACTTGGACCTGACGTCATACGGGTACGAAGTGCTCCCGCGCAACCCGTCGTCGTTCACGCCGTTCCCGGACGGGCGCTCGCTGATGTTGGGCTCGGACGCCGAGTTGACGCGCAAGGAGATCGCGAAGTTCAGCAAGCGCGATGCCGAGCGGTACCCGCGATACGAGGCGATGCTCGAGCGGGTGGCGGCCATGGTCGAGCCCACGCTCACCATGGCGCCGCCAGATCTGCGGAGGCCCCGGCTCGGCGATCTCCGGACGCTGCTCACGCTGGGACGATCCTTCCGGCAGCTCGGTGACGCAACCGGCGAGGCGGTGGAGATCCTCACCGGAGCGGCGCGTCCGATCCTTGATCGCTGGTTCGAGTCCGACGAGCTGAAGGGAACGCTGGCGACCGACGCGATTATCGGAGCGATGGCGAGCCCGTCGATGCCGGGGACCGCCTACGTGCTCTTCCACCACGTCATGGGCGAGGCCGGGGGGACCCGGGGAGTATGGGCATATATGCGCGGAGGGATGGGCGGGATCACGCAGGCGCTCGCCGGTGCCGCGCGCGAGCTCGGCGCCGACATCCGCTGCGAGGCCGAGGTGGCCCGCATTCTCGTGCACGATGGGCGGGTCGCCGGCGTCGCTCTCGTCTCAGGCGACGAGTTCCACGCCCCGATCGTGGCTAGCAACGCCGACGCGAACGTGACGTTTCTGCAGCTGCTCGACCGAAGCGTGCTGCCGGATTCGTTCGTCGCCGACGTCGAGCGGATCAGCTACGCGAGCGCCTCGTTGAAGATCAACGTGGCCCTGGAGGAGCTGCCGAACTTCAGCGCGCTGCCCGGAGCGGAGCCCGGGCCTCAGCATCGGGGCACCATCCACCTCTGTCCCGACCAGGACTACATCGAGCGCGCGTTCGACGACGCCAAGTACGGGCGCCCTTCCGCGGACCCCGTGATCGAGTTCCAGCTTCCCTCGGTGGTCGATCCGACGGTGGCGCCGGCCGGGAAGCACCTGATGTCGATGTTCATCCAGTACGCGCCGTACGAGCTGCGCGACGGCTCCTGGGATGACCAGCGCGACGCGTTCGCCGATCGCTGCTTCGACGTCGTGAACGAGTACGCGCCGAACTTCAAGAGCGCAGTCATCGACCGCCAGGTGCTGGCGCCGCCCGACCTCGAGCGCGTCTTCAACCTCACCGGCGGAAACATCTTCCAGGGCGCGATGACCCCCGGCCAGCTCTTCGCGTTCCGTCCGGTGCCCGGCTACGCGCGCTACCGGACGCCGATCCGCGGCCTCTACCTGTGCGGCTCGGCCGCCCACCCCGGCGGAGGCGTCATGGGCACCCCCGGCCTCAACGCCGCACGCGAGATCCTGGGACGGCGAAAGCTACGCCGAGCTGTCTGGCACGCGCGCAGTTGAACGCCCGAGGCGAGATCGGGCTAAGTCTGCACCGCCGGCGTCCGCTCTGATTCACCCAAGATGGTGATCGTGCGGGTAGAAGCGAAAGGCGCCCTTTCGAGCCGCCTTTCGAAGTAGCGGGGGCAGGATTTTGAACCGGCGTAGAGTCGCCATTCGCCGGGGAATGCCCTTGAGCTCGTGCGAGCCGCGGTCTTCGAAAGTCAGCCCCGAGCCGGCGACCAGATCTTTCACGGTCGAGGTGACGAGCACTTCGCCTCGCTGCGCGTTGGCGGCGACTCTGGCCCCCGTGTAACTACAGGTCTTGGACGTCGACGGAGATCCGAGCCGGTCTCAGGTACACCACCTACGACCGTGGGACGGTGATCATTCGGATCGCCTGGAAAATGTGATCTGCGTCTGCCCTAACGACCATGCGCGGCTTGAGCTGGGTGTGTTGCGTTGGGAACAGGGCGAGCCCGCGCAATGTACCGACGGAAAATGGCAGCCGCGTAACCTCGCGAACGATCTTTACCTCACTGTGCCTCTGACGGTGAGCTCTCTCGTAGCCACTGCCTAGGATTCAAGGGACGAGCGCCCTTTCGAGCACGCCTACCTCGCCCGCGCTCGTACCTGAGCAACGAGCTCTTGCGGTGGATGCGGAGCGCTTAGAGAGGAAGACCGAGACGGAGGTGGAACGGCAAGGCATGCCGGAACGAAACCTCGCCAAGGAGCTCGCGCTCCTTGCAACGGAAGTCGATTCCCTCGCGAAGACGCTCTCGCTGGCGCAGGCAGAGCACGCGCGCGACGCCGAACGGTGCACTCGTGCGGACGCAAAGGCGGAGGAGCTTCGGCAGCAACTCGGCCACGCTCGGCGACGGGCGAAGGTCGCTGAACGCGAGCTTGCAAAGCTCAGCGCGGACGAGGAGGCAAAGGCGCACGCGGCTCAGTCCAGAGAGCGTGAGCTACGCGTCCAACTCGAACAGGCGCAGCAGACAAACGAGGTTCTCAAGCACGAGGTCGAACGGGTCGAGCGCGAACGCCGGGCGCTGCAACTCAACCTTCGCGAGGTGTTAGGGAACCTTCGACATGCCGCGCAAGAGGCCGGTGGCTCGCGCGGTGCCGCCGACCAGGCGACGCTTGTCCCGGAGCGGCCAGCCGACAGCGGCTGGTGAGCTCTTTCACGTTGCCCGCCTGCAGGCGGGCGACCCGATTGCAGTGCCCGAAACCCCCGCGCGTACTCATCGTCCGGCAGGCGGGTCGCGGGGCCTCGGGCATGAGGCGCGTCCCCGCCTGAGTCTCCTCCTTCTGGCGGTGCCTTCAGGCGACGAGGATCACCCACTACCAAGCGAAGAGAATCGCAACGGGATTGCGGCGACTCCTGCCGCGGAAGCGCTGGATCAAGCTCCTCGGCTGATGCGCCAATCTGCGCCAGTCGGCACCAGCGGTGATTGGAACCAACCTGGAGCCCGCACTTAGTTTCGGCTGGTTTTCAGAAGAGGCGGAAACCCGCTTGAACAGCCAAATCCGCGGTTAGGCGCAACCAGCCGCAACCGCAGCGCATCCCTTGCAAGCAGGAGGTCACGTGTTCGAGCCACGCACCGCCCATCGCTCAACCAAGCCGAATAACAAGATCCCTGGACGACCGGGCGCCTCGCCGCGCTGAGCCTCGGTGTGAGGCCGCCCGGCAGACGCGCCGGGCGGCCTCACCTTCTGTCCGAAATCGCAGCGTTAGCGGTGACCGTGCCCGCCGTGTGTGATCTGGCCGCGGATCTCCCCGGCCGGGAACTTCGCCGTGTGCATGTTCGCGTAGGTGACGCCCGCCCTGATCGCCTTCTCCACGGGCGCGAGGTCGCCCGTGTTGTAGCCCTGAGCGGTCGGCCCGACCACGTTGGCAGCGGTGATCGTCCCGCTGACGGTGCCGGACGTTGCGGCCGGGCACGCCGGTTGGCCGCCTCCGCCACAGAAGAACACCGAGACGCCGCCGTTGACGTTCAACTGGCCGACGTGGATGTGCGCCGCCGCAGGTGGCCCCGACAGCCCGGCGTAACTGAGCACGAAGGCGATCTCCGTGTCGGTCATCGTGAGCTTGAGCCTCGCATGCCCGGTCGTGTTGATCGCGGGAACCTCCTGGAGGCCGATCAGGTTGGCCCGGAAGTGCTTGCCGCCCTTCCCATGCCCCTTGTTCGCGCCTGACGCCAGTGCGATCGAAGCTACGGCGAGCCCGAGCACCAACATCAGTGCAGCAGTGAGCTGGAGCCGTCTCCTGGTCATCGAGTCTCTCCTTTCCGGGGCATCGGCGATACGCGCCAACGGCGGCGCTCACCGTTTTCGACGATCGGGACGATCATCGGCCTGCCCCCTTCTGCGCCGCGCACCCGGCGCGGCGTCTCGCAGAATCTACTGGCCGCTCGTAATCACTTCGTTAAAGCCCAGGAGCGCGCGCGCTCATGCGCCCGGCCGTCGCCTGGCCCTTCCTCAGGGCGGCTGGCAACAGCTACCCGGGGTGGGGGGCATGCTTTTCACGAGTCATCGCCTCCAAGGCTGGCACCGAAGCGGCGGTCTGCCGGCGCCGATCCAGCTCCTCCTCGCGGGTTTCCTCATCGGCCTCCTCCTTCGCCACCACTAGCTGAAGCTGGCCAGTCGTATATCCAGGCCGCGGGCCGCCCAGAGCGAACCGCATCACCGAGAGAAGACAGCCCCCAGCCAGCCACATAATCCCGCCGATGCCGTCGCTTATGCGCTCTCCGCGTACGTCGTAGCCGTCCCTCTGCGCGAGTCGAACGACCGCGGCCTGCAGTCCGTCGATGTTGGGCCCTGGCCGAGCTGGGCCGCCGGAAAGTCGACCTTCGTTACCCACAAGCCCGTGACCGTCGCGGCATGCTCGGCTCCGGCCGGGGAGAAGGAGCGCGCAGGTAAACGACTACACGCGGTAGAGCGCGAGCGCGTTCTCGCGGAGGACGAGCCGTGCGTCCGCTTCGTCGCTGAGTACCGTGGCGAGGGCGTCGCGCCACCAGGTGGCAGCGAGGAGATAGAGCTCGGGCGTCCTAGCGGCGTCCGAGGCGTAGAGGAGCTTCGACAGCGGGGCGAGCTCCAGCGCCTCCTCGAGCGCAACGGCGGGACGCGACACGTGCGGGATTGTGAGCGAGAGGTCGAACCAGACGTTGCCGTACACGTGCGCGAGCCAGCCGGCCTCGCGAACGAACGGATAGCAATGAAGGAGCACGAACGGCGTGTCTGCGAAGCGCTCGACGAGCGGTTTCAGGTAGCCAGGATCGGCGCGCCACAGGCGCAGGTCGGAGTCGCCGAAACCGCAGTGAACCTGCACCGGCAGCGGATCGTTCGTCGCCTCGTTCGCTTCGAGCGCGGCGACGACGTCGTCGGACACGCGGTCGAGACCGCCGCGGTATGCGGCGATCGTCTTCAGCGCGGCGTAGCCATGCTCGCGCGCGGTCGCCGTCTCCGCGGCCGCACGCGCGCCACGCGTCTCGAGCCTGAGCACCGGAAGGGCACGGCAGCCGGCGAGCTGCCCCATCTCGCCCCAGGATGTGCCGACGTCCTCTGGCGGGTAGCCGTCGTCGACGAGGAGCAGCTCCGTGTTCGTCGCGCGCAGCAGCCCGGACGCGTATTCCGCGGGATCGGCCGCGAGTCGGTGCTCGTACACGGCGCGCTCGTCGGGCTCGACGCCGAACCGCTCCGCAAGCAGCCGCATCGCGCGACGGTAGGTAACGCCGGTGGCGATGTGTGGCCACTGGCGCGGATCGGGGCTCTCAGAGAAGAGGCCCCGGAACTCGTCGAGGGACGCAGGGGGCGCGCGCAGGATCCCGTGCGCGTGATGGTCGACGAGCGCGACCGCGCTCAGTACTTCTCGAAGTGACCCTGCTGCTCGAATGCCGCGTCTCCCGCGGAGTAGGCTTCCCATTCGGATCGCCGGACGGCGAGGTACGACTCGGCCAGGACCGAGCCGAGGGTGGAGAGGAGGAGCGCGTCGGCCGCGAGCGCGTCGAGAGCCTCGGCCTGCGTCGCCGGCAGCCGCATGATTCCCCGGCGGACGCGCTCGTCGTCGGGGATCGTCGCCGGATCGACGTCGACCGGCTCCGGGAGGTCGAGGCCACGCTCGAGCCCGTCGAGGCCGGCGGCAATGAGCCCGCCCACCGCGAGGTACGGATTGCAGGTTGCGTCGCACGCCTTCAGCTCGCCGTTCGTCGACGCTTCCTCGGCGCCGCGGAACGTCGAGGCGACGCGGACAGGCGCCTCGCGGTTGTCGAAGCCCCAGCAGACGAACGCGCCGGCCCAGTACTGCGGGACGATCCGGTGGTACGAGTTGAAGCTCGGCGCCGTGAGCGCGCAGAGCCCTGGAAGGTGCGCGAGAACGCCGGCCATGAAGGACCGGGCGTCGTCCGAGAGCCCGTCCGCGCGCGCGCCGTCGTAGAACCGGTTGCGCTCGCCGTCCCAGAGAGAGAAGTGCACGTGCCCGCCGTTGCCGGCGTTGTCGGGCCAGGGCTTTGGCGCGAGCGAGGCGACCAGGCCATGCCGCCTCGCGATGGCGCGGATCGTCTCGCGGACGAGGAGTTGCTCGTCCACGGCGACCATCGCAGGCGCGTGCCCAGTCGAGATCTCCTGTTGCCCGTGACCGAGCTCGGCGTAGTACTGCTCAAGCGGAATCTCCTGCGCGTCGAGCGCCGCCGCCAGGTCCTCTGCATAGTCCTGCGCCGCCGTTGCCGAGATCGTCGAGAAGCAGAGCCCGGAGTCGATCGGCACGTATGCGCCGTCGACCTTCGTCGCGAGCGAGAACTCGTTCTCGAACGACACCCGCAGCACAAGCCCGCGTTCGGCGACACGGGCCTCCATCCGCTTCAGGAACGAGCGCTGGCACACCGCCGCCGGCACGCCGTCGAGCTGCACGTGGTCGGTGAGCACGGCGCCGGTATGCGGCGCGTACGGCAGCGCCCGGAACGTGTCGAGATCGGGGACAAGCCGGATCTCGCCCACCGGGCCCATGCCGGGAACCGGCTGCAGCTGGTCGAGGCCGTTCATCGCCTGCATCGCGACGGTGAGCCCGATTCCGGCCTCGAGCCGGCCCTCGAGGCCGTGCCGCGCCGAAGACTTGGCGCGAACCGTGCCGTCGTTGCCGCACCAGAGGAAGCGGACGAGGCGGAGACCCGCCTCGTCCACGCGCTTTGCGATCTCCTTCGCGGTCACGTAAGCGAAATCGTCGGCGCCCAGCGCCCGCCTGTTCGCCGGCAATCCGCAGGCGACCTACGGTCTTTCAATATTGCGGCGGGTCGCGTCCTCGCGGGGCTATTCGTGATCGTGGGCGGCATCTCAGACTGAGCCTAAGTGTGCACGCCGTCTTGCGCGAGCCAGGCGTCGCGCGGCTGCCCAGTCGCTGCCCAGATGGCTGAAAGCGGGCTCGTGGAGGATCGAAGGCGACGGGCGCGATGTAAACGCGCTGTCAACTTCAACGGGTTCCCGGCCAGTTGCGCCGCGGGGCGGAAATGGCTTGGGCGCAAGCAGCCACAATCTGGCGCAACCATGCGGGCCGATTCACCCGGTAGGGGGATGACAAGCCACCTCTCCGCTGCCGAAGGGAAGGACATGGCGGTCCGGCTAGCGGCGCTCTTGCCACGCGCGGTCATCGTGGCTCTCGTGTGGATCCTCGGCACGGCTGCGTTCACGCTGGCCGCGGACAACACGATCGTCGGGCCGTCGACCCCGAACCCGTCGGCCGGCGCGGCCGCGGCGCAGACCGAGCTGGTCGTGCCGTCGGTCAGCGGCCAGGCCTACGTGTTCGCGAAGGGGATCCTGGAAGACTCCGGCTTCGCCTGGCGCGTCGTCGGCTCCGTTCGCGGCTACTCCTCGAACCGCGTCATCACGCAGAGCCCGGCTGCCGGCACGCGCGTGGTCGACACCGGCGCTCCGACCGTGATCGTCCGGCTCGTGCGCGGGCCTTACGACCAGCTCGGGCGTCCCGTCGACGTTTCGCCGTACCGAGGCACCGCGATCCGCCTGGCAGGCCTCGCCGCCGCCAGGACCCCCGCGGTCACGCCGAAGGCCAAGCCCACGGCGAAGCGCGTCGTGAAGCCGAAGACCGTCGCCAAGCCGAAGACCGTCGCCAAGCCGAAGGTCAAGGCCACGCCGCGCCCGCCCGCGTTCACGCCCGCCGGCGCGCCCAAGGAGCCGCTCGACGAGATCACGCTGCCGGCCCGCGCGCTCGAGCTCCAGCGCTGGGTCGCCAACCGCCCGAAGACCGGCGCGAACGTTCGCCACTGGCTCTACCAGCACGCGTGGATCGTCACCGGCGCCCAGTTCGGCTGGTGGCACGGCGCCCAGGCGCTCGAGACCCTGATCACCGTCGACCAGCATGTCGAGCGGCAGTGGGGGATCGGCGGCAAGAGCCAGGCGGTCGCGAAGGCCGCGCTCGTCAAGGTCAGCCGCAAGTCGAAATGAGCCGGCGCCGCCTGTTCGCGGAGCACGGCTACTCGCTGATCGAGATGCTCGTGGTGCTCATCATCATGGGCGTCGTGATGACGAGCCTGACCACGGTCTTCGTGCAGGCCTCGAACTCCGAGACGGACATGAACAACCGCTTTCAGGCCCAGCTGACCGCCAAGCTCGCCCTCGACAAGGTGCGCCGGGAGGTGCACTGCGCGACCGTGGTGACCCCGACGGGCGTTAGCTCCTCGGTGACCATCACCCTGCCGTCCTACTGCAAGACGGGCAGCGGCTCGATCACCTGGTGCACGCGCAGCAACGGCACCAACCGCTACGCGCTCTACCGTGTGGTCGGCTCGACATGCACGGGCGGCGTGCTGTGGGCGGACTACCTCGTCCCGACCTCGACCGCGACGGTCTCCGGCGGCGCCCTCCAGATCTTCAACTACACGGCCCAGTCGACCTCGTCGCTGGCCAAGCTGCACGTGGACTTCCCGGTCAACGTCAAGCCGTCCAAGACCGTCGAGCTGTACGAGCTGATGGACGACATCGTCCTGCGCAACAGCACCCGAACCTAGGCGAGTCCACTCGTTCGAGGGACGTTCCGGCACATCCGGCACGCCGATGCTCTGACCATGCGGTTCTTGCTTCGCCTGCCGCGACGCCTGAGGGGCGAGCGCGGGATGGCGCTCATCATGGCGATCGGCATCACGAGCGTCCTCGGGATCGTGGGCGCGACGGCGGTTGCCTACTCGACCTCGGGCGCGCAAGAAGCCCAGCAGAGCGGCTCGAGGCAAAGCGCATTCACGCTGGCGGAGGGCGGCATCAACAACGTCATGGCCGTGCTGAACCTGCCGACGAACAACGCACTCGACCCGGAGACGCTGCCGAAGTGCACCAACAACGAGAAGAAGTACAGCGATCCCGCCGCCGACCGCACGAACACCTCGAGCTGGAGGCACAGCACGATCGACGGCGGGACGGTCGACTGGTGCGGAACTCTGGTTCGCAAGGATGCTCTCTGGTACGTGACCTCGATCGGCAATGCGCGCAACCCGAACCGGACGAGCACCAATGTGACGCGGACGCTCGAGGCGACCGTCACGGTCACGCCGACGACCACGCAGCCTCTGAACAACCCGGTGTGGAACTACCTGTACGCCGGCCACACGGGCAGCACCTGCGACCAGTCGCTGAACAACAACATCGCCGGTGCGTCGCGCATGTACGTGGCCGGAAACCTCTGCCTCAGCCCGAACGTCCAGCTCAACCAGTCGACAGTGATCGTCGGCGGATCGGTCGACGTGTCGAACAACGCGGCCATCGGTTCGTCGACGAGCATGAGCACGCGGGTCGAGACGTACATCGGCGGGAACTGCCGTTACTCGGTCGGCTCCTGGGCGAACTGCAGCGGCAACCAGGACGCGCGCCACATCTACAGCAAGCTCTCGGACCTGGTCAACGTCGGCGTCAACCAGCCGGCGCCGGTCGTGGCGCCTCCAGCCGCGGACTACGCCACGTGGTACGAGAACGCGATCCCTGGTCCTTCTCAGACCTGCACCACGTCGAGCGGGACGCCACCCACGTTCGACACGAATTACCCCTCTCGCGACAACAGCGTCACCACCCCGATCGACCTGACGCCGAACAGCTCGTACTTCTGCCGCGTCGGTCAGGGGGCGAGCTCGACCCTCAACGGCGCCCTGACCGCGGCCCAGACGACGGTTACGGTGAGCTCGGCGACCGGCTTCCCCACGACGCCGTTCCTGATCCGGATCGACGACGAGTTCATGCAGGTCATTGCCGGGTTCGGCACCACCACCTGGACGGTCTTGCGAGCCACCAACAGCTCGGCGACGACGCACGTCACCGGCCAGACGGTCGAGTGGAAGACGCCGTCGAGCGGCGAGATCGCCTGGAACAACACCACCAAGACGTTGACGGTGAGCGGGACGATCTACATCGACGGCAGCGCCAAGATCTCGAACAGTGCGCTCAACTCGTACAACGGCCAGGGCACGATCTACCTCTCCGGCACCTTCCTCTCGACGGGCTCGCTCTGCGCGTCGATCTCGGGGTCGAACTGCAACTTCGCCAGCTGGAACCCCGACTTCGACATGCTGATGATCGTGGCCAACGGCAACGGCGGCCAGGTCAACCCGGGAGACAGCATCCAGATCGACAACAACTTCTCGTACCAGGGCGGCCTCTACGGCACGAACGCCGTGGAGTTCGGCAACAACGTCAATGTGGACGGCCCGCTCGTTGGCAGTCAGATCCTGCTCTCCAACAACCTGACGACGAATGCGTTCCCGAACATCTCGATCGTCCCGGTCGGCATGCCGTCGAACACTGAGGTGTACGCGCAGCCGAACCCGCCGCAGGGCTTCACGGGCTAGACCTAAAGCCCGGCGGGACGCAGTGCCGATAGAAGGAGGGTGGACGTTGCTCTCGGCCTGTTCGCCTTCTGGCCCGCACTCGCGCTCGGCAGCTTCCTGAACGTCGTCGCAGCGCGTGTGCCGTTGCGCCGCTCGGTCGTGCGGCCGGCCTCGGCCTGCATGAGCTGCGGGACCGAGCTCGCATGGCGCGACAACGTCCCGGTGCTCTCGTGGCTGCTGCTGCGTGGCCGCTGCCGCACCTGCGGCGTCCGCATCAGCGCGGTCTACCCGCTCGTCGAGCTGGCGACGGCCGCGCTCGTCGCGGGCTGCTTCGTCAAGTTCGGGCTCTCGGGCGAGGCGTTCCTGGCCTCGTTCTTCTGCGTCGTGCTCGTCGTGCTGAGCGCGATCGATCTCGAGCACCGAATCGTCCCGAACCGGATCGTCGTCCCTGCGGCGGCGATCGTGCTGCTGGCGCAGACGGGGCTGCACCCGAGCCCCGAGTGGACGATCGGCGCGCTCGCCGCCTCCGGCTTCCTGTTCGTGGCCGCGCTCGCCTACCCGGCCGGGATGGGTATGGGCGACGTCAAGCTCGCACTGCTGCTGGGGGCGATGCTGGGCCGGCTCGTCGGCGTCGGCCTGATGCTGGGGATGTTCGCTGCGCTCGTGCCGAGCGTGTACCTGCTCGCCCGCCACGGCTCGGCCGCCCGCAAGATGGGCATCCCGTTCGCGCCGTTCCTGGCGCTGGGCGCGCTGGTCGCCCTGTTTACGGGGCATACGCTGCTCGACGCATATCTGAACCACTTCTAGCGCTCAGCTTTCCGCCGGGTTCTGCCGATACCTCGTTCGAGGGATACCCATGGACCTCAAGCGGCCCAACCAGCTCAGGCTGTCCGGCAAGTCCGGCGCCTCCGAAGCCCCCGCCGGGGACGCCGCCGGGCTGCCCGCGGGCCACGGTGTCAACGAGGTCGCCGAGCTCGTCGCAGACCTGATCGAGGCGACCGGGCTCGTCTCCGGCGACCGCCTGGCGGCCGTTCGGGGGCGGGTCAAGCAGGGAGGCTCGTTCGCGCAGGCGGTGCTGGACGAGGGCGTCGCCACGCCGGAGGGCCTGGCCCGCACGCTGGCCAGCCGCTTCCAGCTGCCGTTCATCGACCTGCCGCTGACGGGCGTGGACGAGCAGGCCGCCGGCGAGATTCCGATCCACGTGCTCGAGCGAGTGGGCGCCCTGCCATACGCACTCGAGGGCAACACGCTCCGGATCGCGGTCGCCGACCCCGGCAATGTGCACGCGATCGACGAGCTGCGTCTGGCGACGCGCTACCAGCTCGAGCTCGGCGTCTCCTCGCGCGAGGACATCGAGAACGAGATCCGCCGCCTGGCCCGCGCCTCCGAGGCATTCGGGGCTGCGATGGACGCCGAGGACTCCCTGCTCGGCGAGGAGGTCGAGCAGGACGAGAGTGACGACCTCGAGGTCGACGACGGCATCTCCGACGTCCCGCTTGTCCGGCTCGTCAACTCGATCATCTTCCAGGCCGCCGAGGATGGGGCCAGCGACATCCACTTCGAGCCGCAGGAAGACGCCCTCGCCGTTCGGCTTCGAATCGACGGCGTGCTGCACGAGGTACAGCGCATACCGAAGCGGATGACGGCTGGCGTGACCACGCGCCTGAAGGTGCTCGCGAAGCTCGACATCGCCGAGCGCCGCAAGCCGCAGGACGGGCGGATCTCGCTCAACGCGGCCGCGGCCGGTCGGATGATGGACATCCGCGTCGCGACGCTGCCGACGGTCGAGGGCGAGTCGGTCGTGATGCGTCTGCTCGACAAGTCGAAGAAGGCGCCGACGCTGACCGAGCTCGGGCTTGCGGACGGGATGCGCCTTCAGATGGAGGAGCTGATCCGCCGGCCGACCGGGGCGATCCTCGTCACCGGGCCGACGGGCTCCGGTAAGTCGACGACGCTCTATGCGGCGCTGACGGAGATCAACCGGCCGGAGATCAACATCATCACGGTCGAGGATCCGGTCGAGTTCCGGCTCGGCGGCGTCAACCAGGTCCAGATCAACCAGCGCGCCGGCCTGACCTTCGCGGCGGCGCTGCGCTCGATCCTGCGCTCCGACCCCGACGTGGTGATGGTCGGCGAGATCCGCGACGGTGAGACGGCCAAGATCTCGATCGAGGCCGCCCTGACCGGCCACCTCGTGCTCTCGACTCTGCACACGAACGACGCGCCGGGCGCGATCACGCGCCTGAACGAGATGGGCGTCGAGCCGTTCCTGACCGGCTCCGCGGTCTCCGCCGTGCTTGCGCAGCGCCTCGCACGAAAGCTCTGCACGCACTGCTGCGAGATGTACACGCCGACGACGGACGAGATGATCAAGGCGCGTGTCTCGCCCGAGGTCGCAGCCGCCGCGGACGGGGTCGTCTTCTACCGCAAGAAGGGTTGCCCGCGCTGCGGCCAGACCGGCTACAAGGGCCGGATCGGCGTCTACCAGCTGCTCGTGATGAGCGAGACGCTCGAGTCACTCGCCGCCTCGAAGGCGAGCCGCGAAGAGCTCGAGCGCGCCGCGATCGAAGAGGGAATGCGGACGCTCTGGGACGACGGCCTCGCCAAGGTCGCCGCCGGGCTCACCTCGCTGGAAGAGCTCGCCCGAGTGACCGTCTAGCCGGGCCAGAACACTTCAAGTAACAGACTGTTACTAACGCTTGAAGCGCGTTTGGGTGCCGGCGACGTGCTGGATGAACGCGTCCGGGTGCTCGGTTCGGAGCGCGACGTCGAGCAAAACCTTTGCCGTCGACACTCGCTGCGGTCGGCGCTGCGCCTGGCGGACGTACCGGCGAACCTGCTCGTAGCTCGGGCGGCGAAAGCCCTGCTCTTCGGCGCGTTCGCCGATCGCACGACAGATGTCCGCCGGACGTTCGTGCCCGCGTGCGAGCCTGTCGATTTCGTCGATCAGCCGCATCGAGATCCGCGGCGCGAAGAAGCCCATGCCGCGAACGCTGCCCGCGCAAAGCTCACGCGTCTGTCACGGCTTCGTGCGGAAACCGTGTCTTAGTAGCAGACTGTTACTTGACGCTTAGGCGGCTTGGATATCGCAGCCGAGATACATCAGGGCCTCGACGGCTTCCGTCACGAAGGCGGTTGCCTCGCGGGGGCTCGCGAACGTGTATGGCCCGGGCCGCGACGGCTCGGCGTTGCCGGTCTGGAAGACCTCGGCCTCGACCACGCACGACTCGCCGTAGTCGACCGCGCGCATGACGGCGATCGAGCGGCCGTCGCGCCGCGCGTGCCGCACGAACAGCTCGCGGCCGGCGCTTCCCTCGGCGGTGCTCACTGCGCGTACGTGGAGGCGTTCGCCGCGGCCTGGGCGACCGTGTCGTGGTCGGCGAAGCCGTTCAGTCGGACGAAGAGGCTGTTCGGGCGGACGAAGACCAGCACCGCCGGCCCGTCGAGGACGCGGTCGGCCGGGGTCGGTGCGCCGGTCAGCAGCGAGCTGAGCGGCGAGACGATCTTCTCGTCGGCGACGTTGAACGCGACGAACCCGGCGTGAGCGACCTGCGCGCCGTGGCGGGCCTCGTCGGTCGACATCCGGTCAACGCTCGAGTCGGGCGTATAGAGCGAGACGACCACGACTGCGTGCGAGCGCAGCGCCAGTGCGAGCGACGACGGCATCCCGTCGATCACCGCCCGCACATGCACCTTCGGCTTCGCCTTGGGCTTGACGGCAGCGACCTTCTTCGTCGCCTTGGCCTTCGGGGCCGCCGTCGTGGCCACGTGCTTCTTGACCGGGTGCAGCGGCTTGATCACCGGCACCGCGGCGCTCGAGGAGCTGCCGCCGCCTCCGCCGAGCAGCAGGTAGCCGCCCAGGAGGGCAAGCAAAGCTGCGAAGCCGGCCGCAGCGAGAATCCGAACGCGTGGATTCAGGCTCACGGTGTTCCTATCGGCATTCCGGGCCGCTCGCTTGACGGTGAAATGCGAAGGGCGCGGTCTCCCGCGCCCTTCGCGTCGAGCGGTGAATTCGGGTCTAGCAGCTGCCGGGCTTGATGTCGGCGCCCGGGCCGGACTTGTGGTACTGGACCGTGCCCGGCGACGTGTTGACGATGCAGTACGTCGTCGAGTTGGCGACCGAGATCTTGATGTTCTTGATCCCGGCATCGTACGAGCCCTGCAGCTTCGTCAGAGTCGCGCCGGTGTAGCCGGTCGAGTGGTCGGCGTTGAACGCCTCCATGCCCGGCACTGCCGCGCGGACGTTGGCCTGCGCCGCGGACTTGTTCGCCCGGGTGCGGAAGCTCAGGTACGAGGGGATCGCGATCGCAAGCAGGATCCCGAGGATGATGATCACGACCAGCAGTTCGATCAGGGTGAAACCGCGATCGTCGCTCGTCAGACGCTGCCGCAACTTGTGCATTCGTTTGCTCCTTCGGCTTGGAAACTGCGGTGGCCGGAATAGATCGGCGTGCGATGCCAGCCGGGAAACCCCCGATCGGGGGAGGCCGCTCGGCCTAGCAGGCGCCGGACTTGATGTCGCCTGAAGGCCCGGACTTGTGGTACGTAACCGTGCCCGGCGAGGTGTTCTCGAGGCAGTAGCCGCCGTTGGTGGCGACGCGGATGGTCACGTTCTTGATCCCGGCGTCGTAGGAGCCCTGCAGCTTGGCCAGGCTGACCCCCACGTAACCGGTCGAGTGGTCGGCGTTGAACGCCTCCATGCCCGGCACTGCCGCGCGGACGTTGGCCTGCGCCGCGGACTTGTTCGCCCGGGTGCGGAAGCTCAGGTACGAGGGGATCGCGATCGCAAGCAGGATCCCGAGGATGATGATCACGACGAGGAGCTCGATCAGCGTGAAGCCTTGCTCCTCGTGCGCGAGACGTTGCCGCGGATTGGTGGTCATGTCGCGCTCCTTCAAGTGCTGGCGTCGGTGGCTAGGCGATATCGGCTGCCATGCCGCCCGGCCTTAGGGCAAAAGAAAGGGCGCGGTCTCCCGCGCCCTTTCGATCCGATCAGACGGGTCTTAGCAGTGACCAGCCTTGATGTCGGCTCCCGGGCCGGACTTGTGGTAGAAGACCGTGCCCGGCGACGTGTTGACGATGCAGTACGTCGTCGAGTTCGCCATCGAGATCTTGATGTTCTTGATCCCGGCGTCGTACGAGCCCTGCAGCTTCGTCAGCGTCGCGCCCGTGTAGCCCGTGGCGTGGTCGGCGTTGAACGCCTCCATGCCCGGCACTGCCGCGCGGACGTTGGCCTGCGCCGCGGACTTGTTCGCCCGGGTGCGGAAGCTCAGGTACGAGGGGATCGCGATCGCAAGCAGGATCCCGAGGATGATGATCACGACCAGCAGCTCGATGAGGGTGAAACCCTCGTCGCGCCGCAGTCGCTCAGTCAGTCGTGCAAGCATGCTTGTTCCTCCTTGAGAGGTTGCGCAGATGGCCTGCGCCCTCTATCGGCGCACTTGACACTCGTCGCGCACCCCCCGAAAAGGTGAAGTCGGAGCGAGCGGGCGCGGCCGAGTCGCAGACCCTCAAGTCAGTGACATGCCCTGCCGATAGCGAGCGCAGCGGCAATGGCGGACATCTTGTATTCGGTCGACGATCTGCTCGAGCAGATGGTGGCGCGGAACGCGTCGGATCTGCACGTGGCTGTCGGCGCGCACCCGGTGGTGCGCGTGCGCGGCAAGCTCGAGCCCCTGCAGGAAATCGCGCCGCTGACCCCGGAGGTCACGCAGCAGCTGCTCTACCGGATCCTCTCCACCGAGCAGCAGAAGCACCTCGAGGTGAACCGTCAGATCGACCTGGCGCACTCGATTCCGGGCCTCGCGCGCTTCCGCGTGAACGTGTACTGGCAGCGCGAAGCGCTCGGCGCGGCCTTCCGCCTGATCCCCACGGAGATCAAGACGCTCGAGGAGCTCGGGATCCCGTCGGCCCTGCACGTGCTGACCGACCGCCCGCGCGGGCTCGTGCTCGTCACCGGCCCGACCGGCTCCGGTAAGTCGACGACGCTCGCCGCCCTGATCGACGAGATCAACCGCAAGCGCGCCGAGCACATCCTCACGATCGAGGATCCGATCGAGTTCGTGCACCGCCACAAGCGCTGCGTCGTCAACCAGCGCGAGATCGGCGTCGACGCGACCAGCTTCGCCGATGCGCTCCGCGCCGCGCTCCGCCAGGACCCGGACGTGATCCTCCTCGGCGAGATGCGCGACCTCGAAACGATCTCGACCGCGCTGACCGCGGCCGAGACCGGCCACCTCGTCTTCGCGACCCTCCACACCCAGAGCGCGCCCGGGACGATCGACCGCGTGATCGACGCTTTCCCGGCGGCGCAGCAGGAACAGATTCGCATCCAGCTTGCCGCCACGCTCGAGGGCGTCGTCACCCAGGCGCTGCTCCCGACCGCCGACGGCAATGGCCGTGTGGCCGCCCTCGAGATTCTGTTTCCCGACGACGCGGTGCGGAACCTGATCCGCCAGGGGAAGGTCGAGCAGGTCTACTCGGTCATGCAGACCGGGACGGCCAAGGGCATGCAGACGATGGAGCAGTCACTCGCCGACCTGACCCTGCGTGGCGTGGTCTCCCTCGACGTCGCCCTCTCGCGCTCCAGCCGTCCCGAGCAGCTGCTCGGCCTGCTCGAGCGCGCCGGCTTCGCCGTTCCGGCCGGCGCCGGTGCCGTCGAGCCCGCTGCGGGCCTGCGGGTGGCGGAGGGCTAGCGATGGAGTGGAACGAGGACAACGTGCAGCCCGAGCAGCCCGCCGAGGAGAACCAGGAGCTGCCGCAGGCGCCTGCGCCCGAGCAGCCCGAGCCCCAGCCCGAGCCGACGGCCGTCGAGCCTGAGTCCGCTGAGCCCGAGCCCGAGCCCGAGCCCGAGCCCGACCAGACCTCGCTGCTGAAGAAGGAGATCTCGTTCCGGCGCAAGCCCAAAGAGCCCAAGCAGCCCAAGGCCAAGCAGGAGAAGGAGCCGAAGGAGCCCAAGCCCAAGGGCGCCGGCCTGAAGAAGGAGATCTCGCTCCCGTTCGGCCGCAAGAAGGCTGCCAAGGAACCGGTCGTCGCGAACGCAGACCCCGAGTCACGGGCCAAGGAGCCGCGCAAGCCGCGCCTCAAGCGCGAGAAGAGCCTGTCGTCGTCGAGCAAGCGCACGAAGCGCCTCGTCGGCCTCAAGATCGGCGGCTCGCAGCTGGCGGCGGCCCGGATCGTCAACAACGGCCACCCGGAGCTGGTCCAGGTCGCGCGCGAGCGCCTCGAGCACGGGATCGTGGTCGGTGGCGAGCTGCGCGAGCCGGAGCTGCTCGCCGAGGCGCTGAAGGCGTTCTTCCGCAAGCACAAGCTTCCGCGCCAGGGCGTCCGGCTCGGGATCGCCAACAACCGGATCGGCGTCCGCATCTTCGAGATCGCGGGCATCGCCGACCCGAAGCAGCTCGAGAACGCGATTCGTTACCGCGCCCAGGAGGCGCTACCGATTCCGATCGAGGAGGCCGTGCTCGACTACCACGTCCTCGGCGAGCGCACCGACGAGGACGGCCAGCTCGTGCGCCGGATCCTGCTCGTGGTCGCCTACCGCGAGCTGATCGATCGCTACGTCGCCGCCTGCAAGAAGGCCGGCGTGCGGCTGGCAGGGATCGACCTCGAGGCGTTCGCGCTGCTGCGCGCGCTGGGCGATCCGCTGCCGGCGGACGCACCGCCCTCCGACGCGGCGCTCGTCGTCGTCTCGGTTGGTCACGACCGCTCGACCTTTGCCGTCTCCGATGGCCGCGTCTGCGAGTTCACGCGCGTGCTCGACTGGGGCGGCTCGACGCTCGATGTCGCGATTGCCCGCGAGCTCGACTGCGCGCCCTCCGAGGCCGAGCCCGTCAAGCGCGAGCTCTCGCTCGCTGCCGCGAACGTGCCCGAAGGACTAACTCAGGATCAGGCGGATCGCGCTCGCGAAGCGGTTCGGCGCCAGCTCCAGACCTTCGCGCGCGAGCTCGTTTCCTCGCTCCAGTTCTACCAGAACCAGCCCAACTCTCTGGGCATCGGCGAGATCGTGATCACGGGCGGCACCGCGCACCTGGGCGGAGTCGCCGACGAGCTGCAGCGCCTGATCGGCGTGCGCGTCGAGGTGGGCGACCCGCTGCTGCGGGTGAAGCTCGGCAAGAAGCTGCGCGAGGCCGACGAGCAGCTCGGCTCGCTCGCGGTCGCCATCGGCCTCGGGATCGAGGACTGACATGCGCGCGATCAACCTTCTGCCACGAGACGACGTCCGCCGCGGCGGACCGCAGAAGAGCCAGTGGATCGTCCTCGTCCCCGTCGTGCTCGCCGTGCTGCTCGCGGCAGTCCTCTCGGCGATGTTCCTCTCGGCCAGCGGCACGGCAAAGGACAAGCAGGCCGAGCTCGCCACGCTCCAGGACGAGCTCCACGCCATCCCGACCCCTGACGCGAGCCGCGTGAAGACGCAGACCGCACTCGCCGCCGACAAGCAGGCGCGCGTGACGGCGCTCTCGGGGGCGCTCTCGCGCCGCGTCGCCTGGGATCGAGTCTTCCGTGAGCTCTCGCTGGTGCTGCCCAACGACGTCTGGCTGGCGACCATCTCGGCGAAGGCGCCCGTGCCCTCGTCGTCGGCGGTTGCGCCTGCGCCTGCAGCTACGGGCGCGACGGTCGCCGCTACCGGCTTCACGATCGACGGCTTCACCTACTCGCATCCGGCGGTCGCGCGGCTGCTGAGCCGCCTCGCCGTGGTGCCCGACCTGGTGAACGTCCAGCTCCAGCAAAGCACGATGACCAAGGTCGGCACCGCACAGGCCGTGCACTTCGTGATCGTGGCCGACGTCCGCCGGCCGGGAGGCGGGCAGTGAAGAGCCGAGGCCTCTCGCAGCCCGTCGTGATCGTGCTGATCGTCGTCGGCTTCCTGGTCCTCGCCGCCGGCGGCTGGTTCACGTTGATCCGGCCCCAGCACGCGAAGGCGTCCGACCTCGACACCCAGATCGCGGACACCAACAGCGCGATCGATGCCGCCCGCGCCCTCACGCTCGAGGCCAAGAAGGGCGCCCAGATCCGCGTCGCCGACCTCTACCGCCTGACGAAGGCGATGCCGGACCAGCTCGACATGTCCGGGATCCTGCTCGAGCTCAACCAGGTCGCCGAGGACAGCGGCATCACCTTCGAGCAGATCACGCCCTCTGCGACCGCTACCCCGATCTCCGGATACCTCGCGATCCCGATCACCGTCGAGTTCCAGGGCAACTTCTACGACCTCTCCGACTTCCTCTACCGGATCAGGAACCTCGTCGACGTTCGTCACGGCACGCTCGACGCGACCGGCCGCCTGTTCGCGATCGACGAGGTCGACTTCGCCGAAGCCCCGCCGCCTCCCGGCTTCCCGCAGATTCGTGCGCATCTCGTGATCGACGCGTTCGTCTACGGGACGGGAACTGCGCCGACCGTCGCTCCACCGACGGGAACGACCGGCGCCACGGGCGCAACCGGCGCGACCGGCGTGACGCCCCCGGCTCCGCCCGCCCCTCCGACCGGCGCCTCGGCCGCGGCGGCAGGAACCTAGAGATGGCGAAGAAGATCGACCCCAAGGCCAAGGCCAAGCGCCAGAAGATCTACGCCGGCATCGGTGGAGTGATCCTGCTCGCCGTGCTCGCGTTCCAGGTCCCGCGAACGCTGAAGATGATGCATCCGGCCGATGCGAGCTCCTCGAGCCCGCCGCCCGCGGCGACGCCCGCTTCGACGCCGACGCCGATCAGCGCGCCCTCGTTGAGCGGCGGTAACGCCGCCGTGGCCACGGCGACGCCCGGAGGCGACGGCATCACCGACCCCGACGCGGTTCCGCCTCCTCAGTCCGGCCAGTTGCTGGCGTTCGGGCTGTTCCGCTCGAAGGATCCCTTCGTACAGCAGTTGAAGCTGAGCGGTGCGACCGGCCCAACCGGGGCGATCAGTTCTGGTGGCCCGACGGGCGCAAGCGGCCCGGCGGCAGGAGGCTCGGGCGGCTCCGGCGTGGGCGGCGGCTCGACGCCGACGTCCCCTCCGGCCTCGACTCCGGTCGCGCCGGCGACTCGGCTGACCACAGCGGTGATCTCGGTGAACGGCGCTCCGGAGTCCGTCCAGGTGGGCGGCACGTTCCCGACCGCGGATCCGTACTTCAAGCTCGTCTCGCTGACGAAGAAGGGCGCCAAGATCTCGATCGCCGGCGGCACGCTGGAGAACGGCGCGCCGACGGTCACGCTGACGAAGAACAAGGCGCTGACCCTGATGAACACCGCCGACGGCACGCGCTACGTGCTGCGGCTCGTCTCGGTCTCCTAGCCCCAGGGCACGACCGCGAGCGCTCACGCTCGCGCGCCGCCCTGGAGCGCAATCACTGCTGCTGAACGCCGGCCGTTCGTTGCCGTTGGACTCCTGGGCAACCGAGGGCCGGGCGCCATCATGTGGCACTTCCAGATGTCGGCGAGAGCTAGCTAGCTGCCGGTCGACTCGTCGAACGTCGACGCGACGCGCGCGAATGGCCTGGCCGAGAGCTTGCTGCCGTCGCGCACGACGACGGTCACGATCTTGAGCGCGCGGCCCCCGGAGGGCGTCGAGCTCGTGATGTAGGTGTCGACCCGGTACGGCTTCCGGTCGGCGCCGGTCACGCTCCGGCTCGGCAGGCACTCGTTGGGCAGCGGCGAGCCGCTGCAGGTGACGTTGATCTCGCCCGAGGTCGAGTTCGGGCACGAGCCGCCGAGCGCCGAGTCGCACTTGTACGTGTTGTCGACGCCGGAGAGCGTGGTCGTGTCGAGCGCGATCGCGGGATACTTGAGCGCGCGGTAGAGCTCCATCTGGGAGTCGGCGAGCGCCGAGGCGGTCGTGATCCTGCTGGCCCGGTTGAGCGCGAAGATCCCGCTGTTGAACGCAGCCACGACCGCGAGGATGCCGATGTTCAGCATCACCATCGCCATCAGGAGCTCGATCAGGCCGAAGCCCTGCTCTGCACGAAGCCGCACGCGCACGTGACTCCTATCGGCAAAGCGCCGTCGTCCCTCAAGCGGCGCCATCCCCCTGCCGATACGAACTGCGTATGGCGGCGTACACCTACAGCGCGATCAACGCTGAGGGACTGCAGCTGGCGGGCGAGGTCCATGCCCCAGACCTCGACGCTGCGCGTGAACAGCTGCGCGTCCGCGGACTGCTCGCCGAGTTCCTCCAGGAGCTCCCCGCGAGTGGCGAGGAGGGCGCCCGCACCGTCTTCAAGAAGATCAAGCCAAAGACGCTGCAGATCTTTTCGCGCCAGTTCGCGACGATGATCGAGGCGGGCCTGAACGTCGTCAGCTCGCTCGTGATCCTCGAGGAGCAGACCGACGACCCGTACTTCGCGCTCGTGATCCGCGAGATCCGCGCCGACGTCGAGGGCGGCCTGCTGCTCTCGCAGGCGCTCAGCCGCCATCCGAAGATCTTCACCCGCCTCTACGTCGCGATGGTCGAGGCCGGCGAGGCCGCCGGAATCCTGGACACCGTGCTCGACCGCGTCGCGCTGCAGATCGAGAAGGAGACGCAGATCAAGCGCCGCGTCAAGAGCGCGATGATGTACCCGACGATGGTGATGATCTTCGCCACCCTCGTCCTGATCGGCCTGCTGATGTTCCTCGTGCCGGTCTTCGTGAACATCTTCGCCCAGCTGAACGGCCAGCTGCCGACCCTCACGCAGTGGGTCGTCGCTGCCTCCGACCAGCTGCGCCACCACTGGTTCATCATCTTCCCGGTCTTCTTCGGGATGATCTGGGGCGTCCGCCGCTTCAAGAAGACCGAGCCCGGGCGCCAGCTTTGGGACCGGATCAAGCTGAAGATCCCGATGAAGATCGGCGACGTCGTCCTGAAGGTGACGATGGCCCGCTTCTCGCGGACGCTCTCGACCCTCGTGGCTGCCGGCGTGGACATCATCAAGGCGCTCGAGATCACCGGCCAGACCGCAGGCAACTGGGTCGTCGAGGAAGCGCTCGCGGATGTGCGGCAGAAGGTGCACCAGGGCGTCCCGATCGCCCAGCCGCTGATCGAGAACCCGGTGTTCCCGCCGATGGTCAGCCAGATGGTGAAGATCGGCGAGGAGACGGGAGAGCTCGAGAAGATGCTCGGCAAGATCGCCGACTTCTACGAGGACGAGGTCGATTCGGCAATCGCCTCGCTGACCGCGATCATCGAGCCACTGATGATGATCGGCGTCGGCGCGATGGTCGGCGTGATCATCATCTCGATGTACCTGCCGATGTTCAAGCTGCTCTCGCTGGTCAAGTAGCTCTCCCGGTCAGTCTCTCCCTTCCTGTGCCGGTGCCTTCGATTGCCGGTACTCCGCGAGCTTCCCGGCAATGAACTCCGCGTCGTTCTTGATGAAGCCGATCAGTGCCGAGCCGCGTGTGTGCTGCCAGGTGAGGCCTAGAAAGTAGAGGCCGGGGACATCGCTGACGCCGCGGCGGTGGCGTAGCCGACCGTCCTCGTCGAGGATTGGCAGCTTGATCGAGGAGTAGTCGGAGCGGTAGCCGGTCGCCCAGATGACCGCGTCGAGCTCGAGTTCACTCCCGTCTTCGAAGCGCACGCGCCGGCCCTCGCCGTCGACTAGCCGTGGCTTGAGCTCGACGCCGTAGCGCTCGGTCATCTCGCGCGGACTCGAGCCGATCAGCGTGTCGCGCGCGCTCAGCTTGCGGCCAAGGCGTGACTCGACCGTCTTGTTGATGAGGCGTGTCTTGGTCAGCCACCAGAAGAGGTCGCGCCCGAGCACGCGCTGGGGCAGCGGCTTTTGTTGCGACCCGATCGAGAGCACGACCTTGCGCGTCGCCGCGAGCTCCTTCGCGATCTGAAAGCCCGTATTGCCGCCGCCGACCACGAGCACTGTGCCGTTTGGCACGTCACCCGGCTTGCGGTAGCCGACGGCATGGGTCCGGAATAGATCGCCAGACAGCTTCTCGTTGAGCTTTGGCACGTACGGCGTCTGGAACGGGCCCGTCGCGACGACGACCTGGTCGGCGATGAACATCCGTCCCCCGACGGCAAGCCGGAACCGGCCGTCGTCGCCCTGGTCAAGCTGCTCGACCGGGCTGTTCAGCTCGATCGGCAACTCGAAGGTCTTGGGGTAGCGCTCGAGGTAGCTGATCACCTCGTCCCGGGTCGGGTAGCCGTCCGGGTCACCGGGAAACGGAAGTCCCGGAAGCGCGCTGTAGCGACGGGCTGTGAAGAGCGTTAGCGAGTCCCAGCGCTGGCGCCATGCCGGCGCAAGTTCGCTCGCGCGCTCGAGGATCACGAAGCGGCAGCCCTGCCGTCTCAGGTAATGGCCAATCGCCAGTCCGGCCTGGCCGCCGCCGACGACTGCCACATCGAGGTGCTGTGGGCTGCCGTCGTAGGAATGGCTCGAATCAAGGTTCACGCAGGACCCCTTTGTACGCAGGTCGCGTTGGAATAAACGATTACGTTGTATCCGTGTCAAGCGGCGCCGAAGCCACCTTCCTGTTCGCGGACATCGCGGGCTTTACGGCGCTCACGGAGGCGCATGGAGACGAGGAGGCCGTGCAACTCGTGGAGGAGTTCGCGAATGCCGTTCAGGCGGAGCTTCCACGCGTCGGCGGCGAGCACGTGAAGACGGTCGGGGATGCGCTCATGCTCCGGGTGCCCGATCCCGCCGATGCTGTTCGCCTCGGCTTGTGGATTACGCGCAATGCCATGAGCGGCCACCAGGCGCCATCGGTCCGCGTCGGCGGCAACCACGGCTCGGCCGTCGAGCGCAACGGGGACTACTTCGGGTCGACGATCAATGTCGCGGCGCGAGTTTCGGCGCTCGCCGCCGGTGGCGAGGTACTTGTCACCGGGCAGACGGCAGCGCTCGCGCCTGATCTCGAGGGGGTGCTCTACGAGTCCCGTGGGCGGCAAGTCCTACGCAACGTCGCTGAGCCGGTCGAGATTTTCGCCGTCGTTCGAGTGGACGAGAATGCCGATCACCTGGCGATCGACCCCGTCTGCCAGATGGCGGTCGATCCAGAGCGCGCGGTCGGTCGCCTGCTGCTCGACGAGCAGGCGTACCACTTCTGTTCGCTTACGTGTGCGGCAGCCTTTGCCCAGCACCCGGAGCGGTACGCGGAATAGCTGCGTCACGCGAGACCTTGGCGACGGCGTAGACGGGCTCGGCCGGACTCAGCTGATGCAGCTAGGCGGCGCGCGCGCGTTTCAGGACATGCAACGGCCTGCTAGACGATCCACCGACGATCGGCGCGCTGCGCCCCTCGCCGAAGCGTGGATCCGCGGACAGGTTGGCCTCGGACCCGGCTAGACGATGCCGAGCCTTGCGATCCGCCCGGTCAGTCAGCCGCCCAGCACGATCTCTGCCGCACCCGAGGGCTCCGGGTCGGGCAGTCGCGTCATCCGGAATCCGTTCAACAGGCCGAGCAGGGCGGCCAGCAGCGGCACCAGCAACGCGATCTGCAGCGCCCGTGGCCGCGCGATCGTGTTGATGTGGATGATCTCGGCCTGGACGTCCGCCGGCTGGCCGTCGAGCAGCTCGTCGAGATGCGTGTTGGTGATCACCTCGGCGTTCTTTTCGAGACCCTTTGAGACCTGCTGCTGCTCCGCCGGCGAGAGCACCTTGCTGTTGTCCGAGTAGTGGGTGAAGAGGAGCGAGAGCGAGGCCAGCATGATCGCGCCTGCGAAGGCGAGCCCGAAGGCGAGGCCGAACGACCCGCCGGCCGAGTTCACGCCCGCCGCCTCGCTCACCCGCTCTTCCTCGATCGGCGACAGGGTGTAGTTGTTCAGCTGCGAGACGAGCAGCCCTAGGCCGCAGCCGGCGATCAGGAGCGGCACGACCATCCACCAGCCGGAGTGCGCGCGCGGGACGACCGGGATCAGCACTGCGACTCCCACTGCGAGCAGCAGGAACCCGGCGCGGATGATCTTGCTCGGGCTGCGCCGGCCGGCCCGCTTTCCGGCCAGCAGGGCGACCGCGAACATGCTCAGCGAGAGCGGTGCCAGCGATAGCCCTGCCTCGAGCGCGTTGTACTCGAGCACCATCTGGAGGTAGATCGGGAGCGCGATCATCAGCCCGCCGAGCGAGATCTGCTGCAGGGTCTGGGACGAGATTCCGAGCCGGAAGTACTTCGAGGCGAAGAGACCGGCGTCGAGCAGCGCCGGCTTGCCCTCGCGCTTGCGCTTCCTGAGCCACCACCCGAGTGTTCCGAGCGAGACCAGGCCGACCGCGATCAGCGCGCCGACCGCGCCGCCGCCTTCCTGCCAGACGAGGATCCCCAGCACGACGCCGCTCATCCCGACGGCCGAGAGGACGGCGCCGACGTAGTCGACTCCCCGCGAGCCGGTGTACGGCACGTCGTGGACGCGTCCGCTGCCGAGCAGCACGAGCGCGATGATCAGAACCTCCCCGCCGAAGGCGACGCGCCAGGAGAGATAGGTCGTGATGAAGCCGCCGAGGAGCGGCCCCACGGCAGCGGCGATAGCCGCCGCGGCTCCGACCAGCGCGTAGGCCTGCCGCTGCATCGGTCCCTGGAAGTTGCCGTGGATCAGGGACTGCATCGCCGGGAGCAGGAGCGACGCACCGAGGCCGCCGATGATCGCCCAGAAGATGATGATCGGGACGAGGCTCTGCGAGAGCGTCATCGACAGCGCTCCGGCCGCGTAGCCGAGCAGGCCGAGGATGTACGCGCGCTTGCGGCCGAAGAGGTCGCCGATCTTGCTGCCGATCAGGATGAAGGCCGCCGAGACGAGTGCTTCCAGCGCGATCGCGGACTGCACGCCGCTGGCGGTCGTGTCGAGGTCGTGGACGACCGCCGAGATCGACACGTTCATCAGCGACGTGTCGACCACGAGCACGAACATCGCCATCGCGAGCAGGATCGCGACCAGCTTGTCGCCGCTCGATTCCGCAGGAGCTGCAACCGTCGACTCGACCGCCATGGCCGGCACTCTGAGCGCGGCTCAACGCCGCCGCATCGTCCGGAGTGAACTACGGCGCCAGTTGTTCGCCGACCCAGCCCTCGCGCGCGCGCGTGAACCTGACGCGTTCGTGCAGGCGGTCGTCGCGGTGCTGCCAGAGCTCGATTGCCTCCGGCTCGAGCACGTAGCCGCCCCAGCGGCCGGGTCTTGGCACCTCGTCGCCGGGGAGGAGACGCTCGAACTCGGCCTCTAGCTCTTCGCGGCTTGTGATCGGCTCGCCCTGCCGCGAAGCCGCCGCCGCGGCCCGCGAGCGCGGCGGGCGCGTCGCCCAGTACGCGTCCGACTCCTCCGCCGAGAGGCGCCGCACCGTCCCCTCGACCCGCACCTGCCGCCCCAGCGGCCGCCAGTAGAAGACGAGCGCCGCGCGCGGGTTCTCGACCAGCTCGCGGCCCTTGCGGCTCTCGTAGCCGCTGAAGAAGGTGAAGCCGCGCTCGTCTGCGCTCTTCAGCAGCAGCATCCGCGCCGAGGGCCGGCCGTCCGCGTCGGCGGTGGCGAGCGTCATCACCTCCGGCGCGTCCACGCCGGCTGCGCGCGCGGCCTCGAACCACTCGTGGAAGACCGCGAGCGGGTCTACCGCCATGCGCTCTCGAGCAGCTCGCGAACCTCTTCGACGCCGGTCTGCCAGACGGCTTCGACCTGCTCGTCCGGCAGCTCGTACGCGCCTGCGAAGACGCCGTCGCCGAGCAGCTCGCGCACGCCCTCGGGCGAGGCGACACGGTAGGCGGCCTCGTCGAGCGGCGGCTTGCGCTCCTGTGGCAGGTCGACGCCGGCCAACCGCGTCCAGGGGAAGTTCTCGAACCAGTTCGCGTGGCTCGGCTCCGGGTCGATCTGCTTCGCGGCTGCGACCACGCGCTCGCTCGACCACCAGCTGTGGAAGATCGCCTGCGCGTCCGGGTGCGCCGCCGCCCACTCGCGCACCAGCGAGCCGCCCGCGATGTTGCCGCCGTGGCCGTTGACGAGCAGGAAGCGCCGGAAGCCCTGGCCGTGGAGCGAGTCGAGCAGGTCGCGCAGGACGGCGAGGAAGGTCTCGAGCCGCAGCGTCGGGCTGCCCGGGTAGGCCGCGAACGACGGCGTCAGCCCGTAGGCGAGCACCGGCAGCACGAGCACGCCCAGCGGCTCCGCGGCCTCGGCCGAGACGCGCTCGGCGAGGATGTTGTCGGTCTCGAGCGAGAGGTAGCCGTGCTGCTCGGTCGAGCCGACCGGCAGGACGACGCGGTCGTCCCGCGAGAGGTACTCCTCGACCTGCAGCCAGTTGAGGTCACGCGCGCGCATCAGGAGCGCTCGAGCGTCGCATAGCGCCGGCCCTGGTACTCGAACCAGCGCATCACGGCGTAGCCCGCGATCCCGTAGATGGCGCCGATCAGCAGCTCGGCGCCGAGCAGTCCCTTCACGTCGCCGAGCGTGGCGCCGTCGGCGAGCTGGCGCGCCGCCTCGATCGCGTGCGTGAACGGCAGTCCCTGCGCGAGCGTGCTCATCCAGTCCGGCAGCGCGTCGAGCGGGACGTTGGCGCCGGTGAAGATCAACAGGAAGCCGAAGATGACGTTGTTCAGCACCGCGTTCTCGCGGATGCGCAGGCTGACGGCGCCGTTGATCAGCCCGAGCCCGGTGCACGAGAAGGCGGCGATCAGGACGGTGAGCGCGAGCGGCGCGAGCGAGCTCGCGGGCAGGTGGACGCCGAGGATGAGCGCGCCCACGGCCAGCGAAAAGGCGCCGACGAACGCGCCGTTGATGATCACCGGCAGCGAGCGGCCGAAGAAGAGCGGCACGCGCGGCGCCGGGCTGACGAGAATCGCGCTCAAGGTGTTCTGGTAGCGCTCGCCGCCGATCATCTGCGCCATCGCGAACAGGCACGGGATCGACGCGTACTGGATCGCGTTGCCGATCAAGTAGAACTCGTCCGACTCCAGCTGCGCCGAGCGGCCGATGTAGGCGAAGAGCAGGATCTGGAAGATCGGCGCCACCAGCATCGTCGGCACGTAGATCCAGGGCGTCAGCCAGTACCAGAGCGCGCGGAAGCTGGTCGCCCCGCCGACGACGAAGATCCGGGCCGCGACGATCACGTCAGCGAGAGCGTCCCGCGCTGGCGGGCGGCGCGCAGGACGCGGTCGGTGACGAGCACGCCGACGGACACGTAGGCCGCACCGAGCCCGAGGCAGAGGAGCAGGTCGGGGAGCGGCGTCCCGCCGAGGGCCGACTCGCGGATCGCGCTCATGCCCCAGGTCGGCGCGAGCACCCAGGCGATCGGGCGCACCCAGGACGGGAGCAGCGCCAGCGGCACGAGGAAGCCACAGATCAGCCAGACCGGGTACTCGAAGAAGTTGCCGAGCACCCAGGCCGCCCGGAAGCGGACGAACGAGACCGCGAACAGGAAGCCGAGCCCGCCGAACGAGAGCACCGTGCCGAGGATCGAGAGCGCGAACAGCAGCGGGTGCTCGATCGTCAGGTCGATCCCGAACAGCAGGCGGCCCCAGAGCAGCGTCGCGACCAGGTTGTAGATCCCGACCGTGGCCAGCCCGAGCGTGGCGGGGAGGAGAACCAAGGCGAAATGGCGAGGCGCCGCGACGAGCAGCTCGAGCGTCCCCCACCAGCGCTCCCGTTGCATCGCCGACCCGGCCGATGTGCTGACGGACGACCACATGCCCATCACGGCCGCGCCGAGCGAGGCGTAGACGAGCGTCCGCGGGCTGGAGCCGGCCCGGAAGACGAAGAACGCGACCGTCGCGAAGAAGAGCGGGTAGATCACGTTCCCGAACCCGTCGAACGGCGAGCGCATGATCATCTTGAACTGCAGCAGCCAGCTGACGCCGACGAAGCGCAGCGAGCTCATTTGGTCACCAGCGCCACGTAGGCGTCCTCGAGCGTTGGCTCACGCTGGGAGATGCGACCGACCTCGGCGCCGTCGAGGCAACCGAGGATCGCCTGCGTCAGCTCGAGGCCGGGCCTGGTCTGGACGACGAGCACCTGCGCCTGGTCGCGCTCCTCGATCGCCACCGAGCTGACGCCGCCGAGCAGACGGACGCGCTCGACCGCGCTGTCGGCGCCGCCGAAGACTTCCACCTCGACGACCGTGCCCTCCGCGACGCCGCGCTTCAGCTCGGTGGGCGTCCCCTCGGCCACGATCCGGCCCTGCGAGATCACGGCGATCCGGTCGCAGAGCGCGTCGGCCTCGAACATGTAGTGCGTCGTCAGCAGCACGGTCTTGCCGGCCTCGGTCAGCGAGGCGATCGTCGCCCTCACGTCGCGCGCGCCGACCGGGTCGAGCCCGATCGTCGGCTCGTCGAGGAAGATCACGTCCGGGTCGTGCAGCAGCCCGCGGGCGACGTGCAGGCGCTGCTTCATCCCGCGCGAGTAGCCCTCGGCCCGCTCGTGCTCGCGGCCCTTCAGCCCGACGACCTCGAGCAGGTACTCGATCCGCGGGCGCTGCTCGCTGGGAGGCACGCCGTACAGCTCGGCGAAGTAGCGCAGGTTGTCGTAGCCCGAGAGGCGCTCGTAGACGCCGCGCTCGCCGCCGAAGACGTAGCCGATCCGCTTGCGCACCTCGTGCGCCTGCTCGACGACGTCCAGGCCGAGCACCCGCGCGCTGCCCGCGGTCGGGATCAGGAGCGTGATCAGCATCTTGATCGTCGTCGTCTTGCCGGCCCCGTTCGGACCGAGCAGGCCGAAGAGCTCGCCCTCGGCAACCTGGAAGTCGATTCCGCGCACGGCCTCGATCTCGAGCGACTTGCGCCGCACGACGCCGGTCGTGGTCTTATAGGTCCGTCGCAGTCCCTCTGCCTCGATCGCAGCCATCGGCCGGAGACTAGCGAGGGTCGAGGCGTCGCTTGCGATGCCGCCAGGCGGCCACGGCGGCTTCGACGACGCGGCCGGGCTAACTCCCGCGAACGGTTCGACGAGCCCGGCCAAACAAACTGGGCGCGCTGCTACACTCAGCCGCGCGCGGCGGCGTAGCTCAGTTGGTTAGAGCAGCGGAATCATAATCCGCGTGTCGGAGGTTCGAGTCCTCCCGCCGCTACCTCCTCGCGTATTCGGAGCAAGAGAGAAGACATTTATGGCAACCGGAGTAAGAGTCGGAATCACGCTCGCCTGCACCGACTGCAAGCGTCGTAATTACCAGACCGAGAAATCGAAGCGGAACTCCCCGGACCGGGTCGAGTTCAAGAAGTACTGCCGCTGGTGCGGTTGCCACACCGTGCACCGGGAGACGCGCTAGGTGGCTCGCCAGACCCGTTCCGAGCGGCGCGCTCGCCGCGCGGCCCAGGCCGAGAGCCGCGCCTCGGTCGACCGCGCGCCACAGCAGCGCGCACCGCAGCAGCCCGCGCGCGCGCCCGCGGAGGCCCAGCCGCCGAGCGACGGCCAGCGCGCCGCCGCTCAGCCACGCAAGCGCTTCGTCTTCGTGAGCGAGTCCTGGGCCGAGCTGAAGAAGGTCGACTGGCCCGGCCAACAGCAGCTGATCCAGGGCACGGCCGTCGTGCTGATCGCCTGTTTCGTGACCGGCCTCTACCTGTTCGCGGCGGACGAGCTCTTCCGCCGGCTCGTCCAACACGTGCTTCTTCGATAGGGGATCAGATGTTCCGCTGGTACGCGATCAACACCTACTCCGGGCACGAGAACAAGGTCAAGACGAACCTCGAGCACCGGATCGACTCGATGGCGCAGCAGCAGCGCTTCCGCCGCGTCGTCGTGCCGACCGAGCAGGTCGTCGAGACCAAGGACGGCCAGAAGGTGCAGACCGAGAAGCGGATCCTGCCGGGCTACGTGCTCGTGAACATGGATTTGAGCGACGAGTCGTGGACGGTCGTCAAGAACACGCCCGGCGTGACCGGCTTCGTCGGCGCCGGCTCGAAGCCCGTCCCACTCTCGCAGGGCGAGGTCGACCGGATCCTGCGCACCGGCGCGGCCACCGGCGAGCGGCCGCGCGCCCAGGTCGAGTTCTCGCTCGGCGAATCGGTGAAGGTAACCTCCGGCCCGCTGTCCGACTTCGACGGCGAGATCGTCGACGTCAACCCGGACCAGCAGAAGCTGAAGGTGCTCGTCGACATCTTCGAGCGGCAGGTGCCCGTCGAGCTCGGCTTCGACCAGGTGAAGAAGATCGACTGATGGCCAAGAAGGTTCTGACCCTCATCAAGCTGCAGATCCCGGGCGGGCAGGCGAACCCCGCGCCGCCGGTCGGCCCTGCGCTCGGCCAGCACGGCGTCAACATCATGGAGTTCTGCAAGGCCTTCAACGCGCAGACCGCGCAGGAGAACGGCCGCATCACCCCGGTCGAGATCACGGTCTACGAGGACCGCTCGTTCGACTTCATCACCAAGACGCCGCCGGCGGCCGTCCTGATCAAGGAGGCGCTGCGGCTGGAGAAGGGCTCGGGCGAGCCGAACCGCGAGAAGGTGGGTCGGCTGCGGCGCGACCAGCTCCAGTCGATCGCCGAGACGAAGATGCCCGACCTGAACGCGCGTGACGTCGAGCACGCGATGCTGATCATCGCGGGCACTGCGCGCTCGATGGGCGTGGAGACGGATCTGTGAAACGCGGCAAGAACTACCGCAACCTGCGCGCGCAGATCGACCGCGAGAATCTCTACTCGCCGGCCGAGGCCGTTCGCCTGCTCAAGGGCGGCGCGACGGCGAAGTTCGACGAGACCGTCGAGGCGCACTTCAACCTCGGCCTCAACGTCCGCCATGCCGAGCAGCAGCTGCGCGGCACGCTGATGCTCCCGCACGGCACCGGCCGCGAGGCGCGCGTCGCCGTCTTCGCCGACGGCGACAAGGCGCGAGAGGCGGAGGAGGCCGGCGCGGACGTTGTCGGCACAAACGACCTCGCCACGAAGATCGAGGAGGGCTTCGACGACTTCGACGTCGCCGTCGCCACGCCCGACCAGATGGGCGTCGTCGGCAAGCTCGGCCGCATCCTCGGCCCGCGCGGGAAGATGCCGAACCCGAAGACCGGCACGGTCACGATGGATGTCGGCAAGGCCGTCCGCGAGGCGAAGGCGGGCAAGCTCGAGTACCGCACCGACCGCGGCGCGAACGTCCACGTGACGATCGGCAAGAAGAGCTTCGACGAGCGCCAGCTGGTCGAGAACTACGCCGCGCTGATGGACGAGTTGATGCGCGCGAAGCCGTCCGCGGCAAAGGGCCGCTACATCAAGACTGTTACCCTGACGAGCACGATGGGCCCCGGGATCCACGTCGACCCGGCGCGGACGAGGGGCATCGTCGAGGAACTGGACGAAGGAGCACCTGCAGAAGCAGCAGTGACCGCGTAGAGCCCCGGCCGAAGACCACTGGCAGCCGCAAGGCGGAAGTCCAGTCGAGGCGGAGCGAGGGATAGGCATCGAGCCTCTCCGAGCCCGCCTGCGTGCGGGCTCGATTCGTGAAGAGAGGCAAATGCGATGTTGAAATCCGAGAAAGAGCGAGTCGTCGAGCAGCTGGCCGAGCGCCTGCGCTCGACCGACACGCTGATGGTCGCCGACTACCGCGGCCTGACGATGCCCGAGATCGACGAGCTGCGGAGCCGCCTGCTCGAGGCCGGCGCGCGCTTCACCGTCGTCAAGAACACGCTCACCAAGCGTGCGGCCGAGCAGGCCGGGGCGACGAGCGTGCTCGAGCTGATCGACGGCCCGACCGCGATCGCCTTCCTCGAGGCCGACAGCGACCCGGCCGCCGTGGCGAAGGTGCTGAACGAGACCGCCCGCGCGCACGACGTGCTCGTGATCCGCGGCGGCCTGCTCGAGGGCGACCTCGTCGGGGACGAGGAGATCAAGCGCCTCGCGACGCTGCCGCCGGCCGACGTTCTGCGCGCGCAGCTGGTCGGAGCGGTGGCCGGGCCGTTGACGACCGTGGTCGGCCTGTTCACCGCGCCGATGCGGGATTTCGTCGGCGTGCTGGAGGCGCGGATCCGCCAGCTCGAGGAACAGGGCGAGGCGGTTCCGGAGCCCGAGCCGGAGCCGGCCGCCGAGGAGCCAGCGGCAGAGTCAGAGGAAGCACCCGAAGCAGAAGAGCAGTCCGAAGAGCCGTCGGCAGAAGCCGAGCAGGCTTCGGCCGAACCAGAGGAGGAACAGCAGGATGGCTAAGACCGACACCGACAAGCTCGTGCAGGACCTGGGCGGGATGACCGTCCTCGACCTCGTCGAGCTGAAGAACAAGCTCGAAGAGGAGTGGGGCGTCACCGCCGCCGCTCCGGTGGCAGTGGCCGCGGCCGGCGCCCCGGCGGCAGGCGGCGACGGTGCCGCGGCGGAGGAAAAGACGTCCTTCGACGTCGTGCTGACGAACGCCGGCGACAAGAAGATCCAGGCGATCAAGGTCGTCCGCGCGGTCACGGGCCTCGGCCTGAAGGAGGCCAAGGACCTCGTCGACGGCGCGCCCAACCCGGTCAAGGAAGGCGTCCCGCAGGACGAGGCCGACCAGATCAAGGCGCAGCTCGAAGAAGCCGGCGCCGCGGTCGAGATCAAGTAGGAGACGGGCCGCGCAAGCGGCCCTTTCTCTTTCACCGGGCCGGTATGTAAGCGCCCGGTAAGCGTTCGTCCCCCGATTCAGGGATTTCCGCTTGCAGACCGCAGGGCGGGGCCGACAACGTCGTCAGTTAGGCGAACCCACCCCCAACGGAGGTCAAGTAATGCGGTTGAAGATTCTCGTGCTCGCGTTGGTCGCTTCGCTCGTCGCCGTCTCGGCGGCCGTTGCGAAGGACCATCCGGGCAAGGGCCACAAGCCGAAGACCGGCGCGGGCTGCAAGCCGGCCGTGACGGTGATGCTCGCCGGCACGCTCGCGGCCGACGTCGATCCGCAGGACGGCGACACCTCGTTCGTGCTGACGGTCAAGAACGCGAACCGGCACGGCCGCGCCTACAAGCAGGCCGGCACGGCGACGATCCTCGTCGACTCGCACACGCGTGTTCGCCGTCAGGGCGCAAAGACGCTCGGTGCGCTAGCACCGAACGATCGCGTCCACGTGACCGCGAAGGCGTGCAAGGCGGATCTGAAGGCCGGCGGGATGCCGGACCTGACCGCGCGCCAGGTCGGCGCGCACCCGGCCGCCACGCCGAGCTCCTAGCTCCCACGAGAGAAGGCCCAGAGGCGTCCGTTGTGGACGCCTCTGGCGCATTTCCGACCCACGATCTATAGTTGGGGCCTCGCCGACGACCACACGGTCGCCGCGGCTTGCGCTACAGCCTGTCTGTTCGCTATTCTTGGCGGTTCCGCGCCGACGTCCGCCTGTTCGCATTCCGAATTCACCTCATAGCTTTTAAGGGAGGCACCCAGACTTGACCACCCGGGTCGCTGCGCCTCGCGCGCGCAAAACGTTTTCACGCCTCAAGCACGTACTCGACCTACCGAATCTGATCGACATCCAGAAGGCCTCGTTCGAGTGGTTCCTGAACGAGGGCCTGCGGGAGACGATCGACGACATCTCGCCGATCGAGGACTACACCGGCACGCTCGCCGTTGCGTTCGGCAAGTACGAGTTCGGTGATCCGCCGGTCGGGATCCAGGAGTGCCGCGAGAAGGACCTGACCTACCAGGCCCCGCTCTCGATGACGGTCCAGTTCGTCAACAAGGAGACGGGCGAGATCCGCGAGCAGACGGTCTTCATGGGGGACTTCCCGATGATGACCGAGTGGGGGACGTTCATCATCAACGGCACCGAGCGCGTGATCGTGACGCAGCTCGTCCGCTCTCCCGGCGCGTACCTGATGGAGCCGAAGGACCCGGCCAAGCAGGTCTTCACCGCGAACCTGATGCCGAGCCGCGGCTCGTGGCTCGAGCTCGAGATCGACAAGAAGGGCATCGTCTACGCGCGGATCGACCGGAAGCGCAAGCTGCCGATCACGACGCTCCTGCGCGCCCTCCCCGAGGAGGACCCGACGACGGGCTGGAAGCTCGACACCAGCTCGAACGAGGCGATCATGAAGCTCTTCGGGAACTCGATCTACATCGCGAACACGCTCGAGAAGGACCCGTCCACGCGCGAGGACGAGGCGCTGATCGAGGTCTTCAAGAAGCAGCGCCCGGGTGAGCCGCCGACGCTCGACAACGCGCGGAACCTGCTCAAGTCGCTCTTCTTCGACCCGAAGCGCTACGACCTGACCAAGGTCGGCCGCTACAAGCTGAACCAGCGGCTCGGCGTCGACGTGCCGGACGACGTGCGCGTGCTGACGACGCAGGACATCCTCGCGCTCGTCAAGAAGCTCGTCGAGCTGCCCGACCTGCTCGGCGTCGACCCGGAGTCCAAGGACTACGCGGCCGACGCGATCGTGCTCCCGCGCGACCCGGTCCGCGGCGAGCTCGACGAGTACGAGCACTTCGGCAACCGCCGGCTGCGCACCGTCGGCGAGCTGATCCAGGAGGCGTTCCGCGTCGGGCTCTACCGGATGGAGCGCGTCGTCCGCGAGCGGATGACCACGGAGGACGTGGACACGATCACGCCGCAGACGATCATCAACATCCGTCCCGTGGTCGCGGCGCTGAAGGAGTTCTTCGGCTCCTCGCAGCTGTCGCAGTTCATGGACCAGACCAACTCGCTCGCCGGGCTGACGCACCGGCGGCGGCTCTCGGCGCTCGGCGCCGGCGGCCTGACGCGCGAGCGCGCGCCGATCGAGGTGCGCGACGTGCACCCGACCCACTACGGCCGCATGTGCCCGATCGAGACGCCGGAAGGCCCGAACATCGGCCTGATCGGCTCGCTCGCCTCGTTCGCGACCGTCTCCGAGTTCGGCTTCGTCCAGACGCCGTACCGGAAGGTGACGAACGGCAAGGTGACCGACGAGATCATCTACCTCGACGCCGCCGAGGAGGCGCAGTACACGATCGCCCAGGCGAGCGCGCAGGTCGACGACAAGACCGGCCGCTTCGTGGACGAGCAGGTGCTCTGCCGCTCCCGCGAGGGCGAGGCAGTGACCGCGCGCCCGAAGGATGTGGAGTTCATGGACGTCGCTCCGGCGCAGATCGTCTCGGTGGCGACCGCGCTGATCCCGTTCCTCGAGCACAACGACGCGAACCGCGCGCTGATGGGCGCGAACATGCAGCGGCAGGCGGTGCCACTGATGATCACGCAGGCGCCGCTCGTCGGCACCGGGCTCGAGTACCGCGCCGCGGTCGACACCGGCGACGTGATCGTCGCCGACGAGGCCGGCACCGTCGCGGATGTGGACGCCGAGAAGATCGTCGTCGACACGAAGGACGGCAAGCACGAGTACCCGCTGACGAAGTTCATGCGCTCCAACCAGGGGACGCTGATCCACCAGAAGCCGATCGTCGGCCTCGGCGAGCGCGTCAAGGCCGAGCAGGTCCTGGCCGACGGCAGCTCGACCGACATGGGTGAGCTCGCGCTGGGCGCGAACCTGCTCGTCGCCTTCATGCCGTGGGAGGGCTACAACTTCGAGGACGCGATCGTGATCTCGGAGCGGCTGGTCAAGGAGGATGTGCTCTCCTCGATCCACATCCACGAGTACGAGATCGACGCGCGCTCGACGAAGCTCGGCGACGAGGAGATCACGCGCGACATCCCGAACCGCTCGGAGGAGTCGCTCAGCGATCTCGACGAGCGCGGGGTCGTGCGCATCGGCGCCGAGGTCAGCTCCGGCGACCTGCTCGTCGGCAAGGTGACGCCCAAGGGCGAGACCGAGCTGACGGCCGAGGAGAAGCTGATCCGCGCGATCTTCAAGGAGAAGGCGCGCGAGGTCCGCGACACGAGCCTCAAGGTCCCGCACGGCGAGGGCGGCAAGGTGATCGACGTGAAGACGTTCTCGCGCGACGCGGGCGACGACCTCTCGCCGGGCGTGAACGAGCTCGTGCGCGTGTACGTGGCGAAGAAGCGCAAGATCGCCGAGGGCGACAAGCTCGCCGGCCGCCACGGCAACAAGGGCGTGATCGCGAAGATCGTGCCCGAGGAGGACATGCCCTTCCTGGAGGACGGGCGGCCCGTGGACGTCGTGCTCAACCCGCTCGGCGTGCCGAGCCGGATGAACATCGGCCAGATTCTCGAGACGCACCTCGGCTGGGCGGCGGCGCACGGTGTCTTCGAGGAGAACGGCAACGGCAACGGCAACGGTGCCTCGGCTTCCGCGTCGGCCCTGATCAACGGCGACGGCCACGCGCCGACCCCGATCGCGACCCCCGTCTTCGACGGCGCGACCGAGGTCGACGTCGACCAGGCCCTCGTCGAGTGGACGAAGCAGAATCCCGACTCGCCGATCAAGTTCGTGGTCGACACCAAGCGCCCCGCCGGCCGTCACGCCTCCGGCAAGGTGCGGATGTTCGACGGCCGCACGGGCGAGAACTTCTCGCAGAAGGTGACCGTCGGCTACATGTACATCCTGAAGCTGCTCCACCTCGTGGACGACAAGATCCACGCGCGGAGCACGGGCCCCTACTCGCTCGTGACGCAGCAGCCGCTGGGCGGCAAGGCCCAGTTCGGCGGCCAGCGCTTCGGCGAGATGGAGGTCTGGGCGCTGGAGGCCTACGGCGCGGCCTACACGCTGCAGGAGATGCTCACGATCAAGTCCGACGACACGGTCGGCCGCGTGAAGGCCTACGAGGCGATCGTCAAGGGCGAGAACATCGCCGAGCCGTCCATCCCGGAGTCGTTCAAGGTGCTGCTGAAGGAGATGCAGTCCCTCGCGCTCGACGTCAACGTCCTCTCCGACGAGGGCGAGAAGGTCGAGGTGCGCGAGGAGGACGACGAGCTGCTCCGCGCCGCGGAGGAGCTCGGGATCGACCTCTCGCCGGGCTCGCTGCGCGCAGCCGCGCGGCAGCCGACGGCGGAGGAGGCCGAGGAGGGCCAGGAGCGCACGGACGAGACCGGCGCAGAGCTGACCCTGCCGGCGGACGAGGCGATCAACGACCTGGCCGACGTCGAGGTGACGCCGGCCGAGAACGCCAAGGAAGAGGCCGAAGCACAGGCCGGGCCGCTCGCAGAAGAGCTGGCCGATGTTGAAGTAGACGAGTAACTGCGGGGCGAAGGAGAGCTTTGATCGACATCAACGAGTTCGACGCCATCCGAATCGGACTGGCGTCTTCGAAGCAGATCCGGGACTGGTCGTCCGGAGAGGTGACCAAGCCCGAGACCATCAACTACCGCACGCTCAAGCCCGAGCGCGACGGCCTCTTCTGCGAGCGCATCTTCGGTCCGACCAAGGACTGGGAGTGCTACTGCGGCAAGTACAAGCGCGTCCGCTACAAGGGCATCATCTGCGAGCGCTGCGGCGTCGAGGTGACGCGCCAGAAGGTGCGCCGCGAGCGCATGGGCCACATCGACCTGGCCGCGCCCGTCTCGCACATCTGGTTCTTCAAGGGCGTCCCCAGCCGCATCGGCTACCTGCTCGACATCGCGCCGCGCGAGCTCGAGAAGGTTCTCTACTTCGCGGCCTCGATCGTCACTTCGGTGGACACCGAGGCGCGCCAGAAGGACCTGAACGACCTCGAGGACAAGGTCAAGGCCGAGTCCGAGCAGATCTACGTCGACCGCGACGAGAACCTCGCCGCGCTCGAGGACCGCCTCAAGCGGCGCCGGACGTACTTCACCAAGGGAACCGAGCGCAACTTCGACGAGGACGACGACTTCTGGGGCCGCGGCCTCTCGAACTGGGCCGAGGAGCAGGGCGTGCCGACGCTCGAGGAGGTGCGCGAGCTCGTCGGGAAGATGTTCGTCGAGGTCGCCAACCAGATCACGACGGAGGACTCGAAGAAGATCCGCGAGCTCGTCCGCAACTCGGCGATCCGCGACGACCGCCGCCTCTCCCCGAAGGAGCTGGAGACGGTCGCCAACGTCGCGATCCAGATCCGCGAGGCGCTCGCGCCGCTCTACAAGGAGCTCGGCAAGGCGACCGGCTCCAAGAAGGGCGCGATCACCAAGCACATCAACCGCGTGCTCGACGGCCTGCTCGACAAGAAGGCCTCGGTGCACGAGGAGGACGTCGACCTCGTCGCCAACGTCGACCAGAAGCAGCTCGAGAAGGCGCGCGACCTCGGCAAGGGCCTCCTGCGCGAGGTGCTCGAGACGGCCGACCCCGGCGCGAGCCCCGACGACCTGCGCGAGCTGACGAACGACCTCTGCCTGCGCACCGACGGGAAGATCTCCAAGGAGGACCTCGACGCGATCGTCCAGTGGGCGATCAAGGTGCGGGAGATGTATCAGGACATCGAGGCCCGCAAGGACGACGCGAAGGAGGCGGCCGTCGACTCGGTCCGCCGCCTGGAGGAGACCTGGCAGCTGTTCCGCGAGCTCGAGCCGAAGCTGATCGTCAACGACGAGCAGATCTTCCGCGAGCTCAAGGACCGCTTCGGCTCCCCGTACGGCTTCGGCGTCTACTTCCAGGGCGGCATGGGCGCGGAGTCGATCCGCGAGCTGCTCAAGGATCTCGACCTCGTGGCGGAGGCCAAGTCGCTGCGCGAGACGATCAAGACCTCGAAGGGCCAGAAGCAGCAGCGCGCGATCAAGCGGCTGAAGGTCGTGAACGCGTTCATCACCTCGGAGAACCGTCCCGAGTGGATGGTCCTCGAGGCGATCCCGGTGATCCCGCCGGAGCTGCGCCCGATGGTGCAGCTCGACGGCGGCCGCTTCGCCACGAGCGACCTGAACGACCTCTACCGGCGCGTGATCAACCGGAACAACCGCCTCAAGCGGCTGCTCGACCTCGGCGCGCCCGAGATCATCGTGAACAACGAGAAGCGGATGCTGCAGGAGGCCGTCGACGCGCTGTTCGACAACGGCCGGCGCGGCCGCGCGGTGACGGGCCCGGGCAACCGGGCGCTGAAGTCGCTCTCCGACATGCTCAAGGGCAAGCAGGGCCGGTTCCGCCAGAACCTGCTCGGCAAGCGCGTCGACTACTCGGGCCGCTCGGTGATCGTCGCCGGGCCGAACCTGAAGCTGCACCAGTGCGGGCTGCCGAAGCTGATGGCACTGGAGCTCTTCAAGCCGTTCATCATGAGCCGGCTCGTCGAGCGCAAGTCCGTCCAGAACATCAAGGCGGCGAAGAAGCACGTGGACTCGATGGTCCCGGAGGTCTGGGACGTGCTCGAGGAGGTGATCGCGGAGCATCCGGTGCTGCTCAACCGCGCACCGACGCTGCACCGCCTCGGCATCCAGGCGTTCGAGCCGGTGCTCGTCGAGGGCAAGGCGATCCAGGTGCACCCGCTCGTCTGCCACGCCTTCAACGCCGACTTCGACGGCGACCAGATGGCCGTCCACCTGCCGCTCTCCTCGGAGGCGCAGGCGGAGGCGCGCATCCTGATGCTGTCGTCGAACAACATCCTCTCGCCCGCGCACGGGCGGCCGCTGACGACGCCGACGCAGGACATGGTGCTCGGCGGCTACTACCTGACCTACTCGGACGTCGACCTCGACGCAGCCGACGGCGAGAAGCTCGACCCGCGCCCGAAGCGCTTCGCCTCCGAGGAGGAGGTCGAGCGGGCGGTCGAGGACGGCCAGACCGATCTCCAGCAGCCGATCGAGTACCGCTGGAACGGCGAGCTCGTGCTGACCACGCCCGGACGGGTGATCTTCAACGAGGAGGTCGACCGGTCGCTCGAGGAGACGATGGGCCACCCGCCCGAGGCGCGGCCGTTCATCAACCGCACGCTCTCGAAGAAGGAGATGGACACGTTCATCTCCTCGCTCGCCGACCGCTTCGGCGCGCACGTGATCGCGGGCGTGCTCGACAAGATCAAGGCGCTCGGCTTCCACTACGCCACGAAGGCCGGGATCACCGTCTCGAAGAACGACATCGTGATCCCGCTGGCGAAGGAGAAGATCCTCGCCGGCTACGAGGAGCGGGTGGCGAACGTCGAGCAGCTCTACGAGCGCGGCCTCATCACCGAGGAGGAGCGCCACGAGCAGATCGTCAACCTCTGGACGGAGGCCACGGAAGACGTCGCGCAGGCGATGGAGGAGACGCTCTACGAGCTGAACCCGATCTTCATGATGGCCAACTCCGGCGCCCGCGGGTCCTTCAAGCAGATCCGCCAGCTGGCCGGCATGCGCGGCCTGATGGCGAATCCGAAGGGCGAGATCATCGAGCGCCCGATCAAGGCCAACTTCATGGAGGGCCTGTCGGTGCTCGAGTACTTCATCTCGACCCACGGCGCACGCAAGGGTCTCGCCGACACCGCGCTCCGCACGGCGGACTCGGGCTACCTCACACGACGCCTGGTCGACGTCTCCCAGGACGTGATCATCCGCGAGGAGGACTGCAAGACGAAGGACTACGTCGACCTGGCCTTGCACGTCCCCGAGGGCGTCAACAAGAGCCTGCTCGGCCGGACGCTGGGCGAGGACGTGCACAAGCCGCTCGCGAGCGGCAAGCCGGGCAAGACGGTCGTCGGCGAGAAGGGCGAGATCGTCACCAACGTCCTCCTGGCCGAGATCGAGGAGGCCTTCACCGAGCACGAGCTCGAGGAGGAGCCATCGATCCCGGTCCGGTCGGTGCTGAAGTGCCGCAGCGAGTTCGGCGTGTGCCGCGCCTGCTACGGCATCTTCCTGGCCACCGGCGGGGTCGCGGAGATCGGCGACGCGGTCGGGATCATCGCCGCGCAGTCGATCGGCGAGCCCGGCACGCAGCTGACGATGCGGACGTTCCACACGGGCGGCGTCGCCGGCGCGGACATCACGCACGGCCTCCCGCGCGTGGTCGAGATCTTCGAGGCGCGCAACCCGAAGGGCGCGGCCAAGCTCGCCGAGACCGGCGGCAAGGTCGAGCTCGAGGACACCGAGCGCGGGCCGAAGATCACGATCCACACCGACGAGGTGGACGAGAACGGCGAGCCGGTCGAGCCGGCGTCGTTCCAGCTGCCGCGCCGCACGCGGATCCTGGTCGAGAACGGGCAGATGGTGGAGCCGGGCGACGCGCTGCACGAGGGCTCGATCAACCCGGCCGACCTGCTGAGCCTGAAGGGCTCGACCGCGACCGAGCTGTACCTCGTCGCCGAGGTGCAGAAGGTCTACAAGTCACAGGGTGTCGACATCCACGACAAGCACATCGAGCTGATCGTTCGCCAGATGCTCAAGAAGGTGCGCGTCGAGGAGGCCGGCGACACCGACCTGCTGCCCGGCCAGCTCGTCGACCGCGTCGTGCTCGAGCGCGAGAACGTGCGCGTGAAGAAGGAGAAGGGCAAGAAGGAGCAGGCGACCTACGAGCCGCTGATCCTCGGGATCACGAAGGCCTCGCTGGCCACCGAGTCGTTCCTCTCCGCCGCCTCCTTCCAGGAGACGACGAAGGTGCTGACCGACGCGTCGATCGAGGGCAAGGTCGACCGGCTGCTGGGCCTGAAGGAGAACGTGATCATCGGCAAGCTGATCCCTGCCGCGACCGGCCTGAAGAAGTACCGCAACATCGAGATCGGGCCGTCCGAGAAGGTGCCGAAGGAGACCTACGAGCGCGAGGCCCTGCTGGCCGCGCTCCAGGAGATCGGCTCCGACGGCGGCGAAGGGATCGACCTCGCCAGCCTCGGCCTCGACTTCGGCGGCGGGCCGGCGCCGACAGACGGCGATCCGAAGCCGCACGAGTCGACCGAGGCCGAAGAGGTGCCCGAGGTCGACACGCCGCTCGACGGCGAGTAACGACGGAATCACGGCGCGGGAGGTGGAGCTCACCTCCCGCGCTGGTACTTTGGAGAAGGGTCGCGTGAAGAGGCTGCTCGTCATCCTGCTCGCCGTCTGCGCCGGGTTCGCCGCGGCGCCGCACCGGGCTGCCGCGGACACCTGCGGGATCCCCGAGAAGGGGACGATCTGGGTCGACTTCGCCGACGGTTCGGTCCCGTTCTGGCAGACCTTCGCGCGTCCGGGCGTGATCGCGGCCGCGGCCAACTTCATCTATCCGCCGCAGCTCCGCGCGCTCGGAGCAAGAACCGTCTACTTCGACCTCAACTTCCGCCTGCGGGTGGGCACGCCGCTCGAGCCCTACGACCCGGGCGTCGTCATCAACCGCGCCAACCGCCTCTACTCGACCGCCGCGATGTCGAGCGGCTGCACCCAGCCCGTGATCGCCGAGAACGAGCTGAACGGCTCCAACCTGGTCACGCCCTGGACGGCGAACAACGCCGCGTACCGGCGGAACGTGCTGATCTACATGCAGACGCTCTCCGCCCTGGGCGCCCGCCCGGTGATCCTCGTCCCGAGCGCGCCGTACATCGGCGACGAGGCCGGCGACTGGTGGCGGCAGCTCTCGCAGTACGCCGACGTCGTGCGCGAGTCGTACTTCGCCGCGCCTGGAATCGCCAAGCAAGGGCCGATCGAAGGGAGCCGGACGCTGCGGAACCTGTTCCGCAAGCGTGTCGCCGAGTTCACCTCCGCCGGCCTGCCCGCGAGCAAGCTCGGGCTGATGCTCGGCTTCCAGACGACGCGCGGCTCGGGCGGCCGCGAAGGCGCAGCGCGCAACTCGTGGCTGGAGGTGACGAAGCTCCAGGCCCTGGCAGCGAAGCAGGTCGCGAGCGAGGTGGGGCTGCGCTCGGTCTGGTCCTGGGGGTGGGCCGCCTGGAGCACCGGCGAGCGCGACCCGGACAAGCCGATCGCGGCGTGCGTCTGGCTCTGGGCCCGCGACCCGACCCTCTGCAACGGCCCGTCGGCTGCGGGCAAGGGCCTCAACACGTCGCTCACCGAAGGCCAGCTCGTGCTTCCGGCCGGTATCCGCTGCACGCTCTACGGCCGGCCCGTCACCGAGAGCACGATCTCCTCACTGACGCCCGTGACCGGAGACCCGGACGTCGCCTTCACCGCCGCCTTCGCGCGCGCCGTGACGAGCCTGCAGGTCAAGCTCAAGGCCAAGCAGCTCTCCGACGCAGAGCGTGCGGTCGTGGCGGGCCGCTTCGGCGGCAGCTTCGCGCGCTACCGCGCCGCGCTCGCCAAGGCGCACGCGAGCCCCGGCTCGGCGCGCGGGGTCATCGGCGACGAGCTGCGGCGGCTGGCGATCGAGTCCGGCTTCCACGTCGCCGGCCCGACGTCCGTGGAGGTCAACGAGTACTACGAGACCTACGGCGCGACGAGGGCGAGGCTCGTCGAGACGAAGACGGCGGCGCCCTGGCTCGGGATGCGGAAGCACGGCTTCGCGCTCGAGTCGATGGCCCCGCCGCAGCTCTTCTCGCTTCCCCAGGGCCGCGGCTGGCACAGCATCAGGACGATGCGCGGCACCTACCAGGTGCGGGCGCTCGACTCACCGGTCTCGCTCGGAGCGCTGCCGCTCGGCGTCGCCAGGCCGGCAATCGTGAACGCGCTCAAGGAGCTCGCGCGCTCCGACCGCTACGAGGCGTGGCTGCTGGCGCGCGAGCGGGTGCTCGACGAGCAGGCGGTCTGCCGCCGCGACGCCCAGCCCGAGGTCGGCGTCGTCGAGCTCACTGACTATTTGCCGTTCCTGGCTGCTGACTAGCTTCGTCCGGCGCGGCGGTCAGCCCGGGCGCGCCGGCCTGGAAGACCTGGCCCTTGCCGAGCTCCTTGGCGCGGTAGAGCGCCTCGTCGGCCCGCTCGAAGAAGCCGGTCGGGTCGTCGTCGGGCAGCAGCTCGGCGATCCCGGCCGAGAGGGACAGCCGCCCGGCCTGGCCGACCGGGCGTGACGAGACCGCGCCGCGCAGCCGGTGGTAGAGCTGGTCGGCGTCGGCGGTCGACGACTCGGGCAGGATCACCGCGAACTCGTCGCCGCCGACGCGGCAGGCGATGTCGGCCGAGCGCACGACGTCGAGAACGCGCTCGGCGGTCTCGGCCAGCACGGCATCGCCGGAGAGATGGCCGATCCGGTCGTTGATCGCCTTGAAGTCGTCGAGGTCGAAGACGATCAGCGCCAGCTGGCGGCTGTAGCGCTGGGCGCGCGAGACCTCGCGCGCGAGCGTCTCGTGGAAGTAGCGCCGGTTGTGCAGGCCGGTCAGCGCGTCGAGGTCGGCGAGCTTTCGCGCCTCGCGGAAGCGCCAGGCGTTCTCGATCGCCGGTCCGGCGCGCTTGGCGAGCTCCTCGAGCTCGCGGATCATCTCCTCCTCGAAGCGGTGGCTGGTGGAGCGGCTGTAGATCGCGATGAAGCCGATCGCCGCGGACTCGCCCGGCACCGGCACTGCCAGGCCCGAGTGAACGAGCTCCGTGCCTTCGAGCGTTGGCGGGTACTGGTAGACGAGGGAGATCGCGCGCGCCTCGTGGCCGTTCGGAGGCCCGGAGATCACCTGCCGCTGCGCCTCCTCGGCCGAGAGCCCGAGGGTCGCGACGATGGGCTTGTCCGCGCCGTCGCGGATGGAGACGATCGCCGCGTCGACCCCGGGAATCGCCCCTCCTGCCTCGAGCGTGCGCGCGAGCACCTCGTCGAGGTCGATCGACGCGCCCAGCTCGCCGAGGAAGCGGTTGCGCCGCCCCTCTTCCTGCGCGCGCTCGAGCGCCTCCGAGAGCTCGCGCACCATGCCCTCCATGCGCGTGTTCATCTCGGAGACGAGCGCGAGCATCTGCTGCTGCCCGCCGCTCCCGCGCTTGCGCGAGCGCACGAGCACGACGACAAGCACGAGCGCAAGCACCGCCGCCGCCGCGCCGACCGCGACGAGTGCGGTCGTAGCCGTCACCGCCTCCGCCATCATCTCCCTCTTCGAGAACCTCCGCCCTACCCGGAAACCCCAAATCGCCGAGCCGACTCACTGTAATCGGGTTCTGGGCTGCAGGCTATGGATTCAAAACGATAAAACCTCTCGTTCGGATTCGCACGAAGCGGCCGCACAGGTGCCGCCGAATCCTCGCAGCCAAGCGCATTCTGCCGTTTGACGCTGGAGGGTGCGCTTCGCTACCATGCTCATCCGGTTGGCAGGGGCTGATCCCCGGCCAGCCTTTGTTGTGTCCGCACCCATCTAGCAAGGAGCACATGCCGACCGTCAATCAGCTGGTCCGAAAGGGCAGGGTCGCGCCGAAGGCGAAGGTGAAGACCCCTGCGCTGCGCGGCGCGCCGCAGAAGCGGGGCGTCTGCACGCGCGTGTACACGACCACCCCGAAGAAGCCGAACTCGGCGCTTCGGAAGGTCGCGCGCGTCCGGCTGACGAACGGCATGGAGGTCGGTTCCTACATTCCGGGCGAGGGGCACAACCTGCAGGAGCACTCCGTCGTGCTCGTCCGCGGCGGCCGCGTCAAGGACCTGCCGGGCTTCCGCTACAAGGTGATCCGCGGCGGGCTCGACGCCGCCGGTGTCAGCGAGCGGCGCCAGGGGCGCTCGAAGTACGGGGCCAAGAAGGGCTCGTAATGCCGCGCCGTGCCACGATCCAGCCCCGGGCGCTCGAGCCCGATCCCGTCTACAGCTCCCGCCTCGTCGCCCAGGTGATCAACAAGGTGATGAACGACGGCAAGAAGTCGACCGCCGAGTCGATCGTCTACCAGGCGCTGGACCGGGTCGGCGAGCAGACCGGCAAGCCGCCGGTCGAGGTGCTGGAGCAGGCGATCAAGACCGTCACCCCGGTGCTCGAGGTTCGCTCGAGGCGCGTTGGCGGCGCGAACTACCAGGTCCCTGTCGAGGTGCCGCAGCGGCGTGCCCGCACGCTGGCCGTGCGCTGGCTCGTCCAGTTCGCGCGCGACCGGCGCGAGAAGCAGATGTCGGCGAAGCTCGCCGGCGAGATCCTGGACGCGCTCAACCAGCAGGGCGGCGCGTTCAAGCGCAAGGACGACCTCTACCGGATGGCGCAGGCCAACAAGGCCTTCGCGCACTACAGGTGGTGAGCGCGGTGGCGACGACCAAGACGCAGCTCGCACTCGAGAACGTCCGGAACATCGGGATCATGGCCCACATCGACGCGGGCAAGACCACGACGACCGAGCGGATCCTCTACTACACCGGCCGCACCCACAAGATGGGCGAGGTCCACGAGGGCGCCGCGGTGATGGACTGGATGGCGCAGGAGCAGGAGCGCGGGATCACGATCACGTCTGCTGCGACGACGGCCGAGTGGCGCGATTTTCGTATCAACATCATCGATACGCCCGGACACGTGGACTTTACGGTCGAAGTGGAGCGCAGCCTGCGCGTGCTGGACGGCGCGATCGCCGTCTTCGACTCCGTCGCCGGCGTCGAGCCGCAGTCCGAGACGGTCTGGCGCCAGGCCGACCGCTACCGCGTTCCCCGCATCGCCTTCATCAACAAGATGGACCGCACCGGCGCGGACTTCTTCGCCGCCGTGCAGTCGATGATCGACCGTCTCGGCGCCCGGCCGGTGCCGGTGCAACTGCCGATGGGCCAGGAGGAGCACTTCCGCGGCGTGATCGACCTCGTCGAGATGCGCGCGACCGTCTGGGAGGACGACCTCGGCACGAAGATGGACGTCGTCGAGATCCCGGAGGAGCTGCTCGAGCAGGCGCAGGAGTACCACCACCAGCTGATCGACGCGGTCGCCGACCACGACGACGAGCTGCTCGAGACCTACCTCACCGACGAGAACGCGGTCACGCCCGAGATGCTGAAGCGCGCCCTGCGCGCGGCGACGCTCGACATCACCGTCACGCCCGTGCTCGCGGGCTCGGCGTTCAAGAACAAGGGCATCCAGCCGCTGCTCGACGCCGTCGTCGACTACCTGCCGAGCCCGCTCGACGTGCCGCCGATCCACGGGATCGACCCGCGCACCGAGCACGAGCTCTCACGCCGCCCGGCGCTCGACGAGCCGTTCTCGGCGCTCGTCTTCAAGGTCATGTCCGACCCGTACGTCGGCAAGCTGACGTACTTCCGCGTCTACTCGGGCCAGCTCAAGGCCGGCGACCGCGTGCTGAACACGAGCACCGGCAAGACCGAGCGCATCGGCCGCATCCTGCAGATGCACGCCAACCACCGCGAGGAGCGCGAGGAGATCGGCGCGGGCGAGATCGCGGCTGGCGTCGGGATCAAGAGCTCGACCACGGGTGACACGCTCGCGATCGACACGGCGCCGATCAAGCTCGAGTCGATGGACTTCCCGGAGCCGGTGATCGCGGTTGCGATCGAGCCGAAGACCAAGGCCGACCAGGACAAGCTCGGCGCCGGCCTGCAGCGGCTCGCCGAGGAGGACCCGACCTTCCGCGTCCAGACCGACGAGGAGACCGGCCAGACCTTGATCTCTGGCATGGGCGAGCTCCACCTCGAGATCATCGTCGACCGCCTGCTGCGCGAGTTCTCGGTGGACGCGAACGTCGGCCGGCCGCAGGTCGCCTACCGCGAGACCTTCGGGCGCCCGGTCGAGAAGATCGAGGGCAAGTTCGTCCGCCAGACCGGCGGCCGCGGCCAGTACGGCCACGCCGTGATCAACGCGGGCCCGACCGAGCCGGGCGAGGGCTACGACTTCGTCGACAAGATCGTCGGCGGCAAGATCCCGCGCGAGTACATCGGCCCGGTCGACCTCGGCATCCAGGAGGCGATGGAGTCGGGCATCCTCGCCGGCTACCCGGTCGTCGACGTGCGGATCGAGCTGATCGACGGCTCCTTCCACGACGTCGACTCGAGCGAGATTGCCTTCAAGGTCGCGGGCTCGATGGCCTTCAAGGAGGCGATGAAGCGCTCGAAGCCGAAGCTGCTCGAGCCCGTGATGGCCGTTGAAGTGGTCACGCCCGAGGACTACCTCGGAGACGTGATGGGAGACTTGAACTCACGGCGCGGGCGCGTCGAGGGCCTGGAGCCGCGCGGCAACGCGCAGGCGATCAAGGCGCGCGTGCCGCTCGCGACCATGTTCGGATACGCAACCGACCTGCGCTCGACGACGCAGGGCCGGGCAACCTTCACCATGCAGTTCGATCGCTACGAGGAAGTGCCTCAGTCGATCGCGGGCGAGCTCGTCGACTCGCAGAGCTAAACGGAAGGAAAGGAACGAATGGGCAAGCAGAAGTTCGAGCGGACGAAGCCGCATCTCAACGTCGGCACGATCGGTCACATCGACCACGGCAAGACGACGCTCACCGCCGCGATCACGAAGGTGCTCGCGGAGAAGGGCGGTAACACGACCGTCAAGTCGTTCGAGGAGATCGACAACGCGCCGGAGGAGAAGCAGCGCGGGATCACGATCAACACCTCGCACGTCGAGTACGAGACGGAGAACCGTCACTACGCGCACGTCGACTGCCCCGGCCACGCCGACTACATCAAGAACATGATCACAGGAGCCGCGCAGATGGACGGCGCGATCCTGGTGGTCTCGGCAGCCGACGGCCCGATGCCGCAGACGCGGGAGCACATCCTGCTCGCGCGCCAGGTCGAGGTGCCCTACATCGTCGTCTTCCTGAACAAGGCCGACATGGTCGATGACCCCGAGCTGCTCGAGCTGGTCGAGCTGGAGGTCCGCGAGCTGCTCTCGAAGTACGAGTTCCCGGGCGACGACATCCCGATCGTGACCGGCTCGGCGCTGAAGGCGCTCGAGGGCGACGAGGAGGCCGCCGGCAAGATCCTCGAGCTGATGGAGCAGGTGGACGCCTACATCCCGGAGCCGACGCGCGACACCGACAAGCCGTTCCTGATGCCGATCGAGGACGTCTTCACGATCACCGGCCGCGGCACCGTCGTGACCGGCCGCATCGAGCAGGGCAAGATCGAGTCGGGCAACGAGGTCGAGATCGTCGGCATCCACGAGAAGGTGGAGAAGACGGTCGTGACCGGGCTCGAAATGTTCCAGAAGACGCTCGACTACGCCCAGGCCGGCGACAACGCGGGCGCCCTTCTGCGCGGCACCAAGCGCGAGGAGGTCGAGCGCGGCCAGGTGCTGGCGAAGCCGGGCTCGATCACGCCGCACACGCAGTTCAAGGCGGAGGTCTACGTGCTCTCGAAGGACGAGGGCGGACGGCACACGCCGTTCTTCAACAACTACCGCCCGCAGTTCTACTTCCGCACGACGGACGTGACCGGCGCGATCAAGCTCCCGGAGGGCCAGGAGATGGTCATGCCGGGCGACAACACGAACATGGAGATCGAGCTGATTCAGCCGATCGCCATGGACCAGGGCCTCCGGTTCGCCATCCGCGAGGGTGGCCGCACCGTTGGCGCCGGCGTCGTCACGGCAATCGACAAGTAGGGGAGCGCCGGTGCCGCAGAGCAAGATCCGCATCCGCCTCAAGGGCTACGACCACCAGCAGCTCGACAAGTCTGCGAGCCAGATCGTGGAGACCGCCCAGCGCACCGGCGCGACCATCACCGGGCCCGTGCCCCTGCCCACCGAGAAGAACGTCTACTGCGTGATCCGGTCGCCGTTCAAGGACAAGGACTCGCGCGAGCACTTCGAGGTGCGCACGCACAAGCGCCTGATCGACATCCATTCACCGACCCCGAAGACGGTCGACTCGCTGATGCGGCTCGACCTCCCTGCCGGCGTCGACATCGAGATCAAGCTGTGAAAGGCATCGTCGGCAAGAAGCTGGGCATGACCCAGCTCTTCGACCCGGAGACCGGGGAAGTGACGCCGGTGACGGTGATCGAGGCCGGCCCGTGCCCGATCGTGCGCGTCAAGACTGTCGACTCCGACGGCTACGAGGCTGTGCAGCTCGCCTTCGAGCCGGTCGCCGAGCGCAAGGTGACCAAGCCGCGCCTCGGCCAGCTCGGCGAGGCCGGCCCGCACCGCAAGCTCGTCGAGTTCCGCGGCACGACCGAGCTCACCGTCGGCGAGCCGATCACGGTCGAGTCCTTCGAGCCTGGCGACAAGGTCAAGGTCTCGGGTATCGGGATGGGCAAGGGCTTCGCGGGGACGATCAAGCGCCACAACTTCCACCGCGGCCCGGTCTCGCACGGCTCGCACAACGTGCGCGCGCCCGGCTCGATCGGCGCCTCGGCCACGCCTTCGCGCGTGTTCAAGGGGATGAAGATGGCCGGCCGGATGGGCGGCAAGCGGGTCACGCAGGTCGGGCTGACCGTGCACGAGGTCGACGCCGAGCGGAACCTGCTGCTCGTCAAGGGCGCCGTGCCCGGCCCGAAGAACGGGTACGTCGAGGTCAGGGAGGACTCCGGCCGTGGCCGCGCCTAAGGCACCCGTGATCGGCTCCACGAAGAGCGTCACGCTCGAGGAGGGCGTTTTCGGCGCTGAGATCAAGGCGTACCTCGTGCACGAGACCGTGCGCGCGGAGCAGAACGAGGCCCGCGCCGCCACGCGCGGCGGCAAGAGCCGCGGGCTCGTGGCCGGCGGCCGTGCCAAGCCATGGCGCCAGAAGGGCACCGGGCGCGCACGCGCGGGCGGTACCCGCGCTCCGCATTGGACCGGCGGCGGCATGGCGTTTCCGCCAAACAACCGCAACTTCGACGTGAAGGTGAACCGCAAGGCCCGCAAGGCCGCGCTCCGAAGCGCGCTCTCGGCGCATGCACACGGGGGCACGCTCGGCGTGCTCGACCCAGCCGCGTTCGAGGCGCCGTCGACGAAGGCTGCGCTCGAGCTGCTAGGCGGGTGGGGCAAGGAGCTGCCGCTGCTCGTCGTCGTGCAGCCGGAAGAGGAGGCCGTGATCAAGTCGTTCCGCAACCTGCAGCGCGTGATGGTCACGGTTCCCGCGGAGCTCGAGGTGACCGACGTCGTCCGCGTCCGCTCGCTGCTGATCAGCGAGAGCGCGCTCGAGCTGGTGCAGGGAAGGGCCCAGTGAGCCTCCATCCGAACCAGGTCCTGCTCGCGCCCGTGGTCTCCGAGAAGAGCTACGAGCTGCTCGAGCAGCGCAAGTACGCCTTCCGCGTCCATCCCGACGCGCACAAGACGCAGGTCCGCCAGGCCGTCGAGGAGCTGTTCGGCGTCAAGGTGCAGGCCGTGAACATGCTCAAGGTGCAGGCCAAGCCGAAGCGGCGTGGGATGATCCGCGGCGAGAAGCCCGGCTGGAAGAAGGCGATCGTGCAGCTGCGCGAAGGCCAGACGATCGAGATCTTCGAGGGGGCCCAGGCCTGATGCCCGTCCGCAAGTACAAGCCGACCAGCCCCGGCCGCCGCTTCATGTCGGTCTCGACCTTCGACGAGATCACGAAGACCGAGCCGGAGAAGAGCCTCGTCGAGCCGCTGAAGAAGAGCGGCGGGCGCAACGTGAACGGCCGCATCACCCGGCGTCACCAGGGCGGCGGTCACAAGCGGCAGTACCGCAAGATCGACTTCAAGCGCGTCAAGGACGGCGTTCCGGCCAAGGTGGCCTCGATCGAGTACGACCCGAACCGCTCTGCGCGGATCGCGCTGCTGCACTACGCCGACGGCGCCAAGGCCTACATCCTCGCGCCCGCGCGGCTGCAGGTCGGCGCGACCGTCGAGTCCGGCCCCGGGGCCGACATCAAGCCCGGCAACGCGCTGCCGCTGGCGAACATCCCGACCGGCACGCTCGTGCACAACGTCGAGCTGAAGCCCGGCCGCGGCGGCCAGCTCGCGCGCTCCGCCGGCTCGGGGATCCAGCTCGTGGCGAAGGACGAGGGCCAGGGCGTGCTTCGGCTACCATCGGGCGAGCTGCGCCGGGTGCCGCTCGTCTGCCGGGCGACGATCGGTCAGGTCGGCAACGTCGACCACGAGAACGTCACCGGCGGCAAGGCGGGGCGCAGCCGCTGGAAGGGCAAGCGCCCGACCGTGCGCGGCTCGGCCATGAACCCGGTCGACCACCCGCACGGCGGCGGCGAGGGCAAGTCGAAGGGCGGCCGCCACCCGGTCACGCCTTGGGGCGTGCCGACGCTCGGCAAGCGCACGCGCCGCAAGCACAAGGAATCCGACAAGTTGATCGTCCGCGGCCGCCGCCGCGGGAAGGAGAAGCGTTGAGCCGCAGTTCGAAGAAGGGGCCGTTCGTGGAAGAGCGGCTGCTGACCAGGATCACCAAGATGAACGAGTCCGGCTCGAAGCAGATGGTCCGGACGTGGTCGCGCTCGTCGACGATCTTCCCCGACATGGTCGGGCACACGATCGCGGTCCACGACGGGCGCAAGCACGTGCCCGTCTTCGTCACCGAGCAGATGGTCGGCCACAAGCTCGGCGAGTTCGCGCCGACACGGACCTTCCGCGGCCACTCCGGCGACCGCAAGGCGGAGGTGAAGCGCTAGGCATGGCCACCGCCGAGCGACAGGAGGTCAAGGCCGTGGCCAAGTGGGTGCACATGTCGCCCCGCAAGGCTCGGCTCGTGGTCGAGCACATCCGGGGCCGCTCGGTGCCGGAGGCTCGGACCGTGCTCGCGTTCACCCAGCGTGCGGCCGCGGTCGAGATCGAGAAGGTGCTCCGCTCGGCGGTTGCGAACGCCGAGGCCAACCACGACCTGGTCGGCGACGACCTGGTCGTCTCGGCCGTCTACGTCGACGAGGGTCCGGTGATGAAGCGCTGGCGCGCCCGCGCGCGCGGGCGCGCAGCCCGGATCCGCAAGCCGACCTGCCACATCACGATCAAGCTGACGCCGGTCGAGCGCGCTCCCGAGCCCGCTCCCGCGCCGAAGCCGGAAGAGCCGAAGGCCGAGGAGACAAAGGCCGCGCCCAAGAAGAAGGCCGCGCCGAAGCGCAAGCCGGCCGCCAAGAAGCCGAAGAAGACCGAGGAGGCGGAGTCCTAGATGGGCCAGAAGATCCATCCCGGCGGCCTGCGCGTGGGCGTCATCCACGACTGGAAGTCGAACTGGTACACGGGGGCGAAGGAGTTCCCCGCGTTCCTGCTCGAGGACCTCAAGATCCGCGAGCACATCTACGGCAAGCTCGAGCACGCGGGCCTGTCCGACATCCTGATCCGCAAGGACGCGCAGCGCATCACGATCGACATCTACACGGCCAGGCCGGGAATCGTGATCGGCAAGTCGGGCGTGGAGGTCGACGCGCTCCGCAAGGAGATCCATGGGATGACCAACAAGGCCGTCCACATCAACATCAACGAGATCAAGCGCCCCGAGCTCGACGCCAAGCTCGTCGCGCAGTCGATCGCCGAGCAGCTCCAGAATCGCGTCAGCTTCCGGCGCGCGATGAAGCGCTCGCTCGCCTCCGCGATCCGCTCAGGCGCGCAGGGCGTGAAGGTGCAGTGCGGCGGCCGGCTCGCCGGCACGGAGATGAGCCGCTCGGAGAGCTACTCCGAGGGCCGCGTGCCGCTGCACACGATCCGTGCCGACATCGACTACGGCTTCGCCGAGGCCAAGACGACGTACGGCCGGATCGGCGTCAAGGTCTGGATCAACAAGGGTGAGATCATGCCCGAGGGCTACGAGGGCGTCACCCAGCGCGACTCACGGCTCGGCGACCAGGATCAAGCCCGCCGCCGCGGCGGCACGGCCGAGGGCCTCGGCGCCTCCCGCGAGGGCGGGCGCGGCCGCAGCCAGGACCGCGAAGGTCTCGGCCCGGTGCGCCCCGGCCGGCGCGGCAAGGGCGGCGGGGCGGGTGGCCCGCGGCGGCCCGGCGGCCGAGGCCGCGCGCGCAGCCAGGAGAGCACCGAGCGGGCACCGGCCCAGGAGAAGCCGCCGGTCGAGGAGCAGCCGCAGGCCGCGGCTGAGACCGAGGCTCCCGTGGAGGCTCCGCAGCCCGAGCAGGCCGAACAGACCGAGAAGAAGGACGAGAGCTAGATGCTGCTTCCGAAGAAGACCAAGTACCGCAAATACCAGCGAGGCCGCCGGCGCGGCTACTCGAAGGGCCAGACGACCGTGCAGGCCGGCGACTACGGCCTGAAGGCGCTCGAGGCCGGCTGGGTCACGAACCGCCAGATCGAGGCCGCCCGGATCGCGATGACCCGCAAGATCCGCCGTGGCGGCAAGGTCTGGATCAACGTCTTCCCGGACAAGCCGGTCACACAGAAGCCCGCCGAGACGCGCATGGGCTCCGGCAAGGGCGCGCCCGAGCACTGGGTCGCCGTCGTCAAGCCCGGCCGGGTGATGTTCGAGCTCGCCGGCGTGGACGACCAGCTCGCCAAGGAAGCGCTCCGGCTGGCCGGCCGCAAGCTACCGATCAAGACCAAGGTCGTGACCAGGGAGGCGGATCTCTTTGCGAGCTAGGGAGCTGCGTGACCTGACCGACGAGGAGCTCGAGAACCGCTTGGCCGACACGCGCCAGGAGCTGTTCAACCTGCGCTTCCAGTCCGCGACCGGGGCGCTCGAGAACCCGGCCCGGCTGAAGCACGCCAAGCGCGAGATCGCTCGCATCCTGACCATCAGCATCGAACGTGAATCGAACCTGACGAGAGAGACCCATGGCTGACGAAGAGCAGAACGAGACAACCGAAGAGCCGACCGAGGCAGAGGCACCGGCCGAGGCAGAGGCTCCTGCCGAGGAGCCCGTCGCCGAAGAGGCCGCTGCCGAGGAGCCCGTGGCCGAGGAGTCTGCTGCCGAAGCCGAGCCCGCGGCTGAAGAGCCCGCCGCTGAAGAGCCCGTGGCCGAAGAGCCCGTGGCCGAAGAAGCTACTGCCGAGGAAGAAGCTCCGGCTGAGGAGGCGCCTGCCGAGGAAGAAGCTCCTGCGGAAGAGACGCCTGCCGAAGAGCCTGTCGCACAAGCCGAAGGCGATGAGCCGGCTGCCGAGGAGGCGGCGCCGCAGCAGTCGGGGCCCAAGCCGAAGCGCAAGCGCATGCCGCGCTCGGAGCGCCACAAGCACGCCAAGCCGAAGCGCGAGCGCCCGGCCGAGCGGCGGCCGATCGTGCGGCTGCCCAAGCCCGAGCACGAGCGCGGCCGGCGCCAGGAGCGCCGCGGCGTGGTCGTCTCTGACGCGATGGACAAGACGATCGTGGTCAAGGTCGACACGGTGAAGGCGCACCCGCGCTACAAGAAGGTGATCCGCCGCTCGTCGAAGTTCCACGCCCACGACGAGCAGAACGCCGCCAAGGTCGGCGACGTGGTGCGCATCGTCGAGACGCGGCCGATCTCGAAGCAGAAGAACTGGCGCCTCGCAGAGGTCCTGGAGGTCGCCAAGTGATCCAGCAGGAGTCCAGGCTGCGCGTGGCCGACAACACCGGCGCGCGCGAGATCCTCTGCATCCGCGTCAAGGGCGGCTCGAAACGCCGCTACGCGCGCGTGGGTGACGTGATCACCGCCACCGTCAAGACCGCGAGCCCGCAGGGCGCGGTCAAGAAGGGCGAGGTCGTGCAGGCCGTGGTCGTTCGGACGCGCAAGCCGTTCGGGCGCAACGACGGCACCTCGATCGCCTTCGACGAGAACGCCGCGGTGCTGATCGACGCCGCCCGCAACCCGCGCGGCACCCGCATCTTCGGGCCGGTCGCGCGCGAGCTGCGCGAGAAGAACTTCATGAAGATCGTTTCGTTGGCACCGGAGGTGCTCTAACCATGCGTCACGCTCGTCCAGACCGCTACGTCACCCTCAGCCGGGTCAAGACGGCCACGACGGCAAAACCGTCATGGCCTTTGATCGGCATCGCAAGCGACGCCTCATGAGTCACAAGATGCGCATCCGCAAGGGCGACACCGTCCACATGCTCTCGGGCAAGGACCGCGGCAAGCAGGGCCGCGTGATCGAGGCGCGCCCGCGCGAGCAGCGGGTCGTCGTCGAGAACTTGAACATCCAGAAGCGGCACACTCGGCCGCGCCCGATGCGCGACGCCAACCGCATGGGCGGCACCCAGATGACGCCCGGCGGCGTGATCGAGAAGGCGGCGCCCGTGCCGGTCGCGAAGGTGATGCTCGTCTGCCCGACGTGCGGGCGCCCGACGCGGATCGGGATGACGACCAAGGAAGTCAAGGGCCGTGACGTGCACGTGCGCGTCTGCAAGCGCGCCGACTGCGGCCAGGAGATCGACAAGTGAGTGAGATGAACGGCTACGAGCCCCGCCTGAAGACCAGCTACGAGCAGGAGATTCGCCAGCGCCTGAAGGACGAGCTCGGCCTGAGCTCGATGATGCAGGTGCCGCGCCTCCAGAAGATCACGCTCAACATGGGCGTCGGCGAGGCGAAGACCGACGCGAAACAGCTCGACAGCGCGGTCGAGGAGCTGACGACGATCGCCGGCCAGCGCGCGCAGGTGCGCCTGGCCCGCAAGTCGATCGCGAGCTTCAAGCTCCGCGAGGGCATGCCCGTCGGCGCGCGCGTGACCCTGCGCGGCGCCCGCATGTGGGAGTTCCTCGACCGGCTGATCGCGATCGCGCTCCCGCGCATCCGCGACTTCCGCGGCCTGAACCCGCGCTCGATGGACGGCCGCGGCAACTTCTCGCTCGGGATCCGCGAGCAGATCATCTTCCCGGAGATCGACTACGACGAGATCGGCGCGATCCGCGGCCTCGACGTGGCGATCACCACCACCGCCCCGGACGACGAGCAGGGGCTCGCGCTCCTGCGCGCGCTCGGGATGCCGTTCACCCGGCCTGAGACTGAGACCGACGAAGGAGAGACGCAGTAGATGGCACGCAAGGCCTTGATCGAGAAGTCGCACAAGCCACAGCGCTACAAGACGCGCGCGTACAACCGCTGCAATCGCTGTGGCCGGGCCCGCGCGACCTACCGGAAGTTCGGTCTCTGTCGAATCTGCCTGCGGGACCTCGCCCACCAGGGCGTCATCCCGGGCATGACCAAGTCGAGCTGGTAGGAGGCGAGCATGCAGACAGACCCGATTGCCGACATGCTCACGAGGATCCGCAACGCGAACCGCGCGCTGCACGAGAGCGCCGAGATGCCGACCTCCAGCCTCAAGTCCGAGATCGCGCGCATCCTCAAGGAGGAGGGCTACATCCAGGACTACCGGGTCGAGCACAAAGAGGAGACGCCCTACGACACGCTCGTGATCGAGCTCAAGTACAGCCGTAGCCGCGAGCGTGTGATCACCGACCTGAAACGCGTCTCCAAGCCCGGCCGCCGCGTCTACGCGGGCAAGGACCGCTTGCCGCGCGTGCTCGGCGGGATGGGGACTGCCATCCTGTCCACCTCCAACGGCCTGATCACGAGCCGCGCTGCCGAGGAGCAGGGCGTGGGCGGCGAGGTCGTCTGCTTCGTCTGGTGAGCCATGAGTCGAATCGGTAAACAGCCAATCGAGCTTCCGGCCGGCGTTTCGGTCTCGATCGCCCCTGGCCGCGTGATGGTCAACGGCCCGCTCGGCGAGCTGACCCAGCAGGTTCCGGTGCGGATGCAGGTCGACCAAGAGGACTCGACGATCGTGGTCAAGCGCCCGACCGAGCGCGGCGACGACCGCGCGCTGCACGGCCTGACGCGGACACTGATCGCGAACATGGTCGAGGGCGTTACGAGCGGCTTCTCGAAGCGGCTCGAGATCCAGGGCGTCGGCTACCGCGCCGCGCTGCGGGGGACCGACCTGGAGCTGAACGTCGGCTACTCGCACTCGGTCGTGCTGAAGGCCCCGCAGGGGATCAGCTTCGAGGTGCCGACTCCCACCGAGGTGATCGTCAAGGGCATCGACAAGCAGCAGGTCGGCCAGGTCGCCGCCGAGGTGCGCAAGGTGCGCCCGCCCGAGCCGTACAAGGGCAAGGGCATCCGCTACGAGGGCGAGTACGTCCGCCGGAAGGTCGGGAAGCGCGCATGAGTGTCCTCACTGTCCGCAAGGCGCGCGAGCGCCGGCACAAGCGCGTGCGCGGCAAGGTCGCCGGCACCGCCGAGCGGCCGCGGCTCGTCGTGTTCCGCTCGAACCGCGGGATCGAGGCCCAGCTGGTGGACGATCTCGAGGGCAAGACCCTCGCCGCCGCGAGCTGGCTGCACTTGAAGTCGTTCAAGGGCTCGAAGAGCGAGCAGGCGGCGGAGGTCGGCAAACTGCTGGCTGCCAACGCGAAGCAGGCGAAGGTCGAGACGGTCGTCTTCGACCGCGGCGGCTACCTCTACCACGGCCGCGTGAAGGCGCTGGCCGATGCGGCCCGCGAAGGAGGCTTGAAGTTCTAAGTGAGCATTAACGTCCAGGAATCGAGAGAGCTGAAGGAGCGCGTGGTCGAGATCAACCGCGTCGCCAAGGTGGTCAAGGGCGGCCGGCGGTTCTCGTTCACCGCGCTCGTCGTGATCGGCGACGAGGTCGACCGCGTCGGCCTCGGCTACGGCAAGGCCCGCGAGGTCCCGCTGGCGATCTCGAAGGCCGTCGACGACGCGAAGAAGAATCTCTTCACGGTGCCGCTTCACGGCAAGACGATCACCCACGAGATCCTCGGCCGGTTCGGCGCGGCGCGCGTACTGCTGCGCCCGGCGAGCGAGGGGACGGGTGTGATCGCCGGCGGCGGCGTGCGCGCGGTGCTCGAGCTGGCCGGCATCCGGGACATCCTCGCGAAGAGCCTCGGCACGACGAACCCGATCAACATGCTCAAGGCGACGGTGCAGGGCCTGCAGAGCCTGCGTCGCCCCGAAGAGGTCGCTGCCACGCGCGGGCTGACGATCAGCCAGGTGCTCCCGGTGGGAGCGAAGCAACCCGAGGAGGAGGCCCCGGCGGCCGAGGCAGCGCCCGCCGAGCCGGAGCCGGAGACGACGGATGGCGAAGCTGAAGATCACCCAGACGCGTAGCGCGATCGGCCAGAATCCGCGCAACCGCGGCACGCTGCGGGCGCTCGGGCTGGGCAGGATCGGCAAGACCGCCGAGCACGCGGAAAGCCCGCAGCTCGCCGGTATGCTCAGGAAGGTCCGTCACCTCGTGAGGGTGGACTCCGATGCCTGACGACCTGAACCTCTCCAACCTCAAGCCGGCCCAGGCGCGCAAGGACCGCAAGCGCATCGGCCGCGGCCTGGGCTCGGGCAAGGGGCGCTACTCGGGCCGCGGGCTGAAGGGCCAGAAGTCGCGCTCGGGCTCGCACAAGATGCGCCCTGGCTTCGAGGGCGGCCAGAACCCGCTCTACATGCGGCTCGGCAAGCAGCGCGGCCCGTACTCGAAGGACGCGATGCCGATGGGCCCGCACCGGACGCACACACAGCCGGTCAACGTCGCCGCGCTCGAGGAGCGCTTCGACGCGGGCGCGGACGTCACGCTCGAGGCACTGGTCGAGAAGGGGCTGATCAAGAACACCAAGATCGACGTCAAGCTGCTCGGCCAGGGCGACCTCTCCAAGAAACTCACGGTCACCGTGCACGCCGCATCGGCGAGCGCGCGCGAGAAGGTCGAGGCGGCCGGCGGCTCCCTGACCCTTCTGCGCGAGCCGAAGGTGCGTCTGCCGAAGCGCAAGCCGCAGAGCGCGCGCCCGGCCCCGGCCGACGACGAGCCGGAGCAGGAAGAGACCGAGCCGCAGGCAGAAGCGGAGGAAACCGGGCCGGAGGCGGAGGGCGAGCCGGACGCCGAGCCGGAGCCCGAGGGGGAGGAGGGCTAGGTGTTCTCCTGGGTCGCCAACGCTTGGCGCGTGCCCGAGCTGCGCAAGCGCGTCCTCTTCACGGCCCTGATCCTGGCGCTCTACCGGCTGGGCTCGTGGATTCCGGCACCGGGCGTCAACTCCGAGCAGATCAAGCAGTTCTTCAGCGGCCAGGGCGGGACGCTGCTCGGCTTCCTGAACGTCTTCTCGGGCGGCGCGCTGTCCCAGTTCTCGCTGTTCGCGCTCGGGATCATGCCCTACGTCACCGCCTCGATCATCCTGCAGCTCCTGACCGTCGTGATCCCGAAGCTCGAGGAGCTACAGAAGGAAGGCGAGGCCGGCTACGCCAAGATCAACCAGTACACCCGCTACCTGACCGTGGCGCTCGCGGCCGCACAGGCGACCGGCTATGCGTACCTGTTCAAGCGTCAGGGCGCGCTGACCTCGAACTCCGGACGGCTGGTGCTGATCATCATCACGCTCACCGCGGGCACGACGCTGCTGATGTACATGGGCGAGCTGATCACCAAGCGCGGGATCGGCAACGGGATCTCACTGCTGATCTTCGCCTCGATCCTCGTCTCGGCGCCCGCGGGCGTGACCGCCTGGTACAACGGCGGCCCGATGGAGAAGCTGTTCTTCCCGCTGATCGCGCTCGGGATCATCGTCGCGGTCGTCTTCATGCAGGAGGGGCAGCGCCGGATCCCGATCCAGTACGCCAAGCGCATGATCGGACGCAAGATGACATCGGGCGAATCGACCTATCTACCCCTGCGCGTGAACATGGCCGGCGTGATCCCGATCATCTTCGCCGCCGCGCTGCTCGCGCTGCCGCAGACGCTCGGCTCGTTCGCGCCGAACACGCAGACGTTCATCAACCAGCACTTCGCGCCGGCCTCCTGGGCGTACATCGCCGTCGAGGCGACGCTGATCATCCTCTTCACGTTCTTCTACACGGCGGTGCAGTTCAATCCGGTCGACCAGGCCGACAACCTGCGCAAGCACGGCGGCTACATCCCGGGCATCCGGCCCGGCCCGCCGACCGCGCAGTACCTCGACCGCGTGCTGACCCGGCTGACGCTGCCCGGCTCGATCTTCCTCGCGGCCGTCGCCGTCCTGCCGAGCATCTTCATCAAGTACGGCGGTTTCTCGCAGGCCACCTCGCGCGCCCTCGGCGGCACCTCGGTGCTGATCGTCGTCGGCGTCGCCCTGGACACGATGCGCCAGATGGAGTCGCAGATGATGATGCGCTCCTATGAAGGCTTCCTCAAGTAGTGGCCGACATCCTGCTGCTCGGCCCGCAGGGAGCCGGCAAGGGAACCCAGGGAAGGCTGATCGCCGCGGAGTTCGGCATTCCGCATGTCGCGACGGGGGACATGCTGCGCGCCGCGATCTACGGCGAGACGGAGCTCGGCCGCCAGGTGAAGCCGATCTACGACGCGGGACAGCTCGTCCCCGATGACCTGATGATCGCGCTGATCCGCGAGCGGCTCGCCGCCGTCGACGCGCGCGAGGGCTTCGTGCTCGACGGCTTCCCGCGAACGATGCGGCAGGCCGAGGCGCTCGAGGAGATGCTGCGCGAAATCGGCCGCGAGCTCGACGTCGCCTTTGAGTTCCAGCTTGCCGACCAGGTCGGGCGCGAGCGGATGCTCAGGCGAGCCGCCGAGGAAAACCGGACCGACGACACGCCGGAGGCGATCGACGAGCGGCTGCGGCTCTACCACGCCGAGACGGAGCCGCTGATCGAGTATTTCCGCACGCGCGGCAACCTCGTCGGCATTCACGCCGACCGGCCTGTCCAACAGGTCTTCCGCGAGATCCAGCAGACGCTCGAGCAGGTCGCGGTCCGATGATCATCCGCAAGGCCCCGGCGGAGATCGAGCGCATGGCCCGTGCCGGCGAGGTAGTCGCCGACACGCTCGCCCTGCTGGGAGAGCACGCGCGGCCGGGCGTGACCACGCAGGAGCTCGACGAGCTCGCCGACGAGTTCATCCGCTCGCGCGGCGGCACTCCGACCTTCAAAGGCTACCGCGGCTACCCGGCCTCGATCTGCGCGTCGCCGAACGAGATGGTCGTCCACGGGATTCCCGGCATGTACGCGCCGCGGGACGGCGACATCCTCTCCGTGGACGTCGGCGTGACGCTCGACGGCTTCGTCGCGGACTCGGCCTACACGTTCGCGATCGGCGAGGTCTCCGAGGACGCCGAGCGCCTGCTCGAGGGCTGCCAGGCCGCGCTCGCGGCCGGGATCGAGCAGTGCCGCGTGGGCAATCGCCTCTCGGACATCTCGCACGCGATCCAGGTCGCCACCGAGGAGCAGGGCTTCTCGGTCGTCCGCAGCCTGGTCGGCCACGGCGTCGGCCGCTCGATGCACGAGGAGCCCCAGATCCCGAACTACGGCGAGCCCGGCCGCGGCCCGCTGCTCGCCGAGGGGATGACCTTCGCGATCGAGCCGATGATCACGGCCGGCAGCGCTGACGTCGTCCTGCACGACGACGAGTGGTCGATCTCCAGCGCGGACGGCTCACTCGCCGCGCACTTCGAGCACACCGTCGCGATCACCGCCGACGGCCCGAGGATCCTGACGGCGGCCACGAGCGCCGTACGCACGTGAGCCGGCGCTTGCGACGGCGTTGTCAGGCCGACGGGGCTTTGCCCGGACGGCCGTCTGAAATGACCGGTCGAGACGTTGGCCGTGAGGAGAGGTCGGTCTGAACGACCCGCGCATCGAGCAGTACGCGAAGCTCCTGGTCGAGACGTGCGTCGACGTCCAGCCGGGCTGGCAGGTGCTCGTCGGCGGCAGCGCGCTCGCGAGGCCGCTGCTGGAAGAGGTCAGCCGCGCCGTCGCGCGCCGCGGCGCCTACGCGCTGCTGCGCGTCAATCTCACGGGCAGCGGGATCAACGTGCCGTGGGCGCTCGAGGCGCCGGACAAATTGCTCGCCGCGCCGTCCGAGATCGACGCCTACATGTGGAAGCACGCGGACGCGCTCGTCTCGATCGAGGCGCCCGAGAACACGCGCGAGCTCACCGGCTTGCCCGTCGAGCGGCTGACCGCGATCCAGGCGGGACTGCGGCCACATCTCGAGCGCGTGCTCTCGATGGACCTCAAGTGGGTCGGCTGCCAGTACCCGACGCCGGCGCTCGCGCAAGAGGCAGAAATGTCGGTGGACGCATTTGCCGACTTCCTCTACGGCGCCTGCCTGCTCGACTGGGATGCCGAGCGCGAGCGGATGCAGCGGTACGCCGAGCGCTTCGACCAGGCCGACGAGGTGCGTCTCGTCGCGGCGGACACCGACGTCCGCCTCTCGATCACCGGCCGCCCGACGCTGGTCGACGCCGGCGGCGCGAACATGCCCGGCGGCGAGTTCTTCACGTCACCGGTGGAGGACTCGGCCGAAGGCGAGATCGTGTTCGGAGAGTTCCCGGCGGTCTACAGCGGCCGCGAGGTGCGCGGGATCCGGCTTCGCTTCGAGGGCGGGAAGGTCGTCGACGCCTCGGCGGAGGCGAACGAGGAGTTCCTGCTCGAGCAGCTCGACCTCGACGAGGGCGCGCGAGGCCTCGGCGAGCTCGGCATCGGCTGCAATCCCGGTATCACGCGGCACATGAAGAACACGCTCTTCGACGAGAAGATCGACGGCACCGTCCACCTCGCGCTCGGAAACGGTCTCCCCGACGTGGGCGGCACGAACGTCAGCCAGCTCCACTGGGACATCGTCAAGGAGATGCGCAGCGAGGGCACCCGCATCGAGCTGGACGGCAAAACCGTGCAGGAAAGCGGCCGCTGGGTGATCTGAAAAGGCGCCGACGGCTCTACTAAGCCGTTTGCTACCATGGTCACCCGCGGCGGAAGCCGTGTTTTTTCGTGTCTACGAGTGAGGTCGCTTGGCTCAGAAGGAAGAGAAGATCGAGGTGGAGGGCGAGGTCGTCGAGTCGCTCCCCAGCACCATGTTCAGGGTGCAGGTGGACGGCATGGACGGCACGGTTCTCGCGACGATCGCCGGCAAGATGCGCAAGCACTACATCCGCATCCTCCCGGGCGACCGCGTGAAGGTCGAGCTCTCTCCATACGACCTCACCCGAGGAAGGATCACGTACCGACACCGATGAAAGTCAGAGCATCAGTCAAGCCCATGTGCGAGCGCTGCCGCGTGATCAAGCGGCACGGCAAGACCATGGTCATCTGCACCAACCCCCGCCACAAGCAGAGGCAGGGCTAGGGCATGGCCAGAATCGCCGGCGTCAACCTGCCGAACCAGAAGCGGCTCGAGATCGGGCTCACGTACATCTACGGCATCGGCCGCTCGACGGCCAAGAAGATCGCCGCCGACACGGGCCTCTCGCCCGACGAGAAGATCAAGGACCTGACCGACGAGGAGATCACCAAGCTCCGCGAGTACATCGACGGCAACCTCCAAGTCGAGGGCGACCTGCGGCGCGAGCGCACGAACGCGATCAAGCGCCTCGGCGAGATCGGCGCCTACCGCGGGATCCGCCACCGGCGCGGCCTGCCCGTCCGTGGCCAGCGCACGAAGACGAACGCCCGTACCCGCAAGGGCCCGAAGAAGACCGTCGGCCGCGGCAAGAAGGCTCCGACCAAGACGTAGGCCATGGCACCTCCTAGACGACAAGCGACGAGAGGTCGTGCGCGCCGCCGCGTGAAGAAGAACATCGCGATCGGCCAGGCGCACATCAAGACCTCCTTCAACAACACGATTGTCTCCCTCACCGACGGCGAGGGGAACGTGATCGCGTGGGAGTCCGCCGGCTCGGCCGGCTTCAAGGGCTCGCGCAAGTCGACCCCGTTCGCCGCCCAGGTGACTGCCGACGCGTGCGCCCGCAAGGGCATGGAGCACGGGCTGCAGAAGGTCGAGGTCTTCGTCAAAGGCCCCGGCTCGGGCCGCGAGACCGCGATCCGCTCGCTCCAGGCCGCCGGGCTCGAGATCCTAGGCGTCAAGGACGTCACCCCGCAAGCCCATAACGGCGTGCGGCCGAAGAAGCGGAGGCGCGTCTAGTGGCCCGCTCGCTGACGCCGAAGTGCCGCAACTGCCGCCGCGAGGGCATGAAGCTGTTCCTCAAGGGCGAGCGCTGCCTGACGGAGAAGTGCTCCGTCGAGCGTCGCAGCTACCCGCCGGGCGACCACGGCCGCGGCCGGATCAAGCAGTCCGAGTACCTGCTGCAGCTGCGCGAGAAGCAGAAGGCGCGCCGCTACTACGGCCTGCTCGAGAAGCAGTTCCGCACCTACTACTCGAAGGCCGCGAAGCTCTCGGGCATCACCGGCGAGACGCTGCTGCGGATGCTCGAGACGCGCCTCGACAACGTCGTCTACCGGCTCGGCTTCGCCGCCTCGCGCGCGCAGGCCCGCCAGCTCGTCCGCCACGGCCACTTCCAGGTCAACGGCCGCCGCGTGAACATCCCCAGCTACCAGGTGCGCCCCGACGACATCGTCTCGCTCAAGTCGGGCAGCCCGGCCGAGCAGGTCGTCCGCGACGCCACCGACCTGACCGCCTCCGTGACGCCGTGGCTACAGGCCGACCATGACGGCCTCACCGGCAAAGTGCTCAAGTGGCCGGAGCGCGAGGAGATCGACACGCCGGTCCAGGAATCGCTCATCGTCGAGCTTTACTCGAAGTAGAAAGGATCCAATGGCAGTTCGTACCAGCTTGATGGAGTTCCAGATCCCGCGGATCGTCCACGAAGAGGTCGAGGACAACCGCGGCGTCTTCGTGATCGAGCCGCTCGACCGCGGCTTCGGCTACACCTTCGGCAACTCGCTGCGCCGCGTGCTGCTCTCCTCGTTGGAGGGCGCCGCCGTCACCTCGGTCAAGATCGAGGGCGTCGCGCACGAGTTCACCACCCTGCCGGGCGTCCGCGAGGACGTGACCGACATCCTGCTCAACTTCAAGAACCTGATCTGCCGGCTGCACGGCGAGTCGCCGGAGATCGAGGTGCGCCTGACCAAGAAGGGCGCGGGCGCGGTCAAGGCCTCCGACATCGAGGCTCCGGCCGAGCTCGAGATCCTCAACCCGGACCTCGAGATCGCCAACCTCTCCGACAAGGGCAGGCTCGAGGTGACGCTCACGATCGGCCGCGGCCGCGGCTATGTCCCGGCCGAGCTGAACCGCGGGCCCGAGCACACCATCGGCGTGATCCCGATCGACTCGATCTTCTCGCCGGTGCGGCGCGTCTCGTACGACGTCGAGGCCGCCCGCGTCGGGCAGCGCACCGACTACGACAAGCTGCGGATCGACATCACGACGGACGGCTCGATCGACCCCCGCGACTCGATCGGCCAGGCCGCCGAGATCCTGATCCGGCAGCTTGCGATCTTCACCGACCTCGACCGGATCGAGGGCTTCGGCGAGCAGGCCGCCGCCGAGGCGCAGGCCGAGCCGGCCCTCGCGCACGGGATGGAGAACTTCCCGATCGAGGAGCTCGAGCTGGGCGTGCGCTCGTACAACTGCCTCAAGCGCGTCGGAATCGAGACGATCGGCGACCTGGTCACGAAGTCCGAGAACGAGCTCGCCGCGATCCCGAACTTCGGCAAGAAGTCGATCGAAGAGGTCAAGGAGACGCTCGCGACGCACGGCCTCAACCTCCGCGGCGAGGACGGTTCCGCCGCGTGAGGCACCGCCGGTCCGGACGCAAGCTGGGCCGCGACGCCTCGCACCGCAAGGCGCTCTACGCGAACCTCGCGAGCGCGCTGATCGAGCACGGCCGCATCAAGACCACCGCGGCGAAGGCCAAGGAGGTCAAGCCGATCGCCGAGCAGATGATCACGCTCGGCAAGCGGGGCGGCGTGCACGCGCGGCGGCAGGCGCTCGCCTACCTGCGCTCGCAGGACGTCGTGCACAAGCTCTTCAGCGACGTCGGCCCCCGCTTCGCCGACCGGCCGGGCGGATACTCGCGGATCATCCGCATCGGCCCGCGGCCCGGCGACGCCGCCGAGATGGTCTACCTCGAGCTCGTCGACTTCCTCCCGGAGTCCCCGCGTGAGCGGCCGGCCCGCGTCGAGCGCGAGGAAGAGCCGGTCGAGGCCGAAGCCGCGTCCTAGGCGGTTCCGAGCGCGGCGCTGACGCCCGCGATCACGACGCCGCCGAGTGTGATCGAGGCAAACGAGCGGGCGAAGCTCGTGTCGAAGAAGCGCCAGCGCAGCCACGCGAGCGCAACGAGCTCGACTGCGACGACCACGATCGCCGCGATGATCGCCACGTGGTAGGTCGGGATCAGGAACGGCAGCGTGTGCAGGATGCCGCCGATGAACGTCCCGACGCCGGTGATCGTCCCGCGCACATAAGGATTGCCCCGGCCCGTCAGCTCGCCGGTGTCGGAGAGCCCCTCCGAGAATGCCATGCTGACGCCGGCGCCGATCGCCGTTGCGACGCCGGCGATGAAGGCGGTGCCCGTGTCGTGGGTGTGGAGCGCGATCGCGAAGATCGGGGCGAGCGTGGAGAGGGAGCCGTCGATCAGGCCGATCATCGCCGGCTGGACGCGCTGCAGGAGGAACTGATGATCGGTCATGAGTAGATTATATCAAACAAGACGCAAGTCACTAGAGCATAAGGCACGCCTTACAAACAATTTGAGGGCCGCCTGACGTGCGGCTGAGGCTAACGCTGGAGTACGACGGCACCGGCTTCCGCGGCTGGGCCGCACAGCCCGGGTTGCGCACCATCGAGGGTGTGCTGCAGGAGGCGCTGAGCGATGTCTTCGAGGCCTGGTCGGAGCTGCGGGTCGCGGGGCGGACCGATACGGGCGTGCATGCGCTCGCCCAGGTCGCTTCGGTCGAGGTCGAGGGCGGCGCGCCGTTCCAGCGCGCGGCCCCGGCGCTGAACGCCAGGCTGCCCGACGACGTGGCCGTGAGCGCCGCAGAGCCGGCGCCGCCGGACTTCGACGCGCGCTACCTCGCCCGCGCTCGCAGCTATCGCTACCGGGTCTACCGTCGTGCCGAGCGTTCGTCGTTCGAGGTACGGCGCTCCTGGTGGTATCCGTACCCGATCGACGAGGAGCAGCTCGCCGAGTCGGCCGACCTGCTGCTCGGCAAGCATGACTTCCGCGCCTTCACGCCGGCCGAGACGCAACACAAGGTCTTCACCCGAACGGTTGAGTCTGCGGTCTGGCACCGGCGCGAAGAGGCGCTCGAGCTCGAGGTGACGGCGGACTCGTTCCTGCGCCACATGGTGCGGACGCTCGTCGGCACGATGGTCGAGCAGCCGCCGCGCGAGCTGAAGCACCTGCTCGACGGCGGCCACCGCAGCGACGCAGGAACGACCGCCCCGCCGTGGGGCCTCTACCTGGTTTCCGTTCGCTACTAGCTCGCTAGGATCGAAGCGGTGGCGACGAGGACTCAAAAGGACGCTCAACGGCGGCTCGACGAGCTGCGCGAGCAGGTCGACCACCACCTCCACCGCTACCACGTGCTCGACGAGCCGGAGATCTCGGACGCCGAGTACGACCGGCTCTACGACGAGCTGAGGGCGCTCGAGGAGGAGCATCCAGACCTGATCACGCCGGACTCGCCGACGCAACGCGTGGGGGCGCCGCCGAGCGAGCGCTTCCAGAAGGTGCAGCACCTGACCCCGATGGGCTCGCTCGAGAAGGTGACCGACGACGAGAGCCTGCTCAAGTGGGCCGACGACGTGCGCAAGCGCCTCGACTCGGACGAGCCGGTCGCCTACGTGATCGAGCCGAAGATCGACGGGCTGGCGGTCAACCTCACCTACGAGGAAGGCCGCCTCGTGCGCGGTGCAACGCGCGGCGACGGCGTGCAGGGAGAGGACGTGACGGTCAACCTGCGCACGATCCCGTCCGTGCCGCTGAAGATGCGCGGCGACGGTCACCCCTCGGTTGCGGAGGTGCGCGGCGAGGTCTACATGCCGCTCGCGGGCTTCCGCGAGCTGAACGAGCGGGTCGCGGAGCTCGGCCAGAAGCTCGCGCCGAACCCGCGCAACGCGGCCGCCGGGTCGCTGCGCCAGAAGGACTCCTCGATCACCGCCTCTCGGCCGCTCGCGGTGTGGGTGTACGGGCTCGGCGCGCGCGAGGGCGTGCAGCTCGGGTCGCACTGGGAAGAGCTCGAGTGGCTGCGCGAGCACGGCTTCCGCACGAACCCGTTCGCGGAGCGGCTCGAGACGATCGAGGAGGTGGCAAAGCGCTGCACCGACTGGGAGCGCAGGCGCGCCGAGCTCGACTACGAGATCGACGGGATCGTGATCAAGGTCGACTCGCTCGAGCAGCAGGCGGTGCTCGGCGCGCTGCACTCGCGTCCGCGCTGGTCGCGCGCGTTCAAGTGGGCGCCGATGACCGCGGAGACGACGCTGAACAAGATCGCGATCCGCGTCGGCCGGACGGGCGCGCTCAATCCGTGGGCGATGCTCGAGCCGGTGCAGGTCGGCGGCGTCACCGTCTCGCGGGCGACGCTGCACAACGAGGAGGACATCAACCGCAAGGACATCCGCGAGGGCGACCGCGTGATCATCCAGCGCGCCGGCGACGTGATCCCGCAGATCGTCGGTCCGGCGGGCGAGCACGCGAAGGGCACGAAGCCGTTCAAGATGCCGAAAAAGTGCCCGCTTTGCGGGGCAAACATCGTCAAGCCCGAGGGCGAGGCGATGCATCGCTGCCCGAACCGGGCGTGCCCGTCGCGGGGCCTCGAGACGCTGATCAACTGGGTGCAGGGGCCGGCCGACATCGAGGGCGTCGGCGAGCAGCTGATGCGGCGGCTCTGGGAGCTCGCGCTCGTGCGCTCGCTGCCGGACCTCTACCGGCTGACGAAGGAGCAGCTGCTCGAGCTCGACGGCTTCGCCGACAAGAGCGCCTCGAACACGATCGACGCGATCGAGCTCTCGAAGCGAACGCCGTTCTCACGCGTGCTGCTCGGGCTCAACATCCCGGACGTCGGCTGGGTCACGGCTCAGAGCCTGGCGCGGCACTTCGGTTCGGTCGACAAGCTCGCGGCCGCCACGCAGGAAGAGATCGTCGAGGTCGAAGGTATCGGGCCCGAGCGCGCCGAGGCGATTGTCGAGTGGTTCGCGGACGACGACAACCGCGCTTTGGTCGAAGAGCTGCGGCAGCTCGGATTGCGCTTCGAGGCCGGCCCGGAGGAGCGGCCCGTCGAGGGACCGCTGAGCGGTTCGACCTACGTGATCACCGGCACGCTCGAGGGCTTTAGCCGCGACGAGGCGCGCAAGGCGCTCGAGGCGAAGGGCGCGAAGGTCGCCGACTCCGTCTCGAAGAAGACAACGGGCGTCGTCGTCGGCGAGAGCCCGGGCTCGAAGGCCGCGAAGGCCGAGCAGCTCGGCGTGCCGGTACTCGACGAGGCCGCGCTGAAGAAGCTAGTGCGCAGCTAGCGCGGTCGCGAAGCGGTCTTGGGCGCGCCGCGCCCAGTAGGACGAGACGGGGCTGCCGTTCTGCAGCACCGAGAAGACGTAGCGGCGCTTGACGTACCCGGAGAGCGCCGAGGCGAGGGAAGTCGTGCCGGTCTTCGCCTGCACGTTGCCGCGCGCGGGCGGCGTGCGCATCCGGTCGGCGAGCGTCCCGCTCCTGCCGGCGACCGGCAGCGCGGCGAGCAGGTAGGGGCGCACGTCGGGATCGGCCCAGGCGGCCCGCAGCACGCCCGAGAGCGCCCGCGCGGTCAGGCGGTCGAGCGAGGAGAGCCCGGAACCGTCGATCAGCCGCACGCCGCCGAGCGGTACGCCCGCGTCGGCGAGCGCCCCGCGGACGATCTCCGCACCGCCGGCGCTCGTGCCGGCCTCGCCGCCGGCGGCACCGAGCTGCTTGAGCAGCAGCTCCGCCGTGAAGTTGTCGCTGACGCGGCCCATCCAGGCGACGATCTGCGAGAGCGGGGCCGACTCGACCGAGGCGAGCGGCACGTCGTCGTCCCGTTGCGTGCCGTGGCCCGCGCCCGTGACCGTCACTCCGGCGCGGCGCAGCGCGTCGCCGAACAGGAGCGCTGCAGCGAGCGCCGGGTCGCGCGAGGTGCGCCCGAGGTAGCGGCCCCGGTCGACCGTCAGCGCCGAGAGCGGCGGGCACTCGTTCACGTAGAACCACGACTTCCAGCCGGCCCCGGTGCGGCGAGTGTCGAAGAACGACTCGTCGGCGAAGACGCCGCGCGTCACCTTGCGGATCCCGGCCGCCCGCACCTGCCGCGCCAGGGCGGCGAGGCCCGCGCTCGAGAGCGTCGGGTCGCCGTGACCGACGAGCTGCAGGCTCCCGCGCCAGGTCGTGCCGTCCTGCTCGCCACGTCCGAGCACGTCGGTCGAGATCCGGAAGCCGGAACCGAGCGCGACCAGCGCGCCGTAGGCAATCGCGAGCTTCTCGTTGGAGGCGGGTGCCAGCGGGAGCGCGTCGTGCTCGGAGAAGACCGTCTCGCCGGTCTGCAGGTCAATCGCCACCGCCCCCGTGCGGGCCTGCGAGACGTGGGGCACCACGAGCGCGCGGGCGAGGCGCTTGGACAGCGGCGAGTCGCCCGCGCCGGCGGGAGCGGCGAGGACGAGCGCCAGCACGATGGCGACGACCGGCAGACGGCGGCGGCTCATCCGAGGCATTGTTCGGAGTGCCGTTACCGCCGTCAAGTCTGGGCCTCGGCGCGCGCGGGGATAGGCCGCGCGGCCCTTGTTCCGCCGACTGCATCCCCCCGATAATCGATCAGATGTCACCGGAGGCGCTCCCCGCACTCCTCGAGCAGATCGACGAGCTGCTCGCCGAGCCGGCCGAAGAGCCGGCCAGCCTCGCGCGCCTCGAGCGGACGCTGACCGACGGCTACGCCTACGCGCTGGAGCTCGAATCCGAGCGCTGGCGGCTCGAGCAGCGCATGTCCGAGCTCGCGGGCGAGCTGGACGAAGGCGACCAGGAGCTGAAGGCCAGGGAGCTGGCGCTGCTCTCCGACCGGCTCGCCAAGAACGCCAGCACCCTGTCGGGCCTGCGCGGCACGCTCACGCGCCTGCGCGCCCACACCAGCGCTACTCGGTCCGGGCTCTAGACCAGGCCGCTGCGGACCGCGTAGACCGCCGCCTGGATGCGGTTCTCGATCTGCAGCTTCATCAGGATGTTCGAGATGTGGTTCTTGACCGTCTTCGGGCTGATGTGCAGCTGCGCCGCGATCATCGCGTTGTCGTTGCCGGCCGCGATCAGCTTGAGCACGTCGAGCTCGCGATCCGAGAGCTCCGCACGGATCGTGTCTGCCGCTTCCGGTGAGATCGCGGTGGCGCGAACCTGCTGCAGGACCTTGCCTGCGATCGCAGGCGAGACGAGCGACTCGCCGACCGACGCGGCGACGATTCCGCGGATCAGCTCGTCCACGGACGCGTCCTTGAGCAGGTAGCCGCAGGCGCCGGCCAGGATCGCATTCAGCACGTCGTCGTCCTGGTCGGAGATCGTCAGCACCAGGACGCGCGTGAGCGGCGCGAAACCGTGGATCTGGCGGATCGCCTCGATCCCGGTCATGCCGGGCATGTGCAGGTCCATCACGACCACGTCGGGGGCGAGCTCGCGCACGAGGCGAACGGCGTCCGCGCCCTGGCCCGCCTCGCCGGCGATCTGCACGCCGCGCTCCTCGAGCAGGTTGCGCAGGCCGGTCCGGAAGAGGTCGTGGTCGTCGACGAGCAGCACGCGAACGCTACTGGCGGTGCGCTCGTCCTCGAGTTGCACGGTTTCGCTCACGACTACCCCCCTTGGAGCGGGGAGAAGTCTAGTCAGTGCAGCGAGATCGTGACGGTGCGGCGGCCCCAGGCGCGCGCCTGCGCGACCGTCGGGAACCAGAGGTCGATCGTCGCGCCCTGGATCGACGAGCCCGTGTCGGCTGCCACGCCGGACCCGTAGCCCGGGATCGTCAGGCGCGTGCCGAGCGGGATCACGCTCGGATCGACGGCGACGACGCCCCAGCCGGTCGGCGCGCCGGTTGCGGTGCGGCCGTGCATCGAGTAGCCGGTGGCGGAGACCGTCAGCGAGCGGCCTCCCGGAGCGATCGGGATCGGCGCCGAGGGCTGCGTGGGGGACACGGCCGCGACCTCGCGGGCCTTCGCCTCCACCGCGAGCGCCTGCTGCTGGTACGCGGCGATCGCGGCCGCGTTCAACTTCTGCCGGCTCGCCAACGTCGCCAGGTACGAGGCGCGCTGCGAGCGGGATTGTTCGAGCACGAGCGTCGACTGCGAGGCCTGCTGCGCGAGGCCGAGCAGGTCGCGCTCCTTCGCCGCGAGCTTCCGCGAGAGGGCCGTGGCGGTGTGCTTGGCCTGCCGTGTCTGCTCGATCACGACGCGGTCCTGGTCGGCGACCCGGTCGAGCGAGTCGAGGTTCCCGAGGGCGTCCGCGATCGAGTTGGCGCCGAGCACGACCGCCAGCGGGTCGGTGTCGCCCTGCTCGTACAGCAACGCCAGCCTGGAGGCGAGCGACCGCTCCGAGGCCTTCAGTGTGTGCTGAGCCACGCGCAGGCGCTGGTGTGCGGCGGCGAGCTCGCCCTTCACCTCCGCGGTCCGAATCCGCAGCGTCACGAGTCGCGCGCGCTCGCGCGCGAGCCGCGCGTCGAGCGAGTACAGCTCCAGCACGACACCACGCGAACGAGCCGCGAGGTCGGCGTTCTGCCGGGTGAGCGTCGAGGCGTGCTCGCGCGGAGAGGAGCTCGAGTCCGCGGCAACGGTCGCCGCGGGAACCAGTCCGAGAGCAAGCAGGGCTCCGAGGACGACCGGCCAATAGCGGAGCGTGCGCATCTCCCCCGGCACGACGCGGCACCGTAGCACACGAGCTTGTGCCGATTCGCGCACGAACGAGCGTTTGGCCCTTTTGGGTCAAGGAAGCCGTTTGCGGTCGTCCGACAAGGTTGTTAGGGTGCCGTGCTTGTGACGTACCGGCCCCTCTTGCGAGGGCGCCTGTCGAGTCGATTCAAGCCCCCTCTTCCGCTCGACCAGACGAAAGGCGCCGGCACTGGTCATCGCATTGGCTGCGGCCTCTGCTCTGACTGCTGCGTCAGCGACCGCTGATCCAAGCGTCGCCTCCAAGCAGGCCGAGGCGCAGAGCGTGATGGGGCAGATCCAGCAGCTCGACTCCAGCCTGGAGCGCGCGATCGAGGCCTACAACCTCGCCAACGTCAAACTCGCCCGGATCAGGCACGACCTGAAAGACAACACCAACGCGCTCGTGGTGGCGAAGCAGAGCCTGGCGCACGCGCAGGCGCAGCTTTCGGCCCGCATCGTGGACATCTACACGTCCGGCGACCAGAACGCCGGCCTGGCCGTCCTGCTCGGAGCTTCGAGCCTCGACGACATGCTCGGCCGGATGGACGCGAGCGACCGCGTCTCCGAGCAGGACTCGCTCGTGGTCAAGCAGGTCGCGCGCTTTCGCCGCGAGGTGCAGCACCGGCAGCGGTTCTTGCAGCACGCCCACGCCGAGCAGGTGCAGGTCGTGGCGGAGCGGAATGCGGCGCGCGCCTCGGTCGAGCAGCAGCTCGGCGAGCGCAAGCAGCTGCTCGGCTCGATCCAGGGCGAGATCGCCCACCTGAAGGCGGCCGAGGCCGCCAGGCAGGCAGAGCTCCAGCGCCAGGCGCAGTTCGCGGCCCAGGCGGCATCGCAGCGGCAGGCATCGCTCGCGCCCACGGTCGGGATCGGCTCCGGCGGCTCGGTCTCGCCGAACCCGACCGCACCTCCGGCCACGCACGGTGGTGTCGTCGGGATCGCGATGCAGTACCTCGGCACGCCGTACGTCTGGGGCGGTGCCTCCCCGTCCGGGTTCGACTGCTCCGGCTTCGTGATGTACGTCTACGGACAGATGGGCGTCTCGCTTCCGCACAGCTCGTACGCGCAGTACGGCTACGGCAGCCCGGTCTCGCTGAGCCAGCTCCAGGCCGGCGACCTCGTCTTCTTCGACGGGCTGGGCCACGTCGGCATCTACGTCGGCGGCGGCACCTTCATCCACGCACCGCACACCGGCGACGTGGTCAAGATCTCCTCGCTCAGCGGCTGGTACGCGTCGACTTTCGTCGGCGGCCGCAGGCTTTAGGCGGCGCTCGCGACGCCGACCATAGGAGGCTGTGCCGGCTTTGCCGGTGCAGCCGTTTAGCTCGAGTAGAGCTCCTCGATCTCGCGGGCGAAGTGCTCCGCGACCACGCGGCGCTTCAACTTCAGCGTCGGCGTCACTTCGTCCTCGTCGGCGGTGAAGTCGCGCGGGAGGACGCGGAAGCGCTTGATCTGCTCGAAGCGGGAGAGCTCGGCGTTCACGTCGTCGACGATGGCCTGCACCCGGCGCTCGACCTCCTCCGGGGCGAGCCCGTCCGCAACCGCCGGGTCGACGGTGATCAGCGCAGTCACGTACGGAAGCCGGTCGCCGAGCACGAGTGCCTGCGAGACGAGCGGCGCCGTCTTCAGTGCGTTCTCCAGGTTCGCGGGCGCCACGTTCTTGCCGCCGGCCGTGATCAGGATGTCCTTCTTGCGGTCGGTGATCGTGATGAAGCCGTCCTCGTCGATCGAGCCGACGTCGCCTGAGCGCAGCCAGCCGTCCTCCCCGAGCACCTCCCGCGTCGCGTGCTCGTCCTTGTAGTAGCCGGCGAAGACCGTCTGGCTGCGGATCATGAGCTCGCCATCCTCGTCCGCGCGCACCTCGAACTTCGGCAGCGCAGGCCCAACCGTTCCGAAGCGGAAGTCGCCCGGCCGGTTGACGGAGGCGGCGGTCGTGCACTCGGTCAGGCCCCAGCCCTCGACAATCAGGATGTCGATCGAGTGGAAGAACTCCGCGATCTCCTTGGCCAGCGGCGCGCCGCCGGAGATGCCGAGCCGCAGCCGGCCGCCGAGCCGGTCCTTGACCTTTGAGTAGACGAGCCGGTTGGCCAGGCGGTGCCGGACAGCCAGCCCGCGCGGGACCGGCTCACCGCGCTGGCGCAGCTCGCTCACGCGGCGGCCGATGTCGAGCGCCCAGTCGAGCAGTCGCCGTCGCGGCCCATGCACCTGCTCGAACTGGGCGAGCACGGCCGTGTGCACCTTCTCGTAGAGCCGCGGCACGCTCGGCAGCAACGTCGGGCGCACGGCGGGCATCGCCTCGGCGACGCGTAGCGGGTCGGGGCAGAAGGCGGTCGTGAAGCCCTTGTGCGCGCCCAGCAGGTGCATCAACCGCCCGAAGTTGTGCGCCAGCGGCAGGTAGAGCAGCATCACGTCGTCACCGAGCGCGAATTCCGGCACGCGGTCGATGCACGTGGCCATCTCGAAGTAGTTGCGGTGGCGGATCATGCAGGCCTTGGGCGGTCCGGTTGTGCCCGAGGTGTAGATGAAGGTGAAGAGGTCTTCCTCGCCGACCTGCGCCTCTGCATCGGCCAGGGCTTCCGGGTTGGCCGCGGCGAGCTCACGGCCGCGGGCGCGCAGCTCGTCCAGGTCGGCGAAGGTCAGCACGTGGGCGAGCGGGACGTCCGCTATCTTCGCCCGCTGCGCCTCGTCCTCGACAAGCACGCCGACTGCGTCCGAGTGCTCGAGCACATAGCCGCAGTCCTTCGGCGAGCTGTTCGCGTAGATCGCCGCCCCGACCGCACCGACCCGCGCCAGCGCGTAGTCGAAGAGGGCCCACTCGAGGCTCGTCTGGGCGAGGATCCCGAACGCGTCGCCCTTGCGCACGCCCAACGCGAGCAGGCCGTTGGCGAGCTCCTCGACCGCCAGGCCGGCCTCGTCCCACGAAACCTCCTCCCAGCCGCCGGCGCGCTCGACGAGATAGGCGGGCCTGGTGCGGCCCGCGCCGATCGCCCCGCGCCACAGCTCTCCGATCGTGCGCACGGCGCTCAGCTTACGCCGGAAGGGAAGCGCAGCGCAGCGGCGAATTTGCGCGGTCCCACTACACTTATCCACAGCGAAAAGGGCTTCAGATGCGAACTACCTGGAACGGATCACTCAGCTTCGGCCTGGTCACCATCCCGGTCGGCCTCGCGCCCGCGACGGCGCCGAAGGCCCGTGCCTCGGACGTCTCCTTCCGGACGCTGCACCGCGAGTGCAAGACGCCGATCAAGCAGAAGCGCTGGTGCCCGGTGCACGAGCGTGAGGTGTCGAACGACGAGCTCGTCAAGGGCTGGGAGGTCTCGAAGGGCCAGTTCGTGATCGTCGAGGACGCCGACCTCGAGGCGATCGAGCAGCGCGACACTTCTCGCGCGATCGAGATCTCGCGCTTCGTCCCGCTCGCCGAGGTCGACCCGCTGTTCTTCGACCGCACCTACTTCCTCGCGCCCTCCAGCGCGGAGGCGCAGCGCCGGCCCTACGTGCTGCTGCTGAACGCGATGAAGGAGACCGGGATGGCCGCCATTGGCCGCATGGTGATCCGCGGCAATGAGAACTTCGTCCTGATCCGCCCGAAGGGCGAGGCGCTGGTTCTCGAGACGCTCTTTCTGGCCGAGGACGTGCGCTCTCAGGCCGAGATCGACGAGGCGGTCGAGGCCGTCGACGTGCAGGAGCCGGAGCTCGAGCTCGCGCGCCAGCTGATCGACAGCCTCGTCGGCGAGTGGGAGCCCGAAGATCTGCACAGCGAGTACCGCCAGAACCTGCGCACGCTGTTGGAGGCGAAGCTGGCCGGCGAGGAAATCGCAATGCCCGAGCCGGTCGCCGATGCGCCGGTGATCGACCTGATGGAGGCGCTCAAGAAGAGCGTCGCCGCCTCGAAGGAGCGCGACGGCGACAAGCCGGCGGCACGCAAAAAGACTTCCTCGCGAAAGCGCGCTGCGGCGAAATGATCGCCGCCGGTGCCGGCTGGTCCCAGGGGGCCGGCCGGAAGCCGGCCCCTGAATCCTTCGCCCCAGGCGGAGGGGACGCAGTAGGCGTAGACGGTCAGGCTCACGCCTTGCTGTGAGTTGCCCTGCGTCTTCGCCTTTGCCGCCCAGCCGGCGAACCCGGCGGTGGCATGGCTCTCGATCACGCTCGGCGAGGTTGCGCCGGTCCCCTGGTGCAGAGCCAGCGGCTCCCGCCCCGCCCTCTTACGGGCGGAGCGGCAGACGCCGAACTACGGCGTGGCCGGAGCCAGGCAGTAGACGTAGGCTGTCCCCGAGAGGTCCTTCCCCGAGGTCTGAACGATCGTCCAGCTCGTGCCACCCGTCGGGTCGCCGGTCGAGCTGCTTCGGAACGAAGCGGTCACCGAGCCGAGGATGTTGTAGCCACCCGAGACCGCTTCGAGCCGGTCTGTCGGGTCGGGCGTGGAGAGGTTGAGCGGGCAGTTCACGGTGAACTGCTTGTCGCCCGTCTCGGTACCGCCGGCCACGGTCACGAGACCGCTGAACCCGGCATCGCCCTTCGGGCCCTGAGGGCCAGCGGGACCGGCAGGGCCAGCGGGGCCGGCAGGTCCGGCAGGGCCAACGGCCCCGGCGTCACCCTTCGGACCAGCGGGACCGGCAGCACCGGTATCGCCCTTCGCACCGGCAGGACCGGCGGGACCCTGGATGCCCTGGGCACCAGCATCGCCCTTCGCACCCTGCGGGCCAGCGGGACCGACCGGGCCAGTGGCACCGGCAGGACCAGCGACACCCTGAGCGCCGGTGTCACCCTTCGCGCCGGTGGCACCCGTGTCACCCTTCGCGCCGGTGGCACCCGTGTCGCCCTTCGCACCCTGCGGGCCCATCGGACCCATCGGGCCGATGTCACCCTGCGGGCCAGCCGGACCGATGAGGCCCTGGAGCCCCATGAACCCGCGCTCGCCCTGCTCGCCCTGGATGCCCTGGGCGCCGGTCGCACCGGTATCGCCCTTCGCACCCTGAGCCCCGGTCTCACCCCTTGCTCCTGCGGCACCAGCGGGGCCTTGCGGCCCGGCAGGTCCGGCGAAGCCCCGTGCGCCGCGCAGACCGGCAGGCGTGACCTTGAGGCGGACGTGGATGTAACGGTACTGCTCGCCCTTGTAGCAATGCTGGCCGAGCTCGATGAACCGGGCGATCCCGCCGGTGTGAACGCCGTTGATCGTGACGTTCGACCGCCGGAAGCAGACCGGCCCGATCGTGCCGCTAATCCCGACGCGCTTGACGCCAGGGTTTCGCGGTGTGGAGCTAGTGCTACCCGAGGCGGTGCCGGCGACCAGCAGGACGACGACCCCCAGGAGCAGCGGCAGCTTTGTTCTTCGGAACATTCGTGTCTCCCCTTCTTGTCGGTGGGACGCGGGAATCGCGCCCCCCGTAGGTGGCAGAGCACGCTCCGCATCTCGACGCTGATCGTTTCTCGCAGCGTGGCGCGGGCTGCGCTGCGAGATCAGGCCCGCAGGGCTAGGTCGAGCAAGCCGTTCGTCTCGATCTCCCGAAACGTGAGGGCCTCCCCGACTCGAAGCGCCCTCGCCTCGGCCTCGCCGGCGGGCAGCTCGAGTGCGTGGCGGGCGCCCCGCCGTCCAGCAAGCCGCCACGGCGGAACGCGTGGGGAGATCCCGAGGATCCGCAGAGTGTGGTCGAGGAAGACGACGTCGATGGCGAACCGCATGAACGCGGTGTGCACCGAGGAGCTGGGACTGAGGAGGAGTCCTTCGTCGCGCCGAAGCACCCGACGGCCCTGCAGACCCAGCAGCCGCGACGCGAACCCGTCGGCGACCGCGCAGCGCTCGCAGACGACACGACCGTCCTCGCCAAGCAGCGACTGCACGTTTCCAGCCATCCCTTCTGGACGATCACGCATCGCCGGCCGGGCGCCGCCCCCGGAAGGTCCAGCGCGTTCCACGCTCTGGTCTAGCCCCACGAGATCGTTCTGGATATGCTCGATCTCGCCCGGCAACCTTCCGAAGGGGCGGACGTGGACGGATACGAGATCTTGCTGGGGTTCTGTCTCGGCGGCGCTGCGCTCGCGCTGTGGCTGCTGATTCGTTTCCCAGGAGTCGGCCCGCGGCGGCCGGTGACCATGATCGCCGCCTTGCTGGGCGTCGGCCTTTTGCTCAAGGTGTCGACCCCGATCTTCGCGGCGCTCGTCGACGTCGGCGGGCTGGCAGTGCCGCTCGCGCTTCTCGGGATCGTCCTCCCGTGCCTCACGCTCGCGTTCTGGGTCTCCGGCTGTCTCCTGCGCGCACTGGCAGACATCTCCCGGCTCCTGCGCTAGATCCGGCGTCGGCCTTACGCCAGGGAGCCCAGGGTTTGCCCGAGCCCGATCATCGGGCCGCCGAGCACGATGATGAAGAGCGCCGGAAGAATGAGGAAGACGAGCGGGAAGAGGATCTTCGTCGGCGCCTTTTGTGCCCGTTCCTCCGCCATCTGTCGCCGGCGCTTTCGCATGTCGACCGCGAGGTCGCGCAGGATCTTGCCGATCGAGACGCCGAGATTCTGCCCCTGGATCATCGCTTGCACGAACGCTCGAACGGAAGCGCTCTCGACACGCTCGAGCATGTTCTGCAGAGCGTTCTCGATGGTCAGGCCCATGTTCTGCTCCTGGAGCGTGATCCGGAGCTCGTGGCCCAAAGGCCCTTCGACCCGGCGCGCGACGAGCTGCAGTGCGGCCGCGAAGCCGACGCCGGCCTCCACCGTCGTCACGAGCAGGTCGACGAGCTCCGGCATCTCGAGGTCGATCTCGTGGAGGCGCTTCGCCCCCCGCCGCTTGATGAAGAACGAGGGCAGGATCCATCCCTGCGCCGCGACGAAACACAGGATCAGGAGGCCTCGGGGCGAGACCCCGCCCGAGCCGAGCGAGAGCAGCAGCCAGAGAGCGGGGATTCCGCCTGCAGCGAGCAACCGGTATCCGACGAACGTCTCGGCTTGCATCTGGTAGAGGCCCGCGCTACGCAGCAGTTTTCGCGTCTCCTGCTCATGCATGCTGGCGAAGCGGCGCACTGCGATCGTTCCGAGCACCGTGGCGAGCGAGTCGAGCACCGCGCGTGGACCGCGCCGTTCGCGTTCCTCCGGCGCGACGACGGTTCCCGCGAACCCGTAGCTCGCAATCTGCGCGAGCGTGTTGCGACGGCGCAGCCCGCCGATGGTGACCGCGCGCACAGCCAAGCCCGCGGAGACTGCGATGAGGGCGATTCCGAAGAGGAGAAGAATGATCATGTGGCTCCTAGACCTTGATGTCGACGATCTTCTGGATGATGAGGGACCCCGTGACCACGAGCAGCGCGGCGACCACGAGGCCGATCTGGCCGACGCCGCTCTGGACCATCGGGAGGATCGCTGTCGGCTGAATCGCCGCGAGACTGAGCCCGGCCGCGATCGGCAGCGCCGAGAGGATCCACCGCGCGAGCCGCCCCTGCGCGGTGAGCGTCTGCACCAGCCGGCGTAGGTCGGCGCGTTCGCGAAGCGTCTCGACCACGGTGTCGAGGACCTCGGCCGCGTTGCCACCGGCCGTCCGCTGCAGCTCGGCCAAGAGCGCGACCTGCTCGAGGTCGCGGCTCGCCATGCGGGCGGCAACGCGGCGGATCGCCTCTTCGATCGGAACGCCCAGCTGCTCGTCCGTCAGGACTCGCTGAAGCTCGCTCTTCGACGGCTCATGAGCGTTCTCGACGACGACGGTCAGCGCGCCGATGAAGCTTTGTCCCACACGAAGTGCCGAGGCGAGCACCTGGAGATTCGGCGGCAGCTGGTCGGCGAACTCACCGCGGACCTGCCTGAGCTTGCGCTCGATCAGCGCCTTCGTCCCGAGCGGCGTCAGCAGCGCGAGGATCATGAAGATCGGCGCAATGAGCCCCAGCAGAAACATCGCGAGCACGGTGGCGCCAAGCGTGAGGAGCACGACCCTGGTGGCCGACATTTCGATTCGTGCGATCTCCAGCTGGCGCTCGATGCGCGCGAGGCCGCCCTGGCCCTCGACGCGCGCGCGACGCACGGCGACCCGATGCCACGAGTCTTGGTCGCTCGCTGCAGCCTCGGGCGTGTCTCCGGCGAACTGCTGCACGCGATCGACGACCTTGCTCTCGCGCGACCTGAGGACAACGAGCAGCGCAAACGCCGCGAGGCCCGCGACGAAGAGCGCCAGCAGCGCAACGGCGAAGCCCGACAGCAGGAAGCGCGAGAGCAGTGAGCGATGGAAGGGCGCAAGACCAGATGGCGTGGGAGCCCTGTAGCTGGTTGTCGCCACACCGACGCCATGAATCTCCACCTTCACGTCGACGTCCGAATGCGGCGGTGCCGTCGAGCGGTAACGGACGACATATTCGCCGGCCAGGCGTTGACCGAGCGCGTCGTAGATCGATGCCAGCTCGTCCGCCGCCGACGCCTCCGCGAAGCTGCCACCGCTCTCCGCTGCCAGTTTCCGGAGCACGGACGGCGCGAACGCCTTCGAACGCAGTCCCACCGTGAAGACGCGGACGTGCTGTGCGCGTGCCTTTGCGATCACGCTGTCTAGCTCGCTCCGGCTTCCGAGGTCGGCGCCGTCTGACAGCAGCACGATCGATCCGGTCGACAGTCGCGCGCGGTCGAGAAGCGCGAGCGATCGCTCCAGCGCGTCGTAGATGCGTGTCCCGAAAGCCACATCCGGAGCGCCCGAGAACAAGCGAGTCAGCCGGCCGTCGTCCGGCCCGGGGCGTCGGAGCACGCGAACTCGTCCGTCGAACGCCACCACGCCGATCTGCTGACCGGTCGCTCGATGGGCGACGAAGGATCGGCCCGCGGCCAGAGCGGCGACCAGCGGCGCGCCCTTCATGCTCAGGCTCGTGTCGATCGCCAGGACGGTGCCGTGGCTGATCCCGGCCGTGCCCAGAGCGGCGACGTCCACGTTCTCAACTCGACGGCCGTTCTCGGTGACGCGGAATGCGCCGCGCGAGGCGGTGACCCCGTCGGGCAGATCGATCACGAACCCGCGCTCGGGGAACGGCAGCCGGCCGATCGGAGTGGTCTGCAGCTGGCTGGGACCTGCCGCCGCGGCAGTGGCGGCCACGGTTGCGACCAGCGTGATCAGAATCGTGACGAGGAGAGTCTTCACTGCCCGTCTCCAGGCCCGCGTGAGCCATTGTGGTAGGGGCTCGCGCCGAAGGCGGCGTCGAGCGATGTTCCGAAGGCGTCGCTCGGAATCTCGATGCCGTGCCGCGTGAACTTCGCCAGGAAGGTCGGCCGCAGCCCGGTCGGGAGAAGCCGACCGACGACCGTGCGGTCCGCCTCCACCCGCTCGACGTGGTACTCGAACAGCTTGTGAAGCGTGATCGCGTCCCCCTCCATCCTCTGCACTTCCGTGATCTCGGTCACATGGCGCGTGCCGTCGTCCAGCCGGTCGAGCTGAATAATCAGGTCGAGCGCAGAGGAGATCTGCTGGCGGATCGCCTTCACCGGCAGCTCGAAGCCGGCCATCAGCACCATCGTCTCGAGGCGACTGAGCGAATCGCGTGGCGAGTTCGCGTGGATCGTCGAGAGCGACCCTTCGTGGCCGGTGTTCATCGCCTGGAGCATGTCGAGCGTCTCCGCCCCGCGAACCTCGCCGACGATGATCCGGTCGGGTCGCATGCGCAGGGAGTTGCGGACGAGCTCGCGGATCGTCACCTCGCCTTCGCCCTCGATGTTCTTCGGGCGCGACTCGAGGCGAAGCACGTGGTGCTGCGACAGCTGTAGCTCGGCCGCTTCCTCGATGGTGACGATTCGGTCGCTGTCCGGGACGGCGGCGGACAGCGCGTTCAGGAGCGTCGTCTTGCCGGAGCCCGTGCCTCCCGAGATCAGGATGTTCAGGTCGGCCCTGATGCAGCGGTCCAGGAAATCGGCCGCCTCGGCGGTGAGTGTTCCGATCTGGATCAGCTCGTCGAGCGTGAAACGGCCCTGGTCGAACTTCCGGATCGTCAGGAGCGCACCCGAGAGCGACAGCGGCGCGATGATCGCATTGATCCGTGAACCGTCAGGCAGGCGCGCGTCGACCATCGGCGACGACTCGTCGATGCGGCGGCCCACCTGCCCGACCATCTTGGTGATGATCCGCCTCAGGTGTGATTCGTCGCTGAAGCGGAGCGACGTCCGTGACAGGAGACCGCGCCGCTCGATCCAGATCTCGTGCGCTCCGTTGACCATGATCTCCGAGATGGTCGAATCGGGCAGCAGCCGCTCGAGCGGCCCGTAGCCGAAGACGTCGTCCGCGATCTCGGAAGCCAGCCGTTCGCGGTCGTCCCGCGAGAGGCCTGCTTCCTGCTGGAGCTGCGTCCGGATCTCGGCCTCAACGCGCGCACGGACGGCGTCGGTGTCCGAGACATCGAAGAGCCCGGGGCCGAGCTCGCTCACCAGCCCGAGATGGATGCGGTTCTTCAGGTCGGCGAATGGGTCGGTCGCGCCGCCATCGATGCCGCTCATGGTGGTGCCCGACTGCGTAAGGCGCTCGTGGAGCTCCATTACCGCCCTTCCTTTCTCCGCAATGTCCGCCGACGCTTTGCCACCGCAGGCTCCGGCTCCGTCCCGTTGCCTGCGTCCTTCCCGTTCGCATAGCTCGCCGCCAGGGCGACGAAGGACCGCGCCGCGCCCGAGCGCGGATCGGCTGTGACGATCGTCTGGCCGTCGGTGATCGCCCGCGGGATAGACCGATCGCTCGGCACGAGCACGTCGGGACGGCGGCCGAGGAGCCGTGCGACGTCAGCGTGACTGATGCCGACGTTCGAGTCGGCGCGGTTCAACACGAGCCTGACGCCGGCCATGTCGTAGCCCATCTGCGCCAAGGTCTCGAGCCCGATCTTCGTGTCCTTCAGCGACAGTGCGTCCAGCATGCCGACGAGGCAGATGTCCGACGAGAGGTCGACGGCGGCAATCACCTCGGGCGTGAAGGCAGGGGGTGTGTCGACGATCACGACGTCGTGGCGTGACCGCAGCGCCTCGAAGACCGCCCGCAAGAACGGGATCGTGATCGCCGCCGCCTGGTCCGGCCGTACTGGCGCGAGCAGCGCATGCGCGCCCGACGGATGAGTGGCGAGGAAGCCCGCAACCTTCTCGGCGTCGAGCGAGCTCCCGGCGACCGCGAGGTCGTAAATCGTGCGGTCCGGGCGCAATCCAAGTGCGAGCCCCACGTCTCCGAACTGGAGGTCCAGATCGACGATCACGGGTGAGTGCCCCGACTCCGCAAGCGCAACCGCGAGGTTGCAGGCGGTGAGTGTCTTCCCGGTGCCGCCTTTCGGCCCGAGCACGGTGATCATCACGCTTTCCTGGGCCTGAGTCGTGGCCCCACGCCTGCGCGCAATGGCCTTCTCCAGCGCGAACGCAAGCTCATGCGTCGGCTGGGGCAGCGTGATCAGGTCGTCGGCCCCGGCGCCGAAGGCCTGCTCCATGAAGCCGTTGGAGCTGCCGGTGTGGAGCACGACGAGCGCCGGGCGGCTCTCAAGCTGCCGGGTCAGATTCGTGATCCCCTCGAGGACCCGGTCGTGCTCGCGATCGCACGCGAAGACCACGAGGTCGACGTCGGCCGCCGTGGCCGTGAGGGACGACCAGAGGTAGGCCGCATCCGGCAGAGCGGTCTTGGTGACACGGGAGCCCGGAGGGAGCGCCTGCTCGATCGGCCCTGAGTCGATGTTCTCCTCGAGCACGAGGACTGCGTTGTGCGCGAGGGAGCTCACCGACGTCCTCCGAGCGCATGCAGCACGACTACCGGCGGGACTCCGAGCAGCAGCGTCTCGGGGCTCACGATGCGGCTACCCGAGGGCTTTGCTCCCGCGGCTGGCCGCAGTGAGAGCCAGACCTTGCCGTTGTCCGACGCGAAGGCGATCTTCGATGCGTCCACGTCGTTGACGCGGAGGCTCACGTCGCTGGTCCTCGAGGACGAGGCGACGCCGGCGCTGCTGCCGATCCGGACGACTTCCACGTCCTGGACGATGAGACGCAGGACCGGGCGGGACTGGCCGCCGTCGGTTGGGGTGCCGTTCGGGCTGACGCCGATGACGTTGAAGCCGGCGTAGACGTCGACGTGGTCTCCCTCCTGGACCTGACCGCTGAGGCCGTGTGCGCCGTCCAACGGGATCGCGATGATCCGCTGTCGGTCGCTGAGGGTGCTGGCCAGCGAGTCGGAGCTCGCGGAGAAGTCGGCCGCGGTGAGCTGCGCGCCCTTGTAGATGGGCTTCGTCGCCACCTCCCCGCTCAGGCTCGACGGGTCGCTGAATGCGCCCTCTCGCAATTGGCTTTCGCGGATCGTGGTGACCGTGAAGAGGCTCTTCGCCGCGATCACGCTGCCGGCGGTGCCCTTCTCGATCGTGTGACGGGCGACGAGCACGGTCACCGGAGTCGAAGTTGCCTTCAGGTTCTTCCGGTAGCCGTTCACGTAGGCGACGATCACGACGCCGGCGAGGACGGCCGCGACGAGCGACACGTACAGCGACCCCCGCCTGGAAGAGATGAGCTTCTGTGCGAATTCCATGAGTTGCTACCTCCGATCGACTACTTGACGAGAATTGGGACGCAGGGCGTGACGACGATCGGATCGCAGGTCTCGTCGCCCGTGCTGTTCGGGTCGGGCTCGATGTACTTGACGAAATGCCCCCAGATCGCCCCCTTGCTGACATCTCCGGGCGGTGGGCCGTTGTTGGCGCACTTGGAGCCAGTCCAGCCGGTGATGTAGAAGGCCGCGAAGTTCGTGACGGGCACGTCGGTCGCGCCGCTCCCGCCCAGCGCGGAGAAGTCCGTGATCAACAGCCGCACCACCCTCGGGTCGTTCGCGGCGTCGTAGCCGGGCCAGTTGTTCGCAGGGCACGCGGAGAAGCGTCCGTCGAGGCCCTGCAGCGTCGGCCCGGCCGTCGTCCCGGTCTTGATCGGGACACAGTCCGCGGGCCCCGAAGGCGGCGCCGGGTCGGGGCAGACCCCGGCCGAGTTGAGCTGGTACGGCGTCTGGCAACCGTTGATGATCGCGCTTCTGAACTCCGCAGCCCCTGGCCCGTCGCAGGCGATGGCGCTCGTCCGGCTGCCGCCGGTGAGCCGGAGCATGGTGGTCTGGGCGGCGTTCGTCAGGTCGAGGCTGCCCTCGAGGCCGACGCGGGCGGTGATCGTGTGCGTGCCGGCCGACAGCGTGTACGGCGCCCCGAGCGTCGTCGTCGCGGTCGAGAGCGCGAGGTCCTTCACGGGCCCGGACCCGTCGTCGCTGCCGCTGTAGACGCGCTGGATCTTCGAATACGACTGCTTGGGACCCGTGGTCGACTGCCACGCGAGCGAGACGTCGGCCGGGCCGCCCTGCGGCGGGAGGGCGTAGACGTAACCGGTCGTCCAGTAGCCGGCCGCACTGTCGAACGTCATCGGCTTCGTCCCGGCACCGGTAAGCGTGGCATCGAACGTCTTCTTCGAGGCCGCTCCGACGGTGCCCGAGCTCGTCTGCAGCACAGCCTGGACCGAGGCGGCGCAGGTCGTGGCGGGCGCGACGACGAACACGTCCGAGAAGAACGGCGATCCCGTGCAGGACGTCGTCGCCCACACGCGCGGCTTGGGAGCATCGACCGTTCCGCCGGAGCCGACTCCCTGGACGACGGCCAGCCCGATGCCTGAGCTCTCGTAGTCGTAGCAGACGAACCCGGAGCCTCCGGTTCCCGCAGCTGCGTTGCACGTGCCTGCCTGCCCGCCGATGCCGATCCTCGCGCCGATCTTCTTGTCGCCCGGGACCGCAAGGGACGCGGAGCCCGTCCAGTAATTGCGGCCGCCCACACTCGAGCCCTTCGTCAGCGAGAGTGCTGGCGCGATCGCCGAGCCGGTCGCTTCATCGATGAACGTCACCGTCACGTGCCGCGGATCGACGTCCGGCACGGCCAGCGGGAGAGACCCCTGAACGATCGTCTCCTTCTTGAGCTCCACGCGAGCGCGCGCATTGATCGCATCGATTGTCGTCTTCGCGCTCGGAACGAAGGCGCTGATGAGACCTCCGAGGATGAACGGGACGTCGGCTTCCGACTGCTTGACGTCGAGCATCAGGTGCGGCGTCTCGCACGGCCCGTTCGTCTCGGTGTCGTCCGCCCCTGGGCCGCCGACGGGAAAAGTCCTGCTGTTGAAGAGCGTCGCGATGCGAGCGCTGGCGCCTCCGCCCGGCACGTTGTAGGTGCTTCCGGCGCCGCCCCCGTACTTCGTCGCCGCGTTCCTGATCGTGTCGTTTGCGGCGCCGGCGATCGACGGGTCGGACGAGAAGCAGTCGCCGAAGTACGCCCCGCCCGCGAGCGCCGCCGCGTCCACCTCCATCTGGAGGTGTCGCTTGTGGACGTACCAGTTGCCGACGTCGATCACGAGCAGGAAGAGGAAGATGAGTGCCGGTGTGAGCACCGCAAAGAGGACGGCGATCGCGCCGCGCTCGTTCCGCGCCAGGCCGCGCGCAGATGCCTCGACCGGCCTCATGAGCACTCACCGTTGAGCGAGGGATCCGCCGGCCGCTCGAGTCGCATCGTCGACTCCGCCTTAATCGTGGCCGTCGCGCCGCCGGTGAACGGAAGCCATTTGTACGGCGCGGTGACGGTGACCTTGATCGGGTCACCGACGCGGCCCGTCGTCCCCGTCGAAGGATTCGCCAGGAAGGTGATGCAAACCTGTGCCGGCGACGAGACCGACCCCGTGCCATTGCGCAACTCGGTGGTCTCAGCCTGCTGCTGGATCCAGCGCGCCAGGTTCCCGCCCGGCTGGGGCGAGCTGCCGATCACTGCGGCCGCGCGCGCACCCTCGTTGGCGAGGTGGTTCGCGTCCAGCCAGTAGTTCAGCGCCTTCGCGAAGTCGATCAGCGCGAGCACGAGCAGACAGAGAATCGGGACGACGAGCGCGAGCTCGACCGCCGCCTGGCCACGCTCGTTGCGTGAACGGGCGGGCGGGCGCTCTCTGTCGACCGTGTGAGGCGTGATGGACGCCGCCCCGGAGGGCGGCGTCCACCCGTGCCCGTTGTCGGCCGGGTGCGCAGAGGAAGACCGTGTGTTCATTGCATCTGCCCCTGCATCCCCGATCCGCTCGGCCCTGGTTACGGGACGAGCGCGATGAGGGCCGCGCCGGCCGCCGACATGAAGTTCGTGATCTGGGTTGCGAAACCGGCGACTGCCAAAGAGATGACCGCCGCGATGCCCAGGACCACGAGGGCGTACTCGACCGCGCCCTGACCGTCCTCGCGCTTCAGATCCTCGCGCGAGACCGTCAGGCCGCGGGTGAGCCCCACAGCGAGCTGCTCGTAGAGCTTCTGCATGTCCCTTACCTCCCCGGTAAGTTCGTACAGGCGGGTCTCCCCGACGCCGCCTGCGTTGACAGGTACGAGAGGCATTCAGCGTCGTTCCCGGCCTCCGACCCACCAGCGAAGGTCCGGATGGAGCTAGCCGTTTGTCAGGGCGACGTTCAAGAACGGTCGTACAAGAAGCGGACGCTGGAGAGCGCGAGCAGACCGCAGCCGATTCCCGCGAGCTCGAGCCCCCAGACCACCTCTGAACCATCCGCGCGCGCTTCCGCGTAGTGCGTCCAGCAGACGTAGCCGGCCACGAACGCGAGGGTGGCGACCCAGCCCCCCTTCACGGTTGAGCCGGCCACGGGCAGGACCACCGGAACGAGCGCAAGGGTCGCCGCGGCCAGGACGAGCCAGCCGTCGCCCCCCAGTTCGATTCCACTCGTCGCGCTGAAGAACCTTCCGCCTATCCACGGGCCGAACGCTCCGATGACCATCATCGCGGCGCCGAGGAGCGCCAGGCCGCTGCCGGCTGGAAGGGTCGCGGTCAAGCGGTCCGGCTCGGCTGTGGGCGGCCCGCCGGCGGCCGTCACAGCAGTGCCGGCTCGGCGGCGTCGAGTGACGCTTCGAGTAGTCCGTGACGGTATGCCCAGCGCACGGCCTCCGTCCTGCTGCTCACGCCGAGCTTTCGGTAGATGTTGGTGAGGTGGAACTTCACGGTTTGCTCGGCGAGCCAGAGCCGCTTCGCGATCTGGCCGTTGGCCAGGCCTTCGGCAAGGGCGCGCAGGATCTCCAGCTCGCGCTCGGTCAGCCCCGCCTCGCGCACAGCCGGGATGTCACCGTCGTGGATGAGCCCGATCGGCTCGGGCACGGTCTCCTCGAAGGCAGCCAGCAACGCGTCGGGCAGCTGGTCCGGACCGATGCGCTTCGAGATGAATGCGCACGCGCCCAGGCTCAGCGCCTCCCGGGCCGTGTCGTCGGAGTCGACGGCCGAGAGGACGGCGATCCTGACCGACGGCATTCGCTCGCGCAGCAGCCGGATGCAAGTCAGCCCGTCCATCCCCGGCATCCGCAGATCGAGCACAACCAGATCCGGGTCCGTCTGCTGGACGACCGGTAGCACCTGGCTTCCCGACTCGGCCACGCCGACGATCTCGAACTCGGGTCCCGCAAGCGCAATCCCCACTGCCTCGATCATCAGGCCGTGGTCGTCCGCAACAACCACCTTGAGCCGCCGCAACCTCATCCCTTCGCCGCTTGACTCGAACTGTGGTGGAGTTCATCGCCGAAGGACATCCCTCGAAAGCGGTAAACCACTCGCGAGACGTCAGGACGGGCGGTCCCACCGGAAGGTCTAGTTCGCACACCGCCGACTTGCGTTGGCCCCGCGACTACCTACGGTGCGAGTGGGAAAGGGCTCGGGGGAGCCGAAATCTGTCAGGGGAGAGTGCGGCGATGCGGCGCCTGAAGGTACTCGTGGTCGACGATCATCGACTGATGCTGGAGGCGATTCGGGTCCAGCTCGAGCGGGAGGACGACATCAGCGTCGTTGGGTGTGTCGACTCGGGCGAGCCGGTCGTCGCGCTCGTCGGTCAGACCGGACCGGACGTCGTGCTGCTCGACGTGCGGATGCCGGGGATGGACGGGCTAACGGTCCTCGAGCATCTACAGGCTCGGTACCCGAGCATCGCCGTGGTGATGCTCTCCGGAATCGAAGACCCGGCGCTCGTTCGCGCCGCGCTCGAGCGCGGCGCGGCGGCCTTCGTGCTCAAGGGCATCGACCCTCGCGACCTCGCTGGGGCGGTGCGCCAAGTGATGCGGGGGACGATCTTCCGGGCGCTCGATCGACCCCGCGTGGGCGCGCTGAGCGCCCTGGAAGAGGCCGGCCTGAGCCCGCGCGAGCTGTCGATACTCGAGGCGCTGGAGTCGGGTGGCTCGAACCGAGAGATCGCCGAGCGGCTCTTCGTGGCCGAGCAGACGGTGAAGTTCCACCTGACGAACATCTACCGCAAGCTGGGCGTATCGAGCCGCACCGAGGCGGTGCACTACGCCTATGAAAACGGTCTCGTCGAACGCCCGCTCTCGTACGTCGCTTGACCCTCGACGGTCGGCTCGCACCGACCGGACGTTCGGCTGGTTCATCCGGCTTCGTGCTCGAACAGGCTGGGAGCGTCGGTGCCAGCGGTGCTAAGGAGGAAGCTTTGCGCGTCCACGTCGGTGACTCGGAGCTCGTGGGGGTCTTGCTCGACTACTTCGAGCGCGAGAGCGACTGCGTGGCGATCCAGGTCGGCGAGGCCGAGATCGAGATCTCGTTGCTCGGCTCTTACGGGAGCGTGGCACATAACGAGACCGTGGACAGGCTCCTTGCTGAGTTCCGACGCCGGAACGCCGGCGGCGGACGCTCGCCGCTCGCCGATTAGTGCGTCTGCGGAACGGCGCCGAGCGCCTGTAGCTGTGCCTGGAAGAGGGTCTTGTCGATCTTGCCCTGGTAGATCGGCACGCTTTCCTCCATGCACACGCGGATCACTTCGGTGCGGTCGATCCCAAGCTCTTTCGACAACTCCTCGGGCGTCAGGTGGTTCGCCATCTTGCTCCCTTCCTCTGGGTACGAAAAAGCCCGCCGCGCTCTCAGCGCAGACGGGCTAGCCGACCAAACCTCTCTGGTGTCCGGCAGGAATCAGGGGTCCTGCCTCCCCGAACGATCCATCGCCACGAAGAATAATCGGCCTTCGTGACGGACGCAAAGCCCACCGGCTTCGAAGAGCGGTTCCTCGACGCTCGCGGCTGCCGCCTGCGCTACCTCGTTGCCGGCGAGGGCGACCCGCTGGTGCTCGTCCACGGGCTCGGGGGCGCGGCCGCCAACTGGCTCGCGCTGGCGCCGCTGCTGCTCCCGGGCAGGCGGCTGATCGTGCCCGAGCTGCCCGGCCACGGCGGCTCGTCGCCGCTTCCGGCCGCTCCGTCCCTGAGCCCCTACGCCGACCGGCTCGGCCTGCTGCTCGACCACGAAGGCGCCGCCCCGGCCGCCGTCGTCGGCCACTCGCTCGGCGGCGCGGTCGCCCTGCGGCTCGCGTTGCGCCGGCCCGAGGCGGTGAGCGCGCTCGTGCTGGCCGCCGCCGCGGGCATCTCGTCGGCGACGCGCAGCGCCCGGTACGCGCTGACGATCACCGGGATCCTCAAGCCGGGCCGCAAGATCGCGCCTCACCGTGGGCGGGTGGCTCGCTCGGCCCTGCTCAAGCGGGTCGTCTTCGGCCGCTGGGGCGCCTCCGACCCGGCCGCGCTCCCGCCGGAACTGGTCGAGGCGCTCCTCGCCGGCCCGGCCCGGCACACGGACACGCTCAGCGCCGCGAAGGCGCTCGTCCGCGACGACCTGCGGCCCGAGCTCGAGCATGTCCGCTGTCCCGTGCTCGTTCTCTGGGGCGCGCGGGACAATCAGCTGCCGGTCGACGACGCCTTCGACTACGCGAGGCGGCTGCGAGCCCCGCTACGTGTGATCGCCGACTGCGGCCATCTCCTGATCGTCGAACGGCCGGCCGGGTGCGCCGACGCGATCACGGGCTTTCTCAGCCGCTAACCTGTGGCCTGCTCGGGGTGTGGCGCAGCCTGGTAGCGCGCTCCGTTCGGGTCGGAGAGGTCCCGAGTTCAAATCTCGGCACCCCGATAGTGAAGATCCAGCGCGACGCCGACGGGTTATGCCCGTCGGCGTCGCGCTCCGCAAGCTCACGGCGATCCCGGCCTAGACGAGACTCCGCAACGCCAATACGCTCTACGCATCCGACCACAGGAGGTCGACGTGCTTCTCGCTGCCAACGGTGTCTGGATCTGGACAATCCTCGCGATCATCGTCTGGATCGCGATCGCCTTTTGGCCGGCTCGTGTCGCTGGCCGTAAAGGGCATAGCTTCTTCCTGTACTTCCTGTTCAGCCTGGTCTTCTTCCCCGCTGCTCTGCTCGTCGCCTACATGGTGAGCGACCGGACGGCAGCGGCATAGCGCGGACCGGTGGAACCGGCTGCTCGCCCCGCGCTTACGACTTGATCGTGTCCAGGAGTAGCCAGGCCGGCTAGGTCTTCGAGCTCGGTCTGCACGCCCTTGGCAATGGCGCGTGTGAACTTGACGTCTTCGTGTATCGCGCTCACGCGCAGGGCCGAGGCCTTGCGGTCGGCGGTCGCGTCGAGCTTTCCGACCAGGCGGTCGCCGTGGAGGATCGGGAGCGCGAAGTAGCCCCAGCGGCGCTTGGCGGCTGGCTTGTACATCTCGAGCGTGTACTCGAAGTCGAACAGCTCTTCCGTGCGCGTCCGGTCGTGGATCAGGCGGTCGAAGGGTGAGAGCAGAGCGGTGCGGCCCTCGAAGTCCTCGTCCAGCCGGGCGGGGTCGACTCGCCACTCGCCCTTGACGCCCTCGACCACGGCCGGCTCGCCTGCTTCGCCGACGTGGATCGGCTCCATCGGCATCGCCCTTGCCTTCGCACGGGCGATCCCGAGCGCGCCGAGGCGTCGCTCGTCCTTGGCCCGCTCGGCTTCTTCGACCGTCGGGACGACCACGCCGGCCGGATAGACACGCTCGGGCAGATCCCAGAGGCGCTCGCGCCCAATCCGGCCTGAGATCGCGACCTCACCGCGGTTCATCAGGATCTCGAGCATCTGCGTGACGTTGCGGTTGTGCGTCCAGCCACTCGAGGCCCACGGCACGGCGGCGGTGTCCGGCAGCTCGCGCGAGCTGAGCGGCCCGGACTTGCTCAGCCGCTTGAGGATGTCGCGCCGGAAGCCGTCGTTGTCGCGCAGCCACGCGCGCGTGCGCTCGTAGCTCGGTCGCTCGTCGGCGCCGGCGAGGTAGAGGCCGAGGTCGCCGGTCGGCCGGATCAAGGCGTCGAGCTCGAACAGCGCGCGCTCCTCTTCCAGCGCGCGTTTCAGGTCCTCCGGCCGGTAGGCCGACCCCAAACGGCTCCAGAGGACGAGGTCGGCGCTCGGCGCGATCGCCGCGGTCGGGTCGATCTGCAGCAGCGTCAGCCGCCGGACGACCTCGAGCAGGCTCGTCGGCCGCGGCGCGTCGAGCAGCTGCGCGCGCACCGCGATCCGGCGGGCCTGCGCTTTTGTGAGCCGGTGCATCGCGTCTGATTTCTACCCCTTCAAGCGCCGTCTATTTCGCGCTGACTATCCTCGAGCCGTGGCGATCCGGGACGAGCGTGCGCTACGCGAGGCGATCGGCTCGCCAACGGAGGTCGTGCGCGGAAAGATCGCCGGACGGCTCAACGAGCTGACGAGCCAGTTCGTCGAGCGCTCGCCGTTCGTGTGCGTCGCGACCGCGCGGCCCGAAGGCGGCCTCGACGTCTCGCCCCGTGGCGACCCGGCGGGCTTCGTCAGGATCCTTGACGAGCGGACGCTGCTGCTGCCGGAGCGGCCAGGCAACCGGCTCGCGGACACGCTCACGAACCTGCTCGAGGACCCGCGCATAGCGCTGCTCTTCCTGATCCCCGGCGTCGGGGACACGTTCCGCGTCAACGGCCGCGCGACGATAGTCGACGACGCCGAGCTGCTCGCGCCGAGCGCGGTCGATGGCAAGGTGCCGCGGCTCGGGATCCTCGTGTCGGTCGACGAGGCCTACACGCAGTGCTCGAAGGCGCTGATCCGCTCCGACCTCTGGAATCCCGAGCGCCACGTCGACCGCTCCGAGCTCCCGAGCTCCGGCGAGATCCTGCGCTCGCTCGGCGACCCCGAGTTCGACGCTGAGCGCTACGACCGCGAGCGCGGCGAGCGCTACGCCCGCGGTGACGGTCTCTACTAGTCGCGCCCCAGCACTCGGCGTAGCAGGTCGCGCAGCGGCCGCCTCGGCTCGCGCTGCAGGCGTTGCTCACGCTTCGCCTCCTGGCGCGTCCAGGCCCGGTGCCGCGACGAGCGCGTGCCGTACTTCGGCTTCCAGTAAACGGGCATCAGTCGATTGTCCTGATCTGCTTCGAGGTCAGGCCGAGCGAGATGATGCAGATCGAGATCGCCGCGGCGAGGGCGATGATCGTTCCGGGCGCGGCGAGGTCCGAGATCGCGCCCACGAAGAGCAGCCCGAACGGCGTCAGGCCCAGCGAGCCGAACCAGTCCAGGCTGACCACGCGCGAGAGCATGTGGCGCGGGACGAGCTCCATCAGCATCGTCTCCCAGACGGTCACGCCGAAGCCGATGCAGATTCCGCGCACGAACGCCGCCGCCGCAGCGAGCGGGAACCAGGGTGAGAGGGCGAAGACGATCACGAGCAGGCTGTTCACGATCCAGATCAGGTACGAGATCAGGCCGCGCCGCCGTCTCGGGTTCACCTGGCCGAAGATGAACGTGCCGACGATCATGCCGCCGCCGATCAGCGAGAAGAGCAGCCCGTACGCGCCCACGCCCAGGTCGAAGTGCTCGCGCACTAGCTTCGGCGTCAGCACCTGGATCGAGGCCCACTGCAGCATCAGCACGAAGGCGAACAGGCAGATCGTGATCCAGAGCCACGGCACGCCCGCGATGTAGCGGAAGCCCTCGCGGATCGCGCGCACCGTGCCGTCCTCGGCCGCCTTCTCGGCTTCGCGCGGGCGCGTCGCGTAGACGAACGCGAACGAGACGAGGTAGGAGCAGGCGTTGAAGGCGAAGACGAACGTCGCCCCGGCGAGGCCGTAGAGCAGCGACGCGACGGCCGGTCCGACGAGGAAGCTCCCCTGGCGCGCGATCCCGATCAGCGCATTCGCCGAGCCGAGCCGTGCGTCCTCGACCACGAGCGGGATCAGGCCGCCGAGCGCGGGCGTGAAGAAACCGGTCGCGAGCCCTTCGACGAAGGCGATCGCTGCGAGCGAGTGGATCGTCAGGTGCCCGCTCGCGTTGATGACGGCCAGCGCGGTGATGACCCCGAAGCGCGCGAGGTCTGAGACCAGCATCAGCGTCCGGCGGTCGTAGCGGTCTGCGAGCGCGCCGCCGACGAGCACGGTCGTCAGCACGCCGACGCCCTGGAAGGTGAGCACGAGCCCGAGCGAGCGGGCCGAGCCGGTCAGCGTGAACGTGCGCCAGCCGAGCGCGACCACGAAGGCCGAGTCGCCGAGCAGCGAGATTGCCTGGCCGGTCCAGAGCAGCCGGAAATTGCGGCTCCGGAAGGCCTGGAGCACGCGGGCGCGCGACGGAACGGCGGCGGTTGCCTCCATGCTCGAAAGCTATCCTCCGCGCGTGACCGACCTTCTCCGCGTGGCCTGCGTGCAGATGACGAGCGGCCCGGACAAGGCGGCGAATCTCGAGACGGCGGAGCGGCTCGTCGCGCGCGCCGCCGCGACCGGCGCCGACCTGGTCGCGCTGCCGGAGAAGTGGAACGCGATCGGGACGACCGAGCAGCTGCACGCGGCCGCCGAGCCGCTCGAGGGCGGCGAGTCGGTGGAGGCGATGGCCGACTGGGCGCGACGCCACGGGATCACGCTCGTCGGCGGCTCGATCTCCGAGCAGCGCGAGGGCCGCGAGAAGCTCTCCAACACGTCGCTTGCCTTCGGGCCCGACGGCGAGCTGCTCGGGCTCTACCGCAAGATCCACCTCTTCGACGTCGAGGTCGGCGGGGTCGTCTACCGCGAGTCAGAGGCCGAGGAGCCGGGCGCGGAGCCCGTCGTCGTGCGCGGCGAGGGCTGGCCCGTCGGGCTGACGGTCTGCTACGACGTCCGCTTTCCCGAGCTCTACCGGATCCTCGCGCTCGAGGGCGCGGAGCTCGTGACCGTCCCCGCGCACTTCACCACGCCGACCGGCAAGGACCACTGGCACGTTCTGCTGCGCGCCCGGGCGATCGAAAACCAGTACTTCGTCGCGGCGCCGGCACAGGTGGGGGAGACGCTGCCGGGGAGGCCCGCCTACGGGCGCTCGCTGATCGTCGACCCCTGGGGGATCGTGCTCGCACAGGCGTCGGACGAGGAGACGGTGATCACGGCGGAGCTCGACCGCGCGCTGCTGCGTTCGGTGCGGGAGAAGCTGCCCTCGCTGAAGAACCGCCAGGCCGACGCGTACCGCTGGCCGGCGAGCGTCTGATCTCGCGCCGGGGGCTGACCCTCGGCGAGCCCTTTTCGGGCGGGTTCGCGTCGGAGCTCGTCGTGCCCGTGACGACGGCGGACGGCGAGCAGGCGGTGTTGAAGGTGCAGCAGCCGCACCGCGAGAGCGAGCACGAGGCGGCCGCGCTCGAGCTCTGGGACGCCGACGGTGCGGTCCGGCTACTCGACTCCGAGCCCGAAGAGCGCGCGCTGCTGCTGGAGCGCTGCGTGCCAGGGACGCCGCTCTCGGCGGTGGGCGGGGAGGCCGCGCTGGACGTCTTCGTCGAGCTGCTGCCGCGGCTCTGGAAGCCGGCGGGCGCGCCGTTCAGCACGCTGGCCGCGGAGGCCGCCTGGTGGGCCGACTCGCTGGGGGAGACCTGGGAGCGGTTCGCCCGGCCGTTCGAGCGGCGCCTGCTCGACGCCGCGCTCGAGGCGCTGCTGGAGCTGCCGCGGACACAGGGCCCGCAGGTGCTGCTGCATCAGGACCTGCACGGCGACAACGTCCTCGCGGCGCAGCGCGAGCCGTGGCTGGCGATCGACCCGAAGCCGCTCGTCGGCGAGCGCGAGTTCGGGATCGCGCCGGTCGTGCGCTCGCGAGAGCTCGGCCACTCCAGGCGTGACGTCTTGAACCGTTTCGACCGCCTGACCGCCGAGCTCGGCCTCGACCGCGAGCGGGCGCGCGGCTGGACGATCGCCCAGACGATCGCCTGGGCCTTCGACGGCGACGTCCGGCAGACGCACGTCGAGAGCGCCCGCTGGCTGTTAGAAGCCAGCTGATGCTGCGCGCCGTTCTCTTCGACGTCGACTTCACCATCGCCCGGCCGGGACCGGAGCTCGGTCCCGAGGGGTATCAGCGGATGGGCGAGCGCTTCGGCCTCGAGCTCGATCCCTCGCGCTACGGCGAGGCGCGGGAGCGGGCGGTCGAGGGGATCAAGCGCCATCCTGAGCTCGAGCACGACGAGGAGATCTGGGTCGCGTTCACCGAGCGGATCATCCGCGGCATGGGCGGCGACGCCGACAGCGCCTACCAGTGCGCGGTCGAGATGACCGGGGCCTGGGAGCACGCCGAGCACTTCGAGCTGTTCGAGGACGCGCCGCCGGTGCTGGAGGAGCTCCGCATGCAGGAGCTGAAGCTCGGGCTCGTCTCGAACACCGGCCGCGACCTCGACGCCTTCGTCGCGCATCACCGCCTCCAGGTCGACGCGGCGCTCGGCTCCGGTGCCTTCGGGCGGACGAAGCCGCACCCGACGATCTTCCGCGCCGTGCTCGAGCGGCTGGGAGTCGAGCCGGAGGAGGCCGCGATGGTCGGCGACTCGATCGAGGACGACATCGAGGGCGCGCACGCCGCCGGAATCGAGCGCGCACTCCTGCTCGACCGCGAGGACCGCCATCCCGAGGTCGCCGACCGGCTGCCGGACCTCTTCGCCCTCCCGGCCGCGCTGGGGCTGAATCGCCCGGGCGCGGTCTAAACTTCGCGGGTGCCCAACCGGTCGAACGCGCAGGAGGAGAAGCGCCGACTGCTGCTGGATGCGGCAGTGCGCGTCTTCGCGCGCAAGGGCTATCACGCGAGCCGCGTCGGGGATATCGCCGAGGAGGCGGGCGTCGCATACGGGCTGCTCTACCACTACTTCCAGTCGAAGGAGGAAGTGCTCCTGACCGTCTTCCGCGAGACCTGGCGAGCGCTGATCGAGACGATCAGGAGCGTCGAGCAGACGGGTGACCCGCCGCGCGAGCAGCTGCGCAAGGTCGCGGAGATCCTGCTGCGCTCATGGGCACGCAATCCCGACCTCGTGCGCGTGCTCGTGCTCGAGGTGACGCGCAGCCAGCACCTCCCGGGCGAGATGGACGAGATCGTCGAGTCCTTCGCAGCGATCCAGGAGATCGTCGAGCGCGGCCAGGCCGACGGCACGATCAGGGCCGACCTCGACGCGCGGCTCGCGAGCTACATCTTCTACGGGGCGGTCGAGGAGCTCTTGACGGGTTGGGTGCTCGGACGGCTGCCCGACTCCGAGGAAGACGTCGCCCGCGCCGAGCGCACGCTGGTCGAGATCGTCACGGGCGGGCTCGCCCCCGAGCTCGCGACGGCCGGCCGCTAGTGGCGACCACAGCGGAGTCCCAGGCGCTTGTCGCCGCGCCGCCGGTTCGCCGGAGCCTGATCTGGTCGCTCGGGCTCGGCGCGTTCGGGCTTGCCTTCTCGGTCACGACCATCTCGGTCGCGCTGCCGCCGCTACTGCACACGTTCACGGACTCGGGCACGCTGATCGGCGTCGCGATCGGCGCGGAGGGCCTGTTCGCGCTGACGCTCTCGCCGATTGTCGGGCCTTGGAGCGACTCGTTCCACACGCCGCTCGGCCGTCGGCGGCCTTTCATGCTCGTCGCGATCGGCCCGATGGCGTTCTGCCTGTTGCTGATCGGATTCATGCCGAACCTCTGGACGACGGTGCTGCTCGTGCTGGCGTTCTACTTCGCCTACTACCTGTACGAGCCGCCGTACCGCGGGCTCTACCCCGACGTGCTGCCGCCGACCGCGTACGGGCGCGCCCAGGGGATCCAGCACGTGCTGCGCGGGATCGCGCTCGGAATCGCCCTCGTCGGCGGCAACTTCCTGCTCAAGGCGTGGCTGCCGGCCCCATTTCTGGTCGCGGCGTTCGTCACCTCGGCCGCGTGCGGCGCGACGATCCTGCTCGTGCGCGAGGACGGCGGCCACGGGCACGTCTTCGAGGGGTTCGGCGCCTACATCAAGCAGAGCTGGCACATCTTCTGGGACGACGGCGACGTGCGACGCTTCCTGATCGCGAACTCCGCCTGGGAGGGGACGTTCGCCGCGGCCCGCAGCTTCGTGATCCTCTACGTGATCGAGGGGTTGCACGAGTCGCAGACCGTCTCCGGCGAGATCCTGGCCGCGGTGGCCGGCGGCTACGTCGTGGCAGCGCTGTTCTCGGGGCGCCTGGGGGACAGGTTCGGGCTCGCGCGGGTGATCTTCTTTGCGTCGTTCGTCTACGGGACGGGGTTCCTCGTCGGCGGGCTCGCGCAGGAGTGGCACAGCTGGTACCTCGGCCTGATCGGCGTGGTCGCGATCGCCGGCGGCACGGTGATGACCCTCGCGTGGGGGCTGCTCTACAAGATCGTGCCGGAGGAGCATCGCGGCGCCGCCTCGGGGCTCGCGACGACGACGAAGGGGATCGGCCTGCTCGTCGGCGCGCCACTCGCCGGGCTGGCGATCGACGTCGCCAAGCCGTACCTGGGCGCGACGAACGGCTACCAGATCCTGTGGCCGGTCTGCGGCCTCGGGATCCTCGGCGCGATCCCGCTGCTGGTGCGGCTGATGGCGGTCGAAGACGAGCGCGCGCAGGCCCCGGTGCCGGCAACGCCGCCGCCGTCTGTGCCGTAGCCGACCGCGCTAGCGAGACTGCGCCAACGCAGGCGCCCACGCGGCCATCGGCGAGACGTCGCCGTCGCCGTTCAGCCGCCGGTAGCCGAGCGCGTGCTCGGCCTGCATCAGCTTGTGGATCTGCGTCGTGCCCTCGTAGATGATCGGTGCCCGCGCGTTGCGGAAGTAGCGCTCGATCCCGTACTCCGCCGAGTACCCGTACGCGCCGTGCACCTGGATCGCCAGATGCGCCGCGCGGAACGCCGACTCGGTCGCGTGCCACTTCGCCAGCGAGGTCTCGCGCGTGTTCCGCACGCCCTGGTTCTTCAGCCACGCCGCCTGCATCACGAGCAGCTTCGACGTCTCGTAGCCGAGCACCATCTCCGCGATCATGTCCTGGACGAACTGGTACTTGCCGATCGGCTGCCCGAACGTCTCCCGCTCGCGCGCGTACTCGACCGACCGCTCCAGGCACGCGCGCACGACGCCGCACGCGCCGGCCGCGACCGTGAACCGCCCCTGGTCGAGCCCGTACATCGCGATCTCGAAGCCCTGGCCCTCCTCGCCGACCAGGTTCTCGGCCGGCACCTCGACGTTCTCGAAGAAGAGCTCGCCCGTCGAGCCCGCCCAGACGCCGAGCTTGTGCTCGGTCTCGCGCGTCGTGACGCCCGGCCACTCGCGCTCGACGATGAACGCGGAGATGCCCTTGTGCTTCGCCTGCGGATCCGTCTTGGCGAAGACGAGCTGGTGGTCGGCGACGGTCGCGTACGAGATCCAGTTCTTCTGGCCGTTCAACACATACGAGTCGCCCTCGCGCCGCGCCGTCGTGAGCATCGCGGCCACGTCCGACCCCGCCGCCGGCTCGGTCAGGCCGAAGCAGGCGAGCTTCTCGCCCTTCGCCTGCGGCACGAGGTAGCGCTGCTTCTGCTCCTCCGAGCCGTAGCGCAGCAGCGAGAGCGAGTTCAGCCCCACGTGCACCGAGATCAGCGTCCGGAAAGCGGCCTCGCCGCGCTCGATCTCCTCGCACGCGAGCGCCTCGGCGACGAAGTCGAGCCCGGCCCCGCCGTACTCCTCCGGGATCACGATCCCGAGCAGCCCCAGCTCGGCCATTCCAGCGATCACATCCAGGTCGAGGTGGTGGTTGATGTCGTTCTCGATCGCGTTCGGGAGCACGCGCTCGTCGACGAACGAACGCACCGTGTCCTGAATCAGCCGCTGTTCCGGAGTAAGGTCGAAGTCCATGGCAGAGAGTCTATGGAAGCGCCTCGGCCCAGCCCCGCTCGAGGTCGAGGTCTACGAGCTCGAGCGGCTCGAGCAGCCGGTGACGCGAGGCTTCACCCGCGTGACCACCGTCGTGCACCTGCGCGGCGGCGGCCACGAGGGGCTGGGCGAGGACGTCACCTGGTACCCCGAGCACCATGACCGCGAGCAGCAGGCCGGAGCCGTCCTGCCGCTCGCCGGCAGCTGGACGCTGGAGTCGTTCTCCGACGCGCTCGACATGCCCGACCCGCATCGGCGCTGGGCGTACGAGAGCTCCGCGCTCGACCTCGCGCTGCGACAGGCCGGCACCACCCTCGCCGCCGCCGCCGGCCGCGAGTCGCGCCCGGTCACGTTCGTGGTCTCGCCGGGGCTCGGCAACCCGCCGACGAGCCGCGTTGTCCTGCGCTGGCTCGAGCTCGACGCGAACCACCGCTTCAAGCTCGACCCGGCGACCGACTGGACCGACCAGCTGATCGAGGCGCTCGCCGACACGGGGGCGATCGTGACGGCCGACTACAAGGCCTACTACCTCACCGAGAACGACCCGCCGCCGGACCCGGATCTCTACCGTCGCGTTGCCGAGGGCTTTCCCGAGGCCTACCTCGAGGACCCCGCCCTGAACGACGAGACTGAGGCTGTGCTCGCGCCGCACCGCGAACGCGTCACCTGGGACGCGCCGATCCACTCGGTCGCCGACGTCGAGGCGCTCGCCTGGCCGCCGCGCGTGCTCAACTCGAAGCCCTCGCGCTTCGGCCGCCTGCGCGAGGTGCTCGCCTTCTACGACCACTGCGCCGCGAACGGGATCTCTCTCTACGGGGGCGGCATGTTCGAGCTCGGCCCCGGCCGCGGGCAGATCCAGTACCTGGCCTCGCTGTTCCACCCGGACGGGCCGAACGACGTCGCGCCGCGCGCCTACAACGATCCCGAGCCGCGGCCCGGGTTGCCGCCGAGCCCGCTCCCCGCGGCCCCGGAAGACAGGGGCTTTCGTTGGCGCGAGCCCGGCGCTACTCTTTGACTGACTAGTCAATCAAAGGGTAGAAATGGCTACGGCTGAGGCAATCGGCACCGGTATCTCCTTTGCGCTGACCGACGAGCAGAAGGCGCTGCGCGAGCTCGCGCACGAGTTCGCGGCCAAGGAGATCCGCCCGGTGGCGGCCGACTACGACGAGCACCAGACCCATCCGGCCGACGTGATCGCGAAGGCGCACGAGGTCGGCCTGATGAATCCGCACATCCCGGAGGAGCTCGGCGGGGCCGGCCTCGGCTCGATGGACGGCGCGATCCTCGGCGAGGAGCTCTGCTGGGGCTGCTCCGGGATCGGGACGTCGATCGTCGCCAACATCCTCGGCGCCCTCCCGATGCTGATCGCCGGCACCGACGAGCAGCAGCGGGAGTGGCTGCCGCCGCTGCTGGAGGAGCCGATCCTCTGCTCGTTCGCGCTGACCGAGCCGAACGCCGGCTCCGACGTCTCCGGGATCCAGACCACGGCCGTGCGCCGCGGCGACGAGTACGTCCTCAACGGCTCGAAGATGTTCATCACCAACGCGGGCCAGGCCTCGTGGGTGATCGTCTTCGCCTCGACGGACAAGGACGCGGGCCATCGCGGCCTGAGCGCGTTCATCGTCCCGACCGAGCTCGACGGCGTGGTCGTCGAGAAGCACCTCGACAAGATGGGCCAGCGCGCGACCGACACCTCGGCGCTCGCCTTCCAGGACGTCGTCGTGCCCGCGGCCAACCGGCTCGGCGAGGAGGGCCAGGGCTTCAAGATCGCGATGCAGACGCTCGACAACACGCGGCCGGGGACGGCTGCCGGCGCGGTTGGCGTCGCGCGGGCGGCCTTCGAGCACTCGGTCGCCTACGCGCGCGAGCGCGTCCAGTTCGGCCAGCCGATCGCGATGAACCAGGGCGTCAACTTCCTGGTCGCCGATATGGCGGCAGAGATCGAGGCGGCGCGGCTGCTCACCTGGCAGGCCGCGTGGCTGCTCGACCAGGGCAAGCGCGCGACGCTGCAGTCGTCCTACGCGAAGCGCTTCGCCGCCGACACGGCGATGAAGGTCACGACCGACGCCGTCCAGATCTTCGGCGGCTACGGCTACATCAAGGAGTACCCGGTCGAGAAGCTGATGCGCGACGCGAAGCTGTTCCAGATCTACGAGGGCACCTCGCAGATCCAGCGGCTGGTCATCGCTCGGGAGATATTTCTCCCTCGTGGCGATTGAAGTAGATCTTTCCGGACGGGTCGCGCTCGTCACCGGGAGCTCGCGGGGTCTCGGGCGCGCGGACGCGCTCGCATTGGCGCGCGCCGGCGCCGACGTGGTGCTCGCGGACATCCAGCTCGAGTCCGAGGCCGGCGCCGACGAGTACGGACCGCTTGCCCAGGCGGCGCGCGAGCAGGGCCTCGTGTACACCGAGCAGACCGCTCAGGAGATCCGCGGGCTCGGCCGTCGCGCACTGGCTGTGCTCTGCGACGTGACCGACCGCGCGCAGGTCGAGGCCGCGGCGAACGGCGAGCTCGGCCCGGCCGACATCCTCGTCGCCAACGCGGGCCTCTTCGACCACGTCGCCCGCCTGGAGGACCAGTCGCCCGAGCTCTGGGAGCGCGACCTGCAGGTCAACCTGACCGGCGTCTTCAACTGCGCCCAGGCCGTCTGGCCGGCGATGGTCGAGCGCGGCTGGGGCCGGATCGTGACCATGTCCTCGGTGGTCGGCGAGCTCGGCGGCTTCGGCCAGGCGAGCTACGCGGCGACGAAGGCCGGGGTGCTCGGCCTGACGAAGACGCTGGCGCTCGAAGGCGCCCGCGACGGCATCACGGCCAACGCGATCGTGGCCGGGATCATCGGCACCGAGGCTTTCGGCTTCGGCAACCCGGAGATGAACGAGCGCATGGTCAGGCGCACCGCCATGCGACGCCCCGGCACGCCGGAGGAGATCGCGAACGTGGTCGCCTTCCTCAGCTCGGACCTGGCCTCGTACGTCACCGGGGCGGCGATCCCGGTGACCGGCGGAATCGATCTCTTCACGTTCTGAACTCGCCGCTACACTCCCTGTCTTGCGCGTCGAGGCTGGGACTGGGCCGGTCCGGGTCCGCAATCGACGTCGCAGCCGTTCCAGGGCGCTGCTCGCGCAGCGGCTGGGAGTGCTGGCGATCGTCTTGGCGGTCGGCGGCGCCGTGCTCGGATTCATCTTCGCCGGCTCGTCTGACCGGATCGCGGCAGGCGTCAAGATCGACGGCATCAACGTCGGCGGGCTGACCACCGGCGAGGCCCGCGCGAAGCTCGAGCGCCGCGCCAACGCCCTGGCGGAAGTGCCCGTGACGTTCACCGCCGGCGGGCATAAATGGGCGCTGAAGCCGGTCAGCCTCGGGGTCGAGGCCGACTGGGGCGCCGCCGTCAAGCTGGCGCTCGACCAAGGCGGCGGCGTCGGCCCGATTCGAGGCTTCCGGCGGATCGGTGTGCGCGTCTTCGGCGCCGACGTCTCGCCGCCGACGCGTGTGCTCGAGCGGGCGCTCGTCTTCGAGGTCGGCAGGATGGCGAAGGCCGTCAACCGCCCGCACCGCGACGCGGGAATCGTCCTGCACGGCCTACAGCCCGTCGTCCTGGCCGCGCGCACCGGCGTGGCGCTCGACCGGGAGGCGGCCGGCAAGACGATCGTGCACTCGCTTGCGAGCTTCCAGCGCGGCCAGCGCGTCGCCCTGCCCGTACGGGTGGATCCGCCCACGGTGCGCGCCGCCGACCTGACGCCGGTCGCCACACAGGTGCGGACCGCGCTCGCCCGGCCCGTGCGCATGCAGCTCGGGGCCGCCTCGTGGTGGCTGCCGGCGCGGCAGCTCGCAGCGATCCTGCGGCTCCCGCGCGGCGGCACGAAGACGCTGGCGGTCGGCGGGCCTGGCGCGACCCGCTATTTCGCCAGGCTCGGCCGCGGGATCGACAAGCCCGCGCGCGACGCCACCTTCAGCGTGCTCTCGTCCGGCCGCGTCGTCGTCGTGCCCGCGCGGCCCGGGCGGGTCGTCGCCGCCGGCCCGACCGGCCGCCACATCCTCGCCGCCGCGCTCGCGCCGCAGGCCCGCACGGCCCGCGTCGTCGTCACCTACCCCCAGCCACACCGCTCGACCGCGCAGGCGCAGGCGATGGGGATCACGACGCGCGTCGGCCGCTACGAGACGATCTACGGCGGCGACCCGAACCGGATCCACAACGTCCAGCTCGTCGCGCACCTCGTGGACGGAAAGCTGATCGCGCCCGGCGCGACCTTCTCGTTCAACGAGGCCACCGGCGACCGCACCGCCGACAAGGGCTTCCGCGAGGCGCCCGTGATCATCAACGGCGAGCTGACGACCGGGCTCGGCGGCGGCGTCTGCCAGGTCTCGACGACGGTCTTCAACGCCGCCTACGAGGCCGGCCTGAAGATCACGGAGCGGACGAACCACGCGCTCTACATCAGCCACTACCCGCAGGGCCGCGACGCGACGGTCAACTACCCGGACGTCGACCTGAAGTTCGTCAACGACACCGCGCACTGGCTGCTGCTGCGCACCTACGTCGGCTCGTACTCGCTCGACGTCGAGCTCTACGGCGCGCCCCTGAACCGGCGCGTCGAGAGCGAGACCCAGCCGCTTGTCACGACCGGTCACGCGCCGCTCGAGAAAGTGTCGGATCCGGCGCTCTTCGTGGGTCAGACCTCCGTCGAGGAGAGCGGCACGGCCCCGCAGTCGACGAGCGTCGAGCGCAAGGTCTACAACGCCGGCGGTGCGCTGCTCTACGACAACACGTGGTACTCGTCGTACCGCGGCGAGCCGCGCATCGTCCACGTCGGGACGAGGCCGAGGCCGGAGCAGCCGCCGAAGAAGAAGAAGGGCCCGAGCGGGCCGAGCGGCCCGACCGGCCCGACTGGCGTCAGCTCTCCGCAGCGCTGATCTCGTCGGCGAGCCAGCCCGGCACGCGCGTCGGCCGGTGTGTGGTCGCATCGACGCAGGCGTGGCGCGTCCAGCCGTCCGCGATCTTCTCGCCTTCACGCTCGACCGAATAGTCGAAGCGGAAGCGTGCGCCGCGCAGCTCGCCGCAGCGGGCGCGGATCATGAGCCGGTCGTCGAAGCGCGCGGGGGCGAGATAGCGGACGTCGGCCTCGATCGTCAGCGCCTCGATCCCCTCCGCCCGCAGGCCCGGGTAGCCGCCGCGGAAGCGCGCCAGATAGTCGATGCGGGCGACCTCGAACCAGACGAGGTAGACGGCGTTGTGCGCGATCCCCTGCGCGTCGGTCTCGGCGAAGCGCACCCGCACGTCGGTCTCGAAGTGGAAGTCCACGGCCGCGGAGTCTCTACGATCGCGAGCCGTGGAGCTTGCCGAGTTGATTCGCGCGCGGCAGCCCTGCGTCGTGCTGACCGGGGCCGGTGTGAGCACCGAGAGCGGGATCCCGGACTTCCGTTCGCCGACCGGGCTCTGGGCGCGGTTCGACCCGCTCGAGTACGGCTCGATCGAGGCGTTTCGGGCCGACCCCCGCAAGGTCTGGAGCTTCTACAAGCCGCGCGTGGCGATGCTGACCGAGGCCGAGCCGAACGCGGCGCACCTCGCGCTCGCCGAGCTCGAGCGGCTCGGCTTCGTCGAGGCGGTGGTCACCCAGAACATCGACCTGCTGCACGAGCGGGCCGGCAGCCGCGAGGTGGTCGAGGTGCACGGCTCGATCCGCAGCGCCACCTGCCCGGGCTGCGGGAAGCGCGAGCCGCTCGAGCGCGTGCTCGAGCTGCTGGCCGAGGCCGACGCGCCCCTCTGCCCGGCGTGCGGTGAGATCCTCAAGCCCGACGTCGTCTTCTTCGGCGAGCTGCTCCCGGCCGCGGCGATCGAGCGCGCCTCGCAGCTCGCGCGCGCGGCGGCGCTGCTGCTCGTCGTCGGCTCGGCGCTCGAGGTCTACCCGGTGGCCGGCCTGCCGCAGGAGACGCTCGCCGCGGGCGGGCAGCTCGCGATCGTGAACAGGAGCCCGACGCCGTACGACGCGCGGGCGGCGTTGAAGATCGACGGCAGCGCCGGCGAGGTGCTCGGCCGGGCAGCCGAGACGTTACGCGGAGAGCAGCCGCAGCAGCCGCAGCACGCTTCGTGAGCGGAGCACGAGCCCGCGGATCGTCAGCTCGCCGCCGAGCTGCCGCTTGAGCACCTGGCGGCCGGCCGGCGACCACACCGCAGGCAGCCGCTCGCAGGGCATCCGCGTCAGCGCCAGGATCGCGTCCTCGTCGCCGAGGATCCGGATGCTCGGGCTCTCGGGCTCGCCCTCCGAGACCCGCACGCGGCCCCCGGCGAAGTCGAGCGTCACCGCGCTGTCGGTGTCCTCGGCCCGCACGAGCACGCGGCCCTCGAGCTTGCCGAGCTGCGCGGCGTTGCGCATGAGCGCTTCGTACAGGGCGAGTGCGAGCGGGGAGGACGTTCCCTCGGCGAGCTCGACTGGGGAATGCGGCGGCACGGGGCCATTGTGGCCCGGCGCGACCGGGGAGTGCTAGGCCGCGGCGCGCTTCAGCGGGCGCTCGTCGAGCACGCGCCTGCATTCCGAGCAGACCGTGCGCTCGACTTCGTACGGGATTCCGAGCCGCTGGAGCAGCACGTAGGACCGGACGCCCGAGTGCCGGTGAAGCCTCTTGCGATGTATGGACAGCTGACCCATGTCCTTGTCGAACCGTAGCGTTGCCATCGGAACCTACGACGCCCAAACGGGTGATGAAGTTGTGACGTTTCGGAAACCGCGTCCGGCGGCTAGGCTCGTAGCCGTGAGACGAGCGCTGTTCTTGGCTCCGCTCCTGCTCGTACTGGCCGGTTGCGGCGCGACGGCCCACGTGGCCTCGAGCACGCGCCCGCCGAGCGACGCTCCGAGCTGTGGTGCAGGCCTCGTGCGGGCGGGTAGCGCCAACGTGGCGGTCGCGGCGGTCGTGCGCTCGCGCGCGAATGCCTACCGGCAGCCGGGCAGGAAGCCCTTTGCCCGCTTCGGGCGGCTGAACGTGAACCGCTTCCCGACCTTCTTCCGCGTGCTGGGCACGGTGCGCGCCCCCGACTGCGCGCCGCGCTGGTTCCGCGTCCAGCTGCCGATCAAGCCGAACGGCGTCACCGGCTACGTCCGGGCGAAGGCAGTCGAGACCGGCCCGGTTCGCTCCCGCGTGGTCGTCGACCTCTCCTCGAAGCGGCTGACGCTCTTCCGCAGCGGCCGACGTGTCTTCTCGACGACGGTCGCGGTCGGCTCGCGTGCGACGCCGACGCCGACCGGCCGCTACTACGTCAACCAGCGCCTGATCCCGCAGGATCCGCACGGCCCCTTCGGCCCGGCGGCGATCGGCATCTCGGCCTACTCGACGGTGCTCACGGGCTGGACGCAGGGCGGGCCGATCGCGATCCATGGAACGAACGAGCCCTGGTCGATTGGGCATGCGGTCTCGAACGGCTGCATCCGCGTCCGCAACCCGGTGCTGCGGCGCCTGTACGAGGTCACGCCTGCTGGGACGCCTGTCGTGATCCGCCGGTGAGGCGCCGCGTCGTCGTCCTCGCGCTCGCCGTCCTCTGCGCGGGGCTTGCGGCGACGCTGGCGGCGACCGCGCGGCAGGGGGTGGCGGTCGATCCCGAGGTCGACGCGCGGCCGGACGGCTGCGGCCGCGACTACCTCGCGCAGGCGCAGCAGACGATCCCGACGTGGGCCTACGTCGGTGACCGGAACTCCCCGGCCACCGGGCCGGCGCCGCCGCAGCGACGGCTCGAGGGCCTGGTCGTCTCGCGGTACGAGCGCGAGCTCGCCGTGCATCCGACACCCGAGGACCTGCCGACCATCCACCGCAGCTACGACCTGAACCTGAACGTGCTCCCGGATCGCGCCTACCGCTCGCTGCTCGGGGGCTCCGCTGCGGTGCGCAGCGGCAACTTCGCCGGGCAGAACGAGTCGACCGGCCGCGTGCACGTCGAGCGCGAGCAGGGCTCGCTGCCGTTCTTCGCCTGGCCCGAGGCCGGCGACCGGGTGGCGATGATCGGCTCCTGGGTCTGGGATTGCGGGCACTGGGCCGGCGGTGGCGAGCGCACCGAGATCCACCCCTTCCGGGCGTTCTGGGTTGCGCGCGAGGCCGAAGGCGACCTGTTCCTCTCCAGCGACAAGACCTTCGCCGGCGTCGAGGCCGATTGCGCGCACCTGACGAAGGGCGTCGTCACGGCCTTCCGGGCGTGCCTGGCGGCCGAGCCCCCGTGGCAGGACCTGAGCGGCTCGTACCGCTTCCGGCTGCAGTTGCCCAAGCGCCCGCGCGGCGCGCGGCTGCAGCTGCGCGTGGTGGACGCCGGCAGCAGCGCCGGAGCTCCTCGCGCTCGGACGCACCTGCGCGGGAACGGCGTCGACGTTTTGCTCGACGTTCATGCCGTAACGGGACAGCGGCTCGTGATCGCGCAGCGGGTGCTCGCGCGCTGGACCCGCGGCGCGCCGACAGAGCACGTCCGCGTCCGCTTCGTCCGGCTGCTCGTGCGGCGCGCGATGGACCCGGGCTGCCCCGCCGGCCGCAACACCTGCGGCTCGAAAGAGACGACGCACGGCGAGCAGTCGACGGCGCCGCCAGGCGAGTGGAACGTCTACGTCGACGCGGCCGGCGTCTGGAAGATGTGGGGCAACGGCCTCCTGCGCGCCCGCGACGGGCATGTCTTCCACGGCGGCCCGACGCTCGACCTCCACCTCGCGCGCGGGCGCCCGTGGCGCGTGTTCGTGTTCACGCGCGAATGCGACTTCGGCTCGCTCGGGAACGCCGACGGCGCCGCGCACGCAATGACCCCGTGCCTGCGCTCCTCCGAATTCGGGACCTTCGACGGCGACGACGTGCCCGGGAGCTCGGTCGTGCGCTTCCGCTCGCCGGCCGCCGCGCTCGGGCTGCACCGCCTGCGCCCGCAGCGCCACGGCTCGACCTGCCCGGCTGTGAACAGGCTCGGCTGCTACGAGCTGTTGTTCCGCGTCGAGCGCGTCCGGGGGTAGCGAGGCGCCGAGTCGGGTATAAAGCGCACATGGCTCAACAGAGTGGACAGGACCTCTTCGCCCAGCTCGCCGAGCGGGGCCAGGACGTGATCGGCCGGATCTCCGAGATGCCGGGCGCGCAGAAGCTCGTCGAGAACGCGAACCAGCTCAAGGAGCGAGTGGACGACCTCTCGAAGAAGGTTCGCGGACTCGACGCCCTCGAGCGCCGCGTCGCCTCGCTCGAGAAGAAGGTCGACCAGCTCTCGAAGTCGGCCAAGCCGGCCGCGCGGAAGACCGCCGCCAAGCCGAAGCCCAAGCCGAAGAGCTAGTCGGGCACGCGCAGCCGCAGTGCGCGCGGCACGATCTCGAAGCGCACCGGCGTCGTCCCGGGCTGCTCGCCGTCGAGCTCGACCGGCAGTGGCTCGGGAGACTCGATCTCGACGGTCGCGCCCCGCAGCAACGTTGCCTTCGGGTGCGGCAGGTGGCGGCCGCGATAGGTCTTCGGCAGGGTCAGCAACAGGTCGCGCTTGGTCAGGTCGCCGATCAGGAGCACGTCGAAGAGGCCGTCGTCCGGCTCGGCGTCGGGGAGCATCTTCATGCCGCCGCCGAGGTAGCGGCCGTTGGCGACGATCACGTCGTGCATGCGACCGCGGTGCTCCTCGCCGCCGGCGCGAACCGTGACCTCGCCGCTGCGCCAGCGCGAGAAGACGGCGAACGTGGCCCACGCGTACGAGACCTTGCCGCCGAGGGTCTTCGACGTCTCGTTCGCACGCTTGGCGATCGCGCCGCTCATGCCGGCGCTGGCGACGTTCGCGAACAGCGACTCGCCCTCGGCGCCGTCCCAGCCGAGGTAGCGCGCCCGCCCGAGGTCGATCTCGCGCGTCCGCCCGTGCAGCGCGACCTGGACCGCGGCCTCGAGCTTGCGCGGGATGCCGTAGGTGCGGACGAAGTCCCAGCCGGTCCCGCGCGGGATCACCGCCAGCTCGACGTCGAGGCCGGCGATCCCGTTGACGACCTCGTTCACCGTCCCATCGCCGCCTACCGCCACGAGCAGCGACGCCTTGGCGGCTGCCTTCCGCGCGAGCTCGGTCAGGTGCCCTGGCCGCTCGGAGAAGAGCGCGTCGCCCTGCAGCCCGAGCTCAGCGGCCCGGTGCGCCAGCTCAGGCCAGCGCCGTCCCGCCGCGCCGGCCTCGGCCGCGGGATTGACCAGGAAGATCGTCTTGCTAATGGCTGCCGGTGACGGTCGCGAGCGCGACGCGCGTCATGCGGTCGACCGCGGCGCGCAGCTCGTCGTCCGAGATGCGCGTGAACTCCTCGCCGATCACGATGTCGCTCACGGTCAGCAGGCAGCCGGCCTTGACGCCGCGCAGGGCGCCGATCGTGAACAGCACCGCCGCCTCCATCTCGACGCCGAGCACGCCGCGGGCCGACCAGCGCTTGTGCCGCTCCGGGTCCGGGTCGTAGAAGGTGTCGCTGGAGGCGATCGCGCCGACCCGCAGCGGCTGCTCGAGCTCCTTCGCCGCGTGAACGGCGGCGTGGACGAGCTCCCAGTCGGCCGTCGGCACGTGTGGCTCGCCGCCGACGTAGTGCCTGGCCGTTCCGTCTGCGGGGACGGCCGAGACCGCGACGATCAGGTCGCCGAGCTGCAAGTCCTGTTGGAGCCCGCCGCAGGTGCCGACTCGCAGGAAGCGCGTGACGCCGAGCTGCACGAGCTCCTCCATGACGATCGCGGCCGAGGGGCAGCCCATCCCGGTGGACTGCACCGAGACCGGCTTGCCTTCCCACTCGCCGGAGTAGCCGAGCATCCCGCGCTCGCCGTTTCGTTGCACGGCATTGTCGAAGTAGGTCTCGGCGATGTACTTGGCGCGCAGCGGGTCGCCGGGGAGGAGACAGGCCTCCCCGTACTCGCCGGGCTCCGCGCGGACATGGATCGGCATGCCGGAGAGCCTAAAGTTGCGGCCGTGGCCGCGCTGATCGAACCGGCGCTGGACGAGATCCTGGCCTTCTGTGCCGAGGACCCGATCGAGCGTGTGTTCCTCGAGGACGTCGCGCGGCGCGGGCTCGGCCGCTTCACCGGGCTCGCCGACGACGGGCGTCTGCGGGCGCTCTGCCACGTCGGCACGAACCTCGTTCCCTCGGGGAGCGGCTGCGGCGCGTTCGCGGGCGTCGACGGCGCGAGGCGGGCCCGGCTCGTGATCGGCGAGGAGAACGCGGTCGGCGACTTCTGGGCCGAGGCGCGACACCGGCTCGGCACGCCGCGCGAGGACCGTCCGGGGCAGCCGGTCTACGTGCTCGAGGAGCCGCCCGAGCCCGGCGAGACCGCGCTGCGCGCCGCGACGCAGGACGACTTCGACCTGCTCGTCCCCGCCTGCGCCGAGGCCCACCGCGAGGAGCTCGGGATCGACCCGCTCGCGCGCGACCCGGAGAGCTTTCGCTGGCGGACCCGGATGCAGATCGAGGACGGCCGCTCGTGGCTCTGGGTCGAGGACGGCCGGATCCTGTTCAAGGCGGAGGCGTCGGCGTGGACGCCCTCGGCCGTGCAGCTGCAGCAGGTCTGGGTCGACCCGATCGTCCGCGGCCGCGGCTACGCCCAGCGTGGGATGCGCGACCTCTGCCGCCTGCTGCTCGAGCGTGTCCCGGCCGTCTGCCTGTTCGTCCGCGCCGAAAACGCGCCGGCGATCCGCGTCTACGAGAACGTCGGCATGCGCCACACGATCTCCTACCGCAGCCTCGTCTTCGTCTGAGCGCGGAAAACGCCCGAATGGGGGAGGTTTGGAGGGCGGCGAGTGCCGAAGCTATGGACGTGCGGCGACTCGGCCTAACTGCGGCTGGCCTGCTCGTCATCGTCACGGTCGCGCTTGCGCTCGTGACGAATGGGCGCGCGAAGCCAAATCTGGTGCACACCTGCTCGGCTACCGACCGGCAGTTCATCGACGACGCGCGGACGAACATGACCGCGCTCGAGCTCTGGAGCGAGCAGTATCAGAGCGGGGACGCCTCGGCCGAGGACGTGGTCGGCCAGGCGCGCGCTGCTGCGAAGATCATGCGCGGCACCGGCCCGACCGACTTCTCGCTGCGGCAGACCCAGCGCCTCGTGATCGGGATGCTGAACGAGTACGCGAAGGGCGTACAGCTCCACCAGCGGCACCGCGACGCCGGGGCGCAGATGTACCGCGCCTACGGCCTGGCGAACTTCGCGCACAACGTCCTTCTGCGCAACCTGCAGCCGCTCGCCAAGCTCGGCTGCGACGTCACGCCGTTGCTCTGACGCCTCGCGCCGCTGCAAGACTGTGGCGGTGAGCGAGGAGCTGCGAGCGCGGGTCGAGGAGCAGATTCGCGAGCACGAGCTGATCCCGCCCGCTGGCGAGGTGGTCGCGCTCGTCTCCGGCGGCGCCGACTCGACCTGTCTCTGGCACGCTCTCGCGCGCGCTCGGCTACCGCGTCTCGGCGCTGCACGTGAACCACGATCTGCGCGGCGAGGAGTCGGCCGGGGACGCGCGCTTCTGCCGCGACGTGCTCGGCGCCGAGGTCGTGGACGGGCGCGGCGGCACGACGGAGGACGACCTGCGGCAGATCCGCTACTCGTTCGCCGCCGACCGACTGCGCGCGACGGGGCACACGGCCTCCGACCAGGTCGAGACCGTGCTCTACCGGCTCGTTGCGAGCGGCAACGCGAAGGGCATCAAGCCGAAGCGCGAGGACGGCGTCGTGCGCCCGCTCCTGACGCTCTGGCGCGAGGAGACCGAGGCTTACTGCCGCGCCGAGGGCCTCGAGTTCCGGCGAGACAGCTCGAACGCCGAGACGCGCCGCGGCCTGATCCGCGAGGAGCTGCTGCCGCTGCTCCGTCGCCTCCACCCGGGCGCCGAAGCGAACCTGCTGCGCCTCGCTGAGCAGCGGCCGTCCAAGCTCGACCTGCTGCTCGCCTCGACGGAGGGCTCGGGCCGCATCGACCTCGGTCAGGGCCTCACCGCCGTGCGCGAGTACGATCGCGTCTGGCTCGAGCAGACCCCCGTCGCGCTCGAAGGCCGGGTGCGTTGGGGCCCGTGGACGATCGAATCCGAGCTCGCAGGCCTTAAGGTACGAAGCTGGCGACCGGGCGACAGGCTCGCCGGGCGCCGCAAGAAAGTGCAGGACGTGTTCGTCGACGCCAAGATTCCGCGGTCTGAGCGAGAGGCATGGCCCCTCGTCGTACGCGGGCGCGAGGTCGTCGCGGTCCCCGGCCTGATCGACGCGCCGGGAGTGAGGGCCGAGCGCGCATGAGCCAGACCGAGCTCGAGCGCGCGGTCGGCGAGGTCCTGATCGACCGGGAGACGCTCGCCGCGCGCGTGGCGGAGCTCGGCGCGGAGGTCTCGGCCGACTACGAAGGCCGCGACCTGCTGCTGATCGGCGTGCTCAAGGGCGCCGTCTTCTTCATGGCCGATCTGATGCGGCACCTAACAGTGCCCTGCGAGGTCGACTTCATGGCGATCTCGAGCTACGGCGACGCGACCGACTCCTCCGGGATCGTGCGCATCCTCAAGGACCTCGACATCAACATCGAGGGCCGCCACGTGCTCGTGGTCGAGGACATCATCGACTCCGGCCTGACCCTCTCCTACCTGATCCGCAACCTGGAATCGCGTGAGCCGGCGACCCTCGAGGTCTGCGCCCTGCTGACCAAGCCCTCGCGCCGCGAGATCGACGTTCCTGTCCGGTATGTCGGCTTCGAGATCCCGAACAAGTTCGTCGTCGGGTACGGCCTCGATTTCGCCGAGCGGTACAGGAACCTGCCCTACGTCGGCGTATTGGACGAGCACCTGCTGCCCGACACGCTCTGACCCACCCAATCCGGGCGCCGGTGAGGCTCATACTCACTGGTACCCTGTCCGATAGAGGGCCTACGTGAACCGATTCTTCCGCTCAGCGCTGTTCCCGCTCGTCGTGATCGTCCTCCTCGTGTGGGTGGCGAGTCAGACGCTGATCCCGCATTCGAAGAGCGAGAAGAAGGCCACTCTCTCGCAGTTCATCCAGCTGGCGAAGCAGGGCAACGTCGACAACGTCGTCTTCAGCCCGAGCAAGCGCTCGATCGCGGCGGTCGTCACCAGCCAGGGCGACAAGAAGATCACGGTGCACTACCCGGCCGACGAGTCGGTGCCGCAGATCACGCGGGTGCTCGAGGACAAGAACATCGACTTCGACTCCAAGGGCACGGGCGGCTTCTCGTGGGTGAGCGCGTTCTTCTCGCTGCTCCCCTTCATCATCCTGATCGCCTTCTGGATCTTCCTGATGAACCAGGTCCAGGGCGGCGGCTCGAAGGTGATGAGCTTCGGCAAGTCGCGCGCGAAGCGGATGGCGCCGGACTCGCCCAAGATCGGCTTCAAGGACGTCGCCGGCGTGGACGAGGCGGTCGAGGAGCTCCAGGAGATCAAGGAGTTCCTCGAGAACCCGAAGAAGTTCCAGGCCCTCGGCGCGCGGATCCCGAAGGGCGTCCTGCTCTACGGGCCGCCCGGTACCGGTAAGACGCTCCTCGCGCGCGCGGTCGCGGGCGAGGCCGGCGTGCCGTTCTTCTCGATCTCCGGCTCCGACTTCGTCGAGATGTTCGTCGGCGTCGGCGCCTCGCGCGTGCGCGACCTGTTCGAGCAGGCCAAGCAGGCGTCGCCCTGCATCGTCTTCATGGACGAGATCGACGCGGTCGGCCGGCACCGCGGCGCGGGCCTCGGCGGCGGCCACGACGAGCGCGAGCAGACGCTCAACCAGCTGCTCGTCGAGATGGACGGCTTCGAGCTGAAGGACAACATCATCCTGATCGCCGCCACGAACCGGCCCGACATCCTCGACCCGGCGCTGCTGCGCCCGGGCCGCTTCGACCGCCAGATCGTGGTCGACCGGCCCGACCGCATCGGCCGCCGCAAGATTCTCGAGGTGCACGCCAAGGGCAAGCCGATCGCGCCCGAGATCGACCTCGACACGCTCGCTGCCGGCACGCCCGGCTTCACCGGCGCCGATCTCGCGAACCTCGTCAACGAGGCCGCGCTCCTCTCGGCGCGCCGTGGCAAGAAGACGATCCAGCAGGAGGAGCTCGAGGAAGGGATCATGCGTGTGATCGCCGGTCCCGAGAAGAAGACGCGGCTGCTCTCCGAGGAGGAGCGCAAGATCACCGCCTACCACGAGCTCGGCCACGCGATCGTCGGCCACTACCTCGAGCACACCGACGAGGTGCACAAGATCTCGATCATCAGCCGCGGCCAGGCGCTCGGCTACACGATCTCGCTCCCGCGCGAGGACCGCTACCTGACGACGAAGACCGCGCTGATGGAGCAGCTGGCGATGACGCTCGGCGGCCGTGCCGCGGAGGAGCTCGTCTTCCACGAGGTCACGACGGGCGCAGCGAACGACCTCGAGAAGGTCACCTCGATCGCGAAGCAGATGATCATGCGCTACGGCATGAGCGAGAAGCTCGGCCCGCGCGTGCTCGGCCGCAACCACGATATGCCGTTCCTCGGCCGCGAGATGGGCGCCGAGCCCGACTACTCCGAGGAGATCGCGCGCGAGATCGACGACGAGATCCGACGCGTGATCGAGGAGGCGCACCAGCTTGCGGTCACGACGCTCAAGACGCACATTGACGAGCTGCACAAGCTTTCCGGTCTGCTGATCGAGCGGGAGACGATCGACAAGGACCAGTTCGAGCGGCTGCTCGCCGGCGAGGATCCAGCGACCGTCTTCCCGGACGAGCCGAAGCCGGAAGAGCCCGAGGCCCCGGCCGAGGAGCGCCGCAAGCGCCCACAGCCGAAGCCGGTCCCGCGTCCATTCCCGGGCGCGACCATGCAGCCCCCGCCCGAGGGCTCGACGACCTAAGCCTTACGCGGTGCCGGCGGCGACGCCGGCCTGCCAGCTTGCCCAGAGGCGGGCGTAGCGCTCGCCCTGGGCGACCAGCTCGTCGTGCGAGGCGACCTCGACGACGCGGCCCCTGTCCATCACGACCACGCGGTCCGCGCGCTCTGCGGTCGAGAGGCGGTGGGCGATGATGATCACCGTCCGGCCCTCGACGACAGCTGCCAGTGCTTGCTCGACGGCGGCTTCGGTTGCCGGGTCGAGGCTCGAGGTTGCCTCGTCGAGCACGATCACGGCCGGGTCGGCGAGCGCGACGCGCGCGATCCCGACCAGCTGCCGCTCGCCGGCCGAAAGCCGCACGCCGCGCGTCTGCACGTCGGTGTGGATCCCTTCGGGCAGCGCCTCGAAGCGCTCGCGCGCGCCGATCTGCTCGAGTGCGCGCAGAACCGCGTCGTCAGGGGCCTCGGGGTCGGCGAGGCGCACGTTGTCGGCGATCGAGCCGCTGAAGAGGTGGCCTTCCTGCGGCAGCATCACGATCCGGTGGCGGAGCGACTCGAGCCGCGCGTCGCGCAGGTCGACGCCACCGAGCGAGATCGAGCCTTCCTGCGGGTCGTACTGGCGCGTCAGCAGCTTGGCCAGCGTCGACTTGCCGGCGCCGGTGACGCCGACGAGCGCGACGTGCTCGCCCGCCTCGAGCCGTAGCGAGACGTCCTTGACGACGCGGCCGCCCGCCTCGTAGCCGAACGAGACGCCGCGCAGCACGAGCTCGCCGTCGGCGGGCAGGTCGACCGCGCCCGGGCGCTCGGTGACCGCGTTCGGCGCCTGCAGCAGGCCGACGACCTTGCCGAGCGCGGCGAGGCCCTGGCGAAACTCGCCCAGCCATTCGCTGAAGCGCGCGATCGGGTCGAACAGCTGCACCAGGTAGAGCACGTAGGCGGCGATCGTGCCCTCGCTGATCTTCCCGTCGCGGTACAGGTAGGAAGCCGTGAGCAGCACGGCCACGAGCGCGACGGTTTGCGCGAGCGGGATCATCGTGAAGAGCCGGATGTTCACGTACGACGCCCGGCGCCAGGCCCCGACCTGCGCCTGGCTGCGAGGCTCGTAGGCGTCGATCGTCTGTCGTTCGCGCCGGAAGGCCTGGATCACGCGGATGCCGGAGAGGCCCTCCTGCAGCGTGGTCAGCGTCTCCGCGACCCGGTCGCGGATCGCGTGGTAGGCGTGGCCGGCGCCGTGGTGGAACGACCAGCTCGACACGATCAGCACCGGCAGCGCGATCAGCGAGACGAGTGCCAGCGTGGGCGAGAGGATCACGAGCACGACGACCGTCAGCGCGATCTGGAGGCCGCTGCCGACCACCTCGACGAGCGCCTCGCGCAGGAACTCGTCGAGCGCCTGCACGTCCGAGGTCAACCGCGAGACGAGCACGCCGGTCCGCTCCTGCTCGAAGAACCCGAGCGGCAGGGCCTGCAGCTTCTCGAACGCGGCGGCGCGCAGCTGGTTGAGGAAGCGCTCGCTGGCGGTCGCGGCCAGGAGTGTCTGCGCGCGCACGACCAGCGGCTTCAGCGCAGCGAGCACGAGCAGCGCCACAGCCGCGACGTTGAGCGGGTGCAGGTTGTCCTTGACGATCCCGTTGTCGACCGCGTAGCGCACGAGCGCGGGCCCGGACAGCGTGATCAGCGTCGAGACGATCACGGCCGCCGCCGCGCCGAAGTAGAGCTTCTGCACCTGTTGCGTCAGCCCGCGCGTCTCGCGCCAGACCTCACGCGCTGAAGCCCGTTCCATCATCGGTCGCGTCTCTTCCGGCCTGCGCATCGACCGGTCGTTTCCGGCGGGCGAGCGGGCAAAGCCCGCACGCTCTGAGGACGCCGTCGCAAGCGCCGGCTCACGCCGCAACCTCCATCGCGAGCAGCTCGCGGTAACGGGTCGAGCCGCGCAGCAGCTGCTCGTGCGTGCCCTGCTCGACGATGCGGCCGCCTTCCGAGCACGGCGACGCGGTCGGCGAGCGCGATCGTCGCCGGCCGGTGGGCGATCACGAGCGTCGTGCGGCCCTGCATCACCTCGGCGAGGGCAGCGCGGATCTCGTGCTCCTTGGTCGCGTCGACGGCAGAGGTGGCGTCGTCGAGGACGAGCACGGCCGGGTCGGCGAGGATCGCGCGGGCGATCGCGATCCGCTGCCGCTGGCCGCCCGAGAGCGAGAAGCCGCGCTCGCCGAGCACCGTCTCGTAGCCGTCGGGCAGGTCGTCCACGAACGCGGCCGCACCGGCCAGCTCGGCGGCGCGGCGGACGTCCTCGTCGTTCGCGTCCGGCCGCCCGAGGCGGATGTTCTCGCGCACGCTCTCGCTGAACAGGAACGTCTCCTCGAAGACGAGCGCGACCGCGCGGCGGACGTCGGCGATGCGCAGCTCGCGCAGGTCGTGACCGTCGAGCAGCACGCTGCCCTCCTCGGGGTCGTACAAACGAGCGAGGAGGCCGGCGACGGTGCTCTTGCCCGAGCCGGTGGCGCCGACGAGGGCGAGCGACTCGCCCGGCGCGACGTGCAGGTCGAGCCCGTCGAGCACGAAGCGGTCGCCCTCGTGGCCGAAGCGGACGCCATCGAGCCGGATGTCACCCTGCGCGTCGAGCTCGACCGGATGGCGCGGCTCGCGCAGCTGCGGCTCGGCCTCGAGCACTTCCGTGATCCGGCTGCTCGCGGCGAGTGCCTTCTGCAGCGTCGTCACGCGCTGGCCGAGCACGCGCAGCGGCCAGACGAGCATCACCACGTAAGCGTTGAAGGCCACGAACGAGCCGACGGTCAGATCGCCGTTGATCACGCTGCGGCCGCCGATCCAGAGCACGGCGGCGATCCCGAGCAGCGGCAGCATCTCGAGCACCGGGATGAAGACCGCGTCGAGCCGCGCGAGCGCGAGGGCGCGGTCCATGATCTCGACGCTGCGGCTGCGGAACCGAGCGGACAGCGCGTCGCCGGCGCCGAGCCCCTTGACGACGCGGATCCCGCTGACGGTCTCCTCGACGAGCGTCGACGCCTCGGCCCAGCTGGCCTGCAGCTCGCGGGTGCCCTTGTCGTACTTGCGCGAGTAGAGCCACGCGCCGACGGTCACGAACGGCACCGGGATCAGCACCACCAGCGCGAGCCGCCAGTCGAGGATCAGCATCACGATCGCAACCGCGACCACGGTCAGCACGTAGCCGATCGTGTGCCCGATCGCGTCCATCATCCGCGCGATGTGCTGCGAGTCCGACGAGGCGCGGCTCAGCAGCTCGCCCGGGCCGACGCGGTCGTGGTAGGTCGCGTCGAGCCGCAGCGCGTGCGCGAAGAGCGCGTCGCGGACGCCTGCGTCCGAGTACGAGCGGTTGCGAATCGCGTACAGATGGCGAAAGGCGCCGGCGCAGACCTCGAGCAGCCCGACTGCGAGCAGCACGAATAACCAGACGAGCAGCGCGTGGTGGTCGCGCGGGACGATCCCGTGGTCGATCGCGTACTTGACGACGAGCGGCGCGGCGACGGCTCCCGTCTGCCAGAGCAGACCGGAGAGCACGGCGCCGGAGACGCCATGCCGCTGCGCGCGGACGACCGCGCGCACGAATCTCCACGCCGCGGGGCGGCGTGCCTCGAGATCGCCCATGGCCCTAACCTACCCACGGATGAGGCAGCCCATCGAGCAGCGTTTTCCGCGGCCGTCCGTGATGGGCGTCGTCAACGTCACGCCGGACTCGTTCTCGGACGCCGGCGTCAACTTCGACCCGGACGACGCGGTCGCGAGCGCGCGGCGGATGCTGGACGAGGGCGCGGTGATCGTGGATGTTGGCGGCGAGTCGACGCGGCCGGGAGCCGAGGGCGTCTCCGTGGACGAGGAGCTGCGGCGCGTCGTGCCGGTGCTCGAGCAGCTCGCCGGGGCGCCATTCTCGATCGACACCTCGAAAGCGGGTGTTGCCGCCAGGGCGCTCGAGCTCGGCGCGGAGCTCGTCAACGACGTCACCGCGCTGCGCGGCGACCCAGCGCTGGCCGAGGTCGTGGCCGGGTCGAACGCATACCTCTGCCTGATGCACATGCAGGGCGAGCCGCGGACGATGCAGGCCGACCCGCGCTACGACGATGTCGTCTCGGAGATCGCCGCTTTCCTCGAGGAGCGGCTGGCCGCGGCGGTCGTTTCCGGGATCGCGGAGGAGCGCATCTGCCTCGACCCCGGAATCGGCTTCGGCAAGACGGTCGAGCAGAACTTCGAGCTCGTGCGCCGGCTGGACGAGCTGACCGCGCTCGGCCGCCCGGTCGTGATCGGGTTCTCGCGCAAGAGCTCGCTTGGCAAGCTGCTCGGCGACCCGCAGGCGACGACCGGCTCCGTCGCGGCGAGCGTCGGCGCGGCGGTTGCGGCCTACGAGCGCGGGGCGACGATCCTGCGCGTCCACGACGTCCGCGAGCACGTCGAGGCGCTGGCCGCGGCGCAGGCCGCACTGGAATGACGGTCGTCGTGGAGATCGCCGGCCTGGAGCTACCCGGCCGACACGGGGCGCTCGAACGGGAGCGCGAGCAGGAGCAGCCGTTCGTGTACGACGTCGAGCTCGAGCTCGAGGAGCCGGGCTCGGACGAGCTCGAGCAAACGGTCGACTACCGCGAGGTCGTGGCGCTGATCCGCGAGATCTCCGACAACCGACAGTTCCGCCTGCTCGAGTCGCTCGTCGCGACCGTGGCCGACGCGATGCTCGCCCGCTTCCCCGCCGAGCGGGTCAGCGTGCGCGTGCGCAAGCCGGAGGTCGAGCTGGGCGCGCCGGTCGATTACACCGCCGCTAGCGTGCGGCGGGAGCGACGCTGAGCGAGTACGAGGCCTGCACGCCGGTCTTCGGCAGGAACACGTCCGCGTAGACGAACTGGGCCGAGCCGCGGCCCGTCAGCGTGATGCGCTCGAACCGTGCACCCGCATGGGCCGAGACGGCGAGCAGGTCGCGTTTGGCCGCGGCGCCCTGCTCGAAGACGGTCTTCGTCTTCTTGCCCCAGAGCTCGAGGCTGACGTTCGCGTTCGGCCGCACGGTGACGACGACCTTGCCTTTCGCCGGCAGGTAGATGCGGTAGACGTCCTCCGGATCCTCGCGCCGCTCGAGCTGGGCGCTGATCGTGGCGCGCGGCCGGTGCTGCGCAGTGAGCGGCGTCTTGCCGTCACGCGTGAGCCCGTTCGGCTTTACCAGGTAGACGTCCTCGTTCGGCTCCTGCGGATCGACGGCCGGCGGCTTGCGAGTCAACGCGGCGGGGACATCGAGGATACCGTAGCCGGTGCTCTGGTCCCAGCCCGCCTTGCCGACATCGCGCGCCGAGCGGCGCATGACCTCAAAGAGCTGTGTGTTCGACAGCGTCGGCCGCAGGGTCCAGACCGCCGCGGCGGCGCCGGAGACGAGCGGGGCCGAGAAGCTCGTGCCGTCGAGCGAGGCGTAGCCGCTCGCGTCGAAGAGGGTCGGGAGCGCGGTCTCGATGTCCTGCCCCGGGGCGGCGAGGTCCATCGCCGGCGAGGAGCTGGAGAAGACGGCCGCGCGGTCGGCCTCCTCCGTCGCGCCGACCGTCAGCACATGCGCAAAGCTTGCGGGGTATGAGAGCGGGCTGCCCTCCTCGCCGCTGTTTCCGGACGAGGCGACGACGAGCAGGCCGGCGCCGAAGGCGCTCATGATCGCGTGCTCCTCGATCGGCAGCCGGTCGAAGCCGCCGAGGCTGAGGTTGATCACGCCCTGCCCGTGGCGCCGCGCGGCGGCCAGACCGGCGATCTCGTCGCCCACGGTGAGCTGCGCGGCCGGGCTCGCGTCCCAGAGCTGGAGCTTCGCCTGCGGATAGATGCCGACGATCCCCTTGCCGTTGACGGGCGCGCCGACGACCGAGGCGGTCGCGGTGCCGTGCTCCTCGTCCTGGTTGGCATCGAAGGTCTGCTGATTTAGCGCGATCGTGTTCGGCCGCCCGGCGAACTCTTCGTGCGAGAGGTCGACGCCGGAGTCGATCATCGTCACAGGGACGCCCGGGCCCGGCGCGATCCACTCGCTGACGCCGATGTGCGACGGCCACCACTCCTGCGGCGAGAGCGGGTCGGTGAACTGCCCGAAGAAGCCGCTCGCGCCGCGCGGGTCGGTGCCGATCGGCACGTCGGGCGTCACGGAGCGGACGAGCCCGCGGCGCTGGAGGCCCGGCAGCAGCTGCTGCGCGGTCCAGCTCGGCAGGCGCCAGAGCGCGAGGGAGGGCTCGATCAGCCGGCCGCCCGCCCGGCGCAGCGCGGGCACGGCCGCGGCGCCGCGGACGTGGTCGAGCTCGACGAGCGTGCGCGGGTAGGCCTGCAGGCCGGCGAAGGTGCGCGGGCCCGAGGTGACCGGCTTTCCGGGATGCGCGAGCACGGCCGCCTGGGCGGCCGAGCAACAGCAGAGGGCGACGACCCCGGTCAGCGCGATGCGGCGCACGGCGCGTGACACGGTAGCTGCTCGTGCGGGATGACGGACAATCGCGGCCATGACCAGAAGCTTCGTCGGGCTCGGCGCGAACCTTGAGGACCCGCGGGCGCAGATCGAGCACGCGCTCGAGCTGCTCGCGGCCGAGGACGGCGTCGAGCTGGTCGCCGTCTCGACCCTGCGCGAGACCGATCCGGTCGGCTACGAGGACCAGCCGCCCTTCCTCAACGGCGCGGCCGAGCTCCGGACCTCGCTGGGCGCGCGCGAGCTGCTCGAGCGGCTGCTCGCGATCGAGCGCCGGCTGGGCCGCGTCAGGGGCGAGGGACCGCGTTTCGGGCCCCGCACGATCGACCTCGACCTGCTCCTCTACGGCGACGAGCAGATCGACGAGCCGGGCCTCCAGATTCCCCATCCACGACTGCACGAGCGGCGCTTCGCGCTGGAGCCGCTGGCCGAGCTCGACCCCCGCCTGGAGATCCCCGGCCGCGGCCCGGTGCAGGCCCTGTTGGCAGGGCTATGATGGTGCGCATGTCGCATCTCGACGAGCTCGACGAGTTCGAAGCAGAGCTCGAGCTCGCGCTCAAGAAGGAGTACTCCGCGGTCTTCGCGCTCTTCCGCTACTGCGTGCTGACCCAGGACGCGACGTACCTCTGCAACAAGCTCGACCTGCAGTACGTCCCGCAGCCGAGCTACCCGTTCTTCCAGCTGAAGATGGAGGACGTCTGGGTCTGGGACAAGAACCGCCCGACCCGCATCATCCCGCGCGCCGAGGTCTACACCTCGAGCGACGTGACCGTCGAGGAGCTGCGCGGCGAGGGCGACGAGCCCAGCCTGACCGCGGAAGCGCTCGCCGAGCGGATCGGCGAGTCGCTCGGCTCCGACGACGAGGTATAAGGCGCCGCTCGCGACGCCGACCAAAGAGGCCGTGCCGGCTTGGCCGGTGCGGCCGTCTAACTCGCGCACCGCCTCGGCGTCCTAAGAGGCACATGTCACGAAGGCTCTGGCAGGGGGTCGGAGCGCTCGTGCTCGGCGCGGCCTTTCTGGTCGCAGCCGGGCTGGCGGGGGCTACGCGCGGCTTCGCGCACGGCGGGATCTTCCGCGTCGGCTACGCGGGCGCCTCTGTGCAGATCGACCCGCAGCTCGCGTACGTCTCGACCGCGTGGTCGCTGGAGTACGCGACCGCGGCGAAGCTCTTCAACTACCCCGACCGCCCGGGCGCGGCGGGGGGCGTGCTGCAGCCGGAGGTCGCCTCCGGGTACAAGGTCTCGCGCGACGGGCGCACGTACACCTTCACGATCCGGCGGGGATTCCGCTTCAGCGACGGCGCGCCGGTGACGGCGAAGAGCTTCGCCTATGCGATCGACCGCGCGGCCAACCACGATCTCGCTTCGCCCGGAGCGCCGTTCATCACCGACCAGAACGGCACGAACATCGTCGGGGCGATCGCCGTCAACGCCGGCAAGGCGACCCACGTCAGCGGTGTCACGGCGAAGGGATACCGCCTGGTGATTCGGCTGACGAGGCGCGACCCGACGCTGTTGACGAAGCTGGCGATGCCGTTCTTCCAGGCAACTTCGCTCCGGCTGCCGCTGACGAGGGAAGTGGTGGGCGGCTATCCGTCTGCCGGCCCATACGCCTTCGCTCGCAACACGCCGAACGAGCTGACCGAGCTGCGCCGCAACCGGTACTACCGCGGCCTCCGCCCTCGCAACGTGGCGGGCGTCGAGGTCTGGTGGAATCTCGATCAGCAGGCGGGCTTCCGCGAGGTCGAGGCCGGCAGCCTCGACGAGGGCCCGCTGCCGGACGCCGAGGTTCGTGGGGTCGCGCGCAGGTTCGGCGTCAACAAGAGCCGCTTCTGGGTCGAGCCGAACAACTGCGTCGGCTATGTGGGGATCAACAGCCGCCGACCGCTGTTCCGGAACAACGTCTCCCTGCGCCAGGCGCTCAACTGGATGATCGACCGCCGTGCCCTGCTGGCGCCGCTCCCGCCGTACTCGGGGTCGCCGTGGACACACCTGCTGCCCCCGTCCGTTCCCGGCTCGGTCACCGCGAGGAAGCTGCAGCCGTACCGGGGTGCGCCGAATGCCCGTAAGGCCCGGCGGCTCGCGGTGGGCCACCTGCGGGCAGGGCTCGTGAACGTCGGCTACCGCAGCTCGGCTCCTGGCGGGCTGGCGCAGGCGCAGTACGTCCGCGACGTCCTCGTCAAGCTCGGCGTCAAGGCGGCGCGGATCAAGCTGAAGGCGTTCACGGGGGCGGACATCTACGACGCGATCGGCAGGCAGAACAGCGACCTCGACCTCGGTGTCTCGCTCGGCTGGTGCTCCGAGTACCCGGAGCCGCTGGGGCTGCTTTCCCTGGGATTCAACGGGCTCGGCAGCGCCGGGACGAAGTTCCAGTCCAGGCTCGGCGCGCTCGAGCGGCTGCACGGCGCCGCACGGTTGCGCGCGCTCGGCAGGCTCGACCTCGACCTGATGACCACGCTCGCGCCGGTCGTGGCCACACGCACGTACAACGGCCGGTTCTACTTCTCACGGCGCGTCGAGCCGAAGAGCCTCGTCTACGTCGGCGTCTACCAGGACTGGAGCATCCCGGCGCTGGCGCTGAAGTAGCCTCCGCGCATGGCACTCCTGGCGATCGACGTCGGGAACACGCAGACGGTCTTCGGGCTCTTCGAGGGTGAGGAGCTGCGCGAGCACTGGCGCGTGGCGACCGAGCGCAACCGCAGCGGCGACGAGCTGGGCGCGCTCTACGGCAGCTTCGTCGACCTCGAAGCGGTGGCAGGGATCGCGCTCGCGTCGACCGTGCCGCAACTGCACCGCTCGTACGGGGACTTCGCCAAGGAGTACGCGAAGTCGGAGCTGCTCGAGCTCGGCCCGGGGGTGAAGACCGGCGTCCCGATCCGCTACGACGATCCGCGCGAGGTTGGCCCCGACCGGATCGCGAACGCCGTCGCGGCGGTCGAGCGCTACGGGCCGCCGGCGATCGTCGTCGACTTCGGCACCTCGACGAACTTCGACGTCGTCTCGCCGGAAGGCGAGTACGTCGGGGGAGTGCTCGCGCCAGGGATCGAGGTCTCGATGGAAGCGCTCTTCTCGCGGGCGGCGCGGCTGTTCAAGGTCGACTTCGCAGAGCCGGAGACGGTGATCGCGAAGAACACCGCCTCGAGCCTGCAGTCAGGGCTCGTCTACGGGTTCGCCGGCCAGGTGGACGGAATCGTCGAGCGCATCCGCGAGGAGCTGGGCGCCGAGGCGCAGACGGTTGCGACGGGCGGCCTGGCCGACCTGATCGTCCCGCACGCGCGCACGCTGGAGACGATCGACCCCTTCCTGACGCTCGAGGGCGTCCGCCTGGTCTGGCAGCGGAACCACGAGTGAAGATCTACGAGTGGGGTCGTCGTGGCGATCCCGCGCTGCTCTACTGGGACGGGCTCGGCGGGACCGGCCTGCACGCAAACGAGATCGGGCCGATTCTGGCGGCCGATTACGGGTTGCACGTGATCGCGCCCGATCCGCCAGGCCACGGCCGCACGCCGGCGCCCGAGGCTGACGCCTTCCGGCCGTCCCGGCTCGCGGCAACGGCCGCCGAGCTGTTGGCGGAGCTCGGCGTCGAGCGCGCTGCCTTCGTGGGCTTCTCGTGGGGCGGCCGGGTCGGATGCTGGTTCGCCGCGAGCTTTCCGGAACGGACGACATGCCTGGCGCTCGTCGAGGGAGGCCACCATGGCTCACTGCAGCCAACCGGGCTCGAGGCCGCCATTGCCGAGGCACGCGCCGAGCGGGAGGAGGAGACGTTCGAGAGCTGGGAGGCCTACCTCGCCTACGAGCGCGAGTCACTGCGCCGCTGGACGCCCGACCTCGAAGAGGCCCATCGGGCGATCATGGTGGAGGAGGCGGGCCGCATCGCGCCGGTCCTCTCCGCCCAATCGCTCGGGGCGATCAACGAGGGCAGCCGGCTCGAGCCCGTCGCGGAGGCTTACCCGGCGATCGTTGCGGCCGGCGTGCCCGTGCTGCTCGTCGTTGCGGCGGGGCTCGCCCTCGAGTCGGAAGCGCGCTTTCGGGCGGCGCTTCCGGAGGCGCGGATCGAGACGATCCCCGACGCGATCCACGACCTGGTCTCATTCGCTCCCGACCGGATCGCGGGCCTCGTCGGCCAGTTCGTCTCGGCTCAGCCCCCGCCGTAGATCGAGATCGGCAGGTCGAGCACGACGTCGTCCTCGCCGTCCGGCAGTTCGGCCTCCAGCTGCTCAAGAACCTGCGCTGCGCCGGGCGCGGCCGCCAGCAGCCGTGTCTCGACCTCGTCCAGCGTCTCGAGCTGCACGAGCTCCGCCTTGAACGGGCGCGGGAAGCGGCCGCGGCCGAGGTACCAGCCGTAGAACTTCTTCAGGAAGCCGGTCGCGCGGCGCTCGCCCAGCTCGCGGACGGTCTCGCGCATGAACAGGATCAGCTCGGCGACCACTTCCTCGCGCGTCGGCTCGTCCGCGTCGCCGTCGATGATCTCGCGTAGCGCCCACGGGTTGCCCTGGGCCGCGCGGCCGACCATCACCGCGGCCGCGCCGGTCGTGGCCAGGATCGCCTGCGCCCGCGCGCGCGAGGTCACGTCACCGGACGCGACGACGGGCACGTCCACGAGCGCCGCCAGCTCGGCGGTCAGCGAGTGGTCGGCCTCGCCCGTGTACATCTGCCGCGCCGAGCGCGGGTGCAGCGTCAGCGAGGAGGCGCCCGCCTCGACGAGCCGCGGCCCGAGCTCGAGGCATGAGCGCGAGCCGTTCTCGATCCCGCGGCGCATCTTGACCGTGACGGGCACCGAGACCGCCTCGGCCACCGCCGAGATCACGCCGCAGGCGCGCTCGGGAGCTTCGAGCAGCGTCGCGCCGGCGCCGGTCTTCGTCACCTTCTTCACCGGGCAGCCGAAGTTGACGTCGACCAGATCGGCGCCGGCGTCCTCGACCATCCGCGCCGCCTCGGCCATCACCTCCGGCTCGGAGCCGAAGATCTGCACCGCCAGCGGCCGCTCGTCGGCCGAGATCCGCAGGTAGCCGAGCGTGCGCTCGTTGCCGTGGTGGAGGCCGGCACAACTGACCATCTCCGAGCAGACGAGGCCTGCGCCATACCGCCGTCCCTGGCGGCGAAAGGCCTGCACGCTCACACCGGCCATCGGGGCGAGCACGAGCCGCGTCGGGATGTCGACGTCGCGGATCGTCCAGGGGCTCCGAAGATCTACCTGCACAGAGCGGGAAATAGTACCGGCAGGCAGTTGACGTCCATCCACCTCGATAGGTAACATCCCCGCCCGCGATGGCGCCCCTGCGCCGCGCGTTTTTCTTTCAGGAGGCCCGTTGAAGGACGTCATCCTCACTCCAGAAGGCTACGAGAAGCTGAAGCAGGAGATCGAGTACCTGTCGAACGACAAGCGCCGCGAGGTCGCCGACCGCATCCGCGTCGCGCGTGAGTTCGGCGACATCGCGGAGAACGCCGAGTACGACGACGCGAAGAACGAGCAGGCGCTGCTCGAGCACCGCATCGCGACGCTCGAGGAGCGGCTGCGCAACGCCCGCGTGATCACCAAGAAGGACGTCGCCAAGGACGTCGTCTCGATCGGCTCGAAGGTCAAGCTGCGCGACATCGACGCCAAGCAGACCGTCGAGTACCGCATCGTCGGCTCCGCCGAGGCGAACCCGGCCGAGAACAAGCTCTCGAACGAGTCGCCCGTCGGCAAGGCGATCATCGGCAAGAAGAAGGGCGAGACCGTCGAGGTCGCGGCCCCGCGGGGGGCGATGAAGTTCAAGATCCTGGAAATCAAGGCCGCTTAGACTCGGCAGCGCGATGCTGCCGAAAAGGTTTCCCGACCGGGTAGAGATCGCCGCGGTCCGTGACGCGGCCGAGCGGGCCGAGAACGGCGAGACGCTCGACGACAAGCTGCGCGTCGCCGGCCGCGTAATGGCCCGCCGCGAGATGGGCAAGCTGACCTTCCTCGATCTCGTCGACCGTTCGGGCCGGCTCCAGCTGATCGTCGAGCAGGAGCTCGAGCTCTCGCTCGGCGACATCGTCGGCGCGACCGGCCGGCCGGGGCGCTCTCGCCGCGGCGAGCCGTCGCTGGTCACGAGCCAGGTCGAACTGCTCGCGAAGATCCGCAAGCCGCTGCCAGACACCTTCCACGGCGTCACCGATCGCGAGACGCGCTACCGGCAGCGCTACCTCGACCTGCTGATGAACGACGAGTCGCGCGAGCTGGCGGCCACGCGCGTGAAGATCGTGGCCGCGGTGCGCGCGTACCTCGACGGCGAGGGCTTCCTCGAGGTCGAGACGCCGATCCTGCAACCGCGCTACGGAGGAGGCTTCGCCGAGCCGTTCGTGACGCACTCGAACGAGCTCGACGCCGACCTCTACCTGCGGATCGCGGACGAGCTCTACCTGAAGCGGCTGATCGTCGGCGGGCTCGAGAAGGTCTACGAACTGAGCAAGGACTTCCGCAACGAGTCGATCTCCTACAAGCACTCGCCCGAGTTCACGCAGGTCGAGTGGTACGAGGCGTACGCCGACTACCGCGACACGATGGAGCGGGCCGAGGCGCTGGTCGCGGCCGCGGCCGGCGCGGCCGGTTCGAGCCAGGTGACCTTCCGCGGACACGAGCTCGATCTCGCGCCTCCGTGGGAGCGGGTGAAGTTCGTCGAGGCGCTCGAGGCGAAGGGCGTCTGGTCGCGTGACGAGGCGGAGCTGCGCGCGAAGCTCGAAGAGGCGGGCGTGGACACTGAGCGCGACCGCTCATGGTCGCAGCTCGCCGACCATGCGTACTCGCACTTCGTCGAGCCCGAGCTGATCCGGCCGACGATCGTCTACGACTGGCCGATCGAGCTGTCGCCGTTCGCGCGCACGACCGACGAGGACGAGACGCTCGTCGAGCGCTTCGAGGCCGTGGTCGGCGGGATGGAGTTCGCGAATGCCTTCAGCGAGCTGAACGACGCCGAGGAGCAGGCGCAGCGCTTCGCGATGCAGGAGGCCGAGCGCGAGGCGGGCGCGGAGGAGTCGGAGCCCGGCGACCCGGACTACGTCGAGGCGCTCTCGTACGGGATGCCGCCGACGGGCGGCTGCGGGATCGGGATCGACCGGCTGGCGATGGTGTTGACCGGCAGCGACGCGATCCGCGACGTGATCCTGTTTCCCGCGCTGCGGTCTCGGTGAGCCCGGAACAGCGGTACGCGCTCGACGCGCTGCTCGACGCGCTCGGGCTGCCCTTCGACGAATCGGTGCCGGTCGAGACGGCGGTGCTCGACGAGGTGTTCGGGCTGCTGACCCTCGCGCGGGAGCGCGAGGCCGAGCTCGACCAGCACGGGCGGCCGCTGCCGCCGGCGGATCCGGCCGGGCCGCGGGTCGCCGAGCTCGCGGCGGGGCTCGGGCTCGAGCGGCGCGGCTACCCGGGCGGCGAGCGCTTTCTGATCGCGCTGACCCACGACGTCGACCTGCTCGGCGGCGGCGGGTTGCCGACCGCGGCTCGCAAGCTGGCGGGGTCGGTCACACAACGCTCGCGGCGGCGGCTGCGCGAATCGACCACGTTCGCGGCGGACGCACTGCGCGGGCGCGATCCCGACTACCCGCTAGAGGAGATGCTCGCGGCCGAGGGCGCCCGCGGTTCGACCTGTTTCTTTCTCACGCGGCAGGAGGCGCCGCAGGACGGCTACCCCGAACGCTACGGGCCGGCGCAGCGCGAAGCGCTCGAGCGAACGCGGGAGGCCGGCGTCGAGGTCGGGCTGCACGCGTCCTACCGAGCGCGCGAACAGGCCGGCGCAATCGCCGAGGAGGCGCGGCCGCTCGGCGAGGTCCAAGGCCTGCGGCACCACTACCTACGTAGCGATCCGGCCCGGTTGGCGGCGGAGCTGCGGGAGGCGGGGCTGCGCTATGACTCGAGCATCGGCTGGCCCTCGCTGCCGGGCCTGCGCGCCGGGACGCCGTACCCTTACCGGCTCTGGGACGCGGAGCGGCGCGAGGCGGGCGCGTGGGAGCTGCCACTCGTCCTGATGGACGCCACGCTGGCCGAGGAGCGCTACCTCGGGCTCGGCGCCGACGAGGCGTACGAGGTCGCGGTCGCCGCGCTGGAGCCGGTCGCCGAGCACGGCGGCGCGGTCGCGATCCTCTGGCACCCACCCTCGCACCACCCTCGCCTCTCGAACGGCTACGACCGTCTCTACCGGCGGCTGCTCGACTGGATCGACGAGCACGGCGGCCGGGCCGGCTCGGCGGCCGAGACGCTCGACCGCTGGGCGGCTAGGCGAACCTAGTCGAAGAGCGCGCGGGCCAGGCGCGAGGTGAGGTTCTCGATCTCCACCATGATTTCGCGCTGCCGCTTGGTCGGCAGGCCGATCGGGTCCTCGACCTCCGGCGCCTCGAGCAGGCTGCCGGGCGCCAGGGCGGCCACGCGCTCGACCGGACTGCCCTCGCGCGGCGACAACTCGAGCAGCTCGACCACCTGGGGCAACGTGAAGGAGCTCTCACGCGTGGCGCCGCCGTCGACGACGGCGCGCTCGACGTGCGTGTGCTCGAATCCGATCATCAGGTCGGCACCCGCGAGGTCGTGCAGGCGCCGGCTCCGATGATGAGACAGGTCGACGCTCAGCTCGCCCACGAGCTCGAGCGCTTCGGCGAAGGCGGCGCTCCCCTCGATCGCCGAGGTGCCGCACGATGAGACGTGGACCGGCCGGCCGGCCGTCTCGCGGGCGAAGACCGCCTCGGCGAGCGGGCTGCGGAACTGGTTGCCGCTGCAGACGAAGACCACGTTGAAGGTGTCGTCCGGCACGCGAGACAGCGTAACCCGCAGTGGACGAGCAGCTGAGCCTCGCGCCCGCCGGCCCGCGCGAGTCGCTGGCCGAGCGCGGCGCGACGATCGAGTCGTCGTGGTCGGACGGCGAGCGCCGCTACCTCCTGACCGCGGAGCCGTTCGCGCGCTACAGCCTCGATGAGGCCGACGTGCCCGTCTTGGAGCACGAGGCCCGCGTTCGTGCGCTCGTCGCCGGGCAGCAGCATCCCGACGTGCCCGGCGAAGCCGGCGAGTTGATCCGCGCCGAGGAGGCCAGCGCCCTGCACGATGCAGGGATGGAGCTCGGCTCGCACACGCTCAGCCACCCAGATCTGCGTACGCTCGACGACGCCGAGCTCGAGCATAAGCTGGTCGGGTCGAAGCAGGCGATCGAGGAGCTGACCGGCGAGCCGTGCCGCACGCTTGCCTATCCGTGCGGCATCTACGACGAGCGGGTCGTCCGGGCCGCCGGCGAGGCGGGCTACGAGCTCGCCTTCGGCTGGCTGCCCTGGGCCTGGCGGCCGCTCGAGGCGCCACGCCTGCCCGCGCCGCCTCGGCACGGCGCGCACCGGCTCTCATTGAAGCTGCTCGGGATCCGAAGGCCTAGCCGGTGACCACCTTCTCCGTCGTGATCCCGACCAAGGGCCGGCCCGAGCCGCTCACTCGCACGCTCGAGAGCCTCTGGGCGACACAGCCGCGGCCCGACGAGGTCCTGGTGGTCGACGCCGACGAACAGTCCTCCGCCAGAGAGGTCGTGGTCGGCCTGCAGGACGGCAGCCTGCCCATCCACTACATCCACACCGAGCCGAGCCTGACCAGGCAGCGCAACATCGGGATCGACCGGGCCGGCGGCGACGTCGTGGTCTTCCTCGACGACGACGTCTCGCTGCCGAGCGACCTGTTCGCCAAGCTCGAGCGCACGTTCGCCGATCCGTCGGTTGCCGGGGCGACCGGCTGGGTGGTCGAGCCACACCGGGAGCGGCGTGGCGGGCCGCGCTCGTGGGCCCGTCGAATCACTGTGCCCGGGAGTGGGAGCCACCGGGGCAGCTTCACCCGCTACGGCTACCCACGCTACGTCCTGCCCGGCGACGGGCCGTGCGACGTCGAGTTCATGCCGGGCTGCTTCATGAGCGCGCGCCGGGAGCTCGCGCGCACCGTGCGGTTCGACGAGTTGCTCGGCGCGTACGCCCTCGCCGAGGACGAGGACTTCTCCTACCGGCTCTCGCAGCGTGGCCGGATCGTCTACCTGCCCGACCTGATCGTCGTGCACGAGAAGCTCGGCTTTCGCTCCTTCGATTCGCGCGCCTTTGGCAAGCTCGTGGTCAGGAACCGCAGCTACCTCTTCCGCAAGAACTTCCCGCAGACGCCGCGCTCGCGGCTGGGGTTCGGCCTGCTGCTGTGGATGCTGGTCGGGCACCGGCTGCTGAACCGCGAATGGCGCGGGGCGCTCGGCGTGCTCGAGGGGACGCTCGACCTCGCGCGCGGACGGCGGCTCTGAGGTTGCGCGTCGCCTTCGTCTCGCCGTTCGTGATCGAGGGTGGCGCCGAGCGCTATCTGTCGCTCCTGCTCGAAGGGCTCGACCGGGAGTGGATCGCCCGGATCACGTTTCTCGCCGAAGGGCCGCTGGTCGAAGAGTTGCGCCGGAACGGCTATCCGGTTGAGGTGTTGCCCACCGGCGCCGGCCCGGTCTCGATCGCGCGCTCGGCGCTCCGCCTGCGGCGGGAGCTGCGGCAGCTGCGCCCGGACGTGGTGCACGGCGACGGGATCAAGGGCGCGCTCGTTTCGACGCTCGCGGTCACGGGCACGCGGACCCCGGTCGTCTGGCTCAAGCACGACTTCAGCCGCGACGGCTGGCTCGCGCGCGCCGTCGCTCGCCGCTGTGCCTCGATCGCCGCCGTCAGCCGCGCGGTGACGGAGACCTTTCGGGCCGACACGCTCGAGAAGACGACGGTCGTGCCCGTCGGACTGCCCGACTCCGGCGTCGACCAGGACGCCGGCCGGGCTGCGGTGCGGGAGCTGGCCGGCGGCACGGGCGTGGTGCTCGGCGTCTTCGGGCGGCTCGACCCGCACAAAGGCCACCGGGAGATCCTGGCGGTGCTGCCGCGCCTACGGGAACGGCTCGACGTGCGGGCGATCTTCGTCGGCGCGGACGACCCGGCACACGCGGGGTACCGGGAGCAGCTCGTAGGCGAGATCGAGTCCGCCGGCCTGGCCGACGCAGTCGCGCTGCCCGGCTTCCGCGCGGACGCAGTTGAGCTTATCGCTGGCTGCGATGTGCTCGTGATCCCGAGCGTGACGAGCCGCGGCGGGCTCGGCAAGGAGGGCTTCTCGCTCGTCGCGCTCGAGGCGATGGGCGTTGGCACTCCCGTCGTCGCCTACGACTACGGCGGGCCGCCCGAGGTGCTCGGCGAGTGCGGGCTGCTCGTGCCGCCTGGCGACCGCGATGCGCTAGCCGAGGCGCTGGTGCGCGTGCTCGAGGACGGAGCGCTGAGCGAGCAGCTGGCCGAGTGCGGCCGCGGCCGAGCGCGCGAGCGCTTCTCGCTTTCAGCGATGATCGAGGCGATGGAGAACCGCTATCGCGAGGCGGCTGCAGCGTGATCGCCGGCGTCGTTCCGGCCGCTGGGTACGCGGAGCGGCTGCGTGGGCTGATCGAGGGCTCGAAGGAGCTGGTGCCGGTGCGCGGCAGGCCGGTTGTCGATGCGCTGCTCGAGCGGCTTGCGCCAGCGGACGAGATCCGCGTCGTCGTCCGCCCGGCCAAGCACGACCTGATCGAGCACCTGCGCGGCCGTGTGACGCTGGTCGAGGGCGAGCCGCGGACGGTCGCCGAGTCGCTCGTGCTGGGGCTCGATGGTCTGGCGGCGGACGACCTCGTGCTCGCCGGCTTCCCGGACACCCTCTTCGGGGCAGAGCAGGTCTTCGAGCGGCTGCTGGCGGCCCTGGGTCCCCGCGACGTGGCGCTCGGAGTGTTCCGCTTCGCCGAGCCTTCGCGCTCGGACGTGCTCGAGCTCGACGGCGCCGCGGTCACGCGTGTGCACGTCCGCCCGCAGCAGCCGGCCTCGAACCTCGTCTGGGGCTGCTTCGCCGCGCGCCGTAGCGCGCTCGATGGCATCGAGGGTGTCGATGAGCCGGGCCAACTCTTCGACCGGCTCGCCCGTGCCGGCCGCGTGGCCTCGGTCGACTTCGAGACCGAGCTCGTCGACATCGGCACTCCGCAGTCGCTGCCGGCGGCGTCGTGAAGGTCCTCGTCACCGGCCACCACGGCTCGGTGGCCGCGCCGTTCCTGGCCGCGCAAGGGCACGAGGTGACCGGCGTCGACACGCGCTACTACCCGGCTGCGACCTGTACCCCGGCGCCGAGGTCGAGAGCGTGCAGCGCGACATCCGCGATCTCGGCGAGGACGACCTGCGCAGCCATGACGCGATCTTCCACCTGGCCGCGCTCTCCAACGACTCGCTCGGCGACCTCGACCCGGAGCTGACGTTCGAGATCAACGAGCGCGCGAGCGTGCGCCTGGCCCGGGCGGCGCGCGAGGCGGGCGTCGGCCGCTTCATCTTCGCCTCGTCGTGCTCGACGGAGCTGACGCTCGAGTGGAGCGCGCGCAAGGGTGCCGGCCAGCTCTACGACGCCTACCGCACGGCCGGCCTCACCTTCGAGCAGTTCGAGGGCCCGCGCTTCAGGCGGCTCAAGCGCCTGCAGCAGCTGCGGGAGGAGGGCCGCCTCGACGACGACTTGCGCTGGGCGGACTGAGGTTCCGCGAGCTCGAGCTTACCGGCGCCTCCCTGATCGAGCTCGAGCGAATCGAGCACGAACGCGGCTTCTTCGCGCGGACGTTCTGCCGTCAGGAGTTCGCCGACCACGGTCTCGAGGCCGACGTCGTCCAGGCCAACACCGGAGGCCAGGAACGCGACGAGCCGGCCGGCGCGCTCGGCCTCGACCTCGCGGCCCGAACCCGCGCCGGGGACGAGCCCCGACTCGCGCACGCGATCGGTCATCGCCGTGCGTACGAAGCCTGGGCTGATCGCGAAGACGACGACGCCCCTGCCCGCGGTCTCGGCTGCGAGCGTCCCGGTCAAGTTGAGCAGGGCCGCTTTCGCAGCCGCGTAGCCGCTCGTGTTCGGGCTCGGACGAATCGCGGCGTAGCTCGAAACGTTGACGATCGTTCCGCGCCCGCGTTCCAGCATCCGGGGAGAGCGGCGCGGGTGCAGTTGAACGCGCCGCGCACGCTCGTCTCGACGTCGAGCCACCAGTCGTCGGCATCGGCCTTGGCGAGCGGGGCGATCGCGGCCAGTATGCCTGCGTTGTTGACCAGTACATCGACGGGACCGAGCTCGGCCACCGCCCGCTCGACTTCCGCGGCGTTGCGGACGTCGCCCGGGAGCGCGGTCGCGCCCGTCTCGGCGGCGGCCTGCTCGAGCTGATCGGAAGAGCGTGCGAGGATCGCCACCTGCCCGAGGTGGCAAGCTCGCGGGCGATCGCGAGGCCGACGCCCCGAGAGCCGCCCGTGACGAGCGCCGTTCGGCCGCCGAGATCAGGCAGCGGGAGCCACCTTTCGCCGCAGGAAGCGGACGACGGCGTCTACGTCCTGGGGGTAGAAAAAGTGCTCAAAGGCTCCGATGGTCACGAGGTAGCCCGCCGTGCCCACGACCACTGCGACGGGGAAGTGCTCGCGCAGTGCGAGCATCAGCGCGGCTGCCACTGCGCCCGCCAGCACCGGGCCGCCGAGCAGCCGCAGCCAGTCGAGCCCGTGGGTCACCCGCTGTACGAGGACCGCCAGCGAGAGGAAGAGCAGTATCTCCGTCACGGTCGTGTTGATGGCGGCGGCGATCATCCCGTACGACGGGATCGTCGCGAGGTTGGCGGCGATGTTCTCGACCGCCATCGTCCCATAGACCACCGCCAGCCAACGCGTCTGGTTTCGCGCCAGCAGCAGCACGCCCGCGACATGGTTGAAGGAGTAGAGCACGATCGTGGGCGCGAGCCAGGCGAGCACGCGGGCCGAAGCGTGAAACTCCGGCCCGTAGAGCAGCTTCACTGCAGGGCCGGCGAGGATGGCCGCGCCGAGCGCGAAGAGGAGCGTCGCGCCGATCGCGAGCTTCAGCGCCCGCTCGGTGACCAAGCGCAGCTCGGCCGGCTCGCGGAGCCGCGAAAGCACGGGGTAGACGGCGGCCGCGACCGCCCAGCCGATGAAGAGCGGCGCCTCGAACAGGCGGTATGCCGCTCCGTACAGGCCCACCTCACGGTCGGACCGAAAGAGCTGCAGGATCACGGCGTCGACCCGGAAGAGGGTCACCTGGAAGACGAGTGCGACGCCGACCGGGATCGCCACCCGCATCAGCGGCCACCAGCGCGAGGTGTCGATCTCGAGCCGCGGACGGACGACCCGCCGGAAGAGTAGCGTCGTTGCCAGGATCAGCGCGAGCAGTGCCCCGACGAGGTAGATCGCGGCGACGGTCTCGACCCCTGCACCCGCGGCCATCGCGGCGATCCCGACGCCCGCGGTGAACAGGCGCTGCCCGATGATCACGACCGGGAAGTAGCCGAGCTGCTCGTAGGCCTGGAAGACCGCAAAGCACGTGGTCGTGAGCAGCTCGACGAGCACCGCGACCGAGAGCAGGATCGCCACCGCTCGCGTGGTGGCGGACATGTCCGCGAGCTCGAGCGCGAGCAAGGCGAGCGCGATCACCGGGACTGAGAGCCCCAGCTTGAGCGCGACAGTGTTGGCGAAGTACCCGTCGACGCGCCGGCGGTCGCGCGCCACCTCCCGGGTGAGAATCGCGTCCTGGCCGAAGCCGGCGAGCACGGTCACGAGCGAGCCGAAGGCGAGACCGAAGGTGAACGAGCCGAACGCCGACGCGCCGAGCTTCCGCGCGATGACCACGTAGAAGCCGACCGAGATGAGCTTGGAGCCGACGTCCGCGGCCGCGCGGAAGACGGTGTTCGGCAGGATCCGCGAGGTGCCGGAGGCCACGGTGGCCCCGTCCGCTGCCGCTTCGCCAGGCTTAGGCTGCGGCGCCGTTCCCATCGATCCCCGCTAGCAGCCCGGCTTCGACGAGCGCGTCGGCGGCGTCTGCGACCTCGGCGAACGTCAGGCCGGAGCGTCCGGCGATCGCCAGCAGGTCGTGCTCGCCGTCGGAGAGGTTCAGCACCCAGAGCAGCGGGCCCTCGGCGAACGAGCCGCCGCCGACGGCCCGGTAGAGGCCGCGCTTGCCGAGCTGCGGCTCGCCCTTCGGGCTCAGGTTTCGGTAGGTCGCGGTTGCGCTCGAGCACGTCGAGCACGTCGAGGTAACGCTCGAACGACTCGCCGAGCGCCTGCGGCCGGACGAAGTCGAGATCGTCCGCGGAGGAGTGGTACTCCGGGAAACGGTCGGTCGGCGTGCGCGAGAGGACGCCCACCGGGAGGTCGAAGCCCGGCGAGCAGAACTGCCGCTCGTCGGTGCCGAGCGGGGTGAAGTCCTCGGATCCGCCCCTCGTCGCCCAGCACGACGTGCGCGGCGGCGCGGTCGATCTCGGCGTCGCCGCGGCGGCTGCGCTTGTAGGTGAACGGCCCGGGATCGCCGACGCACGCGACGACCAGACCGTGCCGCGATCCGCGGCAGCCGCTCCTCGTTGCGCGAGAGCCAGGTCAGCGGCCCGATCGTCGCCGGCGCTGAAGAGGAAGCGGTAGCGAGCGCCGCAGCTGCTGGCCGTCGAGATGCGCGCGCGAGCGTCGGCGGCCAGCACGACCCCGGAGAGGTTGTCGTTCGCGAGCGAGGGGTGGCAGACGTAGGTCGAGAGCAGCACCTCCTCGTCGCTCTCGCCCGGCAGGAAGCGCTCCGCGTAGACGAGCTCGCCGTCCTCGAGCGTCGAGTCGATCACGACCTGGTAGTCGCCCGTCCGGCAGCTGCTCGTAGACGGCGTGCGGGAGGCAGAAGCCCCAGTTCTCGGTGTGGTAGGAGGTGCGGTAGGGGATCACGTCGGGCCGCTCGGGGTCGGTGAAGAGATGCGGGCGCAGCTCGTCCAGCGAGAAGCGTGCCGCGAGACCGGGACGCTGTAGCCGAGGACGTGCAGGTTCGAGTCCGCGAAGTCGGCGACGACCCGCCGTCGGGCCCCGTCGAGCCGCGCGCCGCGGATGTTCCACTCGCGCGGCAGCGTCCAGTCGTAGACCTGCGTGCCGCTCGGCACCTCGGTGCGCTCGAGCGGGACCGTGCGCTCGATCACGTCGAAGGTCTGGCGCACGCCGTCGCCGGTGAGGCTGCGGCAGAACGGGAAGAGCTCGGTCATCGAGCGCGTGCATCTCCTCGCCGGCCTCGGCGGCCGAGGGCAGCGAGCTGCGGTCGAGGCTCACTCGAGGACCGTCGCCCTGGGCACCGGGACGACGAAGCGGCCGCCCCAGTCGCGCACGTGCGCCATCTGCTCGACGATCTCGTCGCGCAGGTTCCAGGGCAGGATCAGGACGTAGTCGGGCTTCGTCTCGGCGATCCGCTCCGGCGCGTGGATCGGGAGCCGCGTGCCCGGCAGGTAGAGGCCCTGCTTGTGCGGGCTGCGGTCGACGACGTAGTCGAGGAGGTCGGCCCTGATCCCGCAGTAGTTGAGGAGCGTGTTGCCCTTGGCGGCCGCGCCGTAGCCCACGATCTGCGCGCCGTCGCGGCGGAAGCCGATCAGGAACTCGAGCAGGTCGCGCTTCGCCGCGCGCACCTGCTGCTCGAAGGCGCGCGTAGCGCTCGAGCCGGTCGAGCCCGGCCGCGCGCTCCCGCGCGAGCAGCTCCTCGACCCGCTCGCCCGGCCGCCCGTGCGTGCTGCACGTAGATCCGCAGCGAGCCGCCGTGGGTCGGCAGCTCCTCGACGTCGAAGAGCCGAGGCCGTGCCGCGCGAAGACCCGCGCGACGGCGAGCAGCGAGAAGTACGAGAAGTGCTCGTGGTAGATCGTGTCGAACTCGGTGTGCTCGATCAGCCGCAGCAGGTGCGGGAACTCGAAGGTCGCGACGCCCGTCCGGCTTGAGCAGGATCGCCACGCCCGCGACGAAGTCGTTCAGGTCCGGGCACGTGGGCGAGGACGTTGTTGCCGAGCACGAGGTCGGCGGCGAACGCCTTCGTCCGAGGAGGTCGCGCGCCGTCTCGCTGCCGAAGAAGGCGACGTGCGTCGGGATCCCGCGCTCGACCGCGGCGGCGGCGACGTTCGCGGCCGGCTCGACCCCGAGCACCGGCACGCCGCGCTCGACGAACCACTGCAGCAGGTAGCCGTCGTTGCTGGCGAGCTCGACGACTGGCTCTCGGCGCCCGAGGCCGAGCCGCTCGACGATCGCTCGACGTAGGCCGGCGGCGTGCTCGACCCAGCTGTCGGAGAACGACGAGAAGTAGACGTAGTCGCTGAAGATCTCCTCGGGGCGACGCGGACTCCGGGAGCTGGACGAGCAGGCACTCGCCGCAGACGTAGACGGGCAGCGGGTAGAACGGCTCGGCCTCGCGAGGTCCTCGGCGCGCAGGAACGAGTTCGCGAGCGGCGAGCTGCCGAGGTCGGCGAACACGTGCTCGAGCGGCGCGCCGCAGAAGCGGCAGGCGGGGCCGGCTACCAGGTCTTCCACGGCGGGCTGCCGCTCGCCCACTGCTCCTCGAGCACCATCTTGTCGCGCAGGCTGTCCATGTTCTGCCAGTAGCCGTCGTGCCGGTACGCGGCCAGCTGGCCCTCGTCGGCGAGGCGCTCGAGCGGCTCGCGCTCCCAGACCGTGTCGTCGCCGTCGATGTAGTCGAGCACGTCGGGCTCGAGCACGAAGAAGCCGCCGTTGACCCAGCCGCCGTCACCCTCGGGCTTCTCGCGGAAGCGCTCGATCCTGGTCGTCTCGTGGCCGAGCGTGAGCGCGCCGAAGCGGCCCGGCGGCCGGATCGCCGTCAGGTCGCGAGTGCGTCCTCGGCCCGGTGGAACTCGAGCAGCTTCGTCATGTCGAGGTCGGTCACGCAGTCGCCGTAGGTGAAGAAGAACGTCTCGTCGGAGACGAGCTCCGCGACGCGCTTCAGCCGTCCGCCGGTCATCGTCGCGTCGCCGGTCTCGACGAGGTGCACGCGCCAGGGCTCGACCCCGCGCGCCTCGAGCTGGAGCTCGTTCGCGGCGAGGTCGACCGTCACGTCCGCGTGCCGCAGCGCGTAGTCGCGAAGTAGTCCTTGATCACGTGCGACTTGTAGCCCAGGCAGATCACGAACTCGCGCACGCCGTGGGCCGCGTAGCCCTTCATGATGTGCCAGAGGATCGGGCGCTCGCCGATCTCGACCATCGGCTTCGGCCGCACCGTCGTCTCCTCGGAGAGGCGCGTGCCGTAGCCGCCGGCGAGGATGACCGTCTTAAGAGGCACGCGCCGGCTCCTCGTCGAGCAAGTCGAGGATCTCGGAGTCGACGTCGGCGTCGAACTTGCGCGCGAAGAGCATGCCGGAGGCCCGCAGCTGCGGCAGGTCGGCCGTGGTCAGCGTCCCCGGGTGCGCGCTGCCTGCGCTCCAGTCCAGGTAGTGGAGCTGCTCGTTGTCGACCGTCCCCGCGAGCGGCGAGCTCAGCAGCACGGTCTGGAAGAAGGTCTCGTCCGGCATCTTGGTGTGGCGGAAGAAGTTCAGCACGTCGGGCCGCTCGGCCACGAAGCGCATCAGCCACTCGAGCGTCTCGCCGGTCAGCGCCCAGAGCGCCATCCCGCCGTACGGCTCGAGGCCGGCCGGGAGGCGGCGGGGGAGCGGGAGCCGCAGCAGCCGCGTCTTGTAGCGGACCCGCTCGAAGTACGGGTAGCGAAGGCGGTTGAGCCCGCCGCCCTCGCCCGCCCACTCGGGGGCGGGGAGGTGGAAGTGATGCAGCACGTTGCGTCCTTGGCGCTCCGCGAGGTACGCGCGGATCTCGGCCGGCCGCTTCAGCGGGTAGTCCTGGCCCGAGAGGAGCAGCGCATGGTCAGGCAGGTCGCCGCTCGCCAGGATCGCCTCGATCCCCACGAGCGTCGCCTCCAAGAGGCTGAAGCCGCCCCAGCGGCAGGCGACCCTGGGCAGCCAGGTGACGTGCTCGCGGCCGGCGAGCCGGGCGCGCATCGCCTCGAAGACGCTCGTCGTCGCTGAGGCGGTTGACGTGGACGTAGAAGCGGACGTCGCCGTCGTCCAGGCGCTCGACGAGCCGCGCCAGCTGCTCGGGCGCGGTGTGCGCGCGGATCAGGTAGTCGATCCTCATCGCGCGGCCGCGACCCGTGCGTCTTCGAGCCCGGCGAGCGGAAGGCCGAGCACCCGGCCGTAGAGCAGCGCGACGCCGTGTGTCGTGTCGCGGAGGTCGTGGTCGCGCTCGACGCGGGTGCGGGCGAGCGGCGCCCTCCTCGGCCGCGAGCGCCGGATCGAGCAGCCGCTCGACGATCGCGTCGGCAAGCGCCCGCTGGTCGCCGAGCGGGACGATGCCGGCGTGGTCGCCGAGCGCGTCCCGTGCGCCGGGCACGTCGGTGATCACGAGGCTGCGCGCGGAGGCCATCGTTTCCAGCATCGCAAACGACATCCCCTCCCAGCGCGAGGGCGCCGCGACCACGTCCGCCGCGGCCAGCCAGGCGGGCGCGTCGGTGCGCTCGCCGGCGAAGAGCACGCGCTCCGCGGGGCGGCTGCGCACCTCCTCGAGGTCAGGCCCGCCGCCGACGAGCGCGAGCGTCGCGTCCGGAACCCGCTCGAGCACGCGCGGCCAGGCCTCGACGAGCTGGTCCTGGCCCTTGGCCCGGCAGATCCGGCCGAGGCAGACGACGAGCGGGCCGTCGGGCAACTCGAGCTCCCGGCGCGCGGCGGCGCGGTCTCTCGTCGGACGCGGGAAGCGAGCGAGCGCACGTCGACGCCGTTCGGCACGACTTCCCAGCGCGCGCGGATTCCGACGGCCTCGCCGCGGCGCCGCTCGCTCTCGCTGACGCAAGCGACGGCGTGGGCCCAGCGTGCTCCGGAGCGCTCCCAGGCGATCGCCGCCCGCCGCATCAGGCCCGAGAGTGGGTAGAACGACCAGCCGTGCGGCTGGAAGACCGTCGGCACCCGGCCGCGCAGCGCGAGCCGCCCGGCGAGCCCGGACTTCGAGGAGTGCAGGTGTACGAGCGTCGGCACGCGCTCGTCCAGGATGCGCCGCAGGCGCAGGGTCTCGCTCACGGACGACGGCCCCGGCGAGCTGCCCGCCTGCCAGTCGAGGTGCTCGGCGCCGAGCGCGAGCACGGTCTCTCCGAGCTCGCCGCCCGGGCTGGCGACGGCGACCTCCCAGTCGCGCGCGAGCTGATCGGCCACGAGCTCGCGCACGCAGCGGCAGACCCCGCCTTCGGTGGGCTGCGAGACGTGCAGGATCGAGGGCCTGATCGATGTCCAACGGCGCGTGCTAACTATGCACGCGCCGGCGGTTCCCGCCGGTTCCCGCTAGGACGGGCAGCTGTAGAGGTGGTGCGTGTAGACCGCGACGGCGCCGGAAGCGATCGAGCCGTAGTCGTTGCCGCTCGTGTCCCAGAGATTGCCGACGCCGTCGTAGTTCCCGATCGCGCCGCAACGCTGGTGGACGAAGGTCGAGTTCCGGACCGTCGTGCGGATCGTGCCCTGGTCGAGGTAGACGCCGATCACGCTCGTGTCGAAGTACGAATCCTCGATCACGTCGTCGCTGCAGGCCGCCCGCGAGCCCCACGCGGGATCGGCCCATTCGCAGGTCAGCCCGCGGATCGACGTTCGGGCCGGCGTGGACCCGGCGGAAGGTGGTGTTGCGAGGCGAAGTGCTCGACGTAGACGCCGATGTCGATGTCGTTCAGGTCGAGGTCCTCGAAGACGCTGTCGCGCGTGCCGGTGCCGACCCAGAGCCCCTCCCAGGCGCAGTTGCGTGCCTTCAGGCGCCGGACGACGGCCTTCACGCCGACCCAGACGCAGGCCTCGGCGGTCCCGTTCGAGGCGCGGGCGTCGGGCCAGCTGACGTTCGCCGAGTCGACGTCCTCCAGCACGGGCGGCGTCGCGGGCGTGTAGCTCGCGGTGTTCGTGTCGACGATCACCCCCCAGTCGCGGAAGTCGCGGGCGACGACCCGGCGGATGACCACGCCCTCGACCTCGCGGGCCAGGATTCCGGACGAGATCACGCTGTTGCCCTCGAACGTGGTGTCGAGCACCTGCGAGTTCGAGCCGGTGCCCCAGATGTGGACGATCGAGCCGTTCAGCACCTTGCTCGAGTTGCTCACGTCGAAGACGAGGCCTCGCAGCAGACCGTGTCCGGAGCCCCAGTTGCCGCCGAGCACGAAGCCCGCCTTGAAGATTGCGCCGCCGAGGTGCTGGGCGTAGACGCGGTCGCCATTCGCGTTCACGAAGGGGCCGGAGTTGTCGTAGACGCCGTCCGCCACGACGATGTCCTGGTTGGAGGCGTTCAGCGCCTGCGTTCAGCTGCGCCGAGGAGTAGACCGTCACCGCGGTCGCCGGGGTCGCGTACGGAGCGGGCGGAGCGACGGGCACGGTCGTCCGCGAGGCGGAGGACGGCGGGGGAGGCGGCGGCGGCGGCGCGAGCACCGTCCAGCCGGTCACCACGGTCGCGAACGCGGCCGAGTTGGAGGCGACTACGGTCAGGGCGTGCTTGCCGAGTGCGAGGGCGGTGAAGGTCACGGGGCTGCGCGCACGATACGAAGGGCGCACCGTCGAAACTGCAGGTCGTGGCGGTCGCGTCCTTGGTCGTGAACGAGATCGTGGCGGTGGTGGCAGTGGTCGTCGCGGGCGACGTGCTGGTGAACGAGACGTGCGGGTTCGGCGTTCTGGAGGGCCTCACCGGCTTCCAGGTGCGCCGCAGCCGCGCGATGCCGAGCACGCGCGCCGGTCCTCGCGTTGCGGGCGACTAGCCGGACGCGGCGCGCGGCCGACTCGCTGCGGGCCGGCGCGTAGCCGTAGAGGACGAAGTTGAACGGTGCCCGCCGCTGCCGCCCGATCGTGTGGTGGCCGAGCGTGTAGCGGATCGAGTGCGCTCTCGCACCGACGACGCGGACGATCACGCTGTCGCCGACGACGCGCATGTGCAGCCGGGCCGCCTGGGCACGCCCGGGGAGCAGTGCTGCGGTAGCGCAGAGCGCGACGGCGAGGATGAGCAGCGAGCGAAGGCGGCGGCGCTCCATGCTCTCCCGGATCGGCTCTGCCAGAGCCTGCGGCCTCACCCCCTTGAGGGATCATTGGGACGGCCTGATACGGCCGGGTATTCGGCTATCGTGCGGCGAATGTCCGAACGCGGAGAGTCCCCGCCCCCCGGTCTCCGCTCGTCGCAGCTCCAGGCGGAACAGCCGATCGAGGTTCGTCGCAGCCTGGACGCGATCCGGCGGGCGCGCTGGATGATCGTGGCGTTCGTGGTCGCGACCACGGCCGTGGTGGTCGGTATCTCGCTCTTAGTGCAGAAGACGTACCGTTCGACGTCGAAGCTGATCTACGAACCGGCGACCTCGGTCTTCGCGAGCACCGACCCCGACACGGTGAAGCGGAACCTCGAGACCTTCCAGCGGCTGCTGACGACCCGGCGCGTCCTCGACAGCGCGGCGAAGCGGGTCCCCGGGGAGACCGGTGACTCGCTCGAGAAGAATGTGTCGGCGTCGGTCGACCAGTCTGCCGACATCATCAGCATCGCGGCCCTGGCCTCTAAGCCGCGACTCTCGACGCTCATCGCCAATGCCACCGCCAATACCTTCGTCACGCTGCACCAGCAGGACGCCCGTCGCCAGCTCGAGACGGCCCAGGCGGCCCTGACCGCGCAGCTCCGCGACGCCCAGGCGCGCGGAGCGACTCCGCAGGAGCTCGACGCCATTCGGCAGCAGCTGGCGAACCTCAGCACGGAGCTCGCCACTGCCGGCTCGGACCTCACCACGATCCCGGCCGAGGTGCCAGACGCTCCCTACACTCCCCGGCCGTTCCGGAACGGGGTGCTGGCGTTCTTCGCCGCCCTCTTCCTCGGGATCATCGCTGCGCTAGCCCGTGACCGGCTGACGCCGCGCGTCGGCAGTCCGCGCGAGGTGAGCCGCGTGCTCGGCCTCCCGCTGCTCGTCGGACTCCCATTCGTCCGCCATCGCTTTGGTCGCCGGCGCAAACTCCTGCGCGCGGTCGCCAACGAGGCGTACCAGACGCTCCAGGCCTCGGTCCGTTTCTACCTGCCCCCGACCAAGCAGCAGGTGATCCTGGTCACGAGCTCGGTCGAGGGCGAAGGCAAGACGAGCGCCGCCGCGGGCCTCGCGCGCGCTCTGGCGCGAGTCGGCCAGAAGACGCTGTTGATCTCCGGCGACCTCCGCTTCCCGACGCTGCACGAGCTGTTCAGGACCCCGCTCTCGCCCGGGCTGTCCGACATTCTGGTCGCGGCTTCAAGCAACGGTGCGCGCCCGAACGAGATGTCGGTGGCAATCGACGAGAGCGTCCAGATCGTCGTCGGCGGCGTCGGTGACAACCTGCACGTGATCTCGAGCGGCACCCCAGTCCCCGATCCGTCGAAGCTGCTCTTCAGCGAGGCGCTCGTAGCGTTTTTCGCGGCGATCCAGGAACGCGACTACCAGTATGTGATCGTCGACGGGCCGCCGCTGCTCGGAATCGCCGACAGCCACGCGCTCGCGCAGAGCGTGGACAGCGTGATCGTCGTGTCGCGGCTCGGCCTCGCGACGCTCGAGGACCTGACCGAGCTCCGCGACACGCTCGAGCGGCTCGAGGTGAACACCCTCGGCGTCGTCGTCGTGGGCTCGCGGCGCTCGATCGTCTACTCGTACGCGGCGTCGTCCGCGATCGGGGACGAGCTGCCGCGCGGCCGCGTCTCCGCGTAGGGCGGCCAGGGCCGCATCGCCCCGGCCCAGATCAGAGCCGCCACGATCCACAGGTGCCGCCAGTGCAGGGTGTCGACGAACGCGCTGTTCGCCATCAGGCCGCACCACGCTCCGAGTAAGGCGGCCGAGCCGAGCCCGTAGGTGTCCCGACCCAGGACCGCGTTGCGGCCCGCGAAGACCAGCGTCGTTATCAACAGCCCGAACACGGTCACCAGCCCGAGCACGCCCTGCTCGGCCAGTGCGCGGATGTAGGCGCTGTGCGTGGACACCGGGATGTAGGACTCGAACTGACCGGGCCCGACCCCGAACGGGTAGACGGCGACGAGCCGCAGCCCCGTCTCTTGCGCGTTGAAGCGCGAAGTGTCGTAGCCCTGAAGGCGCGCTCGCTCGCTGAGGAACGTCGCCGAGCCGGTGACCGAGACGAAAAGCGCCAGCGCGATCAGCGAGACGACCAGCGTGACGAGGATCGCCATCGCCTTGCTGCCGCCGCGCCTGCGCAGCGCGACGACCACGAGCATCGCGAAGACGCCCACCGCTGCGTTCAGCCAGGCCGCCCGCGAGAACGAGAAGAGCACGCCCGCCCCGCAGGCCAGCAGCAGCAGGAACTTGAACGACCTTCGCACGTGCAGCAGGCGGGGCTCGAGCAGCTCTTCGAGCACGAACAACGCGAGAACCACCATGAACGGCCCGAAGATGTTCGGATCGTGGAAGAGGCCCTGCGCGCGGCCGGCACCGGTCAGGCGGCTCGCGAGCGGCACGCCGCCGACGAAGAGCGAGACGCACGCGGCCGTACTGAGCGTGACGCCGGTGATCAGCAGCCCGAGCAGCACGAGGCGCGCGCGCCGGGGCGAGTCCACGTAGCCGGCCAGCCAGACCGCGAAGATCGCCAGGTAGACCGTGATCGCGAAGTAGCGCTCTGCGACGGGCACGTCGACGATGAACGAGGCCGAAAGGATGTTCAGGAAGATGAAGGCGGCGAGCAGCATCGCGATGCTCAGCGGCAGCCTCCGCACGTGAAACCGGCCCGTAGCGAGCGCGACGGCGAAGATCACCGAAAAGACGATGTCCGGCGGCCCGGGCTGCACCCAGACCACGCTCATCAAGAGGAAGCCGAGGAAGACGGCGGTGTCGTAGCGCGTGACCGCCAGGACCAACAGGCCGATCAGCCCGATCCCGCCGACGAGCACGACCCTCACGGAGGGCGGCGGGTGCCCGACGAGGACGAACGCGATCAGCGCGCCGAACACCAGTAGCGGCACCAGCCAGACGACCATCTGGGCGGCGCGCGACGCCGCACCCGGCACGGTGCGGACGGCGGCCGGCTGGTAGACGCTCATGCCTCTGAGGGTAGTCGCGCCTGGGCGATCACGTCGTCGAGGATCTCGTCCAGGCGCCGCTCGGGTTTCCACCCGATCGCGGCGCCAATCTTCTCGATCGCCGGCTCGCGGTGCAGCGTGTCCTCGATGCCGAGGCCGTAGACCTCGTCGTAGGGGATGAAGGCAAGCTCCGAACTGGAACCGGTCAGCTCGAGCACGCGCTCAGCGAGGCCCTTGATGCTGATCCGCTCGGTCGCGCCGACGTTGAAGACCTGGCCCGAGAGCGCCTCGGCCTCGTTCAGGCCCTTGAGCGCGCGGATCGTGTCCTGCACGTGGCAGAACGCCCGCGTCTGGCAGCCGTCGCCGTGGATCTCGAGCGGCTCGCCGGCCAGGGCTCGCTGGACGAAGTTGGGGATCACCATCCCGTAGCGCCCGCTCTGCCTCGGGCCGACCGTGTTGAAGAGTCGCGCGATCACGCAGTCGAGCCCGCGCTCCTGGTGGTAGCCGAAGGCGAGGAACTCGTCCATCGCCTTCGAGTCGGCGTACAGCCAGCGCTTCTCGGTCGTCGGCCCGTAGACGCGGCGGTCGTTCTCCGCCAGCGGCTGCTCGGTGCGGTGGTCGCCATAGACCTCGGAGCTCGACGCGATCAGCACGCGCTTGCCGAAGCGGCTGCAGCAGTCGAGCACGATCTCGGTGCCCTGCACGTTGGTGACCATCGTGTGGACGGGCTGCTCGACGATCAGGCGCACGCCGACCGCCGCCGCAAGGTGGTAGACGATGTCGCACTTGTTCACGAGCTCGTTGACGATCGCGGGCGAGAGCACCGAGTCGACGACGAGGTGGTAGTCGGGCCGGTCGCGCAGGTGCTCGATGTTCTCCAGCGAGCCGGTGGAGACGTCGTCGAGCACGAACACCTCCCAGCCGTCGGCGAGCAGGAGCTCGGAGAGATGCGAGCCGATGAAGCCCGCGCCGCCTGTCAAAAGGGCCTTGGCCACGTGCCGCGGAGCGTACCCGGCGCCTCGGCCCGCTAGCCCTTCAGGTTGGCCAGGGCCTCGTCGAGCCGCGGCTCCCGTGGGTCGATCCGTTTCGCGGCCAGCAGCTCGCGCCGGGCGGCGGCACGGCGGCCCGCGCGCTCGTAGCCCTCGGCGAGCTGGAAGCGGAGCTCGACCACCCGCGGCTGCTTGCGCACGGCAGCCTGCAGCGGGACGAGCGCGGCCTGCGGCGTCGGCGCGCGCGCCGCTGCGACCAGGTACGGGTTGACCGCAAGCGGGTCGAGGCGCTTGGCCCAGGTCACATCGCCCTCAACGGTCAGGCGTGACGACAGCCACGGCGGGACGAACAGGACGAGCACGACGGCGACGACCAGCCCCGCCGAGATGAGGCCGGCCCGGCGCGGCAGCAACGGCCGCTCGTCTCCGGCGCCGCCGGCCCCGAGCAGCAGGAAGAACGGAACTCCGCAGGCCGGCACGGTCCAGAGCCAGTCCACCGAACCGTGCGCGAGCCAGTAGGCGGCGCCCCCGAACGCGGCCGTTGCAGCAGGGTCGCGCGTGCGCGTGCGCCTGACGACCGGAATCAGGAACGGCACCAATCCGACCGCGAGCAGCACGACGCCCACGATCCCGAGCTCGCTGAGGACGTCGAGCTCGAAGGAGTGCGCCCGCGCCGGCGTGTCCGGGCTGTGACGCTCGACTAGGTAGGCAGCGCCGAAGCCGCGGGAGCCGATGCCGGCGACCGGGTGGTCTCGGAATTCGTGCAGCGCCACGCGCCAGATGTCGTAGCGGTACGAGCCGAGCTGGAGCAGGTGGCTCGAGGCCGAGTTCGTGGGGGCGTTCTTGAAGGCGCGCCACTCGTGGACGAGGTCGACCCGCTCGAGCACGACGACGGTGCCGGCGACGATCGCGGCCGCCGCCAGCACGCCGACGACGACCCCGGCGAGCCGGCGGGCGCGCGCTCCGAGCTCGAGCCGGCGGTCGACTCCCGAGTAGGCCAGCCCCAGGGCGACCCCGATTGCGCCGAGCACCAGGATCGTCGTCCCCGTGTGCCGGACGTCGCCGACGAGCGCCGTCTCGTTCGCCGAGCGGAACGGCCGCGTCAGCGGGCGGTACGCCAGCGCGGTCAGTCCGGCCACGAGCAGCGTCGGCGGCAGCAGCCGCAGCCGCAGCGGCGAGACCGCGAACAGCACCGCCGCCGAGACCGCGATCGCGAGCACGCCGCCTTTGCTCTGGGCGGTCAGCCAGCCGGCCGCGACCACGGTCGCGCCGCCGACCGCCAGCGCCCGTAGGGGAAGCGCCGCGCGCCGCTGCGCCGCGCAGACGACCGCCGGCCAGAAGCCGATCAGAAACACCGCCGCCTGGGCGTTCGGGTACGAGATCGGGAACGAGAGGCGGCCGGCGTAGAAGTGGTCGGTCTGATTCGAGCCGAAGCGCAGCGCCAGCGCGGTCGCCACGGCGAGCAGGGCGGCCTCGGCCGCGACGGTGCCGGCGGCGAGCAGCCGGTCGGCCGGCCCACGCAGCGTCAGCAGCGGAACGAGCAGGACGCTCGCGTAGAAGAGCGTCAGCAGCGCCTCGTCCCGTGCCAGGTTCGGCACCGCCGACCATGTCAGCGAGAGGGCTTCCCAGCCGGCGAGCAGGACGAGCCCGGCGAGCCCGGCGAGCTCGAGCGGCCTCGGCCGCGCCGTCGCGGTGGTGAGGAGCACGGCCAGCAGCAGCCCCGCGAACACCGCATATGGAAGCCAGTCCGCCGAGTCGATGCTGCCGGTTGCGAGCCACGCGAGGGCCCAGGCCGTGGCCGCCACCAGCGCGGAGGGCAGAACCCGAAACGCGGTTTCCCCGTTAACACTCATGAGTGGACGGTTTGCAAGTAAGATGGCGGTAAGGGAGCTAACTATTGCGTTCCCGCAGAGTCGCATCTACGGTGGAGTTGTCTGGAACGGCCGGCACGAAAGACGCCGGTCGGAGGGAAGAACTCTGCGGCACTTTGCGTCCGGATCGGGAAGGGCAGTGGTTTCGTTATGTGGGCGTCAGCGTCCACACAGGAGGAGGGAGAGCACAAATGCGGCGTCGAATGGCACTCTGGGGGGTACTGGCGTGCGCGGTTCTGGCTTTGGCCGGCACTGCGTCGGCAGCGACACCCCAGCAGATCTACCAGGATTACGCCGACAACGGTCGGCTCGACCATCAGTACTCGCAGGCAGACCTGCAGCGCGCACAGCGTGACGCGGCGCTCCAGGGCTACCCGCGTATCGGAGTTCAGGGTGCAGTCGAGCAGGCGCTCGGCAAGCAGGGAGTCAAGGCCAGCGGCGGCTTGCCGTTCACGGGCCTCGACCTCGCGCTCCTGGCTGCCGGCGGCGGCTTGCTGCTGGTTGCAGGCACCGGGCTCCGGAAGCTCGGCAAGGCCAAGAACAGCTAGGTAGTCGGCCGAACCGGACTGGACTGCGGCGATGGCTACGCGACCGTTGACGAAGGCTGAAGCGCTTCCGACGCTCGAGACCTTCGAGTTGGACCTGCTCCGGCGGCGCTCCGCGCAGCGCGAGCGCAGCCGTGTCTGGGCACGCGGTGCGCTGCTTCTCGACGCCGTCCTGCTGGTCGCAGCCGGCGTCGCGACGCAGCTCGGCTCCGGCGACGCCGGGATCGTGCGGATCGCAGCCCCGTGGCTCGTGCTCTACGCGGTGATCGTGCTCGGGCTGCTCCGCCTGCGCGGGATGTACGGCTGGCGCATGCGGGTGTCGGTGCTCGACGACCTGCGCAGCGTGGTGGCGGCGACGGCGCTCGGCTCGATGGCGCTCCTCAGTCTCCGGATCCTTCTGCCTGGGGACGTGGACGACCTTGCGCCACAGGCGCTGCGCCTGCTCGCGTTCAGCGCGGTCTACCTGGCCGCCGGCCGCGTGGCCTACGACTGGGCCGAGCTGGCGGCCCGCCGTGGCGGCGAGCTGGCAAGGCCGACCCTGATCGTCGGCGCCGGCCGCGTCGGGCGGCTGACGGCGAACCGGCTCCTCGAGCACCGCGAGCTCGGGCTCCAGCCGGTCGGCTTCGTCGACAAGGAGCCGCTTGACGAGCAGAACCTGCCGCTCCCGGTGCTCGGAGCGAGCTGGGACCTGGAGCGGCTGATCGAGCAGCATGGGATCGAGCACGTCGTCGTCACGTTCTCGACAGCGCCGAGCGAGGTGCTGCTGCGTGAGTTCGAGCGCTGCGAGCAGCTCGGCGTCTCCGTCTCGCTGGTGCCGCGCCTGTTCGAGCGCGTGACCGAGCGGCTGACCGTCGACCACCTCGGCGGCCTGCCGCTCCTGTCGGCGCAGCGCGCCGATCCCAAGGGCCTGCAGTTCGCGTTGAAGTACACGCTCGACCGGATCGTCGCGGGCCTGCTGCTGCTCGTGCTGCTGCCGCTCTTCGGGCTGCTCGCGCTGGGCACGCTGCTCTCGGTCGGGCGGCCGATCTTCTTCCGGCAGCCGCGCTTCGGGCTCGACGGGCGCGAGTTCGAGATGCTCAAGTTCCGCTCGATGCGCGCGGCCCCGGACCGGGCGACGCGCCCGAGCTGGCGCCGGACAGCGCGCCCGGTGGCGTCGAGGGCGACGACCGGCGGACGCCGTTCGGGACGCTGCTCCGGAAGACCTCGCTCGACGAGCTGCCCCAGCTCCTGAACGTGCTCAAGGGCGACATGAGCCTG
>CAVQWS010000011.1:0-55081 GCA_963717725.1 uncultured Actinomycetes bacterium
CGATTCCGCCGAGCCGGCTTGAAACGCGGCGAGTCCGAAGTCCTCGGCGGTCTGGGCTACGTGTCCTGGGACGAGGGAGAGCGGGAGGTCGCGCTTGAACAGTTCACGCGCTCGACCGAACAAGCCGCCGAGGTCGGGTTGGCGTGGTGGAGGTCGGCGATGCTCTCCGCGATCGCGGAGGTCTTGATCGAGCTGGACCGGCTCGACGAGGCCGAGCCCCCGCGGCTCGGCGGGGTCTGGAGCTGGCACGCGTGATCGGCGACCGGCAGTCATCGGTGTTCGGCCTTGTGCTCCTGGCCTACATCGCGGCGCTGCGCGGCGACCACGCGCACGCGCGCCTGCCTCTGGGCGCGTTCGAGGCGGAGGCAGACCGCGCGCCCATCGGCCAGTGGGGAGACCGAGCGCGAGGACTACCGGATAGAGGTCTTGCTGGCCGAAGGCGAGGAGCTGTCGAGCGGGCGCGTCAACGGGGCCGCGGCCGTTCACTCGACGACGCTATCGAGGAGGCCCTGGGCGCCGGGCCTTGAAACGCTTGCTCGCCGCGAGGCCGCCGGCGCTGACGAGGAGCAGCGCGCCGAGGGCGGCGAGGACGAGCAGCGGGATCGAGCAGCGAGTTCGCCTTCGTCGTGCCGAGGTTGTCGATCGCGCGGCGGTAGTACGAACTCGCGGGGACGCCCTGGACGGCCCGGTTCTTACCGGCGTTGGAGTTGTCGCTCCCCGAGCTCGAGCCGCCGCCACTCGCGCTGCCGTTGCCGTTGCCGTTGCCCGGCGCGCCAGCGGAGCGTGCCGTTCATCGCGGCCGTGATCGCGTCGGTGATGTTCGAGTAGTCGCGCAGGTCTTCCGGCACGTGCTTCAGCGCCTGCTGGTAGCAGGCCGCCTTGTAGTGGCCGTCGATCGTCCCGTTGTCGAGCCAGTCGTCGATCACCCGCTCCCAGCACGGCTTGCCTGCGGCCGCGGCCGAGGAAGGCGTCGCGGCGGCTGCTGCGACCCCCACCGCGAGGGCGAGCAGGGCGGCGTGATGGCGGCTCGACGGATGCGCATGCCTTGGGGAGCCTGGGGCCGAGTTCGAAGTCTCCGGGCCCACCTTCCTCGCGCGGTCGATCTGCGGGTCAGCGGATCTGGAACACCTAGATTCTACGCTGCCTGATGTTAGCCTTCCCGCGCTGATGCTCAGGGCGCTGGATCGCTGGGCGGCCGGCTGCCTGCTCGGTGCCGGCGGGCCTCGATGGCGGTTCGGCGCTCTTCTCGGTGGGGTCGTCGGGGGGCGGCTGGTGTGGATGGCGTCGCCGCGCTGTGCGGTCGCGACGGCGGTGGCGTCGGGGCGCGCTAGCGGCCTGCCGCGGCCGCCTTCTCGCGCGGGCGGTCGTCGCGCTCGCTTCTTCGCGGCCTTCGTCGCCTCGAACAGGGTCTCGGTGCATCTGGTCGATCGAGGGCGACCGCTCCTCGGCGTCTTCGACGCGGGCTCGTCTACCTGGCGCTCGCCGTGGGTCGGGCTCTTGGCTGGGGCCCGTGGGTGCGGGGGTCGGCCGCGTACGTGCTGGCCGGGTGCTCGCGCTGCCGCTCGGCTGGCGCTGCTCGGGAAGGCGATTCCGGCGCTCGGCTCGCTCGGGCGCGCGCGGCTGAGCTCGGCCCGATCGGCTACTGGAACACGCTCGGCCTGCTGCTTCGCGATCGGCGCTGCCGCTCGCGCTGTGGCTCGGCGGCGCGGCGGGAGCACGCCCGCACTGGCTGCGCGCGACCGGCTTGGTGCTCCTCTACGGCTCGGTCGTCGGACTGCTGCTGACCATTCGCGGGGCGGCGTGCTCGCGGCGCCGCTCCGACGTTGTTTGTGGCTGGTGTCGGCCCCGCCGCGAGGTCGAGAGCGCGCGCGGCGCTGCTGCTTCGGCGCGGCGCGGCGCTCGGGGTCGCGGTCTGCGCGTTTCTCGCGCCGGGATCTCCTCGGCGGCGCACGCCGCACTCGGTGCACGTCCACGACGGGCCTGGGTTCGCGGTCGCTCTTCGTCCTTGCAGCTTCGTCGTGGCGCCCTGGCCTACCTCGGCTCGCTTGCGAGCGAGCGGTCGGCCGATGTCAGACCGCGCGCGCCAGCTTCGTCGGCACGTCGCGCTCGGCGTGCTCGTCGGACGTGGGCCACGGTCGGGTCTGTCATGCTTCGCCGTCGAGACCCAGCCGGCTGGATCGGCGACTTCACCTCGCAGCCGACCGCCCTCGCTGCGGCGGCCCGCGACACCTGGCCGACGTCGGGCTTCGTCCAGCCGCTGGCTCTGGTGGCAGGAGGCCTGGCATGCTCGGGGCACGCGTCCGCCGTCGCGCGGCCGGGGCGGGGACGCTCGACCTGACCCACCGCGTTGCTGCGCGCGGACGGCATCGTCGTCACGGCCGCGCGACGTGTCCCTCCAGTTTCTGAGCGAGACCGGCGTCGTCGGGCTTCTTCTTCGCCTTCGCGTCGATCGGCGGCTGCGGGGGTCGGGGCGTCGCGCGTTCGCGTGCGCGTGCGAGAGCCCGCCGTCGTCGCTGGCTGGCCGTGCTGGCCGCGCGGCTACGTCCTGCGCGCTCGGCTGGTCGACTTCGACTGGGACTTCGTCGCCGTCACCGGGCCGTTCCTGCTCTCGGCCGGCGCGCTGCTCGGCGGGTCGGCTGTGCGGGACGAGCCGCGATCGATCGCCTCGGCGCCGCTGCCGGTAGTGGCGGCGATCGCGGTCGCGCTTCGCTGCTGACGCCGTGGTTCGCGGAGCGCTCGACCGACTCGGCGCGCTCCGCGCTGGCGGAGCAGGCGGCCGCTCGTCGCCTACCGCGACGCGCGCGACGCCCGCTCGCTCAACCCGCTCGCGCTCGACCCGCTGCTCGACGCAGGCCCAGGCTCTCGAGCAGCTCGGCGACGTCCAGGGCGCTCGGCAGCGGTACATCGACGCGGTCGAGCTGCAGCCGCTGAACTGGCGCGCGTGGTTGGAGCTCGGCAGCTTCGAGGAGGGCCAGCAGGACTTCGGCCGCGCGATCCCGGCACTCGAGCGCGCGGTCGAGCTGGACCCGCTCAACTCGCTCACCACCGGCGAGCTGGCGCGGGCTAAGTCGCTCGAGCCCTGAGCCAGATCTGCGTCCAGAAGGGCGCGAGCAGGCGGTAGGTGAGCGGCTCGGCGAGATGTGCTGCCGTGTCGGCGGGCGAGTTCGAGAACAAGCGCTTGCGGTTGTTGTGGAAGCGGCGGACCTCGGTGAAGTCCGCCTCGCGCAGCAGCCGCTTCAGGCGTCGCGGGCTGTATCCGAGCTCGCTCGTCCCGTAGGTCTCCGAGGCCCTGCGGCCCTGGAAGCGCTGCTTCCAGTTCGGCTCGGCGAGGAGGATCCGGCCGCCCGGCTTGAGCGCGCGTTGCGCGGCTGCGAGCACCAGCTCGGGTCGCTCGCTGTGGTGGAGCGCGTCGTAGATCAGGCAGGCGTCGAAGCGGCGGCCGAGGTCGAGCTGTTCGTAGTCGCCCGCCTCGAAGACGACGTCGAGTCCTTCGCGTGCGGCCTCCTCGCGAGCGATCGCGATCATCTCCGGCGAGATGTCGTAGCCCTCGGCGTGGATGCCGTGGCGCGCGGCGAAGCGGGTCATCCAGCCGGAGCCGCAGCCGAGCTCGACCAGGCTCATGCCGACGTGCAGGTCGAGCAGCTGCAGGACGTAGCCGAAGTCGATCAGGAAGCGCGCGGACTCGCGCGGGTTGTGGCCGAACGGCTTGGAGCGGATCCAGGCGCGGCCCTCCTCGCCGGCCCGGGTCGGGTAGTCGATCTCGGCCTGCTTGCGCGGGTCGTCGGCGGGCACGCGCCGATGATAGGACGGCTCGGGCTAGCCGCCGACCACGACGGCGAGCTTCGCGCCGTGGAGGTCGCCTTTGCGAAGGCCGTCGAGCGGCGAGACGATCGCGATCCCGAGGTCGCGGGCCAGGCGGCGCGCCTCGCGCACGCGGCCGGTGCGGTACATCACCACGCTGTGCCCGTAGCTCCCGCGCGGTGCGTTCCCGACCCGGCCGACGATGTAGGCGCGCGCACGCACGCGCGAGGCCTCGGAAGCGGCCGCGCCCGAGACGCCGTTGCCGTTCAGGATCGTGACCGAGACGCGGTGGCGCGGGAGCAGCGGCAGCATCGGCTCCGGCTTGGGCTTCGTCACGGCCGTCGGTGCCTTCGCGGCCTCGACGATCGCCCGGTGTGCCATTGGCTTCGCGACGAGCGCGATGCCGACGACCACGAGACCGAGGAGCTCGAGCACTGCGAGCGCGGCGGCGACGACGGCGATCGTGCGCCACGGGTGATGGCGCTCGGGACCGGTCGGGCCTGGATGCGGAAGGACGTGCTCCACGGCGGATCGTTCGATTCGCCGCCAGACGCACGGCTCCTGCTACCCCGAGATCGACTCCCAGGTCAGGCGCAGGCCCTCCTCGAGCGGCACCTCGGGCCCCCAGCCGAGCTCCGCGCTCGGAACGTGAGATGTCGAGCACGCTCCGCTGGAGCTCGCCGAGCCGCTCCGGCGCATGCTCCGCCTCGAGCGCCGACCCCGCCACGCGCCGGCAGGCCTCGTAGAGCTCGACCACCGAGGTCTCGTTCCCGGTGCCGACGTTGAACACGCCGCCGTCCTGTCCTGCCGCGGCCAGCGTCGCGCGCGCCACGTCGCCGGCATAGACGTAGTCGCGCGTCTGCCGGCCGTCGCCGAAGATGCGTGGCGCCCGGCCCTCGGCCAGCGCGCCGAGGAAGATCGCGACCACGCCCGCCTCGCCGTGCGGGTCCTGCCGCGGCCCGTAGACGTTGCCGTAACGCAACGAGACGTGCCGCGTCCCGTAGAGCCGGTTGTACGCCGCCAGGTACTCCTCGCCGGCGAGCTTCGAGACGCCGTAGGGCGCGAGCGGCCGGCGCTCGGCCTCTTCGGTCGCAGGCCCGTCGCACTCACCGTAGATCGCGCCGCCCGTCGAGCTGAAGACGACCTGCGTCTCGTGCGTCCGCGCGGCCTCGAGCACCTCGAGCGTGCCGAGCACGTTCACGGAGGCGTCGTGCTCCGGCCGCTCGACCGACACGCGCACGTCGACCTGGGCGGCGAGGTGGAAACAGACCTCCGGCCGCGCCTCTTCGAAGACCTCGGCGAGCCCTGCGCGCACGTCGCGCTCGACGAACTGCGCGCCCTCGGGCACGTTCTCGCGCTTCCCGTTCGAGAGGTCGTCCACGACCGTCACGTCGTCGCCGCGCGCCAGCAGCGCCTCGACGACGTGCGAGCCGATGAACCCAGCGCCCCCGGTAACGAGCCCCCTCACCGCCTCGTATCCTACGGCTCCACCCAGCAATGTCCGTTCGTCCCTCGCCCGCCATCACGCTGCGCCAGAGCTCACCCTCGCCCTTGCCCAGGCAACCAGCCTGGGCCGCGGACGAGTGCGACCTCTGGCTTGGTGCTGACGACCGAGTGACCGAACGACATCACTGGGAGGAGCCGTGTCGGCAGTGTTCGTGACGTTCGAAGGGCTCGACGGCTCCGGCAAGTCGACCCAGGCCGACCTGCTCGCCGAGGCTCTCGCGGGCGATGGCCGCGACGTCGTCGCCACGCGCGAGCCGGGCGGGACCGAGCTCGGCGAGCGGGTGCGCGAGCTGCTGCTGGCCGAGGGCGAGGTCTCGCCCTGGGCCGAGGCGGCGCTATTCGCGGCGGCGCGCGCGCAGCTCGTCGAGGAAGTGATCGCGCCGGCTCTCGAGCGGGGCGCCGACGTGATCTGCGACCGCTACCTCGACTCGTCGCTCGCCTACCAGGGGATCGCGCGCGGGCTCGGGCTCGACCGCGTGCTCGAGCTGAACCTGCAGGCGGTCGGCGGCGTCCTGCCCGACCGCACGTTCCTGTTGCTGGTCGACCCGGTCGAGTCCGCGCGTCGCGTTGGCTCCGACGGCGACCGCATCGAGCGCGAGGACGACGACTTCCGTGCGCGCGTCGATGCCGCGTACCGCCAGCTGGCCGAGGTCTTCCCGGAGAGAATCCAGACGATCGACGGCACGCGCCCGCCGCGCGAGATCGCCGAGGAGGTGCTCCACGAGCTTCGACAGCGTTCCTGAGCAGGAGGAGGCGAAGCGGCTCCTGCGCGCGGCCCTCGGGGAGGGACCCGCGCACGCGTACCTCTTCCACGGCCCGGCCGGGGTCGCCAAGCGGGCGACCGCCGTCGCATTCGCGTCGGAGCTGCTCGGCGGCGACCCGCGCGTCGAGCGGCGCTCGCACCCGGACCTGTACGTGCTCGAGCCGCTCGGCGACCAGATCCGGATCGACGCCGTGCGCGAGATGCGGCGCGACCTGCACATGCGCCCGTTCGAGGCGCAGCGGCGGGTCTACCTCATCTTCGGCGCTCATCTGCTGAACGACGAGGCGGCCGACGCGTTGCTGAAGGACCTCGAGGAGCCGCCCGAGTACGCGGTGATCGTGCTCGTCGCGGACGAGGTCGGGCCGCTGCCGGAGACGATCCGCTCGCGCTGCCAGGCGATCCCGTTCCGGCGGCTCTCCGAGCGGGCGGTACGCGCCGAGGTGCAGGCGCGGGCGCCGGAGCTCTCCGAGCAGGAGGCGACCTCGATCGCCCGCGTGGCGAGCGGCCGCCTCGACCGCGCCGAGCGCCTGCTCGATCCTGCCTCCGCGAAGCGCCGCACCGCGCTGCTAGAGACGGCGCGCTCCGTCTACGCGCCCGAGTTCGACGCCTCGGCGGCGGCGAAGAAGCTGGTCGAAGCCACACGCGAGCGTGCGGCCGAGGCCAAGGAGCGCGAGGAAGCCGCGCTCGAGGGGCTCGACCTGACTGCCCGCGAGGCCGAGCAGCGCGTCAAGCGAGCCGCGCGCGGGGCCGAACGCGAAGAGCTGCTCGCGTCGCTCGAGGAGCTCGCGTCGTGGTACCGCGACCTCGTCGCCGCGGCGGCGGGGGCTGAGAAGGCGCTCGTCCACGTCGACCGCGCGGAGGAGCTGCACGAGGACGGGACGCTCGAGCGGCTCGAAGGCGCCGAGCGCGCAGCCGAGCTCGTGCGCGAGACGTGGCGCCGGTTCGAGGAGTTCCAGCTCTCACCCGCCCTGGCGTTGGAGGCGCTCTTCGTCCAGCTGCGACGCGCCTTCGCGGGCTCGATCAGCGTGGCCGCATGAGGACGACCGAGCTCGGCCGCACCGGGATGGAGATCACCCGCGTCGGCCTCGGCGCCTGGGCGATCGGCGGCGCAGGGTACGACTGGGGCTGGGGCGACCAGGACGACGACGACTCGATCGCGGCGATCCACCGGGCGCTCGAGCTCAGCGTCAACTGGATCGACACCGCCGCCGAGTACGGCTTCGGTCACTCCGAGCAGGTCGTCGGCCGCGCGATCGCCGGGCTCGAGCAGCGGCCGTTCATATTCACCAAGGGCGGCCAGCCCGAAGGCCCGAACCGGACGACGGTCCAGAGCCTGAGGCGCGACTCGCTCAGGCGGGAGATCGAGGGCAGCCTCTCGCGCCTCGGGCTCGACGCGGTCGACCTCTACCAGATCCACTGGCCGATCCCGGAGGACGAGCTCGAGGAGGGCTGGTCGACGCTTGTCGAGCTCAAGGAGGAGGGCCTCGCGCGCCACATCGGCGTCTCGAACTTCTCGGTCGAGCAGCTTCGCCGCGCCCAGGCGATCGCGCCCGTCGAGACCTTGCAGCCGCAGTACTCGCTGCTCGACCGCGAGGCCGAGCCGGAGGTCCTGCCCTTCTGCGAGGAGGAGGGGATCGGCGTGATCGTCTACTCGCCGATGGCCTCCGGCCTGCTGACCGGAAAGATGACCCGCGAGCGGATCGAGAGCCTGCCCGACAACGACTGGCGCCGGCGCAGCGAGCGCTTCCGGGAGCCGCAGCTCTCGCAGAACCTCGAGCTGGTCGAGCGCCTGAAGCGCGTGGCCGAGCGGCACGGCGTCGCGCCCGGAGCCGTGGCAGTCGCGTGGACGTTGCGCAACCCGGCCGTCGACGGCGCGATCACGGGCTTCCGGCGGCCCGACCAGGTCGAGCCGATCGTGGCGGCCGCCGACCTCGAGCTCAGCGACGACGAAGCCGCAGAGCTCTAGCGGAACCCCGCAGGCCGGCGCGGTGTAGTTGCCGTGATGAAGCTAGCGCTAGTCGGCGTGGCTCTCGCGGCGCTCAGTTCGCCGCACGTCGTCGCGCGGATCGAGACCGGCTCCTCGCCCGGCGGCGCGACCGCGGCTTACGGCGCCGTGTGGGTGGCGAACGACGGCTCGGGGACGCTCGCGCGGATCGACCCGAAGACGAACCGGGTCACGCGCCGGCTCAAGCTCCGGCCGGGGCTCTTCTCGGTCACGTACGGATTCGGCGCGCTCTGGGCCGTGAACTACAAGACCGGCACGCTCGCGCGCGTCGACCCGCGCTCGGGCCGCGTGCGGAGTGTACGGGTCGGTGGCGTCCCGTTCGACGTCGCCGCCGCCTTCGGCCGCGTGTGGGTGACGGCCTGGGAGGCGGGAAAGCTCGTCGAGGTCGACCCGCGCTCGCTGCGGGTGGTCCGCCGCATCACGATCGGGCCGCGGCCGACCGGCCTGCACGTCTCCGGCGGCGGGCTCTGGGTCGGCTTCGGGCGCTCGGCGACGGAGATCGCTCGCCTCGAGCCCACTAACGGCAAGGTTGAGCGCGTCCCGGTCGGCGTGCGGGCGCCGTCCTGGTTCGTCGCCGGCGCTCGCGGCCTCTGGATCCAGGCGGCCGACAACGTCCTCGTCCACGTCGAGAACGGCCACGTCGTCGACCGGCTCACGTTCGGTCGCACGCTCGCGCAGGGCGCGGTCGCCCCCGACGGGACGCTGTGGATCCCGGACAAGGAGCAGAGCCTCGTCTACCGGGTCGATCCGAAGACGGCGCGCGTACTCGGCTCGTTCCCCGCCGGGCCGGGAGCCTTTCTCGCCCTGCGCGCGTACGGCTCGATGTGGGTGACGAGCTACGCGGGCGCGGACGTCTGGCGCTACGCGGCCATGCGGGCGCGGCCGCGGTCGCCCTCGAGCGCGTCGAGCGCCGAGTAGCAGACCCAGTTCACGAGCCAGACGATCGCGACGACGCCGACGTACGTCCAGAAGCCGTCGATCGAGAAGTTCGGCGCGATCCACTCGGCCAGCGCGACCATCGCGATGTTGATCAGCAGGTAGAAGAGCCCGAGCGTGAAGATGATCAACGGCAGCGTCAGGATGGCCAGAATCGGCTTGATCACAGCGTTTGCGATCCCGAGCACGAGTGCGCCGATGAAGTAGGCCCAGAAGCCGTGGATCGAGACGCTGTCCCAGATCGCGTTGGCGACCCAGAGGGCCAGGGCGTTGATGCCGACCGCGAGCGCGATGCGCAAGAGGATCATCTCGGCGCGAGTCTAACGCGCTTCGGGTCCTGCTACGTCGCGGACGGCCTGCTCTGGAGCAGCCCGCTCCACCAGGGGACGATCTCCGGCGCGTTCAAGAACGCGCTCGACTGGCTGCACGTGCTGGGGGGCGCGACCCGCCGTACCTGCACGACAAGGTGATCGGCCTGATCAGCGCGGCCGGCGGCACGCAGGGCCTGCAGGCGATCAACACGATGGAGTTCTCGGCGCGTGCGTTGCGGGGCTGGGCCGGCCGTACGTCGTCCCGATTCCGGCCTCCTGGCAGGTCTTCGGCGACGAGGTCGTATAAGTCACGGAGCGCTTCGCCGCGGACCCGGCGCTGCACCATCAGGCCGAGTGCGCCGAGGCGGCCGAGCGGGTGGTCGCCCCCGCCTAGGCGCGGCTAGACTTCGCCCGCCCCGCCGACGTAGCTCAGCTGGTAGAGCACTTCACTCGTAACTCCGGGCCGGACTTGGTCAGGGGAGGGCTTGGATAGACGAAGGTGCGGTTCCGGTCTGCCCTCTTGGGCCACCGTAGTCACGGTTGGGCAGGGAAACCTGCCCACGACCTGCCCACTCGCAGCAGGAGTCGGGGGATCAACTACGGCCTCGGCTTACCTGCCTTACAAGCAGGAGGTCGCGTGTTCGAGCCACGCACCGCCCATCTCTCAACCAAGCGGAATCCGGCCTGTGGAAAGGCGCTCAGAGGCGCCTGTGATCAGCGATGTGATCAGTTGAAGCTGACGACGGTCTCGCAGCTCGCGAGATCCTCATGTCATGTTCACGCGCGCGCGAGGATCCGCTGCTAAGGGCAGGGCAGCCGCGCTGCGTCGCAAGATCCCGGGCTCGCGGCCCTCGTTTCGGAACTTCGTCGTCAAGAGACCGCGAGTTCGTACGGTGAACCTGCGCCAGAGGCTTCCTGGGCGGGCACAGCGGGAAAGAAGAAGAGGCTGAAGATGAAGTAGCCAAAGAAGCTGTGCCCTTTACGGCCAGCGACACGGACGGGCCAAAGGCGAGCGCGATCCAGACGATGATCGCGAGGGTTTCGCAGGGCCATCCGCGCACGGTCTTAGGGCGAGCACTCGACCACGAGGAGGCGGCGCAGACGCTTAGAGCCATGGCCGGGAAGAACGACTAGTCGAGGATCGTCCAGGGGTCGCTCTCGGGGTAGTGACCCTCGCCGGGCCAGGGCGAGAGGATCAGAATGATCCGCGCGCCGTGCTCGCTTCCGATGCGGTGCCGCTCACCCGGCTCGAACGTAACCAGCGTGCCAGGTCCGGCCTCGACGACATCACCAGCCGCCTCGATGCGCGTGTCTCCCTCGACGACTGTCAGCCATGCACGTTCGCGCACCTGATGGTCGCCAAGCTCCTGACCGGGTGCGATGCGGATGACGATCGCCCGTGCCCCGTCAACGGTCTCGAGAACAGCCGGCGAACGGGTTCCCTCCGGTGCTTCGATCTGCGTCAGGTCCCAGGACTGCACCGCGGCGATCCTAGGGCATGACTAACGTCGAACGACTATCGGGGCTGTGCGGCAGCCGTCTAACTGTGCGAGGAGCCCAAACCCTTGACGGGCTTGAATGGGACCTCGACTGAACGCATCCGGCCAACGATCAGCGGTATGTCTTGCCAACCTCTCCGGCAGCTCCCGGCGACGCCCGACCTTAGAGCTCTGCCTTAGAGCTTGCTTGCGAGAGCCGGGGTTCGATCCAAGCGCAGCTCTGGCGCGCTACCGTGCTAGAGGCTCCCGCGCAAAGCCTCCAGCCGTGGTCGCACTTGAGCCACCATCGCGAGGTTCTTCTTGCGCTCGAAACGCTCGAGCGCCTGCTCAAGCGCGGCGGCGGCTTCATCGATACGACCGCCGGCTGCGAGCACCTCGCCAAGGTCGGACAACGCCTCGCCCTGCAAGTTGAGCGCGTCCGTCTGTTCGGCGAAAGCCACGGCCTCGCGAATGAGCACCTCGGCCTCGACATGGCGGCCGCGCGCGGCGTCGACGAGCGCCTGCGCCTGGCGCCAGGGAATTTGGGCCGAGAGGTCCTGCTCCGCAGCCAGCTCACGACCCTGCCGGGCGAGCGCCGCCGCCTCCTCGTGGCGTCCGAGTGCGTACAACTCGCGGCCGAGGCGCGGAGCGTAGAGCGAGAGGAAGTTTCGCCGACCCTTCGCCTCGAGCACGTCGCAGAACCGACGCAGGTTCACGGCGGCTGCCTCGTGATCGCCGGCGAGGATGTCGATCTCCGCAACCCAGTGCTCGCCCCCGAAGCCTCGATACTCCTGCAGCCGCTGGTTAGCGTCGCGCGCGAGCGCCCGCGCCTCGTCGAGGCGGCCGAGCATGGCCACGAGGTTCGCGCGCATCAGCAGATCATCGGGATACGGGTGCTCGGGCAGGACGGCGTCGATGCGGCGCAGCGCTTCGTCGGCCGGCCGTGGTCCCATGACAAGAGCAAGCCCGAGGTAGAAGAGAAACGTTCGGCGCTCTCCGGCGAGCCTCGCGTGCCGCATCGCCTGTTCGGCCGCGTGGGCGGAGCTCTCATTTTGGCCACGGGGGCTCGCAACGCCGAAACCGAGCGCGTACCAGACGTGAACGAGGCCGGCATGGTCGGCCTCCTGCTCGAGCAGGGGCAGGGCAGCGTGAGCGATCCGCTCCAACTCGTCGAGGTCCGGATCGGCCGCGTAGATCGCGCGGAAGAAGGCCGCCACGGTCAGCGCAAGCAGCTCGCGGGCCTCGTCTCCGACGACGCGGGCGCTGCCGGCCGCCTCCTCAGCGATCTCCGCCGCCTTCTCCAGGTCGCCCCACCAGAGCGACTGGGCGAGGTCGAGCTCGAGATGGACATCGAGCCGGATGGGCCGACTCAGCTCGAGCGCCCGCTCGAGCAGGGAGCCGGCCGCGCGGTGGTCGCCTCGCCAGAGAGCGCGCCGGCCGGCAGTGGCGAGCCGCTCACTTGCGCGCTCGGCCAGCCTCGCGTCGGGCTGTCCGAGCTCTTCTTTGTAACGAGCGGCCTGCTCCAGGTGGTGCGCCAGAATCTCGTCGAGCTCGCCGAGCTCCCGGCCGTGCTCGGCGAGCCAGTCCGCCAGGCGCTCGTGCAGCTCGGCCCGCGTCGCCTTCGGAAGGGCCTCGTACGCTGCCTCTCGGATCAGGAGGTGTCGGAAGCGGAAGGCGTCCTCGCCGACGAGCTGGGGCTTGTCCGGGCGAATGAGCTCCTTGCGAACAAGCGCGACCAGTCGCTGCGAGAGCTGCGACTCGTCGGGAGCGAGCGCTTGCACAGACCCGCGGTGGAAGATCCTGCCTTCGACGGCGCCGCACTCGAGCACGTTTCGCTCCGTTGCCTCGAGCTGGTCGAGTCGAGCCGCGAGCAGCGCCTGGATCGTGGGCGGCACCGCGACGTCGCCGTCGCGAGAGTCGCCGACCAGCGCGAGCATCTCCTCGACGAAGAGCGGATTGCCCTCGGCCGCCTGCACGACGTTCGCTCGCAACTCGTCGTTCTCGACACCTAGGAGGTCGAGCAGGGACCCCGTCTCCTCGAGGGAGAGCGGCTCGAGCAAGACTGCGGTCGCGTTCAGCTTGCCGCCGCTCCAGGCGGGCCGCCTGTCGAGGAGCTCGGGGCGGGCCATGCAGAGGACGAGGAGCGGCGCGTCGCGAGACAGGTCGGCGACGTGCTCGACCAGGTCGAGGAAGGTCTCCTCTCCCCAGTGGATGTCGTCGAACACGCACACGAGCGGTCGTTCGTGCGCGTGTTCTTCGAGGAGCTTGCGGAACGCCCAAGCGATCTCCTCGGCCGGGGGTTCCCGTTCGGCCTCGTCGACGAGCGAGCGCAGCGCCGCCGCGGCAGCGGGGTTCTCGGGCAGCGCGTCGAGCTCTCGGAGAACCTCCACGACCGGCCAGTACGTGATTCCTTTGCCGTAGGACAGGCAGTGGCCGCGAACGACGGTTGCGCCGACCCCCTCCAGGAACTCGTACGCCAACCGTGACTTGCCGACTCCAGCCGCCCCTAGGACGGTGAAGAGTTGACACGACCGGTCGCGGGTCGCCTGCTCGAAGGCGTCGCGCAGCCGCCTGAGCTCCGTCTCCCGCCCGACCATCGGTGCCTCGTGGCGGCGTCGCGTATCGCCGGTCACGGCTAGTAGGCGGGCGGCTGCAACCGGCTCTGCTTTCCCCTTCAGCCCGAGCGGCTCGACTGACTCCGCTTCCACGGTCTCGCGGACGAGATGCAACGTCTCCTCCCCGAGCAGGATCTCGCCCGGCTGTGCCGCCTGCTCGAGCCTGGCCGCGACGTTCACGGCGTCGCCGGTTGCGAGACGCTCCTCGGTGCCCGTCACCACCTCGCCCGTGCTGACGCCGATCCGCGCCTGGACGCCGAGCTCAGGGAGCGCGCCGCGCATCTCGGAGGCCGCACGGACGGCGCGCAGCGCATCGTCTTCGTGGACGTGCGGGACGCCGAACACCGCCATGACCGCGTCACCGATGAATTTCTCCACGCTCCCGCCATGCGCCTCGACGATCGCCTTCATCCGCTCGAAGTAGCGCGCGAGGAGCGCGCGGACCGCCTCCGGATCAGTCGACTCGCCGAGCGCCGTCGAGCCCGTGACGTCGCAGAAGAGGACCGTGACGACTTTGCGTTGCTGTCGCGCCACCGGCGCTGCGGCCAGTTCGGCGCCGCAGTGCGGGCAGAAGGCGAAGTCGCCCTCGACGGCTCTCCCGCAACTTGCGCAGATCGGCACGAGACAAGGCTAGACCCCTCCGATACTGCTCACAATCGGCTTTGTCTCTAGAGGTTGCCGCGCAGGGCCTGCTCGCGCTCGATGCTCTCGAACAGCGCCTTGAAGTTGCCCTCGCCGAAGGTGGTCGCGCCGATCGGATCAGTCGCTGCCTGGCATGGGCAACCGTCCTAGTCGCCTGAGGTATTCAGCGAGTTCGCAACACGGCACGCAACGAGGTCGGACGCCAGACCGAGCCTTCACGCGGCGTAGCTACCCCCTCGCTGTTGAGCTTGTCGCAAATCGCCTGGAGCGTCAGTCCGCGATTGCGCGTCGACCTGATGCGACGTAGCTGCCGCTGCCGAGCCCGCGTAAGCGTCTCGTCCGGCGCCGCGTTCCCTGACGAGAGCCGGGAACCTCGCACCCGCGCGCGAGGGCGTTCGGCTCGCCGCCCGGCCCTCGCCTGAACGAGCCCGCCCTGACGAACTCGGCCGGGCGACGCACTTACGCGGTCGCCCGACCGAGTCGTTCAAGCCCAAGAAGGGCGCTAGCCCTCGGAGTCCTTCGAGCGCGTGACGCTGATAGTGCCCTGGAAGCACGTACCGTTGGGCGCCTGTGAGCAGCTGATCACCGCGTACTCAGCATGCACGTGAGCGCGCTTCAGATACCCGTCGACGACGCGGCCGTCTAGGACGGCCGTGCGGGTCTGGTTGTCTTGCATCCCCTCGACGTGCGCCGTCAGGGATTTGGCCGGATCAGCGGCGATGACGATGTAGACCGCCGTGAGCTGAACGAAGCGACCGGTGGCATCCGGGGTTGCCTGGAGGACGGCCCCACCGAACTTACCGACGATGTCTCCACCAACGACGCCGACCATGTTCGGGAAGCCGGGGTTGAACCACTTCGTGTACGTGAGTTCGACGCTGACCGCCGGTTCTTCTCCCTTCGCGCCGCCGCTGCGAGCCTGGGTCGCGGCTGCGGCGCCTCCGATCACTGCAACAGCCAGGATCAACACCAAGAACCTCTTCATGCTGAATCTCCTTTCGCTAGAGAGTGACCCGATGGCGTGCCGACGAGTTCCGTCGGCGCCACGACCCGCGCGAACGGCACCCCGGCGACCTCGTTGACGCTCTCACACGTGCCCCCGTCAATCGAAAGGCCCAACACCGCGACCGCTTGCGCAACGATTGGCTCCCGGTTCACAGGACCTCCATGATTGACCGAGCACGAATCGCGCCCGGGCCAAACGCCTGCCGATCAACAGCTTTCCACCTTGTGGCGATTGAGTCAATGAGAGGGCCAAGCAGTCGCCGCCGAACCGCAAGGCCTAGCTTCAGATAGGCCGGGTTGTCGGAAGCGTCCTAGGCGTTCGGCTCGCCGCCGGGCCCTTTACCCTCGGTCTATCCTCGCCCTCCAACATCTCACTGGTCGGAGGACTGTCGCCTGCGGGAGAAGCCGTCTAGGGCAGTACGCTGCAGCGGTGAGACGCATCGGCGTGAAGGCTGTCGCTCTGATAGCTCTAGCGACCGCGGCGTCGTTGGCGATCATCATCGGCGGTATCGCCCTCCGAAGCGGCTCGGCCAGGCCGTCGGCGGACAACGTCGTCGCCGCGGGGAGTCCCGGCGCCCTTGTTCTGGTCGATAACGGCTCCTCGCGTCGCGAGAAGACCAGCGGATTCGCCGTGCTGAAAGGACGTGTACCGCTAGACGTTCACGATCGCTTCCGTGTGGGCAGCATCACGAAGACCTTCGTCGCGGTCGTCGTGCTCCAACTCGTCGGCGAGCACCGACTAGCGCTCGGGGACACGGTCGAGCGGTGGGTGCCCGGCCTCGTCCCGGACGGCGGCAGGATCACTGTGCGAGAGCTGCTGGCGCATACGTCCGGGCTTGCGGACTATGCGGACGACGCGGATTTCGTACGCCGGACGGTCGCCCAGCCGCGGCGCCGGTGGAAACCTGGCGAGCTGGTGGGTGTGGCGCTGGCCGAGGGTCCAGTCGCTCGGCCCGGGGAGCGTTTCGCCTACGCCAGCACGAACTACGTCCTCCTGGGAATGGTGGTCGAGCGCGCAACCGGCAGTAGCCTCGGGCGCCAGCTCCGTCGGCGGATCTTCGCGCCGCTCGGCCTCAAGGACACGAGTTTCGCACCCGACCTCCGGAACATCCGTGGCTACGCGCACGGTTATGCCCCAAGTGAGCACGACGGCATCGTCGGCAGCCTCGCGACCGCTCGCGATCGCAGTACCGTGAACACATCGTGGGCCTGGGCGGCTGGGTCGATCATCTCCACAGCGTCCGATCTCTCGCGCTTTCTCGGCGCTCTTCTCCAGGGCCGCCTGCTTCCGCCCCGCCTACTCGCGCTCATGCGCCCAGTGCCCGGTTCGCGCTACGGGTTGGGGCTGGCTGCGTTCCGGACGCCGTGCGGCACCGCGATCGGCCACACCGGTGCCCTGCTCGGTACGGTTTCCGCGGCTTGGAGCAGTCCTGACGGCCGCCGTCGGGTAGTCGCGATGAGCAACAGTCTCCCGATTTCGCCGTCGGCCGGGGCCGCGCTGAGGCGACTGCTGGACGCATCTTTCTGTGGCGCTTAGGGCTGGCGCCGGACGCGGGGCAACGGAACACGACAAAAGTCGAAGCTGGAGAGTGCCGCGCGCCTGGTCGCGGGTGCCGGTGCCCGCCCGCTCCGACGTAGCGGCTCTAGCTGGGTACCCTGCGCCGCCTGCAAGTTCTGACTACGGGCAGACGGAGTGAGAGGACGCTCGCCCAGCCGAGCGGCACTACCCTGGCCTGGTGACGCTGCCCTGGGAACTCCCCGTGATGCAAGCGCCGATCGGGCCGGCGACGACGGCGGAGCTCGTCACCGCAGTTAGCCGCGTCGGTGCTCTTGGCACCCTGGCGGCGTCCTGGACCGATCCGCAGACGCTTCGCCAACAGCTCCAGCGCATTCACTCGGCGGTCGGCAGGCAGTTCTGCGTCAACCTCGTGCTGGATTTCGAACAAGAGGAGCGCCTCGATGTGGTGCTCGAGGAAGGGGCAGGGTTCGTGTCCTTTTCGTGGGGCGTCGACCATGAGTTGATCGAGCGAGCCCAACGAGCCGGCGTTGTGGTCATCGTGCAGATCGGTGACGTTCCCACAGCTCGAGAGGCGGCGGACGCGGGAGCCGACATCCTCATCGCTCAGGGAGTTGAAGCCGGTGGTCACGTCCAGGGAACTACGCGGCTAATTGAGTTCCTGAGCGAGATGCGACCCATGCTCGACCTGCCGATCATTGCCGCCGGCGGGATTGCCGACGGCGCGTCCGCCCGGGCGGCGGTCAACGCGGGCGCCAACGGAGTGGCGTGCGGGACTGCATTTCTCGCTTCGACCGAGGCCGACGTGCATCCTGACTACTTCGAGCGTCTCCTGCGCGCGACGAGCGCAGACTCCGTTCTCACGACGGTGTTCGACATCGGCTGGCCGGATGCGCCTCACCGCGTCCTACGCAACGAGACGCTCGCTACATGGGAGTCGGCTGGGAGGCCCGCGGCAGGATCACGGCCCGGCGAGGATGATGTGATTGCGACGCGCGCGGGTAGGCCGGTGGTGCGCTACAGCGACGCGCAGCCGACAACCGACACAGAAGGGGATATCGGTTCGATGGCCCTGTATGCGGGTACCTCAGTCGACTCGGTGCGCCGACGAGTGAACGCCGTAGAGATCGCGCGCGGTATCGCGCGGGACATCTCGGACCTCTAGGGACATTCCCGCACACTGGCCCACCCGAGGGCAGTCCAAGGCGTCTTGATGCTGAGGCGCGTCTGAGCCCAAGCCTTGACAAGCGAAGTAGAGTTTAGTCAAATGACTTAGACATTTGACTCAAAGGAGGACGACCGAATGCCGCACAGCACCGCTCCGTCCCTCTACCGCTCGCCTCAGGAGGCGATGCAGGCGCCGCCCGAAGAGTTCCTCTACCTCGCCTGCCTGCGCGAGGGCACAGGTGTCGACGCGCCGGACTTCCTCGCCGTCGTCGACACCGAGGACGGCCGCATCGTCCACGAGCTGCCGATGTCGAGTCCCGGCGACGAGCTCCACCATTTCGGCTGGAACCGCTGCTCGTCCGCCTGCCACGGCCCCGACCGCTCGCACCTGATCATCCCGGGCTTCCGGTCGTCGCGAATCCACGTCGTCGACGTAAGCACCGACCCTCGACGGCCGCGAATCGAGAAGGTGATCGAGGCCGACGAGATCGTCGCGAAGACCGGCTACACCAGGCCGCACACCGTCCACTGCATGCCCGGGGACAACGTCGTCATCTCCATGCTCGGCGACGCCGAGGGGAACGGTGCCGGCGGATTCGCCGTCCTCGACGCGAAGACGTTCGAGGTCAAGGGCCGCTGGGAGAACGGCGGCGAGACGCCTCCCTTCAACTACGACTTCTGGTACCAGCCGCGCAAGAACGCCCTCGTCTCGTCGGAGTTCGGCGAGCCGAACGCCTACGAGAAGGGCTTCGATCCCGAGGACGTGGCGGCCGGACGCTACGGCAGCCGGCTCCACTTCTGGAACCTCACGGAGCGGCGCGTCGAACAGACGGTCAATCTCGGCGAGAACGGCCTCATCCCGCTCGAGGCGCGCTGGCTGCACGACCCCGACTCCGACGAAGGCTTCGTCGGCGCGGCTCTCTCGAGCACGATGTGGCACTTCCACCGCGACAACGGCAGCTTCACGGCCGACCAGGTGATCGCGGTCGAGGGGGTCGAGCTCGAAGGCTGGCCGTTCCCGGTCCCGGGGCTGATCACCGACCTGGTCGTCTCGATGGACGACCGCTTCCTCTACTTCGCCAACTGGCTGCACGGCGACATCCGCCGGTACGACATCTCCGACCCGGCGAACCCGAAGCTGACCAGTCAGCTGTGGCTCGGCGGGGTGATCGGGAAGCCGACCGACGCGCGGCGCGAGCTGAGCGGTGGCCCGAACATGCTGCAGCTCTCCTACGACGGGCGCCGGCTCTACGTCACCAACTCGCTCTACTCGACCTGGGACAACCAGTTCTACCCGGAGATGCGCTCGTGGCTTTTGCGGGTCGATTGCGATCCCAACGGCGGCATGGAGATTGACGACGACTTCTTCGTCGACTTCCACGACCGGCCCGACGGCCCCGCCCGGGCGCACGAGGTGCGCCTGCAGGGCGGGGATTGCACGACGGAGATCTTCCAGTGATGCTGGCGCACATCATGGGGATCCCAGTCGAGGAGACCGTGCTGCAATTCGCACCTGCGGGCGCGGTGACCGTGACCGCCTTCGCGATCGCCGGCCGGCGGCTGCTCAGTCGAATGAAGAGGCGCTGAAGGCAGCTGACGTGACGGAGACCGTGCCCACCACCCCGCGGGCCGCGGCCGAAGAAGCCTTGCTCGACGCGGCGGAGCGGCTGCTCGTCGACGTCGGGCACGCGGGCATCACGACGCGACGGCTCGCGGAGGAGGCGGGCGTCAACCACGGCCTCGTCCACTACTACTTCGGCTCGAACGAGAACCTGATGGTGCGCGCGCTCGAGCGCTTCACCGAGCGCCTGATCGCCCGCCAGCGGGAGCTGTACGCGGCCGAGATGCCGTTCGTCGAGAAGTGGCGGACGGCGATGCGCTACCTGGTGAGTGAGGACGTCACCTACGAGAAGGTCTGGCTCGAGCTGCAGGCGCTTGCCTGGAACGACGAAGGCCTGCGCGAGCGATTGGCTCGGGTGAACGCCGAATGGCGGGCTGTGCTCACCGAGGCATTCGCAGAGCCGCATCGGGAGCTGGGGATCGACATGCCGCTCGAGGCGCTCGTCTCTCTGGTGCTGACCTTCAACATCGGGATCGCCGTCGAGCGCCTCGGCGGCGTCGATACCGGGCACGCGGAGCTCCTGGAGTGGATCGACCAATGGCTGTCGAGCTGACCGCACCCGCGGCCGAACAGACCCGGGCGCGCTACCCGGACGAGTCCGGCTACGTCGAGCGCGACGGCGTGCGGGTCTCCTACGAGGTCTACGGGTCGGGCGAGCCGACGGTCATGCTCCTGCCGACCTGGTCGCTCGTCCACTCGCGGCACTGGAAGATGCAGATCCCCTACCTTGCGCGCCACTGCCGCGTGGTCGCGTTCGACGGGCGCGGGAACGGCCGCTCCGACCGGCCGCGGGACGCGGCGGCGTACGACGAGCGCGAGTTCGCGGCCGACGCGCTCGCGGTGATGGACGCGACCAAGACGGAGCGAGCCGTGATCGTCGGGTTCTCCCTCGGCGGGCAGCGCGGCCTGCTGCTTGCGGCCGAGCATCCGGAGCGCATCGACGGCGCCGTCTTCATCGGGCCGAATTTCCCCGGCGGGGGCTCACCGCTGCCCGAGCGGACACTCTACGACTTCGACACCGAGTACGACACCGTCGAGGGCTGGGCGAAGCACAATCGCTTCCACTGGCTGCGCGACTACCGCGACTGGGTCGAGTTCTTCATCGCGAACTGGTTCCCGGAGCCGCACTCGACGAAGCCGATCGAGGACGCCGTCAGCTGGGGGCTCGAGACCGACGCCGAGACCATGATCGCGACGATGGAGGCCCCAGACTTGACCCCGGAAGAGTCACAGGCGCTCTGTCAAAGTGTTCGCTGCCCCGTGCTCGTGATCCACGGCGAGCGCGATGCGACCACGTCCGTCACCCGCGGCGCGGCGTTCGCGGAGCAGACCGGCGGCGAGCTCGTCGTGCTCGAAGGATCGGGACACGCACCACACATCCGCGATCCGGTCAGGGTCAATCTCCTGCTCCGCGACTTCGTCGTCCCGCCGAAGCCGGCCGCGCGCTGGGTGCGCGGTAAGTCGCGCCGCAAGCGCGCGCTCTACATCTCCTCCCCCATCGGCCTCGGCCATGCCCAGCGCGACGCGGCGATCGCCGACGAGCTGCGCAAGCTGCACCCCGACCTCGAGATCGACTGGCTGGCGCAGCACCCTGTCACCGCCGTGCTCGAGGCTCGCGGAGAACGGATCCACCCGGCCAGCGCGTTCCTCGCGAACGAGTCCGGCCACATCGAGAGCGAGTCGGCCGAGCACGACCTGCACTGCTTCCAGGCGATCAGGCGGATGGACGAGATCCTGCTCTCGAACTTCATGGTCTTCCACGACCTCGTGCGCGATGAGCAGTACGACCTCTGGATCGGCGACGAGGCGTGGGAGCTCGACTACTACCTGCACGAGAACCCGGAGCAGAAGCAGGCCGCCTACGTGTGGCTGACCGATTTCGTCGGCTGGCTGCCGATGCAGGACGGCGGCGAGCACGAGGCGTTCCTGACCGCCGATTACAACGCGGAAATGATCGAGCACATCGCGCGCTTCCCACGTGTGCGCGACCAGGCCGTCTTCGTCGGCAACGAGCCCGACATCGTCCCTGACTCGTTCGGGCCGGAGCTGCCGGCGATTCGCGACTGGACGCACGAGCACTTCTCCTTTGCCGGCTACGTGACCGGTTTCGACCCATCGGACTTCGCCGACCGCGCGGCGCTCCGCCACGAGCTCGGATACCGCGAGGACGAGCGGGTCTGCATCGTCACGGTCGGCGGCTCGGGCGTCGGCGGGCACCTGCTGCGTCGGGTGATCGAGGCGTTTCCGGAGGCCAAGGAGCGGGTCCCGGCGCTGCGGATGATCGTCGTCGCCGGCCCGAGGATCGATCCGGCGACCCTGCCGCAGCACGAGGGGCTCGAGGTGCGCGCCTACGTCCACGACCTCTACCGCCACCTCGCGGCCTGCGACCTCGCCGTCGTGCAGGGCGGGCTGACCACGTGCATGGAGCTGACGGCGAACCAGCGGCCGTTCCTGTACTTCCCGCTGCGCCACCACTTCGAGCAGAACTTCCACGTGCGCCACCGGCTCGGGCGCTACGGCGCCGGCCGCGCGATGGACTTCGAGGTCGCCACACCGGAGACGATCGCTGAGGCGATCGCCGATGAGATCGGGCGGCCGGTCGAGTACCGCCCCGTGGAGCGCGACGGCGCCGAGAGGGCCGCTGCGCTCATCGCCGAGCTGCTCTGAACGGCTGAGGACGTAGCCGGCGCTCAGCCGCGCGGTTTCGGGTCGGAAGTCCAGCGCGCGAGGCTCATCGCCAGCGGGGTGGGGTGGTGGGGCTGCCCCGGGGTTGACCGGTCTTCACGCCCTGGAACGGGGCGGCGGGATCTCGCCGGGGCGCTGAGGCCTCGCCTGCTGCTGATCACGGGCTGATCACGAGCCTCGGAAGCTCGCATGGATACTGGGGTTGCGGTGTGACTCCCTGCTAGTCCCGCAGGCGTCTGGGCTGCCCTTGGGCGAGCGGCTTGGGGCCTGGAAGTGACTTGGCTTGTGGCTTTGTCTCAGCGTGGGGCTGGCGGCGAAGCCGGACGCAAGCGCGGCACACCCCCTTTCATCGAGCGGAGAGGGCGGCTGTTGCGCCCTCTCCGCTAGGCTCGCTGCGTCGCCTACGGGTCGAGCAGATACGCGACCGATGGGCCGCAGATGTCGACGCCCTCCGCACCCAAGTGCGGGCCTTCGAACGAGACGTTCGTCGTGATGTAGTCGCCCGTTGTCGCGTCGAAGACGTCCTCGAAGACCAGGACGCCCGCGCTCCGGAGCGGCTGGCCATCGGCCGCCTTCAGCACTGGACCATCGAGGGCCTGGAACTTCAGCGCCAGGCCGTTGATCGCCGTGACGAAGCTGATCGTTCCGTTGCCGTTGTCGATCGGCCCGTGCGACTTTGCCGTGGTCGATGCCGAAGAGACGATTGCCTTGCCCGTCGCCGTTGCCGTAAAGACCCGGGTGAAGCGGACGTTATCGATGATGTTTCCGCCGGCATCCACCATGTAGTGCTCCACGATGGTGTCGACGGCCGTCCCCTGGACCTGACCGCACCAGGTCGCTGGATGGACGTCGGGCGGTGGGCGGAACTGCTGGTTCACGACCGGCGGCCCCGTAAAGCCGAGCGCCGAGGTCGCCGCCGCCAGCGCCGCTGCCACCACCACCAGGGTGGCGAGCAGATGCTTGACCTTGAAGATCTTGGACATGTCACCTCCTTTCGCGTGTTCGCTCAGCACGAAGTCCTGGCAAGTGCGCGCCTGACTCACCGCGAGCTCAAGGAACGACTGGGCGAACGAGGACGGTGTTCGTCCAGTGCTGATACGGGTCTGACGCGCCGGGTGCGACGATGTCGAGCTTGCCGCTGGCTTCGGCCGCGGGCAGTTGGTCGATGCTCGTGAGTGGGACGAATATGGGGCTGTAGGCGTAGGCCCAGCTGTATCGGAGCTCGACGACGCGCCGGAGCGGATTGTTGACGTCGGCCGCGATGTGGTCGTGGTAGGGGAGGGGTGCGGGAAGCCCGTTGTTCTGGGGCTGGTAGCCGGACGGGAGTGTGATCGGTCCGGTCGTGCCGGCGGCGACGGGGAAGCCGATGATGTAGAAGGGCGCTGACTGTGCGAGAACTCCCGCTGATGCGTCGACGTCGACGGCGGCTTCCGTGTTGATGGTGTACGTGTTGCCGCCGGCGTAGATGTGTTCTGTTTGCTGCGCTGCGGTACCCGCGCTGGCGACGGTGAGGGCGCCGACGGTGAGAGCTGTCGCGAGAGTCGCGATCAGCGTTCGCCGTCGAGCGCGCCGTAGATGGGTCATGAGGTGCCTCCTTCTGCTGTCACTGGGTGGTTGCGCCCCGGCTACTAGAAGCGCCGCCAGTCCGGCGACCGCTAGGGCGAGAGAGGTGATACGACGCAGTCGCTTGGTGAAGCGAAACCGCATGCGTGCCCTCCCTGCTCCCTGGGTTCGTAGCCGCGGGCTAGTCATCGGAGCCCGCGAGCTTGAGCCGCCCGGACAAGGTCGCAGTGTGTGTAGCGATGTCGATGGTCACGTCTCCGCTGCCGCGTGCTCCGGCGAAGACGCCGGTGCTCGAGAGGCCGTCGACCTGATAAGTGCCGGTGAAGACGAGCCCCGACGGCGTCGGGCACTTGATGCCCGTCTCCCGAAGGGCGAGTGTTCCGTCGCTCGCGACGATGCGCCGAGTGTCCGATTCGCTGTCGCTCCCATCCCCGCACGGGTGGACAGCCCGGTCCTGCGTGACGCCGACGATCTCGCTGACAGCTCCAAACCCGTCGAGCGTGCCGTTCGCAGTCAGGATCAGCTGGAAGACCCCGAGGTCGGCGACTCGGTTCGTGATCGAGGCGGGGGTCTCGGTAAACGTCACCTCGAGCCGGTTCGCGTGGTTTGTCGGCTCGGCGCGGACGGCAATGGCAAGCGCGCTCGCGAGTGCCGCGGCGGCGATTGCGACGAACGTCAGGCGGATCAATTGCTTCATCATCTGCTACCTCCTCTGCCGCCACGGGCCCTTGGAGAGGCCTGTGACAGCTCGCGGTTGAACGTGTCGACGGCTCGCCGCCACGAGCCGTCGGGCTCCTGCCTGTAGAGGACGACGTAGGCGCCACGCTCGAGCGTCGGTTCATCCTCCGCCCGTTGCAGCACCATGCGGTAGCGGCCGACCTCGTAGACGAATCGGTCTGCTTCGCCGCGCTCGAGCGGTTCCAACTCGACACCGCGGATACCTATCTCGATCCCGCTCTGCCAGAAGTTCTGGATCGCCTTCCGTCCCTTGATCGCTTCCCCGGTCGGGGGCAGCAGGATCGCGTGCTCGTCGTACGTTGACGCGGCGGCCGCAGCGTCGCCGCGAGCAAGCTCCTGCAGGAACCGCTCTTTGCTCGCGTCGATCTCTGCTCCCACCATCTGTCTCCCGTCTCCGAGGCAGAACACCTGCTCGAAGCGTCCAGAAGACAGGTTGAAAGGCGGTTGAAACTGCGTTGAAGTGAGAGTGAGACCGGCGAACGTCGTCAGTCGGGCCGGACGAGCGAGTCGGCAGCCAACTGCTCGAGCGGCGTTCGCGCCTGTTCCGCGAGCGCCGCGGCGTGTACCTCCTCGAATAGGCGAAGCGCTTCGCGGAGCGCGGCGGCGGCTTCCTCAGGTCTGGCGGCTCGCAGTACCTCGCCCTTCGTCAGGAGCACTTTCCCGCGCAGGTACGCATTGCCTGCGGGATTGATCGCAGCGGCGTCCTCGAGAAGCCGAGCGGTGGTGTCGATCTGCCCGTGCTGAGCGTGAAGCCGCGCCCTGATCGTGCGCAAGTGGACTTGGTCGATGAAGTCCTCGGGATGTGCGAGGGCTTCGGCCTCGTCCGTCAGCTGCTCGGCCTCGTCGAAACGTCCCTGTTCGCAGAGGCTCTCCGCGAGCCAAAGCGCTGTCGTCGAGCGGTAACTGACTTCCCCCATCGCGTGAAGCGCCTCGTACGCCTCCCGGAGCACGGCTTCGGCGGCGACGGAATCTCCTGCCAGCAGCTCGATCGATCCCGCGATCTGTGCACCTGAGGCCCACCAGAGCGAGGCGCCAATGTCGGCATACAGCGCCCGACACTGGCCGATCGCCTCCCGCGCCTCGGCAAAACGGCCGGCAAACCCGTACAACCAGGCGAGCGGACCGAGGATCGCCTGCTCCGTATAGCGATCTCCGGTAGTGGCGAGCAGCTGCTCTTCCCGCTCGATTGCGGCGTCGACCGGCGTCCCCAAACTGAGGAACGTCATGGCCAGGAATTCGAGGGCGACCAGCTCGGCGCGCCGATTCCCGCTCTGGCGCGCGTACGACACCGCCCGCTCGAACGCTTCCTGATCCGAGTCATCGCCGATCCAGGAGCGTGCCCGCCCGATCGCGGCCCAGGCGTCGGCAAGACCGCTCAGATCGCCTTCCGACTCGAGCACGACCGCTGCCTCCTCACACCCTTTCAGGAGTTCGCTCCACCGGACGTCGTGGAGATACAGGCGCACATGGGCCCACCACACCCACAACCGGGCCTCGAGAGCGCAGTTGCCTTCGGCGCGCGCGAGCGCGAGTCCCTCCGAGAGAGCGGCGTCCGCTTTGTCGAGCTCAGCTTGTTCGTACAAGACGGTGCCGAGGAGGCCGAGCAGCTCGGCGCGTAGTTGGTCACGTTGCGAGTGAGCCCCGAGCGCACGCTCCAACCAGCGCCGTGCCTCCTCGTCGTGCTCTCGCCGATACCAAAAGCGGGAACAGGCGAGCGCGAGCTCTGGCCCAAACTCCTCTCCCGCCGAGAGCGACCAGTCGAGGGCTACGCGCAGATTGTCTTGCTCGGGCACCAGCCGGTTAAGCGGATCCTCGTCCGTTGGAGGCGCCTCCTCTGCCAGGGTCAGAAAGGTCAGCGCATGTGCGCGCCGCGCCGCGTCGGCCTCGCCTGCGTCCGCGAGTCGCTCGGCCGCATACTGCCGCACGGTTTCGAGCAGCCGGTAGCGCGTCTCACCCTCTTGTACGTCGGCGACGACGAGCGACCGCTCGACCAGCTTTGCGATCGTGTCGAGCGCCTTCGCCTCTTCGCCGGCGTCGCAGACTCGCGCCGCGGCTCGCATGGTGAAGCCGCCCGCGAAGACTGACGTGCGTCGCAAGACGGTCTTTTCTCCGTCCGAGAGGAGCTCGTAGCTCCAGTCCATCGTCGCCCGCAGGGTCTGATGGCGTGGTACCGCGACGCGGCGCCAGTACTTGAGAAAGCCGAAGCGATCGTCCAAGTGCGCCGCGATCTCGTCGACCGAGAGCGCCTTTGTCCGCGCTGCTGCGAGCTCGATCGCAAGCGGAATGCCGTCGAGATCACGGCAGATGCGCGCGACCGTCGCGACCGCAGTCGGGGTAGGGGCGAGGCCGCTCGGTGCCGAGGCTCGGTCGAGAAAGAGGCGGACCGCGCCTACCGACGCGACTTCGCCGGGATCCGTGGCAGCCGGCGGTACCTCGAGCGGCTCGACCGCGTACTCGATCCCGCCTGTGACGCCAACGGACTCGCGGCTGGTTGCGAGGATGCGGAGCGGCGGCGCACCCAGCAGCAGCGTCTCGATCAGCTCGGCGCAGGAAGGCAGGAGGTGCTCGCAGTTGTCGAGGATGAGGAGGAGCTCGGTCGTGCGCAGGTGGTTGCGCAGAATGTCGAGCAGCGGTAGGGCGGGGTTCTCGCGCAGGCCGAGCACTGCGGCAAGCTGCTGCGGCGCCAGCGTGGGATCAGCGATCCCGCTCAGATCGATAAACCAAACTCCGTCGCGATAGCCCTCCACGCGCCGCGCGGCAAGCTCGAGCGCCAGCCGTGTCTTCCCGACGCCGCCGAGACCGGTCAGCGTCACGAGGCGCGCTTCGCCGAGCAGCCGGTCGAGATCGGTGAGTTCGCGATCGCGGCCGACGAAGCTCGTCAGCGGCGTAGGCAGGTTGTGCGGTTGAGCCTGTCGAGTAATGGCCGGAACCTCATGGCGGAGCACCGCCTGCTCCAGCCTTTGCAGCTCCTCGCCCGGCTCCAGCCCTAACTCGTCGGCCAGCAAATCTCGCGCCCGCCGGTATGCAGCGAGCGCGTCGGCCTGGCGTTCGCAGCGGTAGAGCGCGAGAACGAGCTGACGCCAGAAGCGCTCGCGGAGCGGATGCTCGGCGACGAGGCGCTCGAGCTCGCTGACCAGCTGGGCGTGGAGCCCGAGCTCGAGCTCCGCGTCGAGTCGGCCTTCGAGCGCTTCAAGTCGCAGCTCCTCGAGGCGCCTGCTCTCTAGGGCAAGCGCCTCGACGTCGATGACGTCGGCGAGCGCACGGCCGCGCCACAATGCGAGCCCATCGCCGAAGCGCTCGGCGGCCCCACGCACGTCGTCTAACGTGAGCGCGGCCTGCCCTTCCTTGGTCAGGTCCTCGAACCGAGAGGCGTCCAACCATGCGTGCTCGAGCTCGAGCACGTAGCCATCGCCACGAGCCGTCAGCGTTGCCTCTGGTCGGAGGAGCCGGCGCAACCGTGAGATGTACGACCGCAGCGTCTTTGCCGCACCGGATGGCGGCTGGCCCCGCCAAAGCTCGTCGACAAGTCGGTCGGAGGGGACGACACTGCCAGCGTCGAGAGCCAGCATCGCCAGCACCGCGCGCTGTTTTGGCCCGCCGAGTGACAGTCGAACACCATCCCGGATCGCTTCTGCGGGACCAAGGACGCGAAGCTCGAGCCTCGGTGTTCTCCCAGGTGGCGCGCGGCTAACAGAGTGCACGCGTGAATCGTCCGCCTTTCACGCCGCCTTGACAACTCGGCACAACGAACCGGAGTGCGGTGGGGACGGAACGCCCGGCGAGGAAGGTGCCACTTGCAGGGTCGGCTGCCCGACCGGATATCGAGCCAGACGCGCTTCAGTTCTCCGGTTGCGAGGTAGTGGCGGCCGCGGCGCAGCAAACCGCCTGGCAGAGGTGCTTTCTCACCTCGTAAACTGAGCATCCTTCTGGGGTCGTTCCGCAGCGAGGGGCGCCGAATTTCCTCCAGAGAGGGTCATCGCTCGCGGGAGTGGGAGTGGCGCGGCGGCCAAGCCGGCCCACTCAGGCGCTTGAGCTATGCCCCTCCGCTGGCTAAGGCTGGGACTCGTCCGAGCTCAAACCCTCCTCGAGCATCTGTCGTAGCACCGCGCGCTCCTCCCGAGTGAGCGCTGCTAGCCCCTCATCTTCGGGCTTGTCCTCCTCCGCGGGCAGAGGTCTACCGAATGCCTGATCAGCAAGTCGCGCTAGCGCGTTTGCGTTCCCGCGATGAGCGAGCCCCGCGATGACCTGATCGAGCTCTGGCTGGCTCAGCTTGCTGAGACTCACGCCCAGGCGCTGGCGAAAGGTGAGAGCGTTTTCCTGGGCGCTTGCCTCGCGCTGCAGCTTCTTCTCGCGGCGCGTTAGCCAGGTTTCACTCGGAGAGGCTCACGCAGCGCGGGGGAGGGGGCGGGTGTACCCCCCGGGTGGTCTGAGACGAGCAGGGGGTCGATGCGATCGGAGGTGCACCCCCTGCGCAGAACGCGAACCCTGTGCAGGGCGGAGACCCCTCGCGCCTGTGCAGAGCAGTTACCCCTGACGCCTGTGCAGGGCAGCAACCCATCGCGCTTGACGCCTGCACTCCTCGACGCCTGCGGCCTGCGACCTGGGCTACCGCCGGGCTACCGGCCCTGCCCAACCCGAGCAGCCATGCGCCTCCGTGCCCTGCCCGCCGTACAGGGGGAACGGCGCAAAGGGGCCGAGCAGGGCGCTGGCGCCCCGAGCTGGCACTCACGCACAGACCGCACCCACGCACAGACGCGCACTCTCTGAGCGCCTGCGACGGCCGTCCCGATCTCTCAACCAAGCCGAATCCGCGCCTGTCGGCAGTCGCGCAGAGAGCCGCGTGATCAGCCTGGTGATCAGTAGAGGCCGAGTCAGTAGCTGCGGACGGCCTTGAGCAGCTCGTCCGCGAGCGCCAGGACGTAGTCGGGCGTTCCCGGGCGGTTCTTGATTTCGGCGGTCGATCATCCTAGGGTTGAAGGCTCACTGCGGCTGGCCGCGCTGGCGGAAACTTGCGGCGGCCGTCGGGGGAGAAGGGAGTCACAAATGAGGATGTTGGTGTGCAGCGCGGTGATCGCCGCGACGCTCGCGATCCCGACGTTTGGCCTCGCCGCGTCGTCTCCACAGCCGGTGATGACGGGGCTCGACAACCCGCGCGGGCTCGCATGGGGCCCGGAGGGCGGGCTCTATGTCGCCGAGGCAGGGCGCGGCGGCTCAGGCGTCTGCGTGCCGGCTCCGGACGCGCCGCCGCCGGCCGCACGCTGCTACGGCGCAACCGGTGCCATCACGCGACTGTGGCACGGCGTGCAGGAGCGTGTCGTCGCTGGGCTGCCGTCGGTCGCCTTCCTGCCGGCGGGCGACACCGCCGCAGGCCCGCAGCACGTCTCGTTCCAGGGACGCGGTGGGCTGTTCGTCACGATTGGGTGCAGCTGCAACAAGGCCACACCGACAGGCGCGTTGCTCGACAGCCTCGGCTTCGGCTACCTGCTGATGGTGTCGGCCTCAGGCAATGCAAGGCCGATTGCGGACATCGCCAGCTACGAGGCGAGCGTGAATCCGGACGCCGGGCTGATCGACAGCAACCCCTACGGGCTGCTCGCGCTGCCCAGCCACCGTCTCGTTACGGATGCGGGTGGCAACTCGCTGATCGATGTCTCCGCAAACGGCAGCCTGTCGACGGTCGCGACGTTCCCGAAGGCGCCTGTGCCAGGCCCCGCCGGGCTACGTGACGCAGTACCCACTGATGTGGTGCTCGGCCCTGACGGCGCGTACTACGTCTCGACGCTGACCGGCTTCCCGTTCACGGCCAACACTGCTTCCGTCTATCGCGTCGTTCCGGGCGAGGCTCCCGCGCTCTACGCGTGGAACCTGACCGCCCTGACCGATCTAGCGTTCGGAGCCGACGGGTCGCTGTACGTGCTCCAGCACGGCTCGCCGGGCCTCCCGCCGTTCGCGGGCCCGGGGGCTATCTGGCGGGTACCGCCCGGTGGCGGAGGCACATCCACGCTTGTCGCCGGCAACCTGCCGCGCGCGACCGGTCTCGTGGTCGGCGCCGCCGGAGCGCTGTACGTCTCCGTCAACGGGGCGTCGGCGGGAAACGGCGCGGTTTGGCGCATCGAGCCCTGACATAACTGGCGGTGTGAGGTGAGGCGCCGTCACCTCACCTCACAGCCGCCGCTTGGGAATCTCGGCCTGAACTAGCGGAAGAGGCCGGTGCAACAGCTCGCACGCTGTCCCTAAGGACGGCATCGCCTGCGAGAAGCTCTAGCCGGGCGTCGCAACCGCCGACCCAGATGCGCGCTCACGAGAAAGACCTTGCCGCACTCCGGGCAGCTAAATGCGGCGTTGTTCCCGACCCAGTCGTCACCAGGCCCGAGCCGCTCGGGGTCAAGATCGCGCCGGCGCGCGGGCGCACTCTAGAACGTGCGGCCATCGTCGTCTCCGCCACTCCAACTCGACCCAGCGACGCAGGAGTCCCGGGACTCCGACCGCTGAGGCTTATGCAATGCGGGGGTGGAGGTACACGGTAACGGTCATCTCCTCGCGTGGAGCCGATCCAGACCCGGAGTCGGCATAGTCTCGACGGAGTTGATCTGGGAGCCGAACTGACTTGCCCGCGCCGGTTGAGGTTCGTCCCTGGGACCTGCCCTAAGCCTGCCCAACTGCTTGGGATGCTCTCGGGATGCGGTGTCTTGGCGTGAACCCTTCACGCCCGATGTAGGGCTGTGCAGTCCGTGATAACCGTCAGGCAGCGGGTGCGCGTTGCCTCCGGGCCTCGGGAGGCCGCCGAGGCGATAAGCCACCCTGCGTTCTGTGCCAGAACGGTTACAGGCCCGTGACAAGCGCGTAGCGGGGGCCGTCGAGGATGGGGTGACACCATCCAAAGGAGGCTCTCGTGAAGAAGCTCCTCGCACTCAAAACCTCGACTCTCTCTCTCGCCATCCTCTCCGCGGCAGCCGTCGCGCTCGTGGCCGGTTGCGGAAGCGGAGGCGCCCAAAAGGTCGTGAGGACGGTCACGGTGCAGCAGAAGACCGCCGTCGCGAGTACGGTCACCGCGCAGCAGAAAGCCGTCGCCCTGAGCGCCACGGGCGACCAGCGGCTCTACGGCCAGGTCAAGTCGCTCGAGCGCAAGGGTGACCACTACGAACTGCGCTTCGATCCCGCACTCTTCCTCTCCGGGGTGACCGCCAACGTCGCCCAAGCGGAGGACCAGCAGACTCCCTGTCAGCCAAGCGCCTGTCCTCCTGTGGCGAACGACAACTACGTGGTCGACGAGAGCCACCGCCTGCTGACCTATCTCGTCCCGGCCGACGTGCAGGGGACGGTCCTGTCCAAGAGCGGCTCGAGCGGCGGGCCGTTCCCGGCAACGACGATCACGGCCGCTGAGCTGGCGCAGATCGTGGCCGGTCAGAGCTCGCTGAAGTTGTTCGAGCCGCTCTCGACCGGCGTCTGGATCCTCGTCCACGGGGACACGGTCAGCACGTTCGCCCAGCAGTACCGTCCGTAACGATGGTCCTCCTCCCCGCGCGTAACCGCCTCTTGGGGCGGTTACGCGCCAAGCAAGCCGCCCTAACGGATGCTTCTCGCCGATGGCCTCGAGGGCTTGAACGTGAATAGCGTGGGTGCGACAATCGTCACAAGCGCCTGAGGACTCAGCGGTAGCCGTGGAGATGTCTGCGGCTCCTCCCTGACTGCCACTACGGGCCTTCTTGCGACCGCCGAACCAGGGAGGGTTCGATGCACGGCGCATTTCGGCACCTACGGAGCAACCTGATCGCCTACGTGGCGCTGCTGGTCGCGCTCAGCGGCACCTCGTATGCCGCCGCGGACAAGCTGTTGCCTGCGAACAGCGTCGGCACGAAGCAGGTGATCAATGGAGCACTGCTGAAAAAGGATTTCAAGCCTGGACAGCTCCCACGCGGAGCGCGCGGGGCGCAGGGGTCTCCGGGACCGGCCGGGCAGCAAGGCGTGCAGGGGCCAGCTGGCGCGCAAGGCGTGCAAGGGCCGGCCGGTCTTCTCACGTCCCCCAACGAGCTCGAAGGGCTTCCCTGTCAGTCACCCGATGGGCCCGGTACGACTGAGGCAGTCGTTGACCATGAGTGGGGGAGCCATCCAGGAGCGACCACTGGCAACGGTTATAACGGGATGGGGCTCGCGTGCATCCGCGCCGACGATCTCGAGCCGAACGATACGCGCCCGCAAGCGACCGACGCGACCTCGTTCGGGAGCGGGGGCGAACGCTGGGCTAGCGGCACGATCTCACCAGCCGGAAACGACGACTGGTACAAGCTGACGGGTGTCGATCTCGGCGCGAGCGTGATCCTCACGGACTCGGTTCGTTCGCTGATGGACGTCTACCGGAACGGCACACAGGTCGCGGCCGGCAAGCACTGCTACGTGACGTCTGCGGGCGTGGCGAACTGGGAGATTCGCGTCTACGCGTCCCGGCTTGACTACTACACCGTGGACTTCAACCTGCCGGCCGAGGTGGTTTGCCCCTGAGCGTGGGGCGAGCTCAGCAAGGTCGCCAGGTCCACGCGCTCAGCGGACCGTTCGTTGCAAAACCGTTACGTCCGCACGCTCGGAGCGTTACGTCAACGGCCGAAGGTGGCGGACGTCAGGCAAGCGAGAGTAAAGGCGTCAGATGAGGCCGATCCGCCGCGATCCGCGCAGTACCCACCCAAGACTGATGCGTCTGGGCCGTGGGCTTGACCTCCGGCGCCTCGCTCCCCTTGAACCTAGCCCAGAAGGGAGTAGAAGGATGAAGGTTTCAACGAAACGGAGGCCCTTCCGTCTTTGCGCGCTGGTCGTGCTGAGCCTGGGGCTGCTCATCCCGGTTGGTAGTGCATCGGCAACGGCGGCCGGCAGGGTGGTTGCCTGGGGCTGTCCAGCCTTCGCCGACGGCGGACAGTGCGCCGTCCCGGCATCGGCTTCGAATGGTGTGACGGCGATCTCCGCTGGGAACTTCCATAGCCTCGCCCTCAAGGACGACGGCAGCGTGCTTGCCTGGGGATGCGCGCCGTGGGCCGACTTCGGCCAGTGCGGCGTGCCGCCCTCGGCTTCGAGCGGCGTGACCGCAGTGTCGGCCGGGTTCGTCCACAGCCTTGCCCTCAAGCGGGACGGGAGCGTGATCGCTTGGGGTTGCGGCGTGGGTGGCGGCACCGGGGAATGCGCCGTGCCGACGTCGGCGCTGAGCGGCGTCACGGCGATCTCGGCCGGGGACAACTTCAGCCTCGCCCTGAAGCAGGACGGGAGCGTGGTTGCGTGGGGTTGTGTAGGCCTCCCGGCCGAGGTGTGCACCGTGCCGCCGGCAGCCTTGAGCGCCGTCACGGCGATCTCAGCGGGCGCTCATCACAGCCTCGCGCTGAAGCAGGACGGCAGCGTTGTCGCTTGGGGGTGCCCGCCCGGCTCGGACTCGGGCCAATGCAATGTTCCGGCCGCTGCCTCGAGCGGCGTGATCGCCATTGCGGCCGGGGATTGGCACAGCCTCGCCCTGAAGCAGGACGGCCGCGTCGTCGCCTGGGGCTGCACTACCTTCGACACCGGGCAATGCGTTGTGCCGGCGGAGGCGGCAAGTGGCGTGACAGCGATCTCGGCAGCCTTCTCCTACAGCCTCGCCCTCAGGGACGGGGGAGCGCTCGTATGGGGTTGCGTCAACTTCGACTTCGGGCAATGCACAGTCCCGCCGCAGGCCACATCGGGAGTGACAGCGATTTCGGCCGCTGATTGGCACAGCCTGGCGATAGTTCCCCCGAACCACTCACCCAACTGCACGAGCGTGACCGCCACACCGAGCACGCTCGGTCAGATGCGCGACAAGATGGCGCTGATCACCCTCTCCGGGGCGACTGACCCCGACGGCGACACGCTTAGCTACCAGATCGACGGCGCGACCCAGGACGAGTACGTGACCGGGGTTGGCGATGACACCTTCCCGGATGCGGCACTTACATCCGGCGGTGCTGGGTCGAACCAGGTTCTGGTGCGCTCAGAGGCCAACCCGCAGTTCAACGGTCGCGTCTACCGAATCGCCTACACGGTCTCCGACGGCCAGGGCGGCACCTGCTCCGGCACCGCAGGCTCGAGCGGGGCGACCACCGCCAAGGTCGGCGTACCGCGCAAAAAGGGCACGCCAGCGATCGACGACGGCGCCGCCACGAGCTGGAACTCGTTTACAGGAGTGCCAACGTCCTAGCACAGAAGATCCATGCAGGTATGAACGGAGAGAAGGCCCGACCGGCCTTCTCTCCTTCTCCTGAGGCGGTGTCCTGACCCACCGCGTCTTAGCACTGATCGCCTCGCCCGACTCGATCGCACTGCGAGGCCCTCTAACGCGGACTTTGTACGAGTACGATCGTGGAGTGGCCCCTCGATTGGATTAGGACGGCTTCGTTGCTCATCGCAACAACGGCCCGTGTGGCTTCATCGCAGCTGCGAATTCGGCTGCTCGGACTGACCGTCTTCCTCGCGCTCGTCGGCCCCGCCTCCGCGAGTGCGCCCCAGCCGTCCTCGCTGCGTATGCCGGACTTCGCCCCCGACCATGTCCTCGTCGGCTACGAGGCTGGAACTCCGCGAACAGTCGAGCGCTCGATCGAAGCGTCCATCGGTGCGCGCGAGAGCGGCCTTGTTGGCGCGGATACCCATTTCCTGCAGGTCGCGCCTGGGCGCGTGCTGAGCGCGGTCGAGGCGCTCAAACACGAGGCCGGCGTTCGCTACGCCGAGCCAGACTGGGTGCTTGCCGCCGACCAGATCCCGAACGACCCGGGCCTCGGAAACCAGTGGGGTCTGCTGAACACCGGGCAGACCATCGGCGTCAATCAAGGCACGACAATCTCCGGCACGCCCGGAGCAGACATCAAGGCCACCGCCGCCTGGGATGTCACCACAGGGAAGGCGTGGGATCCGATCACAAGCCCAGCGGCCCCGGTCGTCGGGGTCGTCGATACCGGGGTCTACTACAACCATCCCGATCTGGCTCCAAACATGTGGGCGGATCCGCTGCCATTCGACTTCAAATACACCTACACAGACAGCGGCGGAACCCTCCATACCGACACGACCTGTCCGCAGGGCTCGCACGGCTGGGATTCGATCACGCCACCTCTGCGACCCGTACGACCCTGCATCGCCCCCCTGGCACGGTTCGATGGTCAGCGGAGTCATCGGGGCGAAGGGAGACAACTCAACTGGCATCGCAGGAGTCAACTGGAGCGTACGACTCATGGGCTTGCGTTGGGACCGGAACGGGTGCCTGTGCGGGTATACGTCGCAAACGATCGAGGCGATTGAGTACGCGGTCCAGGCGAAGCGGATCTGGGACAGCGGCGATCCAGCCGCCGGGATCCTTCCACACACCCAGGGCGCCAACGTCCGCGTCCTCAGCAACTCGTACGGTTGCTGTTACCCGGTCAGCACGAGCACCGGAAAACTCCCCTACGACCCGGCCTTGCTCGATGAGGTCAGGAAGGCAGGCGACGCGAACATCCTCTTCGTCGCCTCCGGCGGAAATAGTTCGTACGACATCGACCCGCCTAACTACTCGCACGGGCACTACCCCTGCAGCTTCGACAACGCCAACACCTTCGGCTCCTACGACGCGGGCACCGGCAGCTTCGAGCCGGACACCTACGAGCAGTCTCTCGGGCCGGCGAAAAACGTCATCTGCGTCGCCGCGAGCGACTACGACGACCAGCGCTCTAGCTTCTCGAACTGGGGGCCGCACACGATTCAGCTCGCGGCTCCAGGCACAGACGTCTACTCGACGAACCACTTGGGCTCCTACGGCTTCGGCGATGGCACCTCGTTTTCGACGCCGTTCGTCTCGGGCATCGCCGCGCTGCTCCTCTCCGTGCAACCGAATCTGGACGTGGTCGCACTCAAGCATGCGCTTGTCGGCACGTACTCGCAGGAGTCGACTCCGTATACAGGCTGCCCTTGTGGCTACCAAGGAGGTGGCTCCGTCGACCAACTCCCCGCCTTCGACGGACTGCTGAGCACGGGCGGCGGCCGCCTCAACGCCTGCAGGGCGATTCCGGGCTGCGGCGCAGACTTCGCGCTCGTTGCGTCGCCCACAAGCCAATCCGTGACGCGAGGCGGCGGCACGAGCTACACGGTCACGATCACTCCGAGCGGCGGTTTTGCCCGCCCCGTCAGTCTGAGCCAGAGCGGGCTTCCGGACGGTGCGACCGCGTCCTTCAGCCCGAATCCTGCGACCTCCTCTTCGACGCTCTCGGTCACCCCGACCGGGGCGACCGCCACCGGCTCGTTCCCCGTGACCATCACGGGAACGAGCGGCAGCCTCACACACGCGGCGACCGTCAGGCTCGTCATCGAGGCACCACCTCCACCGGCGCCGCCTCCACCCCCGCCGCCACCGCCGCCGGTCAGGTGCCACGTGCCAGCGGTGACGGGAAAGCGGCTCGCGATCGCGCGGGGACGCCTCAAGAAGGCGCATTGCGCGGTCGGCTCGATCCGCCACGCCCACTCGAAGAAGAAGCGAGGGCTGGTAATCGCGCAGAGACCGCGAGCTGGGCGCACGTTGCCCAAGGCGGCGCGGGTGAACCTCGTGGTCAGTCGCGGACGCAAGCACTAGAGGCTTGGCACAAGAGACTCTGCAGTCGCGGTGGCTCTCGATCAGTTCGTCCCGGCGAGTGGCTTAGCCCGACTCCTTCTGGCGAGGCTCACCGCGCGCGGGGGTGGGGTGGCCTCCGAATCGAGAGGAACGAGCGCCTGCTGCGATAGCAGGGAGTCGACGCGCAATCTCGCATCGAGAGCCCGATCGCCGGGTCTGTGATCACGCTGTGATCAGCGCGGGAGGAGTCAAACCGCGCCTAACTTGGGCCACCTGCATGGTGCTCACACTGGAAACGAGTTGCCCATGACGGCCTGTCCCGAGCGGGGCTACGTCGATGGCCCCGACGTTGGTTCAAGGGCGGTCAGACGCCGGCTCCGGAACGTGACATCCCAGAGCTCGGCTCATTGGTCGGCGCCAGCCGGCCCACTCAGGCGCTTGGGCTGTGCCTCTCCGCTGGCTGAGGCTGGGGCTCGTCGAGGTTCAAGCCCTCCTCGAGCATCTGTCGTAGTACCGCACGTTCCTCCCGGGTAAGCGAGGCGAGGCCCTCGTCCCCCGGAACGTCTTCCTCGGCGGGTAAGGGCTTGCCAAAGGCTTGATCAGCGAGCCGAGCAAGTGCGTTCGCGTTCCCGCGACGAGCCAGGCTCGAGACGACCTGATCGAGATCTGGCTGGCTGAGCTTGCTGAGACTCACGCCCAGGCGCTGGCGGAACGTGAGGGCGTTGTCCTGGGCGCGCTGCTCGCGCTCCACCTTCTTCTCCCGACGCACCCGAGCGCTGGCCTGAGCGGCTTCGCGAGCACTCTCGCTAGTGAAGGACGTCGAGTTGCGGCCCCTAGCGGGCGTTCCGCGGCCGTTACCTGCCCTCTTGCTCCCGCTTCCACTGCCCTTCCTTTGCGGCTGCGTCGCGGGATGCTCGTCTCCGATCGTTTCCGTGGCGGGATGGTCGTTCGAGGTGATCACCTCACCGTGAAGGTCGGGTGCTGTGACGTGGAAGAGTCGGTAGATCGGACGTGAACGACTCTATCTAGAGGTCATGTAACGCTTTCGCTAGGTGGGGCGAGTAGACGGGGAGAGGGGTAACGACCCTCACCCCTTGGTCTTGGTCACACTTCCAGAGGAAGGTGGTCGAAGGCGATCAGCTCCGCCTGATTCAGGCACGCCTATAGCCCTTCTCTGGCCCGCTTAGAAGCTTTAAACAGAATGAGCGACGAGCCGAGAAGGGTGGGCCACCGCACGCCGGCTACGTCCGCTCACGGCGCCGGTTCCGCCTCCGCCCGCAGCTCCACGAGCCGCTCGCGGACTTGACGGGCCATGACGAGGTTCTTCTTGCGCTCGTAGCGGTCGAGCGCCTGCTCGAGCGCGGCTCTCGCCTCGTCGCGGTGACCGGCGGCGGTGAGCACCTCGGCGAGGTCGGCCAGCGCCGCGCCCTGCTCGTCCAGCGCATCCGTCGGCTCCAGGATCGCAACCGCCTCGCGGGCGAGCCCCACTGCCTCGCTGTGATCGCCGCGGCTGACGAGGACGAGTGCCCGGACTCGCCGCCACAGCGCCTGCGACGAGACGTCTTGCTCGTTGGCGAGCTCGCGCGCGCGCTGCGCGAGCGGCTCGGCCTCGTCGTGCCGTCCGAGGGCGCAGAACGAGCGGCCCAGATCCGCCACGAAGAAAGACAGGGCTCCCGTCTGGCCCTGCACCTCCAGCGAGTCGCAGTAGACGCTGAGATAGTGTGCGGCGCGCTCCTCGTCGCCTTCGAGCCGGGAGATCCACCCGGCCCAGGCTTCGTGACCGCTGCCCCTCAGCTCGCGCAGCCTCTCGGTCTGCTCTCCCGCGATCTCCCAGGCCTCATCGAAGCGGCCCAGCAGCGCCAGCAAGTACGCACGCGCGAGCAAGGGATGGGGATGCCGCACGTCGCCAAGAGCGGCCTCGAGCGCCCGGATGGCCTCGTCGGCGGGTCGAGGCCCGAAGGCAAGAGCACCATCGAGATGGAAGAGGTCGTTGCGCGGCTGGCCCGCCAGGCGAGCGTGGTGCAACGCCTGTTCCGATGCGTGCGCGTGCTCCTCAAAGTGGAGGCGGAAGTTGGCGACGCTGAACCCCAGCGCGTACCAGACGTATGCGAGGCCCGCGTGATCCGCTTCCTCCTCGAGCAACGGGATCGCCGCGTGCGCCAGCCTCTCCAGCTCATCGACTGACGCGCCGGGATCCCAGATGACGCGGACATTGGCCGCCACGACGCGGGCGAGCGCCTCGGCGGTCTCGTCGCCGTCTTGGCGCGCCCGATCCGTGGCCGCGTCTGCAATTGCAATCGCCTTCTCCGGCTCGCTCCGCGACAGGACGTCGGCAAGGTCGACCTCTAGGTGGACGTCGAGCCTAGTCGGCCTCGTCAGCTCGAGCGCCCGCTCGAGCAAGGAGGCGGCGGCCCGGTCGTCGCCGCGCGAGAGGGCTCGCCGCCCGGCAGCGGCAAGTCGCCGACCAGCGCGCTCGGCGACCTCCGGATCGGGCGCTCCGAGTTCCTTCTCGTATCGGAACGCCTTCTCGAGGTGGTAGCCGACCAGCTCGTCCAGCTCCACGAGCTCCTGCCCGCGCTCGTCCAGCCAGTCTGCAAGGCGGCGGTGCAGGTCTGCCCGAACCGCCTTCGGAAGCGCGTCGTAGGCGGCGTCGCGGATGAGCAGGTGGCGGAAGCGGAAGCCGTCCTCGCCGGGGAAGCTGCGGACGTTCGGGGCGGATCAGCTCGTGCCGGACGAGTGCCGCGAGCCGTGGCAGCACCTCCGGCTCGTCCGGCGCGAGCGACTGCACGGCGCCGCGGTGGAAGAGCTCGCCCTCGACCGCGCCCCGCTCGAGCACCGAGCGCTCCTGCGGCTCGAGCTGGTCGAGCCGCGCGGCCAGAAGCGCCCGCAGCGTCGGCGGCACGTCGACCTCGCCGTCGTCGGTCGCGAGCGCGAGCATCTCGGTGATGAAGAGCGGGTTCCCGCCCGCCCTGTCGGCGATCCGCCGGCGCAGCATCCTCCGGCAGCGAGTCTCCGATCAGCGCGTCCGCCTCGTCGTCGCGCGAGCGGCTCGAGCCTCAGCGGCACCGGCCAGGAGGGGCGCCGCTCGAGCAGCTCCGGCCGAACCATGCACAGCAGCAGCAGTGGTGCGCCCGTCGACAGAAGTCCCATCGACTCGACGAGATCGAGGAACGTCTCCTCGCCCCACTGGAGGTCGTCGAAGCAGACCACGAGCGGCGCCTGTTCCTCGAGCAGCTTGCGGAACGCCCAGGCGATCTCGTCCGCGCTCGTCGGACGGTCGCTCTCGCCCAAAAGCGACAACACCGCGGCCGCCGCCTCCTCGTCGGAGGGCAGCGCGTCGAGCTGCTTCACGACCTCAACGACCGGCCAGTAGGTAATCCCCTCACCGTAAGGAAGGCAACGGCCGCGGACGACGGGGGCCTCGATGCCATCGAGCGCCTCCGCGACCAGACGCGACTTGCCGACACCCGCGTCGCCGACCACCGTGACCAGCTCGCAGGACGACTGCGTCAGCGCCCGGTCCCACGCCTGAAGGAGCACCTGCAGCTCGCGCGCGCGACCGACGAACCGCGATGCGTGCGAGCGCTCCGGCGGCCCCGGAACCGCGAGCAGCCGGAACGCCGGCACAGGCTCCGCCTTCCCCTTCAACGCCAGCGGTTCCACCATCTCCGCCACGACCCCCTCTTGCACGAGCGCCAGCGTCTCCTCGACCGATCAACACTTCGCCCGGCTCGGCGGCCTGCTCCAGCCGCGCCGCGACGTTCACGGCGTCACCGGTGGCCAGCCGCTCCTCTGTCCCCGCGACAACCTCGCCCGTGTTGACGCCGACCCGGCCCTCGATCCCGAGCTCCGGGAACGCCTCCTGCATCTCCACCGCCGCTCGGCAGGCTCGGAGCGCGTCGTCCTCGTGCGCCGCCGGCACCCCGAACACCGCCATCACCGCGTCGCCGATGAACTTCTCCACCGTGCCACCGTGGAACTCGACGATCCCCTTCATGCGCTCGAAATACCTGGCCAGTAGGCCCTGCAGCGCCTCCGGGTCGATCGACTCGCCCAACGCCGTCGAGCCTGTCACGTCGCAGAACAGCACGGTGACCGTCTTCCGTATACCCGCCGGCACCACGACCGCAAGCGGACAACCACAGGCACCGCAAAAACGGAAGCCCTCTGGGTTCTCCTGCCCGCAAGAAGGACAAACTGTCATAACGACGAGTCTAGGACGACACCGGCGTGACACCATAAAACGCGACCTTGCGTCTCACCATGGCGGGGTCGTCAGCGCCGCCTTCGCAGACTCATTGTGTTCGAGCTTCTTCGCCAGCTCCCGAGCTGAGACGATGTCTCCGGTGATCTTCGGTTTCGACGGTTGGCTTGGCGGAGGTAGACCCCAAAGCCGCACGCACCTCGGCGTGGCTACACCGGGCGTGAGCGAGCGAGCGGCCGTAGTGGGTATTGAGCGCACAAAAGCGCCTGCTCCCCAACCGTGAGACGACGCTAACCCGCGCTCGGCATACGGTGTGCCCACATCACCGTGTTTGCGCGCTACGCCTCACTCGTTTGGCATCGGGACTAACGGTGTGCGCCTGCTAATTGCTCGCCTCGAAGTCCGGCAAGCCGGGCATCGGCGCGCCTGCGAGCGCCCCACGAAGGGGTTTGCGCAGTCCTGCGCGAGGCAACGCAGCCACCATGTGCCACGTTCCGCCGGCGCAGCTGCGTGAGCCGGCCACTTCACGCTTCCGCCGCGGACGCACGTTGCACAGATCGGTGCCGATCTCGTTCCTGCCCGCGACGCTCGAAGGTAGTGGATCGGATCCCCGCAGCGCAGGCAAAACGCGCAACCAGCGATCTGCGGCGACCAAAGGTAGCGGGCGGCCTCGTAGCGCACGGCGTAGGGGACAACTCCCTCCAAGCCTCCCTCGCCCGCAAGCCACCACAAGCTGAGCTCGGTAAGTAGGAACTGGTTCGCCCTCGCTACGAGCCAACGCTCATCTTCGCCCGAGTAGAGGTCAATCGGCACCGCATCGACTCTGCGTTTGTGCTTGCGTGTTCGGGGGCTGTGGAGATGCGTGAAGACGTGGGCCAAAGCGCTGAAGAGAACCGCGTCGAGACAGGTTGCAAGCAAGGGCGCGAAGTCGGGTGCTGGTCCCTCCGAGAACTCGAGCATGGCTTCGGGATAGCTCGGGAACCCTGTGTAAACGCTCACAAGTCCGAGCTTGTCGGCACCGCGCTGGACAGCTGACCTCGCCCGGACGACGGTGCTGTCCGACAGGGACTTCATTCGTCGATCCGGCTCAGGCCAACCGGAAAGCGGGGCAACTTTGGGTGGTTCGAGCCACGCTGCCGCGTTCCGAATGAAGTCTGGATCACCTTCCGCGGCCTTCTCGAACACTTTCTCGAAGAACTCGTCTACTTCCCGGCGCAAGTCGGGCAGCGTCGCCACGGTAATCCGAACGTACCAGAATCGCCGGTCATCCTGAGCCGCAGACAACTGCCCCCAACCGCAGGAGCAAGAGGATGGCCGACAAGATCGTGTTCTCCCGCCGCGAGGCTGCAGAAGCGCTCGGCATCTCCGTCGACACGCTCGCCGCTCTGATCGCGAACGGTGAGCTGAGGGCGATCCGGATCGGCAAGGCGGTGCGGGTGCCTCGTGAGGGGATTGAAGACCTGATTCGACGCGGTCGAGCGCAGACGCGAGCCGGGTCATGACCCCCCGCGAGAACGTGGCCACAGCCACAGAGGCACTGCTCAATGAACTCGTCGCTTACGTCCGCCGCTACGTTGTCCTGAAGGACAGCCAGGCGGCGACCGTGGCGCTGTGGATCATGCACACGCACGCGATCGATGCGGCTGACGTAACGCCGTACCTGGCGATCCTGTCCGCCGAGAAACGCTCCGGCAAGAGCCGCCTGCTTGAGGTGCTGAGCCTTCTTGTCGCGCGACCTCTATCCACCGCAAACATTTCGGACGCGGCACTCTACCGCTCGATCGCCGATGAACAGCCGACCCTGCTGTTCGACGAGGTAGACGCGATCTTCGGCGCGAAGGCGCGCGACCGCGAAGGCCTGCGCGGCCTCCTCAACGCGGGTTACCGCCGCGGCCAGTTCGTCATCCGGATGGGCGGCCCAACGATGACAACCCGCGAGAAGTTCGCTGTCTTCTGCACGAAAGCGTTCGCCGGGATCGGGCGTCTGTCCGACACGATCATGGACCGCTCGATCATTCTCAACCTGAAGCGCAAGGCGCCGGACGAGGCGGCCCAGCGCTTCCGCTGGCGCGAAGCGAACGCTGAGACGGAAGGGCTCCGGCAGCGCCTACCGGCGTGGGGTGGGGGAAACCTCGAAGCGCTTGCCGTCGCCCGACCCGATTCCCCAGAGGAACTCGACGATCGCGCCGCCGAAGGCTGGGAGCCCCTTCTCGCCATTGCCGACCTCGCGGGTGGCGCATGGCCTAGGCGTGCTCGCAGCGCGGCGCTTGACCTTTCAGCAGGCGAGGCCCGCGAAGACGATTCCCCCGGCATCCTTCTTCTCGCCGACCTGCGCAGCATCTTCGAAGAGCGTCATGCGGAAAAACTCCCCTCTTCTCAGCTTGCTCAGGAGCTTGCCTCGCTCGAGGAATCGCCCTGGGGTGATCTACGCGGCAGGCCCCTCGATGCCCGCGGCCTCGCACAACGGTTGCGACGATATGAGATCAGGCCGAAAACGATTCGACTCAACGAGTGCACCATCAAAGGCTACGCGCGGGAGCAGTTCGAACCCAGCTGGCAGCGGTACCTCCAGTCAGCGGCACCCTCTCCCCCTGCGTCGAACGTCACACCGTCACAACCCGCATCGCTGCACCAGCAACTATCGCTTTGGGATGTGTCGCGAGACGCCCTCACAACGGCTGCCGAAGAGGGCCTCAACCCGCATGGCTACGCCGATGTGACGCTCGTAACGCGAGCCGCTCCGGCGAACCGGGCACACGACTCGACGGAGACGCCGGCAAACTCCGGCGCAGACGATCTCCTGCGACCCATTCTTGGTGACCCCGGCTTCGAGGGCCTCACACGGAGGCGCTTCCTTGAAGGTCATCTCACAGAACTGGAGCGCGACACGCTGGTTGCCTTTCACCGAATTCGTCGGCAGCGCGCGAAGGTGCTCGAGCGATCACCTGAGCGTCATGAGGCAGCGACCGAGTGAGCGCGGAGGTGGCTCTCGTTGTCTCGCTGCCACCCGAGTTCGCTGATGCCGTCGCCCAGCGTGTGGCGCAGCTCGTCGTCGGTCAACTCGGTTCGACCGAATCTTCCATCTCCTGGCTCAACGTTGGGAGCGCTGCTCAGTACCTCGACACGACGGAAGACGCGATCCGTGGTTTGGTCAAACGCGGACAACTCTTGCCGCATCGCAGTACCACGGGTCGACTCCTGTTCCGCCGAGATGAGCTCGACCTGCACGCGATGGGTGACCCGGCGTGAGCCCAACTTGACGTGGCCGGAGCGTCGGTCCTACAGTGCAGGCAACGTCAACGGGCGGGCACCGCGCGAACGGCCCCGCCCCGGCACCAGGAGGTGAAGTCCCGATGCAGTCGGAGACACTAACCAGCGGCTCTCGCCGCGACACACGTTCGTGGGAGAAGGTCGCAGTCGGCCTTTGGTGGCAGGTCGGGTCGAGCAACTACCGCTCAATCGTTTACGAGGACGGCGGCGAGCGGAAAGTCCATTTCCGGGCTCGCACTCGCACCGAGGCGAAGCAGCGCCACGAGAAGCGCAAGGTGAACGTACGCGAGGGCATCGAGCCACTTGCCGCGAACGTAACCCTGGGCGAGCACGCCGCCGATTTCTGGCTGCTGTTCGAGGGGCTCATCGCCTCCGGCGAGCGCGCTCCGAGCACCCTGGAGCGGTACAAGATCCAGTACCGGGTGCACATCGCCCCGAGGCTGGGTCGGCTAAAGGTGCAGGCAATCCGGCCCGAGCATGTCTCACGCTGGCTCGCTGAACTTCGCGGCAAGGGGCTCGATGTGGCGAGCATCTACTCAATCCTCTCGCTGCTGCTAAGCCACGCGGTTACGCGCGGGCTGATCGTGGAGACGCCGCTCAAAAGGCTCTCCCCTGCCGAGCGTCCGAAGCGGCGTCCGAAGACCAAGGCGCGACGCCTGACGGATCAGGAGTGCTCCGACCTGATCGCGATGGCTCTTCCGAGCACGCGCGTCCTGATCGCGCTCTACGCCTTCACGGGCCTACGCCAATCCGAGGCCCTGGGTCTCGTGTGGGACGACTTCGACTCCGATGGCGGCGTCCTACACGTGCGACGCCAGCTCGCACGCAAGAAGCGAAACACGAGCGCCCAGCGCGTGCGGCTCAAGAGCGAGCGCGGCGAGCGCGAAGTCGAGCTGCTTCCGGATCTTGTCACGCTAATCGTGCAGCACAAGGTGGAGGCGTTCGCTCACGGACATGCGAGGCCAGAGGACTTCATCTTCGCCACGGCGGGGGGCAAGCCGTTCTTCTACCGGAACGTCACACGCGACCTGGGAAAGGCCGCTGATCGGGCAAGGCTGAACGCCCGGGAAGACGTCGCGAGACTCTCGACGCACGACCTCCGCCACACCGCGATCAGCCGCTGGATCGCCTTGGGCCTCGACGTCGTGACGGTCGCCCGAATGGCAGGCGATCATCCGGACGTGGTCCTCCGCGTATACGCGGGCGACTTCGAGCGGGCGAAGCGACAGGATGAGATCAGAGCCAAGATTGCGGTGGGGACGAACATCAGGCTCGCCTAACCTGCCCGAGACCTGCCCACCTGTTGATTTGGGAGCCTGGCGACGCCTTTTTTCGTGCCTGAACCGGCTACAGTAGGGCGACTGCCGACGTAGCTCAGCTGGTAGAGCACTTCACTCGTAATGAAGGGGTCCCCGGTTCGAGTCCGGGCGTCGGCTCTGGTCGGTGCGCTGAAGCTAGCCACAGCGATCCTCTCCCCGGTTCCCCAGGAACGGCTCGGCCGCCTCGAGCCCCTGCGAGCAGTCACCGCAGAGATCGGCGGCTGTCTTCGCAAGGTGGATCAGGTGCGAACGCACGTTCACCGGGAGCTTGGCGGAGCCGAGATCCAGCAGAAATTTTCCGGTCACCGTGTTTTCGTTCGGCGCCCCGTGCTCGGAGAACGTCTGCAGCGGCGACTGGATGCGCCGCAGGCGCAGGATGTCGGCGAGCGAGCGTGCAATAGCACGACGCTGGGCGCTTCCGAGCGTGCACGGCGCCGAGCGTCGTGCCGCCTCCGCAGTCGCAGTCGCAGTCGCAGTCGCTGCAGGATGCCCGCCTCTGCTGTTGCAACCCGCCGCTACCAACGCGAGAACGGCGACGGCGAGCGCGAGCGCCCCTGCCGCCCACGGCGGATCACTGGCCGCGGGTAAGGCGAACCGCGACATCCTGACCGAGGTTAGTCTCGGAGCGCCGGCTCACGCTTGACCTGGTAGCCGATGAACGTCGCATGCTCGGACTGCCGGGCGCCGAGGTGGTCGAAGTTGAGCGGGTCCGAAAAGCCCTCGAACAGGCGCTTGCCGCCGCCAAGCACGACGGGCGCGACAATGATCGTCAGCTCGTCGACCAGGCCGGCCTCGAGTGCCTGGCGGATGACGTCGGCGCCGCCCATCACGTGCACGTCCTTGTCGCCCGCGGCTGCGATCGCGCGCTCGATCGCAGGCCGCACCCCGTCGACGAACGTGAAGGCGCCGCCCTCGGGCTCGTCTTCGGGGCGGTGCGTGACGATGAAGAACGGCACACCCCAGGGGTTCTTGTCGCCCCAGTGCCGTGACGCTTCGTAGGTCGCACGCCCGCCGACGACCGCGCCCATCGCCGCGAGCATCTGCGAGAGCCAGGCGGCGTCTTCGCCTGTCGCCTCGCCGCGAGCCGGGTCGTCGTACGTCCAGGGGCCGCCCATCACCCAGTAGTGCAGACGCTCCCCGCCGTCGCCGAGCCCGTTGCCGGGCCCGTCGTTAGGCCCGGCAACGTAGCCGTCGACGGACATCGTGATCGCTGCCTTGACCTTCGCCATCTCGCGCTCCCTCACCGGTCGCTGTCGAAGCTACGACCGGCGGGAGCGCCGAGACTCATCGGCTCTCGGTCTTGCCGGCCTCGATCTCGCCGCGCCACTCGCCGCTTTCGGTGCCGCGGCTTTCGATCAGCTCCTTGAACCGCTTCAGGTCGCCGCCGACGCGCTTGGCGTCGAGGCCGGCGGCCGAGCCGAGCTGCTCGAGTGGGCCCTCGGCCTGGTAGCTCATCGAGAGGCGGATCAGCGTCTTCGACTCGCCGAGAGCCTCGAAGCTGACCGTGCCGCGCGTCTTCTTGCCGTCCTCGCTGATCCAGCTGATCTGCTCGTCCGGGTGCTGCTCGAGGATCTTCGCGTCCCACTCGGCAGTATGGCCGCCGATCGTGGCGACCCAGTGCAGTCGCGTGTCGTCGCGCTGCCGGACGTCGTCGACGCCCTCCATGAAGAGCGGAAACTCCTCGAACTGCGTCCACTGGTTGTACGCGGTCGAGACCGGCACGGCGACCTCGATTGATTCGTCGATCGTGCTGATCGCGGAAGCGTGCGAGCCGTGGTTGCCGCGGAGCTTGAGCGCAGCGCCCGCCGCGGCCGCGCCGCCGCCGAGCACGAGCATCGTGTTGCGGAGCTTGTGGCTGTGCTTCTGCTTCCGCTCGACGCGGCCCCAAGCCTGCTGCAGGTTCTTGGTCATCCTGTCGAGCTCGCGCCGGAGCTGCTTGTCGTTGGCGAGCCGCGTCGCGGCGGCCAGGAAGCCCACGCGCTTGGCGGCGCGGCGCTTCGCCTTGGCTCCATGGCCCATCGCCGAGAGCAGCTGCTTGCGGAACTTCTTGTCGCGCGAGAGCGCCAGCGCGAAGTCCTTGCTCGTGGCCGCATGGTCCTTCACGGCCTGCGTCTTGGTGCGTCCGAACATCCCAGTCCTTTCCTCGAAGTCATAGGACTCGTACCGCGAGACCCCGGACTCAAACCCATAGGGTCATGCGCTCGTGTTCCAGCACTTCACCGACCTCGTCTCGAATGCCTCAGGGTGGGCGTACGCGATCCTCTTCGTGCTCGCGTTCCTAGACGCGCTCATCCCGATCGTGCCGAGCGAGACCTCCGTCATCACGGCGGGGGTCGTCGCGGCGGCTGGAGACCTCAGCCTGCCGCTCGTGATCCTCTTCGCCGCGACCGGCGCCTTCGCCGGCGACAACACCTCGTACTGGATCGGCCACCGCTACGGGACACGGGTCGAGAAGCGGTTCTTCGACGGTGAGAAGGCGAGGGAGCGAGTCGCGTGGGCTCACCGTCAGATCGAGGAGCGCGGCGGTGAGCTGATCGTGATCGCACGATTCATCCCAGCGGGCCGCACTGTGGTGACGCTCAGCTGCGGGACCCTCGGCTACCCGTGGCGCCGCTTCGTCCTGTTCGACGCGATCGCCGCCACGACCTGGGCGCTCTACGCGTCGCTGCTCGGCTACGTCGGCGGGCACACCTTCGAGGCCCAGCCGTGGAAGGGCCTGCTGCTCGCGTTCGCGATTGCGTTCGCCGTCACCGGCGGGATCGAGCTCGTCCGCTGGTGGCGAAAGAAGCGGCGGGCGGCCTAAGACTCGGCGAGCTCGACGCGCTTGATCAGGGCCGGCTCGCGCGGCTTGTCGTTCGCGTCGGTGTCGGTCTTCTCGATCGAGTCGACGGCGTCCATGCCGGCGGTGACCTTGCCGAAGATCGTGTGCTTGCCGTCGAGCCAGGGAGCCGCGCCGGTGGTGACGATGAAGAACTGGCTGCCGTTCGTGTTCGGCCCCGCGTTGGCCATCGCGAGGGCGCCGCGCTCGATCTTGTGGTCGTTGAACTCGTCCTCGAAGGTGTAGCCTGGGCCGCCCATGCCGGTGCCGGTCGGGTCGCCGCCCTGGATCATGAAGTCCGGGATCACGCGGTGGAAGACGACGCCGTCGTAGAAGCCGTCACCCGCGAGCTTGCGGAAGTTTTCGACGGTCTTGGGCGCGTCGGCGTCGTAGAGCTCGACCTCGATCGCCCCGTGGTTGGTGTGCAGCGTGGCGGCGCTCATCTCTCTGCACCCTAGCTGCTCTTACGAACTCTTCAGCGCGATCACAGGCGACGTTCAGCTTCGGTTGCGAAGTTGGGTCGCGTAGTCGACCGAAAGGAGGTGAAGCGATGAACGGCAACGTCAAGCGCTGGACGCCGGAGCGGATCGTCGTGCTTGCGGCCCTCGCGTTCGGCATCACCGCCGGGACCTACGGGATCGCGAGCGCGGCGAGCGGGTCGAGCTCGAACGGCTCGTCAGCGGCGAGCACACCGCAGTTCGCCGCGAGCGGCCCGGCTGCCGCCCCCAGCGGGGGGGCAGCCGTGGGGCCGGCAGCGGAGCGACGAGTCGCCGCTGACCGGTGACGCGCTGAGCAAGGTGACGGCTCTCGCCAAGGCGAAGGTGCCGCGCGGGACGATCGTCCGCGTCGAGACCGACGCCGACGGCAACTCGGCCTATGAGGCCCACATGGTCAAGGCCGACGGCTCGCCGGTGACGGTCTACGTGAGCAAGCAGTACGAGGTCGTGAGCGTCGAGTCGGGCATGCCCGGAAGGCCCGGCCCCCAGCAGTCGTCCTCGAGCGGCGCGAGCGCCTAGCCCGCGTCGAGCACGGGCCTCGCCCTGGCGCCGGGGCGAGCGCGTGCCTGCGCGGTGACGTTTCCCTCGCGTGCCCCAGCGTTCGGGAATGTTCCCCGAAGATCGCGCTCTAAGATGAAGGGCGTGTCGCTGCCCGTGAGGCTTCCCCTCATCGACCACTTGGCCCTGCGAGTACGTGACCTGAGGCGCAGCCGCACGTTCTACGAGCGGGCCCTCGAGCCGTTCGGAGTGAAGCTAGTGGAAAGCTCGCAGGGGCCTGGGTTCGCCATCGAGGGCGGTGGAGATTTCTGGATCGGGAAGGGGAACCCCCGGCCGCTCCCGTTCATGTGGCCTTCGCCGCAGCCGACCGAGCTACCGTTGACAAGTTCCACCGCGCCGCTGTCGAAGCCGGCGGCCGCGACAACGGCGCGCCGGGCCTTCGCCCGCACTACCACGCCGGGTATTACGCAGCGTTCGTCATTGACCCGGACGGGAACAACGTCGAAGCGGTCTTCCACGGGGACCGCTAGCTGCCAGCCGCGGGACGCTCGCTTGGGCCAGCGTGCGGGAATGTCACCCGACGGCGCGTTACGGGCAGCGACGGCCGAGGCCGAAGCGGACGGTAGTGCTGCGGCTGCCCGCCCGGAAGACCAAAGGCAAACAGGCTGAGCGTGAACGGAGGTAGAACCCGCCGGCGTACGCGTTCCCGCGGTTCGGGTCGGAGTTGCAGCGCGCTATCCGGACCGAACTCGCGGTTCCCGTGTTGCCGCCCCAGGTGATCGCTGCGCGCCTTCGCCACGCAGGAGGGACGCTCACCGTGACCGGGCCACGGCTGGCGCGAACAACAAGACCGGCCTTCGTCCAGTACGGCCAAGTGCCGTCGCGCAGATGAACGACCTGCGAGATGTATGCCGGTGGCACTGACACAACGCGCAGCACCGAGCGGTAGCGATAGAGCGGGTCGCGGCTAGCGAGGTACGGCCACTTCGTGGTCGAGATGATCTCGCTGCACGGCACGGCGCGTGGCGCCGATTGCAGATGCGGGCGAGAAGACCCCGCCGCGACGGCCGCGAGAGCGAGCCCGACAGCGACAGCGACGATGGGTGCGCGCGTCATCCGTCCGTTCTACACCTTCGGCGGGCCACGCGTTCCGCCGCCGCCAGATCACCAGACCGGTCAGCGGCTCGAGAGTACGTCGCCTGCGCGAGCGTGCTTTTCGCCAGGACTCCGGCGATCAGCTAGCTCTCTGCCAAGAACCGTCGCAGCACGTACTGCAGGATCCCGCCGTGGCGGAGGTACTCGCGCTCCTTCGGCGTCTCCAGGCGGACGCGGGCGCGGAACTCCTTGCCGTCCGCGGTGACGGTCGCCTCCGAGGCCTCGCCGTTTTCGAGGCCCATGATCGAGAACTCCTCGCGGCCGCTCAGGCCGAGCGTCTCGAGGTTCTCGCCGTCCATGAACTGCAGCGGGACGATCCCGCACATCAGCAGGTTCGAGCGGTGGATCCGCTCGTAGCTCTCGGCGATCGCGGCGCGCACGCCGAGCAGGTCGGGGCCCTTGGCGGCCCAGTCGCGTGACGAGCCGGAGCCATACTCCTTGCCGGCGAGCACGATCAGCGGCGTGCCCTCTTTCGCGTAGCGCTCGGCCGCGGCGTAGATCGTCATCTCCTCGCCGCTCGGGACGTGCACCGTCCACGTGCCCTCGCTGTCCGGAACAAGCAGGTTCTTCAGCCGCACGTTGGCGAAGGTGCCGCGCACCATGATCTCGTGGTTGCCGCGGCGCGCTCCGTACGAGTTGAAGAAGCGCCGCTCGACACCGTGCTCGATCAGCCACTCGCCGGCCGGGCTCTCGGGCTTGATCGAGCCCGCGGGCGAGATGTGGTCGGTGGTGACGCTGTCGCCGAGCGAGACCAGGCAGCGCGCGCCTTCAACGTCGGGCAGCGGCACGGGCTCGCGCGGCATGCCCTCGAAGAACGGCGGCCGGCGGATGTAGGTCGACTCGTCGCTCCAGTCGTAGAGATCGCCCTCGGGGATCGGCAGCGCCCGCCAGCGCTCGTCGCCGGTGAAGACGTCGGCGTACTGCTTGCGGAACATGCCGCCGTCGACCGCCGCCCCGACCGCCTGGTCGATCTCCTCGTTGGTCGGCCAGAGGTCGCGCAGGAAGACGTCCTCGCCGGCGCTGCCCTGGCCGATCGGCTCGGTCTCGAGGTCGAGGTCCATGCGGCCGGCGAGCGCGTAGGCGACCACGAGCGGGGGCGAAGCAAGGTAGTTCGCCTTCACCTCGGGGTGGATGCGCGCCTCGAAGTTGCGGTTGCCCGAGAGCACCGAACAGACGACGAGGTCGCCCTCCTCGACCGCCGCAGAGATCGACTCCGGCAGCGGGCCTGAGTTCCCGATGCAGGTCGTGCAGCCGTAGCCGACCGTGTTGAAGCCGAGCTGCTCAAGGTACGGGGTCAGGCCGGCCTTGTCGTAGTAGTCGGTCACGACACGTGAGCCCGGCGCGAGCGAGGACTTGACCCACGGTTTGCGCTGGAGGCCGCGCTCGACTGCCTTCTTCGCCAGCAGCGCCGCGCCCAGCATCACCTGCGGGTTGGAGGTGTTCGTGCAGCTCGTGATCGCAGCGATCACGACCGAGCCGTCCTGCAGCTCGATCTCCTCGCCGTCCAGCTCGGCCTTGGCGACGTGCAGGTGCGGGCGTGTCGCGGTCGCGACCTGGGCCAGGTCGGGCTCGATCGTGTGCGGGCCGGCCTCCTGGAACGAGCCGGGGTCGCTGGCGGGGAACGAGTCCTCCACGCTCTTGTCGATCGTGCCGTTGCCGTAGCCGTGCCCGAAGCTGTCCAGCGAGTCGAGGAAGGCGTCCTTGGCCTCGGCCAGCGGCACGCGGTCCTGCGGGCGGCGCGGGCCGGCGAGGCTCGGCTCGACCGAGGCGAGGTCGAGCTCGACCACATGGGAGTACTCCGGCTCGACGCTCTCGTCGTGCCAGAGCAGGTTCTCCTTGCAGTAGGCCTCGACCAGCGCAACGCGCTCGTCGGGCCGGCCGGTCAGTCTCAGGTAGGCGAGTGTCAGCTCGTCGACCGGGAAGAAGCCGCAGGTCGCGCCGTACTCGGGGGACATGTTCCCGATCGTGGCGCGGTCGGCCAGCGCGAGGCCCGCGAGCCCGGGGCCGAAGTACTCCACGAACTTGCCGACGACGCCGGTCTTCCGCAGCAGCTCGGTGATCGTCAGCACGAGGTCAGTCGCGGTCGCGCCCTCGCGCAGGCGGCCGTCGAGCCGCACGCCGACGACCTGCGGCACGAGCATCGACAGCTCCTCGCCGAGCAGCGCGGCCTCGGCCTCGATTCCGCCGACACCCCAGCCGAGCACGCCGAGGCCGTTGACCATCGTCGTGTGCGAGTCGGTGCCGACCAGCGTGTCCGGGAAGGCGACGCCGTCGCGTTCCTCGATCACGCGCGCGAGGTACTCGAGATTGACCTGGTGGACAATGCCCGTGTTCGGCGGGACGACCTTCAGGTTGTCGAAGGCGCCCTGGCCCCAGCGCAGGAAGGCGTAGCGCTCGCCGTTGCGCTCGTAGTCGCGGTCGACGTTGGTCGAAATCGCCATCCTCGTGGCGAAGGCGTCGACTTGCACCGAGTGGTCGATCACCAGCTCGGCCGGGATGTGCGGGTTGATCTTCGCCGGGTCGCCGCCGAGGTCGGCCATCGCGCTGCGCATCGCGGCGACGTCGACGATCGCGGGAACGCCCGTGAAGTCCTGCAGCAGCACGCGCGAGGGGCGGAAGCCGAGCTCGCGGTTCGGCTCGTCCTGCGGCTGCCACTGCGCGACCGCCTCGACGCCGCTCTCGGACTCGAAACGGAGCGCGTTCTCGAGCAGGATCCGGAGCGAGAGGGCAGCCGCTCGACGTTCTCGACCGACCCGAGCGGCGCGTAGGAAAGGCTCAGGTCTCCGGTGCGAAGGGTGGCGGTTGCTCCGGCGGCCATGCCTCGACTGTATCGACTAGGCCGTGAGCCCTCGCCGGTCCAGCTCCGCCGCCGCCTCGTCGTAGCGGTCGGTCGCGGCCTGGCCCTCGAGCCACTCGGCCAGCTCACCCATGCCCCGCTCGAATGGCACCTCGGCCTCAAAGCCGAGCGCCTCGCGCGCGCGTGTGACATCCGCGAAGCAGTGCCGGATGTCGCCGGCGCGGAACTTGCCGGGCAGCTCGGGCTCGATCTGCTTGCCGAGCAGACGCGCGAGCGTCTCGGCGATCTCGAGCACGGAGGTGCTCTGGCCGCTGCCGACGTTGACCGCCTGGCCGTCGGCGTCGTCCTGCTCGAGCGCGAGCCGGCAGGCGCGCGCGACGTCCGAGACGTGGACGAAGTCGCGCCGCTGGGCGCCGTCCTCGTAGACGACCGGCGCATGGTCGTTCAGGAGGCGCGCGGCGAAGATCGCTAGCACGCCGGTGTAGGGATTCGACAGCGCCTGGCGCGGGCCGTAGACGTTGAAGAAGCGCAGCGCGACGGCGGGCACGTCGTAGGCCGCGCCGTAGAGCAGGCACATGCGCTCCTGGTCGCATTTGGTCAGCGCGTACACCCAGGCGAGTGCCGGCTGCTTGGTCTCGGGCGTCGCCGCCGGCTCGAGTCGCTCGCCGTTCGGGCCCCGAGGCTCCCACTCGCCACGCTCGAGCTGCTCGCGCGTCCGTTCCGTCGCCGCGGCCGGCTCGTAGGCGCCCTCGCCGTAGATGCTCATCGACGAGGCCACGACGAGCTTGCGGACGGGGTGGTCGAGCAGCGCTTCCAGCAGCACGCCTGTCCCGGCCGTGTTGGCGGCGGCGTACTCGGCGGGCTCGTACATGCTTTGGCCGACGCCCACCCGCGCCGCCAGGTGGACGACCGAGTCGGTGTCCTCGAGCGCGCCGCGCACGACCTCCGCGTTGCGCACATCGCCGGCGATCAGCTCCGCGTCGCGGGCGAGGTACTCGGGCCGCTGGGAGTCGCCGCGCACCTGCTCGCCGAGGCTGTCGAGCACGCGCACGCCGTGGCCCGCGCGCAGCAGCCCGTCCACGAGATGCAAGCCGATGAACCCGGCTCCGGCGGTGACCAAGATCTGCTCGGGCACTAGGGCGCGAAGTGTGTCAGCAGCAGGACAAGCACGATGTTCCCGGCAAAGCCGAGCACCGCGAGCGGCGGCCAGCGCAGCCAGCGCGGGCCGTCGGCGATCGCCCAGAAGATCGGGAAGGCGAACAGGCTCTGGCGGCCGAAGCTCTGGATCGTCCCCGAGAGCAGCAGCAGCGCCACCACCACTGTCGAGAACGCGGCCCACGGCCGGTAGCGCGGGCCGAGCCGCCAGAGCACGACGAGCAGCGGCAGCACGAGCACCGCACGCGCGCTGTCGACAAAGCCCTGGAGGCTCTTTGTCGCGGCTAGCAGCAAGGGCACGGCGCAGACGTAGGTGCCGACCGCTGTCGCCCAGAGCCCGAAGCGGCGCCAGGCGACCACGAGGGCCACCACCGCCACGACGGCCAGCAGCCGGATCGCGACCGCATGGTTCTCGACCACCTGGCGGACGTGGTCGGCCCAGTCGCCG
>CAVQWS010000012.1:0-28938 GCA_963717725.1 uncultured Actinomycetes bacterium
ACGATCGTGACCGGCCCGTCGTTGACGAGCTCGACGCGCCATGCGCGCGCCGAAGACGGCCGGTCTCGACGCGGACGCCCAGCTCGCGCAGCGCCTCGCAGAAGGCCTCGTAGAGCGGCTCGGCCTCGTCGGGCGGCGCTGCCTCGGTGAAGCTCGGCCGGTTGCCCTTCGCCGTGTCGGCCAGCAGCGTGAACTGCGAGACGACCAGCGCCTCCCCGCCGACGTCGAGCAGCGAGCGGTCGAAGCGGCCCTCGTCGTCCTCGAAGATCCGCAGCCGCGCCACCTTTTCGGCCAGTCGCTGCGCGTTCGCGGGCGTATCGTCAAGCGCAACGCCGAGCAGCACGCAGAGGCCCGGCCCGACCTCGCCGACCGTCTCCCCGCGCACCCGCACGCGCGCCTCCGACACCCGCTGCACCACGGCCTTCACTTCTGCCTCGGAAATGACGATACAAGCGAGGTGGAAGCGGCCCACCTTCCCTGGCAGCACCTTGGCTCGCTGCTGATCAACCGCGGTCTGCTGACCGTGGACCAGGTCAAGCAGTCCTTCGAGGAGCAGCAGCTGACCGGCAAGCGGCTCGGCGAGATCGTCGTCGGGCACGGGTGGGTCACGCCGCAGGACCTCGCCAAGGCGCTCGCCGACCAGAACGGGCTCGAGTACGTCGATCTGTCGGAGACCGACCTCGACCTCGAGGCGGCGATGCTGCTGCCGAAGGAGCTCGCCGGCCGCTACCAGGCCGTCCCGGTGCGGTTCGTCGGCGACGACCTGCTGCTCGTGGCCGTCGCCGACCCGACCGACGTCGGCCGCGCCGACGACCTCCGCTTGGCCCTCGGCCACAACGTACGGCTCGCCGTCTCCGAGCCTTCGGACCTCGAGCGGACGATCAAGAAGCTCTACCGCACGCAGATCGAGGTCGTCGAGGAGACCGCGGCTCCTGAGCTCACCTTCGACCCGATCGCTCAGCGCGAGGACATCGCCGAGTCGAGCGACGACACGCCGGCGGTGAAGCTCGTTCACGCGACGCTCGCGCAGGCGATCGAGGACGGCGCCTCCGACATCCACTTCGAGCCGCAGGAGGACGACATGATCGTCCGCGCGCGGATCGACGGCGTCACGCGGCCCGTGGCGCTGATCCCGAAGCAGATGCAGCTCGGCGTCATCAGCCGGCTGAAGATCATGGGCAACCTGGACATCGCCGAGCGGCGCGCGCCGCAGGACGGCCGCGTGTCGATCCGCTTCCACGGCAACCCGCTCGACCTGCGCATCGCGATCATGCCGACTACCTACGGCGAGCAGGTCGTGCTCCGGATCATGCACCGCGCCGTCTCGAAGCCCGACCTCGGGGAGCTCGGCATGACCGAGGCGGCGCGCGAGCATTTCGAGAAGGCGATCCGGCAGCCGTACGGAGCGGTCGTCGTGTGTGGCCCGACCGGCTCCGGCAAGACGACGACCCTCTACACGGCGCTGCACCTGCTCAACGACCCGGGGCACGTGGTGATGACGATCGAGGACCCGGTCGAGGACCAGATCCGTGGGATCAACCACATCGAGATCTCCCCGAAGAGCGGGCTCACGTTCGCGCGCGGGCTGCGAACGATCCTGCGCTCCGATCCCGACGTGCTGCTCGTCGGCGAGATCCGCGACGAGGAGACGGCCGGGATCGCGATGCAGGCCGGCATGACCGGTCACCTCGTGCTCACCACCGTCCACGCGCACAACGCGGCGAGCGCGATCGAGCGGCTGAAGGACATGGGAGTCGAGCCCGGCCTGCTGGCGAACGCGGTCAACTGCATCGTCGCGCAGCGGCTCGCGCGGCGGCTTTGCACCGACTGCCGCGAGGCGTACTGGCCGACCGACGAGGAGCTCGAGGCGATGGGGATGCTCGAGCGGAAGGGCGAGGTCTACCTGCACAACTCGAAGGGCTGCGGACGCTGCGCCGGCACTGGCTACCGCGGACGGGTCGCGCTCTACGAGGTGATGCCGGTCACCACCGAGATCCGGCGGCTGGTGGGCGCGCCGACCGACCAGATCTTCGACGCCGCCGTGCGCGAGGGTATGACCACGCTGCGCCAGGACGGCATGCGGCTCTGCCTCGAGGGCGTCTCCTCGCTGGACGAGATCCGCCGCGTGACCGGCGACCGGCTCGGCGCTAGCTAGCTAGTCCAGGTCGCGGATGCGCGAGGCGTACGCCGCCTCGCCCGGCCTGAGCGAGCTCGCCAGCTTGTAGTGGCCGTTGGCCTCCTGCTCGCGGCCCTGCTTCTCGAGGCAGCGGCCGAGCGCATAGTGGGCGTAGTCGTCCACCGGCGCGAGCTCGAGCATCTTCCGGAACTCCGACTCGGCTTCCGCGTAGCGGTGGATCCGGAAGTACGCGATCCCGAGCGCCTCGCGGATCGAGGCCTTCTCCGGCTCGCGCCGCTTCGCCTTCTCGAGCGCGACCGTCGCCTGGGCGGCGCGGCCCTTCTGGAGGTGCGCCCGGCCCTGCTGGAAGAGATCGAAGGTCTCGCTCATCGCGCTCTAAGTGAAGCGGACCTGCCCGCTCCCGCCGAGGCCTAAGCGAGCCCCAGCGAGCGAAGCGAGAGCAGGCCGCGCACGCGCTCCGAGCGGGTGAGCGCCCGCCGCATTCCCCGTCGCAGCGCCCGCAGGTCGCGACGCATCGCGCGAGCCGCCTCGCGGGCACCGACGCCCGGGGCGAAGCGGGCCGCGGTCGCGTGCAGGCCGAACGCGCCCGCCTCGACCCGGAACTCTGACTCTACGAGCGCCGCCAACTCACGCAGCGTGGCACTGGCCGGCACGTCCACGCCCTGGTCGAGCAGGAAGTCACGGAGCTCGGCGCGGCAGGCGCCGGCCAGGCGGCGCGGGTCACGCGTCAGGAAGCGCGAGCCGCGGCGGAGCAGCTTCGCCAGCACGAGCAGGACGACCGCGCCCGCGAGCGCCAGGGCAAGCAGTCGCAGGATCCCCCAGTCGCGCCGGTGACCACTCGTCGAGACCGCCCCGGCCGCAAGGGCCCCGAGCACCGGCACGTCCGGCGAGGTTCGGGCCTTCGTGCCGAAGCCGAGCGTGTTCGCCAGCGTGTTCCCGAATTGCCCAAAGCCCTTCTTCCCGGCGAGGACGGCCGCCGCGGCGGAGATGTCGAAGCTCGGCGAGGAGGCTGAGTACGAGCCGGCGAGGCCGCCGCGCCCCGGCGTCGGGTCGAACGGCACCCAGCCCCAGCCGCGGAACCAGACCTCGACCCACATGTGCGCGTCGCGGTCGGACACGACCCACTCGCCGTGCCGGTAGTTCCCGCTCGCGAACCCGACGGCAACGCGCGACGGGATCCCGAGGTAGCGCAACATCAGCGCCATCGCGCCGGCGAAGTGCTGGCAGTAGCCGCGCTGCGTGCGCGCGACGAAGTCTTCGAGCGGCGCGACTCCGGCGGGCGGCTTGGGCGGATGCTGGTCGTAGACGAAGCCGCCGCCGAAACGGAACCACTGCTCGAGCGCAACCGCCGCGGCGTACGGGCTGCGCGCGCCGGCGGTCAGCTGCTCGGCGCGTGCCGCCAGTCGTGCGAACGGCCGCAGCTCGTCGGCGCGGGCAAAGCTCGTCATCAGGTAGTGCACGTAGGCCGCGCGGTCCGGCCGGCCGAACAGCCTCGGGTAGACGCGCGGCTCCACCTCTCGGTACTCGTCGTCGGGCGCCACGATCGGGCCCGAGTAGATCGGCTTCGAGGCGGCCAGCTGCGTCGGCGTCGGTCTCGGCGCGTAGCTCCAGACGTCGTAGGTATCGCCTCGCGAGAGGTCGTCCTCGGCCATCGCCACCCCCGTCGGGTCGTACGAGACGCTGCCGACGCCGTCGCCGGGCGCGAAGCGGACCGGGACGCTGCCGCCCGGCAGCCGGTGGTCGCGCAGGGCCTCGATCGTCACGTGCTGCTCCTCCCAGTCGTCCTGCCGCAGCTCGCGCGGCGGGACCAGCCCACCCTGGGCGAGCGGCACGGGCGGGTCGCCGAAGACGGGCGAGATCTCCTCGAACCACGTTCCGTGCTCGACGGTGTTCAGCACCGAGACGCGCCAGTAGTGCGTCTCCGGCCCCGCCTTGACGCGCATGACGGTCGTCGGCTTACCGTGGAAGGTGAGCCCGCTGTAGCTCGAGTTCCAGACGTAGGAGACGTCGACCGGCTTCGCGGGCTTGGTGTACGGGTCCCAGTGCTGCCAGTCGAGGAAGGCGCGCTTGGCGAAGGCGGGCGAGCTCGTCGCGGCGAGCGCCACGAGCAGGACGAGCGTGCCCGCGGCCAGTGCGGCGCCTGCGCCGCGCACCGGGCCGGGCCTGAGCACGACCGCGGTGGCGAGCACCGCGACCAGCAGCAGGCAGCCGCGCAGCAGGTCATGGCCGGGGAGCAGCGTCCCCGGCCAGCCGACGCCGACGACCAGCGCGATCGCGGCAAGGCCCGGCCGGCGGGCGGCCACCGCCAGCGCGAAGGCGAGCGTGAAGGCGAACAGCGCGACCAGCAGCACGCCGTGCATGCGCGGGTGCACGGCCGGGTTGAACGGCACCTGGTAGTCGTAGAACTCGAGGAAACCGCTGCCGAAGCGCGAGAGCATGCGCCCGGGCAGCGCCCAGACGTGCCCGACGCCGAAGGCGATCGCGCCGGTGACGAGCAGCGCGATGACACAGGCGGCGATCCGCGCGCTTCGAGGCCGAACGAGCGCGGCGGCGATCGCGAGCAGGACCACCAGTGTTGCCTGCCCCGCGTCGTGGCCGCTCTCGAGGCTCATCCAGCTCCAGGCGAGCAGCGGCGCCCCGAGCGCGGCGACGAGCAGCGCCCTACCCATGCGCGGCCTCCACCTCGGCCGCGCCGAGCCGCTCGGCCAGGTCGTCGCCGTCGCGCACCAGCGCCACCGCGATGCCCGCCGCCTGCAGGCGCAGCAGCTCGGGCAGCGGCTTCGGGGCCGCGTCGGCGAAGCTCGACGGGTCGACGAAGACGAGCGAGACGCTGCCGCTGGCGAGCGCACGCTCGACGAGGCGCTCGACGAGGCGCGGCGCCAGCGAGGCGGTCACGACCGCCAGCTCGAGCGACCGCGCGACCGCGCTCGAATGGTCCGCGAGCACCGCGGCGAGCGGCGGGCCCGGCTCCGGCTCCACGGCCGCGAGCAGGTCGAGGGCCTGCCGCCAGTCCCCCTCCGCCGAGCGGATGCCCTGCAGCTCCGCGTGCGCGCCGTTGACGACCAGCACCGCCCGTCGTCCACGCCGGACGTGCGAGAACAGGAGCGACCCCGCCGCACGCACCTGCACGTCGAAGCTCCCGCCGACGACCGCCTCCGGGTCGGCGTCGAGCACGACCGCCACCTCATCGCGCGGCGAGTCCTCCAGCTCCTTGACCATCAGCTGCCCGCGCCTCGCGGTCGAGCGCCAGTGCACCTTGCGCAGCGAGTCGCCGTGCTCGTAGTCGCGCACGCTGTGCAGGTCGAAGCCGGAGGGCCGCCGCAGCAGCAGCCGCCGGCCGTCGTGCGAGCGCGTGCCGCTCTCGGAGAAGAGCCGGTCGAGCTCGACCAGGCGCGGGTAGACGAGCAGCGCCCCGGGTGACTCGAGCGCCTGTTCGACCCGCTCGAGGCCGAACGGGTCCTCGATCACCGCGACCGAGCGCTCGAACTCGTAGCGGCCGCGCGGCAAGCGCTCGAGCACGTAGCGGGCGTACCCGGTCGCGCCGACTGGTGTGGCGATCTCGCCGAGCTTCCCGATCCGCTCGCGCAGCGTCCAGCGCGCGGGCACGAGCCTGTGCTCCGAGTCGAGCCGGACGGTGACCTCGACGTCCTCGCCCTCGAGCCGCTCGCCCGAGGCCAGCGTCCGCCGGATCCGCAACGGCCGGTTCGCCAGCGCCGTCCACAGCCACGCCAGCAACACCGCCACCGGCAGCCCGATCGCGACCGGGTAGAGGATCTTCGAGCCGAACGCCCAGGCGGCCAGGTAGGTCGTCGCGCCCAGGGCGAGGGCGAGACGGCCGCGCCCGGTCATACCGGAACGGGTGTGTGCTCGAGCGTTTCCCGGACGAGTTCCCCGCCTGTCAGCCCGGCCGCGCGAGCCTCGGGCGCGACGATCAGGCGGTGGGCGAGCACGGGCTCGGCCGCCGCCTTGACGTCGTCGGGCGCGACGAAGCCGCGCCCGTCCGCGAGCGCCCGCGCTTTGGCCACGCGCAGGAGCGCGATCCCGGCCCGCGGGCTCGCGCCGAGGTAGACCCGAGCGTCGCCGCGCGTCTGGCGCAGGAGCGTGACGACGTAGCGGTTGACGCTCTCCTCGACGAAGACCTCGCTGGCGGCCGCCGCGAGCGAGCGCACGTCGGCGGCGGTGGCGACCGGCCGCAGCGACTCGAGCGGCGGGTCGCTCGTCTGCTCGGTCAGCATCCGCGCCTCGTCCGGCAGCGGCGGGTACCCGATCTCGATCCGCAGCGTGAAGCGGTCGAGCTGGGCCTCGGGCAGTGGGTAGGTGCCCTCGTACTCGATCGGGTTCTGGGTCGCGACCACCATGAACGGCGCGGCCAGCTCGTAGCTGACGCCGTCGACAGTGACCTGGTTCTCCTGCATCGACTCGAGCAGCGCGGCTTGGGTCTTCGGCGACGCGCGGTTGATCTCGTCGACCAGCAGCAGGTTCGCGAACACCGGGCCGGGCCGGAACTCGAACTCGTTCGTTCGCTGGTTGAAGACGTTCACACCGGTCACGTCCGAGGGCAGCAGGTCGGGCGTGAACTGCATGCGCGAGAAGGAGCAGTCGACCGAGCGCGCGAGCGCCTTCGCCAGCATCGTCTTCCCGACACCCGGGAAGTCCTCGATGATCAGATGGCCCTCGGCGACGAGGCAGAGGACGACCAGGCGGAGCGTCTCCTCGGACGCGTGCACGACCTGGGCGAGGTTGCCGACGATCCGCTGGATCGCGTCGGCGGCCGCGGTGTCGACGCGTTCCCTGCCTACGGCTTCGTCCATGCGCCTCCGTCCAGCCGGGCGGCCACCTCGTCGAGGATCGCCGCCGCGATCCGTTCCTTCGCGGCCTTTTCGATTCGCCGCTCTCCCTCTGCCGAGACCAGCACGACCTCGTTCTCGGCCGAGTCGAAGCCGATGTCGTCGCGCCCCACATCGTTGAAGACGATCAGGTCGGCCCGCTTGTTGCCGAGCTTCTCGCGCGCGCGCTCGAGGCCGCGCTCGCCGCGGTCGGCCGCGAAGCCGACGAGCACCGCTATCGCGCCATTGTTCCGCCTCGAGCCCAGCTCGCGCAGGACGTCGGTCGTCGGCTCGAGCGTCACCGTCCAGGGCTCGTCGTCCTTGGGCCGCTTTCCTTGCTCGGCCTCGACCGGCCGATAGTCGGCGACGGCCGCAGCCATCACGACCACGTCCACGTCGCCGCGAGCGAGCGTCTCGCGGGCCACTTCCTCGGCGGTCGGCGCCTGCACCACGTCTACTCCTACGGGCGTGGGCACTGCAAGGTTCGACGCGACGAGCGTCACCTCCGCCCCGCGCCGGCGAGCCTCGGCGGCGAGCGCCGCGCCCATCCGGCCCGACGAGCGGTTGCCCAGGAAGCGGACCGCGTCGAGCGGCTCGCGGGTCCCGCCCGCGGTCACGAGCACGCGCCGGCCGCGCAGCTGTTCGCGCCGCTCGAGGCTCCCGGCCACGCGCTCGAAGATCGCCCCCGGCTCGCTCATCCGCCCCACGCCGACCTCGCCTTCGGCCGTGTCGCCCTGCTCGGGACCGACGAGCTCGACGCCGCGGGCACGGACGAGCTCGACGTTCGCCTGCACAGCGTCGCTGCGCCACATGCGCGGGTTCATCGCCGGCGCGGCGACGACCGGGCCCTCGAACGCGAGCGCGGTCTGCGTCAGCACGTTGTCGGCCAGCCCGTGCGCGAGCTTGGCCAGGGTGTTCGCCGAGAGCGGCGCGACCACCAGCAGGTCGGCCTCGACCAGGTGCGGGTAGAGCTCGCGCGCCGCCTCACGACGGGCCAGCGCCTCGAAGGTCTTCGCCGAGACGAAGCTCTCGGCCTCGGGCGTCAGGATCGGCGTCACGTCGTGACCCGCCCGCACGAGCAGCCGCGCGAGCTCGCAGGCCTTGTAGGCCGCGATTCCGCCAGTCACACCGAGAAGAACCCGAGCCATGGGCACATTGTGCCCGCCGCGGCCCAAACCGCGAATCCGGCGGGAGCGTAGTCAGGGCATCAACGAAAGGAGGCGCATGCGGAAGAAGTCACTCGTGGCGCTCGCGGTCCTCGCCACCGTCGCCCTGACGGCGGCCGGAAGCGCGTTCAGCCACAACAGCTCCACGCCGACGCTGAAAGGCGTCGTCGGGCCCGGCTACTCGATCAAGCTCACAAAGGGCGGAAAGAAGATCGCAGTCGCTGAAGGCCGGCACGTACAAGTTCGTGATCACCGACCGTTCGACGTACCACAACTTCACGGTCGAGCGCGAGAAGCCGTCGAAGCCGAAGCTCGAGAAACACCTCACCGGAACTGCCTTCACGGGCACGAAGACGGTCGAGATGACGCTCAAGCCCGGCAGCTGGAGCTTCTACTGCTCGAATCACGAAGCCCAGATGCACGGCGACTTCAAGGTCGCGAAGTAACACCAACCGCGAGGGGCCGCCAGCAGGCGGCGGCCTCCGCTACTTCGGGTAGGTGTACTTGATCTTGCCTTCCGAGATTTCCTCGAACGACATCGTCAAGTAGTTCTTCGAGCGCGACTCGACCAGCGGCGGCAGGAACTGGTCGAACGTGCCCTCGCCGAGCTGGTGGTGGTAGTTGTTGATCTGACGCGCACGCTTCGCGGCGACGATCACCAGCGCATACCGGGAATCGACATTGTCGAGCAGCTCGTCAACGCGGGGATGGATCATGGGCGGGCATGGTACCTGCGCCGTCCAGTGCGCTGCGGACAATGCCCTCGAGCTCGCCCACAGCGCGCTCGCGGTCGTCGTTCACGACCGTGTAGTCGAACTCCGATGCGAGCTCGAGCTGCCGCTCGGCGATGTCGAGCCGCTCGTCGATCTCGCCCTCGCTCTCGGTCGCGCGCCGTCGCAGCCGCCGCTCGCGCTCCTCGCGGCTCGGCGCGGTGACGAAGATCGTGACCGCGGCCGGGATCCGGTCGCGCACGGCGAGCGCGCCGTTGGTCTCGATCTCGAGCACCGGCGAGCGGCCCTCGGCGACGATCCGGTCGAGCTCGGACCAGAGCGTGCCCGACCGGTAGCCCTCGCCCCAGGGCAGCTCGACCCACTCGACGAAGTCGCCCTCCGCCAGCTTGCGGTCGAACTCCTCGTCGCTCAGGAACCAGTAGTGGCGGCCGTGCTCTTCGTCGGGCCGGCGGGGGCGGGTCGTGGCGGAGACGGCGAGCGCGAGCTCGGGGATCCGCTCGACCAGCAGTTTCGCGAGAGTGCTCTTCCCTTCGCCTGAAGTGCCGGTCAGGACGAAGACCGGCCGCGGGCGAGTCTCAGCGGTTGAAGAGGCCAATCAGCTCCGCCCGCTGGCGGTCCGAGAGACCGCCGACGGTCTTCGACTGGCTGATCCTGCACTGGTTGAGGAAGCGGGCCGCCTTCACCCGGCCGAACTTGGGCACCGCCATCAGCATGTCGAACACCTTCGCGGTCGAGACGTACTCTGGCGGATCGCTCAGGATTTCCTCGATGCGCGCGTCCCCGGACTTGAGGTCCTTCTTCAGCTGCGCGCGTCGCACGCGGATGTCGTTCGCCCGCTTGAGCGCTTCCATCCGTTGGTCGAGGGAGCGGAGTGGCGCCTGGGCCTGAGTCTTGAGCGCGGCCACGGCGGGGGATACTAACAAGCTCCACGCCTCGGTCAACCCAACATGTTTGGGTCAATATGCAGGGATTTTTGACGGCTTAGTCTCGACCTCTGGTCGAGGGTCGACTCGGCCCGAGGCGTGCGCGACACCCACGGCGTTGTCAGGACTGGCGAAGCCGAGCGACGCCAGCTCGGCCTCCAGCTCGCTCCGGATCCGGCTCGCCGCGCCGGGGTCGGCGAAGAGCGCGGTGCCGACGGCGACGTCGTTCGCGCCGGCCGCGAGGAGCTCGAGCGCGTGCCGTCCGCGGGCGACTCCGCCCATGCCGACAATCGGCAGGCGCGTCTCGCGGAAGCACGTGTGCACGGCCGCGAGCGCGACCGGCCGCAGCGCCGGACCGGAGAGCCCGCCCGCCCCGCGCGCGAGCACCGGCTGCAGAGTCCGCTCGTCGAGGGCGAGGCCCTTGACCGTGTTGACGAGGCTGAGGCCGTCGGCGCCCGCGGCCTCTGCGGCCCGCGCCGTGGCGCCCAGGTCGGCGACCGCGGCCGAGAGCTTCGCGTACAGCGGCTTGTCGGTCACCGCCCGAACGGCCGCGACGACCTCGCCGACGTTTTCGGGCACCTCGTCCACGTTCGGGCAGGAAAGGTTCAGCTCAAGCGCCTCGACCTCGTCGCGCGTCGCCAGCCGCCCTGCGACCTGCACGTAGTCCTCGAGCGAGAAGCCCCCGACGGACACCCAGAGCGGCACGCCGAGCTCGGCCAGCCGCGGCAGGTGCTGCTCGAGGAAGGCGTCGATCCCGGGATTGGCGAGGCCGATCGCGTTCAGCATCCCGACCTCGGTCTCGGCGATCCGCACCGGTGCGTTGCCCTCACGGGGGAGCGGCGTGACCGTCTTCGTCACGAAGGCGTCGAGCGTGCGCGCGACCTCGGGCGCCGCCAGGGCGTCCAGGCAGCCGCTGGCGTTAAGCAGCCGCAAGAACCGGTCCTTCTACGCAGAGACGCTTCAGCTCGCCGTCGATCTCGACCACGCAGCCGTAGCAGGCGCCGAAGCCACAGGCCATCGGCGCTTCCCAGGCGAGCTGCGCCCGCGGCGTCAACCGGCGGACGGCCTCCAGCATCGGCTGCGGGCCGCAGGCCAGCACCTCGTGCCCGGCGTGCATCGCTTCGGTGACGTAGGTCGGCTCGAGCACGACCTCCGCGTTCGGCACCAGCTCCGCCGCCTCCGCGTGCCAGCTCGTGCGGAAGCCGAGTACCGCCGGGGGGCCTCCGAGCTGCTCCGAGAGATACGGCAGCGGCGCGACGCCGATCCCGCCGCCGACGAGCAGCGGCCGCTCGACGGTGAGGTCGAAGCCGTTCCCGAGCGGCCCGAGCACGCCGACACGATCGCCCGCGTCGAGGCAGCAGAGGGCGCGCGTCCCGGGGCCGATCGGGTCGATCAGGAAGGCGAGCTCGCCCGGCGGAGCGAGCGCTAGGCTCATCGGCCGCGGCAGGAGCCGGCCGGGTGCCTCGAGCATGAAGAACTGGCCCGGCCTGCCGGGGTCGACCGTGCCGCGCTCGACGCGCAGCAGCGTGTATGGCCCGACCGCCTCGGTGGCGACGACGCTAAGCCGTTCGCGCCTGAGCATCGATCCGTTCCTGCAGGCTCAGCGCGACCTCGTCGCGCGCGTGGGCGATCGCCTCGACGGCAGCGGCCGCGCCCGAGATGGTCGTGATGCATGGGATGCGCGCGACGAGCGCCGCCTCGCGGATCCGGTAGCCGTCGGTGCGCGCCCCCGAGCCCTGCGGCGTGTTGATCACGAGGTCGCAGCGCCCGCGCCGGACGAGGTCGACGACCGTCGGCCCCTCGCCCTCCTCGGTCACCTTCCGCACGTACTCGACCACGAGCCCCGCGTCCGCGAGCGTGCGTGCGGTGCCCGCGGTGGCGAGCAGCTGGAAGCCGAGCCCGGCAAGCGCCTGGGCGACCGGGACCGCGACGCCCTTGTCCTCGTCGCGCACCGAGAGGAACGCCGTGCCGGTCGCGGGCAGCCGCCGCCCGGCCGCGCGCTCAGCCTTGGCGAACGCGGTGGGCAGGTCGGAGGCGCTCGCCATCACCTCGCCGGTCGAACGCATCTCCGGGCCGAGTACCGGGTCGGCGCCGGGGAAACGGGCGAACGGCAGCACCGCCGCCTTCACGGAGACCTGAGCGCTACGCGCCCGAGGATCACGACCGAGCTCGAGCTCGGGGAGCGTTGCCCCGGCCGCGAGCCGGCACGCGGCCTGGACAAGATTGACGCCCGTCGCCTTGCTGGCGAACGGCACCGTCCGCGAGGCGCGCGGGTTCGCTTCCAGCACGAAGAGCTCACCGTCGGCGAGCGCGAGCTGGACGTTCAGCAGCCCGACCACGCCGAGCGCCGGACCCAGCCGCCGCACGGCGTGCGCGACCGCGCGGCGCTCCGAGCGCGTCAGGGACGGCGCGGGCAGCACGCAGCTCGAGTCGCCCGAGTGCACGCCCGCCTCCTCGACGTGCTGCATGACCGCGGCGACGAAGGTCTGATTCCCGTCGCAGAGGGCGTCGACGTCGATCTCGATCGCGTTCTCGAGGAAGCGGTCGACGAGCAGCGTGCCGCCGACCGCCGCGGACTCGCGGACGGCCTCGTCGTCGTAGCAGACCCGCATCGAGCGCCCGCCGAGCACGTAGCTCGGGCGCACGAGCACCGGATAGCCGACGCGCTCGGCGACCTCGACCGCCTCGTCCGCAGTCGTCGCCGTCCCCCACGGCGGCACCGCGATCCCGAGCCCGTCGCAGAGCGCGGCGAAGCGCCTGCGGTCCTCGGCCAGGTCGACCGCCTCGAACGGCGTCCCGAGCACCCGGAAGCCCGCGGCCTCGATCGCGCGGGCCAACTTCAGCGGCGTCTGGCCGCCGAACTGGATCACGACCCCGGCCGGTTGCTCGCGCTCGCAGATCGCCAGCACCTCCTCGACCCCCAGCGGCTCGAAGTAGAGGCGGTCGGAGGTGTCGTAGTCGGTCGAGACGGTCTCCGGGTTGCAGTTGACCATCACCGCCTCGTAGCCGAGCGCGCGGAAGCTCTGCGCCGCGTGGACGCAGCAGTAGTCGAACTCGATCCCCTGGCCGATCCGGTTCGGGCCCGAGCCGAGGATCACGACCGACCCGCCGCAAGGCTGGCTGTTCGTCGGCCTCGCCCCAGGTCGAGTAGCAGTAGTTCGAGGCCGCCTCGACCTCGCCCGCGCAGGAGTCGACACGCCGGTAGCCCGGCCGCACGCCCCACGCCCGCCTCGCGGCCCGCGCGGTCTCCTCGTCCACCTCGCATGCCCGCGCGACCGCCGCGTCCGAGTGGCCGAGCCGCTTCAGCCGCAGCCAGTCGTCGGCGACCAGGTCGCTCAGGTTGAGCGAGCCGAGCCGCAGCCGCTCGAGCTCGGACCTGAACCACGGGTGCAGCCCCTCGGGCAGCTCGTCGAGCGAGGGCCAGGGCGTGACCGCGCCGCCGTCGAGCTCGCGCGAGCGCAGCGCCTTCGAGAGTGCCTCGGTGAACGTGCGCCCGATCCCCATCGTCTCGCCGACGGACTTCATCTGCGTGCCGAGCGTCGTGTCGGCGCCCGGGAACTTCTCGAAGGCGAAGCGCGGCACCTTGACGACGACGTAGTCGAGCGTCGGCTCGAAGCTCGCCGGCGTCGTCCCGGTCAGGTCATTCGGGATCTCGTCGAGCGTGTAGCCGACCGCGAGCTTGGCCGCCACCTTGGCGATCGGGTAGCCCGTCGCCTTGGAGGCGAGCGCGGACGAGCGCGAGACGCGCGGGTTCATCTCGATCACTCGCACGTCGCCCGTCGCGCGGTCGCGCGCGAACTGGATATTGGAGCCGCCGCACTCCACGCCGACCGCGCGGATCACCGCCGCCGCCGCGTCGCGCAGCTCCTGGTAGGCCTCGTCGGAGAGCGTCATCTGCGGCGCGACCGTGACCGAGTCGCCCGTGTGCACGCCCATCGGGTCGAGGTTCTCGATCGAGCAGACGACGACCACGTTGTCGCTGCGGTCGCGGATCAGCTCGAGCTCGAACTCGTCCCAGCCCGTGAGGTTCTCCTCGACCAGCACCTGGTGGACCGGGCTCTCGCGCAAGGCGCGATCGAGCATGACCTCGAGCTCCCGGCGTGAGGTCGCGATGCCCCCGCCGTGGCCTCCGAGCGTGAAAGCGGGCCTCAGGATGACCGGGAAGGACAGGTCGGCCGGCAGGTCGTCCAGCTTGGTCACGACCAGCGACTCGGGCACCTTCAGGCCCGCCTCGCGGACGGTCTCGCGGAAGAGCTCGCGGTCTTCGGCACGGCGGATCACCTCCGGCGGCGCGCCGATCAGCTCGATCCCGAGCGCCTCGAGCACGCCCGTCTCGGCGAGCTCGAGCCCGATGTTCAGCGCCGTCTGGCCGCCCATCGTCGGCAGCAGCGCATCGGGCCGCTCGCGCCCGAGCACGTCGGCGACGGCCTCGACGTCGAGCGGCTCCAGGTAGGTGCGGTCGGCGAAGCCGGGGTCGGTCATGATCGTCGCCGGGTTCGAGTTGACGACGATCGTGCGGAAGCCGTCCTCGCGCAGCACCTTCAGCGCCTGGCAGCCCGCGTAGTCGAACTCGCACGCCTGCCCGATCACGATCGGCCCCGAGCCGATCAGGCAGACCGAGCGGAGATCACGCCGCCTCGGCAAGTGCCACCCCCTCGACCCAGCGGGAGAGCAGCGGCCACGCGTCGTGCGGGCCTGGCCGCGCCTCCGGGTGGAACTGCACCGAGCGCGCCCGCAGCTCCGGGAACTCGAGCCCCTCGACGGTGCCGTCGTAGAGCGAGACGTGCGTCACCTCGGGCGCGTCCGAGCGGGCGACCGCGAAGCCGTGGTTCTGGCTCGTGACGAGCACGCGGTTGGTGCGCTTCTCCAGCACCGGGTGGTTGGCGCCGCGGTGCCCGAAGGGGAGCTTGAAGGTCTCGTGCCCGGTCGCCAGGGCGAGCAGCTGGTGGCCGAGGCAGATGCCGAAGACCGGCACCCGGCCGAGCAGCGCCTTGACCGTCTCGACCTCTCGCGGTGAGCGGCTCGGGGTCGCCCGGCCCGTTCGAGAGCAGCACGCCGTCGAAGCGCGCGAGCTCGCCGGGGTCGGCGTCGTGCGGGTAGACCGTCACGGCCGCGCCCGCCCAGGCGAGCCGGTCGAGGATCGAGCGCTTGCAGCCGTAGTCGACGACCGCGATCCGGGCCGTGCCCGCATCGGAGTAGACGTAGGGCTCGGGCGTCGAGACTCCGGTTGCCAGCGAGCGGCCGGCCATCCCGGGCTGCTCCTTGACCGCGGCGACCGCCTCTTCGACCGAGGCCTCGCCGGCGACAGCGATCGCGCGCATCGCGCCCGCCTCGCGCAGGTGCACGACCAGCGAGCGCGTGTCGATCCCCGAGAGCGCGACCAGGCCGTGGTCGTGCAGCCAGTCCGTCCACGCCGGGCCTCGCGCCTCGCGCATCACGACCGCCCGCGCATGCGGCCGGCGCGACTCGCAGCGGTCCGGCTCGACGCCGTAGTTGCCGACCATCGGCGCGGTGAAGGCGACGAGCTGCTCCGAGTAGCTCGGGTCGGTGACGACTTCCTGGTAGCCGGTCATCGCGGTCGTGAAGACGGCCTCGCCGAACGCGAACCCCTCGGCCCCCACCGACTCGCCGCGGAACACGGTCCCGTCCTCGAGGGCCAAGAACCCGGTCATCGCTCCTCCTTCGGCTTCGAGATCCATTCGCCGTGCTCGAGGTAGTGGCGTGCGCGAGCCGCGTTCAGCCGGGCGAACTCGAGCCCCGGCCACTCCGCCGACCAGGCGAGCGACTCCTCCACGGCAGCGCGCGTTCGCTCCTCCGAGACCGGCTCGAAGTAATCGGACCACTCCGGAATCCGCTCCTGAGCGATTGCCGCGTCGATCACGAACCAGTGCTCGTGCTCGTCGGGCGCTTCGCGGACACCCTCGTCGTCGACCTCGAGGTTGAGGTCGAAGGCTGGCGGTTGGCGGCCGTGAACGTAGACGACCAGCTCGAGCCGGCGCCCGGGCAGCTCAAGGGCGGCGATCCGCTCGATCGCGCGCCTCCGGGACTCGCCCTCGAGCGGTCGGTCGACGACCACCACGAGGTCGAGGTCGCTCTCGCCTGGGCGGTAGCCGCCGACGAGTCCGGAGCCGAGCACGAACGACGCGAGCACCGTCGACCTCCGCGTCGATCGCCTCGACGACGCGCGATCGATAGCGCTCGGCTGTCTCGTCGAGGTAGGTGTCCGCCACGACGATCACGCTTCGAACGCGATCTTTCCGGCCGCGACCGTCAGCACCGGCCGGCCGCGGAGCGTCTGCCCCAGCAGCCACGAGTTGGCCGACCGCGAGCGGAAGCCGCCTTCCTCGACTCGCCACGCGGACTCGGTGTCGAGCAGGACGAGGTTCGCCTGCGCGCCGACCGTGATCCGCGGCGCCTCCAGCCCGTAGGCGCGGGCCGGCCCGGCGGACATCCGCTCGAGCAGCGTCTCGAGCTTCAGCAGGCCGGGCTCGACGAGGTGCGTGTAGAGCGCCCCGAAGGCGGTCTCGAGGCCGGTGACGCCGAAGGGCGCCGCCTCGAACGGGACCTCCTTCTCGTGCCGCGCGTGCGGCGCGTGATCGGTGGCGACGCAGGCGATCGTGCCGTCGCGCAGGCCTTCGATCAGCTCCGCGCGGTCGTCGGCGGACCGGAGCGGCGGATTCATCTTCACGTTCGAGTCGAGCGAGCGCACCGCCTCGTCGGTGAGGCAGAGGTGGTGCGGCGTAACTTCAGCGCTAGCTGCGACGCCTTTGGCCTGCGCCGCCCGTAGCGCGCTGACCGACTCCCGCGCCGACAGGTGCAGCAGATGGAGCGGCGCGTCCTCATAGGCGGCGAGCGAGAGATCGCGCTCGACCATCAGGCTCTCGGCCACCGACGGGTAGCCGGTGAAGCCGAGCTCGGCGGAGACCGCGCCCTCGTGCATCTGGCCGCCCTTCGAGAGCGTCGGCTCCTCGCAGTGCAGCGCGAGCCGGCGGCCGGTGATGCCGTGGTACTGGAGCGCGCGGCGCATCAGGCTCGGCGCGACGACCGGGCGACCGTCGTCGGTGAAGCCGGCCGCGCCCTGGTCGGCGAGCTCGGCCATCTCGGTCAGCTCGGCGCCGTCCTGGCCGCGGGTGATCGCGGCGAGGAAGCCGACCGGGATCACCGCCTGCGCCTTCGCGTCCTCGATCAGCGAGCCGAGCACCGCGGCCGAGTCGACGACCGGGTCGGTGTTCGGCATGGCGAGGATCGCGCAGTAGCCGCCGGCCGCGGCGGCCTCGGTGCCCGAGGCGATCGTCTCCTCGTCCTCCCCGCCCGGCACGCGCAGGTGCACGTGCGGGTCGACGAAGGCCGGCGCGAGCACGAGCCCGGCGCCGTCGAGGACGCGGTGGCCGTTGGCGTCGAGCCTTTCGCCGAGCGCGGCGATCGTGCCCTTGTCGACGCGGACGTCGAGCACCGCGTCCACGCCTCCGGCCGGGTCGAGCACACGCGCACCGCGCACCACCAGATCGTCCTTGCGGCCGTGCTTGCCATACAGCATCAGGCCACCTCCAGCGGCTCGGCGGCCTCGACCGGGACCGGCCCGGTCGTGAGCAGGTCGTAGAGCACCGCCATCCGCACGACGAGGCCGGCGCGCACCTGCGCCTCGATCAGCGCCGAGCCGGCGTCGGCGACCCGAGGGTCGATCTCGACGCCGCGGTTCATCGGGCCGGGGTGCATCACCTTCTGGCCCCGGCGGATCCGCTCCGGCGTCACGCCCCAGCGCTCGGTGTACTCGCGCAGCGAGGGCACGTAGTTGGCGCCCTCGGCCATCCGCTCGCGCTGCATGCGCAGGACGTAGACGACGTCCGCGTCGGCGATCGCGCCGATCTCGTGCGAGACCTCGCAGCCCATCGCCTCGATCCCGCGCGGGATCAGCGGCGGCGGCCCGACGAGCGTCACCCTCGCGCCCATCAGCGCCAGCGCCTGCACGTTCGAGCGCGCGACCCGCGAGTGGAGCACGTCGCCGACGATCGCCACGTGGACGCCGTCGATCCGGCCGAGCTCGTCCTGGATCGTGTAGAGGTCGAGCAGCGCCTGCGTCGGGTGCTGGTGCTTGCCGTCGCCGGCGTTGACGACGTGCGCGTCGGTGTAGCGCGCGACGAGCTGCGGCGCGCCGATCTGCGGGTGGCGGATCACGATCACGTCCGGGTCGTAGGCGCCGAGCGTGAGCGCGGTGTCCTTCAGCGACTCGCCCTTGTCCACCGATGAGCCGGCGGCTTTGATCGACATCGTGTCAGCGCTCAGCCGCTTCGCGGCGAGCTCGAAGCTCGACGAGGTGCGCGTCGAGGACTCGTAGAAGACGTTCACGACCGTGCGGCCGCGCAGCGTCGGCAGCTTCTTGACCTCGCGCTCGAGCGAGCGCGAGAAGCTCTTCGCAGTCGCCAGCAGCCGCTCGACGTCCTCTCGCTCGAGGTCGCCGATCGAGATCAGATGCCGGCGCGGCGGTTGCTTCGGCGGGAGATAGCCCTCCCGCATGACATGGATTTCACCCATGAGGCTCCTTCGTGACGAGCAGGACGCGATCGATTTCGTCCACCTCGACGAGCTCGACCTGGATGCGCTCGTCGCGGGCGGTGGGCAGGTTCTTGCCGACGTAATCCGGGCGGATGGGGAGCTCGCGGTGGCCGCGGTCGGCGAGCACGGCCAGCTGCACGCGCTCGGGACGGCCGTAGCCGAAGAGCGCGTCGATGGCCGCGCGGATCGTGCGGCCGGTGTAGAGGACGTCGTCGACGAGCACGACCGTCATCCCCTCGAGCGGGAAGTCGAGGGTGGTCGAGCGCACGAGCGGCTGTGGGTGCCTCGGCGCCTCGCCGCCGCGCACGTGCACGTCGTCGCGGTGGAAGGTGATGTCCAGCTGGCCGAAGGCGACCTCGGTGCCGCTCAGCTCCTCGATCCGGCGGCGCAGGCGCTGCGCGATCGGCACGCCGCGCGTGTGGATCCCGACGAGGGCGACCCTGGCGAGGTCGGCGTTGCCCTCGACGATCTCGTGCGCGATGCGCGTGATCGCCTTCGAGATCGCCTCGGCATCGAGGACAGTCGTCGCTGCAGAGGTGTCCGCGCTCAGGGCGCGCTCAGGGCAGTGCTCACCTTCGACTCCTTTCCGGCCTCACGGGACCGGGTTAAAGGGGTACTGATCGGTGCGGGACGCTACACGCTCGGCCGGACGGCGTCGGCCAGCAGCCACTCGACGCGGTAGTCGACGCGCTCCGGAAGCTCGCGCTCGGCCCGCGCGAGGCCGGCCTCGTACTCCTCGTCGGAGATCAGGTCGAAGGTCGAGATGTGCTTGCCCCGGATCCGCTCGAGTGCGTCCTCGCGCGCCAGTGAACCGGTTTGCGAGAGGCGTGTGAGACGCACCTCGGTGAACCCGGCGAGCTCGGCCGTGAGGTCGTCGGCGGTCGGGAAGCGCTCGCGGTCGATCCGCTCCATCGACGGGAAGAGCTCGTTCAGCCACAACCACTCGAAGTAGGACGGGTCGAAAGTGGCGACGGCGAAACGGCCGCCCGGCTCGAGCACGCGCGCGGCCTCGGCGAAGGCGCGCGGCCGGTCGACCAGGTGCGCGACGAGCCACATGGTCGCCCGCTCGAACCAGCCGTCCTTGAAGGGCAGCTGCTCGGCCGAGCCGAGCTTCAGGCCCGCGCTGCCGGCGCGTGTGCGGGCGACCTCCAGCATCTCCGGCGAGGGGTCGACGCCCCAGGCCTTCGCGACCTCGGCCAGCTGGGCGAGGAAGCGGCCGGTACCGCAGCCGATGTCGAGCACGCGCCGGCCTGTCAGGTCGGCCTGGCGGATCAGCGTCTCCGCGACCTCGCGCGAGTTTGCGTCGTACGGGCGCAGCCGGTCGTAGACGGCAGCGCGGCTCGAGAAATCAGGCGTCGGCGATTGGATCGTCGGGCTCGGTCATCGATTCGATCGCGTCCCGGGCGGCCTCCAGCTGGTCCTCCCGGACGAACACCTTCTGCGGCGTGTCGTCGACCTCGCGCGGGTGGTGGTCGACCGCGCTCTCGAGCTCGGGCTCGATCCCGGCGCTGCGCAGGATCGCCTCGATCTCCTCGGCCTCGGCCACCGTCTCGGCGAGCGCGACCTGCACGAGTGAGCTCACGAGACCGCCTCCGGCGCAGGCTCGGGCTGCTCCGCCTCGCGCTGCTGCGCCACGCCGCCCTTGACCAGGCGCGGCGAGCCCCGCTCGGGGAACGGCACGTCGATCACGTCGAAGTCCTTGGGCACAACGGTCTCGGGGAAGATGGTACGCGCCTCTCGGGCTGCCTCGGGCCCGAAGTAGCGATTCGAGAGGTGCGTCAGCGCCAGCAGGCCGACCTCCGCCTCACGCGCGAGCTCCGCCGCCTCGAGCGCCGTCGCGTGCCCGGTCTCCTGCGCGCGCTCGCGCTCCTCCTCCAGAAACGTCGCCTCGTGGACGAGCACCTCCGCCCCGCGCGCCGCCTCGCGCACCGTCGCCGAGGGCGCGGTGTCGCCGCTGAGCACGACCCTGCGCCCCGGGCGCGGCGGGCCCAGCACCTCGTCCGAGGTGACGACGCGGTCGTCCTCGAGCGTGATCGACTCGCCGGCCTGCAGCAGCCCTCGCGCCGGCCCGTTGGGCACGCCGAGCGCATCGGCCGCGTCGACGTCGAAGCGCCCTGGCCGCGGGTGCTCGACCAGCGCGAAGCCAAGCGACTGCACCGCGTGCGCGACCGGGAAGGTGACGAGGTTGTAGTCGCCTCGCTCGAGCACGTCGCCGGGCTTCAGCTCCACGAGTTCGAGTGGGTAGGGCAGCTTCCCGAAGATCCGCCGCAGCGCCCCGAACAGCTCCTTCAACCCGCGCGGCCCGTAGATCGTCAGCGGAAGGTCACGACCGCGGAGCGCGAAGGTCTTGAGCATCCCGGGCAGGCCGAGGTAGTGGTCGGCGTGGAAGTGAGAGATGAACACCTCGCGGAGCTCGACGAGACCGACGGTCGAGCGCAGCATCTGCCGCTGCGTGCCCTCGCCGCAGTCGAACAGCAGCCGCTCGCCGCCGCGGCGCAGCAGGAGCGCCGAGGGGGCGCGCTGGGCCGTCGGAACGGAGCCCGAGGTGCCGAAGAAGACGAGGTCGAGATCCACGGTTGGGAGTCTAGTTCCGGGTAGCTCAAGCCTTTCCGGTGCCGATCCGACACCGGATCCAGCGGGCCGTCTGAGTAGAGTCGCGCTCGAATGAGCGATGTCCGCGAGCTGATCCGCCGCGAGCCCTCGCAGGACGAGCACGACGCGATCCGCGAGCTCTGGAAGCGCCACTCCGTCGCCGAGGACAACCGCGACCTGCCGGGCCTGCTCGCCACGCTCACCGACGACTGCGTCTACGAGCTCGTCCAGACCGGCCACCGCTGGGAGGGACACGAGGGCGCGGCCCGCTTCTACGGCGGCCTGCTCGGCTCGTTCCCCGACATCCACTTCGACCTGACCGACATCGTGATCGGCCCGCAGGGCGTCTGCGAGGAGGCCGACGTGACCGGCACGCACGAGGCCGAGTGGCTCGGCGTCCCGCCCACCGGCGAGCGGCTCGCCTGGAAGGTGACGATCTTCTTCCCGTGGGACCGCGAGCGGCGGCTCTTCACGGGCGAGCGCGTCTACACCGCGGGTCTGCCGCTACCCGGCTGAGGGCAGCACCAGCCGCTCACCCGGGACGAGCAGGCTGCCACCCAGGTGGTTGCGGTGGTCGATCCGGTAGATCGCGTCGCGCGGGTCGCCCGCGTAGTGCTTGACCGCGATCGACCAGAGCGTGTCGCCCGCCCTGACCGTGTAGCGCTGCTCCGGCCCCGCTCCGTGCGAGGCCCTGGCGAGCGCGGCCCAGGCGATGAGCGCCAGGGCTGCGATGAGGAGTACTTTTCCGAACATGTGTTCGCCATGGTAGAGCGAACATCTGTTCGTGTCAAGTCGCGGTCAGAAACCGGCCGTCGCGGTAGACGAGCTCGCCGTCCGCGTAGACCTCGCCGCCCGAGCGGAGGTCGCAGATCATGTCCCAGTGCAGCGCGGAGCGGTTCGTGCCGCCGCACTCGGGATAGGCCGAGCCGAGCGCGAGGTGCATCGTCCCGCCGATCTTCTCGTCGAAGAGGATGTTGCGGGTGAACACGCGGACCGCCTCGTTCAGGCCGAAGGCGAGCTCCCCCACCCGCCGCGCGCCCTCGTCGAGCGCGACCATCTCCTGCAGGAAGTCCTCGCCGCTCGAAGCCGTCGCCTCAACCACCTCGCCCGCCTGGAAGCGCAGGCGCACGTCGTCCACCTGCCGGCCACGGAAGACCGCGGGGAACGTGAACGTGATCTCGCCCTCGGCGCTCTCGTCGAGCGGAGCCGTGAAGACCTCCCCGTCCGGGAAGTTCTCGTGCCCATCGGCCGCGACCCAGGTGCGGTCTCCGCCGACGACAAAGGTCAGGTCGGTGCCCTCGGCGACGAAGCGCAGCTCCTCCTTCGTGCTCAGGAACTCGACCACGCGCTGCAGCTCGTCCGCGAAGGCGCGCCAGCGGGCAACCGGATCGCCGTCGTCGAGCAGCGCGGCATCGAAGATGAAGTTCTCGTACTCGGCGAACGACATCTCGGCGTCCTGAGCCGCCCCGTTCGTGGGATAGGCGGTCAGCACCCAGCGCAGCTCGCCGTTGAGGGCGCGCTCGAGGTAGCGCTCCCGCCAGCCGATCCGCGCGCGCTGCACGCGAGCCTGGCGCTCGGGGTCGACCGAGGTCAGAGCCTTGGTGTTGCTCGGCGAGTCGATCACGATCCAGACGTCGGCCTGCTCGATGTCCTCGCTCTCGGCCGGGTTCAGCCACTCGATCTGCTCGTCGCTGCCCTCGCCCAGCAGCAGCCCCTCCACCTCGGGCGCGCAACGCATCGCCGGGTGCCCGCCGGCCCGCAGCACGGCGCCGTAGAGCTCCTCGAGCAACGGCTCGACGTTCATCGTCCCCTGGATCACGGTCAGGTCACCCGGCCGCACGCCGCCGGAGTAGCCGACGAGCACGTCGGCGAGGCGGCGCAGCCGGTCAGACACGTGCGGGAGCGGCCGTCTCCAGGAAGCGGCCGGCCTGCCAGACGAGCTCGCCGTCGGCATAGACCTCGCCGTCCTCGCGCAGGTCGCAGACGAGGTCCCAGTGCAGCGCCGACTCGTTCCGGCCGCCCAGGTCGGTGAAGGACGAACCGAGTGCGACGTGCATCGTGCCGCCGATCTTCTCGTCGAAGAGCGTGTTCTGCGTGAAGCGGTCGATCTCGTAGTTGAGCCCGAAGGCCACCTCGCCGAGCCGCCGCGCGCCCTCGTCCATCCCGAGCATCGCATCGAGGTGCTCGCCTCCGCGCGCGGCTTCTGCCTCCACGACCGCGCCATCCTCGAAGCGCAGGCGGATGCCCGACACCTCGCGCCCGTGGAAGAGCGCCGGGTAGCTGAAGCTGATCTCGCCCTCGGTGACCGTCTCGAGCGGACTCGTGTAGACCTCGCCGTCGGGCATGTTGTAGCGGCCGTCCGCGGGCTGCCAGCGCCGGCCTTCGACGCCGACCTTGAGGTCGGTGCCGGGCCCGACGATGCGGAGCTCGCGAACCTCGGCCAGCGCGTCGGCGCGGGCGCGCAGCTCCGCGCGGACGCCTTCCCAGTGCGCGACCGGGTCGCCCGGCTCTTCGACGTGGCAGGCGCGGAAGACGAAGCGCTCGTACTCGTCGAGCGACATCTGCGCGTCCTGCGCGTGCGCCTCGGTCGGGAAGAGGACGCCGAGCCAGCCGAGCTCGCCGGCGGACATCCGTTGCCAGCGCCGCTTGGCGAGCTGTTGCGAGGCGGCGATCAGGCGCTGGTGGCGCTCCGGGTCGGCGTGAGTCAGCGCGCGGGTGTTCGACTCCGACCAGATCGTCACGAGCGCGTCGACGAGCTCGAGCTCGGCCTTCGCGATCGGCGAGACGTACTCCAGCTGCTCGTCGTTGGCCTCGGCGAGCAGCAGCTCCGGCAGGCGCTCGAGCTGGAGGTCGACGTACGGGTGCGCCCCTGCCGCGAGGGCGGCGCGGTAGATCTCGATCGCGAGCGGCGCCGCCACCGGCGGCGCGTCGACGCGCAACACCTTGCCCGGCTGGAGGCGGAGCGAGTAGTTGACGACGAGCTCGCCCAGGCGGGCGACGCGTGGATCGCTCACTTCTTCTTGGTCCCGACGCGGAAGGGCCGGCTGACGAGGACGCTCGCGCGCTTGGAGTTCATGGTCGCGCTCATCCGGATCGCATAGACGTAGAGGCCGGGCTTCAGCCGGCGCTTCGGAAAGGACACGAGCCGCATGCTCGCCTTGATCACGCCGCGCGCCGAGAGCACGGGTTTCGGCTTGCCCGCGGCGAGACGCTTGCCGAGCACGGCCTGCTTGGGGCCGGCCTTGAACAGCCCGGCTCGGAAGTCCGCCTCCTCGCCCGCGCCGGCGGTGAAGCTCCAGCGGGTGCGCTTCAGCGGCTGCGGCTTGAGGCTCCCCCACGCCACCGCCGGAAGCACGACGCTGGTCACGTGGCGCCACTTGACGGCCGTCGTCTGGCAGTTGCCGTGGCTCTGCGCGAGCAGCTGCTTGACGGCGTCGTAGGAGGGCCGGTGCGAGCCGTCGGCGCGCTCGAGCCCGCTCTGCCAGCGGTCGAGATCGGTCTCGTCCACGAGGTGGAAGAAGCTGAGCATGCGCACGCCGGGGTCGCACTCGGCGAGCGTGACCGTGTCGCGGTAGTAGGCCGCCTGGTCCTCCTCGCTGATCAGCTTCAGGCCTGGCGTCTCGACGCCGAAGTAGAGCGACGCCAGCGCGGGCAGCGGCGCGACCTGCCAACCCACCTCGTCGAGGTCGAACTTGAGCGGCTTGAACAGTGACTTGCCGGACTCGGGGAAGGTCGGCTGCGCCGTGCCGTTGAACGCGTCCCAGACCGCCTGCTTGATCCGGTCGAGGTTCGCGAGGCCCGCCGTCGGCCAGGCGTAGCGAACGCTCGGCGGCCCCTGCTGAGGCTGCGGATACGGGTGGAAGGCGAGCTCGTCCATCAGGGGCTTCGCGCGGTGGCTCGCCCGGTAGGCGACGCCGAGGTCGTGCAGGAAGCGGACCGGCGAGCGCGAGCGGGTGCTCGTCCCGAGCGCCTGGTCGTTGCCGCGCGGCGAGAGGCCGATGCCGATCACGTTGATGGTCGGGTCGACCGCCTTTAGCGCGTCGTACGAAGCTGCGAGCACCGGCAGGTACTGCGCGGCGGCGAGCGGTTTGCCTGTCGGCGAGTACTGCGGCGCCCAGAAGCGGGGCTGGTTCGGCTCATTGCCGATCACGTAGTCCTTCACCATTGGAAAGGTCGTCGCGAGAAGGGTCACGAAGGCGGCGAACTTCGTCTTCGCGTCGGGCGTTGCAGTCAGGTCTGTCGCCTTCAGCGGCGAGACCGCGAAGATGATCCGCGTCCCCGCGGCCTGGGCCTGCGGAATCCAGGAGGCGATCTCGTCCTGCCCGCCGATCGCGGTCGGGTTGGCGGCGTCCCAGTTGATCGAGACGCGGTTCACCTTCAGGCCGACGTCGTTGAGCGTGGCGAAGAAGGAGGCGCCGCCGTCGCCGGTCTTGCCAGCGTCCTCGGTCACGCCCACGTCCAGCCCGGCTCGCGCGGTTCCTGCGGCTGCGCACGCCAGCACTGCGCACGCGCACAGCAGTAGTCCCCTGGTCCTCGTCACTCGGTGGTCCTCCTCGATCGGCGGCTTTCTAGGTTGCCATCTTCTTCGGCATGAGCCTAGAGGCTCCTTAGTCCTTCAAGACTGCCTCTAGCAGCGGGCCGGCGCCGAACCTAACTGGGTCATCTGCCGGGAGCCCGGTTTCGTCCGCAGCCTGCTCGATCGCGGCCCGCGCGGCGGGCTCGTCCAGCTCGGCCGTGTTCAGTGCGAGGCAAGCGACCCGCGCCGGCCGCAGCGGCAGCGCGATCCGCTCGTGCAGCTCGACGAGCTCGGGCAGGCTCGGCAGCGGGTAGCCCGGATAGCCCTCGACCTCGGTCGCGCCGGCCTTGTGGCAGAGCACGAAGACGTGCGGTGCCGAGCCGTGGATCAGCCCCAGCGTGACGCCCGAGTACGCGGGGTGCGCCAGCGAGCCCTGGCCCTCGACGAACAGCAGCTCGCCGCCGCGCCGGTGGCCCTCCACCACCAGCCGCTCGGCCGCGCCTGCGAGGAAGTCCGAGACGACCGCGTCCACCGCGATCCCCCAGCCTGCGATCGCGATCCCCGTCTGGCCGGTCGGGACGAAGACGCTCGGCAGGCCGCGGCGGCGCGCCTCGAGGTCGAGCTCGAGCGCGACCGTCTTCTTCCCGATCGCACAGTCGGAGCCGACAGTCAGCGCGATCCGCGCCGGGATCTGCAGGTTCTCGCCGGTCGGGACGTTCAGGTCGGGCGGCGGCTTGCGCAGGTCGCGCAGCTCGACGCCGTGTTCGCGCGCGAGCGCGACCAGCTCCTCGTCCTCGCCGACGAACTCGTGCAGCCCGCTCTCGAGGTCGAGCCCGGCCGCGATCGACTGCTTCAGCAGCTCGCGCCAGGCGGGCGGGAAGCGGCCGCCCTGGGTGGCGACGCCGACGACGGCGGTCGTCGGACCGTGCTGCAGGCCCTCCTCGACGGTGGCGACGACCGGCACGCCCTCGTAGCTCTCGCCCGCGCGCGTTGAGTCGAGGATCGCGACGGTCGGGTCGGGCGCGTAGCGGAGGATTCCGCGCGCCGTCTTGCCGTAGTGCGGGTCGCCAGAGCGGCCCTCAGCGAGGATCAGGTACCGCTTCTCGGACACCGAGCCCGGGCTCGTTCGAGGGGAGCTGGACGCCGTCGACGAGCTCGACGCCCGGCCACGGGTCCTCGACCAGCAGCAGGTTCCCGTCGAGGTCGACGTGGTCGAACAGGCTCGCGCAGGCGGCGCCCGCGGCGACGGCGAGGCCCGACTCGTTCATGCAGCCGAGCATCAGGCCGAGCCCGAGCGCCCGGCCGGCGTGGGCCATCCGCACCGCCTCGCGGATCCCACCCGACTTGGCGAGCTTGACCGTCAGCCCGTGCGCGCGCTCGGCGCAGAAGGCGACGTCGTCGAGCGTGTGGCAGTCCTCGTCGACGTAGATCGGGAGCGGCGAGCGGCGCTTCAGCTCAGGGCCGTCCGGGTCGCCGGCGGGGAGCGGCTGCTCGCAGTACTGGACGCCGAGCTCCGCGAGCTGGGGCAGCGCCTCGAGCGACTGCTCGAGCGACCACGCCTCGTTCACGTCGACCTGCAGCGGGACGTCGGTGACACCGCGCACGGCGCGGACGCGGTCGACGTCGAGCCCGTCGCCCGCGCCGAGCTTCAGCTTCAGACGCTTGAACCGGCCCTGCACCCTCTCCGCGCGGCGGGCCATGTCGTCGGGGTCGCCGAGCCAGATCGTCCACGAGGTCGGCGGGCCTTCCCGACGCAGCCCGAGTAGCCGCCAGGCCGGCAGGCCGACGAGCTTGCCGCACAGGTCGTGCAGCGCCGCGTCGATCGCCGCCTTGGCCGCCTGCTCGCCGGGGCGCTCACGCAGCCGCGCCTCGATCTCCTCGAACGCGAACGGATCGTCACCGACCAGCTCGCCGGCGTCCTCGAGGAATGCGAGCGCCGAAGCCGGCGACTCGTCGTAGCGCTCGATCGGCGCCGCCTCGCCGAAGCCGCTCACGCCCCCGTGGCGCAGCTCGACGTCCACGACTTCGGCCGCGTCGGAGGCCCCGCGCGAGATCACGAACGTCTCCGCCATCCGCACGGTCGCGATTCGGGCCTCGAGCTCCACCGCCGATACCTTAGAACCACGGATGCGGACGCTGGCGACGTACCTGCGCGGGCTCGACCCGCACCTGCCTGGGACGGTCTGGCTCGTCCAGGCGGGCGGCGTCGTGAACTCGCTCGGCAACGGGGTCGTCTTCCCGTTCGCGATCATCTACCTGCACAACGTGCGCGGGATCTCGTTCGCGCAGGCCGGCATTGCGCTTGCGATCGGCGGAGCCGCGGCGCTCGTGGCCGGGCTCGGCGCAGGCTCGCTGGTCGACCGGTTCGGCGGCCGCAACACGCTCGTCTTCGGCCTGTTCGTGCAGCTGGTCGCGTTCACGCTCTTCCCGTTGATCCGGGAGGCCTGGCACGCCTACGCGCTCTTCGCGCTGGACGGGGTTGGGACGGCCTGTTTCTGGCCTGGCCAGTCGACGCTGCTCTCACGGCTGACGCCGCCCGACAAGCGGCACTCCGCCTACGCGCTCCAGCGCGTGAGCATGAACCTAGGCGTGGGCCTCGGCGGCGTGATCGGCGGCCTGATCGCGACCACGGCCGATCCGGGCAGCTTCACGAGGATGTTCCTGCTCGACGCCGCCACGTTCCTCGTCTTCGGGGCCGTGCTGCTGCTCTTCGTGCGCGAGCCGCCGGCGACCGAGGCTGAGGAGCAACAGGACCCGGGCAGCTACCGGGCCGTCCTGCGCGACCGCAACTTCCTCGCGCTGACCGGCCTGAACGTGCTCTTCGTCGCGGTCGGCTACGAGGTCTTCGCGCTGCTGCCGCCGTTCGCCAAGAACTACGCCGGGGTGGACGAGCGCTGGATCGGCTTCATCTGGCTGGCGAACACGCTGTTGATCGTCCTGATCCAGCTGCCGGTCTCGAAGGCGCTCGAGGGCCGCAGGCGCATGGCCGCGCTCGCGCTGATGAATGTGCTCTGGGCGGGCGCCGCACTGATCGTGCTGGCCGGGGGCGGCTTCTTCAACGGCACCTCGGCCGCGCTCGTCTTCATGACCGCAACGATGGTCTTCGCGATCGGCGAGACACTGCAGGGACCGACCCAGGCGCCGCTCGTCGCCGACCTAGCGCCTGAACGCCTGCGCGGGCGCTACTTCGCGCTCGGCGCGATGTCCTGGAGCGCCGGCTCGATCCTCGGCCCCGCCGTCGGCGGCCCGCTGCTCGGCTGGCACCCGCTCGCGGTCTGGCCGATCTCGGCCGGGGTCTGTGTGTTCGCAGCGGTCGGCTGCCTGCGGCTGGAGCAACGACTGCCCGAGCGTGTCCGCCGCACTCCGAGGCCGGAGCCCGTCGCCCAGACGGCGCTCGCCCCGCCGCTAGACTTGGCCACCGAGCGCCTGTAGCTCAGGGGATAGAGCGCGCGCCTCCGGAGCGCGAGGTCGCAGGTTCGATTCCTGCCAGGCGC
>CAVQWS010000013.1:0-65834 GCA_963717725.1 uncultured Actinomycetes bacterium
AGCAGTTGACAGGGACGGCCGCATGAGCACGGTCGCGGTTCCGGCGCGGCGCGAGCGCCCTGGGTTCCTCGCGGCGGCGTGGGCGTTCGTCAAGCGCCATGTCCTAACCGTCTACTCGATCCTCTTCTTCGCCTACCTGCTGCTCCCGATCGCGGTCGTGATCGTGTTCTCCTTCAACAACCCGACCGGGAAGTTCAATTACACCTGGCAGGGCTTCACCTGGAACAACTGGCGCTACTGGGACGGCGTTCCCGGGATTCGCAGCTCGATCGTCCTCTCGCTGCAGATCGCGCTGCTCGCGAGCCTCGTGGCCACCGCGCTCGGGACGGCGATCGCGCTCGCGCTCGTCCGCTACAGCTTCCGCGGCCGCGCCTCGACGAACATCCTCATCTTCCTGCCGCTCTCCGCTCCAGAGATCGTGCTCGGCGCCTCGCTCCTGACGCTGTTCCTGAACCTGAACGTCGTCTTCGGGTTCTGGACGATCCTGATCGCCCACATCATGTTCTGCATCTCGTTCGCGGTGGTGACCGTGAAGGCGCGCCTCGTTGGCTTCGATCGGCATCTCGAGGAGGCGGCGATGGACCTGGGCGCCAACGAGTGGACGACCTTCCGCAAGGTGACGCTGCCCCTGATCGCGCCCGCGATCCTGGCTGCGCTGCTGCTCTGCTTCGCGATCTCGATCGACGACTTCGTCGTTACGTACTTCAACTCCGGCAACCGGATCACGTTCCCGCTCTTCGTCTGGGGCGCCGCCAGGATCGGCGCGCCGCCGCAGGTGAACGTGATCGGCACCGCGATCTTCGTGATCGCGCTGACCGCCATGCTCGTCAACGTCCTCGTCCAGATGCGGCGCTCGAAAGGAGCAACATGACCTCCGTCTCGACCGGGCTCTCGCCCGAGCAGCTGCAGCAGGCCGCGCGCGACCATCTCTGGCTGCACTTCACGCGCATGAGCGGCTACCGCGACGGCGAGGTGCCGATCATCGTCCGTGGCGACGGCTGCTATCTCGAGGACGCGCACGGCAAGCGCTACCTCGATGCGCTGGCAGGGCTGTTCGCGGTGCAGATCGGCTACTCGTACGGCGAGGAGATCGGCGAAGCGGCGGCGGCGCAGATGCGCGAGCTGCCCTTCTACACGAACTGGTCCTACGCGCACCCGCGCGCGATCGAGCTCGCGGCCGAAGTGGCGGGCCTCGCGCCCGATGACCTCAACCGCGTCTTCTTCGTCTCGGGCGGCTCGGAGGCGGTGGAATCGGCCTGGAAGCTCGCGCGCCAGTACTACTCGGCGCGCGGCGAGCACCATCGGGCGGCGGTTGCGCAGGCGCCCACGCACGACTACGACGCCGAACGGGCCGCGCGCTACACGGGCGAGCGCCGCTGGAAGGCGATCTCGCGCCACGTCGCCTACCACGGCACGACGATGGGCGCGCTCTCGATCAACGGCATCCCGGCGCTGCGCACGCCGTTCGAGCCGCTCGTGCCCGAGGTGCTGCACGTCCGCAACACGAACCGCTACCACCGCCCTGCGGCCGAGACCGAGGAGGAGTTCACGCGCATCCTGCTCGACGAGCTGCAGCAGACGATCGAGGCCACGGGCCCGGAGACGGTCTGCATGGTGATCATGGAGCCGGTGCAGAACGCCGGCGGCGCCTTCACGCCGCCCGAGGGCTACTGGCGCGGTGTGCGCGAGCTCTGCGACCGCTACGAGATCCTGCTCTGCGCCGACGAGGTGATCACCGGCTTCGGCCGCCTCGGCACCTGGTTCGGCTCGGAGCGCTACGACATCCGGCCCGACATCGTCACGTGCGCCAAGGGGCTTTCCTCGGCGTACGCGTCGATCGGCGCGGTGATCGCGACCGACCGGGTGATGGAGCCGTTTCTCGAGGGCGAGCGGATGTACACGCACGGGATCACGTTCGGCGGCCATCCGGTCCAGGCCGCGATCGCGCTGAAGAACATCGAGATCATGCGCCGCGAGAAGATCGTCGAGCACGTCGACGAGCAGCAAGACACGGTGCGGGCGACGCTCGAGCAGCTGCTCGACCTGCCGATCGCCGGCGACCTCCGGGGCACGGGCTTCTTCTACGCGCTCGAGCTCGTCAAGGACAAGGACACGCGCGAGACATTCTCGGACGAGGAGTGCGAGGAGCTGCTGCGCGGCTTCCTGACGCCGCGGATGTTCGAGGCCGGCCTGATCTGCCGGGCGGACGACCGGGGAGACCCGGTGATCCAGATCTCGCCGCCGCTGATTGCGGGCCAGGCCGAGTGGGACGAGCTCGTCGGGATCCTCGGCGCGGTGCTCGAGGAGGCCTGGCAGCGGATATAGGCCGCGTCTGGTGGCTCGAGGAGGCGCTGGCCGCCGGCTTCGGCGGCGAAGAGGCGACGCCGCTCGACGGTGACACCGACGCCGACGTCGCGATCGTCGGCGGTGGCTACACCGGCCTCTGGACCGCGCTCGCGCTGAAGGAGCGGGAGCCCGGGCTCGACGTGATCGTGCTCGAGGCCGAGGAGTGCGGCCGCGGGCCGAGCGGGCGCAACGGAGGCTTCTGCCACGGCTACTGGAGCCACTTGCCGCGGCTGCGGGAGCGCTTCGGCGACGACGGCGCGCTGGCGGTGGCGCGGGCGAGCGAGACGATCATCCCCGGCGTGCGCGCCTTCGCAGAGGCGGCCGGCGCCGATGTCTGGCTGCGGCAGGGCGGGATGCTGCGCGTGTCCGCCGCGCCGGCGCAAGATCACGCGGTCGGCGACGAGGTCGAGGCGGCGCGTGAGCTCGGCGTGCCCGACGAGGCCGTGCCGCTCTCGCGCGCGGAGCTTGCCGGGCGCATCAGCTCGCCGGTCTTCCGCGAAGGCGTCTTCCTGCCCGATGGCGCGACCGTCCAGCCCGCGCGGCTCGCGCTCACCCTGCGCCGCGTGGCGCTCGGCTCGGTGCGCGTGCACGAGCGGACGCGGGTCACGAATGTCAGCGACGGCGTGCTCGAGACCGCGCAGGGCCGTGTGCGCGCGAAGGAGATCGTGGTCGCCGTCAACGCGGCCGCGGCCGGCTGGAAGCCGCTGCGCCGGCGGCTGACCGCCTTCGGCTCGTACGTCGTGCTCACCGAGCCGGTCCCGCAGCTGCTCGAGCAGATCGGCTGGACCGGGGGCGAGGCCGTGCTCGACGGGCGCATGTTCCTGCACTACTTCCGCACGACGAACGACGGGCGCGTCCTGATGGGCAGCGGCTCGGGGCCGATCGGCTTCGGCGGCAAGCTCGACCAACGCTTCACGCAGGACGAGCCGACGGTCGCGCGGGCCGAGCGCGGCCTGCGGCGACTGCTGCCCGGGCTGGCGGAGGCGAAGGTGACGCACGCGTGGGGCGGGCCGATCGACGTCTCCTCCGACCATCTGCCCTTCTTCGGCACCGTCCCCGGCACGAGGATCCACTACGGCGCGGGCTACTCCGGCCACGGCGTCGGCCCGAGCTGGCTCGGCGGCCAGATCCTGTCGCGGCTCGCACTCGGCGTCGACGACGAGCTGACGCGCCTGCCGCTCGTCACGCGCCGCGTCCCGAAGCTGCCGCCGGAGCCGTTCCGCCGCCTCGGCGGCGGGCTCGTGCGCGCGTCGATCATGGCCTGCGAGGAGGCCGAGGAGCAGGGCCGCCGCGGCTCGCTCCCCGCGCGGGCAGGCGCCGCGCTGCCGCGCCTGCTCGGCATGTCGGTCGGGACGCGATAATCGGGAGCGGTGGAGGTTCTCCTCGGCACGCAGGCGCTCGAGCCGCGCTCGTATCTGGTCACGGTCACCGAGCACCTGGAGCGGCTCGGGCACGAGGTGCGCGTGTTCTCGGCCGAGCCGCTGCCCTCGCCGGAGGAGCTGCGGGTCGTCGGCGTCGAACGCGACCTGCCCCTTGCGCCGGACGTGATCTACAGCCAGGACGCCGAGGCCGCGTTGCTGCTCGCTCATCTCTACCCGCTGACGCCGCAGCTCTTCGCCACGCACGGCGACCGCGAGGACGTCTGGCTGCCACCGCAGCTCGCCGGTGTGGTCGCCCGCGTGGTCGTGTTCGACGACCGCACCGGTGAGCGCGTTCGGGCGGCCTCATCGCCGCAGCAGCTCGTCCGCCTGCGCCGTCCGGTCGACCTCGACCGGATCGCCTCGCGCGGCGAGCTGCCCGCACGGCCGGCCAAGGCGCGAGTCCAGCTCGACGGCGTCTCCGACTACCGGCGCGGAATCGTCCAGCGCGTGCTCGCGGACGCGCGGATCGAGCTCGACGACGACGCCGACCTCGTGCTCGGCCGCGGCGCGGCGGTGGTCGAGGCGCTGGCGGAGGGTCGGGCTGCCTATGTCTACGGCGACGAGGGCGGCGACGGCTGGGTCACGCCCGAGCGCTACGAGCTGCTCGAGGCCGACGGCTTCTCGGGCCGCGCGGAGCCAGGCGCGACCACCTTCGAGCGTCTGCGCGCCGAGCTCGACGACTACGACCCGGCGCTCGGGCCGGCGGGCCGCGAGCTGGCGCAGGCCCACGACGCCCGGGCCCACGCGCAGGAGCTCGTTGCCGCCTTCGACGAGGTCAAGCCGCGCCGCGACCCGGTGGACGCGCCGCTGCGGGAGCTCGCCCGCCTCGTGCGAGTCGAGGCGGCCAGCGCCCGGAACGCACACGCCCACGCGCGGGAGGCCGAGAGCGCGCACACCCGGGCAACGGAGCTCGAGCGCGAGCTGGCCGAGGCCCGCGAGCGCAACGAGCAGCTCACGCGCGAGGTCGAGGAGCTGCGCCGCCAGGCCGACGAGGCCGCTGCCCTGGAGGAGCAGCGGCTGGAGCGTCAGAAGAGCCGTCGCTTCGGCCCGCGCCGCTAGAACCGGAAAAAGTCCCTCGTCCGAGGGATGACCGATTTGCGGCTCGCCCCGATGGTGGTTGCGAGACATACGGACGAACTCAAGCTCTGCGGCCGAGCTCGTCTCTCTCGACTCTATGGCCGCCGACCGCAAACTTCTCGCCGCAGCATTTGCCGCCATCGCCTTTCTGACGGCGGGCCCCGCTCGTGGCGCGGTAACGCGCCCGACCCAGACCGCGCCAGCCGCCGGCGCGGTCGTCCAATTCCTTCCCTCGTTCGCGTGGACGCCGGTCGCGGGCGCCGACAAGTACGAGTTCCAGATCAGCGCCGACGCCGGCATGAACTCGCCGGTGCTCGGCAGCGGCAAGGACGACTTCTTCACGCGCAACACGCGCGCGACGCTGCTGAAGACGATCCCGAACGGGACCTACTACTGGCGGGTGCGGGCGACCAATGCCACCGGTGGGATCTCGAACTGGACCGAGCCGCGCTCGTTCAGGAAGCTCTGGAACCTGCAGCCGGCGCTGCAGAGCCCGAGCTCCGGCGACTCGCTGACATTCCCGACGAGCCCGGTCGTGCTGACGTGGTCGGGGGTCCCCGGTGCGGCGCACTACCTCGTCTCGGCCGCGAGCGACCCGAGCCTCGGCTCGCTCGTCCTCAAGTACGGGAACCAGGACGATCCGAAGGGGCCACCTAACGTCGCGGCGACCTCCGCTGCGATCACCTCTTCGCTGGCGCCGGGGTCGTACTACTGGAGCGTCACCCCCGTGGACGCCGAGGGCAACCGCGGCGTCTCGACTCCGGTCGCCTCCTTCAACTGGCTCTGGCCCTCGGCGACGGCGACGCAGCTCGAGGACCTGAACCCCGCGCCGGAGGCGTACGACCCACGCTTCTCGTGGAATCCGATTCCGGGCGCTGCGCGGTACGAGGTCGAGGTCAACTCCTCATCGGACTTCACGCCCGGCTCGAAGGTCTGCTGCGACGGCGCGACGATCGCGACCTCGATCTCGCCGACCGAGGTGCTGAAGGACAACGTCTTTTACTGGCGCGTCCGCGCACTCGATCCCGACGGCAACGCCGGCGTCTGGAACTACGGCGGCTCCTTCACGAAGACGTTCGACAAGGTCGCGCCGGCGGGCCCGGTCACCGGCACGAGCATCAAGAACGTCCGCATGCGGGACAACCTCGTCGACCCCGGCACTGACGTCGACACCGGAACCGCCGGCTACCAGACACGTGTGCCGGTCGTGCGGTGGGACCCCGTGCCCGGCGCGGCCAGCTATGAGGTCGAGGTCGTGCCGTGGACGGGCGCGATCTGCGACTGGGGTATCCCGAACCCCTACATCAAGAAGACGGCCGTCCCCCAGTGGACACCGCTGTCGAGCACCAGCTCCAACCCCGTCACCTGGCAGGGGGCGCTCGCCGAGGACGGGCTGCAGATCGTGCCGGGGGAGTGGTGTGTGCGCGTCCGCGCGCGGGCCGATCGCGCGCCGGGGAACCAGGAGGTCTGGGGCGACTACACCTACCTGTCGAACGGCAGCACGGACACGTCCGAGGAGGTCGGTGAGGCGTTCAAGTGGACGGCTTACCCGGACCCGACCGACGCGTCTGCGTCGGCCGGCTGCGTGAGCGGGATTCGCGTCTACCCATGTGCCGCCGACTACAGGCTGCCGCAGACCGGCACGACGATCGGCCAAACGCCCCTCTTCACGTGGAACGCAGTCGCCGGGATGAACAGCTACTTCGTCGTCGTGGCCAAGGACGCGAACTTCAGCAACATCGTCGACGAGGCATTCACGCAGATTCCCGCCTATGCACCGCGGAACTCGCTCAAGCCGACGACGTACAGCGACGAGACGACGCTCTTCTACTGGGCGGTCCTGCCGGCAACGGTCGCCGGCGGTGATGACGCGCCGCCGCTCTCGGTCGCCAGCGCTGCGAAGGGCTCGTTCCAGAAGCAGTCGACTCCGCCGGCCCTGGTCTCGCCGAGCGCGGTCCAGGCCTTCCTCGACCAGCCGACGTTCCGCTGGACGCCGACGCTCGGCGCGCGGCGCTACCGGCTCCAGGTCGCGGCCGACCCGACCTTCGGCAGCCCGCTCGACGACGTCGTCACCGACGCGACCTCCTACTCGAGCGACACGACCTACCCGGCAGACACCGTGCTCTACTGGCGAGTCCGCGCGGACGACGAGAACCTGACCGGCCTCACCTGGTCCGCGACGGGAACGTTCCAGAAGAAGCTCGCCGCGCCGGTCGCGAGCGCCTCGAACCCGACCCAGGGCGAGTCACTTCCGGTCTGGGCCTGGAGCTCCGTGCAGGGCGCCGCCTCGTACGACCTGTCGGTCGACCAGCCGGACGGTTCGCACCGCGACTACTCCGACATTCGTACTCCGGCGGCCTCGTTCATCAAGATGACGGGCACCGGCGTCTGGCACTGGCGCGTCCGTGCCGAGTTCCCCAAGGACTTGACTGGCACCGTGCCCGGGCCCTACATGGCGACGCAGTCGTTCACCCGAACGATCGGCGAGCCGGCGAACGCGAAGACCGACAGCGCGAAGGATCACGTCCTGCTCAGCTGGGATCCGCGCCTGGGAGTGAAGGAGTACAAGGTGCAGATCGCATCGAGCCCCGACTTCAGCCACGTCGTGGAGACGGTCTCGACGGACAATCCCAGCTACGCCCCCACGATGACCTCCTACGGTTACACCACGTCGAGCACGCTCTACTGGCACGTTGCAGGCGTCGACGAGGACCGCAACCAGGGCGACTGGTCGCAGGCCCAGCAGATCCGCCTGCTGCCGCGCCTGCGTGTCTCCGTCAGCGGCCTCGCGCGGCCCAAGCGGTCGAGCACCGTCCGCGTGACGGTGATGGACACGCTGGGCAAGCGGCTCTCCGCCGCCAAGGTACGCCTCACGGGAGTCGGTGTCCGGCCGGTGACCGGGAAGACGAACCGGCTCGGCCAGGTGGTCTTCAAGGTGCGGCCGAAGAAGAAGGGCAAGCTGTTCGTCAGCGCGACCAAGTCCGGTTTCCAGCCGGCGTATGGAACGCTGAAGGTGCGATGAAGCCGGTGAAGAAGCAGAAGCCGAAGGTGCTGCGCATCTGGCGCGTCTTCGAGTACCGCCGCCCGGTGCCGGTGCGCCGGCCGCGCTTCACGATCTAGTCCGCTAGTCCCAGGTCCAGTTCGGATCCGGCGTGTCGCCGTCGCCCGGGCCCGTGTTCGGCGCGCCGACGGCGATCACCTCTGCGCCGTCCGGGCCGCCCCTGATCCCGCGCATCACGTGCGGCGGCACGCGGACGGCGTGGAATGGCCGCAGCTCGATCTCGTCGTCGCCGACCTTCATCTCGGCCGAGCCGGTGACGAGCACGTAGATCTCCTCCTGCTGCTTGTGCCGGTGCCCGTGTGCCTTCGCGCCGGGCGCGAAGCGCAGGTAGCTGACGCCGCAGTGCTCGCAGTTCAGGGCAACTCGCCCGAAGCGGAGGTTGAACTGCTCCGGGTCGAGCCCGAGGTTCGGCGCCTGGTCCTCGACCTGGGTCAGGTCGACGTGGCTGTAGTCGCTCATCGCAGCTCCTCGTGAGGGTTGGCGAGAACCTAACTCCCTCGGCCAGGTCGGGCGAGCAGGATCGCGCCGGCCGTGACTGCGGCGAAGGCGAGGATGCGCAGGGCTCCCAAGGCGCCCGACGGCACCGGCTCGCCGAGAACGACGCTGCCTGCGGCGATCGGGAGCGCATTCGTCAGCAGCGTCGCGATCCCGGCGACCGTAAGCGCGCGGGTCTTCTGGTAGCCGAGCTGCAGGAAGAAGGTGCCGAGCGAGTAGCCGATCACCACGGCGACGGCAAAGGCTGTCCGGACCCCTCCCTGGGTGGCGATCTTGACGGAGATGTCGCCGATCGAAAAGAACAGCCCGCCGGCGATGCCGTAGGCCACTCCGCTCCACCCGAAGCGCCGGCCGAGTGCCAGCGCGACGACGGCCGCGACAGCCGTTGCGCCGAGCCAGAGCAGGATCTCGCCCGTCGTGCCGCCCGTGCCCTCGCCGCTGCCGCCGGCCAGCGAGACGGCGAGCGCGAGCAGCCCGAGCATCGAGATCCACACGCCTGCGAGCTCGGTTCGCCCGAGCCGCCGGTGACCCATCCGGGCCGAGACGAAGGCGAGGACCCCGATCCCCCCCGCAGCCACGCTCTGGACGAGCGAGAGCGGCGCCAGCGCCAGCGCGACGACGTAGAGCGCAAAGCCGGCGCTCTCGAGCGCGAAGCCGAGCAGCCAACTGCGATCGGTGAGCAGCGCCTGCACCGAGTGCAGGGGCCGCCGAAGCGAGAGCGTGGGCAGCGCGGCCGCGGCGTCGTGCTCGAGGAGGTACGCGATGTTTGTCAGCGTCGTGGACGCCAGCGCGAGCACAAGCGCGACTCCGGTCTGGGTGCTCACGGACGCCGCATCGCCGGTCCATCCTAGAGCCGCGCGATCATCGGGCCATGACCTTGATCTGGTTCGTCGTCTGGCTGATCTCGAACGTGATCGGCGATCACGAGCCGCTGCTGTTCGACCCGGTCAACTGGTGGACAGGAACGCTGCTCGGCGCGATCGCCATCGACCTCAGCCGCCAGCACGCGAAGATCTAGCGGCCCAATAGGTGTGGGGCGGCCTGGAGGCCGCCCCGTCTTGGAACATCTAAATGGCCGACTGCCTGCTGACCGAATACTGCTGGGCGCGGGCCGAGGCCGCGTGACCTGTCCAGGTCAATCCGGCGGAATGGCACATCCGAGTCAAGCCGTGCGCTGGGGTAGCTCGCCAGAGTCTGCAGAGACCCCGATGAAGCCTTCGCTAACCATCACGGCGCTGATCGCCGTCGCTACTCTGGCCGCCGCAGCTGCCTTCGCGGCTACAGCTCTTACAAGCTCGTCACCCGTGAGGATGCGAACCACGAGCTGCACGTCTATCGCGTGCCAACCGACCCGTACATGCAGGCCATCTGGCGCAAGGGCAACCTGCGCGTAGTGGTCGGCTCGGGCGGTTGCGACGGTCTCTGCTGAAGTCGTCATAGCGCCAACGTGATCGTGAGGGACACGAGACCAACACCGATGAGATCGGTTCGGTGGGCCGGTCGTACCAACGACGTCCGACCGAAAGCAGTGACATGAACCCGACAACGAACGGCGAGTCGCTGTGGCCGAGGCTCGCGGAGCTGCCGCTCGTGATCGAAGCGTGCGAGTACGACCGCCTGCATGCCGTCCTCGCCAACGAGTTCGAGCGCATCACCACCCACGTGCGGCTCGCCGGCGACGGCACCGACGGCCTGGGTGAGGACGTCTCGATCTTCCGGGAGGACGGCACTTCGCTGCACGAGGCCCGCCCTGCGCTGGGGCTCGAGGGTCAATGGACGCTGGCCGGCTTCTGCGACCACCTCGCCACGGTCGAGCTGTGGCCGGAGCCCCCGGAGTGGGAGGCGGCGCTGCGCTTCCGCAACTGGGCGTTCGAGTCGGCGGCGCTCGACCTCGCGCTGCGCCAGGCAGGCCGCTCGCTGCACGACGTGCTCGGGTGGGAGCCGCGGCCGGTGCGCTTCGTCAACTCGCTCGGCCTCGGCAAGGAGCCGTCGTTCGAGCCTCTGCGCCGGCGACTCGCCCGCTCTCCCGGCGTGCGCTTCAAGCTCGACGCGGAGGCGACGTGGACGCCGGGGCTCGTGGACGAGGTCGCGGCGACCGGCGCCGTGGACACGATCGACTTCAAGGGCCACTACGGCATCGAGGTCGAGGATCCGGAAGCCCTCGTTGCCCTGTACGACCATGTGCTCGCCGCGTTCCCGGATGTCTATCTGGAGGACCCGCACGACTTGCCCGAGATCGCCCAGCGGCTCGGCGATCACCTCGAGCGCGTGTCCTACGACGCGCCGATCCGCAGCGCCCAGGACATCGGCGCCACGCCGCTGGCCGCGCGCGTGGTGAACGTCAAGCCGTCGCGGATCGGCAGCCTGCGCGCCCTGTTCGAGATCTACGCGCGCTGCGCGCGCGAGCGGCGGCCGATGTACGGCGGCGGCATGGGCGAGCTAGGCGTGGGCCGCGGGCAGATCGAGCTGCTCGCCGCGCTGTTCCACGCCGACGCGCCCAACGACGTGGCGCCGAGTGCCTACAACGAGGACGACCCGGCGGACGGCCTCCCGCCCAGCCCGCTGGCGCCGCGCCCTGCGGCCACCGGCTTTCGCTGGTCGGCGTAGGCGAGTCCGCAGCTAGCGGGAGCGGTGGCTCTCTTCGCGTCCTGGATCGAGCAGATCCGGCGTGGGAGCCGAGAGGAGGGAGCTGCCGGCCTGCTTCGCCGCGGTGTTTTGCGAGATTCTGATCGTCTGGCGACGTGCTGCATCCAGGCGCTGAGCCTCGTCCGAGGCGAGCGTCTCTGGATCGGTGGGCCCTCGCCACCAAGACATCAGTTTCTTCACGGGATTCATGACCCGATCCTAGTCGCCGCCGCGACCGACATGGCGGGCATGGCTTGCTTTGGCCGAGGCCGCAGCCGCTCTTCGTTCGCGGGCGGCGGCCATGAGCAGCCTTCACGATCCCAGGCGACTCACTTCGGCTTCACAGATAGGTCACGCCCAAGGTTGCTTCACCCGGTCGCGGCTCGACGGCCGGCGCCCCGTTGACAGCCGGCGCCCCACTTGTATAGATTCGCGCCATGTGCCGCGTAGCCGCCTGGCGCGTCGCCGCAGTTGCCGCCCTCGTAGTTGGTGCCTTGCTGGTCGTCTCAGCAGGTTTCGGTGGCACTACCTCCGGTGGCCTGCGGGCGAAGAAGACCGCGTTCTCGCCGCTCAGCGCCCAAGCCGCCCGGCTCACAATCGGCTTGAAGGTCACGCCACGCACGGCGACCCGCGGGAAGACCGTCACCTACCTGCTGCGACTCTCCAACGTCGGCGATGCCACGGCCAGTCTGGTGCGGGTCTGTGACCAGGTTCCGCTCAGGTTGATCCTCGTTAGCGCGCCTCCTGGGTTCGTAGAGGGTGGCGCCAGATTGGTCTGCAGGAGATTCGCTCGGCTGCCGGTCGGCGGAACGGTGATCTTCAAGTTCGTGATGCGAGTCGCACCGTCGGCCAAAGGAGGCGTGGTCGTGAACACCGCCTACGCCAGGTGGCGAGGGGCAGTCAGCTTCATCTACGCCCAGACGCCGCTCACGATCGGCGTGCTGGTTGGGTGCTCACGGTCGGCGTGCTGAGCATCACGCGCCTCCTCTGCTGAGAGCCGGTAATCAGGCGCCGTCGCTCGCGCTTGATCGTGCGTGAGGCGAGGTTGCCTAGGTTGGTCGCGGTGCGCGAGTTCGAGCGCTGGGTCGAGGCTAACGCGGCACGGATCCTTTAGCCCTTGATTTGAAATGGCTCGGTCGCGCGCTGAACGAGGCCGCCGAACAACCGCGAGCTCGTTCACTGCCAGGACACGGCCCCGGGCACCAGGCCAGCGCCCTAGCCGCGCAACCGGCCTGGCCAAGCCGTTTCCGGGCCATGGAGCGTACCGGGATCGAACCGGTGACCTCCGGCTTGCAAAGCCGGCGCTCTCCCAGCTGAGCTAACGCCCCGAACTCCTCATTCTAGAGACGGAAAAGCCGGCGGGGCCAGCCGCCGGCTCTTCTCGTTCACGGGGGAGAGAACCCCGGGGTCTTACGCGGCTCGCGCCAGGCGCTCTTCGTGCCGGGCGCGCTTGATGATCTCGTCGCGGTCGCCGAAGCGCTGCTGCGCCTTGAGCGTCCGCTGCTCGTCCCAGAGCGTCGCGATGCGCTCCTCGAGCTCGTGGAGCTCCTGCGAGAGCGCGGCGTCATGGCCGTCCGAAAGTAGGTGCCAAAGCTCCGACCGGCGTTCGGTCGCCTGGTCGAGCTCGATGCGGATGTCGTCCATTGTTCTCATGTCTCTGAAAACGATTTGTCCCCTGCCCACATTCCTCAATCGCGAGGGCCGAACAGGTAGAGCACGAGCACGACGAGGGCGACCACGCCGGCGGCGATTGCGATCCCGGTGAGCACGCCCGAGCTCACCAGGCCGGCCGTAAGGGCGGTCGCTCGGCAAAGAGCCGCACGGTCGCCAGCCCGAAGACAAAGCCGCCGACATGGGCGAAGAAGGCGGTGCCGCCACCCGACTGTGGCTGCGCAATCGAGAAGCCGCCCTCCACGAGCTGGAGCAGGAACCAGAAGCCGATGAACCAGTACGCCGGGATCTCGCGCAGGAAGACCAGGCCGATGATGAAGGCGGTCAGCACGCTCGCCTGCGGCAGCAGCAGCAGGTACGCGCCGAGCACACCGGCGATCGCGCCCGAGGCGCCGATGTTGGGGATGCTCGCGCCCGCCGCGTCGGTGGTGGCGAGGGTGACCACGGTCTGGGTCGCCGTCGCCGCGAGGCCGGCCAGCAGGTACCAGACGAGAAAGCGCGTGCGGCCCATCGAGTCCTCGACGTTGTTGCCGAAAATCCAGAGGAAGAGCATGTTGCCGCCGATGTGAATCCAGCTCGCGTGCATGAACATCGAGGTGAACGCGCCCAGGAACCACGGCAGGTGGTCGACCGTCGCAGCCGGCGCCACGCACGGCCCCTCGACCGAGCACGGGTAGTAGCCGTAGTGGATGACCTCCTTCTCCACGCCCGTCTCCCACTCCCACAGCCAGACGATCACGTTGGCGGCGATCAGCGCGACGGTCACCAGCGGGAACGCCCTCGTCGGGACGTTGTCCTTCAGCGGCAGCATCGCCGCGCGGAGGCTACGAGATCACGAGCGCGAGCAAGGCTTTTTGCGCGTGCAAGCGGTTCTCGGCCTCGTCCCAGACCGCCGAGCGCGGCCCGTAGAGCACGTCTTCGGTGATCTCCTCGCCGTAGTGGGCGGGGAGGCAGTGGAGGACGATGGCGTCGTCGTTCGCGAGCCCCACGAGCTCCGCGTCGATGCCGAACCCGGCCAGATCGCGCAGCCGCCGCTCGCGCTCTTCCTCCTGGCCCATGCTCGTCCAGACGTCGGTGTAGAGGACGTCGGCGCCCTCCGCGGCCGCGCGTGCGTCGGTGGTGAGCTCGACCTCGCCGCCGGTCTCGCGGGCGAGCTCGACGGCCTCCGGCCACACCTCGTAACCCTCGGGCGACGCGGCCACGAAGGGCGCGCCGAGCTTCGCGCAGGCGACCATCAGCGAGGCACAGACGTTGTTGCCGTCGCCGAGGTAGGCGACCCGCACGCCCTCGATTCGCCCGAGCCGCTCGCGGATTGTCATCACGTCGGCGAGCGCCTGGCACGGGTGCGAGATGTCGGTCAGGCCGTTGATCACCGGGATCGAGGCGTGCGTGGCGAGCTCTTCGACGTCGGCCTGATCGAACGTGCGGATCATGATCCCGTCGACGTAGCGCGAGAGCACCGTCGCGGTGTCCTTGAGCGTCTCGCCGCGGCCGAGCTGGAGGTCGCCGGCGGCGAGGTAGAGCGCGTGGCCACCCAGCTGGGTCATCCCGACCTCGAACGAGACACGGGTGCGGGTCGAGGGCTTCTGGAAGATCATCGCGAGCGTGCGGCCGGGGAGGAGGTGATGCTCCTCGCGCCGGGCCTGCCGCTGCTTGAGGTCGTCCGCGAAGTCGAGCACCGACTCGAGCTCGTCGCGGCTCCAGTCGGCGACGCGGGTGAAGCTGCGGCCCTTGAGGCTCTCGGCGATTGCGCTCATCCGAGCGCGGATCTTACGGGTACGAGCCTTCGAGACCGGCCTGGTCGAGCAGGTCGCGCAGTCGCGAGAGGCCGGTGAACATACGGCTCTTGATCGTCCCGAGTGGCTGGTCGAGCCGCTCCGCGAGCTCGCTCTGGGTGAGGCCGCCGTAGTAGCCGAGCTCGAGCGCCTCACGCTGCTCGGCCGGGAGTTGCGAGAGCGCCTCCTGCACGAGCCTGCGGCGGAAGCCGAGCGAGGCCTCGTCCTCCGCGGTCGTCGGGGCGGCGGGCTCGGGCGCGCGCTCGAGCGGCTCGCCGCGGCGGATGTCCTCGCGGCGGACGAGGTCGACGGCGCGGCGGTGGACGAGCGTCAGGATCCACGTGCTCGCCTTCGCGCGCTCGGCCAGGAAGCGGTCGGCGTTCCGCCAGACGCCGAGGAACGCCTCCTGGACGGCGTCCTGGGCAAGCGTCTCGTCGCGCAGGATCCGCAACGCGAGCCCGTAGGCGACGCGGCCGAAGCGGTCGTAGAGCGCGGCCAGCGCGTCGTCGTCGGAGGCCGCGACCAGTGAGAGCAGCGCCTCGTCGGAGAGCCGCGCCAGGTCACGCGACGGGCGCGCGGGCGGCGGCTGCACCGTCAGCACGGTCACGAGACCGCCTTGCTGGCGGCGAGCGGCTTGCTCGTCGGCTGGTCGACCCCGCCGGAGCGTTCGAGCGTGACGGCGACGACCGAGCCGGGCTTGACGGGCCGTTGGATCCGCAGCACGGTCGACCCGGAGAAGAGCCCCGCCCGTTTGGCCGCGCCGTTGCGGATCACCCAGGCCTCGTAAGTCTTGCCCTCGGGCGCGCGCGGGACGGTGAGCGCGATCGCGGCCGTGCCGTCTGGAGCGACCGCCAGCGTGCCGCGATCGCCCATCGGCACGAGCTGCGCGCCGGGTTCCGCGAGCACGGACGCGAACGCGTCGTTCGTTGCCGGGCGAGTGGCCGCCCAGACGCCGACGCCGATCGCGACGGCCGCGGCAACCGCAGCCGCGGCGGCGAGGGGAGCCGTCCACGAGCGGCGGCGCGGCAGCGAGACGATGTTCGGGCGCTCGGCCTTCGCGTCCTCCAGGATCCGCTGCTTCAGCTCCGGCGGCGGCGGAGGGCCGACGGCGCCGTAGGCCAGTGCCGCGGTCGCTTCGCGCAGGCTCGCGAGCTCCTCGCGGCAGGCCTCGCACGAAGCAAGGTGTTCCTCGAAGGCGCGCTCCTCGTCTACATCTAGCGCGTCCATGGCGTAGAGCGCGACATCGGCGTGGGGATCTGCGGCCATCTAGAAATAGTAGGGCGCGACCTGAAGGGCGCCCAGCGCGTACCAGACGCCGAAGGACAGGCTGATCACGCCCAGCACCGGCGCGAGCGCCGGGAAGAGGCGGCCGACCCGCCCGCGCTCGAGCGTGAAGCCGAGGCCGGTCGAGAGCGCCGCCATCGAGAGTGCGGTGCAGAGCGCGAACAGGCCGAGGGCCGCGACCGCGATCTCCTGGTTGTGGATCGACGCCAGCAGCAGGACGCCGACGCCCGCGCTGCCGCCCATCCCATGCACCAGGCCGATCCCGTAGGCCTGCAGCGGCGAGCGCGCGCGCCTGGGGGGATGGCGGTGCGTGTGGAACGCGCCGCGGTGCCAGCGCAGAAGCAGCGAGACCGCGAGCGCGACGATCACGAGGCCGACCGTCGTCTCCGCTGCCTCCTGCGCTGGCTCGGGCAGGTAGCTCTGGAAGAGCACGATCGGCAGCCCGAAGGCGAACAGGGTCGTCGCGTGGCCGAGGCCCCAGCAGAGCCCGAGCCGGGCGGCCGCGCGGGTGGCGCGCTCGCGGGTGCCGGCGATCAGCGTCGAGACGGCGGCGAGGTGATCGGGATCGGTCGCGTGGCGGAGGCCGAGCACCATCGCGACCAGGCAGACGAGCGCGAGCGTGGCGCCGTCGGAGAACGATGCAACCCAGGTGTCGAGTCCGAACACGGTTCAGCTCACTTTCGGGACGGCGCGGAAGGTCATGGCGATTCCCGCGACGAGGATGACGAGTGCGCTGGCGGCGGGCAAGAGCCGAACCAGCCGGCCTTCGAAGGAGACGCGGCGGAACGCCGTGCGCGCGACAACCGCTGCGAGGCCGATGCCGGTGATCGTGAGCGCAAGGCCCGCGCTGAAGGCGAGGATCAGCAGCAGACCGAAGGCGACTCGGTGCAGCGAGATCGCCGCGAGCAGGACCACGAGCGCGGAGGGGCAGGGAAGGAGGCCGCCCGAGACGCCGACTGCGAAGAGCGAGCGGAAGCTGGTGCCCTCCTCGCCGTGGTGGTGGTGATGGTGGTGCTGCCGGCTGTGCCGCCAGCGGGAGCGCAACACCGACGCGCCGATGCCGACCACGAGCAGGCCCGAGACGAGGTTCAACCACGGGTAGAGCCGGTCGGGGACGATGAACTGCGAGAGCGCGAGCGTCACCAGGCCGAGGCTGAAGACGCCGATCGTGTGCGTGATCGTCACGATCAGCCCGAGCAGCGCCGCGTGCCGCGGGGTGCCGCGCTGTCCGACCAGGTAGGCAGTGATGATCGTCTTGCCGTGCCCGGGCGAGAGCGCGTGCGCGGCGCCCCAGAAGAGCGCGGCCGCGAGCGAGGCGAGGATCACGAGCAGGCTCAGGTGCGACTGGCCGACGAGCGAGGCGAAGCCGGAGTCCGCGATCCGGTCCGGCGCCTGCAGGCTGGCTCCGTCCGAGAGCGGGGGAGCGACGTCGGCGCCGGAGCCAGGGGAGAGCTCAGCGGACGCCGATGTCACATCGAGCGGGCTCTCGAGCATGTCCTTCGGGTAAGCCCGGAGCTCGTGGCTGCGGCTCGGCGTGCGCGCCCCGATCACGATCTCCTTCCAGCCGATCCGGTTGGCGTAGTTCGAGTCGCGGTAATGGAGCCGTGCCGGCCCGGAGAGCCGCGGCCCGGCCAGTACCACCTCGATCCGCGTCGTCCTGAGCCCGCCCGCGCCCGGTGGGTGGGCGAGCGCCTGCCCGAGCGGGACGAGTCGTGCCGGCCGCCCCGCCACCGTCAGGTGGGCGTTGGAGGCGATCCGCCGCGCGTAGGCCCTGGCGTCGATGTGGCCTGCCTGGAAGGTCGGGATCTCGGCCATGTCCAGGACGTAGAGCACGTAGAGGCGGTGGCCCGAGACCTCGACGCGGCTGAACCGATTGATCGTGAAGTTGCCGAGCGGGTGCGCGGATGCCGCCGCCGGCGTGAGCAGCGCGGCCGCCACTGCGAGCAGAAGGACGAGGCGCTTCATCGCAGCTCCCTCGTCGCCACAGGCGCCCACAGCACCGAGAAGCGCGGGTTCAGCGCCAGCGCACGGCCGAGCCAGCTCCTCGCTGCGGCCCGGTGACCGAGGCAGTGCTCGATCTCGCCGCGGTGGAAGTACTTGAGCGCATCGAGCGTGCCAAGCCGGAGGGCGCGCCTGGAGTAGCGCAGCGCCTCGCCGCAGTGCCCGGTTCGCGCGAGCGCCCAAGCCAGGACGTCGTCTCCGTCGATCGACGGGCGCTCCCGCTGCGCGTGCCGAGCGAGCGCGAGCGAGGCCGAGAGGCGAATGCCGTGATCGACGTCGAAGAGCGCCGTCTCGAGGTCGGTCTGGACGCCGTTGGCGACGAGCAGTCGCTCGATGACGCCGATCAGCGCGTACTGCTTAGCGGCTTCCGCCGCTCGGCCGTCCGAGCCCTGGAGGTCGCCGAGCATCGCCACGTACTGCGGCAGCGGAATCCGGTCGACCGCTTCCTGCTCCGCCGCGATCGCCTCCTGGACGTGTCCGCGGCCGTACTCGGCCCAGGCCAGCGCGTCATAGGCCGGCGCGTAGCCGGGGAAGGCCCGCACGGCGGCGTGCGCCTGCGCGAGCGCCGGCGCGACCCGGCCGACCGAGAACGCGGCCCTGCTCAGCTGCACGCGGGTCCACGCCTCGATCTCTCCCTGTCCGAGCGAGGCCTCGAGCGCAGACCGCAGCGCCGAGCGGGCGCCGGCCACGTCACCGAGCAGCAGGCGCGCGTGTCCGACCCGCGCGTACGACGAGACGTCGGGCCGCAGCCCGGACATCGTGTCGAACGCCTGGAATCCTTGCTTGTAGCGCCCCAGCTCGACGAGCGCGTCGCCGATCACGCCGTAGTTGCGCGCCGTCGTCGGCGAGATCGCCCGCGCGCGGCGGCCGAGCGCGAGCGCCTCGCGGAAGCGGTGCCGCGAGAGCGCGAGCGAGCCGAGGCCGCTGGTCGCGATCAGGTCGCGCGGTGCGAGGCGCAGCGCCCGCCGCAACACCTCGTCCGACTTGGTGTAGTAGGTCGGGTCGCCCGTCTCGCGGGCCCGCTGCTGGTACGCGAGCCCGAGCGCGTCGAGCGAGCGCACGTCGTCGCGGCTCCCGCGCAGCTCGTTCTGGAGTTTCGCGATCTGCGTCGACGTGTCATCGGCCGCGGGCGGCCGTGCGACCAGGGCGGAGCTGGCCTGCGGCGAGCCGTGCAGCGCCCCGCCGAGGAACAGGGCGGTGACCGTCAGCCCCGCTGCCACTCCTCCGATCAGCAATCTCCGTGCCTTCATGACACTCCTTCAGCCGGGACGGAGGGGCCCGCCGGCTGGCCGGGCCCCTCCGTCGTCTGGTCGCCGCCTAGGGCACCTCGTAGCCCTGATGCGGATTCGCGACGTACGGGAACGTGTTGGAGAGCGACACGTCGTTGGCGTCGACTCCGTCACCGACGAGGTTGTTCGGGCTCAGGTTCGGCAGACCGAACGCCCCGTTGAGGAACGAGCCGTAGCCCTGGCCGATCGCCCGCAGCTCGATGTCGACAACGTCGTCCCCCAGCCGCCGCCCGTTCGGGAAGCCGCAGAGGTCGGCGGCGAGGACGGCCATCCGGTCGGGCGCGGCCGGGCTGGCCGTGCCGCCGGGACAGGCGCCGTTCACGCCGGGCTTGATCGCCGTGTTGAGCCTGAGCAGATCCGACTGCGTCGAGCCCGTGAAGTTCAGCCCGGGCACGCCCGTGAGCAGGATCAGCGAGAGATCGTTGCGCCCTGTCTCGGCAATCGGTGCCAAGGCGCCGCCTGCATGACCGGCAGGTGGAGCGCCGTAGAGCACGTTCTCGAGGTGAGCGACCTCGGGAGTCGTGTAGTAGTGGGCGAACTGGCTGTCGTCAGCCGGATCGTCCCGGTTCCAGACGTCCTTGTCGCCCAGCGGGATCACGACCTCGTTGATGAGCGGGTTCCCGAGCCGGGAGACCTGCACCCACGGGCCGTGCCCGTCCTTCGTCCCGTCCGCCTTGAGGACGGTCTTCTGCTCGCGCTCGGCGCTTGCATAGATGCCGACCGTCGTGCTGGGAGCCTGCACGAGCTGCGAGATCGGCACGCGCAGGACGATCGAGTGCGTGTTGTAGTTCTTCAACGCGTCCACGCCCGCCGCCGCAGGCAGCGGAATCAGGTGGAACGGGTTGAACGGACGCAGCCCGGCCAGGTCGAAGACCGAGCCGAGGTCGACGTAGAACGGGTCGTCCCGCTGGCCGGCGAAGACCTTGATTCCGCCGGACAGGTTGGTGGCCGCCGCCGACGCGAGGGCGGCATAGTTCGGCGTCGAGCGGGGCCCGATGTTGTCGGGCGGCGTCGGGATGTTGCTGCCGAGGACGACCGGATCCTTCGCGTTGCCGTTCTTGTTCAACCGGACACGCGTGAGCGTGTAGGTCTGCGGCCGGTTCCAGTTCGGGCTGTCGAGCGAGGTGATCGGCCCGGTGTTGTAGAGGAATGTGTCCTCGTTCCGGGTCTGCGTCTGGAAACGGAACTGGTAGCCGATGTCGGCGTGTCCGTCCCCGTTCTGGTCGATCCCGATCTGGTAGAGAGCGCTGTCGTCGAAGCTGTAGAAGTTCGGCCCGCTGGCCGGTGCCTCGAGCGGGATGTAGTTCGCGATGATCGTGACCGTGTTCGTGTCGTCAGGGCTGACGAACGCGTACAGGTCGGTGTTGTCCGCTCGCGGGTCCTGGCTGATCAGCGGCGCCTCGGAGTGGCTGGACGCCTTAGCTGCGCTAGGCCCGGGAGCGTGGGTCAGGATCACCATGATCGCCAGCGCTCCGAGCGCGAGTGCGGCGGCCATGGCAACCGGTTTGCGGATACGTGGTACGGCTGCGTGCATGGGCTGGATGCCTCCTCCCCCCGGTGGTTGTCGAGCCTGGTTCGCAGCGGGGCCGCGAACGGTTCGGCTACGGGTGGATGCGCGTGCCGGCCCGGCCCTCGAGCGCCTTGCCCAGAGCTGCGGGCGAGGTGATCAGGGCCTCGTGGCCGGTGGCGCGGACGAACTCGACCGACGCCTCGACCTTTGGCCGCATCGAGCCGGCCGCCAGCTCGTGGATGAGCGCCTCGGCCTCGTCGATGGAGAGCTCGCGCAGCTCCTCCTGGCTCTCGCCGCCGAAGTCACGGGAAACGGCGGTGACCTCGGTCAGGATCACCAGCCGGTCGGCGTCGAGCTCGCGGGCCAGCAGGGAGGAGGCCCGGTCCTTGTCGATCACCGCGTCGATGCCGGCCAGGTGCTCGCCCGCGCCTGGTCGCCGGGATGCCGCCGCCGCCGCAGGCGACGACGATCGAGCCCGAGGCGAGCAGCGAGCGGATCGCGCCGAGCTCGACCACCTCGAGCGGCTTCGGCGAAGGCACGACGCGGCGCCAGCCCCGGCCGGAGTCGTGGACGACCTGCCAGCCGCGGTCGCGCTCCAGCGCACGCGCCTCGTCCTCGCCGTAGAACGGCCCGACCGGCTTGGTCGGCTCCGCGAAGGCCGGGTCGTCCTCGGCCACCAGCACGTGGGTCAGCAGGCAGACCACCGGGCGGCCGGCGACGGGCTCGAGCTCGCTTTCGATCAGCGCGCCGATCTCCGCCTGGGTCTGCGCGACCGCGAGGTAAAGCGGCAGCGGCGGCACCTCGTCGGCGGCGCGTTCCTGACGGAGCAGCTCGTTGCCGACCTGCGGGCCGTTCCCATGCGTGACGACCAGCTCGCCGCCCAGGAGCGGCCGCAGCGCGGCGCAGGCCTCCCGCAGATTCGCGCGCTGCTCGGCGGCCGTGCCGCGCTCGCCGGGCCGCATCAGCGCGTTCCCGCCGAGCGCGACGACGATGCTCACACGAGTGCTTTGTCGCCTATGAGGCCGTGCTCGGTGAGGACGTCGGCCAGTGTCGGCTCGCCGACTTCCTGGAGCTTGTACGTCACCCGCAGCGCGGGCACGTCGAAGTCGATCAGCTTGCGCAGGTCGATCGGCGTTCCGATCAGCACGAGCTCGGCGCCCGAGGCCTCGATCGTGGCCTTGAGGTCGTCCATCTGCTTGCGCCCATAGCCCATCGCGGGCAGCAGCGCGCCGACGTTCGGGTAGTCCACGAAGGTCTGCGCGATCGAGCCGACGGCCGCGGAGCGGGGGTCGATCAGCTCGGCCGCGCCGTTCGCCTTCGCGGCGAGCACGGCTGCGCCGTAGGTCATCTCGCCGTGGGTCAGCGTCGGCCCGTCCTCGATCGCGAGCACGCGCTTGCCGGCGATGTCGGCGATGTCGCCCTCGACGTGGAACGGCGAGGCCGCGAGCACGATCTTCGCCCCCGGGTTGTGGGTGCGGATCGAGTCGAGCACGGCGTCGATGCCTTCCTGGGTGGCGCTGTCGATCTTGTTCACGACGCAGACATCGGCCATGCGCAGATTGGTCTCGCCCGGGTGGTAGCGCAGCTCGTGGCCGGCGCGGTGCGGGTCGACGACGACGATGTGGACGTTCGGCTTCACGAACGGCGTGTCGTTGTTGCCGCCGTCCCAGAGGATCACGTCCGCCTCCTGCTCGGCGCGGTCGAGGATCGCCGCGTAGTCGATCCCGGCGAAGACGAGGTTGCCCTCGGCGATGTGCGGCTCGTACTCCTCGCGCTCCTCGATCGTCGCGTCGGCGGCGTCGAGGTCCTCGTAGCGCTCGAAGCGCTGGACGGCCTGCTTGGTCAGATCGCCGTAGGGCATCGGGTGCCGCAGGACGGCGACGCGCTTGCCCGACTCGCGCAGCAGCGCGGCGACGTGGCGCGTGGTCTGGCTCTTGCCCGAGCCGGTGCGGACGGCGCAGATCGCGACCGCCGGCTTGGACGAAGTCAGCATCGTCTCGCGCGGCGAGATCAGCCGGTACGAGGCGCCGGCCGCCAGTGCGCGCGAGCCGACGTGCATCACGTGCTCGTGCGTCACGTCGGAGTAGGCGAAGACGACCTCGTCGACCTCGTGCTTGGCGATCAGCTGCTCGAGCTCGGCCTCGGGCTCGATCGGGATCCCGTCGGGGTAGAGCTCACCCGCCAGCTCGGGCGGGTAGACGCGCCCGGCGATGTCCGGGATCTGCGTCGCCGTGAAGGCGACCACCTCGTACTCCTCGCGGCCCCGGTAGACGAGGTTGAAGTTGTGAAAGTCGCGGCCGGCCGCGCCCGCGATCAGCACCCGTGTCCTGGTCATGCATAAAGCTTATGCAGCTACACAGGACAGCGGCGCTCAGACTGCGAGGACCTGCTCGATCCGAAAGTGGGCATTGGCCACGAGCTCGGGGTTCGTGTCCCGGTAATACGGAAGGATGCAGATTCCGGTCCAGAGCGCCCAACCTCGACCGCGCTCCCAGGTTGCGTCGTCGACCTGCAGCTCCTCACCCAACAGCTGCCTCGCCCCCGCGGGCAGGAGGTTCCAGGCGACGGCCAGGTCCACAGCCGGATCGCCGAGCCCGAGCAGGCCCCAGTCGATCACCCCTGTCAGCCTCGACCCCTGGACGATCAGATTGGCCGGCATCAGGTCTCCGTGAAGCCAGACCGGCTCGCCGTGCCAAGGCGGAGTGGCCAGCGCGCTCTCCCACGCGATCAGTGCCGCCTTGGTGTCGATCGTCTGCTCGAGCTCAGCGAGCGCGACCCGGGTCGGCTCGTCCCAGCGGGCGAGCGAGGAACCGCGAGCCGTGAGCGGCGGGTCGGGTAGCTCGACGAGCCACAGTGCCCGGATCAGCTCCGCAATCTTTCGGGCGAGCTCCTCCGGGTCGTCCAGCGCCTCGAAGTCCGGGGTCTCGCCGGCGAGCCAGGAGTAGACACCCCAGGCGGCGGGATAGCCGTCCGCGGGAGCGCCTTTGGCGAGAGGTACGGGAACGGCGACCGGCAGCAGTGGCGAAAGCCTGGGCAGCCAGCGCGCATCTCGGTCGAACGACCGCCCTTCCGCATCGTTTCCGCGGTCGCGGATGCGGGGCAGGCGCACGACCTTGTCGCCTCCCAGCCGGTAGAGGACGTTGTCGGTCCCAGGGGAGGGGATCCGCTCGAGCGGCAGCTCGGCCCACTGCGGGAACTGCTCGGCGACCAACCGTACGATGAGACTGTCGTCCAGCCCGAGCTCGTCGGGGTGCATCGTTCCTGGCGGCATGCCAGGCGAAGCTACGAGAGGTGCTCTCGCACACGGTCGCCGACGGCGGACATCTGGATCTCCGCGCCGGTGACGTCCTTCAGCAGCTCGTCGGCGGTCGGCTTCTGGCCCAAGCCCCAGAGCTCGCGCAGCAGCGAGCCCGCCTCGCGCTGGGCGAACCAGTCGCTGCCGAAGCGCTCGCGCAGGTGGTCGCGCAGCTGACTCTCAAACGCCCACGAGCGGAGGTAGGCGGTGACGTAGAAGCCGGAGTCGATGTCCGCGAGGTAGTTGGCCTCGCTGATCTCGAACTTGAGCGCGTCGCCGAGCAGCTCGGCGTAGCGCTTCGGCATCTCGCCGATGTCGTCGGCCGAGTGGAACTCGAGCTCGTAGAGCAGCTTCGCCGAGTAGCGGCGCACGAAGAAGAGCAGCCAGAGCATTCCCTCGGCCGCGTACTCGTCCGGGCGCGGAAAATCGAGCTTGCGCGAGAGCCAGCCGGGCTCGTCGGTCAGGTGCTGCATCAGCATCGCCCAGCCCTCGGTGACCGCCGTGTCGCCCAGGCGCTTCTCCTCCATCGCCAGGTCGCGCGAGGTATTGCCGAAGTGCTCGGCGTGCCCGGCCTCGTGGAAGAAGGCGCGCCAATCGTCGGCGCCGCCGATCGGCTGGATCACGAGCATCACCTTGTCCGGGACCTCGATCGGCGAGCAGAACGCGCGCGGCGTCTTCTGCGGTCGCTGCTCGATGTCGAGCGTGATGTTCTGCTGGCTGTCGAGGTCGATCCCGAGGTCGGCCAGCGTCGCCCGCAGCGCCGGCACCATCTTGTCGCCGGGGAAGCCCTCGTCCCACTGCGGCGAGCGCAGCAGGCGCTGCACGTCCCAGCGCGCGAGCTCGTCGAGCGAGATCCCGAGCAGTGTCCGTGAGGCGCGGTCCATGCGCTCCTCGTAGAGCTGCTCGGTGTCGGCGAGGAACGCCACGCATTGCGCTGCCAGCTCCTCGAGCCGGAAGCCGAAGCGCTCATAGAGCTCGACGTAGGTCGAGACGCCGAGTGAGGGCAGCTCCCGGCGGACGACGTCGACGCCGTCCAGGTAGATCGGGTTCAGGTGCTCCTCGGTCGCCTCCCACATCGCGCGGTCGAGCTGCTCGCGCTTCCCGCGATCGGCCTCGTTGGCCATCTCCGGGCGGATCATTCGGAAGGGCAGCGTCTCGCCGTCGACGGTCACCTCGAGCTCGGCCTCCAGCTCGGCGAGCTTCTCAGCGTGCTCGCGCGTGAACTTGCCGAGGTAGCCCTCGCAGCCGAACTCCCAGAGCTCGCGGATGCGGCGGTCGCCGTTCACCGCCGCGCCGACGGCCTGCACGTTCTCGAGCTCCGTCAGCTTCGAGTGCCGGTCGTAGATGTCCTCGAGCTCGAGCTTGTCCTTCAGGCCCGCGTAGTGCTGGTAGTACTCCTCGTCGAGCTCGGCGATGAAGCGGTCGGCTTCGGCGCTGTAGGCCTCGATCTCCGGGCTGCTCGGCATAGCCGTAGGATATCCGGGTGCGAGAGATCAGCCTTCGGACCGAGCGGCGGACGCAGCTGCTCGACATCACGGAACAGGTTGAGCTAGCGCTCAACGGGGCCAACGGGGCGGCCGCCGCGCTCGTCTATGTGCCCCACACGACCGCCGGCGTGACGATCAACGAGGACATCGATCCGGTGCTCGCCGCAGACCTCGAGCAGGCGATGGAGAAGGTGGTCGAGGACGGCTGGACGTGGAAGCACGACGACGAGGACGGCCCGAACGCGCCCTCGCACATGCGCGCGTCGCTGATCAGCCCTGAAGTGCTCGTGCCGCTGCAGGAAGGCAAGCTCGCCCTCGGCCGCTACCAGGGGATCTTCTTCTGCGAGTTCGACGGGCCGCGCGAGCGCAAGGTCTACGTGACCGCGCTTAGCTGAGTCACAACCGGGCGTACACCTGAACTCAACGTGAGCGGCGTACGTTCCGCTCGTGCCGGGCCGACTCCCGCTTGCGTTCGCCCTTTCGGTGGCGCTGGTCGCGGGAGTGGCCTTCTTCTCGCACGAGGACGAGCCGCACGCCCACATCGTTGCGGGGATCCACAAGATCCGCCACGTCGTCGTGATCATGCAGGAGAACCGCTCCTTCGACTCCTACTTCGGCACGTACCCGGGAGCGGACGGCCTGCCGCGGCACGACGGCCATTTCACCGTCTGCTCGCCGGACCCGCGCACCGGGATCTGCCTCTACCCGTTCCACGACATCGCGCGACCGCAACAGCGGCGGGCCGCACGAGCATCTCGACGCGGTCCGCGACGTCAACGACGGCAAGATGGACGGGTTCGTGCGCCAGGCCAGGCGCGGGCTCGTGACCGGCTGCTCGGTCAGCCCGGACGCGCCGCTCTGCTCGTTCGGCGCGGCGCATCCGGACGTGATGGGCTACCACGACCGGCGCGAGATCCCGAACTACTGGGCCTACGCGCGGAACTTCGTGCTCCAGGACCACATGTTCCAGCCGGACACCTCCTGGAGCCTGCCGGCCCACCTGTTCATGGTCTCCGAGTGGTCGGCCCGCTGCCGCACCCACGCGGCGTCGAGCTGCGTCAACGCGGTCGAGAACCCGCTCGCGCCGCCGCACGAGCGGCAGAACCCGACCGCCCGCAAGCCGGACTACGCGTGGACGGATCTCACGTACCTGCTGCACAAGCACCACGTCTCCTGGCGCTACTTCATCGTCAAGGGCGCCCAGCCCGACTGCGACGACGACGGGATGGTCTGCACGCCGCCGAAGCAGAGCGCCGGCACACCCGGGATCTGGAACCCGCTGCCGTGGTTCGACACGGTCAAGGCCGACCACGAGCTCCGCAACATCGTCCCGATGCGGCAGCTGTTCGGGCTGGCCAGGCGCGGCCGGCTGCCGGCGGTCTCGTGGGTGATCCCGAGCAACCGGGTCAGCGAGCACCCGCCGAGCCTCGTCAGCAACGGCCAGAGCTTCGTCACGAGCGTGGTCAACGCGGTCATGCGCAGCAAGGACTGGGGCTCGACCGCGATCTTCCTCGCCTGGGACGACTGGGGCGGCTTCTACGACCACGTCGTGCCGCCGAAGGTAGATGTCAACGGCTACGGCCTACGGGTGCCGGGGCTCGTGATCTCACCCTATGCCCGCCGCGGCTACGTCGACCACCAGGTGCTGAGCTTCGACGCCTACGCGAAGTTCATCGAGGACGACTTCCTGCGCTCGTCGCGGCTCGACCCGGCCAACGACGGGCGGCCCGATCCGCGGCCCACGGTGCGCGAGCAGGTATCGCAGCTCGGCAACCTTGTCTCCGATTTCGACTTCGCTCAGAAGCCGCGCAAGCCCCTTTTGCTCCCGCTGCACCCACCGTTCTCATAGCCTGGGGCGAATGGCCGCGCCCGTCTCGAAGGACCAGGAGCTCGAGCTCTCGATCGACTCGCTCGCCTACGGCGGGAACGGCGTCGCGCGCCTGAACGGGTTCGTCGTCTTCGTCCGTCGCGGCCTCCCGGGCGACCTCGTGCGCGCGCGCGTGACGAAGGTGAAGCGGAGCTTCGCGGAGGCGACCGCAGTCGATGTGCTCGAGCCGAGCCCGCTGCGCGTCGAGGCGCCGTGCGAGCACTACCCGGCCTGCGGCGGCTGCCGCTTCCAGGATCTCGCCTACGAGGCGCAGGTCGCGGCAAAGGAGGAGCAGGTCGCCGACGCGCTGCGCCGGATCGGCGGGATCGCTGAGCCTCCGCTCGAGCCGATCGTTCCGGCCGAGGAGGTCTTCCACTACCGCAACAAGCTCGAGTACTCGTTCACGCAGACGGAGGAAGGGCCTGCGCTCGGCTTTCATCGCGCCGGTCGCTGGGACGAGGTGCTCGACATCCGCCGCTGCTGGCTGACGACCGACCTCGGCAACGCCGTGCGCGAGACCGTCCGCGCGTGGGCGCGAGGCGAGCGGCTCGAGGCCTACGACCAGTCGGAGCACACCGGCTACCTGCGCCACCTCGTCCTGCGCGAGGGTCGCAACACCGGCCAGCTGCTCGTCCAGCTCGTGACCGCCGCGGGCGAGCGCTTCGACCGCGACGAGTTCGTCGAGGTGCTGCGCCGCTTCCCCGAGGTGCGCTCGATCCACTGGTCGGTGAACGAGGCGCCCGCGGAGGTGACGAACCTACCGACGTCCCTGCTCTGGGGCGAGGACGCGATCGAGGAGGAGCTCTGCGGCCTGCGCTTCCGCGTCCGGCCGAACGCATTTCTGCAGACGAACACGCGCATGGCCGAGCGGCTCTACGAACTGGCCGGCGAGTACGCGGGGCTGACCGGCACCGAGACGGTCTACGACCTCTACTGCGGGATCGGCACGATCGGGCTGACGCTCGCCTCCAACGCGCTGACGGTGTGGGGCGTCGAGGTCTCGGAAGAGTCGGTCGCCTGCGCGCTCGAGAACGCCGATCTGAACGGGATCACGAACGCCGCCTTCTTCGCGGGCGAGGTGGGCGCGTCGCTCGAGGAGCTGGCCGACCGCGCCGGTGCGCCGGACGTGGCCATCGTCGACCCGCCGCGCGCGGGGCTCTCCGGCAAGGCGCTGCGCCGGCTCGCTCGGCTCGAGGCCTCGCGGATCGTCTACGTCTCGTGCAACCCGACGACGCTCGCCTCGAACGTCAAGGAGCTGCAGGCCGAATGGGGCTACACGCTCGAGCGAGCGCGGCCGGTGGACATGTTCCCGCACACACCGCACGTCGAGACCGTCGCATTGCTCACCCGGCGCTGAGCTCGGCTTCGATCGCCTCGCGGAGCTCGGTCAGCCCGCCACGCAGGCCGTCGATGCTTTCCCCGCCGAGCCGGCGTTCGACCGACTCGGCAAAGGCGCGGAACTTCGGCCGGGCCTGCTTCAGCAGCTCCTCACCGTCGGCGTTCAGGTTGATCAGGTACGACCGCCGGTCGTTGGGGTTCGGGACTCGCTCGACGTGGCCGCGCTTCTCCAGACGGCCGACGCGGAAGAGCACCGTCGAGAGCGGCATCTTCATCCGCTCGGCGAGCAGGGTCGGCGTCCAGGGCCCCTCGGCGCCGATCAGCACGTAGAACGGGTAGTCCTCGGGCGGCAGCTCGAGACCCGCGAGCGACGCCTCGATCAGCCGCTCGCGCAGCTGGTTCGTCCGGAAGAGGTCGAGCAGGATCGTGTCCGGAGCCGGTTCTGTCACTACCGCAACCTTGTGGTAATGTAGTGCAAGATTGTGCTAAGTCTACTGCGCGGTGGGGTCGTCGTCTTGGCCGTTGCGGTGGTGTGCGGCACGGCGGGCGCCGCCGCGCCGACGAAGGTGCACGTCGGGCTGTCCGCCTCCTTCGCCCTCACGGGAGGCGGCGCCCTGTGGGTGACCGACCGGGTCGACAACAAGCTGATCCGCGTCGATCCCGCGGGCGGACGCGTGAAGTGGCAGCTCGGCATCCCGAGCAGTCCGTTCGGGCTGGCTTACGGCGCGGGCAGCGTCTGGGTCGGCTCGAGGAACGCCGGCCGGGTCACTCGCGTCAATCCCACGACGAAGCGGGTGCTGAAGCGGATCTCGGTGGGTTCCGCCCCCTACGCGCTCACCTTCGGCGCCGGCGCCGTGTGGGTCTCGAACGAAGGCTCGGGCACGGTCAGCCGCATCGCGCCGAAGCGGAACAAGGTCGTGAAGACGATCCGCGTCGGCGGCGGCCCGAACGGGATCGCGGTCGCCTTCAAGAAGGTCTGGGTCGCCGACTACGGCCACAGCCATCTGATCCGGATCGACCCGGTGCGCGACCGCGTCGAGAAACGCATCTCGCTGCCGAAGGCCGACTGGATCACGCCGTCGGCCGACGCGCTCTGGGTCTCGAGCGAGGGCGGGAAGATCTACAAGATCGACCCGGTGTCGATGGCCGTCCTGGCGACCGTGACCGTTGGGGCGAACCCGCTCGCCACAGCGTGGGTGGCCGGCAAGCTCTGGGTGCCGAACATCGACGACAACACGGTCTCGGTGGTCGACCCGGCGACGGCAGCGGTCGTGAGCACGATCCCCACCGGTCAGAGCCCGCTCGCGGTCGCCTCGGCCGCAGGCCACGCCTGGGTCACGTCTGACTTCGACGGGGATCTCTGGCGTTTCGACCCCTGACCGCGCGCCAGAGCAGGTCGGCGTTCGGGACCAGGAAGCCGACCGAGAGCAGCGGCAGCGCGGGCAGCCCGTCCACCTCGAGCCAGGTGGCGAGCGAGATCGTCCCGCCGATCGAGGCCACCAGGCAGAGCCAGGTCCAACCGGGCCGCAGCCGCCAGCGGGCGGCCGCGCCCAGGAAGAGGGCGAAGAAGAGCAGGTCCGGCAGCCCGAGCTTCGCGCCGCCATCCACGCCCGGGACCGGAAATGTGAACGAGAGCGCGTCGAAGACCTCCACGTGCTTGGTCACGATCGTGTTCGTGGGGCCGCGCCAGACCGAGTAGGAGTCGACGAAGGGCACGATCAGGGCGACGAGCACGACCCAGCTCAGCTCCTCGAAGAAGCGCAGGAAGCACCAGCCTGCGAACGTCATCGCGCCGAGCTTTGCGAAGTTCGCGACCGGTGAGGCGCCCGTCGCCTGCAGCACCACCGCGGCGACACCGAAGGCGGCCGCGGTGATCAGCAGCCGGGGCAGAGGCATCGCCCAGGCCGGAAGCGCGAGCCAGACGAAGCCGAACACCGCCGGGATCACGAGGAACGAGAGCCACGCGATCGCCCCCCAGAGCGAGAGCCTGAACCACGACTCGTGCGTGCCGTAGTAGACGCCGACGACGACCGCGAGCGCGACGAACGCGGCGGCGCGGCGCGGGCTCAGTACGGCGGCAGCTCGGCCCACCATGGGCCCAGTGCCTTGAAGGCGTTCCAGAAGCGCGTCTTCGCAGGCGCCTCGTCCAGCGACTCGTCGATGTCGGGCACGTAGAGCGCCTGGATCGTGGGCGTGAACCGCTGGAGCTCGCCGAGCGTCGGCTCGAGCTTGTCGGCGAGCGGGAACTCGATCGCGTTCAGGAACTCGAGCGCGGTCTCGCCCATCACGACCACGAGCTTCGGCTGGACGATGTGCAACTCGCGGATCAGCCAGCCGCGTGCCTGGTCCTCGTCGCCGCCTGCCAGCTTGAAGCAGTTCGTGCCGTAGATCGCCAGCGGATCGACGTTCAGCCGCTGTAGCGACTTGAGCAGCGCCTGGCCCGAGCGGCCGTAGAACGCGACACCCTCCTGCACCTCCGCCGGCTGCGGCGAGTGCTTGAGCAGGAAGACGTCGGCGAGCGGATGCCCGGAGCCCAGCACGGGCACCTGGCCCTCGCCCGCAGCGCGCGCGATCTCGTCACCGAGCTCGTTCGTCTCGGCGATTGCTTTTTGCAGGTACTTCTCGAAGATCTCGTCCGTCACGGCAGCCACTGGGCCTTGGACCTTTCTCGGCTAGCGGACCCTTTCCTTGGCCTGCGCCGCCCACTTCAGCGACTGCAGGTAGAGCAGCGAGCGGGGGCGGCGCAGAACCTGCCCGCTGCGCAGGCGGACGAGGAACTCCTCGGGCCCGTCGAAGGCACGCATCCGTACCGCGCCGGTGCCCACGCCCTGGAGTACGTGCGCGTCCGAGCCGGCGCCCATCGTCAGGTCGTACTTGCGCGCGAAGCGCAGCGCCTCGTCGTTGTAGGCCTCGAACAGCAGGCGGGCGTTGTAGACCTCGAGGACGTCCACTTGCGCGAGGTGGCGGTGCAACGTCGCCGGCTCCGGGATCGCGTGGAGGCGGTCGAAGGGATGGGGGAGGTAGACGATCCCGCCCTGGGCGCGGATCGCGTCGACCGTCTCGCCGAACGAGAGCCCGCGCGGGATCTCGTCAGAGAGGAAGAGTCCGATCACCTCGCCCTGGTCGGCGGTCTTGACCTCTTCTCCCGGGATCACGACCAGGTCGCGGCCGCGGGCCAGCTCGACCGCCTCGCGGGCGCCGCCGAAGACGTTGTGGTCGGTGACGGCGATCGCGCCGAGGCCCTCCGCCTCGGCGTGGTCGAGCAGCTCCTCGACCGGGATCTGGCAGTCGTGCGACCACGAGGTGTGCATGTGCAGGTCGGCCACGATCCAATCGCGGTCGCCGAGCGGCTCGGCACTTCGCGAACGGCGCCTCGTGGCCAGGCCGCGGTAGAGCTCGTCCAGCTCGTGGGCGGCCGCGCCGAAGCTCTGCGGCTCGGCGGATTCACGGGCTCGCATGCTCTCGCGCTCCCGGTAGTCAATGTCCTCGGCGAGGCGCAGCAGCTCGGCGGCCGCCAGCTCGGGCTGGTCACGCAGGCCCGGCGGGAAGACGATCGCTGCTCCTGCGGCGGCCGCCTCGAGCGAGACGCGGTCGAGGCCGTCGAGGGCGGGGACGAAGATCGAGGCCTCGTTCAGCAGCGGCGCCCTCACGGCTCCGTCGCGGAGCGTGCGCACGCGTGCGCGACCACGTAGCGCCCTCGGCAGCGAGGGCCGGCCGGCGAGCGGCTTGGTGCGCAGGAAGACGAGCTCCCAGTCCGGCAGCGAGGCGAGCGCCCGCACGACCGCGCGGGTCAGCGCCCGCTCGCCTGGCCGCCACTCGAGCACGACGAGCCGGCGCTTGCGCCCGGGCTTGAAGCGCTCGAGGTCGACGCCCGCGGTGATCACCCGGTAGTCGCCGGGCAGGCGCTCGGCCGCGGCCTCCGCGGTGGCCTCCGCGGTGGCGACGAGAGCGTCGATGCGGCCTAGCAACCGCTCCCGCTGCGCCTTGCCCGGTGGGTAGCCGAGCCGGTCGGCGGAGAGAAACGTCGCGACCGCGAAGGCCCGCGAGTCGCGCAGCGCGAGGTACGAGAGGCTCGGCAGGCCCGGCTCGAAGCCGTGCACGACGTCGTACTCGCCCCGCGCCAGGGCGAGCGAGAGGTTAGTCCGCACGCCGACCGGAACGCCGATCCGGCTGCGCCGGGAGACCGGCAGGGCCGGGCCGAGCGCGATCAGCTCGTGCGGGCCGCCGTCGAGCAGCGCGCGACGACCGGCGATCAGGTCGGCCGCTCGCGTCGAGGGCGCGAGCACGGTGACGTCGTGGCCGAGCTCGCGCAGCTCGTGCGCGACCCCGGCCACGTGCTCGTTGACGTCGTGCGGCCTCGACCAGGCGAACGGCGTGACCAGACAGACACGCAGGCCCATGTCCGGCGAGTCTAGCCCGGTCCGCTTGCCGCCTAGGACTTGGCGGCCACCTTGGCCGGCTTGCGCGCGTGCTTGCGGATGAACTCCTCCGTCAGGTCCCGCGCCTCGTCGTCCGCGTGCTGGACCGGCGGCGACTTCATCAGGTAGGAGCTCGGCCCGCCGAGCGTGCCCGAGACGCCGTTGTTGAGGGCGAGCTTCGCCATACGCACCGCGTCGATCACGACACCGGCCGAGTTCGGCGAGTCCCAGACCTCGATCTTCAGCTCCGCGTTCAGCGGCACATCGCCGAACGAGGTGCCCTCCAGCCGGATATAGGCCCACTTGCGGTCCTCGAGCCACGGCACGTGGTCGGACGGGCCGACGTGGATGTTCTTAGCCTCGATCTCGTACGGGACGGTCGACTGGATCGCGTACGTCTTCGAGATCTTCTTCGACTCGAGGCGGTCCCTTTCCAGCATGTTGAGGAAGTCCGAGTTGCCGCCGAAGTTGAGCTGGAAGGTGCGGTCGACCTGCACGCCGCGGTCGCGGAAGATGCTCATCAAAACGCGATGGGTGATGGTCGCGCCGACCTGTGACTTGATGTCGTCGCCGATGATCGGCACGCCGGCCTCCTCGAAGCGCCGCTGCCAGTAGTTCTCGCGCGCGATGAAGACGGGCATGCAGTTCACCATCGCGCAACCGGCGCTGAGGATCTGCTCCGTGTACCACTTGGTCGCCTCCTCGGAGCCGACCGGCAAGTAGTTGATCACGACGTCGGTGTTCGTGTCCTTGAGGATCCCGACCACGTCTGCGGTCTCGCCTGGCGCCTTCTCGACGATCTCGGAGAGGTACTTGCCGAGCCCGTCGTGCGTCATCCCGCGCGAGACGGTGATGCCGTTCTTCGGCACTTCCGAGAACTTGATCGTGTTGTTCGGGTGCGCCCAGATCGCCTCGGAGAGGTCCTTTCCGACCTTGTCAGTGGTCACGTCGAAGGCGGCCGTGAACTCGATATCACTGATGTGATAGCCGCCGAGATCGACGTGCATCAAGCCCGGGACGAAGTCGTCCGGGTTGGCGTTCTTGTAGTACTCGACGCCTTGCACGAGCGAGCTCGCGCAGTTGCCGACGCCGATGATCGCGACCCGGACCTTGCTGTCTCCGCGTCGCGCCTTGCCGTTGGTCGAAGCCATGGGTTCCTTTCCTCCGAGCCGCTCCGAGAGCGTCTCGACGATCAGGTCGTTGACGTTGCGCTTCCGCTGCGCCGCGCGCGCGGCCAGCTTGTCCTTCAGCTCCGGAGGCATCCGCAGGAGCACGGAGCCACTCTTGCCGGGGTCCTTCCCCGCGCGGCCGCTCGGGTCGAACGAGACGGCGAAGCGGGAGGCGAGGATGCCGACGGCGACGTCGTTGAGACTACGGCCGCTGCGCCGGACCTCGTCCGAGAGCAACCGCTTCAGCTCACCGGGCATCCGGACGAGCACATGCTTGCGCGCTGGAGCTAGCACAGAAGTGCTAGCAGTCTACCCTAGTTTCGGTCGCGAAGTTGCCCGCGAACGCTGAGCACGCGCTGCAGCACGGTGATCCAGGCCGCCACGGCGAGGAAGTAGATCGCCCACTGCAGCCCGCCCCACGGCGCGAAGACGAGGCCGCCCGTGATCACGACGACGCGCTCGGCGCGGCTGCCGAGGCCGACGTCGCCCTTCAGGCCGAGCAGCTCGGCCTTGGCCCGCGCGTAGGAGACGAGGAACGAGCCGGCCATCGCGGCGAAGGTGAAGCCGACCGCGATGTCGTTCCCCTCGCGCGCGAAGACGAGCGCGACCGCGGTCAGCACGAAGCCCTCGCTGACGCGGTCGGAGATCGAGTCGACGAACGCCCCGAACGGCGTCGCCTTGCCGCCGTAGCGCGCGAGTGCCCCGTCGAGGATGTCGAGCACCGAGCCGACCACGAACACCACGGCCGCGAGCCAATACAGGAGCCACGGGCGGTGGTAGGCGAACCAGATGATCACCGCCGAGGCCGCGCAGAGGGTGATCCCGGCCGCGGTCAGCGCGTTCGGTGTCACGCGCGTGCGCGCGAGGCCGCCGATCCAGCGCGCGGCGAGCCTGCGGGTGCCGTCGGTGTAGCCGCGCTTGACCCAGGCGAGGGTCTCGGCGCGGGTCACGCGCTTACGGTCGCGGTGCGGCGGCGTCGCAGCGGGTTGCGGTAGACGATCAGGCCTGCGATCACCGCCACGAGGATGCCGGCGACGATGTCGAGCCAGAAGTGGTTGCCCGTGGCCATCACGCTGAACCAGACCCAGCCCGGCCAGAGCAGCCAGAGCACCTTGGCGAAGCGGCTGCGGCAGACCGAGGCGAGCACGATCCCGACGATCAGCGCGTCGGCTGCGTGCAGGCTCGGCATCGCCGCGTACGGGTTGGCCGCGAACTCGACGAGACCGCTCCCGTGGTTGAGCTCGCCGAAGTTCGAGAGCGTGTCGTTGAAGCCGAAGTCCGGGAACATCCGAGGCGGCGCGGTCGGCAGCAGCACGTAGCCGATCAGCCCGAAGGCATTCGCCAGCAGGATCCAGTTGCGGAAGCGGATGAACGCCTCGTTGCGGCGCAGGTAGACCCAGAGCAGCGCCAGCCCGAGCACTGTGAACTCGGAGTTCCAGTACGTCCACGAGGCCAACGTCGCCAGCAGGTGGGAGCCGTCGACGGCCCGCTGCAGGCTCAGCTCGATCAGCCCGTGGACATGGCGCTCGATCCCGATCACGTGCAGGCCGTTGTCGAAGGCCTTCGGCGGGTTGCGGTCGGCGATCCCACGCGCCACCTGGTACAGGCCGAGGAACCCGAACCAGATCGCGAGTTGAAGGCCGAAATCTGCCCAACCACGTGGCAGAACCCGGCGGCCAGCTGAGACGAGAGCGCTCACGGGAACGCCAAATTGTAACGTCCTTGCAGGAGGGCTTCTTCCCGAGCGCTCAACCCCCGATTTGTGACATCGAGCGCGAGGCCCGTACAAACCCGGGGTCGTTGATCTTGTGCTTCAGCTCCTTGTGGCGTACCGCGAAGCGCAGCAGCCGTTCGAGCTCCGCGTCGGAAGCGCCCTCGCGCAGCGGGGTCTTCAGGTCCCATTCGCGGCGCGAGAAGAGGCACGTGCGCAGCTGGCCGTCGGCTGTCAGGCGGATCCGGTCGCAGCTCGAGCAGAAGGGCTCGGACACCGGATTGACGAAACCGATCTCGCCGGCGCCGTCGGCGAAGCGGAAGCGGCGCGCGGTCGAGGAAGCCTTCGCCGGAACCTCCTCGAGCGGCCAGCGTTCCTCGATCAGGGCGCGGATCTCGGCGCCGGTGAGCACGTCGTCGCCGCGCCACGACTCATCCGCGTCGAGCGGCATGAACTCGATGAAGCGCACCACGTACGGCTTGCGCCGGGCGAGCTCGGCCAGCGCCGGCACCTCGACCTCGGTGAAGCCGCGCATCGCCACGCAGTTGACCTTGATCGGCCGCAGCTCCGGGTACCGCTCGGCCTCCTCGAGCCCGGCGAGCACGCGATCGAGCGCGTCGCGGCGCGTGATCTCGGTGAAGCGCACGTGCGAGAGCGAGTCGAGCGAGACGTTCAGGCGGGTCAGGCCAGCCTCGACGAGCGGCCCCGCCAGGCGGTCGAGCAGGACGCCATTCGTCGTCAGCGAGAGGTCGGTTACGCCGGGGATCGAGCCGAGCTGCTCGACGAGCACCGGCAGGTCGCGGCGCACGAGCGGCTCGCCGCCGGTCAGTCGCACCTCGTCGACGCCGAGGCTCGCGAGCACGCGCACGAGCCGCGCGATCTCCTCGAAGCTCAGCAGCTCCTCGCGCTCGAGCCACTCGAGCCCCTCGGCCGGCATGCAGTAGCGGCAGCGGAAGTTGCACTTGTCGGTGACGGAGACCCGCAGGCTCTTGATCTCGCGTCCCCAGGAATCGCGCAGCGGCTCCATTCCGGCAGCCTAGCCGAGGTTTCGGTGGATCAAAGGTGCGGAAGATCGGCGGAGCAAATCTCGACCCAAGGGAGGAATCAGATGTCCGACATGGAGCAGGAAGGCCAGGGCGGCCAGGACGCACCGGACACCGACGACCAGGGCGGCGGCTGAAGGCGGCGGCGGCTCCGAGGGCGGCGGCTCCGAAGGCGGCGGCATGGGCGGCGACGACGACCAGGAGTCCGGCGGGGGCATGTAGCCCCTCCAGCTCTTCGTTGTGAAGGCGCCCACGACGGGCGCCTTCCTTCGTTTCGGAGGGAGGTGACGAGATGACCGAGCGTGAGACCGAGAGCCCGGAGGAGCAGGACGACCGCGAGCAGGCGGACGGGGCCGAAGGCTGGGAGGAGACGAACGACGAGCCCGCGCAGGGCGAGGGCGGCCAGGAGAGCGTGTAACCCAGCGCCCTAGACTCGCGCCGTGCCGTTGCTGGCGCTGATCGCGGTCACGGCCGTTTGGGGCGTCACCTTCGTCCAGGTCAAGGACGCGGTCGACGTCTACCCGCTGTTCGCGTTCCTGGCGGTGCGCTATGCGATCGCGACCGGCGTGCTCGCGGTCGCGGGCGGTCGGCGCGTGCTCACGCTCGGCCGCTCCGGCATTGCCGCAGGCGCGGTGCTCGGCGGGCTGCTCGGGCTCGGGATCGGGCTGCAGACCGCGGGGCTCGAGCGGACCACCGTCTCGAGCACCGGGTTCATCACCGGGCTCTACGTCGTGCTGACGCCGCTCTTCGGGCTGCTGCTCTTTCGCACGACAGTGGGGCTCGAGGTCTGGGCCGGCGTCGTGCTCGCGGTCGTCGGGCTCGCGCTGCTGAGCGGCGTCGACGTCGGCTCGCCCGTGGGCGACCTGCTCGTGCTCGCCTCCGCCGCGGCGCAGGCGCTGCAGATCGTGATGGTCGAGCGCTACGCCAACCGCTACGACGTGATCGCCCTGGTGCTCGTCGAGATGGGCGCCTGCTTCGCGGGCTTCCTCGCGATCGCGCTGGCGCTCGGCCAGCTCGAGGTGCCCCACGGCCGCACGGTGTGGGGTGCCCTGATCGTGACCGGCGTCTTCGCCAGCGCGCTCGCCTACCTGATCCAGGTCTGGGCACAGCGGCGCATCTCGGCGGCGCGGATCGCGGTCGTCTTTTCGCTCGAGACGGTCTTCGCCGGGATCTTCGGCTACTGGCTGGCCGACGACCGCCTCGGCTGGCTGGGGTGGGGCGGCTGCGCGATCATCCTGGCCGGAATCGTGCTCGCAGAGCCCACGGCTGCGCGGTTCCTGCGTAGCTTGCTACCATCTGACTGAGGTTTTCTCACAACGAAGGAGATAGACACATGGCGAAGACGATCGGCATCGACCTCGGCACGACCAACTCTGCGATGGGCGTGATCGAGGCCGGCGAGCCGGCCGTGATTCCGAACGCCGAGGGCGGCCGCACGACGCCGTCCGTGGTGGCGTTCACGAGCGACGGCCAGCGGCTCGTCGGGGCGCCCGCGAAGCGCCAGCAGGTGACGAACCCTCAGAACACCATCTTCTCGATCAAGCGCTTCATGGGCCGCAAGTTCGGCGAGGTGAGCGAGGAGATGAAGATCGTCCCGTACGAGGTCGAGGAAGGCCCGAACGGCGACGTGCGCGTCAAGGCGGAGGGCAAGGACTACGCCCCGCCGGAGATCAGCGCGATGATCCTCCAGAAGCTGAAGGCTGACGCCGAGGCGTATCTCGGCGAGGCGGTCACCGACGCGGTGATCACCGTTCCGGCCTACTTCAACAACGCGCAGCGCGAGGCGACCAAGGACGCCGGCAAGATCGCCGGGCTCAACGTCCTGCGGATCATCAACGAGCCGACCGCCGCGGCGCTCGCGTACGGCCTCGACAAGGAGGCCTCCGACCACACGATCCTCGTCTTCGACCTCGGCGGCGGCACGTTCGACGTGTCGGTGCTCGAGCTCGGCGAGGGCGTCTTCGAGGTGAAGGCCACCAACGGCGACAACCACCTCGGCGGCGACAACTTCGACAAGACGATCGTCGACTGGATGGTCGCCGAGTTCAAGCGCGACCAGGGCATCGACCTGGCGCAGGACAAGATGGCCCTGCAGCGCCTCTACGAGGCGGCCGAGCGCGCGAAGATCGAGCTCTCCTCGACGATGACGACGCAGATCAACCTGCCGTTCGTCACCGCCACTCCGGAGGGCCCGAAGCACCTCGACCTGACGCTCACGCGCGCGAAGCTCGACGAGCTGACTGCGGAGCTGCTCGAGCGCACGGTCGGCCCGACGAAGCAGGTGCTCGCGGACGCGGGCATCGAGGCCTCGGCGATCGACCACGTCGTGCTGGTGGGCGGCATGACCCGCATGCCCGCCGTGCAGGAGAAGGTCAAGGCCCTGATCGGCAAGGACCCGCACAAGGGCGTCAACCCGGACGAGGTCGTCGCCGTCGGCGCGGCCATCCAGGGCGGCGTGCTCAAGGGCGAGGTCAAGGACGTGCTCCTGCTCGACGTCACCCCGCTGTCGCTGGGGATCGAGACCAAGGGCGGCGTCTTCACGCGCCTGATCGAGCGCAACACGACCATCCCGACCAAGAAGTCGGAGACGTTCACGACGGCCGAGGACAACCAGCCGTCCGTCGAGGTGCACGTGCTCCAGGGCGAGTCGGAGATGGCGCTCTACAACAAGACGCTCGGCAAGTTCCAGCTCGTCGGCATCCCGCCGGCGATGCGGGGCACGCCGCAGATCGAGGTCACCTTCGACATCGACGCGAACGGGATCATCAACGTCTCGGCACGAGACCACGGCACCGGGAACGAGCAGCAGATCAAGATCGAGGGCGGCTCGGGCCTGAAGCCGGAGGAGGTCGAGCAGATGATCAAGGACGCGGAGGCGCACGCCGACGAGGCGCACCACCTGCGCGAGCTGGCCGACGCCAAGAACGTGGCCGAGTCGCTCGCGTACGCGACCGAGAAGAGCCTCAAGGAGCACCGCGAGAAGCTCGACGAGAGCGAGGCCTCGACGATCGAGGGCCGCGTGATGGAGCTCAAGCAGGCGCTCGAGTCCGACGACCTGAGCGAGATCCGCTCCAAGACGGACGCGCTCCAGGAGGCCTCGCAGAAGCTCGCCGAGGCGGTCTACGCCCAGGCGGCGCAGGCGCAGGCCTCGGCCGGCGGCAACGGTGAGGCGACCGAGTCCGACGACGAGGTGATCGAGGACGCCGAGGTCGTGGACGAGGAGGCCAAGACCTCGTGACCGAGGAGCGTGAGCTCACGCTCGAGGAGCAGGTGGCGGCGCTCGAGGCCGAGCGCGACGAGCACCTGAACGACCTCAAGCGGGTCGCGGCCGAGTTCGAGAACTACCGCAAGCGGGTCCTGCGCGACCAGGAGAGCCTGGTCGCGCGGGCCCACGAGCGGCTCGTCAAGGAGCTGCTGCCCGTGCTCGACGATCTCGAGCGGGCGCTCGCCGCCGCCGAGGAGCACGAGGAGGCGAAGCTCGAGGAGGGCGTCCGGCTCGTGCACCGCGAGCTTGCGGACGCGCTCGCGCGCGAGGGGCTCGCCGAGATCGAGACCAACGGCGTCTTCGACCCGCACGTCCACGAGGCGCTGCTCTCGCAGCCGTCCGACCAGGACGAGGGCTCCGTGCTAGAGGTGGTGCAGAGGGGCTACCGGCTGGGCGACCGCGTGCTGCGGCCGGCCCGCGTGGTGGTCGCCGCGCCGCGGGAGGACGATGGCGGCAGTTAAGGACCTGTACGGGACGCTCGGCGTCTCGAAGAGCGCGAGCCAGGACGAGATCAAGAAGGCGTATCGCAAGCTCGCGCGCCAGTACCACCCGGACGCGAACCCGGGCGACGACTCCGCGGAGGAGCGCTTCAAGGAGGTCCAGGGCGCCTACGACGTGCTCTCGGATCCCGAGAAGCGGAAGCAGTACGACCGCTTCGGCTCCGCCAACGGCCGCGGGCCGGGCCCGGGCGGCGTCAACTTCGAGGGCTTCGACTTCGCCGACCTCGGCGATTTGGGTGACATCTTCGGCGGCATCTTCGGCGCGCGCGGCCGCGCGCAGCAGCAGCCGCGCGGCCAGCGCGGGAGCGATCTCGAGGTCGAGGTGCGGCTCTCGTTCGACGACTCGCTCAAGGGTGTCGAGACGACGATCCCGGTCGAGCTCGAGACCGCCTGCCGCGAGTGCAACGGCTCGGGCGCGAGGCCCGGGACGGCGCCGGTGCTCTGCCCGGAGTGCCACGGCCGCGGCGTCATCTCCGAGAGCCAGGGTCTGTTCGCGCTCTCGCAGCCGTGTCCGCGCTGCCGCGGGAACGGCACCGTGATCGAGGAGCCGTGCCCGAACTGCCGCGGCACCGGCCGCGAGCGGCGCACCAAGCGCTACACGGTCAAGATCCCCGCAGGCGTCAAGGACGGCTCGCGGATCCGCCTGCGCGGGAAGGGCGAGGCGGGCTGGGGCGGCGCCGAGGCGGGCGACCTCTACGTCGTCACGCGCGTCGCGCCCTCGGACACCTACACCCGCCGCGGTGACGACCTCGTCGTCGACGTGCCGGTCAGCTACCCCGAGGCGACGCTCGGCGCTCAGGTGCAGGTGCCGACCCCGGACGGGCCGGTGACCGTGAAGGTCAAGCCGGGCACCGAGGACGGGACGCTTCTGCGCGTGAAGGGCAAGGGCGCGCCGAAGCTGAAGGGCTCCGGCCGTGGCAACGTCCTCGCGCGCGTGAAGCTGACCGTGCCGAAGAAGCTCTCGAAGCAGGAGCGCGAGGCGATCGAGGCGCTCCGCGAGGCGAGTGGATGAGAGTCGGGCTCGTCAGCTTCCTGAGCGGGTTGGCCCTCTACCTGGTTGCTGGGATCTCGCAGCTCTCGTACGAGCAGCCGCGTCCCGGCTGGATCAACCCGCTCTGGCTGGTGGCCACGCTGCTCGTCGTGCTCGGCCTGCTCGCGATGGTCAACACCGCCGTACGCGTCCACCGGGAGCGAATGTGATCGACGAGCGCCCGCGCTACATGATCTCCGTCGCAGCCGAGCTCGTCGGCATGCACCCGCAGACCCTGCGCATGTACGAGCAGAAGGGCCTCGTGCGACCGCAGCGCACCGCCGGGAACACCCGCCTCTACTCGGAGGCCGACCTCGAGCGGCTGCGCCTGATCCAGCGGCTGACGGGCGAGCTCGGGCTCAACCTCGCCGGCGTCGAGGCCGTGCTCGGGCTCGAGGAGCAGTTGCAGCTGATGCAGGCGCGGATGGAGCGCCTCGAGCGCGAGATGCGTGAAGCCGTCGCCAGCGTGCACAGGCAGTACCGCCGCGACCTCGTCCTCTACGACGAAACCCAACTACCGGAGCGAAAGTGGACTTCAACAAGCTGACCTTGAAATCGCAGGAGGCCGTCGCGGCCGCCCAGGAGCTGGCGCGGCGGATGGGCAATCCGGAGCTCTACCCCGAGCATCTGACCCTGGCGCTGCTCGACCAGGAGCTGCCGCAGCAGCTCGTGCCCGACCCTGCCGAGCTGCGCGCGCAGGCCGAGGCTGCGCTGCGCACGAAGCCGTCGACCCAGGGCGCACAGCAGCAGCCGCAGGTGAGCGCGGCCGTTTCGCGCGTGCTCGACCAGGCCTTCGACGAGGCGAAGCGGCTGGAGGACGAGTACGTCTCGACCGAGCACCTGCTGCTCGCGCTCGACGTCGTCCCGCGCGAGCAGCTCGAGGCGAAGATCGCCGCCGTCCGCGGCGGCCAGCGCGTCACCTCGCAGGATCCCGAGGGCACCTACCAGGCGCTGGAGAAGTTCGGCCGCGACCTGACGGAGCTCGCCGAGAGCGGGAAGCTCGACCCGGTGATCGGCCGCGACGAGGAGATCCGCCGGGTGATCCAGGTGCTCTCGCGGCGCACGAAGAACAACCCGGTCCTGATCGGCGACCCGGGCGTCGGCAAGACGGCGATCGTCGAGGGCCTCGCGCAGCGGATCGTCGCCGGCGACGTGCCCGAGGGCCTGAAGGGCAAGCGCGTCTGGGCGCTCGACATCGGCGCGATGCTGGCCGGCTCGAAGTACCGCGGCGAGTTCGAGGAGCGGCTCAAGGCCGTGCTCACCGAGGTGCAGAACGCAGCCGGCGAGCTGATCCTCTTCATCGACGAGCTGCACACGATCGTCGGCGCGGGCGCGGCCGAGGGCGCCGTCGACGCGGCGAACATGCTCAAGCCGATGCTGGCGCGCGGCGAGCTGCGCGCGATCGGCGCGACCACGCTCGACGAGTACCGCAAGCACATCGAGAAGGACGCCGCGCTCGAGCGGCGCTTCCAGCCGATCTTCGTCGGCGAGCCGTCGGTCGCGGACACGATCGCGATCCTGCGCGGCCTGAAGGAGCGCTACGAGGCCCACCACGGCGTCCGCATCCGCGACGCGGCGCTGGTCGCGGCCGCGGTGCTCTCCGACCGGTACATCGCCGACCGCTTCCTGCCCGACAAGGCGATCGACCTGGTGGACGAGGCCGCTTCACGGCTGCGGATGGAGATCGACTCGTCGCCGATCGAGCTCGACGAGGCCGAGCGCCGCGTGCGCCAGCTCGAGATCGAGCTCGCCGCGATGGCGAAGGAGTCGGCCGACGTGCGCGAGCCGCTCGAGCGCGACCTCGCGGAGGCGCAGGAGCTGCGCAACGAGCTGGCGGCGCGCTGGAGCGTCGAGAAGGAGCAGCTCGAGCGAGTCAAGGAGATCACGCGAAGGATCGACGAGCTGCGGATGGAGGCCGAGCGCGCCGAGCGGAACGGCAACCTCGAGCGCGTCGCCGAGATCCGCTACGGCGACCTGCCCGAGCTCGAGCGCGAGCTCGAGGCGCGCGACGAGCCCGAGAACGCGATGGTCAAGGAGGAGGTCGACGAGGACGACGTCGGCTCGGTCGTCGCGCGCTGGACGGGCATCCCGGTCGACCGTCTGCTCGAGGGCGAGACCGAGAAGCTGATCCACATGGAGTCGCGGCTGCACGAGCGTGTGGTCGGCCAGGAGGAGGCGGTCGCCGCGGTCGCCAACGCATTGCGCCGAGCCCGCTCCGGTCTGCAGGACCCGAACCGGCCAATCGGCTCGTTCGTCTTCCTCGGCCCGACCGGCGTGGGCAAGACCGAGCTCGCCCGCGCGCTCGCCGAGTTCATGTTCGACGACGAGCGCGCGCTCGTCCGGCTCGACATGAGCGAGTACATGGAGAAGCACACGGTCTCGCGCCTAGTCGGCGCGCCGCCCGGCTACGTCGGCTACGACGAGGGCGGCCAGCTGACCGAGGCGGTGCGGCGGCGGCCCTACTCGGTCGTCCTGCTCGACGAGATCGAGAAGGCCCACCCGGACGTCTTCAACGTGCTGCTGCAGATCCTCGACGACGGCCGGCTGACCGACGGCCAGGGCCGCACGGTCGACTTCCGCAACACCGTTCTGATCATGACCTCGAACGTCCGCTCGGCGGAGGCGATGACCGAGATCTTCCGGCCGGAGTTCCTGAACCGGATCGACGAGATCGTCGAGTTCAGGCCGCTGACGCAGGAGCAGATCGGCGAGATCGTCGAGCTCCAGCTGCGGCGCGTGGAGGCGAGGCTCGCCGAGCGCGGGCTGCGGCTCGAGCTGACCGAGGAAGCCCGGGTCGTACTGGCCAAGGCCGGCTGGGACCCGAGCTACGGCGCCAGGCCGCTGAAGCGCGCGATCCAGCGCCTGCTCGAGAACCCGCTGGCGCTGCGGCTGCTCGAAGGCGAGTTCGCCGAGGGCGACACCGTCCGCGTGGACGCGCAGGACAACGAGCTCGTCTTCGAGAAGGCCCCAGCGGCCGAGCCGGCGGCAGCCTGATGGCCAGACAGGCGAGACCCAAGGAGCCGCTGCCGCCGGCGCTGCCGCCGGAGACCCGCCCGGTCGGGCAGCTGATCGGCGAGGCGATCAAGCTCTACGGCCGGCGGTTCTGGCCCTCGCTCGCGCTCGGCCTGCCGATCGGCATCTTCGGCGCGGTCGCGCGCGCCTTCGACGGCTGGACGTACGCGATCTTCAGCGTCACCGTCGGCGCGCTGCTGCTGACGCTGACCTACGTCGGCGCGGCGGTGATCGCCGCCGAGCGGCCGATACCGCGGCGCCGGCTGTTCGTCGCGTTCGCGGCTGGGATCGTCGTCTTCCTGCCGTTCCCGGTGCTCGTGCAGCTCTACATCCTCCCGGCGGTCGCGTGGTTCGCGCTCGTCGGGCTCGCCGTGCCGGCGGCGGTGATCGAAGGAACCGGGTTCGTCGCCTCGCTCAAGCGCGGCTTCCAGCTCGGGCGCGCCGACTACGTGCACTCGCTCGGCACGATGGCGGCGCTCGGGATCCTCTTCTACCTCTCGACGCGCGTGCTCGCGGTGGCGCTCAACGCCGGCAGCGGTCAGGCGGCCGAGATCGCGCGGCCGCTCTCCGAGGGTGTGCTCTGGCCGGTCGTCGTGCTCGGCGCGAGCCTCCTCTACTTCGACCAGGCCGCCCGAGTAGAGTCGGGCCGTCCGCGATCGAGGAGGAACCGCGATGCCGACCTACATCATGCTCTCGAGCCTGACCGCCCAGGGCGTGCAGACCCTGAAGGCGAACCCCGACCGGCTGCGGGAGGTCAACCGTGACGTCGAGGAGCTCGGTGCGAAGGTCGTGCACCAGTGGGCGACGCTCGGGCCGTTCGACTTCGTGAACGTGGTCGAGGCGCCCGACCCCGAGACGATCGCCCGCGTGTCGGTGGCGCTCGGTGCCCGTGGCAGCGCGAAGCTGCAGACGCTGTCGGCGTTCTCGATCGACGAGTTCCTCTCGTCGCTCAACCGCTAGCGGCCACGGCGACCTGCGCCGCGAGGCGCGCGTTGGCGACGATCAGCTCGCGATTCACCTCGAGCGTGCGGCCGTCGCTGCGCTCGTGCAGGTACGAGAGCACGAACGGCGTCACGGCCTGGCCGTGGATGCCCTGCGCAGCGGCCGCGGCCAGCGCTTCCTCGATCAGCGGCTCGACGTCGACGCCGTCGACGGGATCGCGCGCGAGCAGCAGTGCTGCGCCACCGAGCTCCCAGTGCGCTTCGGCCGTGCGCGCCGCCTGGTCGGCGTCGTCGACGCGCGCCGAGACGGGCGGCCCGCCGCCGGCGCTGTAGAAGAGCGGCAGCTCGTCGGTGCGGTAGCCGAGCACCGGCACGCCCAGCGTCTCCAGCAGCTCCGCGGTCGCGGGGACGTCGAGCAGCGACTTGATCCCGGAGGAGACGACGAGCGCCGGGGTGCGGGCTAGCTGCGCCAGATCGGCGGAGATGTCGGGGCGCTCCGCGAAGCCGCGGTGGACGCCGCCGATCCCGCCGGTGCCCATGAACCTGATGCCCGCGAGGCGCGCGGCCGCGAGCGTGCCGCCGACGGTCGTCGCGCCGAGCTCGCCGCTCGCCACGCAGGCGGCGAGATCGCGCGGGCCGGCCTTGCGCGCGCCGGCTCCGGCCTCGCCGAAGCGCTCGAGCTCGCCGGCGTCGAGCCCGACCACCACCTGGCCGTCGAGCACACCAACCGTTGCGGGCATGGCCCCTTCGGCCCTGACCGCCGCATCCGCGGCCCGACCCACCTCCACCCCCACCCCGGGTGGGAACCCGTGTGCGACCAGCGTAGTCTCGAGCGCGACTACCGGGTCGCCCTCGTGAAGCATTTGTTGCACTTCCGGCGCGATTCGGAGCGCCTCCGTCACTTCCGCGCTCCGCTTTGTGCCGCCTTCCGAGACGTCCTCATCCCGTCACTCACAGGACGAAACCAGACGCGTAGCGTGTCACGCCGGCACCGCTCCGAGCTGGCCGACGCAGCGGGCGGCCGTCTCGAGGCCGAGCTCGATCCCGCCGACGAGGAACCCGGCCGCGAGCGCGTCTCCCGCGCCGGTCGTGTCCACGACCTCGGCGTCGAGCGGCGGGAACTCCTCGATGCCCTCGGGCGAGCGCACCTCGACGCCGCGCGAGCCGCGCTTGACCACCGCCGTCTCCGCCAGGGCGTAGGCGCCGCCGACCATCTCCCACTCGGGCTCGTTGGCGAAGACGACATTCGGCGCGGCCGCGTCGAGGTTCGCGCGGAAGCGCTCAGACCCGTAGGCCCGGATCGCGCTCCACGAGGAGAGGTCGACCGCCACGCGCGCCTCACGCGCCCGCGCCAGCCGCGCTGCGGCCAGCGCCGCTTCCGCGATCGGCTCGGCGAGCAGCGCGTAGCCGGAGAGATGCAGCCACGAGCAGCCCTCGAACCACGCGGGCTCGAGCTCGTTCGCTTGCAACTCGACCGAGACGCCGCGGTCGGTCGCCATCGAGCGCTCGCCGTCCGGCGAGACGAGGGCGACCACCGTCCCGGTCGTTCCGGCCACGACCGGGCCGGCGAGCTCGACCCCGCGGCGCTCGAGCAGCGTGCGCGCGAGCGTGCCTGCCGCGTCGTCGGCCTGCTTCGCCACGCAACGGGCGCGCTCCCCAAGCTCGGCGACCCATGCCGCCACATTCGCCGCCTGGCCACCGGTGGCAAGCCGGGTCTCGACCGGGCTGTCGGCGCCGGGCGCGAGCGGCTCGGAGGTCCGCACGATCACGTCGAGGAGCACGTCGCCGAGAGTGCAGATCACGAGGGCAACCGTACAATCGACGCGTGGATCGGGAGTCACAGTCGGCCCGCCTGCGCTCGTTCGTGATCGGCGGCCTGCTCGGCGCCTCCGCGGCGCTCGCCGCCGCGCGCCGCAGGCGCCGTCCGCACCGCCCGGTCCAGCCGGGCCTCGCCGCCTTCGAGGACGCGCCCTGCTACCGCGAGACCCTGGAGCGCGAGAGCGGCCGCAGCCAGTCGCCCAACTATCCTTAGATCGATGCCGATCTACGAGTACCGATGCCCTAACGGGCACCTCTTCGAGCTGTTCCAGAAGATCGGCGACGCGCCGCCCGACAAGTGCGAGGTCTGCGGCGAGGGGCCGCTCGAGCGCGTGCTCTACCCGGTCGCGGTGCACTTCAAGGGCTCGGGCTTCTACACGACCGACTACGGCCGCGGCTCGGGCAAGAAGCCCTCGAAGGACGGCGACTCCACGTCGTCCGAGCCCGCCAAGCCCAAAGAAGAGAAGAAAAAGGCCGCCGAGGCCTAGCCGCCGAGGCAGCCGGGTGGGTAGGTGTCACCCGACGGCGCCGGGGGCTGCGCGGCGGACTTGCCGAGCACCATCAGGATCACCTTCGCGTTGTCCTCGCTCGGGGTGATGTCTCCCCCGGTCGAGGTCCCGCCGAGGCGGCAGTGAAGCGTGCGCCCTGCGCGGAACTTCGCCCAGCCGAGCCCGGCGAAGTCGTTCGCGGAGAGATCGGTCGCGAGCGGCTTCGTCAGGTCTTTGCCATCGAAGGGCAGCCGCATGAAGGTTGAGAAGCTGGCGAGCTTGCTCATCAGCGCCTGCAACACCTGCTGGTTGCGCTCGCCGCGCGTGATGTCGCTCTCGGCTGGATTGAGCGCGTTCTTGCGCACCCGTGAGTAGATCAGCGCTCGCTGACCGCTCATGTGCTGCTTGCCCGGGGAGAAGCGCCAGCCGGGCCAGCGCGCGCAGCGGGCCTCGGTCTTGTACGGGCAGTCGAACTTGGACTGGATTTTCTCCGGCACGACGATGTCGATCCCACCGACTGCGTCGATCAGGTCTTTGAACTCGGCGAAGTTGACGACGACGATGTGGTTGATCGGGATGTCGGTGTAGGCCGAGACCGTGCGGGCGGCGAGGCGCGGGCCGCCGACCTGGTAGGCGGTGTTGATCTTCGCGCCGCCATAGCCGGGGATCTCGACGCGCAGGTCGCGCGGGATCGAGAGGTAGTAGAGCCGGTGGTGCGCTGGATCGGTGCGTAGCAGCGTGATCGAGTCGGAGTGCCGGTCGCCGGCCCGCGAGGCGGCGAGCGAGTGGTCGGTGCCGAGCAGCAGGATCGCGGTCGGCTTCGAGAGCAGGCTGCCCTGGTCGGGCGCCAGCGCGCGCCGCGCGTTCTGCGGCAGCCGCTTGTTCGCCTCCGAGACGCCGCTGCGGAAGACGAGGTAGCCGATCACACTCCAGGCAAGGAAGAAGGCGACGATCAGGACGAGCGCGATCGTCAGCTCGCGGCCCCAGCGGATCTGGCGCGGGCGGCGGGCGGTCGTCTTCGGCCCGGGACCGCGATAGTTGCTGCGGCCGTCGCGCTCTGCCTTTGCCCGCGGCGGCGATTTCTCGGGCCGCCCGACGGTCGGCACCCGGCCCTTCTGGCGCCCGCCCCGGTAGACGCGGTAGGGCTTCTCTCCACCGGGCGTCGACATCCGGCGGCGTATGGTACCCGCGGCGGTTTTGGAGCAGTCGCGGGTCATCGGGGTGGACGTCGGCGGGACGAAAATCCTCGCCGCGGTCGTCTCGCGCGACGGCTCGCTGGGCGCGCGGCTCGAGCGTCCGAGCGACCATTCCTCGCAGGACGCGCTCCTCGCGGAGCTCGACTCCCTGGTGGAGGAGCTGCACCGGGCCGAACCGGACGCGCAGGCGCTCGGCTTCGGCGTCCCTTCGAGAATCGACCAGGCCGCGGGCCGCGCGCTCAAGTCTGTGAACATTCCGCTCGAGGGCGTCGACCTACGCGACCGGATGCGGGAGCGGCACGGCCTGTCCGTGGCGCTCGACAACGACGCCAACGCCGCGGCGATCGCCGAGTGGCGGGTCGGGGCGGCGCGGGGAGCGCGAGACGTCGTGATGTTGACGCTCGGGACCGGCGTTGGCGGCGGCCTGATCCTCGACGGCAAGCCGTATCGCGGCGCGACCGGGAGCGGGGCCGAGCTCGGCCACATCGTGCTCGAGCCCGGCGGCCCGCCCTGCGGCTGCGGCGGCCACGGCCACCTCGAGTCCTTCGCCGCCGGCCCGGCGGCGGACCGCGTCGCTCGCTCGCTCTACGGTGACGGCTCGAACGCGCACGACCTCGTCACACGCGCGCGGAAGGGCGAGCCCGTAGCGGTCGAGGCGCTGGCCGGGGTCGGCCGCTACCTCGGTGCCGGAATCGCGAGCTTCGTCAACGTCTTCGAGCCCGAAGTGGTCGTCGTCGGCGGCGGCTTCGGCGCGGCCGGTGAACTGCTCCTGGCGCCTGCACGTAAGGTCGTCGCCGTCGAGGGGCTCGAGCCGGCGCGCGACAACGTGCGGATCGTCCAGGCCGAGCTCGGCGTCGATGCGGGCGTGATCGGCGCCGGGATGGTGGCGTTCGAGGCGCTCGGCTAGTGCCGCTCGCGGTCTGCGCGACGCCGATCGGCAACCTCGAGGACGTGACCCTGCGCGTCCTGCGCGAGCTCGCCGAGGCGGAGGTCGTGCTCGCCGAGGACACGCGCCACACGCGCGGGCTGCTGGAGCGGCACGGCATCCGCGCGCGGCTGCTCTCCTACCACGACCACAACGAGGCGAAGCGGACGGCTGAGCTTCTCCCGCGCCTGCAGGCCGGCGAGCGGCTGGCGCTGGTCAGCGACGCCGGCCTGCCGGGGATCAGCGATCCGGGCGCGCGGCTGGTGGCGGCCGCTCTCGAGGCGGGCGTGCCGGTGACGGTGCTGCCGGGGCCATCGGCGGTGGAGACGGCACTGGTCGCGAGCGGGCTCGTCGGCGAGCGCTACCAGTTCGTCGGCTACCTGCCTCGCGGCGAGCGGGCGCTGACCGCGTTCGGTGAGGAGCTGTCCGGCTGGCGATGGCCGGTGGTCGCCTTTGAGTCGCCGCAGCGGCTGCCGCGCTCACTGGCAGTCCTCGCGCGCGTGGCCCCCGACCGGCCGTGTGCAGTGTGCCGCGAGTTGACGAAGCGCCACGAGGAGGTCGCGCTAGGCACGGTCTCCGAGCTGGCGGAGCGCTTCGGCGAGCCGGTGCGCGGCGAAGTGACGCTCGTGCTCGGGGCGGCACCGCCGGCGGAGGCTGCCGGTGAAGAGGCGGCGGCCGCGGCGGCGGTCGTAGAGCTCGTCGAGGCGGGAGTGCCGCGCCGGCAGGCAGCCGAGCTCGTCTCGCGGCTGACCGGAGCCTCGCGCAACGCGCTCTATCGCGGCTCGCTGTAATCCGATTTGACAACGTCCGGGCCGGCCTGGTACCTTGAGGTCGGTTTGCAGAACAGACAACAGCGATCGGCGTTCACCCGGCTCGCGGCCATCGCGGTGCTCCTGGCACTCGCAACGCCCGCCGCTGCAGGCGCCTGGACGTGGCCCGTCGCGGGGCCGGTGCTACAGGGGTTTGCCTTCGACGAGGAGAACCCGCTCGTCCCTGGTCAGCATCGCGGGATCGACATCCAGGGAACTGTCGGCGCTCCGGTGCTCGCGCCGGCCCCGGGAACGGTGACCTTCGCCGGCAGGGTCGCGGCGAACGGGCTCACGATCACGATCCAGACGGCGGACTACGCCGTCACGCTCCTGCATCTCGGCTCGTTCCTGGTCGGCGCGGGGGCGGTCGTGGCCGAGGGCCAGCCGGTCGCGATCGTCGGCACGAGTGGGGTGCCGGCTCACTCGGTCCCGTACGTGCAGCTCGGCGTCCGGCTCAGCAGCGACCCGCAGGGCTACCTCGATCCAATGAACTTCCTGCCGCCCGTCGCGGCGCCTCCGCCTGTGCCGAACGAGCCGCCTGCGCCCGCTCCGGCTCCGTCACCGTCGCTTTCCCCCGCGCCGACGCCTCCGCCGCCGGCGCCCTCGCTCCGGGTCGTTGCGCCGGTCGGCGTATCGGAGCCGCGGCCGGTGGTCGAGCTCCCGTCGCCGACACCGGCCGTCGGGCCGCAGCCCGGCGGGCCTGTCCCCGAGCCTCGGCCCGCTGCTCGCCCCGTGAGCGCCCGCCCGCCGGTCTCGGCCCCAGCAGCGCCGATGCCTGTCGAGGCGGCCGATCCTGCTCCGGTGGGCACAGCGCCCGCGACCCCGCACCGACCCGTATCTGCACCAACCACGAGGCCATGGCTTCGCGCAAGTGACCCTGAGCCGGTCGTCGAGCTCGGCGAAGCGCGAGGGAAGCCGTTCCCCTGGAAACTGCTCGCCGCCGGGACATCGCTCCTGGCCGCAGCCGCGCTCGCCGCGCGTGGCCGGCGCAAGGCCGCTCGTATCATTGAGGGCGATGCGCTACTACCTGACGACACCCATCTACTACGTCAACGCGAGCCCGCACATCGGGCACGCGTACACGACGATCGCGGCCGACGTCCTCGTCCGGCACCATCAGCAGCGCGGCGAGGAGACCTTCTTCCTGACGGGCACCGACGAGCATGCCTCGAAGGTGTACCGCGTCGCCGAGGAGCAGGGGCTCGACCCGAAGGCGTACGTCGACGAGATCGTCGAGAAGTATTGGCGTGAGCTGCCCAAGACCGTCGGAGCGGAGTACGACTTCTTCATCCGCACAACCGACGAGGGGCACAAGCGCTTCGTGCAGGAGTTCCTGCAGCGCATCTACGACAACGGCGACATCTACCAGGACGTCTACTCGGGGCTCTATTGCGTGCAGTGTGAGGAGTTCAAGTCCGAGTCCGAGCTCGTCGACGGCCTGTGCGCAGACCACGGCATCCCGCCGGAGCGGATCGAGGAGACGAACTGGTTCTTCCGCCTGTCCGCCTACCAGGAGAAGCTGCTCGCGCTCTACGACGAGCGCCCCGATTTCGTCCTGCCGAGCCACCGCTACAACGAGGCGCGTAGCTTCATCGAGGGCGGTCTGCAGGACTTCAGCGTCAGCCGCGCCGGCCAGCCGTGGGGCGTGCCGATCCCCTGGGACGAACGGCAGGTCACGTATGTCTGGGTAGACGCCCTGATCAACTACCTGAGCGCACTCACGTACGCGCGAGACGGGGAGGACCTGCGCGAGGAGTTCTGGCCGCACGCCCATCACCTGCTCGGCAAGGACATCCTCCGGTTCCACTGCGTCTTCTGGCCTGCGCTGCTGCTTGCCGCCGGCTACGAGGTGCCGCGGCAGCTGTTCGTCCACGGCTACCTGTTGCTGGACGATCGGAAGATCTCGAAGTCGCTCGGCAACGTGATCGACCCGCTCGACCTGGTGGACGTCTACGGCTCGGACGCCGTCCGCTTCTGGGCGTTGCGGTCGGTGTCGTTCGGCCAGGACGGCAGCGCCTCGATCGACGCCCTGCACGAGCGCTACGAGCGGGAGCTCGCCAACGACCTCGGCAACCTCGTGTCCAGGACGACGGCAATGGTCGCCCGCTATCGCGACGGGCGTGTCGCGCCCGGACAACCGAACGAGGAGCTGGGAGCCGCGCTCGACGGCCTGCGGGAGAAGCTCGTGGAGCACTTCGACGCCTGGGACCTGACCGGCGCGCTCGAGGGCATCTGGGAGCTCGTGCGCTGGCTCAATCGCCACGTCGAGAACACCGCCCCGTGGCAACTCGCCAAGGACGAGGACCGAGCCGACGAGCTCGACGCGGTCCTCTACGACCTGGTCGACGGCGTGCGGGCGGTCGCGGTCGCGCTCTCCGCGTACCTGCCGCAAACCGCGCCGCAGATCCTGGAAGCGCTCGGCCAGCCCGTCCAGCTCGAGCTCGAGCGAATCGCCTACGGCCTGACGCCGGAGACCGACGGGATCGCCGCGGCCGCGCCGCTCTTCCCGCGGGTCGACCAGCCCACCGCCGCGGCGTGATCGACACTCACGCGCACCTCGACGCGTGCGCGGAGCCGGCTGACGAGCTCCTCGCGCGGGCGCGCGGGGCCGGCGTCGACCGGATCGTCTCGGTCGGCTCGGGCCTCGACTCCTGCCGCGAGACGCTCGCGATCGCCGGGCGGCACGACAGCGTCTTCGCAGCGCTCGGGATCCATCCGCACCAGGCCGCGGAGCCCGACGCGATGCGGGTCGACGAGCTGCGCGAGCTGCTCGCCGACGAGCGCGCGGTGGCCGTCGGCGAGACCGGTCTCGACTTCTACCGTGACTACGCGCCGCGTGAACGTCAGCGCGAGCTCTTCGAGCGCCAGCTCGAACTGGCCGCCGAGCTCGGCAAGACGGTCGTCGTTCACACGCGCGCGGCCTCCGAGGAGACGGCCGCCGCGCTGGAGCCGTTCGCGGGCACCGTCGTCCTGCACTGCTTCTCGGCGCCCGAGCTCCTGCCGGTCGCACTCGAGCGCGGCTACTTCCTCTCCTTCGCCGGCAACGTCACCTACCCGAAGGCCGAGGACCTGCGCGAGGCGGCGCGCGCCGTGCCGGGCGAGCGGCTGCTCGCCGAGACCGACAGCCCATACCTCGCCCCGCAGCCGAGGCGCGGCCGGCCGAACGAGCCCGCGAACGTCGTCCACACGATCGCTGCGCTCGCCGAGGCGCGAGGCGAAAACGCAAGCGAGCTCGCCGCCCGGCTCGACGCCAACGCGAGCGCCGCCTTCGGGCTCCCATGAGCCGGCCAGCCGCGAAGAAGGAGCTCGGCCAGCACTTCCTGGTCGACGAGAACCTGCTCGGCGTGATCGGCCGCCTTGCCGAGCTCGGCCCCGAGGACGTCGTGCTGGAGGTCGGACCAGGGCTCGGTGTGCTCACCATCTATCTCGCCGACCGGACCGCGCGCGTGCACGCTGTCGAGCTCGACCCCTCGCTCGAGCCACGCCTGCGCGAAGCACTCGGCAGCCGCGAGAACGTCGAGCTCCACCTCGGCGACGCACTCCGGCTCGACCTTACGACGCTCGAGCCGACGCCGACGAAGCTCGTCTCGAACCTGCCCTACAACATCGCCACGCCGCTGATCGTGGAGAGCCTCGACGGCCTGCCGAGCATCGAGCTCTGGTGCGTGATGGTGCAGCGCGAGGTCGCCGACCGCTTCTTCGCCGAGCCCTCCACGAAGGCTTACGGCGCGGTCTCGGTGCTCGTCCAGCTCGCCGCGGAGCGGACCGGCTTCCACCCGGTCTCGCGCACGGTCTTCCGGCCGCGGCCGAACGTGGACTCGGCCCTCGTCGCCTTCCGCCGGCTCGAGCTGCCTCCCGGCTTCGCGCGCGTGAAGCAACTCGTGACCGCCGCCTTCGCTCACCGGCGCAAGCGCCTGGCGAACTCGCTCGAGCTCGCCGGCTTCGCAACGCGCGGCGATGCGACGGAAGCGCTGCGCGCGATCGGCCGAGACCCAGCCGCCCGGGCCGAGGAGCTCGCGCCGCCCGAGTTCGTCGCCCTCGCGGAAGCGCTGTCCGCGTGAACCGAGCGCCCGCGACCGCGAAGCTGAACCTGGCGCTCGTCGTCGGGCCGCTCCGCGACGACGGCCGGCACGAGGTCGCCACGGTCCTGCAGCGGATCGACCTGGCCGACCGCGTCTCGATCGAGCCGGCGGCCGAGCTCCGCGTCGAAGGCTTCGCCGAGGACACGCTCGTCCGAGCTGCGCTCGAGCGGCTGGCCGAGGCCGCGAACACCGACCCGCGCTGGCACGCGCGGATCTGGAAGCAGGTCCCGGTCGCGGCCGGCCTCGGCGGCGGCAGCTCCGACGCCGCGACCGCGCTCAGGCTCGCCAACGAGACCCTGGCCGAGCCGCTCCCGCCCGAGCGCCTGCACGAACTGGCGTCCGAGCTCGGCGCCGACGTCCCCTTCTTCCTCACCTCGGGCCCACAGCTCGGCACCGGCACCGGCACCGAGCTCGAGCCGCTGGAGCTGCCGCAGGACTACTGGATCGTCCTGCTGCTTCCGCACGACCAGCGCAAGCCGTCGACGGCCGACGTCTACGCCGGCTTCGACCGGCGCGACGGCGCCACCGGCTTCGAGGAACGGCACGCGCGCCTACGCGAGACCCTGGCCGAGGCCAAGCGCCCGCGCGACCTGGCGGCGCTGCCGCCGAACGACCTCGCGGCGTCGCCGCATGCGGAGCGGCTGCTCGAATTTGGCGCCTTCCGCGCAGACGTGAGCGGGGCCGGACCGGCGGTCTACGGGCTCTTCCTGCACCGCGCCCAGGCAGCCGCCGCCGAGCGTGAGCTCGAGGCTCTCGGGCGCACCTGGATCACGGTTCCCACTTGGTACGGTTGAGCACGATGGGCGCCAACGAATCGCTGGAACACCGCGGCACGGTCGAGCACGGGACGACACGTCTCGGCCGCTGGCTTCAGCACCGCCGGATCCGGATCACGCTCTGGATCGCGGTGCTCGAGGGCATCGTCGTCGCGTTCGCCCAGGACCTCTCCCGCTGGACGGTGATCGCGCTCGCGATCCCGATCCTGGCGCTCTACCTCTTCTGGGGCCGGAACGCGCGGTCGCACACCGCGAGGCAGGTGCTCTGGATCGCCGGCGCCTCGCAGGCGCTGGCGGTCGTGGTCGTGATCCTGGCCTTCATCCTCAACTGGCTCGCGCTGCTGCTGGCCGCCATCTTCGCCGCAGTAGCACTCCTTTTCCTCTTCTCCGACCGGGGCTAAGCTCTCATAGCCAAGTGCCAAGGCATCGCTGGCGATGCCGCTTAGGGCCACGGCGGCTTCGCCGACGGGGCCGTCTTGCACCCGTTGTTGCGCAAACAGACATATCGTTGGGGCGTAGCCAAGTGGTAAGGCAGCGGGTTTTGGTCCCGCGATCCCAGGTTCGAATCCTGGCGCCCCAGCCATCTCGCCCGTGACCCAGACGCCACCTGCAGCGATCATCCTGGCCGCCGGCCTCGGCACGCGCATGCATTCGGCCACGCCCAAGCACCTGCACCCGCTGCTCGGACGGCGGCTCGCCGACTGGGTGATCGAGGCCGTGCGGGCGCTCGGGCCCGAGCCGCTCGTGGTCGTCACCTCGCCCGACGCGCGCGAGGCCTTCGATGGCGAGACCGTCGCCGTGCAGGAGACGCCGCGTGGCACCGGCGATGCCACCGCGGCGGCCCGCGCGAGCCTCGAAGGCTTCGACGGCGACGTGCTCGTCGTCACCGGCGATGCGGCCACAATCACGAGCGAGTTGCTGGCCGCGCTGCTCGAGACGCACCGCTCGGCCGGCTCCGCCGCGACCGTGCTCTCCTTTGAGCCGGCCGACCCGGGCGCCTACGGCCGCATCGTCCGCGACGCCGACGGCGCGCTGCAGGCGATCGTCGAGGCACGCGACGCGAGCGAGCAGGAGCTCGGGATCCGAGAGGTCAACTCCTCGATCTACGTCTTCGAGGCGGCCAAGCTCTGGCCTGCGCTCGAACACCTGACCCCGCAAAACGCCCAGGGCGAGCTCTACCTGACCGACACCGTGCGCGACCTGGTCGCGGCCGGCGAGCGCGTCGCCGTGCACATGGCCGCTGACCCGGCCGAGGCTGAGGGCGTCAACACCCGCGCCGAGCTCGCAGCGGCCGCGGCCGTGCTGCGCGACCGGATCAACCTCGGCCACATGCTGGCCGGCGCGACGATCGTCGACCCGGCGACGACCTGGATCGACCCATCCGTCGAGCTGGAGCCCGATTGCACGATCCAGCCCTTCACCGTCCTGCGCGGCGGCACGCGCGTCGCCCGCGGCGCCGACGTCGGCCCGCACGTGGTCGCCGTCGACGCGGCGATCGGCTCCGACACGCTGGTCGGCCCCTTCTGTTACCTTCGCCCCGGAACGGTCCTGGAGACGGGCGCGAAGGCAGGCGCCTTCGTGGAGATCAAGAACTCGCGCATCGGGGAACGAACGAAGGTGCCCCACCAGTCGTACATCGGAGACGCGGAGATCGGCGCGGACACGAACATCGCGGCGGGCAACATCACCGTCAACTTCCCTCATCAGCCCGGCAAGCCGAAAAGCCGGACGACGATCGGGCGCAACGTCAGGACCGGCGTCCACAATGCGTTCGTCGCGCCCGTGGAGATCGGCGACGACGCGTGGATCGGGGCGGGCTCGGTGATCACCGAGGACGTCCCGCCCGAGTCGCTCGCGGTCGGGCGGGCGCGGCAGGAGAACAAGGAAGGCTACGTGCGACGAAAGCGGGAGCAGGAGGATGAGTGAGGCGACGCTGCCGGGGCTCGAGACCGTCGAGCCGGTGCTGCCGATGACCGAGCGCACGCCCTGGATCGAGCGCGGGCCGCAGAAGCGGCTGATGCTCTTCTCGGGCCGCTCGAACCCGGACCTGGCCGAGCAGATCGCCGAGAAGCTTGGCGTGCACCTCGGCGAGGTGAAGCTGAAGACGTTCGCCAACGGCGAGACCTACGTGCGCTACCAGGACTCGATCCGCGGCGGTGACGTCTTCATCGTCCAGTCGGGCAACCAGCCGGTGAACGACCACCTGGTCGAGCTGCTGATCATGATCCAGGCGGCGAAGCTCGCCTCGGCCAAGCGGATCACGGCCGTGATTCCCTGGTTCCCGTACTCGCGCCAGGACAAGAAGTCTGCGCCGCGAGAGCCGATCACCGCCAAGCTCGTCGCGGACGCGCTCGAGACCGCCGGCGCCGACCGCGTCGTGACGATGGACCTGCACGCGGGCCAGATCCAGGGGTTCTTCTCGATCCCCGTCGACCACATGACCGCACTGCAGCTGTTCGCGCAGTACTACCGCGACAAGGGGCTGCAGGGCGAAGGCATCGTCGCCGTCTCGCCCGACCCGGGCCGCGCGAAGATGGCGCGCCGCTTCGGCCAGATGCTCGAGGGCGACCTCGCGATCCTGAACAAGACGCGCCCGGGCCACGACGAGGCGTCGGTCACGGAGGTGATCGGCCGGGTCGAGGGCAAGGTCGCGATCATGAGCGACGACATCGTCGTCACCGGCGGCACCCTGATCGCGGGCGCCGAGGCGCTGCTCGAGGCCGGCGCGACCGAGGTCTACGCCTGCGCCACGCACGGCCTCTTCCCCGGCAATGCCTTCGAGAAGGTCGCGGCCAGCAAGATCAAGCAGGTCACGGTGACCAACACCGTCCCGATCGACCCGGTCAACCGGCCGGCCAAGATCGACGTGCTGCCCGTCTCGAGCCTGCTGGCGGAGACGATCCTGAACGTCTTCGCCGACGACTCGGTCTCGGCCATCTTCGCGGGCGAGAACCAGCTCTTCTGATCTTTCTGGCTCGGGGAGCGCGCTTGCGCGTTCCATGTACCAGATCCATGCACCGAGTCGGATCTGGCGCCCACGGCTGAACTAGGCGACGGAGCGCTCGTCGGGGTTGAAGCGCATACGCTCCGGCACGATGGTGAGCGTTGGCGCATCGATCGGGATCACGATGCGCGCCAACTTCGGCATGAAGTGGTTCCAGGTCGCAGCGGCGCATCACCACACAGCGAAGGACGCGCGGGACCGCCTCGACGCTGCAGAGCGTGGAGGAAGAGACATTGGACAGGCGCTCGACGACGAGTTGCAGACCACCATGGTCGTCGTCGCGGCCGCGGCGTTCTCGATCGACGCGCTCTTCGTAAAGCTCGAAGAGCTCGCAGCGTGAAGCTCGGTGGCTCGAGATCGTTCTAGGTCGTTCAGCCTCCGACGACCCATTGCTTCGCGAGGCGGCCGAGATACGAACGGAGGGTCTCGTCGAGATCCGCCCGGCGTGTCCCGTCCCAGACCAGCGCCTCGTCCAGGGTGCCGATCTCCACTGTGGCGGTGTCTTTGACCTCGGCCTTCCAGTGCGCGAGCTCGCGCCACGGGCCTTCGTCGTCGCGACCGAGACCCAGGGCGTGCCGCGCGCGTGAGAACAGCGACGGCTTCTCGACCGGCGCGCAGCGGAACAGCTTGAAGGTGCAGCTCGCCGAGCTCCCCTCGAACTTCGCGTCGAGGTGAATTCCGCCGCGTCCGCCGTGGCCCAGCCAACCCGACACCTGCTCCCACACCAGGGCCTCCGCGCCTGCGACCAGGGCCCCGCCTCGGCCGGCCGGTTCCTCGCGTAGGCCGCATGCGCTTCGCTCAACCGCCGGACCGCCTCTCCCGTGATCTTGAGCTCATGCCCCGTCTCGGGCTCGCGCGCGCACGTCAGCTCGAGCAGCTCCCGCAGGGCCGGCTCGAACTCGCCTTCGCGCTTGCACATCCGCTGCCCGGTGTTGCAGTGCTCCGGCAGGTCGCCGCTGGAGGCCTTGAGCTGCCAGTCGAGCTTTTCCGCGCCCGGGACGCTGCCGCGGAGAAGGAACCAGGCCGCCCCGGCGAGCAGGAGCAGCACGGCAACCACTGCGAAGGGCCACCACGTCGTCCCGCCGTCCGGCTCGGGCGGGGGGGACGGCAGCGCGGGGAACCTTGCCCGTTGCCTGGCGATGTTGTTCAGGACCTGCGTCTCCCCTGGAACCGGCGACACGACCGCGAACAGGTCCTGCACGTGTCCCCGGGCCGAGGACGGCACCGGCATCACGAGGTGCAGGCGATAGTGGTGACCCGAACCAAGGGCCGGCACTCGGCGCGGTCGCGATGTGACCCCGGCCACCCGCAGGTGCGCCACCGAGGCCTGCGCCGCTCCATCGCCGATGTTCGTCACCTCGACCGTCGCTCTCGCCTTCGCGCCTTGGTGGTGACCGATGATCGCCATGCCGAGGTCGGGCTGCGTCACGCCGGGCGGCGGCGGTGGAGGCGGCTGGACCGGCGGGGGCGGCGGTGCCGGAGCCGTCTCGCCGGCCACGGTGAACGTCGTCGTCGCCGTTTGCACGTAGGTGTCGATGCTGTGCAGTTCCTTGTTGACGGCGGTGTTCTGGGCGACCACCGAGAACGTGTACGCCCCGGCCGTCACCGGGTACGTCACCACCCCTTTTGTGGTCTTGGCGCCGCATGGTTGGGAGCTCCCCTCACCGAGCTGGCACGTGAAGTCGGCCGGCTCGTTGGCCGTATAGACGATCGTGGCCGAGTCCGAGTCGGTGAAGAGCGCCTCGATGCCGACGGAGAGATCGGGCGAAGCGAGTGCGAAACCCGCTGCGAACAGCAGCAAAGCTCCGGCTGCGGCGAGAACGTGCCTGATCAGCTTCTGCGGCTGCCTGCGGGTCGACCGCTCGATTTCTGCCTCCGATCGAGCTACGCCGCAGCTTGCTGTGCCGACAGGGTCTCGCGCCTGCCAGCATTCGTCAAGGCCGCTCGGCCGCGCGGAGACCGCCAAGTCGCGAGATTTACCTGCACCTCGCCGGGACGGCGTTCCACGACGAAGCGGCGGCGCTGGAGCGGCGGCTGCTCGGCGATAATGGTGTACCAAACCATGTACCCACCGAAGGGAACCTCACAGAACCTGGGAAGACCGAAGGCGTGTGAGCAAGCGCCTCGGGGAGCGCGTGGACCTGTCCTCTAAGAACCAGCTCTTCTGAACAAGATCTGGCCGCTGGTCGCGGTGACCGCGGCCTTCACGGCCGCGGCAGGGGTCGCCCATTTCGCCGACGCGACCCCGCTGCTCACGTTCGGGCTCGCCACGGTCGCCCTCGCCGGGCTCGCGTGGATCGTCTCCTTTGCGACCGAGCGGGTTGGGCAGCACTACGGGCCGGCCGTGACCGGCGTGCTGCAGTCGACGCTCGGGAACCTGCCCGAGTTCTTCATCGTCCTGTTCGCGCTCTCGGCGGGCGAGCTCGTGGTCGCGAAGACCTCGATCCTCGGCTCGATCTTCGCCAACGCGCTGCTCGTGCTCGGGATCGTGATCGTGGCCGGCTGCCACGCAAGCGCCGATGGCGTGATGCACTTTCACACCCGCCTGCCGAAGGACAACGCGGTCCTGATGCTGCTCGCGAGCTTCCTGATCGTGCTGATCGGGCTGTCCGCGGCCACCGAGGACAATGCCTCGCACCACATCGAGGCGATCTCGATCGTCGGCGCGGTTGCCCTGCTGCTCACCTACGGCGTCTGGTTGAACGACTATCTCCGCTCGGACATGCCGAGCATGGCCGTCGAGGGTGCCCCGCGCGTCTCGATGAGGCTCGCGTTGGCGCTCCTGGCGGTTGCGGGGGTGGGGGCGGCCTTCGTCTCCGACTGGTTCGTCACGGCGCTGACGCCGGCGATGGAGCAGATCGGGGTCTCGCAAGCGTTCGCGGGGATCGTGGTCGTCGGGATCGCCGGCAACGCGGTCGAGAACACGACCGGGATCGTGCTCGCGCTGAAGGGCGAGGCCGACCTGGCGATCTCGGTCGTCAAGAACTCCGTCGCCCAGATCACGGCCTTCCTCTTCCCGGCGCTCGTGCTCGTCTCGCTGCTGTTCTCGACCCACCTCACGTTCGACCTCGGGCCGGTCTACATCGGCGCGCTGCTGCTGACCGCGGTCGCGCTCTGGCAGATCACCGCCGACGGCGAGGCGACGAGGTTCGAGGGCGTCGCCTTGATCGCGTTCTACGTGATCGTGGCCGTGCTCGCGTTCTACGAATAACTTCGCCCGCGCCGGGTAAGGGGTGCGTCGTGCGCAGGTTCCCGCCATTGCTCGTGCTGATCTACTTCGGCATCGGTGTCGCCGTCGCCGCCGAGCGGCACTACTTCGAGCACGTGCACGGCGTGCACGGGGTCGTCGCGGCGATCCTGGCGATCCTGCTCTGGCCGCTGCTGCTGCTCGACCTGATCACGATCAAGCGCACGTAGCTCCCAGGCGCGATAGTTGACGGGCCATGGCCGAGCTTCCGACCGGCACAGTGACCCTGCTCTTCACGGACATCGAGGGCTCGACGCGCCTGCTGCGCCGGGCGGGCGACGCCTACGCCGGGCTCCTCTCTCAACATCGCTCGTTGCTGACGCAGGCGTTCCTCGCGCATCGAGGTGTGGTCGTCGACCAGGAAGGTGACGCCTTCTTCGTCGCGTTCGCCTCTGCCAAAGACGCGGTTGTCGCGGCTGCCGATGCCCAGCGTGCGCTCGTCTCGCACGACTGGGTGGACGAGAACGAAATCCGTGTGCGGATCGGCCTGCACACCGGAGAGCCGCGCGTTGTCGAGGGACGCTACGTGGGGCTCGACGTCCACCTGGCCGCGCGCGTGATGGCGGCCGCCCACGGCGGCCAGGTGGTGGTCTCGGAGTCGACCCAGGGGCTGCTCGAGGAGGAAACGCGCCTCCGCGACCTCGGTGAGCACCGGCTGAAGGACATCGTGACGCCGCAGCGGCTGTACCAGCTCGAGTTGGAGGGCTTGCCGAGCGAGTTCCCGCCCCTGGCGACGCTCGACAACCGGCCGACGAACCTGCCTGCGCAGCCGAACCCCTTCATCGGGCGTGAGCGCGAGCTCGCCGAGACGCGCGCGCTGCTCGAGCGGGAAGACGTCCGGCTGCTGACCCTAATCGGGCCGGGGGGCACCGGCAAGACCCGGCTCGCGCTCCAGCTCGCGTGGAACGTGCTCGAGCAGTTCCGCAACGGCGTGTTCTTCGTCTCGCTGGCGCCCATCCGGGACTGGGAGCTCGTCGTGCCCACCGTCCTGCGCACCCTCGGCCTGCGCGAGCAGCCCGGCGAGACGCCGCTCGAGACGCTGACCGATTACCTCGGCGAGAAGGAGCTGCTCCTCGTGCTCGACAATTTCGAGCACGTGTTTGCGGCTGCGCCGGCCGTGGCCGGGTTGCTCGAGGCCGCGCCGGACCTCCATGTGCTCGCCACGAGCAGGATGCCCTTGCACCTGCAGGCCGAGCAGGCGCATCGCGTCCCGCAGCTCGCCGTGCCAGACCTGCGGCGGCCTGCGGTCGCCGAGGAGGTCGTCGACTTCGAGTCGGTTCGCCTGTTCGTCGAGCGGGCGCGCGCCGCGGCCGCCGACTTCACGCTCAGCAACGTGAACGCGGAGGCCGTGGCCGAGATCGTCGTCAGGCTCGACGGCCTGCCGCTGGCGATCGAGCTCGCGGCGCCTTGGGTGCGGACGCTCACGCCTCCCGCGCTGCTGCGCCGTCTCGACCAGCGTCTGCCCCTGCTGACCGGCGGAGCGCAGGACGCCGATGCCCGGCAGCGGACACTCCGAGGGGCGATCGCCTGGAGTCACGACCTACTGCTGGCGAACGAGAAGGCGCTCTTCGAGCGGCTTGCCGTCTTCGTCGGGGGCTGCCGCCTCGAGGCCGCCGAGGTGGTGTGCGACTTCGACGGCAGCTTCGGCGACGAACTGCTCGACGGGCTCGACTCACTTGTCCAAAAGAGCCTCCTGCGCCAGCGCCAGGACTCCGACGGCGAGCCGCGCTTCTGGATGCTCGAGACGATCCGCGAGTTCGCGCTCGAGCTGCTCGAGTCGTCCGGTGAGCTGGAGCACGCATGCCGGCGGCACGCGTCCTATACGGCAGACGCCGCCGAGCGCCTGGAGGCGAAGTCCCGCACCGGCGACCACTCGACCTTCCTAACCCGAGTCGACGACGGGCTGCCGAACGTGCGGGAGGCGATCTCGTGGGCACGCGACCAGCGCGACGGCGAGCTGCTGCTGCGGCTCGCGACCGCGCTCTGGGTCTTTTGGTCATCTCGCGGCCTCGCCGCGGAAGGGCGGCGAGTCCTGGAGGACGCGCTCGAGCTGAGCGGGCGGCGACCGGCCCGCGCACTGCTCGGTCTCTGCACGCTGCGTCACCTGAGCGGGAGCAGCGAGGGCCTGCGCGAGGCGGCGCGGGAGGCGCTAGAGGCCTGTCAAGAGCTCGGCGACGACTACAGCCTCGCGCAGGCCTGGAACATGGCCGGCCGCGTCGAGGGGAGCCTGATGGGCTCGATGGGGGCCGCCGAGGAGGCGTGGCGGCAGGCTCTCACGTATGCGAGGCGGTCGAACTTCCAGGCGGAGAAGGCGGAGAGCATCTCGTGGCTCATGGTGAGCGCGGTGTTCGGGCCGCTGCCTGTCGAGCAGGGGATCGCCCGCTGCATCGAGTTCCTTGGCTCCGACGGCGGCGAACCGACGATCCGCGCCGCGTGCTCGGTCGAAAGGGCTGTGCTCGAGGCGATGCGAGGCAACCTCGCAGAAGCGCGGGACCTGCTCGCCCAGGGCCGGAGCACGATCGAGGAGGCGGGACTGACGCTTTGGGCGGCGCAGAACGCGCAGGAGACCTACCTGATCGAGCAGCTGGCTGGCACCCCGGGTGCGGCGATCGAGACGCTCCGTAGGAGCTTTGACACGCTCGACGAGGGCGGCGAGCGCGGGTACCTATCGACGATCGCCGGGTTTCTCGCGCACGCGCTTCTTTCCGAAGGCGCAGACGAGGAGGCGGAGCGGTTCAGCCATGAGAGCGAGGATGCGGCCGCGCCCGACGACGTCCTCTCGCAGGTGCTCTGGCGCACCGCGCGCGCCAAGATCCATGCGCGGCGCGGCGACCACGAGGGAGCGGCCGCTCTCGCTCACGAGGCGGTCCGGCTGGCTGAGGCGACCGATCTCCTCACCACCCACGCCGACGCGCTCTCGGATTGCGCGGAAGTGCTCACGCTTGCGGGCCGGGACGAAGAGGCAGCCTCAGCCCTCGAGAACGCTGCGCGGCTGTGCGAGCGCAAGGGGAACATTGCCGCGCTCGGGCGGCTGCGTCCCGCTTGACACGAGGCCGCGAAGACTCGATATTCGCGCAAGATGGCCAAGCAGCCGAAAGAAAAGGTCAAGAAGCACCTGGAGAAGCGGGAGATCGACCCGGCGACGCTGCCCGACACGGTGATCGACGCGCTGAACGCGCTCGATGACCAGATCGACAAGGTCGACGACCTCGGCAAGGCTCTGATGGACGCGCAGAGCCTGACGGACAAGACCAAGATCTCCGCGGTTCACTGACCGAGCTCGACACCCCGAGCACCCGCCTGCGGCGGAAGCTCGGCCTGCTCGTTGCCCCGTTCGCCGTTGCGTACGATGCGCTCGTCGAGCACCCTCGGCTGCCTGAGCTCTGGCCCGACTACCTCGTTCTCCAGCACCAGATCATCCGCGCGACGGTGCCGCTGACGGAGGCCGCGCTCGCCCGCGCGCGTGAGCTGGGCGACGAGCCACTCGCGGCGTACCTGGAGGAGCACGTCGACGAGGAGCGCGGCCACGACGACACGCTGCTCGGCGATCTCGAGCTGCTCGGCTTCCCGCGCGAGGCCGTGCTCGAGCGGATGCCGTCGCCGCGCGTCGCCGCGCTCGTCGGAAGCCAGTACTACTGGATCCTCCACCACCACCCGGTTGCATTCCTCGGCTACGTCGCGCTGATGGAGGGCTATCCGCCGACGCCTGACCTAATCACGGCGCTCATCGAGCGCACGGGGTACCCGCGCGAGGCGTTCACGACCTATCTCGAGCATGCAGAGCTCGACCCCGGCCACCGCGACCATCTCGATCGAACCCTTGACGCGCTGCCGCTCGAGCCGCGCCACGAGCAGATC
>CAVQWS010000014.1:0-26791 GCA_963717725.1 uncultured Actinomycetes bacterium
CGCTCCGCTGCTTCGGCAACGAGCGGCAGTGGGCGCCGCTCTTCCTGCCAATCGCGTTCCCGAGCAACCCCGCTGAAGAGCAGCTGTGGATGGACGCGGACCTCTACATCGACTCGGGTTGCGCGGAGCGCGGCGGCCGCATCGCCGATCACATGTCGACCGCCAATGTCGCGCGCGACCTCGACGTGCTTCGCCAGGCGGTCGGCGACGCGAAGCTCAACTACGCGGGCGTGTCATACGGGACGTTCCTCGGGCAGACGTACGCGTACATGTTCCCGAACAGCATCCGCACGATGATCATCGACGGCGTCCTCGACCCGATCGCCTGGACGACCGGAAGCGGCGACGGCTCGACGGTGCCGTTCTCGACGCGCTTGCACAGCGACCAGGGTGCGCAGGCGACGCTGGACGAGTTCTTCCGCCTGTGCGACGCCGGCGGGTTGAACTGCGCCTTCGCCCCCGACAGCGAGGCGCGATTCACCGCGCTCGGGGAAGCGCTCAAGGCCCATCCCGTTCAGGTGGTGTTCCCGGACGGCTCGACGGCCGAGCTCAACTACTCGACTCTGGTCGGCATCACGCTCGGCGCCATGTACGACTCGTCAGGGTGGGAGGACTTCGCACAGGCGCTCGCCGAGATCGAGGCACAGGCGAGCGCAGCGACCCTCGGCGTCCGCTTGCACCGGTTCTGGCACCCGGCGAACACGTACATCACCAAGCGGGGTTTCCCGCGCTACTACAACTTCCCCGAGAGCCTCGGGGGCGTGGCCTGCGCGGACTCGGACAACCCGCACACATATGCGGCCTGGTCGACTGCGGGCGCAGCCGCGGACGCGCAGTACGGCACCTTCGGGCGGATCTGGACCTGGGTGTCGTCGATCTGCGCCGCGTGGCCGAACGGCGATTCCGACCGCTTCACCGGGCCGTTCAACCACAACACGAGCAACCCGGTGCTCGTCATCGGCAACCAGTTCGATCCTGCTACTCGCTATCAGGGAGCCGTGATCGCGTCGAATCTCCTGCCGAACTCGCGCCTGCTGACGGTGCACGGCTGGGGACACACGTCGCTGTTCATCTCGCAATGCGCCGACGCCGTGCAGACGCGTTACCTGGTCGACCTGACGCTGCCTCCTGTCGGAAAAGTGTGCGAGCAGGATCACGTGCCGTTTACGGGCCCGTAGATGTCGTCCGTGGGGTCGGGCCGGCGAGTCCGGCCCGACCCCACATCGCTCACCGCGGTCCGATCCGGTTGGAAGGACTAACCGGCCGCCGCGCGTCTCGTGGCTAGTGAGAGAGATACCTTCTAGAGCGCCTTCGTACTGGGAGCAAGACGTGACGATCTGCCCGAGCTGTGGACAGCAGAATCCCGCTGCCGCCCGTTTCTGCCTGGCCTGCGGAACCCCCCTGGCGGAAGAAGAAGCGACCCGGCGCGAGGTGCGAAAGATGGTCACGGTCGTCTTCTCGACGTCGCGAGCTCCACCGCGCTGGGCGGCCGCGTACGCGGAGGGGCGCACGCGAGCGCGGTGCACGGGAGCGGAGCTGCAGTGGCAGGTGCGGGCACTCGGGCGGCTCCGGACGCGATTCGCCCAAGGAACCGCGCAGGCGTGCGCGCTCGGCATCACGCGACGCAACGGTCATCCGACCGACGCGCACCAATGGTGCGTCGACGTCACCCTCGGTCCGGCGAGCTAGACCGGCTTCATTCGTCACAGCCGGCGGCGGGGGATCTTCCGGCGGCCGGATCCGGCTGGCCGCAGCGACGGCGAATCGATGGCCCGACCATCTCCGTATTTCGGCACAGCTCGGCTAGCTAGCTGCAGCCGGTGTTCGTCCCGCAGTCCCGGCACGTGTAGCAAGACCCGGTCCGAACCATCCGCCCGCCGCACTTGGCGCACTCGACCGCGTCTTCCCACGCGTTGAACAGGGCCGTCTGGCCAGGCGCCGGCGCCTCCGCGTCCTCGCCCGCCGCCGCAGGAGCTGACTCGCCCGCGTACTGCGATGCGAGCCGCGCCTTCACCTCCGGGCGAGAGGATCCCCGCGGCCTCCATCTGCTCGGTCGTCAGGAACTTCTTGCCGAACCAGCGGAAGATGTAGTCGACGATCGACTTGGCGACGCGGATGTCGGCGTCGTTCGTCAGGCCGCTCGGCTCGAAGCGCATGTGGGTCAGCTTCGAGACGTAGACCTCCGGCGGGACGCCGTACTGCAGGCCCATCGAGACGGCGATGCACAGCGAGTTCATCAGGCCGGACATCGTCGTCCCGTCCTTGGCGATGTCCACGAAGATGTCGCCGGGCTGGCCGTCCTCGTACATGCCGACGTGGATGTAGCCCTCGTAGTCGCCGACGCGGAACTTGCGGCCGACCTCGGTGCGGTCTTCCGGCAGCCGGCGGCGCTTGGTCAGCGGCACCGGCGGGACGGCCTCGACCTGCGCGCTGCCGTCCTTCTGGCCCGACAGCGGCTGGGCGACCTTGCAGTTGTCGCGGTAGATCGCGATCGCCTTCACGCCGAGCTTCCAGGCGTCGAGCAGGAGCCCGGAGACCTCGTCCACCGTGACCGACTCGGGCAGGTTGACCGTCTTCGAGATCGCGCCCGAGATGAACGGCTGGACGGCGCCCATCATCTTCACGTGGCCCGAGTAGTGGATCGCGCGGTCGCCGATCGCGCAGTCGAAGACCGGGTAGTGCTCGGCCTTCACGCTCGGCGCGCCGACGACGGTGTTGCGCTCGTCCACGAACGCGACGATCTCCTCGACCTCGCGCGGCGCGTAGCCGAGCTTCTCGAGCGCCATCGGCACGGTCTTGTTCGGGATCGTGATCTCGCCGCCGCCGACGAGCTTCTTCGACTTGACGAGCGAGAAGTCCGGTTCGACCCCGGTCGTGTCGCAATCCATCATGAAGCTGATCGTCCCGGTGGGCGCGAGCACGGTCGCCTGCGCGTTGCGGTAGCCGTGCACCTCGCCGAGGTTCAGCGCCTCGTCCCAGGCCTTGCGCGCTGCGCCGAGCAGGTCCTTCGGAACGACGTCCGAGTTCTCGATGTTGCCGACCGCCGCGCGGTGCATCGACATCACGCCGATCATCGCGCCGGCGTTCGGCCGGTAGCCGGCGAACGGGCCCATGCGGCCGGCGATCTCCGCGGACTTGCGGTAGGCGCGGCCGGTCATCAGCGCCGTGATCGCGGCTGCGTAGGCGCGGCCCTCGTCCGAGTCGTACGGGAGCCCGCGCGCCATCAGCAGCGCGCCGAGGTTCGCGTAGCCCAGGCCGAGCTGGCGGTAGGCCTTGGCGTTCTTGTCGATCTCGGGCGTCGGGTACGACGAGTAGCCGACCGCGATCTCCTGCGCGAGGAAGACGACGTCGACTGCGTGCTCGAAGGCCTCGACGTCGAGCTCACCGTCCTCGCGGCGGAACTTGAGCAGGTTCAGCGAGGCCAGGTTGCAGGCGGAGTCGTCGATCGACATGTACTCCGAGCACGGGTTGGACGCGTTGATGCGGCCCGTGTTCGGGAGCGTGTGCCACTTGTTGATCGTCGTGTCGTACTGCACGCCCGGGTCGGCCGACTTCCACGAGGCCTCGGCGATCTGGCGCAGGAGCTCCTTCGCCTTGGTCGTGTCGACGACGGCGCCGTCGGTGCGGGAGACGAGGTTCCAGTCGGCGTCCTCCGCGGCGGCCTCCATGAAGGAGTCGGTGACGCGGACCGAGTTGTTGGCGTTCTGGTACTGGATCGAGGCCCAGTTGTCGGAGTCGAGCGACATGTCGTAGCCGAGCGACTCGAGCGAACGGGCCTTCTCCTCCTCGAGCGCCTTGCACCAGATGAACTGCTCGATGTCCGGGTGGTCGACGTCGAGCACGACCATCTTGGCCGCGCGCCGCGTCTTGCCGCCGGACTTGATCGTCCCGGCGCTCGCGTCGGCGCCGCGCATGAAGCTGACCGGGCCGCTGGCGTACCCGCCCTTGGAGAGCTGCTCCTTCGAGGAGCGCAGGCTCGAGAGGTTGACGCCGGAGCCCGAGCCGCCGCGGAAGATGATCCCCTCGCGGCGGATCCAGTCGAGGATCGACTCCATCGAGTCGTCGATCGAGAGGATGAAGCAGGCGCTGCACTGCGGCTTCTCCTCGAAGCCGACGTTGAACCAGACCGGCGAGTTGAAGGCGGCGTACTGGTTGACCAGGATCGCCTTCAGCTCGGCCTCGAAGGTCTCGGCCTCGGCCTCGTCGGCGAAGTAGCTGCCCTCGCGGCCCCAGCCGCCGATCGTCTCGACGACGCGGCCGATCATCTGCCGGACGCTGGTCTCGCGCTCGGGCGAGGACATGCGGCCGCGGAAGTACTTCTGGGCGACGATGTTGGTGGCCGTCTGGCTCCAGAACTTCGGGAACTCGACGTCCTTCTGCTCGAAGGCGGGGCCGTCCTTGCCGGGGATCAGGGCGTCGCGCGTCTCCCACTCGATCTCGTCGAACGGGTCGCGGCCGGGGATGGTGAAGAACCGGCGCACGCCGAGACCGGCGCTGTCCTCGACAACGGTGTTCGCGAGCTGCTCGTCCGCGATTTCGACGGTCTCCAACTGCCTTGCTGACGCCATTTCCTGACCTCCCGGGGTCATACCCAATGGTATTGATCGTGCTCGGGTCGGCGTGCCAGCGCGGCTCGAGCGGACCGCTCAAGGTAGAGAGCGGGTCGGACGGAACTCGGCTCAGCCGCGGAGCTCGACGAGCAGCGCGCTCGTGGCGTCCGCCGAGACACGGTTTTCCTTCTGCTCGTACCGTGCGAGGGCCTCTTCGAGCACCGGAATCGACTCGTCGGTGCGGCCTGCCAGCTGGAGCACCTCGGCGAGGCCGACCCGGAAGTCGCCCTGGTGGCTCAGCTCGTCGCTGCGGTCGATGATCTCGATCGCCTCGCGCGCGAGCCGCTCCGCCTCTTCGAGCTCGCCGCGGCGCGCCAGGATCTTCGCCTGGGATGCGCGCCAGGCCGCCTGCGCGTTGAAGTCGTCGCTCGTCGCCACCTCCCTGCTGCGCTGGACGGCGGCCTCGGCCTCGTCAAGGCGGCCCTGCGCGTAGAGCGCCTCGGCGAGCAGCGTGGCCATGGTCGAGAGAAAGCCTTTCTCGCCGGAGGCCTCCAGACCGTCGCAGGCCCAGGCCGCCTCGCGCTCGGCCGCGACCGGGTCTCCGGCCAGCAGCTCGAGCGGTGCGCTCCAGAAGGCCATCGTGTACAGCTCGATCGGGCGGCCCAGCTCCTCCAGGATCGAGTTGGCGCGTGCGGCCAGCTCGCGCCCCTCCTCGAAACGCCCCTGCATCCCGTAGAACCCGACGACTGCCCGGGACGCCCACGCCTTGCCCCACTTGAGGGTGCCCGCGCTCTCGGCGATCGCCTCGGCGCGCGGTAGCCCGATCGAGACCGGCGTCGGCCCCCAGAAGGTGGCAGGGCCGACGAAGAACAGAACCTCGCTCTCCCGCCTGCGGTTGCCGGCCAGGCGTGCGTGCTCGGCCACGCGCTCGAGGGCGGTGACCATGCCGGTCCAGGTGCCGCGGAGGTTCTCGCCGAACGCGACGAGGTTCCAGGCCGCTGCCAGCGTCCTGATGATCGCCGATCTGCTCCAGCTCGCGGACGGCCTCGCGGCCCCGCTCGAGCGCCTGCTCGGCGGTGAACGAGGGGTCGGTCGTGATCCGCAGCTCGTCGAGGTCGCAGCGGGTGCGAAGCTCGAGGGCGCGATCTCCCAGCGAGCGCGCTAGTTCCAAAGCCTCCTCCCGGCGGAGCCGGCCCTCGCGTAGCTCTCCCGAGTCGATCAGCGCCTGGGCCAGCGCGAGCAGGAGCTCGACGCCGTCCTTGCTCCGGGGCTCCGCGAGGGCAACCGCGCGAGCGAGCAGGTTCGCCGCGCCCGCCCCGTCACCCACCATCAGTGAGCGGTGACCGGCCGACGCAAGGCGCTCCGCAGCGCGCCGGCCGAGCTCGCCAGGCTCCTTCTCGCCGAGCTCGGTCCTGTAGAGGTGCGCCTGCTCGAGGTGGTACCCGAGGATCTCATCGAGCTCGACGAGCTCCAGGCCGTGCTCGGCCAGCCAGTCCGCGAACAGCTCGTGCAGCTCGGCGCGGGTCGCCTTCGGGAGTGCCTCATACGCCGCGTCGCGGATCAGCAAGTGGCGGAAGCGGTAGGCGTCCTCACCCGTGAGCTGGGCCTTGTCCGGGCGGACGAGCTCCTTTCGGACCAGGCCGGTCAGGCGGCTCTCGACCTGCGTCTCCTCGGGCGCGAGCGCCTGCACCGCGCCGCGGTGGAAGACGCGGCCCTCGACCGAGCCGCGCTCGAGCACGCCGCGCTCGGCCGGTTCGAGCTGATCGAGTCTCGCCGCGAGCAGCGCCTGGATCGTCCCCGGCACGGTGACCTCGCTGTCGCCCGAGGCCTCGACGAACGCGACCATCTCCTCGACGAAGAGCGGGTTCCCCTCCGCGGCGTCGCGGATGCGCTCGCGCAGCTCCTCGTCGAGCGTCGCCTCTCCGAGCAGGCGCTCCAGCAGCTCGTCGGTCTGGGTCGCCGAGAGCGGCTCGAGCAAGACGGTCGTCGCGTTCAGCTTGCCGCCGCCCCAGCCCGGCCTGCGCTCGAGCAGCTCGGGCCGGGCGAGGCACAGCAAGAGGATCGGCGCGGCGCGGGAGAGGTCGGCGACATGCTCGATCAGGTCGAGGAAGGCCGGCTCAGCCCAGTGGATGTCGTCGAACACGACCACGACCGGGGCCGCGCTCTCGAGCAGCTTGCGCAGCGCCCAGGGAATCTCCTCGGTCGACGAGACCACCGGCTCGTCGCCGAGCAGCCCCTCGATCGCCGCGACTGCCGCCGGATCGAGATCGAGCTCCCGTGCGGGCGGGAGCTGCTTCAGCACCTCGATCACCGGCCAGTAGGTGATCCCCTCGCCGTAGGGCAGGCAGCGGCCGCGCACGACGCGCGCGCCGTCGACCGAGCCGATGAACTCCGCGGTCAGGCGCGACTTGCCGACGCCGGCTGTCCCGAGGAGGGTGAAGAGCTGGCAGGAGCGGTCCTCGCCGGCCTGGCCGAACGCTTCTTGGAGGCGCCGTAGCTCGCGCTCGCGCCCGACGAGCTGTGCGTCGAACCGGCGGGCGAAGGCCGGCGCCTGAGCCTGGATGCTGACCAGGCGGTGTGCGACGAGCGGCTCGCTCTTGCCCTTCAGCTCCAGCTCGAGCTCCTCGGTCTCGACCGCGTCCCGCACCAGCGCAGCGGTCTCGGCGCCGAGCAGCACCTCGCCAGCGCCGGCGGCCTGCTCCAGGCGCGCCGCAACGTTGACCGCGTCGCCCGTGGCCAGCCGCTCGGCGGTCCCCACGACGACCTCGCCGGTGTTGACGCCGATCCGCGCCTCGACGCCGAGCACGGGCAGGGCGTCACGCATTTCGACCGCAGCCCGGACGGCCCGCAGCGCGTCGTCTTCGTGCAACTGCGGGACGCCGAAGACGGCCATCACGGCGTCGCCGATGAACTTCTCGACGGTGCCGCCGTGGCGCTCGACGATCGTCTTCATCTCGTCGAAATAGCGGCCGAGCAGGGCGCGCAGGGCCTCCGGATCGGTCGACTCGCCGAGCGCGGTCGAGCCGACGACATCGCAGAAGAGGAGCGTGACCACTTTGCGGTACTCGCGTTCGGCGGCTGCCGGCTCGGCCAGATCGGCTCCGCAGGCGTTGCAGAAGCTGGAGCCGTCGGGGTTGTCGCGGCCGCAAGCCGGACAGGTGAGCATGAGCGAAGGGTACGACGCTCAGGCGGCGGCGAAGAGCTCGAGCCGCCAGTCGTTGCAGCGCATGGGATTGCCGGGCGGATACTCGAAGTCGAAGGCCCCGAGCAGCTCGAAGTCGAGCTTGCGGCAGATCGCGTTCGAGGGCGCGTTGTCGACCGAGGGAAAGGCGTGGAACCAGCGGTGCTTGCCCTCGGCGCGGGCGGCGTCGATCGCCAGCCTGGTCGCCTCGCCGGCGATCCCGCGGCCCTGGAACTCGGGCAGCACCGACCAGCCGGTCTCCCAGACGGTCGTGTCGCGCCAGTCCTTCTCCCAGTAACCGACCGAGCCAACTGGCTCGCCGCTGTCCTCGTCGACGATCTTGAACATGCGACCTTGGTTCGGGTCGAGGCGCTCGTAACGGACCTGGCGTGCGACGAGCTTCTCCTCGCTCTCAGGCCCGCCGAGGTGCTCGGTCATGGCCGGGTCGCCCATGAGCCGGCGGAGGAGCGGGAGATCACCCTCCGCCCACGGCTCGAGTCGCACGCTCACGGCCGTTGGATAACAGATCCGGAAGTGTGAAAGCATCGGCCGCGACGGGGTCAGGCAACCGGAAAGGAGCCCCTCATGATCACGATGGCCGGTAGAGAGCGCACGCTCGCGCGTGTACTGCCGCCCTGGTGGCTGATGCTGATCACCGGCATCGCCTGGATCCTCGTCTCGGTGATCCTGCTTCGCTTCGACTACACCTCGGTGTCGTCGATCTCGATCCTGTTCGGCTTCGTCGCCATCTTCGCGGGCGTGGCCGAGATCGGCGTGCTGTTCATGGCCGCCGGCTGGTGGAAGCTGCTCCACGCGCTGCTGGCGTTCGTCTTCTTCACCGCGGGCATCGTGGCGTTCATTCATCCCGGCAACACGTTCCTCGCGCTGGCGGCGGTCTTCAGCTTCTTCCTGATCTTCGCGGGGACGTTCGACATCGTGATCGCCATCTCGACGCGCCACGAGATCGAGGTCTGGTGGCTGCAGCTGATCGGCGGGATCATCGAGCTCGCGCTCGGGTTCTGGGCGGCCGGCTACTACGGGCGCAGCGCGACGCTGCTGATCGCCTGGGTGGCCGCCTTCGCGATCATCCGTGGCGTGCGGGACATCGTGCTCTCCTTCCGGGTGCGCGAGATCCAGCACGCGCCGGGGGTCTAGCTCAAGTCAGGGCGCGGCCGGCTCTTGCGCCGGCTTCTTGCGGCGGCTCTTCATGAGCAGGTCGCGCACCTGATGCCAGCCGAACGCCCAGAGCATCACGGCGATCCCGAGCACGACGTTCCAGATCGTCAGGATCGAGTCCTGCGTGATCGAGAACGCCGCGACGCTCTTGGTCGGGGCGAACTTGCTCAGCGTGGCGACGTCGAGCGCCTGCGTCTGGCCGACGCCTCCGGGCGTGATCGCGAAGATCCCGGAGAGCATGTGGGACGAGGCCACCAGGAAGATCGTGAACGCGGTGATCGGCAGGCCGAAGGCGGCCATGAAGATGGTGTTGACGCCGATCCGGCAGACGTACGAGGCGGCCGACGGCGCGGCCACGGTCTTGGCGTAGGCGCGCCAGTCGCTGAAGATCGCGGCGCCCTGCTTCGCCTTGTGCCACTCCTTGCTCAGCCACGGCTTGATCTTCGGCCAGATGAAGTAGACGACGGCCATCAGCGCGACGACGATCAGCGGGATCAGGACCGGGTGCGACGCGAAGAAGCTGCTCCCCTCGTCGGAGGGTGAGCCCTTCGAGACCGTGTGTGGCCGGGAGACGGCGACGCCGAGCACCATCAGCACGCTCAGGACCAGGAAGAAGGCCGCCTGGACGAATGCGGCTGTGGTCACGCCGGCGACCGAGGCGCCCGGGATGCTCGTCCGGAAGATGCCGATCATCGCCGCCGTTCCGGCCTGGGCCGGCGCGATCGCGTTGATCGCCGTCCCGCCCTGTGACGCGCCCCAGGCGGTCTTGAAGGACAGGTTGCCCTTCGGATACGCGGCCCGCAGGATGTTGCGCCAGGTGAGGCCGAGGAGCGCCGACTCGCAGGTCTTCAGGCCCAGCGCCAAGACGATCCAGTAGGGCGAGACGTCGCCGATCCGCTCGAAGACGCCGGACACCCAGTTCCACAGGTCGCCGAGGACACCGGCTAGCACGACGGTCGCGATGGGGCGATCCTACGACCGACACCCTCCCGAAAGAAGGTCGAGATGGACACAGCGGAGCTACACGAGCGTCTGTCGAAGCTGCCGATCCAGCCGAACCCGGCGCTCGTCGAGCAGGAGGTGAAGCGAGCCGAGAGCGTTCAGAATCGGATCGCCGACCGGATCACGGACTTCGCCGGCTCGATGCGGTTCGTCTACCTGCACATTCTCTGGTTCGGCGTCTGGATCGGCTTCAGGCTCGAGAACTACCCGTTCGGCCTGCTGACGATGATCGTCTCGCTGGAGGCGATCTTCCTTTCGACGTTCGTGATGATCAGCCAGAACCGGGCCGACGCGAAGCGCCAGGTCGTCGCCAACCTGGAGTGGAAGACGGTGCGGGAGGAGGACAGGCAGAATCGTGAGCTGATCGATCTCTCGAACCAGATCCTGGAGCTGACGAAGGCGATTCACGCGAGCACCCACAAAAGCTGATGGGCGTGACCGAGCGACTGGCGCGAGCCTCGAGCCTGCATCCGTGGCGGGTGCTGCTCGGCTGGCTCGCCGCGATCGTCGTCGCGCTCGGCCTGGCGGTGGCGCTCCTGCCCGGCAACCTGACCACGAACGGCCACGTCACCGGCAACCCGGAGTCGGCCCAGGCGGAGCGGATCTTCTATCGGGACTTCCCACCCGACCGGCGCGGCGTCGACGAGCTGATCGTCGTCCGCTCGGAGACCGAGACGGTCGGGGCGCCGCACTTCAGGCGGTTCGTCGCCGGATTGCTCTCGCGCGCGAAGGCGACGGGAGTCGTCCATCGCGCGACGCCGCTGCGCGCCTCCGCTGACCGGCACGCGCTCCTCCTCGGGATCCAGCGCCAGGCAGACGTCGATCCGCTCCTGCCGGTGGTCGAGCACAGCGATGGGCTCGAAAGCTTCAGCGTCGCGATGACCGGCGAGGGGACGCTCGACCACGACTTCAACGACCTTTCCCAGCACGACCTCAAGTCGGGCGAGCTCGAGTTTGGCCTTCCGGCGGCGCTGATCGTGCTGTTGATCGTCTTCGGCAGCGTGGTCGCCGGGCTGATCCCGCTCGCGATGGCGATCATCTCGATCGTGGTCGCGCTCGGGCTCTGCGGGCCGATCGCGGCGGGATTCTCGCTCTCGGTCTTCTTCGTGAACATGCTCACGGGCATGGGCCTGGCGCTCGGGATCGACTACTCGCTGTTCGTGCTCTCTCGCTACCGCGAGGAGCGGACCGCCGGCCGCGCCGAGCTCGAGGCGATCGCAGCGTCGGGCGCGACCTCGAGCCGCGCGGTGCTCATCAGCGGCACGGTCTTCGTGATCGCGCTGAGCGGGATGCTGCTCGTCCCCTCGAACGTGATGAAGAGCCTCGCCGTGGGGGCGATCTCGGTCGCGATCGTCTCCGTGCTCGCAGCGCTCACGCTGTTGCCGGCACTGCTCGGCCTGCTCGGCGATCGCATCAACGCGCTTCGTCTGCCCTGGATCGGCCGCAACACGACCGGGGAGGGACGCTTCTGGGGAGCCGTCGTGCGCGAGGTCATGCGCCGGCCGGTCCTCAGCCTCGTGACCTTCGGCGCGCTGCTGCTAGCGCTGGCCGTTCCCGCCTTCGGGTTGAAGCTCGGCGCGAGCGGGGTGAGCACGCTGCCGGACCGGCTCGAGTCGAAGCAGGGCTTCGACGCGCTCGCGCGAGACTTCCCGCAGCAAAGCTCGAGCCCTGCGCTGATCTCGGTCGCCGGCGACGTGCGCTCGCCGCGCGCGCACACGGGCATCGTGCGGCTGCGACGCGAGCTCGCGAGCGACCCGGTCTTCGGCGGCGGCAGCGACCTCCGGGTCACGCCCGACGGCCGCGCGGCCGCGATCGGCGTGCTCGTCGCCGGCGACAAGACCGGCGTCGGTGCGCTCGACGCCGTTCGGCGGCTGCGGTCGACCGAGATCCCGCGCGCCTTCGGCGATGCAGACGTGCGCGTGCTGGTCGGCGGCGACACGGCCGACAATGTCGACTTCATCGACGCGATGAACGCCTGGCTGCCGCTCGTCTTCGCCTTCGTGCTCGGCTTGAGCTTCGTGCTGCTGACGATCGTCTTTCGCTCGATCGTCGTGGCCGCCACCTCGATCGCGCTCAACCTGCTCTCGGTCGGCGCCGCCTACGGCCTGGTGATCCTCGTCTTCCTGCACGGCTGGGGGAACGGCCTGCTCGGCTTCCAGCGCGTGCACGCGATCGAGGCCTGGGTGCCGCTGTTCCTGTTCTCGGTGCTGTTCGGGCTCTCGATGGACTATCAGGTGTTCCTGCTCAGCCGGATCAAGGAGCGCTACGACCGGACCGGCTCGACGGAGGAGGCGGTCACACACGCGGTCGCCTCGACGGCCAGGCTGATCACCGGCGCGGCGCTGATCATCGTCGCCGTCTTCGGCGGCTTCGCGATGGGCGATCTCGTGATGTTCCAGCAGATGGGCTTCGGCGTCGCCGTTGCGCTGCTGATCGACGCGACGATCATCCGCTCGGTGCTGCTGCCCGCGGCCATGCGCCTGCTCGGTTCCTGGAACTGGTACCTGCCGGGCTGGCTGGAGTGGCTGCCGCGGGTCGAGGTGGAGGCAGCTCCGCGGTCAGCCGGCTAGACATCGGTTACGTTCCGGCCGCGATGGCCACCCGAGTTGCAGCCTGCCACTGCGGGCAGCTTCACCTCATCGTCGAAGGCGAGCCCTTCGCCGTCTCGATCTGCCACTGCCTCGCCTGCCAGCGCCGGACGGGAAGCGCCTTCGGGATGCAGGCCGGCTACAAGGCGGATCAGGTGGAGGTCAAGGGTCGCTACAGCGACTACGCGCGAATCTCCGACGAGGCCGACCAGAAGGAGCACGTGTTCCACTTCTGTCCCGAGTGCGGCTCGCAGGTCTTCTACACCGAGCCGGAGGAGGACGACCTGATCGTGGTCTCGATCGGGGCCTTCGCCGACCCGGCCTTCCCGCCGCCGACCGAGTCGGGATACGACTCGCGGCGGCATCCGTGGATCGGCCTGCCCGACTCGGTCGCACGCCACGCTCCCGAGGTGTGGGACTCGGCGCGGTCGCTCTACGAGGCCGGCAAGTACGCCGAAGCGGCCGACCGCGGGCGGGAGCTGCTCGAGGCCCACGGCGAGTACCCGAACCTGGTCTACAACCTCGCGTGTGCCGAGAGCCTCGCGGGCCGCAAGGACGACGCGCTCGAACATCTGCGGCGCGCGATCGAGCTGTGGGACGGCGCGCGAACGCTCGCGCAAGGCGATTCCGACTTCGACCCGATTCGGGACGAGCCCAGGTTTCGGGAGCTGACTACGTCCGGGGACCGTTCGCCCTGAGGTAGTGCGCTCCGGCGCCGTGCGCCGCCGCCTCGTCGTCCGGGTTCAAGAGTTCGCAGCGGTCGATCGAGAGGCAGCCACAGCCGATGCAGGTGGTCAGGCGCTCCCGCAGGGCCTGCAGGGTCTCGATCCGTGCGTCGAGGTCGTCGCGCCAGCGGTTCGAGAGACGCTCCCAGTCGCGGCGGCTCGGCGTCCGACTCACGGGCAACGAGCCGAGAGCAGAGCCGATCCGTTCGAGCGAGATCCCGGCCGCACGGCCGGCCTGGATGAACGCGAGCCGGCGCAGGACCGAGCGGTCGTAGCGGCGCTGGTTTCCGTCCGTCCGCGCGGCCGCGATCAGGCCCCGCCGCTCGTAGAAGCGCAGCGCCGACGGAGCGACCCCGCTGCGCGCGGAGACCTCGCCGATCGTGAGCTCGTCGCTTGGCACTTGACTTGAACCATAGTTGAGGTTCTACGGTGCCTTGGGTGAGCGGCCGCTGCCACCTCGTGTATGCGCTCGCGCCGCCCGGGACGAGTGCCCGCCAGGCCAACGACCTGCTGAACGAGTACGTCGCCGACCGGAGCCGCGGGCTCGCGGTCTGGCACGACCACTTCATCGGCGTACACGGCGGCGCGGTGGTGCTCGAGGTGCGCGACGAGCAGGAGGAGGCTCGGCTGGCCGAGCCCGGTCCGCTCGAAGGCTGGGCTGTCACCTCGCACCCGCTCACGTTCTCGTTGACCGGCGTCGGGTTCTCTGCGCAGACTGCGTTCACGCTCGAGAGCTACCGCGACGTGAGCCTCGAGCAGCTCGCGGCGGCCGAGCCCGACGATCCCCGCTACTGGTGGAGGCGATCCGAATGACGGTTGTGGAGACAGCGCAGCGCAGGCGAGCGGCGTCGCTGGACGAGCTCGAGGCGAAGGGCCGGATGGTCGTCGGTGTCGAGGGGAACACCGTGTGCCTGCTGCTCGAGGGCGGCGAGGTACACGCCGTCGACAACCGCTGCCCGCACATGGGCTTCCCGCTCCACCGCGGCTCGGTCGCGGACGGGATCCTCACGTGCCACTGGCATCACGCGCGCTTCGACCTCTGCAGCGGCGGCACCTTCGACCAGTGGGCCGACGAGCTGCGCCGCTTCCCGGTCGAGGTCGAGGACGGCGAGATCTACGTGGACGTCACGCCGCGGCGCGACCCGGTCGAGCATCAGCGCAAGCGGCTGCACGTCGGGCTCGAGCGCGACCTCGCGCTGGTCGTCGCAAAGGCGGCGATCGTGCTCGCGGAGGCCGACCCGAGCGGCGCCGATGCGTTCCGCGAAGGACTCGACTTCGGCGTCGCGCGGCGCGGCGGCGGCTGGTTCCGCGGCCTGACGACGCTCTCGTGCCTGATGAACCTCGTGCCGCGGCTGGACGCCGACGAGCGCGCCGCGGCGCTCTACCACGGTCTCGCCGACGTCGCCAACGACTCGGCCGGGATGGAGCCGCGCTTCCCGCTCGAGCCGCTTCCCGGCGGCGAGGTCGAGCCGGCGCGGCTCGCACGCTGGTTCCGCGGCTTCGTCGAGGTGCGCGACGCCGAGGGCGCCGAGCGCGCGCTGGTCTCGGCGGTGCGCTCCGGGGCCTCGCAGGCGGAGCTCGCCGACATGCTCTTCGCGGCCGCGACCGACCACCGCTACCTCGACGGGGGCCACACGCTCGACTTCGTGAACAAGGCGCTCGAGGCGCTGGACGCCGGCGGCTGGGAGCGGGCCGAGGCCGTGCTCGCGTCGCTGCCCGCGCAGCTCGCCTTCGCCGAGCGGATGGAGGAGGCGAACGCGTGGCGGAACCCGATTGACCTCGTCTCGCTGCTCGAGGACGCGTTCGAGCGGCTGCCCGAGGCGCTCGCCGCGCCGCGCGGCGGCTGGGACGGTCGCGCCGAGCTGGTCGAGACGCTGCTCTCCGACGATCCCGCCGGGATCCTCGAGGCGCTGCTCGCCGCGCTGCGCGAGGGCGCGACCGAGGTCGAGCTCGCATCGGCGGTGGCGTTCGCGGCCGCGACGCGGATCGCCCGCTTCCCGACGTCGAACGAGTTCGGCGACTGGGACACGGCGCTGCACACGTTCACGTTCGCCAACGCGGTCGAGCAGGGCCTGCGGCGATCGGCCTCGCCGGAGCTCGTGCGCGGCGTGCTCGACGCGGCGATGAGCGTCTACCTCGACCGCTTCCTGAACGTGCCGGCGACGCGGCTGCCGAAGCCGCAGGGTGGTGACCCTGAAGCTCTGCTCGGCGAGCTACGCGACCTGCTCGACCGCCAGCAGCAGGTCGACGAGGCCGGCCAGCTCGTCGCGTCGTACCTCGGCGCGGGCGGCGACCCGGACCGCCTCGTCGCGGCGCTCGGCGCGTGCCTGCTTCGCGAGGACCGGAACTTCCACACGACCCAGTGCGTCGAGGCCGGCGTCCGCCAGCACGAGCTCCTGGCGGGCACGGACGAGGCGGGGCTGCCGCTCATCGCCGCGGCGCGCTACCTCGCGGCGCATGCCTCGACCGCGCGCTCGCAGCGGCAGACGTACGAGATCGCTCGCCGCCTGCACCGAGGCGAGCGGATCTACGAGGACGAGGAGGGCCTTCCGCCCGCGGCCTGATCGGCGGATGATTGTGGGGTGCGCCAGTTCCCCAGCGGCACCGTCACCTTCCTCTTCACCGACATCGAGGGCTCGACGAAGCTGCTCCACGAGCTCGGCGACGACTACGCCGACGCGCTGAGCGAGCACCGGCGCGCGCTTCGCGCCGCGTTCGAGGCGAATAGCGGCGTCGAGGTCGACACCCAGGGCGACGCGTTCTTCGTCGCGTTCTCGCGTGCGCGTGACGCTCTGGCGGCTGCGCGTGAGGGTCAGGAGGCGCTCGATGACGGGCCGGTCCGCGTACGCATGGGCGTGCACACGGGCGAGCCGCTCGTGACCGACGAGGGCTACGTCGGGATCGACGTCCACCGCGCGGCGCGGATCGCGGCGGTCGGGCACGGCGGCCAGGTGCTCGTCTCGCAGTCGACGCGGGAGCTGGCGGGCCCCGACGGCCTGCGAGACCTGGGCGAGCACCGGCTCAAGGATTTGACGGCGTCCGAGCGGCTCTACCAGCTCGGCGACGGCGAGTTCCCGCCGCTCAAATCGCTCAACCAGTCGAACCTACCGGTGCAGCCGACGCCGTTCGTCGGTCGCGAGAAGGAGCTCGGCGAGGTGCTCGCGCTCCTCCGCGCACCCTCGACTCGCTTGCTGACGCTCACCGGTGCGGGCGGCTCGGGGAAGACGAGGCTCGCCGTGCAGGCCGCCGCCGAGGTCGTGGACGATTTCGAGCACGGCGTTTGGTGGGTGCCGCTGCAGGCAGTGCGCGATCCGGCGCGCGTTGGCGCGGCGATCGGCTCGACGCTCGGCGCGCGCGAGGAGCTCGCCGGCCACATCGGCTCGAAGCAGATGCTGCTCGTGCTCGACAACTTCGAGCAGGTGGCGGAGGCGGCGCCGGAGCTCGGCGAGCTGCTTGCCGCGTGCCTGGGCCTGCGCTTGCTCGTCACCAGCCGCGAGCTCCTGCGGCTGGCGGCCGAGCGCGAGTACTCGGTGCCCCCGCTCGTCGAGCAGGAATCGGTCGGGTTCTTCCTCTCGCGCGCGCGAGCGGCCAGGCCCGGCTTCGAGCCCGACGAGCACGTGCTGCCGATCTGCCGCCGCCTCGACCATCTGCCGCTCGCGCTCGAGCTCGCGGCCGCCCGGGTCAAGGCGCTCTCGACCGCGCAGATCCTGGAGCGGCTGGAGCACGCGCTGCCGCTGCTGACGGGCGGCGCCCGCGACCTGCCCGAGCGCCAGCGCACCTTGCGCGGCGCGATCGCCTGGAGCTACGAGCTACTCCCGGCCGCGGAGCAGGAGGCCTTCCGGCGGCTGGGGATCTTCTCCGGCGGCTGGACCCTCGAAGCAGCGGAGCAGGTGGCCGGCGCGGACATCGACGCGCTGCAGTCGCTGGTCGAGAAAAGCCTGGTGCGCTTCGACGAGGAGCGCTACTCCCTCCTGGAAACGATTCGCGAGTTCGCCCACGAACGGCTGGACGAGGCCGGCGAGCTCGACGAAGCGCGCCGGCGGCACTTCGACTTCTATCTGGCTCTGGCGAAGGCCGAGGACACCTCGGCTGAAGCGGGCTACGGAACCAGGTCGCGACGCCTCTCGCGCGACCAGGAAAACCTCCGCGCCGCGGTCGAGCGGGCCGTGACGGCGGGCGACCGCGTGGGTGCGACGGAGCTGATGATCCTGCTCGAGAACTTTTGGGTCACCACCGACCCGTTCGAGGGCGCCAGGCGCTTCGGCGAGCTGCTGTCCGCGCCGGGCGAGCTTCCGAAGCGGCTGCGGGCACGAGCGCTTCGCTGCTACGCGGGCTCGCTCTGGCTGTCCGGCGAGCACGAGCGCTCGCACCGCAGGAGCGAGGAGAGCCTTGCCCTCTTCCGGGAACTCGAGGACGACGAGGGCATCGCCGTCCTCCTGCACCGGCTCGGCATCAGCACGCTCTCATACCTCAAGGACCGGGACAGGGCCCGCGAGCTGCTCGAAGAGAGTCTCAAGCGATTCCGCCGAGCCGGCTTGAAACGCGGCGAGTCCGAAGTCCTCGGCGGTCTGGGCTACGTGTCCTGGGACGAGGGAGAGCGGGAGGTCGCGCTTGAACAGTTCACGCGCTCGACCGAACAAGCCGCCGAGGTCGGGTTCACGTGGTGGGAGGTCGCGATGCTCTCCGCGATCGCGGAGGTCTTGATCGAGCTGGACCGGCTCGACAAGGCCGAGCCGGCGGCGCGGCGGGGCCTGGAGCTGGCACGCGTGATCGGCGACCGGCAGTCATCGGTGTTCGGCCTTGTGCTCCTGGCCTACGTCGCGGCGCGTCGCGGCGACCACGCGCGCGCGCACCTGCTCTGGGGCGCCGTCGAGGCGGAGGCAGACCGCGCGCCCATCGGCCAGTGGGAGACCGAGCGCGAGGACTACCGGATCAAGGTCTTGCTCGCCGAAGGCGAGGAGCTCGAGCGGGCGCGTCAACGGGGCCGCGGCCGTTCACTCGACGACGCTATCGAGGAGGCCCTGGGCGCCGGGCCTTGAGGCGCTTGCTCGCCGCGAGGCCGCCGGCGCTGACGAGGAGCAGCGCGCCGAGGGCGGCGAGGACGAGCAGCGGGATCGGCAGCGAGTTCGCCTTCGTCGTGCCGAGGTTGTCGATCGCGCGGCGGTAGTACGACTGCGCGGGGACGCCCTGGACGGCCCGGTTCTTACCGGCGTTGGAGTTGTCGCTCCCCGAGCTCGAGCCGCCGCCACTCGCGCTGCCGTTGCCGTTGCCGTTGCCCGAGTCACCGCGGAGCGTGGCGCTCAGCGCGGCCGAGATCGCGTCCGTGATGTTCGAGTAGTCGCGCAGGTCCTCCGGCACGTGCTTCAGCGCCTGCTGGTAGCAGGCCGCCTTGTACTGCTTGTCGATCGTGCCGTTGTCGAGCCAGTCGTCGATCACGCGCTCCCAGCACGGCTTGCCTGCTGCCGCGGCAGAGGAGGGCCGTACGGTCGCTGCTGCAACCCCCGCCACGAGGACGAGCAGGGCGAGCGTGATGGCGGCTGGACGGATGCGCATGCCTTGAAGAGCCTGGGGCCGGTCCGAAGTCTGCGGGCCCACCTTGAGCGCGCGGTGATCTCCGGGTAAGCGTTTTGTAAACGCCTAATTCTACCTGTCCTGATGTTAGCCTCCCGCGCTGATGCTCAGGGCGCTGGATCGCTGGGCGGCTCGGCTGCTGCTCGGTGCCGGCGGGACCCTGGCGGCGGTCTCGGCGCTCTTCTCGGCGGGGTCGTCGGGCGGGCGGCTGGTGTGGATCGGCGTCGCCGCGCTGGCGGTCGCGACGGCGGTGGTCGTCGGCGCCCTAGCGGGCCTGCCGCGGCCCTCATTCTCCCGCGAGGCGGTGGTCGCGCTCGGCTTCTTCGCGGCGTTCGTCGCCTGGAACGGGGTCTCCGTGATCTGGTCGATCGAGGGCGACCGCTCATGGGCGTACTTCAACCGCGGGCTCGTCTACCTCGCGTTCGCCGTGGTCGGGCTCTGGCTCGGCCCGTGGGTGCGGGAGTGGGCGTACGTGCTGGCCGGTGTGCTCGCGCTGCCGCTCGGCTGGGCACTGCTCGGGAAGGCGATTCCGGCGCTCGGCTCGTCCGGGCGCGTGGCGCGGCTGAGCTCGCCGATCGGGTACTGGAACGCGCTCGGCCTGCTGTTCGCGATGGCGCTGCCGCTCGCCCTGTGGCTGGCGGCGCGGCGGGAGCACCGGCACTGGCTGCGCGCGGCCGGCGTGGTCTACCTCTACGCGCTGGTCGTCGGGTTGCTGCTGACCTATTCGCGGGGCGGCGTGCTCGCGGCGGGGGCGGCCGTCGTGTTGTGGCTCGTGCTCGGCTCGCCGCGGGTCGAGAGCGCCGCGGCGCTGCTGCTCGGCGGAGGCGCCGGCCTCGGGGTCGCGGTCTGGGCGTTCTCGCGTCCGGGGCTCTCCTCGGACGGGCAGCCGCATTCGGTGCGCGTCCACGACGGGACCTGGTTCGCGGCCGTCTTCGTGCTCGCGAGCGTCGCGGTGGCGGCCCTGGCCTACCTCGGCTCGCTCGCCGAGGAGCGGCGGCCGTTGACAGACGCGCGCCGCCGGCTGGTCGGGCGCGTCGCGCTCGGCGTGCTCGCGGTCGGGGTCACGGTGGGTGTGATTGCGCTCGTCGTGGAGACCAAGCCGGAAGGCTGGTTCAGCGAGTTCACCTCGCAGCCGACCAACGCCTCGCTGCAGGGCGGCCCGCAGCACCTGGCCAACGTGAGCTCGTCCAGCCGCTGGCTCTGGTGGCAGGAGGCCTGGGATGCCTGGGACGCGCAGCCGTGGCGCGGGACCGGGGCGGGGACGTTCGAGCTGACCCACCGGTTGCTGCGCACGAACAGCATCGTCGTCACCGAGCCGCACAACGTGCCCCTCCAGTTTCTGAGCGAGACCGGGGTCGTCGGCTTCTTCTTCGCCTTCGCGTCGATCGCGGCTGCGGGCGTCGGCGTCGCGCGTCGCGTGCGCGCGCGAGAGCCCGCCGTCGTCGCGCTGGCCGTGCTGGCCGCGGCGTACGTGCTGCACTCGCTGGTCGACTTCGACTGGGACTTCGTCGCCGTCACCGGGCCGTTCCTGCTCTCGGCCGGCGCGCTGCTCGGCGGGCCGGCTGTGCGGGACGAGCCGCGGATCGCCTGGGCGCCGCTGCCGGTGGTGGCGGCGATCGCGGTCGCGCTCTCGCTGCTGACGCCGTGGTTCGCGGAGCGCTCGACCGACTCGGCGCGCTCCGCGCTGGCGGACAGGCGGCCGCTCGTCGCCTACCGCGACGCGCGCGACGCCCGCTCGCTCAACCCGCTCGCGCTCGACCCGCTGCTCACGCAGGCCCAGGCTCTCGAGCAGCTCGGCGACGTCCAGGGCGCTCGGCAGCGGTACATCGACGCGGTCGAGCTGCAGCCGCTGAACTGGCGCGCGTGGTTGGAGCTCGGCAGCTTCGAGGAGGGCCAGCAGGACTTCGGCCGCGCGATCCCGGCACTCGAGCGCGCGGTCGAGCTGGACCCGCTCAACTCGCTCACCACCGGCGAGCTGGCGCGGGCTAAGTCGCTCGAGCCCTGAGCCAGATCTGCGTCCAGAAGGGCGCGAGCAGGCGGTAGGTGAGCGGCTCGGCGAGATGTGCTGCCGTGTCGGCGGGCGAGTTCGAGAACAGGCGCTTGCGGTTGTTGTGGAAGCGGCGGACCTCGGTGAAGTCCGCCTCGCGCAGCAGCCGCTTCAGGCGCCGCGGGCTGTATCCGAGCTCGGTCGTCCCGTAGGTCGTCGGAGGCCCCGCGGCCCTGGAAGCGCTGCTTCCAGTTCGGCTCGGCGAGGAGGATCCGGCCGCCCGGCTTGAGCGCGCGTTGCGCGGCTGCGAGCACCAGCTCGGGTCGCTCGCTGTGGTGGAGCGCGTCGTAGATCAGGCAGGCGTCGAAGCGGCGGCCGAGGTCGAGCTGTTCGTAGTCGCCCGCCTCGAAGACGACGTCGAGCCCTTCGCGTGCGGCCTCCTCGCGAGCGATCGCGATCATCTCCGGCGAGATGTCGTAGCCCTCGGCGTGGATGCCGTGGCGCGCGGCGAAGCGGGTCATCCAGCCGGAGCCGCAGCCGAGCTCGACCAGGCTCATGCCGACGTGCAGGTCGAGCAGCTGCAGGACGTAGCCGAAGTCGATCAGGAAGCGCGCGGACTCGCGCGGGTTGTGGCCGAACGGCTTGGAGCGGATCCAGGCGCGGCCCTCCTCGCCGGCCCGGGTCGGGTAGTCGATCTCGGCCTGCTTGCGCGGGTCGTCGGCGGGCACGCGCCGATGATAGGACGGCTCGGGCTAGCCGCCGACCACGACGGCGAGCTTCGCGCCGTGGAGGTCGCCTTTGCGAAGGCCGTCGAGCGGCGAGACGATCGCGATCCCGAGGTCGCGGGCCAGGCGGCGCGCCTCGCGCACGCGGCCGGTGCGGTACATCACGACGCTGTGCCCGTAGCTCCCGCGCGGTGCGTTCCCGACCCGGCCGACGATGTACGCGCGCGCACGCACGCGCGAGGCCTCGGAAGCGGCCGCGCCCGAGACGCCGTTGCCGTTCAGGATCGTGACCGAGACGCGGTGGCGCGGGAGCAGCGGCAGCATCGGCTCCGGCTTGGGCTTCGTCACGGCCGTCGGTGCCTTCGCGGCCTCGGCGATCGCCCGGTGTGCCATCGGCTTCGCGACGAGCGCGATGCCGACGACCACGAGACCGAGGAGCTCGAGCACTGCGAGCGCGGCGGCGACGACGGCGATCGTGCGCCACGGGTGATGGCGCTCGGGACCGGTCGGGCCTGGATGCGGAAGGACGTGCTCCACGGCGGATCGTTCGATTCGCCGCCAGACGCACGGCTCCTGCTACCCCGAGATCGACTCCCAGGTCAGGCGCAGGCCCTCCTCGAGCGGCACCTCGGGCCCCCAGCCGAGCTCCCGCTCGGAACGTGAGATGTCGAGCACGCTCCGCTGGAGCTCGCCGAGCCGCTCCGGCGCATGCTCCGCCTCGAGCGCCGACCCCGCCACGCGCCGGCAGGCCTCGTAGAGCTCGACCACCGAGGTCTCGTTCCCGGTGCCGACGTTGAACACGCCGCCGTCCTGTCCTGCCGCGGCCAGCGTCGCGCGCGCCACGTCGCCGGCATAGACGTAGTCGCGCGTCTGCCGGCCGTCGCCGAAGATGCGTGGCGCCCGGCCCTCGGCCAGCGCGCCGAGGAAGATCGCGACCACGCCCGCCTCGCCGTGCGGGTCCTGCCGCGGCCCGTAGACGTTGCCGTAACGCAACGAGACGTGCCGCGTCCCGTAGAGCCGGTTGTACGCCGCCAGGTACTCCTCGCCGGCGAGCTTCGAGACGCCGTAGGGCGCGAGCGGCCGGCGCTCGGCCTCTTCGGTCGCGGGCCCGTCGCACTCACCGTAGATCGCGCCGCCCGTCGAGCTGAAGACGACCTGCGTCTCGTGCGTCCGCGCGGCCTCGAGCACCTCGAGCGTGCCGAGCACGTTCACGGAGGCGTCGTGCTCCGGCCGCTCGACCGACACGCGCACGTCGACCTGGGCGGCGAGGTGGAAACAGACCTCCGGCCGCGCCTCTTCGAAGACCTCGGCGAGCCCTGCGCGCACGTCGCGCTCGACGAACTGCGCGCCCTCGGGCACGTTCTCGCGCTTCCCGTTCGAGAGGTCGTCCACGACCGTCACGTCGTCGCCGCGCGCCAGCAGCGCCTCGACGACGTGCGAGCCGATGAACCCAGCGCCCCCGGTAACGAGCCCCCTCACCGCCTCGTATCCTACGGCTCCACCCAGCAATGTCCGTTCGTCCCTCGCCCGCCATCACGCTGCGCCAGAGCTCACCCTCGCCCTTGCCCAGGCAACCAGCCTGGGCCGCGGACGAGTGCGACCTCTGGCTTGGTGCTGACGACCGAGTGACCGAACGACATCACTGGGAGGAGCCGTGTCGGCAGTGTTCGTGACGTTCGAAGGGCTCGACGGCTCCGGCAAGTCGACCCAGGCCAACCTGCTCGCCGAGGCTCTCGCGGGCGATGGCCGCGACGTCGTCGCCACGCGCGAGCCGGGCGGGACCGAGCTCGGCGAGCGGGTGCGCGAGCTGCTGCTGGCCGAGGGCGAGGTCTCGCCCTGGGCCGAGGCGGCGCTATTCGCGGCGGCGCGCGCGCAGCTCGTCGAGGAAGTGATCGCGCCGGCTCTCGAGCGGGGCGCCGACGTGATCTGCGACCGCTACCTCGACTCGTCGCTCGCCTACCAGGGGATCGCGCGCGGGCTCGGGCTCGACCGCGTGCTCGAGCTGAACCTGCAGGCGGTCGGCGGCGTCCTGCCCGACCGCACGTTCCTGTTGCTGGTCGACCCGGTCGAGTCCGCGCGTCGCGTTGGCTCCGACGGCGACCGCATCGAGCGCGAGGACGACGACTTCCGTGCGCGCGTCGATGCCGCGTACCGCCAGCTGGCCGAGGTCTTCCCGGAGAGAATCCAGACGATCGACGGCACGCGCCCGCCGCGCGAGATCGCCGAGGAGGTGCTCCACGAGCTTCGACAGCGTTCCTGAGCAGGAGGAGGCGAAGCGGCTCCTGCGCGCGGCCCTCGGGGAGGGACCCGCGCACGCGTACCTCTTCCACGGCCCGGCCGGGGTCGCCAAGCGGGCGACCGCCGTCGCGTTCGCGTCGGAGCTGCTCGGCGGCGACCCGCGCGTCGAGCGGCGCTCGCACCCGGACCTGTACGTGCTCGAGCCGCTCGGCGACCAGATCCGGATCGACGCCGTGCGCGAGATGCGGCGCGACCTGCACATGCGCCCGTTCGAGGCGCAGCGGCGGGTCTACCTCATCTTCGGCGCTCATCTGCTGAACGACGAGGCGGCCGACGCGTTGCTGAAGGACCTCGAGGAGCCGCCCGAGTACGCGGTGATCGTGCTCGTCGCGGACGAGGTCGGGCCGCTGCCGGAGACGATCCGCTCGCGCTGCCAGGCGATCCCGTTCCGGCGGCTCTCCGAGCGGGCGGTACGCGACCGAGGTGCTGGCGCGGGCGCCGGAGCTCTCCGAGCAGGAGGCGACCTCGATCGCCCGCGTGGCGAGCGGCCGCCTCGACCGCGCCGAGCGCCTGCTCGATCCTGCCTCCGCGAAGCGCCGCACCGCGCTGCTAGAGACGGCGCGCTCCGTCTACGCGCCCGAGTTCGACGCCTCGGCGGCGGCGAAGAAGCTGGTCGAGGCCACACGCGAGCGTGCGGCCGAGGCCAAGGAGCGCGAGGAGGCCGCGCTCGAGGGGCTCGACCTGACTGCCCGCGAGGCCGAGCAGCGCGTCAAGCGAGCCGCGCGCGGGGCCGAGCGCGAAGAGCTGCTCGCGTCGCTCGAGGAGCTCGCGTCGTGGTACCGCGACCTCGTCGCCGCGGCGGCGGGGGCTGAGAAGGCGCTCGTCCACGTCGACCGCGCCGAGGAGCTGCACGAGGACGGGACGCTCGAGCGGCTCGAAGGCGCCGAGCGCGCAGCCGAGCTCGTGCGCGAGACGTGGCGCCGGTTCGAGGAGTTCCAGCTCTCGCCCACCCTGGCGTTGGAGGCGCTCTTCGTCCAGCTGCGACGCGCCTTCGCGGGCTCGATCAGCGTGGCCGCATGAGGACGACCGAGCTCGGCCGCACCGGGATGGAGATCACCCGCGTCGGCCTCGGCGCCTGGGCGATCGGCGGCGCAGGGTACGACTGGGGCTGGGGCGACCAGGACGACGACGACTCGATCGCGGCGATCCACCGGGCGCTCGAGCTCGGCGTCAACTGGATCGACACCGCCGCCGAGTACGGCTTCGGTCACTCCGAGCAGGTCGTCGGCCGCGCGATCGCCGGGCTCGAGCAGCGGCCGTTCATATTCACCAAGGGCGGCCAGCCCGAAGGCCCGAACCGGACGACGGTCCAGAGCCTGAGGCGCGACTCGCTCAGGCGCGAGATCGAGGGCAGCCTCTCGCGCCTCGGGCTCGACGCGGTCGACCTCTACCAGATCCACTGGCCGATCCCGGAGGACGAGCTCGAGGAGGGCTGGTCGACGCTCGTCGAGCTCAAGGAGGAGGGCCTCGTGCGCCACATCGGCGTCTCGAACTTCTCGGTCGAGCAGCTTCGCCGCGCCCAGGCGATCGCGCCGGTCGAGACCTTGCAGCCGCCGTACTCGCTGCTCGACCGCGAGGCCGAGCCGGAGATCCTGCCCTTCTGCGAGGAGGAGGGGATCGGCGTGATCGTCTACTCGCCGATGGCCTCCGGCCTGCTGACCGGCAAGATGACGCGCGAGCGGATCGAGAGCCTGCCCGACAACGACTGGCGCCGGCGCAGCGAGCGCTTCCGGGAGCCGCAGCTCTCGCAGAACCTCGAGCTGGTCGAGCGGCTGAAGCGCGTGGCCGAGCGGCACGGCGTCGCGCCCGGAGCGGTGGCAGTCGCGTGGACGCTGCGCAACCCGGCCGTCGACGGCGCGATCACGGGCTTCCGGCGGCCCGACCAGGTCGAGCCGATCGTGGCCGCGGCCGACCTCGAGCTCAGCGACGACGACGCCGCAGAGCTCTAGCGGAACCCCGCAGGCCGCGCGCGGTGTAGTTGCCGTGATGAAGCTAGCGCTAGTCGGCATGGCTCTCGCGGCGCTCAGTTCGCCGCACGTCGTCGCGCGGATCGAGACCGGCTCCTCGCCCGGCGGCGCGACCGCGGCTTACGGCGCCGTGTGGGTGGCGAACGACGGCTCGGGGACGCTCGCGCGGATCGACCCGAAGACGAACCGGGTCACGCGCCGGCTCAAGCTCCGGCCGGGGCTCTTCTCGGTCACGCACGGATTCGGCGCGCTCTGGGTCGTGAACTACAAGACCGGCACGCTCACGCGCGTCGACCCGCGCTCGGGCCGCGTGCGGAGCGTGCGGGTCGGTGGCGTTCCGTTCGACGTCGCCGCCGCCTACGGCCGCGTGTGGGTGACGGCCTGGGAGGCGGGAAAGCTCGTCGAGGTCGACCCGCGCTCGCTGCGGGTCGTCCGCCGCACGCGCGATCGGGCCGCGGCCGACCGGCCTGCAAGTCGCCGGCGGCGCGCCTCTGGGTCGGCTTCGGCCGCTCGGCGACCGCGGTCGCGCGCCTCGACCCGACGAACGGCACGGATCGAGCGCGTCCCGGTCGGCGTGCGGGCGCCGTCCTGGTTCGTCGTCGGCACTCGCGATCTCTGGATCAAGGCGGGCGACAACGTGCTCGTCCGCGTCGAGCACGGCCACGTCGTCGACCGGCTCACGTTCGGCCGCACGCTCGCGCAGGGCGCACTCGCCTCCGACGGGACGCTCTGGATGCCGGACAAGGAGTTGAACGTCGTCTACCGGGTCGACCCGAAGACGTCGACCGTGGTCGACTCGCTTCGCGGCCGGGTCGGGAGCCTTCTTCGCCGCTCCGCGCGTTCGGCTCGATGTGGGTGACGAGTTACGCGGGCGCGACGTCTGGCGCTACGCGGCCATGCGGGCGCGGCCGCGGTCGCCCTCGAGCGCGTCGAGCGCCGAGTAGCAGACCCAGTTCACGAGCCAGACGATCACGACCACGCCGACGTACGTCCAGAAGCCGTCGATCGAGAAGTTCGGCGC
>CAVQWS010000015.1:0-87451 GCA_963717725.1 uncultured Actinomycetes bacterium
TCGCCCATCGCGAAGCCGCCGAAGACGGCGACGATGATCAGCGCCGCGCCGGTGATCAGCCTGGCCGTCGAGGCGACCGGTGGCGTGACCGCCTCCTCCGTCGAGCCGGTCCGGTCGTAGCGCTCCTTGATCCGGCTGAGCAGGAACACCTGATAGTCCATCGAGAGCCCGAACAGCACCGAGAACAGGAACAGCGGCACCCAGGCCTCGATCGCGTGCACGCGCTGGAAGCCGAGCAGGCCGTTCCCCCAGCCGTGCAGGAAGACGAGGATCACCAGGCCGTAGGCGGCGCCGACCGAGAGCAGGTTGAGGCGGATCGAGGTGGCGGCCACGACGATCGAGCGAAAGACGATCGTCAGCAGCACGAAGCTCAAGCCGAGCACGAAGGCGAAGACGAGCGGCAGCCAGGCGTTCATCGCGTCGATGAAGTCGACATTGTCGGCCGTGTCGCCGCCGACCAGCACGCGCACGTCTGCATCGCCGAAGGCGCGCGGGATCTCGGTCGACCGCAGCCGCCGAACGGCGTCGAGCGCACCGACGCCGGTCTTGTCGCCGGCGACGAGCACGCCGATCGCGGCCGCGCGGCCGTCGGGCGTGACCCGGAGGTCGCTGCCGCCGCCGAAGACCGGGTCGCTCGCGAGCTCGCGTCGCAGCCGCACGATGCCCGTGTTCGCGCGCGGCGAGCGCACATCGCCGGCGACCGAGATCAGCGCAGGGCTCGAGCTTTGCTGCGGGAAGTCTCGCGCGAGCGCGTCGAAGCCCTGCTTCGACTCGAGTCGGTCCGGCAGCGTGCTCACCCCGCTCGCGCCGAGCTTCAATCCGAACGCGGGAACGGCCAGCGCTAGCAGCAGCGCGCCGAAGGTCACGAGGCTGAGGACCGGCCGGCGCATGACCTCGCGCACGACGGCTCCCCAGAAGCGTCCCTCCCCGGTCGTGTTGCGGCCGATCCAGGGCAGACGAAGCGCGTTGATGCGATCGCCGAGCAGGCCGAGCAGTGCCGGCAACAGCGTGAGCGCTGCGAGCACGGAGACGATCGCGACCGAGATCGCCCCCACGGCGAGGCTCTTCATCACGTTCGAGGGGACGAGCAGCATCCCGCTCAGCGCGATCACGAAGACCGTGCCGCTGATGAGCACCGCGCGGCTCGAGGTCGCGCCCGACGCTGCGATCGCCTCGAGCTCGGCGCGGCCGGCGGTCCGCTCCTCGCGGTAGCGAGAGAGCACGAACAGCGAGTAGTCGATCCCGAGCGCCAGGCCCATGCCCGTGAGCATGTTCACGAAGAAGACCGAGAGCGAGAATCCCGCCGCGATCGGCCCGCAGAGCCCGAGCGCGACCACGATCGAGATGATCGCCATCGCGAGCGGGATCAGTCCGGCGACCACGCTGCCGAAGACGATCAACAGCACGATCAGCGCCGCCGGAAGGCCAAACTCGAGCTCGCCCGACTTGAGGTCGTGCTGGGAAAGGTCGTTGAAGTCGTGGTCGAGCGTCCCCTCGCCGGTCATCGCGACGCTGAAGCTTTCGAGCCCATCACTGTGCTCGACCACCGGCAGAAGCGGATCGACGTCTGCCTGGCGCTGGATCCCGAGGAGGAGTGCGTGCCGGTCAGCGGAGGCGCGCAGCGGCGTTGCGCGATGGACGACTCCCGTCGCCTTCGCGCGCGAGAGCAGTCCGGCGACGAACCGCCTGAAGTGCGGCGCCCCGACCGTCTCGGTCTCCGAGCGGACGACGATCAGCTCGTCGACGCCGCGCCGGTCGGGTGGGAAGTCCCGATAGAAGATCCGCTCCGCCTGGGCCGACTCCGGGTTGCCGGTGACGTGGCCGTTCGTGGTCAGGTTGCCGGGCAGGAGCGCCACTGCCAGGCTGAGCGCGACGACGATCGCGGCGAGCCAGCCGAGCAGCACCCGCCACGGATGCAGGCTCGAGGCTCGCGCCAGTCGCTCGGTCACGCCCATCAGCTTTTGTGGGTGCTCGCGTGAATCGCCTTCGTCAGCTCCAGGATCTGGTTCGAGAGCTCGATCAGCTCACGATTCTGCCTGTCCTCCTCCCGCACCGTCTTCCACTCCAGGTTGGCGACGACCTGGCGCTTCGCGTCGGCCCGGTTCTGGCTGATCATCACGAACGTCGAAAGGAAGATCGCCTCCAGCGAGACGATCATCGTCAGCAGGCCGAACGGGTAGTTCTCGAGCCTGAAGCCGATCCAGACGCCGAACCAGAGAATGTGCAGGTAGACGAACCGCATCGAGCCGGCGAAGTCCGTGATCCGGTCGGCGATCCGATTCTGAACGCTCTCGGCTCGCTTCACCTCCTGCTCGACGAGCGCCGGGTTCGGCTGGATCGGCAGCTTCGACAGACGCTCGTGTAGCTCCGCTGTGTCCATCTCGACCTTCTTTCGGGAGGGTGTCGGTCGTAGGATCGCCCCATCGCGACCGTCGTGCTAGCCGGTGTCCTCGGCGACCTGTGGAACTGGGTGTCCGGCGTCTTCGAGCGGATCGGCGACGTCTCGCCCTACTGGATCGTCTTGGCGCTGGGCCTGAAGACCTGCGAGTCGGCGCTCCTCGGCCTCACGTGGCGCAACATCCTGCGGGCCGCGTATCCGAAGGGCAACCTGTCCTTCAAGACCGCCTGGGGCGCGTCACAGGGCGGGACGGCGATCAACGCGATCGCGCCGGCCCAGGCCGGAACGGCGGCGATGATCGGCATCTTCCGGACGAGCATCCCGGGCGCCTCGGTCGCCGGCGTGACCACAGCCGCATTCGTCCAGGCGGCCTTCTTCCTGGTCCTGAGCGTGCTGATGGTGCTCGGCGTCGCCGTCTCCCGGCCACACACGGTCTCGAAGGGCTCACCCTCCGACGAAGGGAGCAGCTTCTTCGCGTCGCACCCGGTCCTGATCCCGCTGATCGTGGTCGCGCTGATGGCCGTCGTCTACTTCATCTGGCCGAAGATCAAGCCGTGGCTGAGCAAGGAGTGGCACAAGGCGAAGCAGGGCGCCGCGATCTTCAGCGACTGGCGCGCCTATGCCAAGACCGTGGCCGCGCCATCGGCCGCCTCGTACGTCTGCCGGATCGGCGTCAACACCATCTTCATGGCCGCCTTCGGCCTGCCGATCACCGCGTTCACGATCTTCCTGGTGGCCTCGTCCCACATGCTCTCTGGGATCTTCGCGATCACGCCCGGAGGCGTCGGCCAGACGCAGGCGCTCGACGTCGCCACGCTGAGCAAGTTCGCCCCGACCAAGAGCGTCGCGGCGTTCTCGATCACGCAGGACTCGATCCTGACGATCTGGAACGTCGTGCTCGGAATCGCCGTGATGCTCTGGGCGTTCGGCTGGCATCAGGCGCGCGACCTGCTCATGAAGAGCCGCCGCAAGAAGCCGGCGCAAGAGCCGGCCGCGCCCTGACTTGAGCTAGACCCCCGGCGCGTGCTGGATCTCGCGCACCCGGAAGGAGAGCACGATGTCCCGCACGCCACGGATGATCGCGAAGGCGGCCACCCAGGCGATCAGCAGCGTCGCGCTGCGCCCGTAGTAGCCGGCCGCCCAGAACCCGAGCGCGAGCTCGATGATCCCGCCGATCAGCTGCAGCCACCAGACCTCGATCTCGTGGCGCGTCGAGATGGCGATCACGATGTCGAACGTCCCCGCGAAGATCAGGAAGAAGCTGAAGACCGCCGCCAGCGCGAGGAACGTGTTGCCGGGATGAATGAACGCCACGATGCCCGCGGTGAAGAAGACGAACGCCAGCAGCGCGTGGAGCAGCTTCCACCAGCCGGCGGCCATGAACAGCACGCCGATCTCGGCCACGCCCGCGAAGATGGCGACGAAGCCGAACAGGATTGAGATCGACGACACCGAGGTGTAGTCGAAGCGAAGCAGGATCACCGAGACGAGGATCCAGGCGATGCCGGTGATCAGCATCAGCCACCAGGGCGGCAGTACACGCGCGAGCGTGCGCTCTCTACCGGCCATCGTGATCATGAGGGGCTCCTTTCCGGTTGCCTGACCCCGTCGCGGCCGATGCTTTCACACTTCCGGATCTGTTATCCAACGGCCGTGAGCGTGCGACTCGAGCCGTGGGCGGAGGGTGATCTCCCGCTCCTCCGCCGGCTCATGGGCGACCCGGCCATGACCGAGCACCTCGGCGGGCCTGAGAGCGAGGAGAAGCTCGTCTCACGCCAGGTCCGTTACGAGCGCCTCGACCCGAACCAAGGTCGCATGTTCAAGATCGTCGACGAGGACAGCGGCGAGCCAGTTGGCTCGGTCGGTTACTGGGAGAAGGACTGGTGCGATACGACCGTCTGGGAGACCGGCTGGTCGGTGCTGCCCGAGTTCCAAGGCCGCGGGATCGCCGGCGAGGCGACCAGGCTGGCGATCGACGCCGCCCGCGCCGAGGGCAAGCACCGCTGGTTCCACGCCTTTCCCTCGGTCGACAACGCGCCCTCGAACGCGATCTGCCGCAAGCTCGACTTCGAGCTGCTCGGGGCCTTCGACTTCGAGTATCCGCCCGGCAATCCCATGCGCTGCAACGACTGGCGGCTCGAGCTCTTCGCCGCCGCCTGAGCGTCGTACCCTTCGCTCATGCTCACCTGTCCGGCTTGCGGCCGCGACAACCCCGACGGCTCCAGCTTCTGCAACGCCTGCGGAGCCGATCTGGCCGAGCAGGCAGCCGACGAACGCGAGTACCGCAAAGTGGTCACGCTCCTCTTCTGCGATGTCGTCGGCTCGACCGCGCTCGGCGAGTCGACCGATCCGGAGGCCCTGCGCGCCCTGCTCGGCCGCTATTTCGACGAGATGAAGACGATCGTCGAGCGCCACGGCGGCACCGTCGAGAAGTTCATCGGCGACGCCGTGATGGCCGTCTTCGGCGTCCCGCAGTTGCACGAAGACGACGCGCTGCGGGCCGTCCGGGCTGCGGTCGAAATGCGTGACGCCCTGCCCGTGCTCGGCGTTGAGGCGCGGATCGGCGTCAACACCGGCGAGGTCGTCGTGGGAACCGCCGAACGGCTGGCGACGGGCGACGCGGTCAACGTTGCGGCGCGCCTGGAGCAGGCCGCCGGCGCTGGCGAGGTGCTGCTCGGCGCCGAGACCGCTGCGCTGGTGCGGGACGCGGTCGAGACCGAGGAGCTCGAGCTGGAGCTGAAGGGCAAGAGCGAGCCGCTCTTCGCACACCGCCTGGTCAGCATCCAGGCTCAGGCGCCGGCCTTCGCCCGCCGGTTCGACGCACAGCTCGTCGGGCGCGAGCGCGAGCTACGGCGCCTCCAAGAAGCGTTCGGCCAGGCCGGCGAGGACCGCTCCTGCCAGCTCTTCACCCTCCTCGGGACAGCCGGCGTTGGCAAGTCGCGCCTGACCGCGGAGTTCATCGGCTCGGTGGACAGCGCGCGCGTCGTGCGCGGCCGCTGCCTGCCCTACGGCGAGGGGATCACCTACTGGCCGGTGATCGAGGTGCTGAAGCAGCTCCCGCCCGCACGGGAGCTCGATCTCGATCCGGCGGCAGTCGCGGCGATCGAGGGGCTGCTCGGTGACGAGCCGGTGGTCTCGTCGACCGAGGAGATTCCCTGGGCGCTCCGCAAACTGCTCGAGAGCGCGGCCCCGGTCTTGGTCGTGTTCGACGACATCCACTGGGCTGAGCCGGCCTTCCTCGACCTGATCGAGCATGTCGCCGACCTCTCGCGCGCCGCGCCGATCCTCTTGCTGTGCCTCGCCCGGCCCGAGCTGCTCGAGCGCAGGCCGGGCTGGGGCGGCGGCAAGCTGAACGCGACGACCGTCTTGCTCGAGCCGCTCTCGGCGACCCAGACCGACGAGCTGCTGGAGCGCCTGCTCGGAGAGGCGACGCTCGACGAGGAGCTGCGCGAGCGCATCCGCGACGCCGCGGAGGGGAACCCGCTCTTCGTCGAGGAGATGGTCGCGTTCGTCGAGGCCTCGGGCGACAGCGAGGTCACCGTGCCGGGGACGATCCAGGCGCTGCTCGCGGCGAGACTCGATCAGCTCGAACCGGTTGAGCGCGGCGTGCTCGAGCGCGGCTCGGTCGAGGGTCGCGTCTTCCACCGCGGCGCCGTCCAGGCGCTCGCCCCTGAGGAGACGCAGGTCGAGAGCCGCCTGACCGGCCTGGTCCGAAAAGAGCTCGTCCGCCCGGACAAGGCCCAGCTCACGGGTGAGGACGCCTACCGCTTCCGCCACTTGCTGATCCGCGACGCGGCGTATGAGGCACTCCCCAAGGCGACCCGCGCCGAGCTGCACGAGCTGTTCGCGGACTGGCTGGCCGAGCACGGCCTGGAGCTCGTCGAGCTCGATGAGATCCTCGGGTACCACCTCGAACAGGCGCACCTCTACAGGACCGAGCTCGGCGAGAACGAGCCTGGCGAGCTCGGCCGGCGCGCTGCGGAGCGCCTTGCGTCGGCCGGTCACCGCTCACTGATGGTGGGTGATGGGGCGGGCGCGGCGAACCTGCTCGCTCGCGCGGTTGCCCTCGCGGAGCCCCGGAGCAAGGACGGCGTCGAGCTCCTGCTCGCGCTGGCCCAGGCACTGATCGACTCGGGAGAGCTACGCGAGGGCCGGCTCCGCCGGGAGGAGGCTTTGGAACTAGCGCGCTCGCTGGGAGATCGCGCCCTCGAGCTTCGCACACGCTGCGACCTCGACGAGCTGCGGATCACGACCGACCCCTCGTTCACCGCCGAGCAGGCCCTCGAGCGGGGCCGCGAGGCCGTCCGCGAGCTGGAGCAGATCGGCGATCATCAGGACCTGGCAGCGGCCTGGAATCTCGTCGCGTTCGGCGAGAACCTCCGCGGCACCTGGACCGGCATGGTCACCGCCCTCGAGCGCGTGGCCGAGCACGCCCGCCTGGCCGGCAACCGCAGGCGGGAGAGCGAGGTTCTGTTCTTCGTCGGCCCTGCCACCTTCTGGGGGCCGACGCCGGTCTCGATCGGGCTACCGCGCGCCGAGGCGATCGCCGAGAGCGCGGGCACCCTCAAGTGGGGAAAGGCATGGGCGTCCCGGGCAGTCGTCGGGTTCTACGGGATGCAGGGGCGTTTCGAGGAGGGGCGCGAGCTGGCCGCACGCGCCAACTCGATCCTGGAGGAGCTGGGCCGCCCGATAGAGCTGTACACGCTGGCCTTCTGGAGCGCACCGCTCGAGCTGCTGGCCGGAGACCCGGTCGCGGCCGAGCGCGAGGCGGCCTGGGCCTGCGACGGTCTGGAGGCCTGCGGCGAGAAAGGCTTTCTCTCGACCATGGCCACGCTGCTCGCCGAGGCGCTCTACGCGCAGGGCCGCCTTGACGAGGCCGAGGCCGCCGTCCAGCGCAGCAGGGAGGTGGCGACGAGCGACGACTTCAACGCGCAGGCGGCCTGGCGCGCATCCCAGGCGAAGATCCTGGCGCGCCGCGGCGAGCTCGAAGAGGCGGAGCGGCTCGCGCGCGAGGCGATCGAGATCATCGACCGCAGCGACGAGCTGAGCCACCAGGGCGACTTCCGGGTTGGCCTCGCCGAGGTGCTCCAGGTGGCAGGCCGCACCGACGAGTCGATTCCGGTGCTCGAAGAGGCCCTCGGACGGTATGAGCAGAAGGAAAACCGTGTCTCGGCGGACGCCACGAGGGCGCTGCTGGTCGAGCTCCGCGGCTGAGCCGAGTTACGTCCGACCCGCTCTCTACCTTGAGCGGTCCGCTCGAGCCGCGCTGGCACGCCGACCCGAGCACGATCAATACCATTGGGTATGACCCCGGGAGGTCAGGAAATGGCGTCAGCAAGGCAGTTGGAGACCGTCGAAATCGCGGACGAGCAGCTCGCGAACACCGTTGTCGAGGACAGCGCCGGTCTCGGCGTGCGCCGGTTCTTCACCATCCCCGGCCGCGACCCGTTCGACGAGATCGAGTGGGAGACGCGCGACGCCCTGATCCCCGGCAAGGACGGCCCGGCCTTCGAGCAGAAGGACGTGGAATTTCCCAAGTTCTGGAGCCAGACGGCCACCAACATCGTCGCCCAGAAGTACTTCCGCGGCCGCATGTCCTCGCCCGAGCGCGAGACGAGTGTCCGGCAGATGATCGGCCGCGTCGTCGAGACGATCGGCGGCTGGGGCCGCGAGGGCAGCTACTTCGCCGACGAAGCCGAGGCCGAGACCTTCGAGGCCGAGCTGAAGGCGATCCTGGTCAACCAGTACGCCGCCTTCAACTCGCCGGTCTGGTTCAACGTCGGCTTCGAGGAGAAGCCGCAGTGCAGCGCCTGCTTCATCCTCTCGATCGACGACTCGATGGAGTCGATCCTCGACTGGATCCGCCGCGAGGGGATCATCTTCCGCGGCGGCTCGGGCTCCGGCGTCAACCTCTCGAGCCTGCGCTCCTCGAAGGAGCAGCTCTCCAAGGGCGGGTACGCCAGCGGCCCGGTCAGCTTCATGCGCGGCGCCGACGCGAGCGCCGGGACGATCAAGTCCGGCGGCAAGACGCGGCGCGCGGCCAAGATGGTCGTGCTCGACGTCGACCACCCGGACATCGAGCAGTTCATCTGGTGCAAGGCGCTCGAGGAGGAGAAGGCCCGTTCGCTCGAGTCGCTCGGCTACGACATGTCGCTCGACTCCGACAACTGGGCCTCGATCCAGTACCAGAACGCCAACAACTCGGTCCGCGTCACCGACTCCTTCATGGAGGCCGCCGCGGAGGACGCCGACTGGAACCTCGTCTCCCGCACCGACGGCGCCGTCGTCGACACGACCAAGGCGAAGGAGCTCCTGCGCCAGATCGCCGAGGCCTCGTGGAAGTCGGCCGACCCGGGCGTGCAGTACGACACGACGATCAACAAGTGGCACACGCTCCCGAACACGGGGCGCATCAACGCGTCCAACCCGTGCTCGGAGTACATGTCGATCGACGACTCCGCCTGCAACCTGGCCTCGCTGAACCTGCTCAAGTTCCGCCGCGAGGACGGTGAGCTCGACGTCGAGGCCTTCGAGCACGCAGTCGACGTCGTCTTCCTCGCGCAGGAGATCGCGGTCGGCTACTCGTCGTACCCGACGCCCGAGATCGACAAGAACGCAAAGGCCTACCGCCAGCTCGGCCTGGGCTACGCGAACCTCGGCGCGCTGCTGATGGCGCGCGGGCTCCCGTACGACTCGGACGAGGGCCGCGCCTACGCAGCCGCGATCACGGCGCTGATGACCGGCCGCGCCTACCGCAAGTCCGCGGAGATCGCCGGCCGCATGGGCCCGTTCGCCGGCTACCGGCCGAACGCCGGCGCGATGATCGGCGTGATGTCGATGCACCGCGCGGCGGTCGGCAACATCGAGAACTCGGACGTCGTTCCGAAGGACCTGCTCGGCGCAGCGCGCAAGGCCTGGGACGAGGCGCTGAACCTCGGCGAGGTGCACGGCTACCGCAACGCGCAGGCGACCGTGCTCGCGCCCACCGGGACGATCAGCTTCATGATGGATTGCGACACGACCGGGGTCGAACCGGACTTCTCGCTCGTCAAGTCGAAGAAGCTCGTCGGCGGCGGCGAGATCACGATCCCGAACAAGACCGTGCCGATGGCGCTCGAGAAGCTCGGCTACGCGCCGCGCGAGGTCGAGGAGATCGTCGCGTTCGTGGACGAGCGCAACACCGTCGTCGGCGCGCCGAGCGTGAAGGCCGAGCACTACCCGGTCTTCGACTGCGCGATCGGCGACCGCGCGATCCACTACTCGGGCCACGTGAAGATGATGGGCGCCGTCCAGCCGTTCATCTCGGGCGCGATCTCGAAGACGGTCAACCTGCCCGAGTCGGTCACGGTGGACGAGGTCTCCGGGCTCCTGCTCGACGCCTGGAAGCTCGGCGTGAAGGCGATCGCGATCTACCGCGACAACTGCAAGGTCGCCCAGCCGCTGTCGGGCCAGAAGGACGGCTCGCAGGTCGAGGCCGTCCCGCCGGTGCCGCTGACGAAGCGCCGCCGGCTGCCGGAAGACCGCACCGAGGTCGGCCGCAAGTTCCGCGTCGGCGACTACGAGGGCTACATCCACGTCGGCATGTACGACGACGGCCAGCCCGGCGACATCTTCGTGGACATCGCCAAGGACGGGACGACGATCGCCGGCCTGATGAACTCGCTGTGCATCGCCGTGTCCATGGGTCTGCAGTACGGCGTCCCGCCGGAGGTCTACGTCTCGAAGCTGACCCACATGCGCTTCGAGCCGAGCGGCCTGACGAACGACGCCGACATTCGCGTCGCCAAGTCGATCGTCGACTACGTCTTCCGCTGGTTCGGCAAGAAGTTCCTGACGACCGAGCAGATGGAGGCCGCGGGGATCCTCTCCCCGGAGGTGAAGGCGCGGCTCGCATCGCAGTACGCGGGCGAGTCAGCTTCTGCGGCGGCGGGCGAGGAGGCGGAAGCGCCGGCGCCAGGCCAGACGGCCCTGTTCAACGCGTGGGAAGACGCGGTCGAGTGCGCCAAGTGCGGCGGGCGGATGGTTCGAACCGGGTCTTGCTACACGTGCCGCGACTGCGGAACTAACACCGGCTGCAGCTAGCTAGCCGAGCTGTGCCGAAATACGGAGATGGTCGGGCCATCGATTCGCCGTCGCTGCGGCCAGCCGGATCCGGCCGCCGGAAGATCCCCCGCCGCCGGCTGTGACGAATGAAGCTGGTCTAGCTCGCCGGGCCGAGGGTGACGTCGACGCACCATTGCTGCGCGTCGGTCGGATGACCGTTAAGTCGCGTGATGCCGAGCGCGCACGCCTGCGCGGTTCCTTGAGCGAATCGCGTCCGGAGCCGCCCGAGTGCCCGCACCTGCCAATGCAGCTCCGCTCCCGTGCACCGTGCTCGCGTGCGCCCCTCTGCGTACGCGGCCGCCCAGCGCGGTGGAGCTCGCGACGTCGAGAAGACGACCGTGACCATCTTTCGCACCTCGCGCTGGGTCGCTTCTTCTTCCGCCAGGGGGTTCCGCAGGCCAGGCAGAAACGGGCGGCAGCGGGATTCTGCTGTCCACAGCTCGGGCAGATCGTCACGTCTTGCTCCCAGTACGAAGGCGCTCTAGAAGGTATCTCTCTCACTACCCACGAGACGCGCGGCGGCCGGTTAGTCCTTCCAACCGGATCGGACCGCGGTGAGCGATGTGGGGTCGGGCCGGACTCGCCGGCCCGACCCCACGGACGACATCTACGGGCCCGTAAACGGCACGTGATCCTGCTCGCACACTTTCCCGACAGGAGGCAGCGTCAGGTCGACCAGGTAACGCGTCTGCACGGCGTCGGCGCATTGCGAGATGAACAGCGACGTGTGTCCCCAGCCGTGCACCGTCAGCAGGCGCGAGTTCGGCAGGAGATTCGACGCGATCACGGCTCCCTGATAGCGAGTAGCAGGATCGAACTGGTTGCCGATGACGAGCACCGGGTTGCTCGTGTTGTGGTTGAACGGCCCGGTGAAGCGGTCGGAATCGCCGTTCGGCCACGCGGCGCAGATCGACGACACCCAGGTCCAGATCCGCCCGAAGGTGCCGTACTGCGCGTCCGCGGCTGCGCCCGCAGTCGACCAGGCCGCATATGTGTGCGGGTTGTCCGAGTCCGCGCAGGCCACGCCCCCGAGGCTCTCGGGGAAGTTGTAGTAGCGCGGGAAACCCCGCTTGGTGATGTACGTGTTCGCCGGGTGCCAGAAGCGGTGCAAGCGGACGCCGAGGGTCGCTGCGCTCGCCTGTGCCTCGATCTCGGCGAGCGCCTGGGCGAAGTCCTCCCACCCTGACGAGTCGTACATGGCGCCGAGCGTGATGCCGACCAGAGTCGAGTAGTTGAGCTCGGCCGTCGAGCCGTCCGGGAACACCACCTGAACGGGATGGGCCTTGAGCGCTTCCCCGAGCGCGGTGAATCGCGCCTCGCTGTCGGGGGCGAAGGCGCAGTTCGACCCGCCGGCGTCGCACAGGCGGAAGAACTCGTCCAGCGTCGCCTGCGCACCCTGGTCGCTGTGCAAGCGCGTCGAGAACGGCACCGTCGAGCCGTCGCCGCTTCCGGTCGTCCAGGCGATCGGGTCGAGGACGCCGTCGATGATCATCGTGCGGATGCTGTTCGGGAACATGTTCGCGTACGTCTGCCCGAGGAACGTCCCGTATGACACGCCCGCGTAGTTGAGCTTCGCGTCGCCGACCGCCTGGCGAAGCACGTCGAGGTCGCGCGCGACATTGGCGGTCGACATGTGATCGGCGATGCGGCCGCCGCGCTCCGCGCAAGCCGAGTCGATGTAGAGGTCCGCGTCCATCCACAGCTGCTCTTCAGCGGGGTTGCTCGGGAACGCGATTGGCAGGAAGAGCGGCGCCCACTGCCGCTCGTTGCCGAAGCAGCGGAGCGCGGTGCTCCGGGCGATCCCTCGGGGGTCGAACCCGACGAGGTCGAACCTCGCACGCACCTCGTCCGTGTAGAGGAACGGGCCTGCGCCGAGCACGTAGTCGACTCCCGATCCGCCCGGCCCACCCGGATTGAGGAGCAGCGAGCCGATTCGGTGAACCGGATCCGTCGCCTGGAGTCGAATGACCGCCAAAGAGATCGTGGCGCCGTTCGGGCTGTCGTAGTCGAGCGGCACCTGGACGGTCCCGCACTGGAAGGGCCCTAGCTTCGCGTAGCACTTGCTCCAACCGATCGTTGCCGAGCCGCCGGTCGCCTTGCCGACCACTGCCCCTGCGCAGACGCACACGAGCGCCGCGCACACAACAGCTGCGCCAAGTTTCTTCATGCTGCCTTCCCCTTTCAAGACCCCGGGCCTGCCGAGGGTGGCCGCCGGGCGGCGGCCACCCTCGCTGGATCAGTGGTTGCCCACCGGCTGGAAGTAGTTCTCCGCCATGTAGCGGGCCACGTTCTCGCCGAGTCCCACTGCCTGGACGTCGGCGGTGCGGTAGTGCAGACCCGCCCAGATGCGCGCCTCGACGATCTCCGCGAGGGCCTGCGAGAAGTGGTCGAAGGGTCGTGTCTCCCCGCCGAAGCGGCTACTCGTCACGCCGAAGTGGACGTTGTCGCCGAAGAACGTCGTCAGCACGCGCAAGGCCGGAGTATCGAGACCAAGGTGCCCTGACGGGTGCTCCGGGTACGGCGCTGTCAGCAGTGCCGTCCAGCCCAGATCGATGTCGGTGTTCGGATTGCCGTCGTCGCGCGTGATCGCGTTCCACGGCCGCCAGAAGTCGTAGTAGTACTTGTCGTTCCAGACGTTGATCGCCGCGTCGGCGGCGGCGAGGTTCATCATCGCCAGCAGCCGGGCGCTGTCGGCCATGTCGAGCGAGTGGCTCGGGCTCTCGACGAGATCGTCGGCGACGTCGTTCCAGAGCAGCGCCGGCCCGCCGTTGCTCTGCCAGAACAGTGCGTTGTGCGTCTGGTCGGGCAACCGGGTCGGGCTGTTCAAGGCGCCGATCGCCTTGACCTCGTTGTAGTCCTTCACCCACGCGTCGCTGCTGAGCGCGTTCGGCCCCGCGGTGCGGAACTGCGAGGAGTTCTTCAGCAGGAACGGGCGCACTCCGCCGACCCACGGCGTCGGGTCGAGCGCCGGGGGCATGGTGACCGGATCGAGCAGCGGCCACCAGTGCCCCACGCGGGTGTCCGGGTGCCACTGCGAGACCCCATAGCGCCCGTCGTTCTGGCGCGCGGCGATCAGGGCGTCGGCCGCCGCGTTCCCGGCGACGATGCCCTGTCTCTTGAACGGGCTCTCGGGTACGGCCAGCAGCGAGGCATCGCGTTCCGCCGCGAGCATCGCCAGCAAGCTCGCCCGGTTCGGGAACGCGATCGTCACTGGTACGCCGGAGACGATGCTCGAAAGGACGCGGTACGCGGCGGTCGCGGCCGCCGCCTCCTTCGAGGCGTTCGCGCCGACACGCCGGTTCAGGAGATAGGGCCGGTAGTGCTTCGGCTCAGTCGCGTTGACCGCGTCGTAGACGGCGCCCTGGGTCATCCCCATGTGGATCTGCAGCGCCGGCGGCGCGCCTCCCGCCGGGCCCGGGAACGCGACGAGCGTGTTCATCGCGATCCGGTTCCAGTGTGTTACTTCGTTCGCCTGTGCTGCTGCTGGAGCTGCCAGCAACGCACCAGCCGCGGCGAACACTGCCCACCAAGTGCTTCGCATGAAAGCTCTCCCCTCGTAGCTGCGTCACCCGGTCCAAGGGCGAGTGACGAGAGTGCAATCGAGTGCAATCGAGCGCAAACGAGTATCCGCCCGGCCCGAGTTAGAGTCAACCCGATTAGCTCGCCAGGAGTACCGCGCTCCACGCCGCGACTTGCAGCACGAGGAGCAGCACAGCCGCATTGAATGCACGAGAACGCTCTTCAAGCGTTCGATAGTTGAGACGACGAGCCGGGATCATGAGGGCGACGATCGCGTCGAGAATCGCTGGCTCAGAGTCGCCGCTCGTGGCGTTCCCTAGTTCATCTGCGCGGGGGGTCACCTTCCAACGACGGGCGGCACCACGCCCGAAGCGGCGGCCCGGATTTCTCGGGTCATCCGGCATCGGGCCACGATCGCGTACCGGCGAAAGCACCAGCATGCACGCCAAGAGGCCGAGCGCCAGCAAGACGAGCGCGATCGCCTTGAGCCAACCGGGCGAATCCAAGGTGAGAGCCCTCGCCCCGAAGAGGGAGGCAGTGATCCCCATGGCCGACAGGATGATGCTCGCGCGCGACCGCAGCTCGCTCAGGACAGTCGACTGGCGCTGGAGAGCGCGCAGTGTGTGGTCATAGCGAATGCGCGCTCCGATGACGGCGACGTCTTCGTCTGCCGGCGATTGCTCCACGGCGCGACAATACGAGGAGTCGACTGCGAAGGAAAGGGACGTGATCGGCGTGGCGCTGTACTTCGCGTATGGGAGCAACATGGCGACCGAAGTCATGGCATCGAAGTGCTCCGAGGCCTCCGTCCTGGGGCCTGCGCGTCTGGCCGGCTACCGCCTCGCGTTCAGCCGGAGATCGATACGCACAGGGACGGGCGTAGCGAACGTGGTGAGCGACTCCGGCTCCTCGGTGTGGGGCGTTCTCTACGAGGTGAGCGATCGATGCCTCGCGAGCCTCGACCGCAAGGAGGGCTATCCCTGGGCTTACGACCGAAGAGCTGTTGAGGTCACACTCGAATCGGGCGAACCCCTTCGCGCGCTCACGTACGTCGTCGACGAGCCTGAGCCAGACGAGGTGGAGCCCTCGAGCGACTACGCCAACGGCCTCGTCGCAGCCGCCAACGAGCAGAGGTTGCCTGCCGCCTACGTCGAGTCGCTGCGAGCGCTCGTTCCCAGACAGCCCAGGCAATCCTGACTTCGGCAGTCGTATCCTTGCCGCATGGGCGCCGCCCTTGGCTGGGGAGTGGTCGCCGCCTCGTCGCTCGTGCTCGGGATGCTGCTCGGCCTGGCGCGGTCGTGGCCGGCGCCGCTGATCGGGCTCGTGCTCGCGTTCGGTGCCGGCGCGCTCGTCAGTGCGGTCAGCTTCGAGCTCTTCGAGGAGGCCGTGAGCAGGATCACCGCTTTGACGTCGTCTGCGAGAAGACGCTGCGATGAACACGCCACCGTCGCACTAGGCAGATAGGCATCAAGGCCGCGGCTCGCTCGCCCACGTTGCTGATCTCATGTTGGAACGGCACGCATTGACCCGCCGCGTTGCCGCCGCTAGCTTCGATGTGTCCGAATCGTTCGCCAGCGAAGAGGAGGTCTCGATGGGCCGCTACCAGGAGATCTATCGGCGTTCGCTCGAGGATCCGGACGGTTTCTGGGCAGAGGCTGCGACGGCGATCGACTGGGACGAGCCGTGGGAGCGGGTCCTCGACGACTCGCAGGCGCCCTTCTACCGCTGGTTCTCCGGCGGGCGCCTGAACACCTGTCACAACGCGCTCGACCGGCATGTCGAGGGCGGCCGCGGCGACCAGCTGGCTCTCATCTACGACTCGCCCGCTGCAGGAAACGCGGCGAGCTTCACCTACCGCGAGCTGCGAGACGAGGTGGCGCGGTTCGCCGGCGTGCTCGCGGCTCAGGGCGTGCAACCAGGCGACCGCGTCGTCATCTACATGCCGATGGTGCCGGAGGCCGTGATCGCGATGCTGGCCTGCGCTCGCATCGGTGCGATTCACTCGGTCGTGTTCGGCGGTTTCGCGGCACACGAGCTCGCGAGTCGAATCGAGGACGCGCGACCCAAGGTCGTCGTCTCCGCTTCATGCGGCATCGAGCCATCGACGCTCGTCGCCTACAAGCCGCTGCTCGACGCGGCGATCGAGATGGTCGAGGCGAAGCCGGAGCGGTGCATCATCCTGCAGCGCCCGCAGCTCGAAGCCGAGCTCCATCCCGGGCGAGATCTCGACTGGCATGAGGCAATCTCCCAGGCCGATCCGGAGCCATGCGTTTCCGTGGCGGCTACGGACCCGCTGTACATCCTCTACACCTCGGGCACGACGGGCCAGCCGAAGGGAACTGTCCGCGACAACGGCGGCCACGCCGTCGCTCTTGCCTGGACGATGAAGCACGTCTACGGCGTCGATCCCGGCGAGGTCTACTGGGCGGCCTCCGACGTCGGCTGGGTCGTCGGCCACTCTTACATCGTCTATGCGCCGCTCTTGCACGGCTGCACGACGGTGCTGTTCGAGGGGAAGCCCGTCGGCACCCCGGACGCGGGCGCCTTCTGGCGCGTCGTCTCCGAGCACGGCGTGTCGACGCTCTTCACCGCGCCCACGGCGTTCCGGGCGATCAGGCAGCAGGACCCGGATGGTGAACACATCGGCCGCTACGACCTCTCGGGCTTCCGCGCGCTCTTCCTCGCAGGCGAGCGCTGCGATCCCGAGACGCTCGGCTGGGCGGAGAAGCAGCTGCGCGTGCCGGTGATCGACCACTGGTGGCAGACGGAGACCGGCTGGCCGATTGCCGCCAACTGCCTCGGGATCGAGCTGCTGCCGGTCGTCCCGGGCTCGCCGACGCAGCCCGTGCCGGGATGGGACGTTCGCGTCCTCGACGGCGCGGGCGAGGAGCTCCCGAGGGGAGAGACCGGCGCCCTCGTGGTCAAGCTGCCGATGCCGCCCGGTGCTTCGCCGACCCTCTGGAACGCCGAGGACCGCTTCAGGGAGGTCTACCTCGCGGCCTTCCCTGGCCACTACCAGACAGCCGACGCGGGCTACATCGACGACGACGGCTACCTCTTCGTCATGTCGCGGACAGACGACATCATCAACGTCGCCGGCCATCGCCTCTCCGCCGGTGCGATCGAGGAGGTCCTGGCTGCACACCCGGACGTGGCCGAAACGGCCGTCATCGGCCCCGCCGACGAGCTGAAGGGCCAGCTGCCGGTCGGCTTCCTCGTCTTGAAGTCCGGCGTCGAACGCGGCCGCGAAGAGATCGTGAGCGAGGTCGTCCAGCTGGTGCGTGAGCGAATCGGCCCGGTCGCGTCGTTCAAGACCGCCGTCGTCGTCGACCGCCTTCCCAAGACGCGGTCAGGGAAGATCCTGCGGGGCACGATGCGCCGGATCGCAGACGGCGTCGACTACACGACTCCGGCGACGATCGACGACCCGGCAGCGCTCGACGAGATGGGCGAGGCGCTGCGCAGCATCGGGTACGCGCGATCGCCGGCGGCTGCTCCCGCCGGCTGAAGGCTGGGCACGCAGGAAGCTGGGCGCCTCTTCGCGCCGGACGGTCTGACCGAGGTTCTGTCCTCGCGCGGCATAGACCCGAGGGAGTGAATCTCTTACGATCGGCGCCCGAGACGGGCGAAAGGAGTGCCGGATGGAGACCGAACCGCGGCGTGCGTTCCTGATCTCGAAGGCCTGGCTCCAGGCCGCCGTGCTCGTCGTGCTGGTCGGCTTCTTCGTCCTCGGCCTGCTCGCCTACCGCAACTACCAGGCGCACCCGCCCGTGCCGGCGCGGGTCGTCGACGCGAACGGCCACGTCCTCTTCACCGGCAAGGACATCAGCCACGGCCAGCAGGTGTTCCTGAACAACGGGCTGATGGAGTACGGGTCGGTCTTCGGGCACGGTGCCTACCTCGGCCCCGACTACACGGCCGACTACCTCCGCCGCTCCTCCAACCTCGTGCGGGCGTCGTTCGGCGGCCCCGGCTCCGACCGGGCGGTGCAGCGGACGATCGACGAGATGCGCGCGAACCGCTACGACGCGGCGACACACACGCTGACCTTCACCGCGCCTCAGGCGGCGGCCTTCCGCCGGCTGGTGCCCCACTACAGCGCATACTTCTCCGACCCCTCGACCGAGCACGGCCTCAAGCCGGACGCGATCACCGACCCGACGCAGCTCAGGCAGCTGACGGCGTTCTTCGCCTGGACGGCCTGGGCCGCGGCGGCCAACCGGCCCGGCCACAACTACTCGTACACGAACAACTGGCCGTCAGAGCCGCGAGTCGACAACAAGCCGACCGCGAACGTGATCGTCTGGTCGGTGCTGTCGCTGATCGCGCTGCTCGGCGGGATCGGCATCCTGTTCGGCGCGTTCGGGCGCTGGGGGCGCAACCTCGGTTGGCATGGCCGCGAGCAGGCGACGCTCTCGTTCCGCGAGCCGGGCGACGTCGCGCTGACACCGGCGCAGCGGGCGACTGCCTGGTTCTTCTTCGTGATGGCGGCGCTGTTCTTGCTCCAGACGCTCGTCGGCGCCGCCGCGCAGCACTATCGCGCAGACCTCGAGAGCTTTTTCGGCATCGACCTGGCGCGCGCCTTCCCCTACAACCTGATGCGCACCTGGCACGTGCAGCTGGCGATCTTCTGGGTCGCCACCTCGTTCGTCGCGGCAGGCATCTTCCTCGCGCCCATGATCGCCCGCAGGGAGCCGCGCGGCCAGGGCAAGCTCGCGTTCGCGCTGCTCGGGGCGCTCGCGGTCGTCGTCTTCGGCACCCTGATCGGCTCCTACCTCGCCATCCACGGCGTGCTCGAGTCGACGGCGCGCAACTGGTTCGGCCTGCAGGGCTTCGAGTACCTCGACCTGGCCCGGATCTGGCAGATCCTGCTCTCGGTCGGGCTCGTCGTCTGGGTGTTCATGCTCTGGCGCGTCCTGCGCCGCCGGCTCGCGGGCGAGCACGTGGGCAACATGCCCTGGCTTTTCTTTCTCGCCGCCTGCGCGATCCCCGCGTTCTACGCGGTCGGGTTGATCGCTCGCACCGGCGACAACTTCACGACCACGGAGTTCTGGCGGTTTTGGGTCGTCCACCTCTGGGTCGAGGACTTCCTCGAGCTGTTCACCACGGTGATGGTCGCGTACATGTTCGTGCTGCTCGGCGTCGTCCGCGAGCGCATCGCACTGACGGTCGTGTTCCTCGACATCGTCCTCTACTCCGTCGGCGGCGTGATCGGGACGATGCACCACCTCTACTTCTCCGGCGAGCCGGCCGAGCACATGGCGCTCGGCGCCTTCTTCTCGGCCGCCGAGGTGATCCCGCTCACGTTCCTGACCGTCGAAGCCTGGTCGTTCCTGCAGCTCGGAGCCGCGCAGGAATCGCGCTCGCAGACGCCCTTCCCGCACCGCTGGGCGGTGATGTTCCTGGTCTCGGTCGGCTTCTGGAACTTCCTCGGCGCGGGCATCTTCGGCTTCCTGATCAACCTGCCGATCGTGTCCTACTACGAGATCGGCACCGCACTGACCGCCAACCACGGGCACGCCGCGATGATGGGCGTCTACGGGATGCTCGCGCTCGGGCTGGCGATGTTCTGCCTGCGCTATCTGATCCCGGCCGACAAGTGGCCCGAGCGCTGGGCGCGGATCTGCTTCTGGTCGACCAACATCGGACTGGCGTGGATGTGCTTTGCGACGCTGCTGCCGCTCGGGATCCTGCAGCTCTACAAGTCGGTCGGCTCCGGGTACTTCGAGGCACGCGAACTGAAGTTCCTCACCAACGACACGAACGCGACGATCGAGTGGCTGCGATTCCCCGGCGACGTCATCTTCATCGTCGGAGGCGCCCTGCCGGCGCTCTACATCGCCTATCTCGGTATCCGCTACACCGTCAAGCGGGTCACGCTCGGCGAGCCCGATGATCAGTTCCTCTTCACCGAGATCACAACGATCGACGCTGCCGCGGGCGCAGACGAAGCAGCAGCGGCGAGGGTGACATGAACCCGGAGGTGCTGCTCGCGGCCGCGTACGCAGGGTTCCTCACGCTCGGGGCGTTCGGGCTCGAGTGGCTGTCGGCCCACACGCACCGCCGGACGCTTCGCTACCGCACCGCCGGCTTCAGCTACGACGAGACGCACGATCACTGGGTCTGCCCCGAGGGCGAGCAGCTGTGGCCGCACGAGTTCGACCGCGAGCTGCGACTCGTTCGCTACCGCGCCCGCGCGCACGTCTGCAACGCCTGTCCGAGCAAGAATCGCTGCACGGACTCCGACCGCGGTCGGGAGATCGTGCGCCCGGTCGACCCCTGGCCGCACTCCGAGGCCGGGCGCTTCCATCGCGTGGTCGCGCTGCTGCTGGTCGCGCTCGCCGCGCTCGTGCTGCTCCTCGAACTGGCGCGGCACCACAGCCCGGCAGGGGTAACACTTCTCCTCGGGATGCTGGTCGGGATCGCGCTCGCGGGCCGCTGGCTCCTGCGCGACCTGCGCGCCCACCCGGCAGGGTTTCCAGCACCGACGGTCTCACACGGCCTGGACGCAGGGCTCGACGCCGATCGGCGCTAGCTGATGGGCGCCGCCCTGGGCTGGGGTGTGGTTGCCGCCTCGTCGCTCGTGCTCGGGATGCTGCTTGGCCTGGCGCGGTCGTGGCCGTCGCGGCTGATCGGGCTCGTGCTCGCCTTCGGGGCCGGCGCGCTCGTCAGTGCGGTCAGCTTCGAGCTCTTCGAGGAGGGCGTGGACGTCGGCGGGGCGACGGCAGTCGGGATCGGGCTCGCGGCCGGGGCGCTCACGTACTTTGTGCTCGCCCGCTTGGTCGAGCGCATGGGGACGGTCAAGGACTCGGGCGGCGGCACCGCGCTGGCGCTGGGCGCGTTCCTCGACGGGATCCCCGAGCAGACCGTGCTCGGCCTCGGGCTCGCCGGCGGCTCGGGGGTCAGCGTCGGCCTGATCCTCGCGATCTTCGTCTCCAACCTGCCCGAGGCGATCGGCTCAGCCACTGACATGCGCGCAGCCGGAACGCCCCCGCGCCAGATCCGGCTGCTCTGGTTCGCCGTCGCCGGGCTCTGCGCGCTCGCCACGCCGCTGGGGTACTTCCTCGCGCGGGAGACCGGCGGGCACTTCCAGGCGCTGATCAACGGCTTCGCGGCGGGCGCGCTGCTCGTGCTGCTCGTCGACTCGCTGATCCCCGAGGCAACCGAGAAGTCGGGCCGCGTCGCCGGCCTGGCGACGACCCTCGGCTTCGCACTCGCGGCCGGACTGTCGACGCTGACCGCGTAACTCGCAGATGGCGTTACAAGATTCCACTGCGCGGCGCGTTTGTCGCAGGTAATGTCTCGCGTTCAATTCGGGGAAAGGAGGTACGAACCATGCGCGGTTACTCGGCAGATCGTCTAGGCGTCGTCTCCGCCCCGGTCCCTGCCCTCGGTGTAGCGCAGACGTCGAACGACGACTTCCACCTCCGGGCAGTCCTCGACTGGAGTAGCTCCGACTAGCACACAGCGTCAGAGTCACGACCAGCGAGGGCGACCCGATGGGTCGCTTTCGTCGTTTCTAAGGCGAAACACCATTCGGCAGTCGGCGGGAGAAGGACCGATGCCAAGCGCCACCACGGCGTAACCGAGCCGATCCGCAGCCGGAGAACCGGCTGAAGGAGAGGTCAGCTTTCGAAAAATGTCCTGTGCAAATGAGGCTGCGCGTTAGCACGCACATTTCTCGGAAGTCGTACCTGAACCTCCTCCGTACCGGACTCGACATCGGCGAAGTCGTCGAAGACCACAGGCGAAAGGAGGTGAGTAGGGTGATCCACTACGACTACGAGTTCCACCGTCAGCGTCAACGCGAGCGGATGGCGGAGATCGGGGCCGAGTACCAGCGTGCCCAGGCGACCGAGAACTCGAGGGCCGCCGCCGTGATCAGGCGGTCCGCACGGTGGGCTTGGTCGCGCAAGCGTTGGGCTTTCGCGCGCCGAGCACCCGTCTTCCGAGCATGAGCTGCGGCTTGCGAGCAGAACCGCGCGCTTCGGCCGGGCGCGCGGTTCTGCGTATTCAACTGGATACTTCGCGAGTCGGCGCGCTGCTCGTGCTGCTGGTGGACTCGCTGATCCCCGAGGCGACCGAGAAGTCAGGGCGCCTCGCCGGCCTGGCGACGACTCTCGGCTTCGCCGACGCAGCGGGGCTGTCGGCCACGACTACCTAGCCCGGCGCTCGGCCTCGCGCTTCAGCTGCTCCAGGCCGCTCTCGGTCGAGCGGTCGAGCGTCTTCTGCAGCGAGCCGCGGAACAGGCGGGCCAGCAGACCGCTGAACGACTCGTCCGTCTCCACCCGCGTCCCGCCGTTCGCGGGCTCGAGGCGCCACTCGTGGATCGCCTTGACCGACAGCGTCCGCCCTCGCCACCGGATGTAGCCCGGCGGGTCGACCTGCTCGAGCGTCGAGACGATCGTGCCCGGGCCCGCCTTCCAGCGGAACTTGGTGCCGGGCTCGACCGGCCCCTCGATCGACATCGTCTTCACCTCGGGGTTCCATTGCGGCCACTGCTCGAAGCCGGTCAGGACCTCCCACACGACCTCGGGCGGAGCGACGATCTCGACCTCGCGCTTGCTCCTGACGGGCGCGTCCACGCTCCGATCCTAGTCGCCATAGTCGATTCCCTTACGCTAGGTCGGTGGCCGGCTTGACGGGGAGACTGGGCAGGATCGCGAACGTCACGCGCGAGGACACCGCAGCCCTTAGCAGGGACGTGCCACTTGATCTCCACGTGATCCAGGAAGCGTGGCCCGCCTTTGAGTCGGCGTTCGACTCACTGCACGGGCGTCGGATGATGGGCCTGATCGACAATCGAGCCGGCACCTATCGTCTCTGCACCGAGCGCCTGCCCCGCGACATCGACAACCCACTCGGTCTCGACGCGACGACGATCCCAGGCGGGCGCTACCTACGGCTCAGGCTCATCGGTGACCCTCCCGGTGTCTACGCCCAGATCGAGGCGGCGTTCGACGAGCTCTTCGAGCATGCTGACCACGACCCCACACGTCCGCTCATCGAGTTCTACCGACGTGAAGGCGAAGTCGACTGTCTCGTGCCGGTCAACGCGGCCGTTCCTGGCGCCTGAACAACCTGGCTTGTAAATCAACCTTCACACCAGGTCGCTAAGGGCATAGCTTGTCGTCATGAAGCTGCACCTCGTTCAACCAAAGCTGCGGCGTGCATGGGAGCTGCGCCGCGGGGACGAGGTAGTCGCGAGTCTGCGGATCCCGCTGCTGCGGCGTGGCGCGGAGATCGAGATCGGCGACCAGAAGCTGGCGATCGAGCCGAGCGGTTTGGTCCGCACCTCGGTGGCTGTTCGCGACACGGCGACCGGCGATGAGCGGATGCGCGTCGTGCGGGAGAACCTACACCGCGTGCTCGAGCTCGGCGGGCAGCGAACCGAGTGGCGCTCGCTCGGTTGGGGAAGCACCTACGGCTTCGTCGACGCCGCCGGCGAGCCGCTCGTCCGCGCCAAGGTCTCACAGGGACTCACGCGCACGAACGGCGAGATCGAGGTTGCGGATTCTTTGCCGGCGGACGAGGCGCTCCTCGCGGCCGCGCTGACGGCGTACCTGCTGATCCGCAGGGCCGAGGACAACGCCTCGGCCGGAGCCTCGACGGTCGCCGCGACCGGCAGCACCGTCTAGTCGATACCCCAGGCTTCGAGCGTGGTGACTGGGAGGGAGCGCCTGGCACCGCTTTCACGGTGCCAGGCGCTGTGGGGACGCTACGGCGCCGAGAGTGCGGCGGTCAGGTCGCCTGCGTCGTCGTCGTTCGAGATTTCCCAGGCCCAGAGGCCTCGGAGCTTGTCCTGCCTCACGAGGCGTGCCCGGTCGGCCACGGCATGTGGGTCGACGTAGCTGATGAACGTGCCGCCGAACAGCGTCGGGCTGTAGAGCCACGGCGCCTTCGCCGCGCCGTCGTAGTAGCGCGTGAAGCCGTTCAGGCCCTTGCCGTCGTTGCCGGTGTTCGACGTCCGCGAGACCGCCGTCGGACCGATCACCGTCAGGTTCGCGTCGGCGAGGCCGGTGTCGACGAGGTCGTGGTAGGTCGGCGAGTCGTTCGACGGCGCCGCCGCGTGCGGCTGGAAGAGGCCGTTGTTCGATGCCGGGCACGCCGACGTACTCCTTGCCGTAGAACGGAACGCCGACGACGAGCTTGTCGGGCGCGACGCCGTTGGCGAGGTAGTAGTCGACCGTGCCGGCCGTGCTCCACGTGCTCATGAGCGCCCCTGGGACGGCGGGCGACTTCGGGTCGAGGGAGAACGGCGAGTTGAAGTCCGTCCACGCGTCCCAGGAGCCGTGGAAATCGAAGGTGAGCAGGTTGATCCAGTCGACCGTGCGCGAGACCGGAGCGAGCTCCCAGCTACCGCTCGAGTTGACGTTGCCGGCCGGGAGGTCGGCGGTCAGGAGGTAGTGCTTCCCGGTCGTCGCGCCGTACGCGTCGAGCTGCTGCCGGAACTCCTGGAGCAGCAGGGTCGCGTTGTGGACGTCGGCCGGCGAGTGGTCGGCGCCGTTGCCGGGGTCGATGCCGGGGTACTCCCAGTCGATGTCGATCCCGTCGAAGACGCCCGCCGCCGCGCCCGGGCCGCCCGCGGACGGCGGCCAGATCGTCGCCGGGTCGAACGGCAGGTTGCCCTTCAGCAGCAGGTCGACGCAGGAGGCGACGAACGCCTGGCGGGTCGCGGCGGTGGCGGCGACGTCGGAGAAGTACTTCGACCCGGTCCAGCCGCCGAGCGACATCACGACGCGCAGGTTGGGGTGCGCCGCCTTCAGCTTCAGCAGCTGGTTGAAGTTGCCGTACAGGTGCTGGTTCGGGTTCGCGGAGTCGTCGGCGACGCCGTCGACGCTCTGGTCGGCGCCGGTCGGCGCTTCGTAGTCGGACCACGGATCGGTGAGCCCACACGTCCCGGCGGCCGTCGGTGCTCCGAACGCATAGTCGAGCACGTTCAGCTTGTCGGCCGGGATCTGCTTGACGAAGTAGCCGCGGGCGTAGCGCGACCAGTTCGTGAAGAACGCGGCGCGGACGTCCGTCGGCGCTGCGGTCTGGCCAGGCGTCGGCGCGGCTTCGCCGAAGCGCCGGCAGCCACCGTGACCGCGACGAGGAGTGCAGCAAGCGCGGCGATCGGAACTCGAGCCCTCATCTCTTGTCCTCCTTGCTGGAACAGGCGGGGGCGACGGACGGCGCCTGAAGCGGCGAAGTGATCTTGACCAATTCGGGATGGGCGCCCATCGCTTCGTGGCGACTAAACCACTCTTGGGCGAATTGGTCTACTCCGCTACTGCACTTCGATAAGACCACTTCGAGACCGCCTTCGCGGCTCCACGTTCATAGAAGCCGCTCATTTGCGGGGAATATCGAGAGTCTTGAGGCGGCGCCGGTCTGCCGACCGGGATAAGACCAATTAGCGGAGCAGCCGCCGCGCGCCGACGAACTCGCCGCGCACCTGGTTCAGGCTCACGTAGCGGACGCGCGCGCCGGTGTGCGGCGCCGAGATCACGACCCGGCTCGAGACGACCAGGTCGACGTGGCCGCCGCCGTTCGTGAAGACCAGGTCGCCGGGCCTGAGCCGGCCGAAGCGAACCGGCCTGCCGAGCGCCATCTGCCCCCAGGTCGAGTGCGGGATCTTCCGGCCGATCGAGCGGTACGCCGCGTAGACGAGGCCCGAGCAGTCGAAGCCGGTGCGGCGGGAGCTGCCGCCCCAGCGGTACGGCACGCCCAGCTGATGCTTCGCGAACGCGACGACCTTGTCGGCAGGCGTGGCGGGCTCACGGATCGGCGCGCGGCCAGGGTCGACCTGCGCCTGGGCGGCAGGCGCGAGCAATCCGGGCAGCACGAGGACGGGAAGCAGGCGGCGCATCCGGGCCTACCTCGGCCGGGAGGCGCCGGCCCGCAAGGGTTAGCGGGGTACCTCGATCGAGGGAGTCGCCGCTACGAGCCCAGTCCCTGCGCGATCTCCCAGCTGTGGCCGTCGGGGTCGGTGAAGGTCGCGACCCGCATGCCCCATGGCCGGTTGACCGGGCCGGTCAGCAGCTCCACGCCGCGCTCCTGCAGCGCAGCGCACGCTGCGTCGACGTCGTCGATCCAGATGCTCAGCTGGAAGCGCGACCCGGACTCGCGGCCGGCCACCGGCGCCGGTTCGACCTGCTGCTCCGCCGAGGAGCTCAGGAGCAGGTTGACGAAGAGCTGGTCGAACTTCACGCAGACGGAGGTCTCGTCCTCGAAGACCACCTCGACGCCGAAGATCGCCTCGTAGAAGGACTTCGCCGTCTGCACGTCCTCCACGAACAGGCTGATCGCGCTGACATGGCTCAACGACTGTTCCGCGGTCGTGCTCATCTGGGCTCCTCTCTCCAGGGGTCTGCGTCTTAGACCGCCGTGAGCCGAAAAAGTCATCGCTGAACGACGAAGCCCCGCCGAGGCGGGGCTTCGTCGAACGCTGATACGGGTCGCGGGCTAGAGGTCCTCGTGGGCGTGCGTGCCCCCGCGGCCGTAGTAGCCGGCGAGCTCGTCGCGGTAGCCCTGGTCGCGGTACCGCTCCTCGTCGAACTCGGGCGCGTTCTTGATCTCGTCCTTCGTGTGGTTGACGAAGATCGTCTCGGTGTCCGGGTCGATGTCCCGGATCACGCCGGCTGGAAGCATCACCTTCTTGCCGAAGATCCACGGACCGGTGTCGACGATGATGAAGCTGCTGCCGACCTCGTTCGTGGCCTCGTCAACCTTGCCGATGTCGCCGTCAGTGGCCTCGACCTTGAAGCCGGACAGGTCGAGGTTGGGCGGCGTTTGGACGGTGAACGTCCACATCTCGACGGTCGCCATTGACTGCACCTCCTGAGGCTCGTTTCGCCTCGTCGCTTGAATACCTTGCGTACCCCTGCAGGCAGGTGCCAAACACCAAAAACAGGCCAATTTGCAGGGATTTTGAAAGTGCTTAGTCTCTCCGCGACCCGCGCCAGGGCCCGGGCACGAAGTCGAGCACGACGTTCACGGCCCAGACGATGACGGTCGCCCAGACGAGCGAGCGGAAGCCGTGGATGTCGAAGCCGTCCACGAGCAGGTCGGTCAGCCAGAGCATCAGCATCGCCACGCCGAACCAGATCAGCCCGAGCGTGATGACGGCGAGCGGCAACGTGAGCAGGCGGATGAAGGGCTTGAGGATCGTGTTCAGGATCCCGAACAGCAGCGCGGCTCGGATCAGGTCGCCGGCGCTGTCTACCTCGACGCCGCTCAGCACGCCGGTCACGATGGCGAGCACGATCGCGTTCGCCACCCACGAGAGCGTCAGCTGCTTGGCGAGGCGAATCATGGGCGAATCATCCTCCTGGGACTAGACACGTGCACGCTCAACGCGCGAGGCTAGGCACTACCCAACTAGGAGGAAGCACGTGATCGCAGCGGACTACCCGTTTCTCGACGTCCTCTGGACGATGTTCATCTTCTTCGCGTGGATTATCTGGTTCTGGCTCCTGATCACCATCTTCGCGGACGTCTTCCGCCGGAGCGACATCGGCGGCGGGACGAAGACGCTCTGGTGCATCTTCGTGATCATCACGCCGTTCATCGGCGTGTTCGTCTACCTGATCTCGCAGAGCAAGGGGATGAACGAGCGCAACCTGCAGAACGTGAAGCAGCAGCGGCAGCAGACCGACGAGTACATCCGCTCGGTCGCGGCCGAGGATCCGGCCTCCCAGATCGCGCAGGCGAAGTCGCTGCTCGACAGCGGCGCGATCAACCAGCAGGAGTTCGACGCGCTGAAGCAGAAGGCGCTCGCGACCTAGCGGGCGTCCGCGAGCTCGAGCAGGGCCTCGACGGTCGTCCAGTTCCGCGACGTTGCGGTGACCCCGAGGCCCTGCCCGGCGAGCTTCGACCACAGCTTCGAGCGGGCGATCGTCTTCGGGTGCCACGCGTAGACCTCTCGGCCCGAGACGACCACGCGCTCGCCGGACGCGGCGGCCTCCTCGAGCTCACGCACGGTCTTCGCCGGGAGCTTCTTTTCGAGAAAGGTGACCTGGTAGGCCTTCGGGTTCCTCGCGACCTTGGCGTGCGGGTTGCGCTTCACAACGGCGGCGAGCTCGGCTTTCGTCCGCACGACGACCGCGATCTCGAGACCGAACTGCTCCTTGATCAGCTTCTCGATCTCTCTGCGCACCGTCTCGGGCTTGGCGCGGCTCTCGACCACGACGTTGCCGCTCTGCAGATAGGTCTGCACCTCGGTGAAGCCGGCCTCCTCGAGCGCCGTGCGCAGGGCCGGCATCGCGATGCGGTTGCGCGGGCCGATGTTGATCCCGCGCAGGAGGACGACGTGGCGCGCCATCAGCGGGTCGCGAAGCCGCGCAAGGACTCCGGCTCCTCCTCGAGGACCTCGACTCGGTCGACCTGCGCGCCTCGCGGGCCTTCCTTCGAGACCCGCACGACCGACTCGACCGCGTCGGGCTCGCCTTCGAGCACCGCCTCGACGGTTCCGTCGGCGCGGTTTTGCGCCCAGCCGGCGACCCCGCGCGACTCGGCGGCGCGTGCAATCGCCCAGCGGAAGCCGACTCCCTGGACGCGCCCGTGAACAATCAGACGGCGGCGGATCACTCCGCGGCATTATCGGGCCGATGAAGCAACTCGAAACGCCTCACGGCCCGGCGCGAGTGCACCTGCACGAGATCGACAACCCTCGAGCCGCGCTCGTGCTCGGCCACGGGGCGGGCGGCGGCGTCGAGTCGCCGGACCTGCAGGGCGCGGCGAAGGCGGCGCTCGAGGCGGGCCTGACCGTCGCGCTCGTCGAGCAGCCCTACCGCGTCGCCGGCCGCCGCTCGCCCGCGCCGGCGAATCAGCTCGACGCGGCGTGGACGAGCGTGATCGAGCAGCTCGCCTTCGACGTGCCGCTGATCGCCGGCGGCCGCTCCTCGGGCGCCCGCGTCGCCTGCCGGACCGCGGCCGCGACTGGCGCCAGGGCGGTGCTCTGCCTCGCCTTCCCGGTGCACCCGCCCGGCCGGCCAGAGAAGAGCCGGCTGGACGAGCTCGACGCGGTCAAGGTGCCGACGCTGGTCGTCCAGGGCGAGCGCGATCCGTTCGGAATGCCGCCGTCTGCACCAGATCGCACCGTCGTGCAGATTCCCGGCACCCACTCGCTCCGCAGCAGCGCCGCGGTCGAAGAGCCTGTGTCCGCCTGGTTGCTTAGGATCGCGATGTAACCCCAACGAGGAGGGTCGATGAGCACCATTGCTCGCCTACGTCGTCCTGTTCGTGATCGGCGTGCTCCTGATCTACAACGGCACGCCGGACTCGAGCTCCGCCCCGGGAAAGGTCATCGCTTACTACTCCGACTCCGGCCACCGTGACCGGATCAACATCGGGTGGGTGCTCGCGGGGCTCGGCTACTTCTTCTTCCTCTGGTTCCTGAGCGCTCTGCGGCAGAGCATCCGGCGGCTCGAGGTCGAAGACGGGTTCCTGACCGGACTGGCCACGATGGGCGGCGTCGTCTACGCGACCTTGTCACTGGCGGCCCTGGCCGTGGAGACCGGGATCCGGACGATGAGCGACGACACGTACCACCACCAGGTCTACCCGGGGCTCATCCACGCGGCCGACGACGCTGCCTGGGTGCTGCATGCCTCGGGCGGCGTGGGCATCGGGGCGATGATCATCGCCGCCTCGCTGGCAGCCCTGCGCGCGCGAGCGGTGCCCACCTGGGCCGGGTGGCTCGGCATCGTCGTCGGGATCCTCGGGCTCGGGCTGGTCATCTTCTTCCCGTGGTTCCTGGTCGCGATCTGGATCCTGGTCGTGAGCATCGGGATGTTCGTCGGCGCGAGCCGCGCACCGGCGCCGGCCGTCTAGGAATGCACCCTCCGGGCCCGTTTAGGGGGGCCCGGAGAGCATTTCGGCTAAGCTTTGGGCTCCACAGAGCGAGTACCTGGTCGGCTGACGCCTCCCATCTACCGTTCGTGAATAGGTAGAAGGAGGTGTTTTTCTATGGCTACAGGAACAGTGAAGTGGTTCAACGACGCCAAGGGGTACGGCTTCATCACCCCGGACGACGGCGGCGGCAAGGATCTCTTCGTCCACCACACCGCGATCTCGGGTGACGGCTACAAGTCGCTCCCCGAGGGCGCGAAGGTCGAGTACGAGGCCGCCGAGGGTGCCAAGGGCCCCGAGGCAAAGAACGTCGTACAGGTGGCTGGTTAACCAAGAGCAGGCGCGCGCCGCTGGCGCGGCGCGCGCCGACTCCTAGCGAAAGGAATCTCTGTGCGAGGACAGATGCTCTGGTTCAACGAGGTCAAGGACTATGGATTCATCATGACCGAGGACGGCGAGCGGCTCGCGGTCGCGGGCAACGGGTTCGCCCAGGGCGAGAAGCCCGAGGGTCGCTGTGCGCACAAGCCGGTCACGTTCGAGGTGGACGAGACCACCGGCGAGCGGCAGGCGCAGAACGTCGTCTTCGACCAGGAGGTCGCGGCTCGTCGGGCGAGGATGCGGAGCGGCGGGCGCGGAATTCGACACTAGGAGGCATGGATGGCGACGAAGAAACGGCAGCAGACGATCAACAAGCGCAACCGCGAGCGCGCGATCGAGGAGAAGCGCACGCTCAAGCGGCAGGCCAAGGAAGAGAAGCGCGAGGCGATCAAGAGCGGCGAGATCGAGAAGCCGGACTGGCTCGGGCCTCCGAACGAGCAGCTCGGCGACGACGAGCCGGCCCCGGCCTGAAGTGCAGACCCGGGCCGTCGAGCTGGAAGCTCGCGAGACGGACTGGGAGTACGCGCCAGGTCGCAGGGTCGCCGGGATGGGGTTCGACGGCAGGTTTCCCGGACCGCTGATCGAGGCGGAGGTCGGCGAAACGATTCGCGCGCGGTTGACGAACAGCCTGTCGCAGCCGACCACGATCCATTGGCACGGCTTGCGGATTCCGGCCTCGATGGACGGAACCGAGAGCGTGCAGACAGCGGTCGAGCCCGGCGAATCGTTCGACTACGAATTCACGCTTCCCGACGCGGGAACCTTCTGGTACCACACGCACGTCAACGAGACCGAGCAGCTCGAGCGCGGGCTGTACGGGCCGCTCGTCGTTCGTGGCCCTGGCGAGCCGACGCTCGACGACGACCGCGTCCTGATGCTCGACGACCTGAAGCTCGACGCGGACGGACGGCTCTCACCGTTCGGCGACGACCATGAGCTGCACGAGGGCCGCGAAGGCGAGATCCGCCTTCTCAACGGTTTGCAGGAGCCCGAGCTCGAGATCGCAGCGGGTCAGATCGAGCGCTGGCGGGTCGTGAACGCGGCGAACACCCGCTTCATGCGCCTCTCCCTCGGCGGCCGGCCCTTCTCGATCCTCGGCAGCGACGGCGGTCTGATCGGAGCGCCCGTCGAGGCGACCGAGATCCTCGTCACGCCGGGCGAGCGGGTCGAGCTCGCGGTCGGGCCGTTTGCGGAGGGCGAGGTGCTCGAGCTCGAGGCGCTGCCCTACGACCGCGGGCGCGGCGAACCGAAGCGCGAGCGGTTCGCGACGATCCGCGTGGGGCCGGCGGAGGCGTCGGTGGCGCACGTGCCTGAGGTACTGCGCGAGATCGCGCCGCTGACAGCCGACGGAACCGAGCCGACGCGAACGGTGAGCATGAAGGCCCTGATGCACGGCGGCCACGGCCAGCGCGACGACGACGTCCAGGTCGGCGAGCTCCAGGTCTGGGAGCTCGTCAACGAGACGAGCCAGGACCACCCGTTCCACCTGCACGGCTTCTTCTTCCAGGTGCTCTCCGACGGCCCGCTCGCCTGGAAAGACACGGTCAACGTCCCGCGGAAGGCGCAAGTCCGGATCGCGTGGCTACCCGACGACCGGCCCGGCGAGTGGATGTACCACTGCCACATCCTCGAGCACCACGCGATGGGGATGATGGCTCACTTCAGCGTCGTCGCCTAACCGTTTCGACGGCGCGGAGTCGCACTGAGCAGGTGAAAGCGGCTCTGACCCCGGTCGTGCTCGCCGCGCTGCTCGTGGTCGCCGGTTGCGGCGGCGGCGGAGGTGGCTCGGCGGCTTCGACGCGGGCGTCGGTCGAGGGGCTGCAGACACAGCAGGCGAAGGGCGCGTGGATCTTCCACCCGGCCGGGACGCCGAAGCGGCTGATCATCTTCTTCCACGGCCAGGGCGACGAGACCGAGGCGACGCCCGCGAATCACCGTGACTGGATCGACCATCTCGTCAAGAAGGGCGCCGTGGTCGTCTACCCGCGCTACGAGCAGGTCTACAGCAAGGCCGTGCTCGATCCGGCGGTCGCAGGCATCCGGAAGGCGAGCGACCGGCTCGAGCTGAAGGGCCTGCCGGTGCTCGCGCTCGGCTACTCGCGCGGCGCGGCGCTGGCGGTCGAGTACGCGGCGGTCGCGAAGGGCGAGCAGGTGCCGGTGCCCGACGCCGTCGAGAGCGTCAACCCCGTGCCCTACGGCGAGACGGCGCGGATCGTGAACCTGACGCCGTTGCAACCGCGCACGATTCTCGCGCTGATCGTCAGCGAGAAGGACCCGCACGCCTCGGACGGAACCGGCCTGCTCCTGCAGCGGCTGCGCGACTCGGGCTTTCCGGGCGGTCAGATCGAGCTGAACGTCGCGCGCTCACACGGCTCGTTCACGGCCGACCACCTGGCGCCGCTGAGCTCGTCAGCGGCCGCGCGTGCGGCCTACTGGGCGCCGACCGACGCGCTGATCCGCGCGCTGCACGGCAAGAAGCTGCAGCGGTAGCGCCGCCAGGCAGACGAGCTCCCGCGCGAGCAGCCGCACCGGGCGCGGGCCGGGCGGGGACGAGCTCGTGACCGTGACTGCTGGGTCGCCGATCGCCGCGCGCACCAGTGTTCGCGCGCGCAAGGCGTGCCAGGACGAGGTGACGACGACGACCTCGTCCGCCTCGAGGCGACGCGCCGCCTCGGCCACGCCGCGGGCGTTCTCGCGCGTGTTGCGGGCGCGCGTGTCGAGCACGACCTCGCCGCCGCGCCAGGCACCCTGCATCAACTCGGCCTCGCCGCTCAGCAAGAAGGCGTCGGCGTCGAGCGTCTCGGCATGTCTCACCCGCAGCTCGCAAACGGCGTGCAGCTCGCGCTTGCGCCGCCCGGAATAGCCGAGCACCGCGACGAGCCGCATCAGCGCCGCCGCCGCAGGAACGCGAACAGCGTCCCGATCACGGTCAGCACGACGAGCAGCGACTTCTTCCCGCGCAGCTTCGACTCGCCGCCGGCACGTTCGCGCATCTCGACCGGCACCTCGTCCACGCGCAGGGCGGTCTTGCTCAGGCGCAACAGCGCCTCGACCTCCGGCGCCTCGGTCGTGTACGGCTGCGCCAGCACCGGCAGCGCCTTCGCGTTGACGGCGTACATGCCGCTGGTCGCGTCCAGGAACGGGCGGCGCAAGGCGACTCGCATCCCGCGGCGCAGAAGCGCGGTGCCGAACCGTCTCGGCGCGGACGGCATGTAGCGGTACGGGGCGAAGCCTTCCCCGCTGGCGAAGCGCGAGCCGACGGCGACGTCGCACTCGCCTTCACGCACACGCTCGAGCAGGCGCTCGAGCTCGACGACCGGGTGCTGGCCGTCGGCGTCGACGCGTCCGCAGAGGTCGTAGCCGTGCTCGCGCGCATAGGCATAGCCCGCGGCGATCCCGGCCGGCAGCCCGCGGTTCTGGCCGAAGGAGACGACCTCGGCGCCGGCGGCGCGGGCCACTTCCGCGGTGCCGTCGGTCGAGCCGTCGTCGACCACGAGCAGGTCGGCGTCGGGGAGCACCTCGTGCAGCTCGTCCAGGACGGCGGGCAGGTTCTCCTCCTCGTTCCAGGCCGGCAGGAAGACGAGCGTGCTCACTTGCCCGCACTCGTGGCGACATACGCGGCCACGTCGCGAATCTGCTGCTCACTTAGCTGCCCGCCGAACGACGGCATCCCGCCGCCGCCGTTGGTCACCTTGGCGAGCACGGTGTCGTAGCCCGGCTTCGCGTCGTCGAGGTTCGGGCCGACCTGGCCGCTTGCCTTCGCGGCCGAGAGCGTGTGGCACGAGCCGCAGCCGGCCGAGGCGAACACCTTCGCTCCCGCGGCCGCGTCGGCGTCGGCGGGGATCGGCGTGCTGGCCGTCGGCGCAGCAGTCGTGTTCTGGCCGTAGAGCCAGACCGCGCTCGTCCACCAGACGCCGACCAGCACCGCGAAGAGCAGGCCGCCGGCGGTGGGCAGCACCCAGCGCGGGAAGTTGTGCAGCCGCACGATCGTCACCTTCGAGGCGAAGGCGCCGAAGACGGCGCAGCCGAAGAGCGAGTGAGCGAGCACGCGGGTGCTCGGATCCTGGAAGCCGAGCTTGAAGATGCAGTGGTAGGCCACGGGCAGCGTCAAGACGAAGGCGAGCCGGCCCGACCAGCGGTGCACCGGGTTCACCCAGGCGGGCTTCGACCACGGCAGCTTGCGGAAGATCCAGGCGGCGGTGAAGAGCTGAAAGCAGGCGAGCACGACCACCGCCGTCGCAAAGCCGGCCTTGAGGTGGATCGGGTCCTCGAAGAAGAGCCGGAAGTAGCCCTTCGAGCGCGGGTCGTGGTCGGCGAGCAGGCCGGCGGTCAGCGCGACGAGCGCGAAGGCGGCCAGCGGCGCGGCGAGCCAGCGGTACGACCGCTGCTCGGGCGGTGCGGCGGCGAGCTCTGCCACCGGCCTATCGAATCGCAGTCGCGCCCACGAGGCAAGCTACGCGCGTGGAGCGCTTCACCACCCGGCCCGAGCTGCGGGGCACGTTCGGCATGGTCGCCTCGACGCACTGGCTCGCCTCGGCGGCCGGGATGTCGATGCTCGAGCGTGGCGGGAACGCCTTCGACGCGGCGGTGGCGGCCGGGTTCGTGCTGCAGGTTGTCGAGCCGCACCTGAACGGGCCGGGCGGCGAGGTGCCGATCCTGCTCTACAGCGCCGAGCGCGACGAGGTGCTTGTGGTCGACGGCCAGGGCACCGCGCCGGCTGCGGCGACGATCGAGCGCTTCCGCGAGCTCGGCCATGACCTCGTCCCGGGAATGGGGCTGCTGGCGGCCTGCGTGCCGGGCGCGTTCGACGCGTGGCTCCTGCTGCTGCGCGAGTTCGGGACGCTGCCGCTCGAGGAGGTGCTGGAGCCGGCGATCGGCTACGCCGAAAGCGGCTACCCGCTCGTGCCGGGGATCGTGCGCTCGATCTCGCGCATGGAGCAGGTCTTCCGCGACGAGTGGCCGGGCTCGGCGGAGCTGTACTTGCCGGTTCCGCAGCCGAGCTCGCTGTTCCGGAACCGCGATTTGGCGGCCACCTACAGGCGTGTGCTTGCCGAGTCGAACGGCGAACTCGAGGCCGCGCGCGACGTTTTCTACCGCGGCTTCGTCGCCGACGCGATCCTCGAAGCGGGCTCGCTGATCGACGGCGACGATCTCGCCTCGTGGCGCGCGTCGGTCGAGCAACCGGTCGCGTGCTCCTACCACGGCTGGGAGGTGTTCAAGACGGGGCCCTGGGCGCAGGGGCCGGTCTTCCTGCAGCAGCTGGCGCTGCTCGACGGCTTCGAGCTACGGGACCGCGAAGGGCCCGAGTTCGTCCACACGGTGGTCGAGTGCGCCAAGCTCGCCTTCGCCGACCGCGAGGCCTGGTACGGCGACGTCGAGGTCCCGCTCGACGATCTCCTCAGCCCCGCCTACGCGGACGAGCGGCGCAAGCTCGTCGGCGAGGACGCCTCGGGCGACCTGCGTCCGGGAAGCCCGGGCGGCCGCGAGCCGCGGCTCCCGCACATCCCCGAGGTGCAGGCGGTCGAGCCCGGAACCGGCGAGCCGACCCGTGGCGACACCTGCCACGTGGACGTGGTCGACCGCTTCGGCAACGCGGTCTCGGCGACCCCGAGCGGCGGCTGGCTGCACGGCTCGCCGGTGATCCCCGGGCTCGGCTTCTGCCTCGGCACGCGCGCGCAGATGTTCTGGCTCGAGGAAGGCCTGCCGAGCTCGCTCGCGCCCGGCAAGCGGCCGCGCTCGACGCTCTCGCCCTCGCTCGCCCGGCGCGACGGCGAGCTGCTCGCCTTCGGCACCCCAGGCGGCGACCACCAGGACCAGTGGTCGCTCGTCTTCTTCCTCTCGCTCGTCCACTTCGGCCTGAACGCCCAGGAAGCGATCGACGCGCCGATGTTCCACACCGACCACTTCCCGGAGTCGTTCTACCCGCGGCAGCCGCGGCCGCGCGTCGTCCAGATCGAGGACCGCTTCGGCCGCGAGACGCTCGCGGAGCTCGAGCGGCGCGGCCACCTCGTCGAGCCGCAGGGACCGTGGTCGCTCGGACGCGTCAGCGCCGCCGGCCGGAACCGCGAGGGCCTGCTCTATGCGGCGGCAAACCCTCGCGGCATGCAGGGCTACGCAGTCGGCCGCTAGCCCTGATCGTCCTTCACGACTCCGACGAGGTTGCCCTCGGGGTCGGTGAACTGGCCGAGCACGACCATGCCCATGATGTCCTCGGGGCCCATCACGCGCTTTCCGCCGAGGCTCTCGGCCTTCTGCAGCGCCTCCTCGACGTCAGGCACGGCGACGTAGAACGTGACGTGCCCGCCATAGCCCTCGGGGCCCTGGCCGACGCCGCCGCCGATCCCGGTGTCACCGTTCGCGGTCTTGTTGTCCTTGCCGTCGACCATCCCGTAGTTCATCGGGTTGTCGCTGTTGATGTTCCACCCGAAAAGCTCCGCGTAGTAGCCCTGGAGCTTGTCGCCGTCCTTGCCGACGACCTCGAAGTGCACGACCGGCTGTCCCATCTCCCTCTCCTTCCATCGGGGTCGAACAGTACGACGGCGTGTACCCAGAAAAATCATCTCCGAACGACGAAAGGGGCCTCGCGGCCCCTCTCGCACGTCATCCTGGCGCGCGTCTCAGACCGATGCGCACTGGCCTTTCTTGGCGCCCGTAACGTGATTGGGGCTCCCTTCCGAGTCACCCACCTGCGGCGCCGGCGAGTTGCCGAAGCAGCTCAGGCTGCCGTGGATCGTGTTCGTGACGTACTCGTTCCCGTCCTCATCGACGAGAACGTTGCCGCTCAGGTTCACCGAGCCGTTGACGTGGTTGCGGATGAAGCCCATCCAGAACCCGTTGAAGCCGGTGATGCTGACGCCGCCGTTGATCTGGCTGTCCTCGATCGTGGTCCACGTGATGTCGAACGGGCCGCCGAACGGGCCGGAGCCGCCCTGCGACTCGATCCCGCCGTTGATCGTCATGAAGTGGATCTGCAGGTTTGCGGGGTTCGTTGCGTGCACGCCGCCGCTGATAGTGCCGTTGTCGCCCGGAGCCTCTTCGCTCCCGAGCACGAACGTCGCGCCCGGCTGCACGTACAGGCCGCCGCGAACCGTCACGCCGCCGTCGCTGAAGCAACTCGCGCCGGCAGGCACGACGACGCGCCCGTAGCTGCCGGGCGCCAGGAAACCGGTGCACGTGGTGCCGTTGGCGGCCGCCGCGCCGTTTGCCGAGAAACCGACCGCGAGCGCGGCCGCAAGAACGAAGAGCGCGCCGAGCGCGCCTTTGACTCTCCCCATCAATTGTTCCCCTTCCGCAGTTGGTGTACGCAAGCGAATCTATAGACAATGACGCCGTGGTACTAGACCTCGCGCCGGGGCTGTGGATCTGGCGGCTCTCGTATCCGGACTGGCACGAGGGTGCAGGCTGGCCGGAGGTAGTCACCTCGACCTGCGTCGAGAGCGGCGGCGAGGTGGCAGTGCTCGACCCGCTCGCGCCGACCGAGGGCGCCGAGGTCTGGGAGCGGCTCGACGCGAAGCCGCCGACGATGGCCGTCGTGCTGAAGCCCGATCACGTCCGCGACGTCGACCTGTTCGTCTCGCGCTATGGCGCTGGCCTTCGGGCCTTCGGGCCGTGGCTGTTCGAGCGGCAGAACATCCCGCAGACCGAGCTCGAGCCGATCGAGCCCGGCTCGGAACTGCCCGGCGGCCTGCTCGCGCTCTACGACGGCCGCGGCCGGAACGAGACGCCGCTCTGGCTTCCCGAGCAGCGCACGCTCGTGTTCGCGGACGCGCTGACGGGCGCGGACGGCGAGCTACGGATCTGGGACACGCCGCACATCGACCGCGCGCGTCCGGCCCTGCGCGAGTTGCTGGAGCTGCCCTTCGAGCGCGTGATCGTCGCCCACGGCGACCCGGTGCACGACCGCGCGGCCTACGAGCGGGCGCTCGAGCTGCCGGCCTGGGCCGAGTAGCTACGGCGTCGAGCGTAGTTCGGATCGTTAAGCGTTTGTTGCGCGCGCAATCTTACGGCGAACCGGCTCCGTACTCCCTTCTGACAACGATCGAAGGAGGTCGGAGATGGAACGGGTTGGAAAGTTGCGCGGGTCGCTGCTCGTGGCGCTCGCAGTCGCAGCCGGCCTGACGGTGACGCTGCTGCTGGTCACGCGCTCGGGCAATGCCAGCGAGGCGAGGCCACTGGTGAAGACCGCGCACAACGCAGCGCTCGGCAAGACAATCCTGGTCACCCGCAACGGTCTGACGCTCTACTCGCTGAGCGCCGAGCGGCACGGGCGCTTCATCTGCACGACGGCGTTCTGCCTCTCGCTCTGGAAGCCGCTCGTGGTCGCGCCCGGCGTCAAGCCGACCGGCGTCAGCGGCCTGACGGTCGTCAAGCGGCCGGACGCGAAGCGCCAGGTCGCCTTCCGCGGCGCGCCGCTGTACCGGTTCGTGCAGGACACGAAGCCGGGTCAGGTCAAGGGCAACGGCTTCAAGGACGTCGGCGTCTGGCGCCCGGTCACGACCGGGTCGACCAAGGCTCCGGCCGCCCCCGCGCCGCGCCCCTCGTACGGCTACTAGGCCAGGGCTTCTGACGGCTGGCGGGAGTGCTCGACCGTCCATCCCAGGACGAAGTCGGCGACCTCCTCCCAGCCGTCCTGGCCGGGGTAGTGACAGCGGCCGGGGTACTCCTTGTGCTCGGTCGCCGAAGGCGCCTGCCGCTGCTTCTTGAAGTTCGCCTGGTTGACCGACGGCGGACAGATCCGGTCCTCGGCGCCGGTGACGAGCAGCAGCGGCGGGCGAGCCGGGTTCTTGAAGTCCACCTTCGTCGTGGCGCGCGGGTTGAAGTTCGCGTACCCGGCCTGGAAGAACAGCCGCGCCGAGCCGGGGATGTAGTAGCGCCCGTAGACGGCCTTCGAGTCCTCCTCGCTGAGCACGTTCGTGAAGCACCAGTGGAACTGCTCGAGCGTCAGCGGCGTGTCGTTGTTCTTCCCGAACGGGTTCCTCAGCGCCGGCCAGGCGGCCCGTAGCGTCGAGAGCGGCAGCCTGAGCACGCCCTTCGGCGCGCCCGTCCCGAGCGCGACGCCCGCCGAGCCAAGCCCGCGGTCGAGCAGCAGCTGCGCGAAGAGCCCGCCGAACGAGTGGCCGATGATGATCGGCGGCCGGTCGAGCTCGCGGATGATCCGCTCGTAGTGGTCGAGCACGTCCGGAACCGAGAGGCCGTGCAGCGGCGACGGATCACGGCGCACCTCGGCCGGATCGTCGCTCAGCCCCCGCCAGGCGGGCGCGATCACTTCGTGCCCCTGCTGGCGGAAGCGCTCGGCCCAGTGCTCCCAGCTGAGCGGCGTCATCCACATGCCGTGGATCAGGACGATCGTGTGCGGTTCGCTGGCCATCGTGACCTCCCCCCGTCGGGATGCGACCCCGGCTACCACCCTACCGCTCAGGACGTAACCTCTCCTCGTGGCCGCCGACTACCAGCTCGTCCACGTCAACCGCGTCGGGCACGAGCACACGCAGCCGTATCGCAGCGAGACCGAGCTGGCCGCCGGCGACCTCGTCCACGTCGAGGGCCGGGACTGGCTCGTCGACTCGGTCGAGAACGAGCGCGTGCAGCTGGAGCCGGCGCGCTACCGGCTAGTGCTGCGCCATCCCGACGGGCGCACCGAGGCTGGCGCCTTTCGCCGCTACCGCTCGGACGCTCCGCGGATCGGCCATACCTTCAGCACGATCGTCGACGGGGTTCCCGCCAGCTGGCAGGTCGCGGACGACCGGCTGCAGCGCGACGAGCAGGGCAAGCCGTACCGCGAGCTGACCGCCGAGCGCGACTACAGCGAGGCCGAGGAAGCACCCGACCTGCCCGAGCACGAGCTCGAGCACGCGCTCGCGCGCGACGACGACCGGGACGACGCCGTCGCGGCGCTCGCGCGGGCCGAGGAAGCCGGCCAGCTGGTCGAGCTGGTCGCGCTCGAACCGGGCGAGGCGCCCGACTGGGACGAGGCCGGGCGCTACATCGACGCGCTGATCCTCGAGGAGATCGAGGACGACCTCTTCGCGCTGTGCGGCGTCGACACCCGCAAGGACTCACAGGACACGTGGCTCGAGACCGTCAAGGCCCGGCTGCACGAGGACCTGCGCAGCTTCCGCACGGACATCGAGAGCGACCACGACCAGATCGAGGAGTGGGATTTCCGCGACGGCCGCGTGTTCGCCTCGATCGGCAGCTTCGACGACCAGGCGAATCCCGACGTCGGCCACGGCTGGCTGAGCCGGCTGGTCGACTCGAGCGCCAGCGCCGCAGCGGGCTTCACGCGTGTGCGCAAGGCCCAGCTACTGGTGGACTAGAAAGCACGAGGGTCGGGCGGTGACGCCGTCGGCTACGACCCCTCGAGTCGCGCGCGGACTCGCTGGGCGGCGACCTTGTGGCCCTTCGCCTCGGCGATCGCGAGCGCGTCTGCCAGCGCCCCATGTTCCTCGTCATCCCGGCCGGCGAGCCGCGCGATCTCCGCACGCGCAAGCGCGACGTCGAGGTGGGCGCCCGAAAAATCGGTTGACTCGATCATTCGGGCGGCCTCCTGGATCAGCTCGGCAGCGCTCGCGTAGTCACCTCGCTGCGCCGCCACCCAGCCGCGCACGAGGCGGTCACGGGAATGTGGGTCGACGTCGTCCGGGACCGCGATCTCGACGGCCTTCGCGGTCAGGCTCAGCGCCTCGTCCGGACGTCCCAGCTCGAGCGCGGCGAGCGCCTGCATGCTGAGGACGGTCGCCAGATACCCGGTCTCGGAGCTCGATGCAAGCACTTCCGCGCCCTCCGCGAGTGCGCGATAGGCGTGGTCGGGAGTGCCGGCCCCGTGCTCCATGTCGGCCTCTATCGCCGAGAGGCCCGCCCAGGAGATCCGATCCCCGAGCTCGCGCAAGAGTGTCCTGCCCGCGTAGACCTCGGCCCGACCCTCCTCCAGCCGGCCCTCCGCCGCGATGGCAACTCCACCCACGATCCGCGCGTAGCTCTCGAGCCGCTTGGACGACGAGGCCCTGAGTGCGTCGTCGGCAAGCTCGCGCACTTCCGCGGCCGGGGTCGGCCCCCACCAGGCACCCAGCAACATCCACCCGCGCACATCGTTGACGAAGCGGTTGTCGGCCCGCCCCCCACGCTCGACCGCGCGCCGCCAGTGCGTCTGGGCCTCGCCGTTGCTGCCGAGCCAGCCGACCAGCGCGCCGATCACGCGCAGCGCCCAGACGGCTCCGTCGTCGTCGCCGATGCGGTCGAGTTCGGCGAGCGCGGCCTGCGCCTCGGCGAGACCCTCCGCCATCTCCCATTCCGGAGCGACCAAGAGCTCGAAGTCGATCTTGGCGATCCTGGAGCGCGCGAGCACGCGTTCGTCGCCTAGCTCACGCGCGGCCGAGACGGCCTCGTCCAGTAGCACGACTGCACGGTCGAGATCGCCCTGCTCGGAGACCGCCCGGGCCAGTTCGAGCTGCGCGGCGGGCCCTCTCGGATCGTTCGGCGGCAACAGCGCCAGCGCGCGGGAGAGCAAGCGGATCACGGCTGGCGCGTCACCGCGCTCGAGCGCATGGTCGCCCCCCGCCAGGAGGCGCGTGGCCGCCTGCTCGGCGAGCGCCGGTGGCCCGGTCGTCGAGCGGACCGAGCTCCGCGCGGTAACGGTAGGCCTGCTCGAAGTGGTAGCCGAGAATCTCGTCGAGCTCGACCAGCGCCTTGCCGTTGACGGCGAGCCAGTCGGCGAATCGTTCGTGCAACTCGGCGCGGGTCGCTTTCGGCAACGCCTCGTAGGCGGTGTCGCGGATGAGCAGGTGGCGAAAGCGGTAGGCGTCGTCCTCCGGCAACAGCGGCTGCTCGGGTCGAACCAGGTCCTTCCGCACCAGCGCCACGAGCTCACCGTCGACAGAGCCGCCATCCGCGAGAGCCGCGACCGCGGTGCGGTGGAAGACCTGGCCCTCGACCGCGCCCCGCTCCAGCACGTCGCGCTCCGCTAGCGCCGAGCTGGTCGAGCCGCGCGGCGAGCAGTGCCTGGATCGTCGGCGGCACCGCGACTTCCTCGCCGCTCTCGGCCGCCATCGCGACCATCTCCTCGACGAACAGCGGGTTGCCGCCGGCGGCCTCCAGGATCCGGTTGCGGAGGCCATGCTCGACGCCGCCCGCCAGCAGGTCCACGAGCTCGGCTGTCTCGTCCGGGGCGAGCGGCTCGAGCAACGCGGTGGTCGCATTCAGCTTGCCGCCGCCCCAGGCGGGTCGCACGTCGAACAACTCGGGCCGTGCCATGCACAGCAGCAGGATCGGAGCGTCCCGGCTGAGATCGGCAACGTGCTCGACGAGGTCGAGGAACGTCGGCTCGCCCCAGTGCAGGTCGTCGAAGACGACCACGACCGGCCTCTCGGCGGCGCGAGCCTCGAGCAGCTTGCGGAAGGCCCAGGCGATCTCCTCCGGCGAGCCCGAGGCTGTGTCGTCACCGAGGATCGACGCAAGCGGACCCGTCGTCGCGCCGGCCGGCGACGAGCTGCTTGACGACCTCCGTCACGGGCCAGTAGCTGATGCCTTCGCCGTAGGAGAGGCAGCGGCCGCTGACGACGGTCGCGTCCACGCCGGCGAGGAACTCCTGCGCCAGCCGCGACTTGCCCACGCCCGCGGCGCCGAGGATCGTGAAGAGGTGACACGAGCGGTCGCTCACGACGTTGGCGAACGCGCCCTCGAGCAGCTCGCGCTGCTGCTCGCGGCCGATCATGGGCGCTTCGTGGCGGCGGCCGGGCGCCTCGGCCTGGACGGAGACGAGGCGGTAGGCGGCGAGGGGATCGGCCTTGCCCTTCGCCTCGACGGGGGCCGTGGGCTCGGCCTCGACTCCGTCGCGGACGAGTCTGTAGGTCTCCTCGCCGAGCAGCACTTCCCCGGGCTGCGCCGCCTGCTCCAGCCGCGCGGCGACGTTGACGGCGTCTCCGGTCGCAAGGCGCTCCTCCGTGCCCGTGACGACCTCGCCGGTGTTGACGCCCATGCGCAGCTCGAGCCGCGTGCCGTAGCCGGACTCCAACTCGTCGTTCAGCTCGTCCAGGCCGCCGCGCAGCTCGTCGGCGGCGCGCACCGCGCGCAGGGCGTCGTCCTCGTGCACCGTCGGCACGCCGAAGACGGCCATCACCGCGTCGCCGATGAACTTCTCCACCGTCCCGCCGTGCCGCTCGACGATCGTCTTCGCCGTCTCGAAGTAGCGTGCCATCACCCGCCGCAGGCTCTCCGGATCGATCCGCTCGCCGAGCGCTGTCGAGCCGGAGACGTCGCAGAAGAGCACCGTCACGACCTTGCGCACCTCGCGCGCCGGGGTCGTCTCGGCCAGCGCCGCGCCGCAGGAGTCGCAGAAGCGTGCGCCGTCCCGGTTCTCAGCCCCACAGCTCGCACAGATCATGCGCCGAGTCTAAGTCGGCCGTAACGGATCGTGACGTACCCGGTAGCCGGTCCCGATGGCCCGCGCAATCCGCCGAACACGAAGGAGTTCAAAGCCGAGCTGAACGGGTTCAACGAGACCCCGTCGTCGATCTCGTCGACCGGCTGGGGTGAGTTCAGGGCGAAGCTCGTCGACGACACCACCCGAGTAGGCTCCACGTCGAGGCGGCACTCGCTTTCGCGCACGTTCACTTCGGCGCGCCTGGAGGCGGCAACTCGTTCTTCTGTGCGGCGGCAGCACGAAGCCGACGCGTCCCGAACGTCGGCCATGTGGAGGGCGACGTCACTCCGGCCGACGTGGTCGGGCCGAACGGCCAGGGCATCGAGCCCGGCTCGTTCGCGGAGATCCTGCGCGCGATGCGCGCCGGGCACTCCTACGCGAACATCCACACGACGCGTTGGCCAGGAGGCGAGATCCGCGGCCAGATCAACGACGATGACCAGAAGGAGTTCGACGGCTAGACCAGTTGCGAGCCGGGGGCGTCTGCGGCCGTCCCCGGCTCGTGCTACCGCAGCGAGGTCTCGGTCTCCGGGTCGAAGAAGTGCAGCGTCGCCGGGTCGACCGCCAGCGTCAGCGTCTCGCCCCGCGAGCAGATCCTCCGGGAGTCGAGGCACGCGCAGAAGTCGCCGCCCTGCTCGGTGAGCTGGAGCGTCTCGACGTCGAGGTGGACGATCACCTGCGCACCAACGGGCTCGGCGAGCGTGACCGGTGCGCGCAGCACCGCCTTTCCGTTCGATCCGTTCAGCGCGAGCTCGAGATGCTCGGGCCGTAGGCCGATGATCACGTCTCGGAGCTCGTCGCGAGCGAGCGCGGGCGGCAGAGCCCGCACCGGCAGCTCGAGCCTGTTCGAGCCAAAGCTGGCGACGAGCGTCCCGTTGGACCCCTCCAGGTGCGCCCGCACGAAGTTCATCGCGGGAGAGCCGATGAAGCCCGCGACGAAGAGGTCGGCCGGCCGGTCGTAGAGCACCTGCGGCGTGTCCACCTGGACGAGGTGGCCGTCGCGCATCACCGCCACGCGGTCGCCCATCGTCATCGCCTCGACCTGGTCGTGCGTGACGTACATCGTCGTCGTGCCGAGCTCGTGCTGCAGGCGCTGGATCTCGGTGCGCATCTGCACGCGCAGCTTCGCGTCGAGATTCGAGAGCGGCTCGTCCATCAGGAACGCCGCCGGGTCGCGCACGATCGCGCGGCCCATCGCGACGCGCTGCCGCTGTCCGCCCGAGAGCTGCGCGGGCTTGCGCTTGAGGAGGTCGGAGAGACCCAGCGTCTCTGCCGTCCGCTGGACGCGCTCGGCCACGTCGCGCTTCTTGAACCCTCGCAGCTTGAGCCCGAAGCCGATGTTCTCCGCGACGGTCATGTGCGGGTAGAGCGCATAGTTCTGGAAGACCATCGCGATGTCGCGGTCCATCGGGTGGACGTCGTTGACCACGCGCCCGCCGATGCGGATCTCTCCGTCGGTCAACTCCTCCAGGCCGGCTGTCAGGCGCAGGACGGTCGTCTTGCCCGAGCCCGAAGGACCGACGAGCACGAGCAGCTCACCGTCGTCGATCTCGAGGTCGACGCGGTCGACCGCCGTCGCGCCTCCCGGGAAGACCTTCGTGACCTCTCGCAGGGTGACGTCCGCCATCTCAGCTCCCTTCCGAGTGCCGCGCGATCAGGTCGCGGTACCAGAGCGCGCTTCGCTTCGGTGTGCGTTTCAGGTTGTCGAAGTTGACGGCCACGATCCCGAAGCGCCGGTCGTAGCCATGCTCCCATTCGAAGTTGTCGAGCAGCGACCAGACGTAGTACCCACGCACGTCGACGCCGCCCTCGACCGCGCGCTCAACGGCCTCGACGTGGCCGCGCAGGAACGCGACGCGCTGCGGGTCCTCGATCACCGCCTGCCCGTCCAGCGGCGGGTCGTCGTACGAGGCGCCGTTCTCGGTGATCACCAGCGGCACCTCGCCGTAGTCGCGCTTCAGCCGCAGCAGGAGCGCGGTCAGCGACGAGGGCTCGACCGTCCAGCCCATCGCCGTCCGCGGGCCGTCCCACGGCACCTGCTCGAGCGCGAGCGGCCCGTCGGCACTGCTCGGACGGACTGCGGCGGGCTGGTAGAAGTTGACGCCGAGGAAGTCGATCGGCGCCGCGATCTCCTCGAGGTCGCCGGGCCGCACGAACTCGAGCGGCCCGATCCGTTCCTCGTAGAGCTCGACGAGGTCCGCCGGGTAGCCGCCGCGCAGGACCGGGTCGAGGAACCAGCGGTTGCGGTGGCCGTCGAGCCGGCGCACCGCCTCGGGCTCGCCGGTCACGTGCGTCAGGTCGAGCGTGATCCCGATCTCACCGCGGCCCCCACCGGCGCGGTAGGCGTGCACCGCGCGCCCGTGCGAGAGCAGCGTGTGGTGCGCGGCGGCGAGCGCTTGTGACCAGTCGGCGACGCCTGGCGCCTTGACGCCGTAGCCGTAGCCGAGGAACGACGTCACCCAGGGCTCGTTGTGCGTGATCCAGGTGTCGACCAGGTCGCCGAGACCGTCGAAGACCAGGCCGGCATAGTCGGCGAAGCGGTCGACGATCTCGCGCGAGGCCCAACCGCCCTCGTCCTGAAGGCGCTGCGGCAGATCCCAGTGGTAGAGCGTCGCGAGGGGCGTGATCCCGCGCTCGAGCATCCCTTCGACCAGGCGGCGGTAGAAATCCATGCCCTTGCCGTTCACTGCGCCGCGCCCGTCGGGCTGGATACGCGGCCAGGCGATCGAGAAGCGGTAGGCGCCGACGCCGAGCGAGGCCATCAGGTCGAGGTCTTCGGGCCAGCGGTGGTAGTGATCGCAGGCGCGGTCGCCGGTGTCGCCGTTCGCGACCTTTCCGGGCGTGCGGCAGAAGCGGTCCCAGATTGACTCGCCGCGGCCGTCCGCATCCGCTGCGCCCTCGATCTGGTACGCGGCGGTGGCGGCCCCCCAGACGAAATCGCGCGGGAAGGTCATCCCTTGACCGCCCCGCGCATGATCCCGCTGATGATGTGGCGGCCGAGGACGAGGAAGACGACCAGCAGCGGGAGGATCGAGACGAAGGTTCCGGTCAGGACGAGGGCGTAGTCCTCCACGTAGCCGCTCGACAGCGTCGAGACTGCGACCTGCACGGTCGGGTTGCGCGGCCCGAGAACGACCAGCGGCCAGAAGAAGTCGTTCCAGGTCGTCATGAAGGTCAGCAGGCCGAGCACGGCGGCGACGGGCCGGACCGCCGGCAGGATCACGTGCCAGAAGACGCCGAACGTGTAGCACCCGTCGACGCGCGCGGCGTCGATCAGCTCATCCGGAACCGAGCCGACGATGTACTGCCGCATCAGGAAGACGCCGAACGCGGTGGCGAGGTTCGGCGCGATCACGGCCTGCAGGTGGTTCGCCCAGCCGAGGTGGATCATCTCGATGTAGAGCGGAATCACGCCGAGCTGGACCGGGACGAGCATCGTCGCGATCACCGCCACGAACAGGAGCTTCCGGCCCCGGAACCGAAGCTTTGCGAACGCGAACCCGGCGAGGGCGCTGAAGAACACGACCGCCACCGTGACCGTGGAGGCGACGATCGTGGAGTTGATCAGCGCCCTCCAGAAGTCGACGTTCACCTCGCCCGAGTTGAAGAGCCGGCCGAGGTTGTGGAAGAGCTCGTGCCCGGGTGTGAGCACCGGTGGGTACGCCGAGACGGCCGAGTTGTCATGCGACGCGACGACGAGCGACCAGTAGAGCGGGAACGCCGAGACGATCGCGACGATGATCAGGAAGATGTAGGTGAACGGGCCGGGAGCGCCGAGCCGCCGCGACAACGGCCGCCGCCGGGGCCGGGTGCGCTCGGCGTGAGCGACGGTGGCCATCAGTGCTCGACCGACCTGATCCGGCGCACGATCAGGAGGTTGACGAGAGCGATCACGCCGATCAGCAAGAAGAGGGCCCAGCCGATCGCCGCCGCATAGCCGAAGTCGAACTGCGTCCCGGCGAAGGCCTTCTCGTAGAGGTACATGACCACCGTCTGGTACTGGCGCGCCGAGCCTCCGGTGGCGCCCTGCTTGAGCGGCTCGAACAGGTACGGCTCGGTGAAGAGCTGCAACCCGCCGATCGTGGAGACGATGACGGTGAAGATGATCGTCGGGCGCAGCATCGGCACCGTCACGTGCCGGAACTGCTTCCAGGACTTCGCGCCGTCGATCGCCGCGGCCTCGTAGAGCTCTTCGGGGATGCCCTGCATCGCGGCGAGGTAGATCAGGGCGTTGTAGCCGGCCCAGCGCCAGGTGACCATCACCGAGAGCGCGATCCAGGACGAGAGCCGCCCCGACTCCCAGTCGATGTGGGAGACGCCGAACGCGCCGAGGCCGTAGTTGACGAGGCCGTACTGCCGCGAGAAGAGCTGCGTGAAGATCAGCGCGACCGCAACTAGCGAGGTCACCTGCGGCAGCAGGACGGCCATGCGGAAGAAAGTGCGCGCCCGCAGCTTGGTGTTCAGCAGGTGCGCCAGCCAGAGCGCGATCAGGAGCTGGGGAACGGTCGCGATCAGCCAGATGCCGAGCGTGTTCTCGACCGCGTTCCAGAAGTACGAGTCGTGGATCAGGTTCGTGAAGTTGAGGAGGCCGACGAAGTGCGTGTCGGGATTCAGCAGCGTGCGATCGGTGAGCGCGACCCAGGCCGTGTAGCCGAGCGGGAAGAGCCCGAAGATGCCGAAGAGGACGAAGAAGGGCGAGATGTAGAGGTATGGCGAGGCGGTCGAGTCGACCCGCTGCAGCCGGCTGCGCAACCTTCGCCGCGGCCTGACGACAGAGGGCTCCACCGCTGTATGTTCGCTCACTCCGTCACCTCCCTTCAGGGCCGGTAAGGGAGCCCGGCTCGAGAGGAGGGCGCATCTCGAGCCGGGCTTGGCCTCACCGTCGGGGCAAACTGCCTACGCGACTGCCTTGACGTCCTTGAGGAACTGCTTCCAGGACTTATCCGGGCTCTGCTTGTGCTGCTCGACACGCTGGATCGCGTTCGAGACAGCGGTCTGGATGTCGCCCTGATGCGGGCCGGTGGTCTGCGGCTTCAGCTTCTTCGCCGAGTCCGTGAAGATCTTTCCGACCGGAGCGTTGTTGAAGAACGGGTTCTTGAAGCTCGTGATCGCCTTGCTCTTGTAGAGCGCAGGCTGGCTCGGCAGATTGCCGGTCTGCTTGAAGATGTAGGCCTCGGACGCGGGCGAGGTGAGGAACTTCGCCAGGTCGTAGGCCTCCTTCTGGTGGGAACCCTGCTTCGGGACGGTCAGGAACGAACCGCCCCAGTTGCCGCCGCCGGCGGGCACGGACGCGATGTCCCACTTGCCCTTCGACTTGGGCGCCTGGCCCTGGATGTAACCCATCATCCAGGCCGGGCAGGTGACGGTCGCGAAGGTGCCCTTCTTGTAGCCGGTGTTCCAGTCGTTCGAGAACGCGGCCAGGCCGGCGCTCTCATGTGCCTGGATGGCACTCATCGTCTGCTTCCAGGCGGTCTTCACCTTCGGGTTGCTGCCGACGACGACCTTGCCGTGCGAGTCGTAGTACGCCGGGTTCAGCTGCCCGATGATCGCGTTGAAGACGTTGCTGCCGGAGTCGATGAAGGAAATGCCCTTCGGCGCGTGCTGCTGGAAGCGCTTGCCGACGGCGACGAACTTCTGCCAGGTCGGCCAGAGCGCCGAGACAGCCTTCCGGTCGGTCGGCAGGCCGGCCTTCTTGAACAGGTCGCGCCGGTAGCAGATCGCGAGGCTGCCGACGTCCGTGCCGAGGCCGATCTGGGCGCCGTTGGGCGCGATCGACTGCCGCCACTTCCAGTCCAACCACTGCTTCTGCAGGCTCTTGGCGCCCATCTTGTTCAGGTTCATGAACAGGTTCGGCTGTGATTTGAACTGCGAGATGAAGCCGACCTCGACCGACTCGATGTCGTCGGCGCCGGAGCCGACCGCCAGATGCTTGGCGAGGTTCGAGTGGTGGTCGGGGTAGCTCTCGATGTCTTCCTTGATGTCGATGTTCGGGTGCGCCTTCTCGTACTTGACGTAGAGGTCGTGGTAGCCGAAGTCTCCGAACAGCCCGACACGGAGCGTGACCGTGTCGCTGCGGCTGCCCGAGGCCGTGCTCGCGGCCAGCGCTGCAGCTGCCAGCCCGAGGACTACGAGGACCGCTGCGAGCGTGGTCGCGCGGCGCCGCGGGGTTTTCAGGTGCCTACTCATCTGTGCTTCTGCCTCCCTTGAGAGCGTTGAACGCGTTGATGACTCGACTGCCCCGCGGCAGGCGGCTCCGTCAGAGCCGCCGCCAAACCAGCTAGCGCACCTCCTTGGTCCTGAGCGTCAGTGCCCCCGGCGCTCCGTTTGCTCCAGATGAGGCCCGCACCACGAGCCGCGTCGGCACCAGTTCTCGTGCCGGCGGCGACTCGGGGTCGTCGATCATGCGGGCAAGTCCGTTCGCGGCCGCCTCGCCGAGCGCGTGCATGTCCTGCCGCACGGTCGTCAGCTGCGGCTGGATCAGCGAGGCGAGCCCGATGTCGTCGAAGCCGACGATGGCCACGTCTTCGGGCACGCGCACGCCCAGATCGCTCGCGGCGCGGATCGCGCCGGCGGCCATCAGGTCGCTGGCGGCGAAGATCGCGGTCGGCGGCTCGTCGAGCTCGAGCAGCCGCTGCGTGCCGCGGTAGCCGCTCTCGTCGTAGAAGTCCCCTTCGACCACGTACTCCTCGCCCGGCTCGAGCCCGAGCGCCGAGAGCTCGTCGCGGTAGCCGTCCAGGCGGTCCGCGCCGGGGCGCGTGGCGAGCGTTCCCGTGATCGTCGCGATGCGTTCGTGGCCGATGTCGTGAAGGTGACGCACGGCCAGCGCAGCGCCCTCGCGGTTCTCCGACATGACGAAGCCGGTCCGTGGCCCGCCGAGATCGGCGTCGACCGCCATGCATGGAAGCTCGGACGAGGCAAGCTTCTCGATCTCCGGATCGCGCCCGTCGAAGCCCATCACGACCGCGCCGTCGACACCGTGGTGCCCGGCGCGGCGCAGATACGAGTGGGCGCCGCCGAAGCCGTTGCCGGGCTCGTCGCTTGCGAACATCAGCAGGTCGTACCCGAGCCGGCCCGCGCCGTGCTTGAAGCCCACGAGCACTTCCTGGAAGAACGGGTGCAGCAGGTCCGGATGCCCGGGCCCGGTCTCGAGAATCACTCCGACGACGTGCGAGCGGCGGCTGACGAGCGTCCTCGCTGCCGCGCTCGGCGTGTAGTCGAGCTCGCGAGCGAGCTCGAGGATCCGGCGCCTGGTGGCCTCGCTGACCTCCGACGAACCGTTCAACGCCCGCGAGACGGTGGCCACCGAGACACCTGATTTCGCGGCCAACTGCTGAATCGTGGTCATCTTCGGAAACGTTTCCGGGAATCCATGCGCGGGAACGTAAACGTTTCCGAACGGCTTGTCAAGGCAAGTCAGTCTTCTAAGCCCTAGAAGGCAGCTCGATCCAGACGTCAGCGCCGCCGCCATCACGGTTGGCGGCATGTGCGCTCCCGCCGTGTGCCCTGGCGATCGTTTCGACGATCGAGAGCCCGAGGCCCGCGCTCTCTCCGCCGCGGCCTTCGTCCGCGCGGCTGAAGCGCTCGAAGGCCCGTTCGATGAAGGCCGTGGGGAAACCCTCGCCGCGGTCCAGGACGTGCAGTTCGACGGAGCCGTTCCTGCGTCCCGCGCGCAGCGAGACGCCGCAGCCACCGTGGCGGACGGCGTTGTCGACGAGGTTGCCGAGCGCCTGCTCGAGGCGCAGCCGGTCACCCTCCAGCACGCCGGCTTCGGCCTCGACCTCCGGCCGGCCTCTCCGCGAGAAGCGTCGTGCAACGGAGCGGAGCAGCTCACCGGAGTCGAGCCGCTCGAGCCGAAGCTGGAGGTGCCCCTGCTCGGAGCGGGCCAGCAGCAGCAGGTCGTCGGCGATCCTGGCGAGCCGGTCGGTCTCCCCGGCAGCCGACTCGATGGCGGCACGGAGCTGATCCGGCGAACGGCCCTCGCGCAAGGCAAGTTCCAGCTCGGTCTTCAGCAGCGCGAGCGGCGTCCGCAGCTCGTGGCTTGCATCCGAGACGAACCGGCGCTCACGCGCGAGGCCTTCCTCGATGCGCTCGAGCATTCGGTTCAGCGTCTCCCCCAGCCGGGCGACCTCATCGCCCGTGGCGGGAACGGGCAACCGCTCGTCGAGGGACGACGTCGAGATCTCCTGCGCGCGGCGGCGCATCCCCTCGATCGGGCGCAGCGCCGCGCCCGCGACGAGGTAGCCGCCGAGCGCCGCGAGCAGCAGCGCGACCGGGCCGCCGATGAAGAATCCCCTGCGCAACGTGCCGAGCGTCTCGGCACGGTTTTCCCGCGTGCCCCCGACGATGAGCACTCCTCGTGGCGATCTGACCGCGAGCAACCGCGTCGGCTCGTCCAGCCCGGGTGCCGACGGACGGTTCAGCCAGAGCGGATGGACGCGGGCGCGGCGCAGCTCTTCTGCCGAGAGCAGCGGCGCGCGGTGCAACGAGGAGCTCGCATCGAGCACGCGGCCGTTCGGTGAGACGAGCTCCGCGAACGACTCGCCGCTCTCGATCAGCGGACTCGAGGTCGAACGCAGCGAGCCGCCGTCTCGGACGAGCGCCCCGACGTCCTGCGCGCGCGAGCGCAGCGACTGGTCGATCCCGGAGCCCAGGTCGGAGCCGACCTGCATGTAGAGCAGCCAGGTGGCGCCGGCGAGCACGACCGCCATCGCCGCGGTGAAGAACAGCGTCAACCGCAGCCGGATCGGGAGGCGGCTCATGAGGCCGCCCGCAGCCGGTAACCGACTCCGCGCACGGTCTCGAGCGTGTCCGTCCCGAACGGGCGGTCGATCTTCTCGCGCAGATAGCGCACGTACACATCGACGACGTTCGAGCGGTTCTCGTAGGCGAAGTCCCACGCGTGCTCGATCAACTGCAACCGAGTCAGGACCTGGCCGGGGCGGCGCATGAAGGTCTCGAGCAGGGCGAACTCCTTCGGCGAGAGCTGGATCTCCTGCTCGCCGCGCCAGGCCTTGCGGCTCGCCGGATCCAGGCGTAGCCCGTCCACCTCGAGCTCGATCGGCCGCTCGACGCCCCCGCGGCGGCCCAGCGCGCGGAGGCGCGCGAGCAGCTCAGCGAAGGAGAACGGTTTCGTCAGGTAGTCGTCCGCCCCCGCGTCGAGGCCGGCGACCCGGTCCTCGACCGCGTCCCGCGAGGTAAGCATCAGGACCGGCGACCAGACGCCCGCGTTGCGCAGTTGGCGACACGTCTCGAAGCCGCTCAGCCCTGGCAGCATGACGTCGAGCACGATCGCGTCGTATGGGTGCGCCTCGGCCATCCAGAGCGCGTCCTCGCCGTTCGGGGCGACGTCGGCGGCGTGCCCTTCCTCGACCAGGCCGCGGCGGATCAGGCCGGCCATCTTGAGCGTGTCCTCGACCACGAGCACCCGCATGCCGGCATCATCGCGCGTTTCGATGAGAGCCCGATGAGAACCGTTCGCCACGCTCTCACGGCTGTCTCACCAGCGCCTTCTACGGTGCGCCTCATCACCACCGGAAGGAGACTCACCATGAGCAAGCGCATCGCCCTGTTCGCCGCCCTCGCAGCAGTCGTGGCCCTCGCCGCGGCCGCGTTCGCCTTCGGTGGCGGCGGCGGGCTGATCAACGACGACGGGCACCTGGTCAAGCCCGGCACGCTCGACGACGGCAAGCAGTACCTCCCGCAGGCGTCGATCACGACGGCCCAGGCCGTCGCGGCCGCCCAGCGCGCGTGGAGCGGGCAGCTCGGTCAGGTCGACCTCGAGAGCCATGGCGGCCGGATCGTCTACGTCGTCGATGTCGGCAACCGCGAGGTCGGTGTCGACGCCACGGATGGCAGCGTCGTCTCGATCGCGCCGCAGTCCTAGCGTGAGGGTCGCAGCCGCAAGCCGCCGTGCTCCTGCTCATAGCCGCCGGGTGCGGCTCGAGCGGGGCGCACGGCGGCTCGGCGCTGCCGCGACCGGCCGGCGACTATTCGGCGACCGTCGACAACCCCTGGTTCCCCCTGCGACCCGGGCTCGGAGTACGTCTACACCGGCGCAAAGGACGGCGAGCCGTCGCGGGAGCTGCGTGACCGTGACGCATCGGACGCAGGACGATCGCCGGCGCGCAGTGCATCGAGTCCGCAGGACAACCTCTACCTCTCCGGGCCACCTCGGTGAGCGCACGACCGACTGGTACTCGCAGGACGGCGACGGCAACGTCTGGTACTTCGGCGAGGCGACGGCCGAGCTCGACCGGAAGGGCCACGTCACCAGCACGGAAGGCAGCTGGCTCGCCGGTCGCAACGGGGCGCAGCCGGGGATCTTCATGCCCGCCCACCCGAAGGTCGGCGCGACGTTCCGGCAGGAGTTCTATAAGGGCCACGCCGAGGATCACTTCCGCATGCAGGCGATCGGCGTCCCGGTGCGTGTTCCTTACGGCCACTGGAGCGGCGCGATGAAGACACGAGAGTCGACTCCGCTCGAGCCGGGGGCGATCGACTTCAAGTGGTACGTGCGCGGGATCGGAACCGTGAAGGAGCTGGCCAAGGACGGCTCCGAGCGCGCGGTGCTCGTTTCGTTCCGGCGGGCTTAGCCCGAGCCCTCCACACGCTCGAGCCCGTCCTCGGGCAGCGTCTCCCAGCTCGCGAGCGAGCGGGTGTAGATGTGCTTCTCGGGCCGACCCGGGAGCGGGTCGTCGATCGCGCTCAGGCGGATGCTGGCGTGTTCGGTCTCGGGCCAGCCGCCGCCGAAGAGGTTCGAGCCGCAGACCGAGCAGAACGTCTTCGCGGTGCCCTCCTCGGGCTGGTAGGTGCGCAGCAGCTCCTCGCCTTCGAGGATCGCGACCTCCTCGCTGCGCAGGCGGCCGTTGGCGGTGCCGACGCCGCCGGAGAGCTTCTTGCAGGTCGCGCAGTGGCAGAAGGCCCTCGGCTCGAAGTGGTCGGGGACCTCGAACCTGACTCCACCGCACTGGCAGCTTCCTCGTAGCGGCACGGCTGGAGCCTAGCGGCCGTAGGATCGCGTTCGTGCAGGTCCGCGCAGCCGTGCTGGAGCGATTCGGCGAGCCGCTCGAAGTGCAGGAGCTCGAGCTCGCCGAGCCGCGCGCAGGCGAGGTGCTCGTCCGGCTCGAGGCGTGCGGGGTCTGCCACACCGACCTGTTCACGGCCTCCGGCGCCGACCCGTCCGGCTACTCGCCGACGGTGCTCGGGCACGAGGGCGCCGGCGTGGTCGAGGCGCTCGGAGACGGCGTGCGCGACCTGGCGGTCGGCGACCACGTGGTCACGCTCTTCTCGCCGCAGTGCCGCGAGTGCGTCCACTGCCTCGACCCGCGCACGAACCTCTGTCTCGCGATCCGCGAGCAGCAGGGGCTCGGGTTCCTGCCGGACGGGACGACTCGCCTGTCGCGGGACGGGGAGCCGATCCGGCACTTCATGGGCTGCTCGACCTTCGCGGAGCACACGGTCATGCCCGAGATCGCGCTGGCCCGTGTCTCGCCGGAGGCGCCGCTGGATCGCGCCTGCCTGTTCGCGTGCGGGCTCTCGACGGGGCTCGGCGCGGCGATGAACACGGCTCGCGTGGCCGCCGGCTCGACGTGCGTCGTGTTCGGCGCGGGCATGGTCGGGCTCGGCGCGGTCGCAGGCTGCCGGCTGCAAGGCGCCGAGCGGATCGTCTGTGTCGATCTCTCCGAGGAGCGGCTCGAGCTGGCGCGCGGGCAGGGCGCGACGGAGACCTGGATCGGCGGGCCGGACACCGTCGAGCGCGTGCTCGAGCTGACCGGCGGCTTCGGGGCCGACTACACCTTCGAGGCGACCGGGCACGTCGCGGTGATGCGCCAGGCAGTCGAGTCGGCACGGATGGGCTGGGGGCTGGCGACGGTGTGCGGCGTCGCGGGCAAGGGCGAGGTGCTCGAGGTCGTGCCGCGCTTCCTGATCACCGGACGGCGGGTGGCGGGCTCGTCGTTCGGCGGCGTCAAGGGACGCGACCAGGTGCCGCAGCTCGTCGACCGCTGGCTGGCCGGCGAGATCGACGTCGAGCCGTTCGTCTCGCACCGGTTGACGCTGGACGAGGTCAACCGCGGCTTCGAGCTGATGGAGGCCCAGGACGGCATCCGCAGCGTGATCTCGTTCGGCTAGAGCGGCCGGAGGGGCTCGTTGCCCCAGTTCAGGAGCGAGTAGCGCCAGCGCGTCCCGGTGACGTCTCCGCGCGGCCGCTGGGCCAGGTGGCGGTGGACGTAGCCGACGACCTTGCGCATGTGGCGGTAATCCGCGTCCGTCAGCTCGCGCGTCGGGGTCCGCAGGAGCGACACGATTCGGCGGCCGGAAGCGTGGCCGATCGACTCGCCGCCGTCGCGCTTCTGCCCGACGGCCAGCGACTCTTCGGTCTGCAGCCAGGCCTTGAGCTCGCGGTCGCTTACGTTCACCACCTCATGGAACTGGAGCCAGATGCGCTTACGGTCGTCGTCGGTCATGGGCAACGCCGAGGCCCGGCGCGGGCCGGGCCTCGGCGCCTTCCCCTAGCTCGCGGGAATGAGCACCTTGTTGATGACGTGGATGACCCCGTTCGAAGCCGAGACGTCCGGCTTCACGACCCTCGCGCCGTTGACGTACACCATCCCTCCGCGAACGCGGATCTGGACGGTCGCTCCGTTCAGCGTCTTCGCCGAGCGAAGCTTCGTCACCTTCGCCGCGGTGACGCGGCCGGCGACGACGTGGTAGAGCAGCACCGCGCGCAGCTTCGCCTTGTCGGCTGCGAGCGCCTTCAGCGTCGCCTTCGGCACCTTCGCGAACGCGGCGTCGGTGGGAGCGAAAACGGTGTAGCGGGCGTTGCCCGAGAGCGTCTTCGCAAGACCCGCCTGCTTCACGAGTGAGACGAGCGTCTTGAACTGTCCGGCGGCGACGGCTGTCTGGACGAGGTTCTTCTTGGCGGCGACGGGCGTGCTCGTGGCCGCCGGGGCCCCCGCCGCCACGACCGCGACTGCGGTGACGAGAGCGGCCGTGGTGAGTCGTAGCTTGGTCATTCCGTTCCTCCTCTTCGTGGTCACTTGTGGTCAGTTCTGGTGCGCGACGGCGCGCGACGTGCGGCGGCTGCGCTTCTGTGCCAACGCCGGCAGCCTGGTGGCGGCGTAGGCGGCCGAGAGGCCGACGAGCCCGTACACGACGCGAGTGGCGGCGTTGGTCTCGCCGAACTCGAGCCCGAAGACCCACGCTACGAGGTCGAACTCGGCGACCGCGACGAGGCCCCAATTGAGCCCGCCGACGATCACGAGCGCCGCTGCTAGTAGATCGATCCGCTCCATCCTGTCCCTCCTTTGTCTAGCTTTCGTCGAGACTCTAACCGCACTCTCCGCGCTTTGTCAAGTCTTTGTCTAGATGTTGTACAGTTAGAGCATGCCCGAGCCCGGACATCTGCGGATCGGCGAGCTGAGCCGGCGCACCGACACGAGCGTCGACCTCCTGCGTGCCTGGGAGAAGCGGTACGGCCTGCTTGACCCGGACCGGTCTGACGGCGGCTACCGCCTCTATTCGGACAACGACGTCGAGCGCGTCCGTGCGATGCGATCGCATCTCGCGGAGGGGCTCGCGGCTGCCGAAGCGGCGCGCCGCGCGCTCGAGACCCCGGTCGCGGAGACGGTCGGTGGCGAGCTCGTCACGCGGTCGAGGCACGAACTGGCCGACGCGCTCGAGCACTTCGCGGAGGGAAGGGCGAACGCCGTGCTCGATCAGCTGCTCGCATCGCTCAGCATCGACGCGGTGCTGCGAGACGTGGTGCTGCCGTACCTGCACGATCTCGGCGACGCGTGGTCACGCGGCGAGATCACCGTCGCGCAGGAGCATTTCGCCAGCAACGTTCTCCGAGGCAGGCTGCTTGGCATCGGGCGGGGGTGGGGCGAAGGCTCCGGACCCCACGCGCTGCTCGCCTGCCCGCCGCGGGAACAGCACGACCTCGGGCTGATCGCGTTCGGCCTCGCCCTGCGCAACCGCGGCTGGCGAGTCACCTACCTCGGCCAGGACACGCCGGTCTCGGCGCTCGTGGAGGAGACGCGGGAGCTCGAGCCCGACCGTGTAGTCGTCGCGGCGTCCGCGCCCGATCGGCTCGACGACGTGGTCGCAGATCTCGCGGCACTCGCGCAGGGTGCGCCGCTGGCGATCGGGGGCGCAGGCGCCTCGGCCGAGCTCGCAGAGAAGGCGGGCGCGACGCTCCTCGGCGGCGACCCGGTCAGCGCGGCGGAGCTGCTGACGCGCGAGCACCGAGCAGGCGCTCCAGCGCGGCGGTGACCTCGGGCCAGGCGGTCGACGCCGGGTCGATCGGCTCGAAGTGGCCGGCGCCGTCGAGCGTGACGAGCTCGGCCTCGCCGCCCGCCGCTTCGACGTAGCGCTCGCTCATCGAGTACGGCACCGAATCGTCGGCGGTGCCGTGGATCACGACTTGCGGCACCCCGAGCGGGAGCAGCTCGAGCGGCGAGCCGTCGGCGAAGTGCTCCGGCGCCATGAACCTCGCCGGCGCGCTCCCGGGGCCGCGCCGCTCGACGGCATCGCGGACGTCGGATACCGGCGCCAGCGCGAGAACCGGCAGCTGCGCGTGCTTCGCCGCCCAGAGCGCGAGCTGCCCGCCGGCGGAATGGCCGACGAGCACGGTGCGGCCGTCGTGGGCGAAGGGCAGCTTGTCGCGGTGCGCGAGGGCTCGTTCGAGGTCTTCGGCGGCGGCGGGCCACTCGCCGCCCGGGACGCCGAGGCAGCGGTACTCGAGGTTCCAGCTGGCGATCCCGGCGGCGCGGAGCGCTTCGCAGAGGTGGCCGGTGTGGACCAGGTTGTACATCGCCTGCCAGTAGCCGCCGTGCAGCACGAGCGCGAGCGGGAACAGCCCGTCGCCGGGCGGGACGCGGAGGTCGCCGAACTCGAGCGGCTCGGGCCCGTAGGCGATCCGCGCGTCCGCCGCCCGAGGCGGCGGGTCGGTGAGAACGTCGGCCGAGTCGCGGCTCAAACCGGCACGTTCCAGGCGCTGATCACTCGCTGCTCGCGCTCGAAGCCGAGCGTGCTGAGCGTCCCGGAGTCCAGCGCGAACAACCGCCCCTCCGCAGCGCCCAGCTCGAGCCAGCGGGCCGTCAGCACCCGCAGGAAGTGGCCGTGCGAGAAGACGAGCACGTCGCCGTCGACGGCGAGCAACTCCGCCAGCACGCGGTTGGCCCGCGCCGCGAGCTGCTCGACGGTCTCGCCGCCCTTCGCCCCATACCGCCAGATCGTCCAGTCGGGAACCTGCTCGCGGATCTCGGGCGTCGTGATGCCGTCGTACTCGCCGTAGTCCCACTCGGCCAGGTCGTCGCGCAGCTCGGGTTCGAAGCCCGCCAGCCGCGCGGTGTCGAGCGCCCGCCGCAGCGGGCTCGACAGCACGAGCGCGAACTCACGACCGCGCAGCATCTCCCCGACCGCCCGCGCCTCACGTTCGCCCTCCTCGGTCAGCGGCACGTCGGTGCGGCCGGTGTGCCGACCCGTGCGACTCCACTCGGTCTCGCCGTGGCGGACGAGCACGACCTCCACGCGCTGACAGTACGTACTTTCGAGCGGCCGCGTCCGGGTCTCCGCGGATGCGCACGGCGACCGCCGCGGCGAGGCTGTCTCTGTATCCGAGAAGGAGGTGTCGAGATGTCGGCTGTGCCGGTTTACCCGGTGCGGGTCGAAGGCGATCTCGACCCACAGCTCAGCCGCTGGCTGTGGCTCGTGAAGTGGTTGCTCGTCATCCCGCACGCGATCGTGCTCGCATTCCTGTGGATCGCGTTCGTGCTCGTCAGCATCGTCGCGTTCTTCGCGATTCTGTTCACGGAGCGCTATCCGCGGCGTCTGTTCGAGTTCAACGTCGGCGTGCTGCGCTGGACGTGGCGCGTCTCGTTCTACTGCTTCGACGCCAACGGCACCGACCGCTACCCGCCGTTCACGCTCAAGGCGGTCGAGTACCCCGCCACGTTCGAGGTCGAGTACCCGGAGCGGCTCTCGCGCGGACTCGTGCTCGTCAAGTGGTGGCTGCTCGCGATCCCGCAGTACCTTGTCGTTGGAGTCTTCCTCGGCGGCGCCTACTGCGGGCTCGTCCCGCTGCTCGTCTTGTTCGCGGTGGTCGCGCTCCTGTTCACCGGCCGCTACCCGCGCTCGATCTTCGATTTCGTGCTCGGGATGAACCGCTGGACGCTGCGTGTGGCGGGGTACGCGGCGCTGATGACGGACCGCTACCCGCCCTTCCGGCTCGACGCGGGCCCGACTGAGCCGTAGCCGCCCCTGGAGCCACGGTGGCCGCTCTGGAAGGATGCGGCCACCGTGGAGGGGGGCGGTCACCGCGATCCACTAGCGCTCGACTAGAGAAAGGCCCCGGAAATGGGGCTTTCTCGTTTAGCTATTTCGCTGCGAACCGCCGGGAGCTTCCGAACCCAGGCACAAGATCTGCCCGTGTCGGGAATCCATTTGAGATACCGGGCGACTGCGGCTCCCGGCCGGGGACTGGCGGCGCGACCCCAGCAAGGGAGTAGTCGCCCGGCCCTGTCATCTTGCACCGGGCGTCCCCCGCTACAGCGCTGGCCAGCGGTGCAGTCATCAAGGACAACGTGCAGCCCAAGCGGGCGGGCTTGGTGTGACGAAAGAAGGGAGGCGGGGTACGCCTAGTGGGCCGCCACCCGAGGCGTTCCCCGCACCTCCCCCGCGATGGAAGCTATTTGTGCCCGGAGGCCCTCGCATCACCCAAAGGGGGGACGAGCCCTAAGGCAATGACCACTCCGCAGGTTTCGGCGCCTCCACACGTCTGCTTGGGCGCGAGTCGGGCACGTCCTCCACCGGACTGACGGCTTCTCCCTAGGGGAGAGCAGGAGGGCGTGCCCGGCTCTCCTTCTCCCTGATCAGAAAAGAGAGCGAGAGCGGCCGCGCGAGGGCGGAGCAGTGCATCCTGCTTGTTGCCCCAGGGGAGAAGGTGGCGGCCGCTCTCGCCTGGGCTTGACGAGCCTATAGCACCCTCTTGACCTGTCCTAATCCTCCACTAGGCGTGGAGCGTCCAAAGCCGTAGCTTGAAGTTTGGGCCGGGAAGCGCCCGCGCGTTCGGCTCGCCGCCCGGCCTTTACAATCCCTAGAACCAAATGAGCGTTATCGAGCGGCTACACAATCCAAGAGGCCGCCGGTGCGGTTGCCCAGCCGAGTGCATCTGCCAACGCACCGCCCTCGGCCGCGCCCTTCGCTGGTACATCCCAGGACGCTTTCACACTCCTGTTCGACCGGAGGACAAGCAGCGGCTTGAGGCTGAGGGCCTCGCGTTCCGCGACCTCTAGCCCTGCCTAACGGCCTAGGCGTTCAGCTCGCCGCCGGCCCCTATGGCCAGCGAGGACGCGCATCAGCTGACAACGACGGTTCCGCAAGAACGTCTCTGACATATCCGTCTAGCACTGGCCCTCGCCGCAGGCGACAATCGCTCCGTGATCGACCCGCTCGAGCGCTGGCGGCAGTACGGCGAGAAGCCCGACTACGCGGGCCTGCTCACCTACGGCGGCGCGCCGTACACGCAGGATCCCGCCGAGCTGGCCGGGTTCGACGTGGCGATCGTCGGCGCGCCGACGGACGACCTCGTCTCCGACCGGCCCGGCGCCCGCTTCGGCCCGCGCGCGATCCGCGCGGCGTCGTGCCCGCCCGGGCCGCACCTCGAGTCGAAGGTCGACGCCTTCGAGGAGCTGAAGATCGTCGACTTCGGCGACGCGGCCGTCCTGCCCGCCGACGCGCCGCGCTCCCACGCGGCGATCGAGCAGCTCGTCGGCCAGGTGGTCGACGCCGGCCTGCTGCCGGTCGTGCTCGGCGGCGACCACTCGATCGCCGAGCCCGACGTCCGCGCCGTAGCCGCCCGACGCGGCGCCGTCGGCCTTGTCCACTTCGACACGCACACCGACACCGGCCGCGAGGTCTTCGGCGTCGAGCTCTCGCACGGCACGCCGATGTTCCGGCTCGTGGAGGGAGGACATGTCGAGCCGCACCGGTACGTGCAGATCGGCCTGCGTGGCTACTGGCCCGGGCGAGCGCGAGTTCCAGTGGCAGGCCGACCAGGGGATCACGAGCTTCTTCATGCACGACGTCCGCGAGTTGGGGATCGAGACGGTCGTCGAGCGGACGGTCGAGATCGTCGGCGACGGGCCCGTCTTCCTGACCGTCGACGTGGACGTGCTCGACCCCGCCTTCGCGCCCGGTACCGGCACTCCGGAGCCCGGCGGGATGACGAGCGCCGACCTGCTCTGGGCCTGCCGGGAGGTCGCGCGGCGTCTCGAGCTCGCCGGCGCCGACGTGGTCGAGGTGATCCCGACCGCCGTCGGCTCGGCCGACGTCACCGCGCTGGTGGCCGACCGGATCGTGCGCGAGACCCTGAACGGGATCGCGCTGCGCCGGCGGGGCTAGCGGAAGAGGTCGCGCTCCGGCGGGATGACGAGCTCCCGGGCGCTGCCTTCGCCGGCCGCTTCGACTCCTCTGATCACCGCTGCGGGCACACCGTCGGTCTTGCCCAACACGAGCTCGGCAGCGCCCGCGAGCTCGTCGGCGACCGCGATCACGGTCGTGTGCAGCTCGTAGCCGGCGCGGTCACGCGTGCCCTTCAGGTCGAGCAGCGGCCGGATGCCGGCGAGGCCGATCGCGACATCGGTCGTGCCCTGTCGCCACGCCCGGCCGAACGAGTCGCTGACGATCACGCCGACCTCGGCGCCCGTCAGCTCCTCCAGCCGCTCGCGCAGCCGGCGCGGCCGAGGCGTCCGGGTCCTCGGGCAGCAGCACCACGGTGCCGGCCTCGGGCGCGTTCGAGGAGTCGACCCCCGCCGAGGCGCAGACGAAGCCGTGCCGCGTCTCGGCGATCACGAGCGGCGGGCGGGTGCGGACGATCCGCGCCGACTCGCGCAGGATCACCTCGAGCCGGCGCGGGTCCTCGTCGCCGGCCAGCTCACGCGCTCGCTCGGAGGGCTCGACCTCGTCCAGGCGCACGACGCGGCCCTCGGCCTTCGAGACCGCTTTCTGCGCGACGACGAGCACGTCGCCGCTCTCGAGCTCCGTCCGCTCCGCGATCAGCGCGCCGAGGTCGGCGCCCGCCTCGATCTCCGGCAGCCCCTCGACGGGTCTGATCGAGATCACGGCAGGCCGGTGAGGCGGAGGCCTGCGTGGACGCCGTACTCCCTGTTCACGTTCAGGATGACGGCCGTCATGCCCTCGAGCGCGCGGGAGTTGGCAAGCGGGCCGACGTCGATCGCGCGCCCACCGACGAGGCGGCCGGCCAGCTCGAGCGCGAGCTCCTTCGCAGCCAGGTCGTCGCCGCAGATCAGTGCGTCCTGGTCGGGCGGCTCCGGCCCGGCGAGGTCGATGGCCGAGACCGTCTGCAGGCCCGAGGCGATGGGCGCAGGGATCAGCCGCGAGAGACTCTCGGCCAGCGAGCCCTCGTCGAGGCCCGGCACGATCCCGGTGTCGGTGAAGCGCAGGTCGCTCGCCACGCAGAGCACCGGCGTCTCGCCGATCGCGTCCGCCAGGCTCGTGGCGGTCTCTAGCGCGGCGCTCGACTTCGTGGCCAGCACGACGAGGTCCGCGCCGCGGACGACGTCCTCGTTGGTGCCGCCCTGGACGCCGAGCTCGAGCGCCCGCTCCCGCGCCCGCTGGGCGTCGCGTGAGCCGATGTAGACGTCCTCGCCGAGCGCTCGCAACCGCCCCGCGAGCGCTCGGCCGAAGGAGCCGGTGCCGCCGAGAATCGCGATCTTCACTGCAGCACCGCCAAGGATTCGAGCACCGCCTCGGCGACCCGCCGGCGGCCTTCGGCGTCTTCCATCAGTGTGCGCGTGACGATCGTCCGCACGCCGGCCTCGGCGTCCGCGTCGGCCTCGTCGATCACGAGCGCATCGATCAACCCCTTGTAACAGTCTGTTACTTGCTGCGGGCCGGTTCCGCCACGGAGTCGCGCCAGCATCCGCGCGGCCGGGCCGCGTACCGCTTTGCCGCCGATCAGCGGGCTGACCGCGACCGCTGGCACGGACCGGCGCTCGAGTGCCTCGCGGATGCCGGCCACGGCCAGGATCGGACCGATGCTGACGAACGGGTTGCTCGGGGCGATCGCGATCAGGTCGGCGGCCTCCAGCGCCTCGAGCACGCCCGGCGCGGGCCGCGCCACTTCCGCGCCCTCGAAGCGCACGCCGTCCACCTCGTCCCGGTGCCCGCGCGCCACGAACCACTCCTGGAACGGCAGCTCGCCGGCGGGCGTGGCCAGCCACGTGCGCAGGCGCTCGTCGGTCGCGGGCAGCAGCGTCGGCTCGAGCCCGAAGGCACGCGAGATCCGGGCGGTCACGGCCGAGAGCGGCTCGCCGCGACGCAGCGCCTCGGTGCGCACAAGGTGGACCCCGAGGTCGAGGTCGCCGAGCCGGAACCAGCTCTCGCCGCCGAGCTCGACCACGGTCTCGAGGGCGTTCCAGCTCTCCTCCGCGCGGCCCCAGCCCTTGGCCTCGTCCAGCCGCCCGGTGAGCGTGTACAGGATCGTGTCCAGGTCCGGCGAGACATGCAGGCCGAGGATCTCGACGTCGTCGCCGACGTTGCCGACGATCGTCAGCTCGCTCGGCTCGGTCGCCTCGGCCAGAGCGCGGGCGAGCCGGGAGCCACCCAGACCGCCCGCGAGGACGACGACCTTCAACGCGAGAGGCCCGCGCGCAGCGCGTCCAGCGCGACCGCCGTGCGTGCGCCAAGCCGGCCCTCGAGCCGCTCGAGGTCGGCGAGCGTGTCCACGTCGTCGGCCAGGTTCGGGATCGCCGCGAGCACCGCGGGCGCGCCGAGCCGCTCGGCCCGCGCGAGGAACCGCTGCGCGCTGTCCTCGCCGTAGAGCGGCGCGAACAGGTGCGGAGACGCCAGCGCGAGCGCGTTGGTCGTGCCGTCGGCCGCTTCGACGAGCGCGATCCCGCCCTCAGGCAACGCGCCGAGCAAGGTCAGCAGGTCGCGCGCCCGAGCGCATGGCAGGTCGGCATTGACGACCAGCACCGGCCCGCTCTCGATCCGCCGCAGCGCGCCTTCGACCGCCTGTCCCTGGCCGCCCGGCTCGTCGGCGACGACAACTTCGCCGACCGGCTCCGCGGCCGCGAGCACATCCTCGAGCATCGCCTGCGCGATGGTCGTGCGAACGTCCTCCGGAGCGGGCGCGAGTCGCTGTTTTGCCGTCTCTCCGCGGAAGGGAACAACAACGGTCGGCATGCCGTGGAGAGACTATCCAGCTGTGCAGGGGTCACCGCCGGACAATGCCGAGATCGCCTCGCGGCTCGACCAGTTCGCCTCGCTGCTCGAGCTGGCGGGTGCCGGGCCGTACACGGCGCGGGCCTACCGGCGCGCGGCCGACCTGATCCGCTCGACGCCGGCGCCGGTCGCGGAGCTCGTCCGGCAGGGCCGCGTCCGCGAGCTGCGCGGGATCGGCCCCGGGATCGAACGGCGGCTCCGCGAGCTCGTCGAGACGGGCCAGATCGCGGAGTTGGAAGAGCTCGAGCGCGAGGTCTCGCCGGAGCTCGCCGGGCTCGGGCGCTTCCTCGGCGTCTCGGTCAAGCGGATGCTGGAGATCGGCCGCGTGCTCGGCGTGCGCTCGCTCGCAGAGCTGCGGGAGGCGGCCGAGGCCGGGCGCCTGCAGGAGGTGCCGGGCATCGGGCCGGAGACGGAGCGCAAGCTGCGCGCCGCGCTGGCTCGGGAGGTGCAGGCCGCAGCCCCGAAGCCGCTCTTGCTCAACCGCAGCCGGCCGCTGGTCGAGTCGATCGCAGAGGCGCTCGGCGGGATCGCGGCCGGCGACCCGCGCCGCTGGCGCGATGCCTCGGAACGGCTCGCCGTCGTGGTTCCCGGCGATCCGTCGGTGCTCGACCGCTTCGAGGCCTTGCCGCAGATCGTGGCGGTCGTCGAGCGCGGCGACCGTCGCGCGCTCGGCGTGACCGTCGAGGGCGTGCCGGTCGAGCTGGTCGTCGCCGAGCCGTCACGCCTCGGGACGGAGCTCGTCCGGGCAACCGGCTCGCCCGAGTGGGTCGCTGCGCACGAGCCGCTGCCCGACGCGCCCGACGAGGAGAGCGTCTTCGCCGCGCTCGGGCTCCCGTTCGTGCCGCCCGAGCTGCGCGAGGCCGGAGCGCCGGCCACGACAGACCTCGTCGAGGTGGCCGAGATCCGCGGCGACCTCCACTGCCACTCGACCTGGTCGGACGGGAGGGCGACGATCCTCGAGATGGGCCGCGCCGCGCGCGACCGCGGCTACGAGTACCTCGCGATCTGCGACCACACGGTCAGCGTCGGCGCCGTCACCGGGCTCGACGCCGACGGCGTGCGGCGGCAGGCCGACGAGATCGCCGCAGCCAACGAGGAGCTCGCGCCGTTCCGCCTCCTGCGCGGGACCGAGTGCGATATCCGGCGGGACGGCACGCTCGACCTTCCCGACGACGTGCTGGCCGAGCTCGACTGGGTGCAGGCGAGCGTCCACGCCGGCCAGCGCGCCTCGCGCGAGGAGCTGACCAAGCGCGTGCTCGCGGCGCTCGACTCGCCCTACGTCAGCTGCCTCAGCCATCCGACCGGGCGGCTGATCAACTACCGGCCGCCGAACGCCGTCGACCTGGAGGCCGTCCTCGCCCGGCTCGCCGAGCAGGGCCGGGCGGTCGAGGTGAACGGGCTCGCGCCCCGGCTCGACCTGCGCGACGAGCACGTCCGCCTGGCGCGCGAGGCGGGTGTGGCGATCGTCTGCTCGACCGACGCGCACTCGACGCGCGGCCTCGAGAACATGGAGCTGTCGGTGAGGACGGCCCGGCGCGGAGGCGCCGGGCCGCCTGACGTGCTGAACACGAGGCCGCTGGACGAGGTGCTCGCCCGCCGCTTCGGCGGCTAGATGGCTGGTACCGCCTTCGTCTTCGGAGCCGGCTCCGGCGCCCGCTCTCGCATGACGTCGAAGGCAATCAGGACCAGGTTCGCGCAGGCCTGTGCACCGACGATCGTCGTGACGACCGCGAACAGGCCGCTCAGCACGTTGAACCCGAGCCAGGCTCCGACGAGCGCGCCCGCCAGCGCGCCGGCGAAGCCGATCGCGTTCGCCCGCCCGGGCCTCCCTGCGTGGAACCAGGCGAGGACGACGCCCAGGCCGACCGGGAGCCCGATCGAGAGGGTCGCGACCAGCTGGCTGTCGAGCGCGACCGTCGGGAGCGCCGTGAGCACGATCAGCAGGCCGATGAACCACCCGCCGAGACCGAGCACGATCACATAGGCGCCGCGAACGGCCCCGCTCGCCTTGTGGCCCAACCCGCCTCGTCTGCGCACGCGCAGCGCGAGCAGGAGCAGCGAGACGACCGTGAGCGCCGCGAACCCGAGCAGCACGGCGAGGAGGATCTTGGCGATCGTCGTCTGCGCGAAGTCGGGCTCGAGCTCGACCTTGTTGGCGGTGTAGAGCGAGTCGTCCACCACGCCGCTGTTCAGGTACGTGTTGACGAGGTGGGAGCTCGCCTGCGGCTGGTAGTCCCAGAAGTCGTCCGTGTGGCCGAGCCCGGGCAGGACGAGCTCGTGCCCGTTCGGCAGGAACGGCATCAGCTCGCGATGCGCTGCCTGCGGCGGGGTCGCGAAGTCGAGATCGCCGTTGATCACGAGCGTCTCGACCTTCGAGGTCCGCACCTTCGAGTAGAGATTCTCGTCCGGGTTGGCGGGCCAGCCGTCGAGGAGGCGGCCGCCGGCCCAGAGGAAGTCGGTGGCGGGGCTGCCGATGATCGAGCTCTCACCGCGCGGCTCCGCGAAGTAGCGCTTCGCATAAGCGGCGTCGGTCCGCGCGATCGCCGCGGCCTCACCCTTCAGCTGGATGTCCGGGAACGCCAGCTGGGCGAGCGTCGAAAGGAACCAGAGCCCGCTCGGGTCGCCGTGCTCGGCGGCCAGCCACGAGCTGATCGTCATCGGCGAGGAGATCGGCGAGGCCGCTCCGGTCGAGTGCATCAGGCCGAAGAACGCGCCGACCTCAGCGTTGCCCGGCTTGATCCGCAGAAGGCCCCAGCGGTCGGGCATGTCCCTGCTGGTCGAGCGGAGCGTCGCGGCGAGGTCGTCCGTCCTCGAGCTGCACCACTCGTCGTGGACGCACAGGGCGGCGTACTTCTCGATCTGCGCGTCGTTCAGCCGTGGGTACCAGATGAAGTGGCCCGGCGGGTTCACTCCGACCAGCACCGAGCGGTGGATGCTCTTCGGGTAGCGCCACGCGTAGATCAGTGCGGTGCGCGTCCCCACGCTCTCGCTGAGCAGGTCGACGGGCCCGTACCCGAGCGCGCGGCGCGCGGCCTCGAGGTCGTCTACTCGTTCCGGCAAGGAGTAACCGGCGAGATCGACCCCGTCCTTCTGCAGGCGGGCGGCGCAATCCGAAAGGCCGTCGCCGTAGGAGTCGTAGAACGAGGTGCTGCGGAAGTCGCGCGCGTGCTTCATTGCCGAGACGGCCTCCCGGCACTGCAGCTGCTGGGAGCCGTCCACGCCGCGGTAGCCGACCAGCACGACGTCGCGGTCGCCGGCGAACCGGCTCGCGTCCGGGAAGTCCATGTTCGTCAGGCCCGGTCCACCCTGCAGCCGGAAGACCGGCTCTCGGGGATTGGCCGAGATCGCCTTGATCCGCTTGACCGGCAGCGCGATCAGCCGCGAATGCGCGTCATGCCGATTCTCGGGCACGACCAGGGCGCCGCAGTCGGCGGCATAGCTGCCCTTCTCGGTCGCGTACGTGCACGAGTGCAGCGTCAGCTGGCCGGCGTGCGCCCCCTGCGGCACCGAGACCTCGCTCGAGCCTGAGGAGAAGCGGAGGTAGGCCAGCCCCGCCAGCGCCAGCGCGATCAGCGCCAGCGCAACGAGCCGGGCGGTGCTGAAGAGTCGAGTCTTCGGCGGTTCCATCGGTCGCCCCTTCCGGTCCTGCCTACCGGCCCGAACATACTCCTCCGCGTGCGTTGCGCCTAATCTCGCCGAAGCGCCCTACGGGCCGGAGGCGGCGGCTCCCGGGCCCCGGGTCGACCACTCGCGCAGCTCGAACCAGTGCGAGCCGCGCAGCGCCTCGGCCACCTGCGGGTCGGTGTGGGCGGCGTAGAAGACGTTGTGGTCGAGGTCGGCGCAGACGGCCACGTCCTGCAGCGAGACGTCCTGCAGCTCGGCCAGCACGTCCGAGGGGAGCTTCGCCTCGGCGACCGTGTAGTGCATGAACTGCAGCTCGGGCGCGACCTCCATCAGCAGCGGCCAGTCGGGACACGTCCGCGAGCTCACGAGGCGCTCCTACCCGGAACGGCCGGCTCTGCCACCCGCGCGCGCTCGACGACCCCGGCCAGCGCGGCGATGAAGGCCGGGTCGTCGTTGAGCGAGTCCATCCGCTCCAGCTCGAGACCGAGCTCACCCGCCTGCTCGCGCGCTTCGATCTCGAGGTCCCAGAGGATCTCGAGGTGGTCGGAGACGAAGCCGACCGGCGCGACGAGCACTTTCGGCGACGCCTTCGCCGTGCAGCCGTTCGAGCTCTTCGAGGATGTCCGGCCCGAGCCACGGCTCGCCGGTCGGGCTCGCGCTCTGGAAGGCGAACGACCAGCGCTCGCCGAGCCCCGCGCGCTCGGCGACCAGGCGCGACGTCTCCAGCAGCTGCTCCCGGTACGGGTCGCCGTCGGCGAGGATCCGCTCGGGCAGCGAGTGCGCCGTGAAGACGACCCACGCGTCGGTCCCGCGCACGCGTGAAGCGACGACGTCCACGAACGCGGGGTCGTCGTGCCAGCTGTCGACCAGCACGAGCTCGGCGTCGCGCCCGTCGAGCGCCGCCTCGAGCCGCTCGCGGTACTCGCCGACCGACATGCGCGAGAAGTGCGGCGCCAGCACGACGCCGATCAGGCGCGTCGCATCGCCGGCGAGCGCCCTGTCCACCGCCTCCACGATCCGCGGCCGCCAGTGCTTCATGCCGACGAAGACCGGGATCCCGAGCTCACGTTCCAGCGCCGAGCGCTGCGCCTCGGTGATCTCGTCGAGCGGCGAGCGACCGCCGATCCGCCGGTAGCGCTCGGCCAGCTCGGCGACCGCCTCGTCCGAGACCGGCCGGCCGCGCCGGATGTCCTCCAGGTACGGCCGCACGTCCTCCGCCGTCGCCGGGCTCCCATACGCCATCAGCACGACCGCGTCGCTCACGCAGCCACCAAGGTCGTCTCGTGCACCAGCCGGACGAGCCGTGCCCGAGCAGCTCCGGATCGGTCTCCGGCAGCACGCCGTGGCCGAGGTTGAAGATGTGGCCCGGCCGCCCGCCCGCGCGCTCGAGCACGTCGCGCGTGCCGGCCTCGACCCGCTCCCACGGGCCCGAGCAGGACGGCGCCGTCGAGGTTGCCCTGAATGCCGCGGTCGTGGCCGACCCGCTCCCAGGCGACGTCCAGCGGAACGCGCCAGTCGACGCCGATCACGTCGCCGCCGACCGCCGCGCGCTCCTCGAGCAGATGCGCGTCGCCGGTCGCGAAGTGGATCGTCGGCACCTCGACCGCGTCGAGCACTCGCGCCGAGTAGGGCGCGACGAACTCGCGGTAGTCGGCGACCGAGAGCGCGCCGGCCCACGAGTCGAACAGCTGGATCGCATCCGCCCCGGCGCCGGCGCAGGCGGCGACGTACAGCGCGAACGCGTCGGCGAGCTTCTCCATCAGCGCGTGCCAGACCTCTGGCTGCGAGTACATGCACGCCTTCGTCAGCTTGAAGTCGCGCGACGGCTTGCCCTCGATCAGGTAGCCCGCGACCGTGAACGGCCCGCCGGCGAAGCCGACCACCGCCTGGTCGTCGCGCAGCGCCTCGCGCACGAGGCGCACCGACTCGAGCGTCCACGGCACGGACTCCTCCGGCACGGGCACGACGAGCCGCTCCACATCGGCGAGCGTGCGCACCGGCGAGGCGACGACCGGGCCGACGTTCTCGACCAGCTCGACCTCGACGCCCATCCCGAGGACGGGGAGCATGATGTCCGCGAACATCACCGCCGCGTCCACGTCGTGCCGCCGAACCGGCTGCAGCGTCACCTCCGCGCAGAGCTCCGGCTGCCGCGCGATCTCGAACAGGCCGTACTGCTTCCGCAGCTCGCGGTACTCGGGCAGCGAGCGCCCCGCCTGGCGCATGAACCAGACCGGCGTGCGCTCGACGGGCTCCCGCCGGGCGGCGCGGACGAGCAACGGCTCCATGCGATTCACGTTACCCGTCGCCGGTTCCGTCGACGGCCGGTAACTCCCACGTGCCGCCGAGGCGAATCGCGCCGTCGCCGCCGGGGTCCTGGCCGAAGACGCTGAGCTCGAGCGCGCGCTCGGCGTGGTCGAGCTCGCACCGCCGTCGCCGCTCTCGAGGCTGACGTCGACGTAGAAGCGACCCTCGCGCAGCGGCAGCCCCGGGAAGTGGAGCCGCAGCCGCTCGAGCTGGCCCGGGCGAAGACGCACCGAGTCGGCCGCCTGCGAGCCGAGCCGCCGGTCGCCGGAGTCGCGCAGGCCGAGCGTGACCCGGCCCTCGTCGAGCCCGTCCTCGGCGTAGAGCCAGACCTCGAGCGCCATCGGCTCGCCCTCGGTGAAGCGCTCGCGCACGATGCCGTCGCCGGCCACCGCCCGCACCTCGTGCACGCGGACCGGCCCGCCGGCGCGTCCCTCGCGGCCGTCCGCGCTCGCGTGCGAGGCGCTGACGAGCCGACGGTGGTAGGCGCGCACGACGTCGCCGGCCGAGCCCGCGCTCGACCGAGCGGCCGTGGTCGAGCAGCACCGCCTCGTCGCAGAGCCGCTCGACCGCGCCCGGGTCGTGCGAGACGAAGACGATCGTCCCGCCGCCGCGCTTGAAGTCGCCGATCTTGCCGAAGCACTTCTGCTGGAACGCCTCGTCGCCGACGGCGAGCACCTCGTCCAGCAGCAGCACGTCGGGCTGGACGTGCATCGCGACCGAGAAGCCGAGCCGCATGTACATCCCCGACGAGTACGTCCGCACCGGCACGTCGGCGAACGACTCCAGCTCGGCGAAGGCGATGATCTCCTCCAGGTGCCGGTCGACGTACTCGCGCTTGAGCCCGTAGATGGCCGCGTTCAGGTAGACGTTCTCGACCCCGGTGAACTCGGGGTGGAAGCCGGCGCCGATCTCGATCAGCGAGCCGACCCGCCCGCCGACGGCGAGCGTGCCGGTCGAGGGCGCGAAGATCCCGGCGAGCAGCTTCAGCAGCGTCGACTTGCCCGAGCCGTTCGGGCCGACGATCCCGAAGGCCTGGCCGGGCGCGATGTCGAGGTCGACGTCACGCAGCGCCCAGAGCTCGCGCGTGCGCGGCAGCTCGCGCCGGAGGAGCGCCGCCTTCAGCGAGCGGTTCTGCGAGAGGCGGATCGTGAACACCCGCCCCAGCCCGCGGGCGCGGATCTCCCCGGTCGCCACCGCGGCGCGCTGCGTCATCTCAGAGCTCGATCGCGATGCGGTCCTCGAAGCGCTGCATCACCCAGAGCCCGAGCAGCGCGACGAGCGGGCCGACGAGGAAGATGTAGATCAGCAGCGGCGCCCCCGGCACGGTCGCCTGCAGCACGACCGCGCGCACGCCCTCGACGTACGGCGTGACCGGGTTCCCGTAGCGCATCAGCAGGATCAGCCAGCGGTGCGAGCTGGCGGCGCTGAACTGCTCGAGCCCGTACAGCACCGGCGTGAGGAAGAACCAGGGCAGGAAGACGACCGCGAGCAGGTGCTCGACGTCGCGGTAGAAGACGTTCGCGACCGAGAACAGCCAGGCGAGCCCGAGCACGAGGCAGATCAGCGCGGCGACGATCGGGATCACGAGCACGACCGTGCGGGCGTTCGTCGGGCTCGACGATCAGGTCGATCGGGATCAGGATCGCGAGCATCACGAAGATCGTCACCGTCTGGGCGAGCACGGCCGAGGCGGGCACCAGCTCGCGCGGGAACCAGACCTTCTTGATCAGCTCGCCGTTCTGCGACCAGCGAGGTCGTCCCGAGCTGGATCCCGGCCTGGAAGAAGCCCCAGACCGCGAGGCCGGAGAGCACGAACAGCGGGTAGTGCGGGATGTCCCCGGTCACCCGCCAGAGCACCGAGAAGACGAGCGTGTAGACGCCGATCATCGCGAGCGGGTAGATCAGCGACCAGAAGAGGCCGAGCGCCGAGCCCTTGAAGCGCGTGCGCAGCTCGCGGCGGACGAGCGTGCGCAGCAGCTCGCCGTAGCGCGGGAGCCAGCCGAGGGTCGGCAGTGCGGCTCTGGTTGCGGTGTCGACGGCCATCCGGGGCAGGATACTGGCCGGTCCCGTGCGAATCGTCGTCGACGTCAGCCCGCTCTCGCGCCCGCGCACCGGGATCGGGAACTACATCCGCGGCATGGTGGCGGGCCTCGCCGAGGCGGCCGGCGGCGAGCACGAGCTGGTCGCGTTCGGGCCGTCGGGGCCGAAGGGGCGCGAGCGGATCGAGGAGGCGCTCGCCGGGCTCGACGTCGAGGTGCGGACGCCGCTGATCCCACACGCGCTGCGCACGGCCTGGAGCCGCCGCGGCCGGCCGACGGTCGAGCGGCTCGTCGGACGGCTCGACGTCTTCCACTTCTCGGACTGGATGTACCCCGCGCAGCGGCGCGGCCTGCGCGCGACGACGATCCACGACCTGGTGCCCCTGCGCTTCCCGGAGTGGGTCGAGCCCGAGACGCTGCGCCTGCACGGGCCGAAGTACGAGAACGCCACGGCGACCTGCGACCGGATCTTCGCCAACTCGCAGTTCACCGCCTGGGAGGTGGTCGAGCTGCTCGGCGTTCCGGAGGAACGGGTGCGGGTCGCCTACCCCGGGATCGACCCGCGCTTCTCGCCGGAGGGCGAGGCGGCCGACCTGGGCGGGCCGTACGTGCTCGCGGTCTCGACGCTCGAGCCGCGCAAGAACCTGCCGGCGCTCGTCGCCGCCTTCGCGCTCCTGCGCGAGCGGCACCCCGAGCTGACGCTCGCGCTCGCCGGGCTCGAGGGCTGGGAGCGCGAGCCGCTGGCCGCCGAGGGCGTGCGCCTGCTCGGCTTCGTCTCGGACGACGAGCTCGCACGGCTCTATCGCGGCGCGTCGGCCTTCGCCTACCCGTCGCGCTTCGAGGGCTTCGGGATCCCGGTCGTCGAGGCGCTCGCAAGTGGCGTTCCCGCGGTGGTCTCGTCGCATCCGTCGCTGGACGAGGCGAGCGGCGGCGTCGCCCTGCGCGCCGATCCGGATGACCCGGAGGACTTCGCCGAGGCGCTCGAGCAGGCGCTGGCCGATCCCCGCGGAACGGGCGTCGAGCACGCCTCGAGCTTCACCTGGCGGGCGTGCGGTGAGGCGGTGCTGGCGGGGTACCTAGACTCATCGGCGTGGCACCGCTGAGAGTCGGAATGGACGTCTCGGCGCTCGCGCTCACGCGGGCGGGCACCGCGCGGCACATCCGCTCGCTGCTGGCCGCGCTCGAGCACGAGGACGTGGACGTTCGCCGCTACGCGCTCGGCGGCTCGTCGCGCGCGCTCGTGCCGGTTCGCGACCTCGGCTGGTACCTGGCCGCGCTGCCCGCGCCGGGCGAGCCGAGACGGCGTGGACGTCCTGCACTGCCCGACCCAGCGCGCGCCCATGCGCTCACGCGTCCCGCTGGTCGTCACCTTCCACGACCTCGCCGTGCTGCGGCACCCGGAGACCTTCAACCGCTGGAGCCGGACGTACTCGCGGCTCACGCTCCCGCGCGTGGCGCGCGCCGCGCGGCGGCTGATCGCCGTCTCGGAGTTCACCAAGCGCGAGCTGCTCGAGCTGCTCGACGTGCCCGAGGAGAAGGTGCGCGTGATCCCGAATGCGGTCGGCCCCCAGTTCTCCGCCGAGGGCGAGTCCGCGCCGGGCGACTACGTGCTCGCGGTCTCGACGCTCGAGCCGCGCAAGAACCTGCCACGGCTGGTCGAGGCCCACCGCCGCGCGGGCCTGAACGGCCTGCCGCTGCTCGTCGCCGGCGCACCCGGCTGGGGCGGCGTGCGGGTCGACGGCGACGGCGTCCGCTGGCTCGGCGAGGTCGGCGACGACGAGCTGGCCCGGCTCTACCGCGGCGCGCGGGCCGTCGCCTACGTCTCGCTCTACGAGGGCTTCGGCCTGCCCGTGCTGGAGGCGATGGCCTGCGGCGCGCCGGTCGTCGCCGCCCGCACCGGAGCGCTGGAGGAGGTCGCCGGCGGCGCGGCCGTGCTCGTCGACCCGCTCGACCCGGATGCGATCGCAGCCGGCCTCACCGAGGCGATCGACCGGCGCGAGGAGCTGCGGCCACTCGGCCTCGAGCGTGCGCGTGCCTTCGACTGGCACGAGGTGGCGCGCGAGACGGTCGCCGTGTACCGCGAAGCCGCGGCATGAGCGCCCCGCTCGTCGCGATCGACGCCGACGTGCTCGGACGGCAGCGAACAGGCGACGAGACCTACGTGCGCTCCCTGCTCCGCGAGCTCGCCGCGGCCTCGCCGAGCGACCTGCGGCTGGCGGCGTTCACCCGCCGCCCCGACCTCGTCCCCGCCGGGATCGAGCCGGTCGAGCTGCCCGCGCGCAGCCAGGTCGCGCGCATGGCGGTCTCCGTCCCACGTCTGCTCCGCCGCCTCCGCCCCGCGCTGGCGCACTTCGTGCACGCGCTCCCGCTCTGGTGCCCCTGCCCGGCCGTGGTCACGATCCAGGACCTCTCCTTCGAGCGCGACCCGTCGGTGATGGGCACCCGCGACCGGCTGATCTTCCGCGCGGCCGTTCCCCGCGCCGCCCGTCGCGCCGCCCGGGTGCTCGCGATCTCGGAGCTGACCAAGCGCGACCTCGTCGAGCTCTACGGGATCCCCGAGCAGAAGATCACCGTCACGCCGCTCGCCGCCGACCCGGCCTTCAGGCCCGACGGCCCGTCGCCCGACGGCGAGCCGTACGCGCTCTTCGTCGGCGCGCTCCAGCCGCGCAAGGAGGCGACGACCGCGATCGAGGCGCTGGCGCTGATCGGCGAGGGCGCGCCCAGGCTCGTGCTCGTCGGCCCCGACAAGGGCGGCCGCGCCGAGGCCGAGGAGACGGCGGCCCGGCTCGGCGTCCCGGTCGAGCTGCGCGGCCACGTCCCGCAGGACGAGCTCGCCGCGCTCTACCGCGGCGCGGCCTGCCTCGTCTTCCCCAGCCGCTACGAGGGCTTCGGCCTGCCGCTGCTCGAGGCGATGGCCTCCGGCACGCCCGTCGTCGCCACCACCGCCGGCGCGCTGCCCGAGGTCGCCGGCGAGGCGGCGATCCTGGTCGAGCCCGGCAACCCGGTCGCGCTCGCCGGCGGGATCGAGCGCGCCATCGCCGATCACGAGCGCCTGCGCGCGGCCGGCCTTGCCCGCGCCGGCCGCCTACTCGTGGGCCGAGACCGCCCGCCGGACGCTCGAGGTCTACCGGGAGCTGCTCGCGTGAAGACCGCCGCGGTCGTGATCTGGACGCCGGGCGACCCCGACCCCGGCCCGTGCCTCGACTCGCTCGCGCCGCAGGTGGACGAGCTGGTGCTGACGGTCAACCCCGGCGGCTCGCCGTCGACGCCGCGAGGCGCAAGGTGATCGCCAACGAGCGCACGCTCGGCTTCGGCGCGAACATCAACCGCGGCGTGGCGGCCACGAGCGCGCCCTACGTGATCGCCTCGAACTCCGACATCGAGGTCACGCCCGGAGCGATCGCCGAGCTGGCCGGCTTCGCCGACGCCCACCCGCGCTGCGGGATCGCCGCGCCGCAGCTCCGGTACCCGGACGGACGCTGGCAGCCGTCGCGCCGCAGCTTCCCGACGATCCGCGGCACGCTCGTCCGCCGCACGCCGCTCCGCCGGTGGCTCCACCCCGAGCAGCGGCAGCGCAGCCACTACCTGCTCGACGAGCAGCCCGACGAGCCGGCGCTCTCCGACTGGTTCCTGGGCGCGTTCCTGCTCCTGCGCCGCGAGATGCTCGAGGAGCTCGGCGGCCTCGACGAGGGCTACCACCTCTACGGCGAGGACATCGACCTCGCCTACCGCGCGCGCCAGGCCGGCTGGGAGCGCTGGTACGTGCCCGGCGCGGTCGTCGTCCACCACCACCAGGCCGTGACCGACCGCCGCTTCTTCACGCGCCGCACGCTCTGGCACTGGCGCAGCATCGCCCGCTTCGTGCGCAAGCACCCCGAGAGCCTGCGCGCCCTCTAGGCTCTCGCTTCTCAAGTGGACGGCCGAGATGCCGACATGGAGGTGAACGTCGTCGGGTTCTTCCGCGCCGAGTTCGGCCAGGGAGAGGCGGCGCGCCGCGTCGTGGCTCGCGCTGGAAGCGGACGGTGCCCTTCTCTACGGTCAGCTACGACCGGGTACCGCACCGGCAGTACCACCCGTTCGAGGCCGGGCCGGCAAGGCCCAGTACCCCTCCAACGTCATCTGCCTGAACGCCGAGCACCTGCTGCAGTTCGTCCAGGACGGAGGCGCGAACTGCTGCGGGGCCGCTACTCCGCGGCCGGGCTCTGGTTCTGGGAGGGAAGCCGGATGCCCCGGGAGCTCCGGCCGGCTATCGACCTGCTCGACGAGATGTGGGTGGCGAGCGACTTCGTCGCGCCAGACGATTCAGGCGGAGACGGACAAGCCGGTGCTCACGTTCCCGTTGCCGGTCGTCGTGCCGGCACCGGCGACGCTCACGCGCAGCCGACCTGGGCTTCCCGGAGAACGCTTCGTCTTTCTCTTCGTGTTCGACTTCTTCAGCACGATCGAGCGCAAGAACCCGCTCGGCCTGATCGAGGCCTTCACGCGCGCGTTCCCGGAGCCCGGCGACCGCTGCTCTACGTGAAGAGCATCAACGGCGACCGCGCGCGCCGACCTGCGCGGGTCCAGACGGCGATCGACGGCCGGCCCGACATCGTGCTCTCGGACGGCTACGTCAGCGGCGAGCACCTGACCTCGCTGACCGCGCCTGCGACTGCTACGTCTCGCTCCACCGCAGCGAGGGCTTCGGCCTGACGATCGCCGAGGCGATGGCGCTCGGCAAGCCGGCGATCGCCACCGGCTACTCGGGCAACCTCGCCTTCATGGACGCGGACTCGAGCTACCTCGTCCCGTACGCGCTCACCGAACTCGAGCAGGAGGTCGGGCCCTACCCCGCCGGGACCGTCTGGGCGGAGCCCGACCTCGACGTTGCCGCAGCTGATGCGGGAGGTCGCCGAGGATCCGGAGCGGGCCCGGGAGCGCGGCGAGCTGGGCCGGGCCGCGGTCGCCGAGCGAGCAGTCGGTCGAGCGGGCGGCGGCGTTCGTGGCCGCCCGCCTGCCCGAGCTCGAGCGCGTCGCCCACGAGCGGGCGACGCGCGAGACGGCGGGGACGCGCGTGCGCCGGCTATCTCGCCGACGGGCCCGAGCCTGTCCGCTGGGACGCGCCGTCGCGTTCGGGGCCGCTTCGGCCGGATCTACCGGCGCCGCTGCTGCTGCGGCTGTTGCGCCCGTACCTCGTCCGCCAGCGCGAGCTCGAGACGCTCCTGTCGGTCGGAATCGAAGAGCTCGAACGCTCGCGCGACCGGCTCGAGGACCTGCGATGTCGCGCGCTACACGCAGAACGGGCGAGACCGAGCGCGGCTCGGCGGACTGGAGGCGGAGCTCTACCCGGAGCCCTACACGCGCCGAGGCCAGCCGGACGGCCCAGGACAGCGCCTACGCGAGCTTCGAGGATGTCTTCCGCGGCCCGGAGGAACGGGTTCGGGGGCTGCTCGAGCCCTACGTCGACGCTGCTCCGCGACCACGCACCGGTGCTCGACGTCGGCTGCGGGCGCGGCGAGCTGCTCTCGCTATTGCGGGAGGCCGGGGTCGAGGCGCGCGGGGTCGACACGGACGAGGGCATGGTCGACCGCGCCAGCGGCTCGGCCTGGACGTCGAGCACGACGACGGGGTCGCCTATCTCGACCGGCTGGAGGCAGCGAGCCTCGGCGGCGTGACCGCGATCCACGTGGTCGAGCACCTGCCCTACGAACAGCTCGAGCGCCTGTTCCTTGCCGCGCGTACGGCGCTCCGCCCGGGCGGGGTGTTCGTCGCCGAGACGATCAATCCGCACTCCCTCTCGGCGTTCAAGACCTTCTGGGTCGACCCGACCCACCGCGCCCCGATCTTTCCGGAGGTCGCGCACGCCCTCGCGCTGATCCACGGCTTCGAGCGCGCCCGGATCCGCTACCCGCGGGGCAGCGGCGACGGCGAGCGTGACCGCGATAGAGCAGACCGAGTACGCCCTCGTGGCCACCGCCTGAGGGCAGTCAGCCTGCCGGCAGGTACGCCGGGTTCAGGAACCGGATGCCGAGCGTCCGGGTGTCGCCGGTGTGGATCGTCTCGGCCGGGACAGCCGTCGGCGTGATAGAGAAGCCGATCCGGCAGGTCGGCTTCCCGTCCGGAACCGGCACGACGAAGCCGACGGGAACGGAGGGCCGGGCCGCGTTCGCGCGAGCCGGCGCGAGTCGGTCGGCGACGATCGTGGCGGGGCGTGGTTGATCCCGCGGTCGCCCAGGAGGCTGAGCGGTCACCCGCCCGCCACGGCAGTGGTAGATGGTGAAGCTTGCGTTTCCGGCCGACCAAGCGTCGCGGTAGATGCCGGCAGTCCCGTACGCGATCTGAAGCGGTCCGTCGACTCGGTACAGCACCATGCCTGCACCGCTGTCGCGCGCCACGCGCGTCCCCACGGGGATCGTCTCGAACTGGTCGGTCAGCAGGTACCGGACCGGAACGGGCTCGCCGTTCGCGTGGCGGAGGGAAGGTCGGGGGTCGAAGGTCAGCGTCTCCTGCGGCAACCCGTCGGGCGGGCCGTGGATGTTGTAGACCGGACCCACGCTGCGGTTGAAGAACTCGTTGTCCCAGAGACTGACGAAGTTCACGTCCGGCGAGCCTGTCCAGAGCGCGGAGACGGTGGGCTTCCGACCGACGGCCTGGTCGATCCAGTCGAGCGATGCCTGGATCCCGCCGTAGCGTGCGCCCACCGACGCCTGGTGCGTCAGACCCTCGACGGGGGAGTTCATCACCGCCAGGTACAACAGGACGCCGGCCGGCGCCAGTAGCGCGAGCCGCGGCGGCAGTAGCAGGAACACCAGGCCCAGCACGATCGCGAACAGGATCACGGCTCGCGTGATGTGCGAGGGACCGACCCAGCCGTGCTGCTCGACCCGCAACAGCGGGAGCAAGCCGAACGCGTTCGAGTACGCCTTCGGCGAAAGGAACGAGTCGTACGACGGGTAGCCGACGAGCGCCACCGCGGCGACCGTCGCCACGACGGTGGTCACGCGCCGCCTCGGGAGGGTCCTGCCGCCCACGCAACCAGGGCGATCAGGTAGAGCGGCTCGAGGTAGAACAGGTTCCGCTCCTGGATCTGCTGCCCGAACGCCGTCGAGGCGAAGGCGCCGACCTCGAGCAAGAGCCACACCGAGGCTGACAAACCGACGATCGCGAAGATCCGCACGTCGCGTGTCGGCGGGCTGCGCCGCAGGCCGGCGGCGAGCAGGACGAAGAACGCGGCGAGCGGGATCACCCCGGTGGCGAAGTCAAGCTCGGCGAGGTGGTAGAGCGCCCAGCGGAGCGTCTCCCGGACCGAGTAGTCCGATTGCGTGAGCACCGAGTAGCCGCCCAGTAGCGCGCTCGAGACGGTCTTGTGCTTGCTGCCGACCTCGAGGATCAGGTAGCCCGCGACCCCAACGGCGAGCGTCGCCCAGGTGACCGCGAAGGACACCAGCCGCCGAAGGAGCGCCGGAAAGTACCGACGCTCGGAGGATGCGTCGAGCAGGACGAAGAGGGCGAGCGCGGTGACCAGCGCCGGCGCCAGCACGGCGCCCTGGTTCCGCGTCAGGTACGCGAGAAAGGTGAGGCCGACGGCCGCCAGCTGTCGCACCAGGGTCGGTCGCTCGAGCGTCCTGACGACCGCCAGCACCCAGAAGAGGAACATCGGAAAGAAGGCGTTCTCGGTCATGATCGTGCCGGTGTAGACGAGGCTGGGTAGCGCGAGCGCCAGCGCGGCCGCCCCGAGTGCGAGCGGGGTCGGAACCAGACGCCGGGCAATCAGGTAGACCGGTACCGCGGCGAGCGACATCACCAGCGAGTTGACGACCTTCGCCGCGCCGTAGGCGGTCGGAACCTTCGCGAAGAGCGCCCATGCCGGCGAGATCAGGAGTGGATAGACGACCCCGAACCCGCCCGTACCGGGGCTCTCGCGGAGGGCGAAGTGCCCGGTCGCGGCGAAGCTCTTGGCAAATTCGGAGTAGAGCAGCTCGTCCTGGAAGATCCACGGTGAGGGATCCCGCAACGCGAGCCCGGTTCGCACCGCGAACGAGACTCCGACCAGCAGCACGAGCCAGGCCCAGGCCGGAATCGCGTCCACGAGCTCTAGACCCCGCTCCCGCGACGCCGGTGCGCTCCGCGCGCCCTCCAGCGCCGTCGTGTCTGCCGGTTCCGGCACCTTGCGATTCTACGGTAGGGTCTCGCGCTCGATGGTCGGGATCAGCCTGCTGACGCTGGTTCCGCGGCTCTCCGGCGGGTCCGAGACCTACGCGCGCGAGCTCGTCCGCGCACTGGCGCGAGTCGGCCGGCTCGAGTACCGCGTCTTCGCGCCGACGGTCGCCCCGGACGCCGTCGACGGTCTGCCCGGGACGACGGTGACGTCGTATCGCGCCTCCCGCTCGACCGCCGGGCGGCTGACGGCAATGGCCCTCGCCACGGCCCTGCCCGGCCGCCTCCGCCGAGAGCTCGGGACCGACAGGCTCGACGCGCTGCACTTCCCGCTCACGCTCGCGATCCCGCGCCGTAGCCGTGTGCCGGCGGCCACCTCGATTCTCGACCTCCAGCACGAGCTCTTTCCGGAGTTCTTCTCGCGCGGCGAGCGCGCCTACCGACGGGTCGCCTACCGGGCGGCGGCGCGCGAGGCCCGGCTCGTGATCGCGATCAGCGAGCACGTGAAGGAGACGATCGTCGAGCGGCTGAGGGTGGCGCCGGAGCGGGTGCGCGCCATCCACCTCGGAATCGACCTCGAGCGGCTGTCGCCCGGCGACGAAGCGCGTGAGCCGTTCCTGCTCTACCCGGCGAACGGCTGGCCGCACAAGAACCATTGGCGGCTGCTTGAGGCTTTCGCGCTGCTCCGCCGGGAACGGCCGGAGCTGCGGCTCGTGCTGACCGGGTCCGGCCTCGACAAGCTCCCGTCGACCAAAGGGGTCGAGGTGCGCGGTCACGTCCCGCGCGACGAGCTCGTCTGCCTCTATCGCACCGCGGCCACGCTCGTCTTCCCGAGCCTCTACGAGGGCTTCGGCCTGCCGCCGCTCGAGGCGATGGCATGCGGCTGCCCGGTCGCGGCGTCGGACGCGGGAGCCCTGCCCGAGGTGCTCGGCGACGCGGCCCGCATGTTCGATCCGAACGACCCGGACGCGATCGCGGCCTGCGTGGCGGCGGTGCTCGACGACCCGGACCCGCTCGTGAAGCGCGGGCTCGAGCGGTCGGGTTCATTTACGTGGGACGCGTGCGCCCGTCGCCACGACGAGGTCTACGCAGAGCTCAGCGCCGCCTGATCCAGAAGGCGCCCGGCACCGAGTCGTCGCGCCAGGCCGGCACGAGCTCGCGCAGGCTCTCGGCCCGCTCGCGCGAGAGCGCGTACAGCGCGCACGCGACCTCGTACTGCTCGTTCAGGCTCAGGAAGGCCTGAAGCAGGTACTGCTCGGCCCAGTAGAGGCCGAAGTTCTCGGCCCAGGTGCGCGGGTACTCCCAGGGCAGGAAGACGTCGTGGAAGTGGACGAGGACACCGCTGCCGAGCCGCGGCAGCACGTCGAGCACGATGTGGTTGACGTCGCCGCCGGTCTTGACCGTATGCGTCGTGTCGACGACGAGCAGGTCCCCTTCGCCGAGCTCCCCGAAGCGCTCGGGCGGCAGCGCCTCGGCCGGTGTGCGCGACAGCTCCGTCAGCCCGGGCAAGCCTGCCTGGGCCACCTTCGGATACGGATCGTAGGCGCGGTAGTCGACGGCGGATCCCTCCCGCTCGTTGGCGACGGCGGCCGCGGCGGCCGCGAGGGTGCTGTGTCCCGAGCCGAGCTCGACGATCCGCCCCGGCTTGAGGCCGCGCACGATCGCGTACAGGACGGCCGCGTCCACGAGCGGGTAGGACGGGTTGCCGCTCGCGTACACGTGCGCATCGTCGTCGACCCGCGGCGGGTCGAACTCGGCGAGCGGTTCGCGCAGGCGCTCGAGGAATGCGAGCTGCGCGTCGAGGTCGAGCCGGATCCCCGCCAGCTCGCTGCGCCGCTCCCAGGTCGAGTCCGGCAGCGCCACGAGGTCGGGGATCGGGCTGTAGAAGCTCTTCACGACCACCTGCAGGCCCAGACGCGCGAGCAGCGCCCGCAGCCCGCGGTAGGCCCCGATCGCGAGCCGGCTCTCGTGCAGTCGGCGGGTGCGGAGCGCTACGGCTGCGCGCCCCGCTCCGCCTCGGCAGGCACATCTGCCGCGAGCCGCTGCAGGTCTGCGTCGACGAGCAGCCGCACGAGCTCCTCGAAGCTCACGGTCGGCTCCCAGCCGAGCCGCTCCCGGGCCTTCGCCGGGTCGCCGACGAGGTCGTGCAGCTCGGCCTTCCCGCGCTCGAGCGAGCTGTCGAGGTGCACGTATTCCTCGGCGTCGAGGCCGAGGTGCTCGAACGCGGTCGTCACCAGCTCACGAACGCTGTGGGCCTCGCCGGTCGCGATCACGTAGTCGCTCGGCTCGTCCTGCTGGAGCATCAGCCACATCGCGCGCACGTAGTCGCCGGCGAAGCCCCAGTCGCGCCGCGCGTCGAGGTTGCCCAGCCAGAGCTCGCCCTGGAGGCCGAGCTTGATCCCGGCGGCGGCATTCGCGACCTTGCGCGTGACGAAGTCGAGCGGCCGCCGCGGCGACTCGTGGTTGTAGAGGATCCCGGACGAGGCGTGCAGGCCGTAGCGGCGCCGATAGCTGCCGGTGATGAAGTGCCCGTACGACTTGGCCACGCCGTACGGCGTCAACGGCGAGAGCGGCGTGCGCTCGGTCTGCGGCACCTCGAGCGGCTCGCCGAAGATCTCGCTCGAGGAAGCCTGATAGAAGCGGATCCCCTCGTCGACTGCGCGGATGGACTCGAGCATCGTCGTCACGCCGACGGCGGCGAACTCGGCCGTCAGGACCGGCTGCTTCCACGACATCGGGACGAACGAGACCGACGCGAGGTTGTAGACCTCGTCCGGGCGGCAGCTCTTCAGGGCGCTCACGAGCGAGAGCTCGTCGAGCACGTCTGCCTGGATCAGCTCGATCCGCTCGCGGAGCGGCTCGAGGTTCTCGTAACGCGCCGAGGGAGCGCGCCGGACGACCCCGAAGACCTCGTAGTCGTGCTCGAGCAGCAGCTCGGCAAGGTACGAGCCGTCTTGGCCACCGATGCCCGTGATCATGGCTCTTCGGCGCGGCACGGCCGCAGTATCGCAAGCCATAGACTCACCGCCCGTGGCGGCGACGCCGGCGATCCCGTTCAACGACCTGAGCCGCGGCGTCGCGGAGCTGCGCGACGAGCTCGACGCCGCCCTCGCTCGCGTCCTCGACAGCGGCTGGTTCGTGCTCGGAGGCGAGGGCGAGGCGTTCGAGCGCGAGCTCGCCGAAGCGGCCGGGGCGGCTCACGCGGTGGGCGTCGCCTCCGGGACCGACGCGATCGAGCTCGCTTTGCGGGCGCTCGACGTTGGTGCCGGCGACGAGGTCGTGACGCAGGCGAACACGTGCGTGCCCACGGTTGCCGCGATCGAGCGCGCTGGCGCGACGCCGGTGCTCTGCGATGTCGAGCCGGAGGCCGGGACGATGGATCACGAGTCGCTGCGGGGCGCGCTCTCCGAGCGGACGCGGGCGGTCGTGCCGGTTCACCTCTACGGCCAGTGCGCGGACGTGGACGTAATCGTCGAGCTCTGCGCCGAGCGCGGGATCGCGGTCGTGGAGGACTGCGCCCAGGCCGTCAGCGCGACGCTTCGCGGGCGGCCTGCGGGGACGTTCGGGGCGCTCGGCTGCCTCAGCTTCTACCCGACGAAGAACCTCGCCGCGCTGGGCGACGGCGGCGCGGTGATCACCAACGATCCCGAGCTCGGCGAGCGGCTGCGCCTCGTGCGCCAATACGGCCAGACCGACCGCTACCGCCACGTGACCGAGGGTGTCAACAGCCGGCTCGACGAGCTCCAGGCCGCCGTTCTTCGCACGCGCCTGCGGCAGCTCGAGAACTGGATCAGGCGCCGCGAGCAGATCGCCGCTCGCTACACCGAGGCGCTCGACGGAGGATCGGTGCGACCGCTGGCGCAGCTGCCCGAGCGCCGCCATGTCTTCCACCTGTACGTCGTTGACGCGCCCGCCCGCGAATCGCTCCAGACCCACCTGGCCGAGCACGGCATCGGGACGCTCGTCCACTATCCGACGCCCGTACACGGACAGCCGCCCTACCGCCGGCTCGGCGACGGACCGGTGCCGCTGACCGTCTCCGAGCGCCTCTGCGCACACATCCTCAGCCTGCCGATGTACCCGGAGCTGCGCGACGACGAGGTCGAGCGTGTCGTCGAGGCGTTGCGGGCGTTCGCGTGAGCGTCGTCGACCGGATCCTGCAGTTGCCCGAGCTGGAGGCTGCGCCGCCGGTCCTAGTCGACGTCGGCGCGGCGCAGGGTGTCCACCCGAAATGGCGAGCGATCGCGAAGTACTCGGTCTGCGTCGCCTTCGAGGCCGACGAGCGGGAGCTCGCGAGCGTCACCGACGAATCGGCGGGCTTTCGGCGCCTCACGACCTACAACCGAATCGTCGCCGAGCGCCCCTCGGACGCCGAGCCCTTCCAGCTGACCGCCTCGCCTTACTGCTCCAGCCGGCTCACCCCCCTCCAGGACCGGCTGCGTCGGTACGCCTTCGCGCCGCTCTTCCGCGTCGAGCGCACGGTCGAGCTGCCCGCGGTCGACCTTCGCGGCGCGCTCGCCTCGCTCGGCCTCGAGCGAATCGACTGGCTGAAGCTCGACTCACAGGGGACCGACCTGCGGCTGTTCCGCAGCCTCGGTGAGCTGGCAGACGACGTGCTCCTCGTCGAGCTCGAGCCGGGGATCATCGATGCGTACGAGGGCGAGGACCGGCTGGCGGATGTGCTCGACGACTTCGGCCGGCGGGGCTTCTGGGCCTCGGACCTGAAGGTTCGTGGCTCGACTCGAGTCGACAGCGACCTCGCCAGGAGCACGCTGGGTGGGCGGACGACGGCGCTGCTCGACGCCTGCCACAAGCCCGCCCCGGGCTGGGTCGAGCTCGAGTACTTCAACGACCTCGCGAGCGACGAGCGCTTCGGCAGGCGGGAGCTGTTGCTCGCCTGTGCGTTCGCGTTTCTTCGCGGTCACGAAGCGTTCGCGTTCGAGCTCTCGACGCGGGGAGTCGAGCGCTTCGGATCGCCGTTCGACGACCTGAAGCGGACGGCGTTGCGCCGGATGCGGCGCCGCTTCGCCCGCTTGCCCGCAACCTGGCTCCGAGCCACCGCCGGGCGCATCCTGCGCCGCTAGGAGAGCACGCCGCGGTGGCGCAGGCGCGCGAGCCCCGGCGCCACTCGCGTCACGCGCACACCGAGATCGGCGCGCGCGTCATCCACACGCTGCCGCCAGCCGCGGCGCTCGACGAGGCCGGCGTCGAAGGATGGATCGACCACGCGCACGCGACGCTTGGCGGTGTCCAGCGCGGCGAGGTACGGGCCGTACACCAGCTCGCCGGCTGTGCCGAGACCTAGGTAGCCGTGAGCTCGCCAGTCGTATCCTCCGTCGAGGCGCATCCGCACGCGATGGAAGTGGAAGAAGACGAGCGGCTCGCCGTCGACGAGCACCTGGCCGTCCTTGCGGCTCAGGGTGTGGCGGTCGAGGTTCCACGGCGCGAGCCCGCCGCCCGGATGCCGCAGCACGTGGACGCCCTCGAACCGCTCGGGCCAGTCGTCGAGGTACTTCTGGTCGGCGAACTTCCCGTCCTCGAGGCGCAGGTAGCACCACTCGACGCAGCGATTGTGCCACCAGCGCAGCGCGGCGAGCCCGCGCTCGTCGCGGCGGAAGGTCATGAACTGCACGTTGAAGATCCCGTTCGCCTGGTAGTGACGGAGGTAGTCGGGAAACCGATGCGGCGTGATCAGAACCGAGGCGTCGCCCAGCTCCGCGAACAGCGGCTCGGGGCTGGAGAAGAAGAACAGGTCGGCGTCGAGGTAGGTGATCTCCTCCAGCTCGGCCCGGCTCTCGAGCAGGTGGAGCGGAAGCGCCGGAGTCGCGGTGCAGCAGTACTCGAAGCGATTGCGGCCCGCCTTCGTGCCGGCAAGCGCTGGATCCCTGGACTCGAGCTCCGCGAGGGGCAGGGCCGTGAGGTTCGGAAGCGCCAGGAGCCGGAGCAGCCGCTCGGCCTCCTCGTCGAAGCAGAGCGCGGTCAGGTGGAAGCGCTCGCAGTGGCGTTCGAGGGAGTCGTAGAGCGCGAGCGCCTTGAAGAGGTAGCCGCTGTCGAAGAGGGTGCAGAACTCGCGTGTCATCGCAGCCGCGCCTCGAGCATCGCGGAGAGCTCGCCGATGCGATTCGCGTACGTGTGCTCGCGCAGCGTGCGCGCCTGCCCGGCCGCCGCGACGCGCATCCGCTCCCCGTCGTCGGCGAGATAGTGCCGGACCTTCTCGACGAGGTCGCTCTCGTCCTCGTAAGCGACGACCTCCCGACCGGGCTCGAACAGCTCGGCGAGGTTCCGGCGTGCCTCCGTGACGAGCAGTGCCCCGACACCGGTCGCTTCGTACAGCCGCATGTTGTTCGCGTAGCCGTCGGCGATGTCGATGTGCCGGTTCAGCGCGACGCGCGACCGCGCGAGCACCTCGTACATCTCCAGGCCCCACGCCTCACCGTGGTAGCTGCCCGG
>CAVQWS010000016.1:0-22056 GCA_963717725.1 uncultured Actinomycetes bacterium
AGCCACACAGAGATAGCACTGATCGTGTTTGAGAAGGAGGGATCGCAGCACCAGGTCCAACCCCAGGAGGAAGGGCCGCTCTGAGCGGCCCTTCCTCTCTGCGGTCGGCCGAGAACGCCTACGGACAGGCCGAGGTGCGGGTGACTGTGTTTGAGGTAATCGAGATCCCCGGCATCGTGGGCGTGCTCAGCGAGTCGGCCGACGTGCCGGATCCCGTCGCCGAGTAGACGTTGCCGGCGACGCAGGGTGCCTCGAAGAAGCTGATCGGCGGAGCGCCGACGGTGCCGTCGGCCTGCACGATCAGAAAGTCGGTGAGCACTGCTGTCCCGTTCTTCAGCAGAGGGGTCGAGACAATCGTGGTCGGCTTCAGTCCGAAGCCGCTCGTGCTCACGCAGATCCCGTCGAACGCCTGATTCGCACAGAGCTCGACGTCGATGCTCGCCCGAGCGTAGATCGCTCCGCCGTGCGCGCCGTAGCTCACGCACTGGTCTTCATTCGAAAACGGCGTGGTCGCCGAGTCCATGAGCCCGTGCCAGCCGCCCTGCTGGCAGAGCTTGGCGTTGGCGGCATTGCCACCCTTCGCCGCGAGGGCACCCCCGGCGAACACGAACGCGGACACGAGCGTCGCCAACAGTCCGAGGGCAAGTCCTGCCTTCCTCAGCGTGGCCAAGCCGGTCAGGTTGGTTGTGATGGGCTTCGAACCCGTCATCGTGCTTCTCCTTTCGCTCGATTTCATGCGGAGAGGCTCGCACCCGTGATGGCCCGTGGGGATGCGGCCACCCTGTGTTCAATGGTGCGGCTGCCCGCACCCTCGAGCCCGGCCGGTTCGGGTGACCCGGAACATCAGTCGGTGGCCCTTGACCGAGCTCTTGTGCGGGAGGGAGCGCAATTGGCGCGGTAGCGGCATCGGCTTCGTCTTGTTCTTCATCGTCGCGTACGTCATCTACGGCAGTCAGCCGAAGGTGGGTGCGTCGGCCGAGACGCTCGTCTCGTTTTACGACGGCGATCGCACGCGAATCCTGATCGCTGCTGTCATCTTTGGGCTAGGAGTGGTCAGTGGCTTCCTCTACGCTCGGAGCCCCGCAACGGTGAGCACATCTGACCGGGCGGCTGTCCCTGCTTCGTAGTTTCGCGACTGCGACCCGGGTTGTCTCGACGCAGGGGAGGCGCTGCTTATACGTTCCAAACCACCTCGATGGCTCGGTCGAGGCCTGGAAGTGGCAGGGCGTTGGCCTCGGCCTCGATAGCGTCGCGCGTTGCGCGCGAGAGACGTGCCCAGGCCTCGATCCGTACGGTGTGATGCGCCCGTCTCCAGGTTCCGCGGATCTCGCCTTCGACGAGGAGCGCGCCTGGCCACACGCGGGGCGTCCAGAGACGCTGCCGTTGATCCTCGCGCGGAACGAGAAGCTCGCGCTCTGCTCCGTCGAGCAAAAAGTAGGCGTCGCCGCTCGGTAGCAGGCGCGCCGGCGCGACGACCGTCTTGGCGGCGCGAATTACCGGCTCGTCTTCTGCGAGCAGCCACTCGTCGCCAAGTGGCGACCGAACCCCCAGCAGCGATGCCTCGAGGGACGAGAATGCGTCCGTCGCCGACCGCCGGGAGATCCCTGCCCAGCGGGCGAACCTCTGAGCCGTCGCCGGCCCGAAAATGCGGATGTAGCGTCGAGCGAGCTCGCGGCACGCATCGGCGGGGTCGACTTCCGCAGCGGCAACCGTCCAAACGGTCGGCGCTCGCGCGCCATCCCAGCGGATGGCAACCGTGCCCGTCGTCGCGGCGTACCTGAGCGCGTTGCCGACGCCGAGTGCGCGCCCAACCTCGCGGTCCGTCATCCGCGCGCCGTCGAGGTGGGCGTGTAACCGCTCAGCCATGCCCTCGGCCCGAAGCCGGCTCTTGGCGTTGTCAGGAAGCCTCCCGAGCGAGAACAGCGCAAAGTCGCGCTTCGGGACGACATAGGTGCTGTACCGAGGGCCCCACAGCTGGGCGAGCGACGGATGCTCCCACGTCGACGGCTCGACCCCGTCTACCCGCGCGTGCAACGAGAGCAGTGCGGCTCGCGGCATGCTGTCCTGCAGGCCGGCCCACGCCGCCCGCCGCAGCGACTGCGATCCCATTGGCATTCGCTCGTCGAGCGCGCCGACTCCTCGTCGGAACGCCAGGATCTGCTGCCGCGTGACCTTGAGTTGTGATTCCACCGAGCCCGCCATGAGCTGAAGGAGCCTACGAAAGGAGAGAGCGTCCCGGAGGACGCTCTCTCAGGGCGGACTGCTACCAGCTGCGGTAGGTCTGGCGGGAGATGAACAGACCGTGGCCCGTTCGGTTGCGGCAGGTCACGCCGGTCACGCGGGAGGTGCAGGTGAATGGCCCGCGCTGCCAGCTCTCGCCATACGCGAGGGTTCTATAGACGGGGTGGTCCCGGAAGCGCCGCCGGGGCAGAAGATCAACGGCTTCCTGGTCGGCGTCAGGGTGAAGCCGTGCCAGTCGCCGGTCTCGCAGCGATGCTGAAGCGTCACGCCATAGTCAGCGTGGTCGAGCGAGCACCTCAGCACTGGCGTGAAGCCACGGGACGACAGTCCCTTCGGGTTGTAGTAGCACTTGATGTTCCCGGACGGCGAGCGGAAGCCCGGCAGGACTGTGCCGGAGCGACCGGCCACCGACGACGATGCGGCTACCGCGGCGATCACGATTGCGACGGCGCTGAGGATGAGGAGCGAGGGCTTCATTGGTGCCTCCTGATTGGTGACACACCCGACCCTGCACCCCCTGAGCAACAGCCAGGTCACAGTCGCGTAACCGTTCTGCATCGGGCGTGGAGCTGCGCCTCGTCGTGTTGGGAATGTCACCAGAGAGCGACGCCAGGTCGGCCGAAGCGGTAGCTCAGGCGCGGTCGGCGCGCTCGTCGTGCTGCGCTGCGCCCTCGACCGGCGGGATCCAGCTCTCGCGCCGCTTCACCCAGATCTCGTCTTCGGGCTTCAGCTCGAAGGGCGCCTCATCCAGACTTCCGATCCGAATCTCGATGAACGTGTCGCCGGGGTCGGCTGTGTCGAGGAGCCGAGACCCACAGCGGGGGCAGAAGCCGCGACCGTCATAGCTTGAGATCTCGCCGCTCATCTCAAACGCCTCGACCGGCCAGTGCGCATACACCGTGAACGCACTGCCAGACTCCTTTCTGCAATTCGCGCAGTGGCAACGCCGGACGTGCACAGGGTCACCGCGAACGCTGTAGCGGACCGCCCCGCAGAGACATCCGCCGGTGCGTACTCCTGCCTCCACGCGCGCAGATGCTACGCAACACTGCAGGTGGGCCGCTGTTAGCGTTAACGCCGTGCGGGAGGGCTCGGGACAGCTTGTCCTTCGCGAGATCGAAGATCGTGAACTCGGCGTTTGTTCGAGCTACTCGAGGGATCGCGACGCGATCCGGATGGCCGCGTTCACTTCGCCGGATCCCGATGACCGACACAGCTTCGAGCGACAGTGGGCGGAATGTCACCAGAACCGCTTCGTGGTCAGGAGCGCCGAGTCGCTACGCGCAGTCGGTTCCCATCCGGATCTTCAAGATCGCACTCGCGGCCAGCAAGACCCTCTTCATCGACCGGAATCCCGAACTCGTGCGAGACCACCTCGATGTCGTTGACGTAGAGGTGGATGAGCGTGTTGGGGCGGGCGTCACCCTTGTGTTCGGAGAGATAGAGGCGGACGCTTCCTCGCGCGACCGATAGGAACCATGGAAACCCCGGCTCGAACTGGTGCTCCCACTCCTTGCGGAATCCGAGCCGCTCGTACCACGAGACAGCCCGAGCAGCGTCCTCGACATACAGGACCGGGATGACCTCTTCGTCCACGCCTGACCAGAGGTTATCTACGTCGTCACAGTGCCCTCGTTTTGCGCCTCGAAGATATGACGAACGACGAATAGACAGCCGAGCCCTGCCCGCAGATCCTCCTTGTACGGAACTCAAACGGGAGGGGACATGGATTCAATGCGTCAAAACACGAAGATGCTGATGCTTAAGCGGCGGGCCCTGCCGATTGCTGCGATCGCACTTGTGGCTCTCGGTGCCTTTGCCGCTGTGGCTGCCGTCTCGTTCGCGTCACCGGCTACGGGTGTGACGCCGACCGTGCTGGCACGCGGCACCTTCGACAGCTTCAAGGTGAAATCCGAGCCCGGGTCACCGGTTGACCTGAAGGTCAAGGCCAAGGCGCCGATGGACGTCGTGGTACGACGGCACGACTACGGCATTGGAGCCAATACGGGTTGGCACCAGCACCCGGGACCGATCTTCATCACGGTCACCCTAGGGCAGCTCACCTACTACGAGTACGACGATCCCACCTGCGCTCCACACGTCGTGACGGCCGGCCACGGGTTCGTCGACACCGGCGATGGCCACATTGTGCGGAACGAGTCGGGTCAGCCCGCGCAGGACGTGAGTGTCATCTTCGCACCCGTCGGTGGCGCCTTCCGCACCGAACTGGCCGCTCCTGGACCGTTCTGTAGTTTCTGACGGCTGTAGCCGGCATGCGCCCGCTGCCTCGGAGCAGTTTCAGTCCGACCGGCAGTGGGCGCCGTCGGTGTGCTCCGTCGGATAGCGGCGCTTCCGTCTGCGTCGCCGGCGGAGTACTCTCTGAGTGCCATGCCAGCACTCGCGCCTGGCGATTCGGAGCGGCTGCTCCACTTTGTCGCCGAGGCGGAGAGCTTCGGTGGCGACCATCCCTTCGAGGGAGAGTTCCTCACGCAGCTCGGGCGGCTCGTGCCGGCCGACTACGTCAGCTATACCGACGGCGTGGGGTGCGACGAGGGGGCCGGTCCACACTTCGACCGTCCGGGTGAGGAAGAGTTCTTCCGCGGCCTCGACTGGGACGAGTTTACGCCCGTCTTCGAGGCGGAGGATCCCATCGCCCGACACCATGCGGCGGGGGGCTTCGGCGCGGTCAAGACCTCGGACTTCCTGACCCGGCGCGAACTCCACCTCATGGGCCTGTACAACCTCGGGATGAAGCCATACGGCGTCGAGGATTCGATGCTCGCTCCGGCTCCCCGCGCCGCCCGGCATCCTCAGGGTGTTCGGCTTCGAGCGTGGCGGCCGCGGTTTCAGCGCGCGTGACCGCGCCGTCCTCGAGCTCTTGCACCCCCACCTGGTCCGGCTTCGACATGCCAGTGAGAGCAGACGGCACCTCCGTGAGGCTCTCGCGCTCCACGAATCGACCCAAGCGGCCGTGGTGCTGCTCGAAGCCTCTCACCGCGTCGCGTTCGCTAGCACCGCGGCGAGCGAGCTGCTCGATCGCTATTTCGGCGAGAACGGGGTCGGGCTCCCGGATGCCGTGGCGTCCTGGCTGGGCGAGCGACGCCGGGGAGCGATCGATGAGCCGCTACGCATCGATGTCGGCGGCCGGGCGCTCGTGGTCGAGCTGGTTGACGGGGCCTTGCTTCTCGAAGAGCGGCAGCACCTGCCTCGGCTAACGCCGCGCGAGCGCGAGATCTTGGATCTCGTTGCCGAGGGCAGGACGAACGCTGAGATCGCCGAGCGCCTTTGGGTCTCACCCCTGACAGTTCGGAAGCACCTCGAGAACGTCTACGCCAAGCTCGGCGTCCACACGCGCACCGCGGCCGCGGCGCTCGTCGGGGGACGATTGCGTCCTCCTGAAGATCGCTGAAGTGCGGCTCCAAGGGGCGGTTATCGCCTCGCCTTCGCCGATCGCTCGGCGGATTTCGGCAGCCACCTGCTCATTGCAGCTCGGTGTCCTCGTTGCGGTGACCTTGACACGAAACATGGTGCTATCCATAGTAGCGTCATATCATGAGCACGACGCTTCCTACCGCACCACCTCGTCCGCCTCGCCTCGACTCTCCCGAGGATCGCGCAGCACTGATCGAAGAAGCGCGCAGGCGGGCGCGCAGGCGGCGGCGATGGTACGCCGCCTCCGCCCTCCTCGCTACCGGAACAGTTGCGAGCGCCTTCGCCGGCTATGACCACGGTGGAGGCGGCGGTAGCCTGGAGACCAAACCGGCCGGAGCGCGGCCGAACGCGCCTGCCGCGAGAGGCAACGCCGGCCCTAGTGGCGCCGCATCGGCTGTCGCGAGAAACGGCCCCATCACGATCATCAGTGGTGCGAGCGTCTCGGCCGTGCTTCCACCCGGTCGTCTAGCCGCCCTCTACAACTGCAACTGCGAGCTCACAAGCATCGACTGGGCCCCCGATGGCACGCGGCTCGCCTTCGCCGCCGCGACTCTGAATCACTGGAGTGCCTTTAACGGCATCCACATTCGCAACCTGACCACCAGGAAGGCCCGACATCTGCCGAGGGAGAAGGCCTTCGATCTCGACTGGTCTGCCGACGGCCGGCGAATCGCGTACGTGGAGTGGGGTGCTTTCGGCACGATCAACGTAATGAGCGCACGCACCGCTCGCCGCGAACGGATCATCCACACGGGCAGCGAGGGCAGGGACTCATCGCCGTCGTGGTCGCCCCGCGGCGACCGGTTGGCGTTCGCCAGTTACTCCAACAGCGCTTCCACGATCTCGGTGATCGCTCTTACCCGGGCGAGGCGCACGCTGCTGGCTCGGCATGCGTCCGCACCAGCCTGGTCCCCGCGTGGTGGCAAGATCGCTTACCGGTCGCGCTGCGGGATCAAGCTCGTCACACCGACCGGCAGAGACGTAACACCTCAAGGCAGGCGCCGCTGCAGAGCGATCGGCGTTGTCGGGACACCCTTCTGGTCGCCGGACGGCCGCCAGATCGGGATCCAGACAAAGCGGGGGATCTACACGATGAACGCCGACGGAAGCGACCTTGGGCTGGTGATAACAGTGGAACGAGGTCTCGGCCCGTTCAACAGCGGGCGCCCAAGCTGGCGGCCGCGGCAGTAGGCCGCGCACACCGAGCAGATGGGATCTCGCGTGGACCAGCGTGCGCAAGTGTCCCTTGACGAGTACGAGCTTGCCGCCTTGAACACGGTGCAAGATGATGCCGTCATGGCCGGGGCGTCTGGCACGCAGACGGTGGCGGCGGCCGATGGGCGGGCGCTGACGATCGCCGAGTGGGGTGACCCGGATGGGTTCCCGGTCTTCTTCCTTCATGGCACGCCGGGCTCGCGCTTTGCCGGGCAGGCCGCCGCGAGCGCGTATGCGAGTGTCGGCGCGCGCGTGATCACCTACGACCGGCCCGGCTACGGCGGCTCCGATCGCTTCCGCGGCCGGCGTGTGGTGGACAGCGTCGCTGACGTTTCCGCGATCGCGGACAGCCTCGGCATCGAGCGGTTCGCCGTGAGCGGCGGGTCCTGGGGCGGGCCGCACAGCCTGGCGGTTGCCGCGCGTCTGCCCGAGCGGGTGACGAGAGCCGCCTGTAGAGCGGGGGTCGCGCCGTTCGACATGCCCGGCTTCGACTGGTTCGCGGACATGGACGCGGTCAACATCGAGGAGCTGGGCTGGGCACTGGAGGGCGAAGACGTTCTCGCACGTGAGATCAAACGGGTCGCGGCCTCGATGCTTGAACGGGTGGCGGACGATCCCGCCAAGCTGGTCAGCGAAAGCGAGGTGGAGTTTTCCGAGGCTGACCGTGCTGTGATGGCAAGTCCCGAAGGGCACGAGGCGACTCGACGGATGCTCAACGAGGCGTTCCGTCACGGCGTCTGGGGCTATGTCGACGACACCCTCTGTCTGATCCAACCTTGGGGCTTCGACGCGACGGAGATCCGCGTCCCGACCCGCGTCATTTACGGCCTGACCGACGTGCTCGTGCCGCGCCAGCATGGCGAGTGGCTCGCTCACAAAGTGCCCAACGCCGAGGTCGTCATCGATGAACAGGCCGGCCACTTTCCTGATCCCAACGTCGTCATGGAACGATTCGGCTGGCTCGTCCAGCCGGTCTGACGCTCTTTACGCAGCGCCATCAAGCTGACCGGGGCTACTTCCTCGGCTCACGACTGGCGTGGCCAGCGTTCCGGAATGGCGCCATAGGATTGCGCCGTGCCGTTCACGCTCAGCAACATCAAGGAGGATCTGGAGGACTTCGGCCCTAGGTTCGACGGCGCGCCGGACCTGGAGTTCCGCGCGGCGACCAAGGCGCTCGAGCTCGAGAAATCCGCCCTGAGCTACCAGCGCGTCCCGCCCGGCTATCGCTTTCCGTACGGCCACACGCACATGAAGCAAGAGGAGGTGTACGTGGTCCTGCGCGGGAGCGGGCGGATGAAGGTCGACGACGAGATCGTCGAGCTCGAGGAATGGGACGCGGTGCGCGTCCCGCCCGGCACGTGGCGAGGCTACGAGGCCGGGCCAGAGGGCCTCGAGCTCCTCGTCATCGGCGCGCCCAACCTCGGCGAGGATCCGCGCGAAGACGTCGATGGCCGGCGCGACTGGTGGGCTGACTAGCCGAGCTGTCTGGACGTGCCGTCTCGGGCCAATGTTCGGGACTGCCCCTGAACTCGGTGTCGCCCGAGCCGGCAGGGCCCGCGGCGCCGAGGCCCTCGGCGCGTGAGCCCGCGTCTAGGCCGGGACGGTCTCGTGGACCGGGAATTCCTTGATGTCAGGCGGTCGCAGCGGGGTGACGCCCGCGGCTGCCATTCCTTCCGGGATTCGGGTCTGGAAGGCGTCGAAGTCCTCGCGGGATTCCCAGAGGTCGATGATGCCCCAGCCGCCGTCAATCGGGCCCGACGCGTGGAAGATGAGCCCCTTTGGGGGCGTGCGCGTCGCATTGATGTGGTCGTGCGCGGTATCGAACTGCTCCTGGGTGATCCCCGGGAGCTTGATGCGGATACCGATTGCCATACGAGTCCTCTCGTCCGTTGATAGGAGGCTCGACTCTACAACCAACGAGTCGGCTGAGATGAGCGTGCTGCGCCGGACGTCGGGACCGAGCTTCGGGAGGGATACGCCGAGATTGGCGATCAGCGCTTGCACTACGTCGAGGCCGGCGATGGGCCGCTGATCGTTCTGCTGCACGGCTTCCCCGAGTTCTGGTTCGCTTGGCGGCGACAGATCGAGCCACTCGCGGCGGCAGGTTTTCGGGTCGTCGCGCCCGACACACGCGGCTACAACCTGTCCTCGAAGCCAGAGGCCTTCGAGGACTACGCCGTCGACCTGCTCGCTGACGACATCCGCGGTCTCATCGAAGAGCTCGGTGCCGAGTCCGCGCTGTTGGTCGGCCATGACTGGGGCGGAAGCATCGCCTGGACCGTCGCAATGAACCACCCCGAGGTGGTCGAGCGGCTCGCCATCCTCAACGCGGCCCATCCACGGCGGCTCCAGGAGGGACTGCACCACCCGAGCCAGCTCCGGAAGTCCTGGTACTTCTTCTTCTTCGCGGTACCGGGACTGCCCGAGGACGTCGTGCACACCAGGGACTGGCACTTCTTCCGACACTTCCTGCAAGACGCGAACCCGCCTTACACCGACCAGGAAATCGAACGCTACGTCGAGGCGTGGTCGCAGCCAGGGGCGGCGGCCGGGATGATCAACTACTACCGCGCCTCGGTGAGATCGTCGCAGAAGGAAGCCGCGGCGAAGCTTCGCCCGATTTCGGCGCCGACGCTGGTCATCTGGGGGAGCGCGATTCCTACCTCGGCTCCGAGCTCGCCGAGCCCGACGCGCGACGACGTGCCCAACCTCGACCGGGTCGAGCGCCTGCCCGACGCGTCGCACTGGGTGCATCACGACGAGGCCGAACGCGTCAACCAACTGCTGATCGATTTCTTCGCCGCTGCCACGGCATAGCACAAGACCTGGGCAAAGGAGGTCATCGGAAAGACCCCTCAAAAGCGGAGGACGTCATGAGCAGCACCATCGAGACCGCAGTCGAGATCCGCCCCTTCCATGTCGACGTTCCCGACGAGCAGCTCGCCGAGCTGCGCGACCGGATCGCCGCGACGCGCTGGCCCGCAAGGAGCTCGTCGACGATCGGTCGCAGGGCGTGCAGCTGGCGACGATTCAGGAGCTGGCGCGCTACTGGACGACCGAGTACGACTTCGGGCGCGTCGAGGCGCGCCTGAACGCGCTGCCGCAGTTCGTCACCGAGATCGACGGCGTGGACATCCACTTCATCCACGTCAAGTCGTCGCACGAGAACGCGCTACCGCTGATCATGACCCACGGTTGGCCCGGCTCCGTCATGGAGATGATCGACTCCGTCGGCCCGCTGACGGACCCGACCGCGCACGGCGGCAGCGCTGAGGATGCCTTCCACCTCGTGCTGCCCTCCCTGCCCGGGTACGGCTTCTCGGGCGAGCCGGTCGAGCGTCGGCTGGGACCTGGGCCGGACAGCACGGGCCTGGGCCGAGCTCATGCGCCGCCTCGGCTACACCCGCTACGTGGCCCAGGGCGGCGACGTGGGCGCCGGCGTCACCGACGCGATGGGCCGCCAGGCACCCGAGGGGCTGATCGGCATCCACACGAACCTGCTCGTGCCGGCGCTGAGCGGCACCATGCCGACGGACACCGACGAGGAACGCGCCGCGGCCGCGCAGATCGCCACCTTCGGGCAGTCCGGAAACGGCTACTACATCGAGATGGCCACCCGCCCGCAGACGATCGGCTACGCCCTGCTCGACTCCCCCGTCGCCCTGGCCGCCTGGATGATCGACCACGACACGGACAGCTACTACAAGATCGCGCGCGCCTTCGTCGACGGGCAGCCCTCGGGCAACCTCACCCGGGACAACGTCCTGGACAACATCACGGCTTACTGGCTGACCGGCACCGGCGCCTCCGCGGCCCGGTCGTACTGGGAGGCCTACGGGCCGGACGCGCCGGCCGCGGGCGGCCAGCCGCTGCCGCCGCCGTCGATCCCGGTCGGCTTCACGACGTTCCCCGGCGAGATCTGGCGGACTCCGCGCAGCTGGGTCGAGAAGTCGTACCCCAACGTCATCTACTTCAACGAGGTCGACCGGGGCGGCCACTTCGCCGCGTGGGAGGAGCCGGAGCTCTTCTCGACCGAGGTGCGGGCGGCTTTCAGGTCATTGCGTTGATCGCTCGCGCCAGCGTGCGGGAATGTCACCCGACGTACCCCGTCGTGTGGCGGTACGGGCCATGCGCGGGTCACAAGGTACGCTGCCCGCGTGATCCCGTGGATCGTCTTTGCCCTGGTCGTCGTCCCCTTGGCCGTCGTCGGCTTCGTGGCCACACGTCGCAGAAAGGTCGCCGGCGAGCATCCCGCGAGCGAAGACGCGCAAGCAAGAGCACGAACGGAGCAGGAGTTCGCGGAGGCGGAGGCCTACGAAGCGAAGTGGCGTGAGAAGGACAAGGAGAGGTACCACGAGGAGCGCTTGCCCTAGTCGGGTCGCCTGAGCCGGTGTCCGGGAGTGTCGCCCGAGCCGGTGAGCAGAGGGTTGTCCCGACGCGTGTCGGAAAGTAGTGTAAGCGCCCCTTAGCAACGTTTCACACTAGTAGGAAGGGGTGGGAATCATGGGGCGGATCAAGGCAATGGGAACTGCGACCGCTGTGACACTCTTCCTCGCGTGGCCCGCCTCCGCAGGGGCCAGCGTGAAGTGGGTCTGCAACGTCCCCGGTGAAGGATCGGTGACTTTCGTGTCAGTCCGGACGCTGCACGTCACGGGATCGACACGGCGAACGCGCACGCGGGTCAGACGTTCAACCGTCAGTTCGACGAGGTCTGCACTGTCGTACAAGACTGACGGTTAGGGCGCGGTCAAGAGTCCGGCAGTCAGGTCCTCGTGAGCGGGTGACCTGCAGCCGGATTGGACGGCCGAATCCGGAGCTAGGCGGCCCGGCGACGCTTCATGAAGTAGTAGATGCCGTACGCGACGGCGGCGATGATGACCGCGTACATCAATAGCCAGGGCCACCAACCGTGAGTTGCAAGCAACATTCGGACCTCCGTCCATCGGGGTGAGGCCCGTTACGCAGCGACCAAGCTCCATTGTCTTCCTAGGAAGGAGAAAAGGCAAGCAGCCGCGGGTCGCCTGCGCGAGCGTTCAGGAATGTACCTCGAAGCGAGGCGCCCCTATGAAGTCGTCATCGGGCGCGACGCGATCGCGGTCAGGTCGGCGACGATCTCGGCGAGCGGTCGGCTGGCATCCAGCTCATGCGTGCAGCCCTCCCTGAGGAGCGGCTCGACCCTGGCGAGGTCATCCAAGATCATCGCTCGTTCCACTGGAGTCTTCCCGTAGTTGTTCGTCGTTCTGCGTGCGACCCGGTCAAGGATCACGTCAGCAGGGGCGCTGAGCAGGACGACCGCGTTGAAACGGTCGTAGAACTTCGACTGGTTCCTCACGCACCCTTCAACGAAGAGCGAGCGACCATCATCGGAGTCCAGCAGCTCGGTGATCCTTTCCTCGACCCAGAGCCACTCCCCGCGGTGCAACTCGTCGGAGGACTCAACATACTCGCGATACTCGCGCCAGCCCGGATCACCGGTGTCTACGACGCGATAACCGCGTCGGCCAAGTTCGGCGAGAGCCGACGACTTGCCGGTTCCCGACATCCCGGTCACCAAGACCCTCGACATCGGGACAACGCTACCGAGCGTCAAGCGACGAGCTGCTCGCCTGGGCCAGCGTTCGGGAATGTCACCAGAGCGGCGATCAGCGTCCCGGGTTCGAGTGTTGTCGTCGATACCTAGCTGCCGATCAGCTCCTTGAACGCGCGGTCGTCGCGAATCGGGTCGAGGTCGGAGTCCTCGGCGGCTAGCGAGCGCAACCGGTCCGTCACGCTCGATCGCGACCCGGAGATGCTCGATCGCGTCGGCCGTCCGCCCAGCGAGGCTCTCGCAGCAGGCGAGGTTGTAGAACAGCATCGTGTACTCGGGATGGGCCTCGAGCTCCGCGCGCAGGCGGTCGGCGACCTCGGCGTACCGACCGGACTCGTAGAGGGGGTGGAGCGGCGCCCAGATCTCGCTGCCGTAAGGCTCGTACGCCTTCCCCGGTACTCCGCCGAGGGCGACGATCGTCGTCCCCGGCTCCTCGGCGAACGCCGTCCGCTTGACGCTCGGGGCGGGCGAAGACGAAGGTGCCGGCCGGCGCGTCCACCCGCTCGCCGTCGAGCTCGAACGTCGCACGGCCGCTGCTGGACGAGGTAGAGCTCCTCCTGCAGGTCCTGCTCCTCCGACTCGTCGTGCTCGTTGATGATCCGGTCGCCCGCCTCGCGGCCCGTCCAGGCGTTGACGCCGAAGGACGTGATCCCGAAGTGGTGCCGGACCGGCCGCATCGGACAGCGGCCGTCGCTGATCTCGTCGATCTCCTCAAGATGCGCCACTGCGTAACCGCTCATAGGACCTCCTACAGGGTGGTCATGTTTGTGGCCGCAGCCAACCGAGTCCCCAGGCTAGCGAGGTGGGCGCGAGGCAAGCACAGCAGTGGTCGGCTGGGCCAGTGTTCGGGAATGACCCCTGAACGGCGGCTTCCATTTCACGTCGAACCCATCCTTGTCGGCTAGATGTGTTCGGGAAGACCGAAGCGGCCGGGCAGCGCGGGGTCGGCGAAGAAGGTGATCTCGTCGACCTTGCTGCCGCTCAAGGTGAGCACCATCATGCCCCGAGGCTGCGAGCGCAGGTAGTAGCCGAAGGCCGGCTGGCCGTTGGCGCGGGTCGGGCGTAGCTGTAGCGGGGCCCCGCGAACCTCGGCGCGGTCGTCGAGGAACACGCCGATCGCTTCGTGTCCGATGAGCTCGAGCGGCTGCGGCGGCATGGTCACACGAGCGTCGGAGCTCAGCAGAGTTAGGAGGCGCGCCGTGTCGCCGGCTTCGACGGCGTCGCTGAAGGTGGCGAGAAGGTTCCGTTCGGTCGGCGAGTCGGGAAGCGGCGCCTGCTGGCGTTCGACGGTGTACGAGTCGAGCGTTGCGCGTGCGCGTTGGAGCGCGGCTTTGACCGACTGCGGCGTCGTCTCGAGGATCGAGGCGGCTTCGTCGGTGTGGAAGCCGAGCACGTCGCGCAGCACGAGCGCTGCGCGCTGCTTCGCAGGCAGCTGCTGCAGCGCGACGATGAACGAGAGCTGGATCGCTTCGCGCTGCTCGTAGCGTGCTTCAGGTCCGGGAGCGGGATCCGGAAGCGCGCTGTCCGCGTAAGGCTCGAGCCAGCTGGGCTCGACGGCGCGGCGGGTTCTTGACGGTCTCATGGTGTTCTCCGTGGCGGGGCGGCGCCCGCGTTCGCGAATTGCGTTGAGACTCCGGTTGGTTGCGATCCGGTAGAGCCAGGAGCGCAGCGACGCCCGCTCCTCGAAGCCGTTGAGCCCGCGCCAGGCGGCGAGCAGTGTTTCCTGGACGAGATCCTCGGCGTCCTGCACGGAGCCGAGTAGCCGGTAGCAATGCAGCTGAAGCTCGCGCCGGAACGGCTCGACCAGCGACGCGAACGCGCGCTCGTCGCCTCCCTTGGCCCGCTCGAGATCGACGGTCATCGCATCAATGACACCAGGTCCGTCGGAAACGGACCGGCGGTCCGTTTCGCGGCATCGCGGTGTCTTTGACGTCCGCACAACCGCGAATCGGAGATGAGCTGATGCAGAAGCAACGTTGGGTGCCCGCAAAGTGAGCAGCGCGCTCGCACGTGTGTTCGCCGTTTGGCGTACGGGCCTACCGAGGCCTGTCCTCGTTCTTCAGGGCGGGAACGCGCTCAACTACTTCGGCACCGGACTGATCCTTCCCTTCGAGATCATCTACCTCCACGCGGTCCGCGGCTTCTCGACGGCGACCGCGGGGCTGGTGCTGGCGACGGTCATGGGCACGGCCGCAGTGGTAACGCTCCCTTCGGGTGCGCTCCTCGATCGTTTCAGTGCGAAACGGATCCTGATCGCGGGCAATGTTTTGAACGCACTCGGCTACGGGGGCTTGGCGTTTGTCGACCGTCCTTGGCAAGGCTTCGTCTGCTCGGCCGTCGGCGGTGCCGGCTTCGGATTCGTGGGAACCGCCGGCCAAGTCCTGACCTTGACCCTGGTCCCGGCGGAGCAGCGCGCCGCATCGACCGCGCTCCGACGAGTCGCAGGCAACTTCGGTCTCGGCCTCGGCGCGACGGTTGCGGGCTTCATCGTCGCGGCCACCCATCATCACCTCCAGGCGTTCCAGGGCCTCTACCTCTTCGACGCAGTCACGTTCGTCGTCTTCGCGCTGGTTGTGCTCGTCTGGATCCCGGATCCTGGCCTCGCGGATGCTCCGTCGGCGAGCGAGGGCGCACGGGGTTTCCGAGCTGTTGCTCGGGATCGGCTCTTGCTCGCCTTGATCGCGGGCAACCTCGCGCTTGTGATGATCGGCGGCGCGTTCTTCTCCTTCATCCTCCCGCCGTTTGCGGAGGCGCATACACCTGTCGGGCCCGTTGGGATCGGTGTCGTCGTCTTCATCAACACCTTCTTCATCGTCGTAGCGCAGGTACCGGCGACACGGGTGGTGGCGCGGATGCGCCGCACTCACGCTTTGTTCGCCACCAGCGCCATATTCGCAGTCGGCCTGCTCGCGGTCCTGCTCGCAACGCTCACGCACTCGACGCTCGCCGCTACCACCGTCTTGGCCGGCGTCGCGATCCTGATCGCGATCGCTGAGTGTGGCCAGTTCATCGTGCTCGGCCCGCTAGTCGCGGAAATCGCGCCGCCGCATCTGCTCGGCCGCTACATGTCGCTCTACCAGCTCAGCTTCATGGTCGGCGTGGCTCTCGGCCCCGCGGTCGGCGGCGTGCTGCTCGGAACGTCACCCGACACCATCTGGTGGGGCGGCGCCCTGGCGCTGGCACTGACGGGAGCCGGCTTCCTTCGACTCGGAAACCGGATACCCGACCCCCTCTTGCCGACGAAATCCCCGCCGCTGCAGGCCGCGTCAGAGGCGACCTGATGCGCCGAGGGATGGCGGGGGCGGGGATCCTCTGACCGGGCGCCCATCGCAGTGACACAGCGCGGCGAAGCCGATGTCAAGGCCGCGATGCGCGCGCAGGGCTCGCGCGATCGCCCAAACGTACTCAGGCGCTGCCAATCAGGCGACAGAGGCGTGGGTTGGGCCAGTGCGCGGGAATGTCACCCGACCGAGCCGACGGCGCCGACCGATCGACTAGCAGTCCGCGGGGTCTGGACTTGAATGTCGATAACCGGACGCCGGTGTTCAGTAGACCTTGACGATCTTGACCTTGCTGCAGACGAAGCCTGAGCCCCTAGGCTGACAGCTGGGGACGATCTCGAGTTTGTGATTGGCCGAGCCGGAAAGGCGATAGCTCGCATCACAGTTGCCTTTGCAGGAGGAGTCGATCTCGGCCCTTACACGGTAGAGGCCCCTATTGTTGACGAAAACAGTACGGGGCTTGCTCGCCGTGACCACGACTCCGGCAGGAGCGCCGCCGTTCTGGCTCATTAGAACCAAAACCGCAAGCTTCTTCTGCGCCGCCGGGGCTAGGTTCTTCTTGACTGCCACGATCAGCTTGTGGGTGACAACCGCCTTGTTCGTCTTGGCCTCCGCCGGCAAGACTGCAGTCGCGCTCGAGACGAGCGCGAGAACGACGACCGCAGCAACGAGAAAGCGACGGAACATGCACCAAGGATACGGTGCGGCGCTTGTCTAGTGGCTCGCTAACGGAGTTCGCGCGCCAGGATCGATGTTCCAGGCGGTCGGGATTGTTGGCCTGGGCCAGCGTTCGGGAATGTCACCTGAGGAGACTGAGCGACCAAGCACGACACATAGGCTGCTCTGATTGGATGCGTTCACCGAGTGAAGACTTTCAACCTCAACAGCGACGAGTGGGATCTGACGCGGGACCGCGAGGGCTGGCGGCGCAAAGGTGTGGGTGTCGGCGAACGCATCGGCGGTGAGCTGATCGGCGCGACCATGTCCGAAGTCGAGCCTGGCAGCAGGCTCTGGCCGTACCACACGCACTACCTGAACGAAGAATGGGTGATCGTGCTCCGCGGCGAGCCGACGCTCCGTACGCCCGAAGGTGAGCATGGGTTGAACGAGGGTGACGTCGTCTGTTTTCCGCGGGGCAAGGCCGGTGCGCATCAGATCATCAACGGAACAGACTCACCGATTCGCGTACTCATGCTCTCCTCGATGATCCGCGGCGAGATCATTGAGTACCTCGACACCGGAAAGGTTCTCGCCAAGGACATCGAGGATGAAAACATCATGTTCGCGAGGCCCGGACCAACGGTCGAGTACTGGGAAGGCGAGGACTAGTAGCCCGGAGCGAGGCCGGACATGCCTCCATGGAAAGCGTGAGCCTCGCTCATATCCGCCTACTAGGCTTGCGGCATGAAGATCTTCAATCTCAACGCAGACGATTGGGATCGCACGGAAGAGCGCGAAGGCTGGCGCTTCAAGGACGCCTGGGTCGGCGCGCACACCGACGCCGAGCTGATCGGCGCGAGCATGTACGAGGTCGAGCCGGGTAACAAGCAGGGGCCATTTCACACCCACCACGCGAACGAGGAATGGGCGATCGTCCTCCGCGGCCAGCCGACGCTGCGCACGCACGAGGGCGAGCAGCAGCTGCGCCAGGGCGACGTCGTCGCGTTCCCGCGCGGCAAGGAGGGCGCGCACCAGATCCGCAACGACACGGACGCGCCCGTCCGCGTCCTCATGCTCTCCACGCTGATCGCGCCGGACATCGTCGAGTACCTCGACACCGGCAAGATCGGCGCGCGGAGCGTCGCCGGCGAGCGGATCATCTTCGCTCGCCCGGTCCCGAGCTCGAATATTGGGAGGACGAGGACTAGTAGCTCCGGGCGACGCCGACGAGCGGTCATCTGCGTGCGCCGGTGGTCGCGATGATTGCTCGTCGATCCGGGCACGCTCGTGAGCGGCAGCAGCCGTGCCGTCGTCGCCCCTTTTCTGGGTGCTCTCGAACAGGGGCAGTTGGAGCCCTGGCAGCCGCAGGTTGGGCTTTCGTAGCGGTCGCGGCCTGGATCGGCTCTTAGGCTCTCGCGTGGGCCAGCGTGCGGGAATGTCACCCGACGCTGAATTACGCGTTCGACGATGGTGCCGAGTCCGTGCTACGCAGCGAGTGCCCGTTCGACAGTCGGGACGACGTTCAAGAGCGGGACTACCCCGGTAACCTGGAGGATCCGTTCGGCGACCGGCACACTCCCCAGAACGACATTGAACTTGCGACCGAGTTCAACGGCGTTTTTCTTCGCCTGTAGGAGTACATGGACGATCGTGGAGTCGATGAACTCGACGGCTGAGAGGTCGACGATCAGGTGGTCGCAGACGGCCAGAGACTGGTCGAACGTCTGCTGAACTTCGTCTGCCGAGTGGAGGTCGTGTTCCCCGGCGAGTACGACGAGCGCGGCATGCGGTCGCGGCGATCGAACCTGGATGGTCGGCACTGTGAACGCGGGGGCGTTGCCCATGATGTAGCATCCCTTCCAAGTCGCGCTTACATTGACACGTCACACTTCGTACGAAAAGGAATATACGCTACTAATATCGTATGTCAAGCTCTGAAAACGACAACAGGACTTGGCGGTTCCTCTCCAACCACACCCAAGTCCTTCTCTGCGTACACCGCGACCCGAACGCGCGATTCCGTGATATCGCCCAGAGCGTCGGAATCACCGAGCGAGCCGCCCAGCGCATCGTTGCCGACCTAATCGAATCCGGCTACGTGGAGAGCGAACGGAACGGCCGTCGAAACCACTACAGCATCAACACCGACATCGCCATGCGCCACCCCGCCCAACGCGGCCACGAGATCGGCGAACTCCTAGAACTCCTGGACTCGAAGAACGACTGAAGCTTCGCTCTGGGGCATGTCGACCGCTCAGTCTTGGGCGCGGTTTTCTCGCTCGCCTGGGCCAGTGTTCGGGAATGTCCCCCGAGGTCATGCCGGGACGAGCATTGCGTCCGCCCCAATAGGCGGCGGCCTTGCGCTTCATCGGACGCACCCCGAGGATTCGGTGATGGCCGCGATGAAGTACGACAACAAGGCCGCCGCGCAGCTCGAGCAGGCGTACGCGACGACCGACATGATCGTTCAGCGCGAGGAGTTGCGACGGTCGCTTCGAGCATCAGCCGGCGAATCGATCCTGGACCTCGGTTCGGGCCCCGGGTTCCTCGCCTGTGAGCTCGCACAGGAGGTCGGTGCAACCGGCCGGATCGTCGCGGTGGACATCAGCCCTGACATGAACTCGATCGCCTCAAAGCGGATCGCGGCCGCCGGACTCGGCGACCGGGTCGACATCTTGGAGGGCGACGCGACCGCGCTTGCGTGTGCAGACGCGGTCTTCGAGGCCGCTGTCTCGACGCAGGTCATCGAGTACCTCGCCGAGCCGGACGCTGCGCTCAATCAACTACTCCGCGTCCTGCGACCCGGCGGACGACTCGTGATCATCGACACCGACTGGGACTCGCTCGTCTGGGCAGCCACGGATCGCCGCCGCGCCGCTCGGATCGCGGCCGCGTGGAACGAGCACCTGCCAGACCCCTACCTTCCGCGCTCGCTCGCGCCCCGCCTCCGCGCGGCCGGATTCGAGGTCAGAGAAATCCGGATCGTCCCGATACTCAACACGGCGTACGACGCCACGACCTTCAGCTACAACATCGCCCCGCTCATCGCCGCATTCGTGCCCGGGCGCGGAGGCGTCTCCCAAGACGAGGCAACCGAATGGCTCAACGACCTCGCAGAACTTCAGCAGCAAGGGCGGTACTTCTTTAGCGTCAATCGATACCTCTTCGCCGCTTCGCGTCCACAGGGCGGCGGCCCGCACTCAGCCACTGGTCTCTGACGATCAGACTCCTCGCCTGGGCCAGTGTTCCGGAATGGCCCCTGAACGGCAGATCGACCGACGGAGCCGCGGTCGGCTGCGGTTTGGCAGCGTAGAGTCGGGTGGTGCGCAAGTGGCTCCCGCTGATCATCCTCGCGTCGGCCCAGTTCATCATGGTGCTCGACTCGAGCGTGATGAACGTCTCGATCTCGCAGATCGTGGCCGATCTGAACACGACGGTCACCGGTGTCCAGAGCGCGATCACGATGTACACGCTCGTGATGGCGGCGTTCATGCTCGTTGGCGCGAAGCTCGGCGACATCCTCGGGCGGGACCGCGCCTTCGGCCTCGGCCTGGCCGTGTACGGGCTGGGCTCGTTGATCACCGCGCTCAGCCCGAACCTCACGGTGCTGCTGATCGGATGGTCGGGGATCGAGGGGCTTGGCGCAGTGCTGGTGATCCCGGCGATCGCCGCCCTGACCGCCGCGAACTACGAAGGTAAGGAGCGCGCGTTCGCCTACAGCATGATCGGCGGCGCCGCGGGAGCGGCGATCGCGGCCGGCCCGCTGATCGGCGGCTACGTGACGACGACCTGGAGTTGGCGGTACGTGTTCGTCGGCGAGGTCGTGGTCGTGATCGTGGTGCTGGCCGTCCATCGGCGCATGAAGCGCGCGCCCAAGCCGGAGCAGGCGCCGAAGCTAGACTACGGCGGCGCAGCGCTCTCGGCGGTGGCGCTCGGTCTGATCGTGTTCGGGATCCTGAAGAGCAGCACCTGGGGCTGGATCAGGCCGCTCGACGCGCCGACGATCGACGGGCACGAGATCACGCCGCTCGGGTTCTCGCTGGTGCCGTTCCTGATCGTCGGCGGCTTCGCCGTCCTCGGCTGCTTCCTCGCCTGGGAGGAGCGCCGCGAGCGGCTCGGCCGGAGCACACTCCTCAACCGTGCGCTGCTGAAGATCGAGACGCTGCGCGGTGGGCTGTCCTCGCTTTCCGCGCAGCAGCTGATCGTGATGGGCACGTTCTTCGTCCTGCCGGTGTACCTCCAGGTCGTGCTCGGCTTCGACGCGTTCGAGACGGGCAAGCGGCTCTTCCCGATGTCGATCTCGATGCTGGCCGCTGCGCTCACCGGGCCGAAGGTGGCAGTGCGGTTCGGGCCGCGGGTCGTCGTCCAGGTCGGCCTAAGCGCAATGGCGCTCGCTGCGCTCGTGCTCGTCGGGACGATCGACGTAAGCCTGAACGGGACGGCCTTTGCGGTGTCACTCGTCTTCTTCGGGATCGGCGCCGGGCTCCTCATGTCGCAGCTCGGAAACGTGATCATGTCCTCGGCCCCGCCGGAGGAGACGAACGAGGCCGGTGGGCTCCAAGGGACGGCCCAGAACCTCGGCGCGTCCCTGGGCACGGCGTTGATCGGCTCGGTGCTCCTGCTCGGGCTGCTGAACGGGTTCAACTCGCAGATCCAGGACGACCCGGCGCTGCCGTCCGACGTGAAGACGCAGGTCGCGGCCGCCACCGAGGAAGGGATCCCGATCGTCACGACCGAGCAGGCGCACCGGGCGCTGCTGGATGCCGGGCTGAAGCCGGCCGAGGCGGACGCGGTCACGGAGGACTACGGCAACGCGCAGCTCGACGCGTTGAAAACGTCGATGCTCGCGGTCGCGTTCCTGGCGGTGCTCTCGTTTTGGTTTACGCGGCGGTTACCCGGAAGGCCCAAAGAAGCCGCCTAGTACGCGGGCTGGTCGCCGACGTACTGAGCGCCACGAACTCTCCGGTGAGGCTATCTCACGCGCGACCGCAAGGCGATCCGCCCTCAACCTGGACGGCTCTCGGCTGGGCCAGCGCTACGGAATGTCACCCGAGCATTCGGAAATAGCGGGCGATCGGTAGCAGTGTGAAGCCGGCGGCTTCGTATGCCGCCCGCGCAGGTGCGTGGCCGGGATCGCCGCCGGTCTCGACGACCACGATGTCCATGCCACACCGCTGCATGTGCTCGGTGGCGTGCTCGGTGAGCCTGGAACTGATCCCGCGCCGCTGGTAGTCGGGGTCCACGCCGATGATCTCGATCACGCCCATGCCCTCGTGGAACGCGTTCAGCGCCACTGCGGCGAACCCGACCGGCTTTCCGTCGGCGACCGCCACGAAGACGTCGCGCTGCTCGCTCAGACAGCTCGACTTCACCGCCTCGGCCTGGTTGGAGCGCCAGTCGGGGTGCAAGCGGAGGAAGATCTCATCGCCGAGGACTTCGCGAAGCGAGTCAAAGACCGGCTCCCAGGCGCGGAGCGAGAACGCGACGACGGCGTCGAGGTCTCCCTCGCGGAACTCGCGGATCTGGATCGCGTCGTCGGTCATGCTTCCGCGGGGGTGCAGGCTGAGCAGACGCTAACAGGGCTTTCGTGGCGGCGATGGCGTTTCCAGGACAAAACCCGCGCGCATCTAGCCTCGCCTG
>CAVQWS010000017.1:0-22577 GCA_963717725.1 uncultured Actinomycetes bacterium
ATCCCGGGCATGCCGACGGTCCAGCTCGCGCCGAACCTCGTGCTCGTCGCTGTGCTGCCACCGCTCCTCTACGGCTCGGCCTTCTTCACCTCGCTGCGGGAGCTGCGGGCGAGCCTGAAGCCCATCCTGCTGCTGGCGATCGGGCTCGTGCTGATCACGATGGTCGCGGTCGCGGTCGCCGTCCACGCCGTCATCCCCGGGCTCGGCTGGTCCGAGGCCTTCGTGCTAGGCGCGCTCGTGTCGCCCACCGACCCGACCGCCGCCACCTCGATCGCGCAGCGACTCGGCCTGCCGCGACGCCTGATCACCGTGATCGAGGGCGAGAGCCTCGTCAACGACGGCACCGCGCTCGTCGCACTCAAGTTCGCCGTGGCCGCGGTGGTGACCGGCACCTTCTCGCTGGCGGAGGCGACCGGCGAGTTCGCGCTCAACGTGGTCGGCGGGATCGCGGTCGGGCTCGCCGTCGGCTACCTGATCCGGCAGCTGCGGCGCCGCGTGGACAACCCGCCGGTCGAGATCACGATCTCGCTCCTGAGCGGCTATTTCGGCTACCTCCCCGCGCGCGCCTTGGGCGTCTCGGGTGTGATCGCGGCCGTGACGGTCGGCATCTACATGGGCTGGCACACGCCAGAGCTGACGAATGCCCAGGTGCGCCTGCAGGGGGTTGCCGTCTGGGAGGTCGTCTTCCTGATCCTGAACGCCCTGCTCTTTGCGCTCATCGGGCTGCAGCTGCCGTCGATCGTGGACGCCCTCTCCGCTCACTCGACGAAGCAGCTGATCGGGTACGCCGCCCTTGTCAGCGCCGTCGTGATCGCAGCCCGCTTTGCCTGGGTCTTCCGCGGACTCGTGGCCCACGCCTTGAGCCGCCGGATTCGCGAGGATCCCGCGCCCTCGTGGGCCTCGAAGACCGTCCTTTCGTGGTCCGGCATGCGCGGCGCCGTCTCGCTTGCGGCCGCGCTCGCACTGCCGCTGACGGTCGACTCCGGCGCCTCGTTCCCGAACCGGAACCTGATCATCTTCCTCACCTTCAGCGTCATCCTCGTGACGCTCGTCCTGCAGGGCCTGACGCTGCCCGCTCATCCGCGTGCTCGACCTCGAGGACGACGGGCTCGCCGAGAAGGAGGAGGCGAAGGCGCGGATCTACGCGGCGCAGGCCGCTATCGACCGGCTCGGCGAGCTTCGAGGCGAAGAGTGGGTGCGGGACGACACCGCCGAACGGCTCAGAGGCCTCTATGGCTTCCGCCAGAACCGCTTTCGCGAGCGTTTCGACCCGGACGGGGACGGCACGATCGAGGACCGTTCGCAGGCATACCAGCGCCTGTTGCGAGAGCTGATCGACGCGGAGCGGCGGGCCGTCGAAGAGCTGCGCCGAGAGGGGCGTATCGACGACGACGTCATGCGCCGCGTCATCCGTGACCTCGACCTCGAGGAGTCGAGGCTCGACCTTTGACGCGGGTCGTGGGGCAGGAGGAGGCTCGCAGGATCGCCGTCAGGGCGCAGCTCCTCGACGGCTCGGCGAGCAGGCGTGCTCGACACCGTGCGCCGGCTCGGCTTTCTGCAGATGGACCCGATCGCGACGGTCGCGACGCCCCAGCAGCTCGTTCTCTTCAGCCGGCTCGGCCCGTTCGACCCGCCGAGCTCGACCGCCTGCTCTGGAAGAAGCGGAAGCTGTTCGAGTACGACGCCTTCATCTACCCGGTCGAGGACCTGCCGCTCCAGCGTGCGCGCATGGCGAAGTTCCGGCGCGGCGGCAAGCTGAAGCGCGACGAGTGGATCCGCGACTTCCTGCGCGAGAACGCGCGCTTCCGGCGGCACGTCCTGCGAGAGCTCGAGGCCAGCGGGCCGCTGCTCTCGGGCGACCTCGAGCACGACATGATGCCGGCCGGGTGTGGGCCACCGCTGGTGGGGCGACCGGCACGTGCGGCTGATGCTCGACATCCTCGCGGCGCGCGGCGAGATCGCGGTGGCAGGACGCAACGGCAAGCAGCGCGTCTGGGACCTCCCCGAGCGCGTCTTCCCGGACGAGCCGAGACGCTCCCGTGGCGCGAGGCCGAGCGCGAGCTCGAACGGCAGCGCTCGCTCGGCGTCTGGCGGCGGCGCGAGCACGGCGAGTGGCACGCCCACCCCGAGGTCTCCGACGAGCCGGTGCCCGACCGGGCGGTGCTGCTGTCGCCGTTCGACCGCCTCGTCCACGACCGCGCTCGCGCCGAAGCCTCTTCGGCTTCTTCTACCGGCTCGAGATGTACGTCCCGAAGGAGAAGCGCGAGTACGGTTACTACGTCCTGCCCCTGCTCGTGGGCGACCGGCTCGTCGGCCGCGCCGAGCCGCGCTTCGACCGCAAGACCGGCGCGCTGGAGCTGCTAGGCGCGTGGGGCGACACCTCGCGCCTCGACGAGGCACTCGCCCCGCTCGAATGGCTGGCTACGGCGCGAGCGTGACCGGCACGCGCACCTCGTGCGGCGGCTTGCCGGTGCCGGCGGCGTCGTCGTCGTGGACGACGATCGTCCCGCTCTGCGCCTTCGCGACCTTGAAGCTCACCGGCACCGAGTAGGTGCCGCGGCAGCCGGTGCCGCAGCTCGCGGTGGTGAACGTCTTGCCGACGACGTCGCCGTTGGCGTCCAGGACCTCGACGCTCACGTTCGCCTCGAAGACGTTCGCGGTCCCGGCGACGGTGACCGGGCTCGTCACGTGAGTCGCGAAGCGGGCTTGTCGACGGTGATCGCAGGCAGCAGGTCGGAGTAGTCGCTGCGGCCGACCGGGTGGTCGAGCACGATGCCCTCGCTCGAGAAGACGTTGACCGGGGTCGCCGTCGAGGCGGAAGCGCACCTTCTGCACGGTCGGGAACTGGGTGAGCGTGTAGACGACCTGGCCGAGCCGCGTCTGCATCGAGAGCGCGCCGGCGCCGTACTGGAACTCGGAGGTGAGGTCGACCGTGGCGAGCGCCGTTGTGGATCGCGATCCCGAGCAGCCTCGTCCCGGTGGGCACGGCGCTCGACGAGGCCGGTCGAGCGCTCCGCCGCCGTCGGCCCCTCGAGCAGCGCGTTGATCGCCGCGGTCGCGACGAGCTGCGTCGGCTCGTGCGTCCGGCGGACGGCGACGAGCCCGTTGTCGCGCGAGAACCAGACCTCGAGCGAGAGGTTCGACGTCTCCGTGCCGGTCTGCTCGGGCGCGGTGGTGGTCGCCGCGCCCGAGCCGGGCTTGCCGAGGGAGACTGCGTTCTCCGACCCGCAACCTGCCAGCGCGAAGCCGAGCACGCCCAGCGCGAGCATCCCGGCGAATGCGAGCCGCGTCTTCACTGCTACTTCCCTTCGACGCGGGTGGACGAGTTTCCCGCCTTGAAGTTGCGCAGGAAGGCGTCAGCCGTGCCGTTCGTGTCGCCCGGGACGAAGTTCGGGGCGAACGAGGAGAAGGCGAGCACGCTGGTCGTCGCTGCTGAACGCGATCGCCGCTCACCGCGCTCGAGTCGCCGCCGTGCTGGCCCGCGGATCCGAGGCTGGCGATGGTCGTCGTCCCGGCCCGCAGGTCGCGGACGAAGACGTCCAGGATGTCGTTGTCCTTGGTGTCGCCGGGAACGAGGTTCGTGGCCAGCGAGTTGAAGGCGACGTAGCGGCCGTCGGCGCTGAAGCTCGGCGCGCCGACGTTCTCGCCGTTCGCCTGCGGCCCGGCGCTGCTGACGCTGATGCGCGTCGTCCTGCCGGTCTTGCGGTCGTGGACGAAGACGTCGAACGTCCGGTTGGTGTCGCCGGGCACGAGGTTCGAGTCGGCCGAGTGGAAGGCGACGTAGCGGCCGTCGCCGCTGATCGACGGCGCGTTGCTGCCGTTGTTCGTGTGGTCGGCGCCCGCCTGTTTGCCCTTGCTGGTGACGCTGACGCGCTCCGTGCGGCCGGTGCGGCGGTCGCGGACGAACACGTCGGCGAGCTTGTTCGTGTCTCCCCGGACGAGGTTCGTCGCCGAGGACTCGAACGCGACGTAGCGGCCGTCGGTGCTGAGCGACGGCTGGGTGCTCTCACACCAGACCTTGCACCCGGCCTGGACGCCGCGGCTCGAGACGCTCACGCGCGAGGTCTTGCCGGTGGCGAGGTCGCGGACGAAGACGTCCACCTTGCGATTCGTGTCGCGGGCGACGAGGTTCGAGGCGGCGGACTCGAAGGCCACGTAGCGGCCGCTCGCGCTGATCGTGGCCGAGCCGCTGGCGCCGTTCGCCTGGCCGTGCGTGCCGACGCTCACCCGCTTGGTCACGCCGCTCGCGCGGTCGTGCAGGAAGATGTCGCTCGACACGGTTGGTGTCGCGCGGAGACGAGGTTCGGCGCGTCCGACTGGAAGACGATGTAGCGCCCGTTCGCGCTGATGCCGCCTGCGATCGAGCCTCCCCAGGGATCGCCTGTCGCCTTGCCCTGGGCGCCGCCAGTCGAGACGCTGACCCGCTCGGTCTTGCCGTTCGAGCGGTCGTGCACGAAGACGTCCCAGCGCTCGTTCGTGTCGCCGGGGACGAGGTCGGTCGCCTGGGCGTTGATCAGGACGAGCTGGCCGTTCGCGCTGAGGCCGACGGCGTAGGCGTCGCGGTCCGCCTGCACGCCGGCGCTCGAGACGCTGACGCGCATCGTGGCTGTGGAGGGCCCGGCCGACGCGGAGGTCGCGAGCAGCAGCGCGAACGAGGCGAGGATGATGAGCAAGCGGGACATTGCGGCTCCTTCTGGCGTTTCCATTGACACCGCCATCCTCGACCCACGGAGCAACGTCCCTGTGACGGCGGCGTAACGGTTTCGCTACAGCCGGAGCGTGAAGCGCGTGCCCTGTCCAGGCTCGCTTGCGACCTCGAGCTCGCCGCCGAGCAGGATCGCGTTCTCCCGCGCGATCGCCAGGCCGAGGCCGGTGCCGCTGCCGCTGCGGGAGGCGTCCGCCTTGTAGAAGCGCTCGAAGACGTGCGGCAAATGCTCTTGCGGGATCCCCGGCCCGTCGTCGGCGACCTCGATCTCGTTCTCGCCGATCCGCACCGAGACCGACGAGCCGCCGTGCTCGAGGGCGTTGTCGACGAGGTTGGCCACGATCCGCTCGAGCCGCCGCGGGTCGCTGGTCACTCGCAGCCCGTCGCCCTCGAGCCGCACCCGGCCGTCCCAGCCGCGCGCCCGCACCGTCGCCCGCACGAGCGCCGCGAGGTCGACCTCCTCGGCGTGGACGCTCTCGGCGCCGGCGTCGAAGCGGGAGATCTCCATCAGGTCCTCGACGAGCTTGCGCAGGCGGCCGACGTCCGCGATCAGCAGCTCCGCCGGCCGCCTCGACTCGGGCGGCATCCGGTCGAGGTGGTCGGCCAGCAGCGAGGCCTCGCCCATCGAGCGCGGTCAGCGGTGTGCGCAGCTCGTGCGCCACGTCGGCGGTGAAGCGCCGCTCGCGCGCCTGGGCGGCCGACAGCTCGCCGATCTTCGCCTCGAGCGCCGCGGCCATCTCGTTGAACGACTGCGCCCAGGCGCCGAACTCGTCGCGGCCCTCGACCGGCAGCCGCGTCTCGAGCAGGCCCTCGGCCAGCGACTGTGCCGCGCTGCTGGCCCGCGCGACCGGCCGGAGCGTGCTGCGCGCGAGCACGACTCCCGCGAGCGCGGCCAGCAGCACGAGGATCCCGACCCCGCCGAGCAGCACGTTGCGCAGCACCGACAGCTCGTGCCGCAGGCCGTTCTCGGGGAAGAAGAAGTAGAGCTTCCGTCCCGTTCGCGGCGGGAGCGCCGGTGACGAGGAACCGGTCGCCGGCGACGGTCGTGCGCTCGTAGCCGAGCTCGCCGCGACCGACGACCGCGCGCAACCCGTCGGGGACCGAGCGCAGCGAGACGCTCGCGCTGGAGAGGAACGTCTCGCCGCCGCGGGTCGCGACCGTCATGAAGTCGCCTCGGCTCTGGTACGCGTCGACGAGCTTGCCCGTGTCGCGGTAGGCAGGCGCGACGGCGAGGTTCCGCCGCGTCTGCACGATGCTCGAGTCGACCGAGTCCGAGAGCAGGTTGTGCCGGACGAGGAAGTACGAGCCCGCCGCCAGCGCGATCCCCGACAGGCCCACCGCCAGCGCGAGCACGAGGGTGAGCCGGCGGCGGAGGGTCACGAGCCGGCGTCGAAGCGGTAGCCGACCCCGCGGACGGTCTTGATCAGCGCCGGCTGCTTCGGGTCGTCCTCGACCTTCGCCCGCAGCCGCTGCACGGCGGCGTCGACGAGGCGCGAGTCGCCGAGGTAGTCGTAGTTCCAGACCAGCTCGAGCAGGAGCTCGCGCGTGAAGACCTGCTTCGGCCGCCGCGCGAGCTCGAGCAGTAGCCGGAACTCGGTCGCGGTCAGCTGCAGCTCCTCGCCGCGCTTCCTCGCGGTGAACCCGTCGGGGTCGATCTCGAGCCCGGCGACGCTGATCGTTGCCCCGTCGCCCACGGGCGCCGCCCGGCGCAGCACCGCCTTCACGCGCGCGACGAGCTCGGGCAGCTCGAACGGCTTGGTCACGTAGTCGTCGGCGCCGAGCTCGAGCCCGACGACGACGTCGTGGAGCTCGCTGCGCGCCGTCAGCATCACGATCGGCGCCTGGCTGTCGTGGCGGATCTCGCGCAGACCTCGAAGCCGTCGAGCGAGGGCAGCATCACGTCGAGCACGACGAGGTCGACGCCGCCCTGGCGGAAGCGGTCGAGCCCCTCGCGCCCGTCGCCGACCGCGGTCACCCGCAGCCCGGACTGCTCGAGGCCGAGCGTCGCCACCTCACGGATCGAGGCGTCGTCCTCCACGAGCAGCACGTGCTCGTCCATGGAGCAAGCCTACGACGCTAGGGAGTCAGTACAACCGAGATCAGCACCGTATGGTCGCCGTTCTCATCGTGGACGGAGACCGCGCCCGGAATGAGCTTCTTGGTTGTGAACGGCACCTCGACGGAGAAGCGGCCGCCGCTGGGAGCCGTCTCCTCGCTGCCGAGCTGCTTGCCCGCGGAGTTCAGCACTTCGACCGTCAGCTTGTCCGGGATGCTCGAGGTGCCCTTCACCGAGATCGGGCTCCGCCACTGCGTCTCCGAGAGCGGCGTGTTGACCACGATCGGTGACTTGACCGGGCCGGTGGTCGTCGCGGTGCTCGTCGCAGACTGCTTCGAGGAAGAACAGGCCGTCACACAGAGGACGAGCAGCGCGGCGAAGGCTAGACGGGCCACGGCGCCTTCACCCGCCTCGCAGTTTCGCGGCACGTCGCGGTAGGCCTGACGCGGGTCGTGGGTGCGACACCACTCCCCGCCTCCTCGGTTAGCTCGATCCTCGCCTCCGGAACGCCCACGAGGCGGAAGCCTAGCCCGGGGCGCGGCCGCGAAACCGCGCCCCGGGCGTGAAGGCTCTCTACTTGAACGTGAACAGCGCCGTGTGGAGCGTGCCGTCGACGAGCAGCACCTGCAGCTGGCGACAGGTTCCAGCTCCAGCCCTTGGACGTCTTCCAGACGTAGCTGTACTGGCCGTTGGCGAACGTCAGACCGTCGTCGGAGGCGGTGGGCTGAGCCGAGCCGATCGGCGCGCCCGTGACGCAGTCCACCTGAACCGAAGCCGGATAGCCGTCGGCCAGGATCGCGAGACCGCGGTCGCCGCCCAGGCTGAACTTCACAGGGACCGCGCTGCCGGCCTTCGCCGGGTTCAGCGCCGGCACCGATCGGCGAGAAGAAGCCGGCGAACGGCCACGTGATCGCGAAGTCGGCGTTGGAGACGTCGAAGAAGACGTTGCCGACCGCTTCGATCTTCACGCGTGCGTGCGTCGTGCCGACCATCGGCAGGACGACCGAGACGGAGCCTGTGTTCGGGGTCGAGGCCGCCAGCACGTACGGATACGTGTGGCCACTGTCGACCGAGAGGCTGATCCTGACGTCGCTCGTGCTGACCGGCGCGACGTCCGTGTTGGCGACGTCCCAGGTCACGGTCTGCGTCGAGCTGCCCGGCAGCGAGACGGCCGTGTTCGGCGAGGTGACACGGAACGGCCCCGCGGTGTTCGCGAGCAGGAGTGTCGTGTCCGCGAAGTTGCTGCCGCCCATGCCGTCACGCGCTGTGAAACGCATGTGCAGCGCGAGCGGGTCGGCGTTCACACCGGCCACGCCGACGTAGTCGCTCGTGGGCAGGAACTCCGAGTAGCACTCGGTGGAGGCCTGCGGCACGGGCTGGGCGATCGGCCCGGGCGGGCAGGAACCGGTGTCGGCGTTCGTGTTGTTGTCCAGGACCTGCTGGAGATCCGGGAACACCCGCGTCGGATCGTTGGTGAGATGGTTCTCGCCTGGCGAGTCGTACAGCAGCGTGTCGGAGTCGCTGATCTGTCCCGAATACGGGAACATCGCGAACAGCGGTCCGTTCGTCTTCGTGTTGTTCAGCAGCGATGTGCCCGCGCCGTTCGGCGAGGCGCCGCGGTCGTTCTGCTCCCACGAGTACGTCAGCGGGTCGCCGTCCGCGTCGGTCGCGCTGCCCGTGAGGGCGAACGGCGTCCGCAGCGGGATCGTGTACTGCGCCGGAGCCGAGACGTCGGGGATGGAGTTCCCGTTCGGCACGAGCGTGCCCTGGTTGTCCACGGCGCCGCCCTTGTCGGTCTCTCCGATGAAGCCGGACGCAATCGCGCTGAAGCCGCCGAGCTGGAGCATGAACGGAACGTTCGTCTGCGCCAGCGTCCCGGTGAAGGTCACCTGGAAGCCGGTGTTGTTGAAGGCGCCGCCGCCGAAGCCGGCCACGGTGACTGTCCCGCCGGCCGGCAAAAGCGGCGTGATCGCGGCCGCGATGCCGGCCGCCGAGTAGTTCGTGCCGTTCACGATCGGCACCGACGTGTTGCCGTCGTACGAGATCGTGAACGAGTCGTTCGCGCCGCCGTGGTTCGTCTCCTCGACGGAGGAGAAGCACGAGCAGGCGAAGTTGACGAGCTGGACGTTCGGCACGTCGGCTCCCGCCGAGGCGCCCCCATAGGTGACCGTGAACCCGGTCGACGAGAGCCCGCTGACCGTGACCGTGCCTGAGAAGCCAGGGATCCCGTTGATCGCCGTCTCCACGTTCGCCGTCGTGTACGGCAGCCCGCTGCCGCCGATCACGGCGGAGTCGTTGCCGCCGATGCGGATCTGGAACGGCGGCGTGAAGGTCGTCGTGCCGCCGCTCGAGTTGGCGAGCCCTGCAGTCGGGTTCGTGTACTGGTACGTCCGCGAGCTCGGCACGGCGGTGATCACGAAGGTGCCGTTGTAGCCGGCCACTCCGACGCCGGCGATCGTGACGGTGTCGCCGACCGAGCGCCCGTGGGCGGCAGTCGTCCGAACGGTGACCGTGTTGCCCGACTCGCTCACAGCGACCGGCAGCGTGACCGTGCCGCCGCCGCTGACGCCGAGGCCGCTCGCCGGGTTCGTGTACTGAAACGAGCGGGTTGTCGGCACGGCCGTGACCGTCCAGGTTCCGTTGTAGTCGGCAACACCCACACCGGCGATCGTGACCGTGTCACCGACCTGCAGCGTGTGCGGGTTGCCGGTCGCGATCGTGACCGTGTTGCCGTTTTCCTCCGCACCACCGCGAGAAGTCACACTCGGAGCGGCATTGATCGCAATGCTCGCCGCCCCGTTCGAAGCCACCCGCTGGAAGCCGGGACCGTAGGTGACCTGCTGGACCTCGTTGCCGCCGCCGAAGTGGACGAGCGACGCCGTCTGCACCTCGTTGATCGCGTTCTGGGCGGAGGTGGTGTACGTCGAGATCTCCTGCTGGCTGCGCTCCGAGAAATACGGGTCGCTGTGGCGCTGCAGGTCGTCGGTCAGGCAGATCCCCGCGTAGGCCATGATCGAGGAGCCGCTGCCCGGCTCGACCGAGTTGGGCGCGTTGCGGTTGCCGGCCGAGCAGTTCAGCTGGTTCCCGTTGAACGGGTGGTTCCCGCCGAACTGGTGACCCATCTCGTGGGCGACGTAGTCGATCGCGTAGAAGTCGCCCACCGGCGTCGGGATGCCGGTGCAGCCGCCCGCCTTGTTCGAGCGGCCAACGACCCCGAGGTTCGCCACGCCGCCGCCCGGCTGACCGAGGGCGAGGTGGCCGATGTCGTAGTTCGAGGCGCCGATGATCTGGCCGATCACGAAGCGCGCCCGGGTCGTGCTGGAACAGCCGGTGACCTGCGACTGCGTGAAGCAAGCCGCGGTCCCGCAGGGGCCGTTCGGCGCGGTCGCCGCGGCCCAGGTGTTCAGGTTGAGCAGGTCGTTGTTGCCGATCAGCTGCATTCGGATCGAGATGTCCTGCTGGTAGACCTGGTCGACCCGGTTCATCAGCGCGACCTTGGCCGCAGTCACCTCGGCAGGGCCGCCGACGTAGTCGGAGTAGCCCGGGTCGGTGATCAGCGCTAGCCGGTAGGTGCGCAGCCCGTCACCCGTGGGCGCGAGCGGCGCGTCCGCGGACAGGGCTTTTACCTGGCCGAGCACGCCGTGCTCGCTGAACGGGAGCGACTCCTTCAGCTGCTGCCCGTGGTAGCTGACGTAGTAGCTGGGGTTCTTGCGGTAGTAGGGGTCGATGTACCACCCGCCGTTCGGAGAGCGAACGGACGCGTGGAAGCCGAACGGGCTCAGGTCGGCGGCGATCGTCGCGCCGGAGTCGTCGATCCCGCGCCCGCCGAAGGTGGCGATCTCGGGATGCTTCCGCTGCAGAGCCGGCGCCATGATCGCCGTCCGCTCGAGCGCGAAGCGCTGGAAGCGTCCGTTCGGCGTCGGAAGCGAGACCACGACCGGATGCAGTCGCGCTGCGCGCGTCCGCTCCCACGGCGTGTTCGCCAGGACGCGGTGCAGCGAGCGCACGTCGAGCCGGAACGGCTTCACGCTCTTGCCGCGCAGCTTCAGCGTCGGCATCCCCGGCGACTTCGCGACCCGTTTGAGGGTCGTCCGCTGCCAGAACGCCTTTGTCCCGTGTACGTCTCTCAGCGCCCGCCGGTTGCTGCCGGCGCCGGCCGGCAGCGCGACCGTGATCGCCGTGGCGATTACGAACAGCCCGACCGCGGCAGCGGTCAGCCGCTTGTTGCGCAGGACCGGCCTGCGCTCGTCCCCCGATGCTCGCATCTCGTTCTCCCCTCCGAACCTGAATCCGCGGCCCGATATCGGTTCCGCTCTGGGCGCCAATCCGACCAGCCTGCGGGTTCGAAGTCAAGGGGTCAGGCCGCTGGTGCTACCGTCCGGCTCCGTGAGCGCGAGCGCCGTTTCAGCCGCCGAGCCGCAGCGGCGCATCCGCCCGAGGCTGGTCTACGGCGTCGCCGCAGTCCTGCTGCTCGTCGCCGCGGCCCTCGCTCTCGGCGACGTGGGCGAGAAAGCCGGCAGGCTCTCCGACTGGCAGGCGTTCGTGCTGGGTGTGACGCAGGGCCTGACGGAGCTGCTTCCGATCTCCTCGTCGGGCCATCTGATCCTGGTGCCATGGATCGCGGACTGGCACTACCTCGAGGTGCACCCGGACTTCAACAAGACCTTCGACGTCGCGCTCCACCTCGGCACGCTGGTCTCCGTGATCGTCTACTTCTGGGCCGAGGTGACGCTGTACGTCGGCGCCTGGTTCCGTACGGTCAGGCGCCGCAAGATCGAGACGCTGGACGAGCGGGTCTCCTGGTGGATCTTCGCGGCGACTATCCCGGCCGCGATCGCCGGCGCGCTCGGGGAGAGCACGATCGAGAACCACCTGGGGCAGCCGTACCAGATCGCCATTTTCCTGGCCGTCTTCGGCGTGCTCCTCTGGATTGCCGATCGCTCGCCGCAGCAGCGGCAGATCGACCAGCTCGGCCTGCGGTCGGCGTTCTGGATCGGCACCTCGCAGATCCTGGCGCTGATGCCCGGCGTCTCCCGCTCGGGGATCGCGATCACCACCGGCCGCTTCATGCGCCTCGAGCGCGACGCGGCCGCGCGGTTCGCCTTCCTGCTGCTGATCCCGATCGTCTTCGGCGCCGTGGTCTACAAGGGCCTCAAGAACGTCGTCCTGACTCCGCTGCCGGCTGGCTCGGTCGGGCCGTTCGTCGTCGGGACGCTGGCGGCGGCCGCGGTCGGGCTGATCGCGATCGACCTGCTGCTCGGCTATGTGCGCAACCACAACTACACGATCTTCGTGATCTACCGACTGGTGCTCGCAGCCCTGATCGTGATCGTGATCGCCAGCGGCTGGCGAAGCGCCCACTTCTAGACGCCCGTGTGACAAGGGTGCGCCGGAAGGCGCGCGGACAGCCGAGGCTCGATCCGGCGGCCGGTATCGGTGGGCGCAACCGACCGAGAGGAGAGCATGATATAAAAGGCGTACAACAGAACGAAGCGAAGGAAGCGAGATGATGAGCGCCAGCGCGACACTCACAGAGGTTCAGGCTCCGGCGGTGCGCGCCGTCGGGCTCTCGCGCGTCTCGTCGGTCGGCGACCGGTCGGGGTCGGTCGTGGATCAGCGCGAGGCGATCGAGCGGGAGTGCGAGCGCCAGGGGTTCGCTCTGATCGATGCCTTCGCCGAGCCGAACGTCTCGGGCGGCGCGGATCTCGAGCGGAGGCCCGGACTGCGGCGCGCGGTGGAGATGGTCGAAAACGGAGACGCGGACGTGGTCATGGTCGCCTTCTTCGACCGGCTCTTTCGCTCCCTTCCGGTTCAACTGGAGGTCATGGAGCGCGTCGAGCGCGCCGGCGGGAAGCTGCACGCGCTGGATGTCGGCGCAGTCGGCACCCAGACGGCCAGCATGGAGCTCAACGGCCTCATGTTCGGCGCCTTCGCGCAGTACTATCGCCGGACGGCGGGCGAACGCACCGAGAGAGCGAAGGGGCGTGCAGTCGAGCAGGGCCGCGCGCCGTTCCCGCTCCCGTGGTACCTGCGCTCGGCGAAGGATGGGACGATCGAGCACAACCCGCGGGCGGTCAGGGCGCTGCGCGAGACGATCCAGTTGCGCATCGGTGGCGCGAGCATCAGCGAAGCGCTCGCCCATCTTCACAAGCGCGGTGTCAGGGTCAGCTACGGCGGGCTCCAGAGCGCCTTCCGCTCGCCACTGCTGCTCGGGGAGCTGCGCTTCGGGCCCCACGTCAATGAGCACGCCTTCGCGCCCGTGATCACCCCGGAACAGTTCCGCCAGCTCCAGAAGGTGCGGGTCCCGCGCGGGCGCCGTTCCAAGTCGGAGCGCCTGCTGGCACGGCTCGGGCTCCTGCGGTGCGCCAGCTGCGGCGCGGCTATGCAGGTCGGCACGAGCAAGGGCATCTACGCGCTCTACAAGTGCCCGAGCCTGAGCGACTGCGACCGCCGTGCGGCGATCTCCGCGGAGAAGGCCGAGGCCGAGATCTCCGAGTACGTGCGCGCGCGCCTGGAGGGGTTGCGGGGCAGCGCCTCGCTCGAGGACGGGCTGGACGCGGCCGAGCGAGAACTGGAGGAGGTCGGCGCCGACCTCGCCGCCACCGTCGAGGCGTTCTCCGGCTTCGATGACGTCACTGCGGTACGGGAGAAGATGCGAGCACTGCGGGAGCGCCAGGACGCGGCTCAGGAGCGGGTGGACCATCTACGCGCCGCTTCCCGCCCGGCCCTCACGCTCGAGGCGCACCGTGACTGGGACGAGGTCTCCTTCGAGGGGCACCGCGACTTGATCCGCGCCGTGGTCGAGCGCGTCGACGTCGCCCCCGGCCACCGGCGCGACAAGCTCGCCATCCATCCGCGCCAGTAGCAGGCGCCGCGCCTCGCGGTCGAGGATCCGCTGGCACTCGGCGCGGACGTGCGCAGACAGGTCGCGGGCGTGCGGCGTCACCGCAGCACCCGGCCAGGGTCGTCGGCGAACAGAGCTCGGTCGGCAGCGGCCTGGATCGGGTCGCGCGCCTCTAGCTTCTTTCGACGGCGGCGGTCGACCTCGGCCCGCAGCCATGAGCGCGAGGCCGCATCGAGCAGCAGGCGTTCGACGCTCCCGGCTGCCAATGCGTTGTCACACTTTCTGCGGAGACGGGAGACGCGCTGACGGCACGCCGCCGAGCACGTCGTCGTCTGCGGTCGGCGTCCGTCAAGCGGCGCACCGCAGCCTTCGCACCAGCGTGAAACTGTGACACTCACGCCGCGGCCTTCCGCCGGCGCCGCTCTAGGCGCTGGACCATGTGCACGCTCGCGGGCCAGAACCCGCGTAGCGGCGTTACGGGTCTAGGTTCGGGTTCCTCGTCTGGATCGCCGCGCGAGCTCGTTGTCCTCGCGACCCGACGTGCGGGTCGCCTCGTCCGTGCGCTCGCACGCGGCGCCTGTGGCGGGAAAGGGGCTAAATACGGCGGTTTCGGCGGGCGCATCCGCTCGACGCACCGATTCGTCAGCTTGCGCGCACGCGGCGGCTCGATGCCGTAACCGGCCCAACCTGCGCCGTTGAACAGCGGGACTACTTCCGGCTTTCGCATTTTCCGGAGGCCGTCGTCTCTATCACCACATCCAAGGTCACGCTTTCGATGGTCGCACCCGCCCAGGACGGCCGAGGTGCATCAACGACAAACGCCCTGCCGTGAGACAGGGCGCTGCCGGGACCTTGCATCGAGACGAGCCGGAAAATGACTCGGCCTCAGGGTAGACGACTGCCCTGTCGACATCCTGCAACGTCTACAACAACGTATAACGTCATTGCGGATGAATGGCCTAACGAGATTGGTGGCTTTCCGTTGCGAACGCTCTACAGCTCAGCAATTGGCGGAACTTGCGCGCCGGGGAGATCGCAGCCTGTCCGCCGAGATCAGGCGCGCGTGCCGCGAGCACGTCGCAGCACGAGAGGATCCTCCCCTTATCGATGACTCCCCAGGCGCCGTGTGCGGCGCCGCGTTCCCGGCCGTTCCACGAGAGGACGCATGAGCACCGTCTCGCCGCGGGAGAGTTGGGAGCTCAGGCCCTCACGGCCCTCGAGGCCGCGATGGATGCTCGGCTCCCCAGGGCCCTCAAGGCCGCGCTGGATGCTTGGCACGAGAGAGACCGTCCGCTTGCGGGAGGCCGTCCGAAGGACTGTGGCCGATGCGACTTCCTGCGAGATCAAGCTCCGCTCGGAGGAAGACGGCGCTCAAATCATGCATGGCTTGATCGTCCCGTACTCGACGTGGACCGAGATCTTCAGCACGAAGGAGGGGCACTTCCTCGAGCGTTTCCTGCCCCGGTCGCTTGCTCGGACGCTTACCGAGGACCGCGACAGGATCCGAGTCCTGTTCCAACATGGAATGGACCCGGTCGTGCACAACAAGCCGATCGCCACGGTCGCCAATCTGCGCGACGAGCCGGGCGGGGCGGCATACGAGGCGCGTCTGCTCGATGCGCCCTATGTGCGTGACAACGTGATTCCCGGCCTCGAGGCTGGCAGCTTCGGGACCTCCGGCACGTTCCGGGTGCTCAAAGACGAGCTTCGCCAGCGACCGGCCCGATCCGAGCTCAACCCAGCAGGACTTCCTGAGGTCTCGATCGTCGAGGCCCGCGTGCGCGAGATCTCCGCCGTGACGTTCCCGGCATATTCAGATGCGTTCGCCTCGATGCGCTCGACGAGCGGCGGCGCTGTGGGCGAGGTGACGGTGATGACTCTGACCCGAGCGGCCGCTTACGGCCTCGGGAAGGGCGAGCGCTGGGCGACCCGAGCCAAACCGGGTGAGCCCGGTGTGATCCAGCGAGAACGGGTCTTCGAGGGCGAGCCTCCATCGTGGGAGAGCTCGTCGACTGACGATCCCTACTGGCTCTTGCGGCGATGACGATCGCCTCGCAGCAACGGCGCACCCGCTCGACTGCACGCTGGCAGCAGGCGCGAGCCGCAGCACGCAGGCGAGATGGCAACCGCTGCAGGCGTTGCGGCTCGACCGAGAAGCTCGAGGTTCACCACATCGTCAGCCTCGCGAAGGGCGGTGCGATGTACGACCTCTCGAACCTCATGACCCTTTGCGCTCCCTGTCATCACCAGGTAGAGGGGGGCGGCGTCGGCACGTCTCAGGCGTTCTCACACCCCTCAGCCGGGTTTCCGCGAAACAAACTCACGCCACGGCCGCGATTTTCCCGTTCCAAGCTGTCAGGGTAGGAGTGAGGCTGTTGTTCGGCTAGCGGAGCGTCAAGGCGACGATCCGACCGTGACCCTTCACGTTCTCTGCCCAGGCGATCCGCTTGCCCTCGATCGAGAGCCCGATCGGCGTTCCGCTCGCCTTCCACACCAGCTTCGAATGCCCGCCGCTGAGCAGGTAGATCTTGCTTCCGACCCGGTAGACAATCCCGAGCGTGCTGAGGCTGAGCTGTGAGGCCGTGCCGCTCGGAACCGGAGTGGTCGTGAGCAGCGCCCCACCTTGGGGGTAATAGCTCTCGATTGCCTTCGTCCCGTCCGCCCGCTGCACGAGCACAGGCATCTGCCGGAAGCCCAGCGCGATCGCTTTGACCGTGCCGCGTGGGGCGGCGCTGCCGACGAGCACGACCCGGTTCAGCAGGCGATAGACGAGTATGGGACCGTTCTCTGCAACCCGCGGCGCGTTCCCCAGGTCGCTAAGAAGGGGAGTGGCTGCCGGAGCTACGGCGAGCAGTCCTTGCGAAATCTGCCCCGACTGAGGATCGTGGGCAGCGAAGCCGACCATGACTGGCGCCGGAATGCCGCTGATAGGCGGCTGCTCGTACTGCCCGGTGACGAGGCTGACGCCACCGCCGGCGACATCGAGCCTCTTGCAATTGGTCACGTCCGGGTTGTCGCAACGCTCCGTCGTCTTCCCGTAGAGAAGCGTGGGACCGTCCCCGGCGGCTCCGCTAAGAAAGATGCCGTCAGGGTCCCCGTAACCGCCCATGAAGAGGTCGATCAGCATCGGCCGTGACCCAAACGTGGATGTCCAAAGCGCGACTTCCATGCTGTTACCCCCGGCAAACTGCGTCCACAGCACCCGCGTCCCCGCAACCGCCAAGACCGGGGTCACTGACGTTGCCCCGGGAGGAGCGGCGTTGCCCACAACCGCGCTCGCCCCGATCAGAAGGCTGCGCACGTGAACCTTGTAGCTGGGGCCGATCCAGGCAATCGACTCAGCATCTTGGGCGAACGCGCGAATCGGTCCCTTCTCGCTCACGAGCGTCTTCGGCTTGGTCGGCTTGGCGTTCGACGCAGGTGCGCTTGCTGCGCTTGCCAAACCGAGCAGCAGCAAAGGCACCGCGAGAAACAACGCACACCTGATGAGCGGTTTCATCGCTCTCACCTCCACTTGAATGCTCGCGCAAGCGCATCCCCGCAGCATCGGGGACGCTGCTGATCGAACCCGCCGAAAGTACGGAGCCCGAAGTCCTTACAACTGCCGGCTCCAGGAGAGGCAGACGAGGTCCCGGGCTGTTTACTCGAGATGTGGGCTCTCGCCTCGCTTCCGACCGGTGACGGGATCGCGGAACCGATCGACGTGGTGCGCGAACGGGCTCATCTCGAAGAGCGCCCAGACGATCACGGCCCCGATCCCGACGACCCACGCGAGCACGATGAACGTCATCAGTGCGTGCATGGCAGCCTCCCTTCGTCGAGGGAGACAGCATGGCCTGCCGCTGGGCGACTGACATCCGCGCGGACACTGAGAACGCTGAGTCGAAACTACTGACGGGGGCGGGGCCAGGGGTATTTGACGGGGTATGCCCGAGGAATGGTGGATCAAAGTACGACCTTGCGAACCTGGAGACGCTGTGTGCGTCCTGTCATCGTTGGGTGGAGGGGGGCAGGGCCGGCACGTCTCGGACGCTCTCACACCCCCAAGCCAGGCTCCCGGGAGTTACACACTCGACGCAACCTCGCCCGCGGTTCTCGAACAACGTGTTGACGTGAACCGCCCGCCTGGGTTGTTCTGGTGCTGCGGATGCCTGAAATGGTTGCCGCGCGACGCCTTCCGAGAGAGCCCCCGGTGCGGCTCCCGTGTCGATCCCAAGTGCAGGAACTGCCACGCGGAGGCGAATCGTCTTTGGCGAAAACAGAACCGCGAACACGTCGAGGCTTACAACGCGGCACGGAGGAAGGGGCCGCGCGAGCTCTCGTGCGCCGACTGCGGCACGGCCTTTATCGCCGGTGAGCGTGGCCCAGCGTCAGATCGCTGCCGTGCCTGCCGGAGACAACGCAAGCTCGAGCAGCGACGCATGTCCCGCTCCGTCGGCTGAGCGGTGGCTACGGTCCGAGCGATTGAACCGTAAAGGGGCGAGGGTGGCCGGTCAGCGTCATTCCACGTGGCGTCCTAAGGCGCGCGAACGACGAACGCGCGAGCCCGCTTAACGCCACCTGAGGAGATCGAGGCGAGCAGCTTCAGCTGCGTCCCTCGCTTCAGCCGGGTCGGCCGTTTCCAGCCGAAGCGTGCTGACCCGGGCGCGCCGATCCTGTTGTCGGCCGTCGTGCTCGCCTTCCAAACGATCTTGCGCCCGCGCAGCAGCCGCAGACGAACGAGAAGCTGCGGCACGTTCGCCGTCCACCGCACGTCCAGGTCGAGCGCGTGCACGGAGGAGTATCGCTTCGTCATGACGCCGAGGAGCGTGAGCGAGATGGGAATCGTGAACGCGGCGGGGGTGCTGAAGACCGCGAAGGAGCTTGAATTACTCGACCACACGTTCCACCAGTAGCTACCGGCGAAGAGCGGCTGCGAAGGCGTCCATTCGCGATCGGCCGCAACTACGACGCCAGTTTGGACGATGGCCTGGTCATAGAACCGTCCCTCCGGTGTGACGTCGGGCTTCCTCGCGATGTAGAGCCCCTGTGACGATTCGCCCGTGGGAAGCGTCCAGGTGAAGTGAGGGTGTGCGCTCGTGACGGTCGCCCCGGGTGCCGGCGTGAGCGGCGTCGCCGCCGCGAGAGCCGCACTGCCAGAGACCGCCAATCCTGCGAGCGCGGCGAAAGCGACGATCCGTCGGGGGGCCATTTCGGACTTATCGGCAGGCCAGGCAACGACCCTGAACGACGGGTGACGGGACGGACAAGCCTGTCGCGCAGCTTGAGCCGGGCTGGGTCGCTTCCCGGGCTGACCTTAACGATGTACAGGCTGCCCGCCTGCCGATCTCACCTAAGCCCGAGTATTAGGGCTTGAGACCTTCGGGCCGTGGCCGAAAGGGCCACTAGGCGACGTACGGTCAGGCGGTCGTCTCTGTTCCTCCGCGCGCCTCTAACGTTTTCCCCGCAGCCAGTTCGACATCCGAGTCGCGAGAGGCGCCTTCCCGGGAAGCCACTTCGTCTCGGGAGGCGGCGCTTGAAACGGCTCAAGTGCCCCGATGTCCATGGACGCGATCTTCAGGGTCACTTCGCCCGGATAGATCGCCCCGACGTGTTCGCCCGGCACGTAGCGAATTTGTGTGGGTTGCTTGGACGCCAACGCCAGGCCGTCGAAGATGTCGCTCTGCTTATCGCCTTCAACCTGCGCGACCGTGCCAACGATGACGCCATCCGAGGTGATCACGTTCCACCCTTGCCCGATCTGCAACCACGAGACAGGATCAGTCATCGCTCGCTAGTCCGATCAGCGTGACAGCGTCGACCTGCACAGCCGCGAGTCTAGACCGACGTGTCAGCTGGTCAGGCAGGCGAACCCGAGGATCGGATGAAGCTCGATCCCGTTCGGTGCGACTCCCGTCTGGCCGTGAAGGAAGTCGAAGAACGCGACGCCCGTGACGCGTGCGCGAGCGCAGACGCGTGCAACGCTCCTGGTGTCGCTCATCTGCTTGCGCCGGTACGCGGTCGCGCCCGACGTGCAAAGAGACGACGGAGCCTCGGCGATCATCGTCTGCCGACCGACGCGCAGGACGTAGTGGTGGTCGAGGTCGGCTTCGGTGCGGTCGAGAGTGACGGCAGCAGTAACCGTGTAGATCCGACGCTCGAACGGCATCCGCGTGGCCGGAAGCGTCACCGGCCGCGGGAGCCCCACGAGGCTCGCGACCGTCGTGACCTTGGCTCGCAGCAGGCGCGGTCGGTCTTTCAGCGTCTTGACCGACCAGCGTTCGACCCCGCAGGCGAGGGCGGCAGAGAAGTGGGCGTGGCGCTGGTGGGCGGGTGCCGCGACTCGGGCCGCGACTGCCGCGACGAGCGCGATCACGATGACTACCGAGGCCCGCTTCACGACACCTAGCTCAGCAGGTGGCTCGGCGGTCGGGCGTTCGTAGCCCCACACCACTCATCATGGGATGAGGTCGTGGGAGAGGTCGCGCCAAGTCGTGCTGTAGCCCCTGGGATGCGCCGCAAGTACATCGTGCTCAGCCTCGTACTCAAGTAGCTCGAGGTCCGATTCGAGAAGACCCCATCCTTGAACCGCGTCGCTAGATGAACGATAAGCCTTGAACCTGCCCTTGCCCTGAGGAAGGACCTTCTTGAGTTCGGCCAGTCCATCCCAGGCCCGCTGTTCGGCGGTGTTCGGCCCCACCTGCAGCTGAGAGAAGACTTCGCGGTGGAACGCCGCCCAGAGGGCTGTCGACATAACCAGGCGGTAGTTCTCCCACGACTGAACCACTTTCTGAGCGAAGTACGCCTTCAGCCTTGCTTGAACTTCTACGCCGGCGATCTGCCAGTCGCGCTCAGCTTGGTGCAGGCGCTCGCTCGACGGCTGGCTCGTTCTCATGGCATCCACGCCAGCAACCAGCGCCCGCGCACTGGCCGACGACATGTCCTCAATCAGTGACGCTTGGAGGTCGCGTGCCTTCTGTCGATCGTCCCACTGGCGTGTGATTGCCGGGAGAAGCCACGCGCTCAGGGCGAGCCCTACGAACGTGATCAGAAGCGGCCTTGGGATCCGTCGCAGAAATCGGACCGGTTTACTGACCCGCCGCCAGAATCCGGGTCGAGCGGTCGCATCCTCCGGTGCCGAGGCTGGCTTGTCCGACGCTGCGGTCGCCATGCGATTCCCTCTTCTCAGGCTTACAGGCCAAGAGTCCCCCACTGCGGGCTGGAGTTCAAGGGGCCGGGCGGCGAGCCGAACGCCTGGGACGCGTCCCACAACGCACGAGCTAGGCTGCCGCCATGGCGAGAGGCCGTATCGCAACCGCGGTATGCAGCGTCCTGTTGGCCTCGTCAGTCGCCCTAACCGCGTCGGCGACGCCGGGCCCTGGGAAGTGGCGAGTGGTAGCCAAGGTGCCGGGCATCGTGGACGTGGTCGGCCCGCGCACAGACGGACGTCTGGTGCTCTCGACGCACGGCGGGCTGTTCGTGATGCGGCCCGCCGGGTCGCCCGTGCCCTTTGCCCGTGGCCCCCAGGGCTACGCGGGTTCGCCCGGGGAGGCCTATCTGACTCTCGGGAGTGGCCGCCGGGTTTCAGGCGCGGGCTGCGCCTTCCGGCGGGACGTGATCTTCGCGCTCGATCCGGACGCGACTCCCGGGATCGTCCGCGTCGATCGGAGCGGCCGGAGCAGCCGGTTTGCGGATCTTCCCGCAGGGGCGTTCCCTGCCGGGATCGCGATTGACACCGTCGGTCTCTTCGGCCATCGCATCCTCGTCACGTCGTTCGCATCGGGCACGACGACGCTCTACGCGTTCGATTGCCGCGGCCGTGCCCGGGTCGTTGCAACCGGTGCTCCGCACGTCGAGGGCGGGATCGCGGTGGCGCCCCGTACCTTTGGCCGCTTTGGAGGCAAGCTCATCGCTGTCGACGAGGTGACGGGCAGCATCTACGCCTTTGGATCCGGCGGCGGCGTTCGCCTCGTGGCCGAGTCTGGCCTTCCTGCCGGCGGGGACATCGGAGTCGAGTCGGTCGGCTTCGTACCGCCAAGGCTCGGTCGCCGCGGTGCCGCATACCTCGCGGATATGGGAGCCCCGGGCTCACCGACGAGCGGCTCGGACGGCCTGCTGATCCTCGCGGGCACGGGCCTATCCCGCGCGAACCTGCACCCGGGCGAGCTCATCGTCGCCACCGAAGCGGGTGCGAAGACGCTCGCCGTTCGCTGTGCGCGGCTATGCAAAGTCCGTCGCGTGGCCGAGGGGCCTACGGTCACCCACGCCGAGGGACACATCACGTTCCTTCCGCGCCGGTAGCGGTCCGCGGCTGTCGCCATCCTTAGGTCGGTTCAGGGCCGGGCGACGAGCCGAACATCCTCTGCGCGCTGAGGCGCTGCAACGCGACCCGGCACCACGCGAACCTACGAGACGCGCAAGCGCGGCGCTAGTGGGCTCATCCGGCCACGTCCTCAACGACCAGCACCGGCGGCTGGTCGGCGTCGTCGTCGCGCTTGCCGATCACGCGCAGCGTTCTCTTGCCGAGATGGATCGTGTGCCCGATGCCCCAGTCCGGGACAGCGCTCGAAAGTGTCGGCGGCTCGGCCGGCGAACCGTCCTCCGTCTCAAGCCTGAACAGAAATCCAGCCATCCAGTCTCCCTTCTCGCCCTGGGGGCCGGACGGCTTGCCGAGCATGCCAACTTTTCCCTTGTAGGGGAAGCTGGGCGCTACGAATCTCGGCTACGTCCAGGGTTTCGGGCTCTCCCACCACTTAGCTGCTGGCCCCCTCTATCGACTCACGGTCTCGGCAGGCGCGGTGCGCAACCCTCGCGTCCGCTGTCGCCGCCGGCCGTCCGAGCTTCGCGCTTCGCTGGTTACCCCTTTACTTACGCGGCCCCCGGCCAGTCAGTACCCGTTCCCGGCTCTCGTCGCCGTTGTCAGCGTCAGCGCGCCAGCGGCGCCTCCCGCTTAGGCCCCTTCGGACTCGCGTACTTCCAATGGATGCGAACGA
>CAVQWS010000018.1:0-92171 GCA_963717725.1 uncultured Actinomycetes bacterium
GACTTGAAAACCCGCTGGTAACGGCGGGGTTTTTCGTAGCCGCAAAACAGCGCCGCACGGCGTGTCTACAAAGTCGCCGTTTGTGTCTACAGCTAGCGCGAAACCGCCGCGAGCGCGAGACTAGGCCCCATGGCGACGGCCGCCGAGCTGGTCGATTCCTTGGAGGAGGTCAGGCCGCTCGCACGGGCGCTGGCCGTAGAGCTGGTCCGGCAGGAGCTGGTAGGGCTGCGGATCGGCCTCAACGGGTCCGCGCGCGGTACGGCAGCCGCTGGTCTCGGCACCTTCCTCGTCGAGCGCACCTTCCTCCATGGATCGCGTTGACGCAGTCGTGATCGGCGCCGGGGCGGTGGGCCTCGCAGTGGCGCGCGCCTTGGCGACGGCCGGACGCGAGGTCGTGATCCTCGAGGCCGAGGACGCGATCGGCAAGCATACGAGTTCGCGCAATTCGGAGGTCATCCACGCCGGGATCTACTACCCGCAGGGTTCGCTCAAGGCGCGCACCTGTGTGGAGGGTCGGCAGCGCCTATACGTCTACTGTGACGAGCGCGGGGTGCCGCACCGGCGCTGCGGCAAGCTGATCGTCGCCACCGACACCGCGCAATTGGACGAGCTGGAGGGCATTCGACGGAAAGCGCATGCCAACGGCGTCACCGATGTCGTGCCCGTGAGCCCAGCGGAAGCTCTGGCGATGGAACCGGAGTTACATTGTGTGGCGGCACTGCACTCGCCCTCAACGGGGATTATCGACAGCCACGCCCTGATGCGCGCCTACCTAGGCGATGCGGAACGCGCCGGTGCGATGCTCGCGTTGAAGAGCCCGCTCACGAAGGGGGTGGTGCGCGCCGACGGCATCGAGCTGCACGTCGCGGGCGCCGAGCCGATCCTTGCCAAGCAGGTGGTGAACAGCGCAGGTCTGCGGGCGCCGAGCCTCGCGCGCCGCATCAAGGGCTACCCCGCCGAGCTCGCGCCGCCCGAGCTCTACGCCAAAGGCAACTACTACACGCTCGCGGGGGGCTCGCCGTTCTCCCGCCTCGTCTACCCGGTGCCCGAGCCCGGAGGCCTCGGCGTGCATGTGACGCTCGACCTCGGCGGGCGGGCGCGCTTCGGCCCGGACGTGGAGTGGATAGACAGGATCGACTACAGCGTGGATCCGCGGCGCGCCGAGCGCTTCTACGCGGCGATCCGGCGCTACTGGCCCGGACTCCCAGATGGGGCGCTGGGGCCGGACTACGCGGGCATCCGCCCCAAGATCTCGGCGAGAGGCGTACCCGCGGCGGACTTCCTCGTGCAAGGCTCGCGGCAGCACGGTGTACCGGGCTTGGTGCACCTCTTCGGCATCGAATCGCCCGGGCTCACCGCCTCGCTGCCGCTCGCGGATGTGGTGATCGGACAACTACTCAACAATGAGGGGCCGCGTTCGCGTTAAGGATCGGCGGGGTAGGCTCCCCGCCATGGGGCATCGATTCAGTTCGCGCCGCCGCCGGATACCGAGCTTCTCGGCGAGCTCGGGTTCCGTCGCGCGCGAGAGGGCCTTGATTCGATTCCAGGTGCGCCCATCTGAACTCGCGTCGACGATGTGATCGATCGGCTCGCCGCCCGGCCTCGACCGACCATCGAGACTTCTTGGCCGGTTGCTAGCGGGTCAGCATGAGTGCCGAGAGGCGACCGGCGCTCTATCAGACAGTCTGCTTCGACGTCCATGCGAAGGTTCCGCGCAAAGCTGGGTGAGGCACGGCAGGCAGCGCTGATCAGGAAGATTCTTCGCCGGCTCCCGTCGTAAGCGCCTTACGCAAACACGTCCGCGGCGCAGCCGAAGACGAGGCCGGCGTGCACGTCCTCGACGCCCGCAAGCGAAGGGTGCTCAAGGTTCACCTCGGCGTCGGGCCAGCGCTCGAGGCCGAGGGCCGCGGCTCCTTCGTCCGCGCCGAAGCAGAGGAGCGACGAGACCGAGACGACGTTGCGCTTGCCGGCGCGGCGCCGGGCGATGCCCTCCAGCTCGCGCAGCTCCTCGAGCGGGTCGATGCGGACGTTCGAGTCCGAGCCGATGCACATGCCGATCCCGCGCTCGCAGAGCTCCTGCACGGGCGCGAAGCCGTCGCCGAGGTTGGCCTCGGTCGTCGGGCAGACGCAGACGCGGGCGTTCGCCTCGGCGAGCAGGTCGAGCTCGCGCGCGTCGGCGTGGGTTGCATGAACGACCGTTGTGTGCGGGCCAAGGCAGCCGGTCTCCGCCAGTAACTCCAGCGGGCGTAGGCCGTGCTCGGCGAGGCATTCCTCGATCTCGCGCGACTGCTCGTCGGCGTGCACGTGCAGCGGCAGCCCCTCGGCGGACGCATAACGCCCGAGCTCCTCGAGCCAGTCGCGCGGGCAGACGCGCACGGAGTGGGGGGCGAGGCCGACGCGCACACCTGCTGCCCGGAGCTCCTCGAGTTGCGAGAGATAGTCGGCGACCGACTCCTGCCGGAAGCGCTCGATCCCGCCGCGGCCGTAGGCGGCGAGCAGCAGCACGATCTCGATGCCTGCCTCGGCGGCGGCCTCGACCGCGGCTTGCGCCTCGGCGAGCCCGAGATAGTGGAACTCCCCGACCGCCGTGTACCCGGCGTCGAGCATCTCTCGGTAGACCTGGACGTAACCGGTGCGCACCTGCTCGGCGGTCAGCGACCCCGCGAGCTCGAGCATCGCGTCGCGCCAGCCCCAGAAGTCGCCCCCCTCGGTGCGGCCCCGCAGCGCGCGCTGGAACGCGTGCGAATGGGCGTTCACGAAGCCCGGCAGGGAGAGGGTCTCCGCCACCCCCGTATCCTTCCACCGTGGCCACTCGCGCGGTCCCCGCCCCGGTAGCGCAGATCCCCAACGCGCTCACGATCGTGCGGCTGGCGCTGATCCCGGTCTTCGTCGTGCTCCTGCTCAACGCCGAGGGTGGCCACAGCTGGCCGGCCGCCATCGTCTTCGGGGTCGCGGGCGTGACCGACCAGATCGACGGCTGGCTGGCGCGGCGCTGGCGGGTCGAGTCGAGCTTCGGCAAGATCGCCGACCCGCTGGCCGACCGGCTGATGATCGACGCGGCCGTGATCCTGCTCTGGCACGCCGACCGGCTGCCCTGGATCGCCCTGGCGATCCCCGCACGTGACGTGGCGCTCGTCGCCGGGTACAAGCTCGTCGTGGACCGCGGCTACGACTTCGCCGTCAACCTCGCCGGCAAGGCGGCGACCTGGCTGCTGTACGCCTCGCTCGCCTTCATCATGGTCACCCGCGAGGGCACCGACTGGCCGCTCTGGATCTTCTGGGCCGGCGTGGTCCTGGCGGCGGTCTCGCTGGCCGGCTACCTGCTCAAAGCGCGGCGCGAGGTGGCCACGTGAAGGCCGTCGTGATGGCCGGCGGCGAGGGCACGCGCCTGCGCCCGCTGACCTCGAACCAGCCGAAGCCGATGGTGCCGATCGTCGGCAAGCCGTGCATGGAGCACATTCTCGAGCTGCTGCGCAAGCACGGGCTCGAGGACGTGATCGTGACCGTCGCCTTCATGCCGCAGGCGATCCGCGGTTACTTCGGCGACGGCGAAAGCCTGGGCCTGAACATCGAGTACTCGGTCGAGGAGTCGCCGCTCGGCACCGCGGGGTCGGTGCGGCTGGCCATGGACCGGCTCGACGAGACCTTCCTCGTCATCTCCGGCGACGCGCTCTGCGACGTCGACCTGACCGAGCTGATCGACAAGCACAAGGAGAAGGGCGCTGCGGTCACGATCGGCCTGAAGTCGGTCGAGAACCCGCTCGAATTCGGGATCGTCGTCACCGACGAGGACGGACGGATCGAGCGCTTCCTGGAGAAGCCCTCGTGGAGCCAGGTCTTCTCGGACACGATCAACACCGGCATCTACGTGCTGGAGCCCGAGGCGCTGCGCCACGTGCCCGCGGACGGCCCGTACGACTTCTCGAAGGAGCTCTTCCCACTGCTGCTGGAGATGGGCCGGCCGCTCTACGGGCACGTCCTCGACGGCTACTGGCAGGACATCGGGAACCTCGACCAGTTCCGGCAGGCGAATTTCGACGCGCTCGACGAGCGCGTGCAGCTCGACATCGGCGGCATCCGCCTGCGCGGGAACATCTGGCTGGGGGAAGGGGTGGAGGTCGACGACCTCGACGCGATCGAGGCCCCGGCCTACCTCGGCAACTACTGCCGCGTGGCGCCGGACGCGTCCGTTGGCGCCTACTCGGTGCTCGGCTCCAGCGTGACGCTGCTCGAGCGCGCCCGGACCGAGCGCTCGGTGATCGACGCGGCGACGCACATCGGCCGCAGCGCCCGCGTCGAGGGTGCCGTCGTCGGGCGAGCATGCGACATCCGCGCGCACGCGCACGTCAACGAGGGCGCGGCGATCGGCGACGAGGTCACCCTCGGCGCGCAGAGCGCGGTGCTGCCGCAGGTGCGGATCTACCCGTACAAGGAGGTCGAGACCGGCGCGCAGATCCACGAGAGCCTGATCTGGGAATCCCACGTCTCCTCGAACCTGTTCGGCAAGGAGGGCGTCTCCGGGCTGGTGAACGTCGACCTGACGCCGGAGACGGCGGTGCGACTGGCCGCGGCGCTCGGCACGGCGCTCAAGCGGGGCGCGCGCGTGGTCGCGAGCCGCGAGTCGCCGGCCGCCTGCCGGATGATCAAGCGGGCGATGATCTCCGGTCTCAACTCGACCGGCGTGAACGTCGCCGACCTGCGCGTGCTCCCGGCCTCGGTCAGCCGCCACCTGCTGAAGAGCGAGGGCTACGACGCCGGCTTCCACATCGGCGTCAGCTACAGCGATCCGGAGATGCTCGAGATCCGCTTCTACGAGCAGCCCGGGATCCAGCTGACAGCAGCGCTGCAGAAGGAGATCGAGAAGCACTACACCCGCTTCGAGTTCAGGCGAGCGGCCTTCAACGAGGTCGGCTCGGTCACCTATCCGGCCCGGGTGCGCGAGAGCTATGCGCAGGATCTGCTCGCCGGCCTCGACGTGGAGGCGATCCGTGCCCGCGGCTACCGGCTCGTGGTCGACTACGGCTACTCGGCCACCTCGTACGTGCTGCCGCTGCTGATCGGCCCGCTCGGCGTCGAGGCGGTCTCCGCCCACGGCTTCGCTGCGGACGGCAGCGAGCCGCCGACGGGGCTGCGTGAGGCGGTCGGCCAGGCAAAGCGGCTCGTCTCGGCGATCGGCGCCGACCTCGGAGTCGTCTTCGACCGAGCCGGCGAGCGGCTCTTCCTGATCGACGAGCAGGCACGCGAGATCCCGGTCGAGCAGGCTCTGTTGCTCTACCTGCGCCTGATGGGCTCCGACGGTCGGCAGGGCAAGCTCGCCTTCCCGATCACCGTCACGAGCCATGTCGACGAGCTGGTCGAGGGCAGCGAGCTTGAGGTGATCCGGACGCCCGCCTCGCTGGCCGAGCTGACGAAGGCCGCTGCCGGCGAGGGCGTCATCTTCGCGGGCGCCGTCGGCGGCGGCTACGTCTTCCCGGAGTTTCTCCCGGCCTACGACGCGGTGGCGAGCCTCTGCAAGCTGCTCGAGCTGTTGGCGCCGGCCGACCAACCGCTGTCGGAGCTCGTCTCGGAGCTGCCGGCGAGCACGCTCGTCCACCGGCAGGTGCCGTGCCCCTGGTCGCTGAAGGGGACGGTGATGCGAGTGCTGACCGAGCGGCTGCGGGATCGTGAGGTCGACCTGCTGGACGGGATCAAGGTCTTCGACGAGCGCGGCTGGGCGCAGCTGCTGCCCGACCCGGACGAGCCGCTCGTCCACATCTACGCCGAGGGCGCGACGGAGGAAGCCTCCGCCGAGCTAGAGGCGGAGCTCCGCGCCATGGTCGACGAGATCATGGAGACGGAGGGCGCGACCACCGCGGCCCGAGCCTCAAGCTAAGGTTGACCCTTCGGGCTCCTTCTGCTTGACTAGGAGCGCTCCCGCCAGCGGACGAAAGGCTCACGTGGAACCGTTTCCGGATCTCGGCTCGCTCTCAGATGCCGATCTCAAGCAGCTGATTGACCAGCTGACGAAGGAAGAGCTCGAAGTCTCGTACCGACGGCGCATCCTGCACGGGAGGATCGACCTGCTGCGCGCCGAGCTGCAGGCACGACTGCAGAAGACCGGGGGGAAGAGCGTGCTCGAAGACGTCGACGTCGACAAGCTCGCAGCCATCCTCGCCGGCAAGGCAGCCCCGCCGGACGAGGGGTAGATGAGTCACATCTACTGTCCCGAGTGCGGGTTCCAGAACCCGGAGGCCGCCAATTTCTGCTCCCGTTGCGGCGCAGCCCTTGTCAAGGACGAGCCCGGCTCGGAGACGACGATGAGCTACACGCCCGAGGAGGGTGAGGAGGAAGGCTCGCTGACGCTCGAGGAGCTCGGCGCCGAAGGCCCCGCGCTCGTGATCCGCTCCGGCGGCGGGCGTGCGGGCGAGCACTTCGTCCCGCAGGGCGAGCGCACCACGATCGGCCGCTCGCCGGACTGCGACGTCTTCCTCGACGACGTGACCGTCTCGCGCAAGCACGCCGTGCTCGTGCAGAAAGACGACGCGTTCTTCATCGAGGACCAGGGCAGCCTGAACGGCACCTTCCTCAACCGCAAGCGCATCGAGTCGGGCCGGCTGGAGAACGGCGACGAGCTCCAGATCGGCAAGTACAAGCTCAGCTTCCTCGAGAAATGAGCACCGCCGAGGCGACAACCGAGCGCTCGCGCCTGCTCACGATCGGGACGGTCTGCCGCCGCCTGCAGGCCGAGTTCCCCGACATCTCGATCTCGAAGATCCGCTACCTCGAAGACCAGGGCCTCCTCGCGCCGCGCCGGACGCAGAGCGGCTACCGCCTCTTCAGCGAGGACGACGTCGAGCGGTTGGAGACGATTCTGCGCCTGCAGCGCGACGAGTTCCTGCCGCTGCGCGTGATCCGCCAGGAGCTCGCCTCACCCTCGGGAGCGGGCAAGGAGCGGCGGCGCAGGCGCGCCGTCGGCCTCGCCGACCCGGACGACGAGCTCGATCTCGGCGAGCTCTGCGAGCGCGCGGCGGTCACGCCCGAGCTGGCACGCGAGCTCGAGGAGTTCGGCCTCTTGCAGCCGCGCCGCGAGGGCAACGAGAAGCTCTATCCGGCCGGTGACGTCGAGATCGCGGTCGCCTGCTCGAAGCTGGCGCGCTTCGGGATCTCGGCGCGCCATCTGCGCACGTTCCGCACAGCGGCCGACCGCGAGGCCGGGCTGCTCGAGCAGCTCGTCGCGCCGGCGCTGCGCTCGCGGAACGCCGACCGCCGCGATGCTGCCGTCCAGCAGCTCCAGACCCTCGCGGAAGTCGCGCAGGAGCTTTCCCAGCTGCTCTTCTGGCGCGACCTGCGGCACGTCGCCGGCCACTGATGGCAGTCGACGACCTGAAGGCGAAGATCCGCGACGTCCCGGACTTCCCGGAGCCCGGGATCGTCTTCAAGGACATCATGCCGCTGCTCGCGGATCCAGCTTCGTTGAACGAGACGGCGGAACTGCTGGCGGAGTGGGTCGAGCCCCGCAAGCCCGACGTGATCCTCGGCGCTGAGGCGCGCGGTTTCATCCTCGGCGCCGTCCTCGCCTACAAGCTCGGCTGCGGCTTCGTCGCTGCGCGCCGGCCCGGGAAGCTGCCGTGGAAGACCGTCAGCGCCACCTATGCGCTCGAGTACGGCGAGAACTCGCTCGAGCTGCACGCCGACGCGATCGCCCACGGTCAGCGCGTGCTCGTCCACGACGACGTTCTCGCCACGGGCGGCACCGCCAAGGCGATCTGCGACCTCGCTGCGCAACTCGGCGGCGAGATCGTCGGCGTCTCGTTCGTGATCGAGCTGGACTTCCTCGAGGGGCGCAAGCAGCTCGAAGGCTACGAGGTCGAGTCGCTGATTCACTACTAGCGTCCGAGGTGCCGATTACAACGGGGTGATGTACGACGCGCTCACGACCCGGTACACGTTCTCGTGCCCGGAGCGGGGGGAAGCGCGCGTCGCCCTGTCGTCGTTCCGCCGCCTCGCGCAGCTGCCCGGGCCGGCGCAGCCCGCGGTGTTCGAGGTCGAGTTCGGCTGTGCCTGCGGCGGCGAGCATCCAGGCCTGGTCGGGCACGACGAGTTGGACTGGGCGCCGCTCGGGCTCGGTGGCGAGGCGACCTTCCTCAACCTGATGACCGCGAGCGTCGAGCCGGTCGAGGTCGAGCTCGCCGACCTCGCCGCCCGGCACATCCAGGCCGGCGAGTGGCCCTGGAGCTTCTTCTGCTACGCCGAGGAGCGCCCGCGGCCGGTGTTCCCGTCGGCGTTCCTCGTGCTCGCTCCGGCCGGGCGCGGGGAGGAGGTCGGGCTCGCCGTGCGCTGCCCCGTCTGTGCAAGCGTCTCGGTCAACCTCGTCAGTACCCAGCACCTCGACGTGCCGTTCCACAACGACCGCGAGATCGGCGTGGTGCCGCACATCTTCGTCGCGGACGCCGAGCGGGTGGTGGAGGAGTTCGTGGACGAGCTCTACTCCGCCAACTTCGACAGCCGCCGCCTGACGCTGCAGTAGCGAAGATTCAGTTCTCGCCGACCGGGTACGACCGTCGCGGAGGTGGTGCCATGTACGGCTTGACACGTGGAACGATCACGCTGATCGGCGCGGCCGCTGCGGGCGTGCTGGTCTGGCTCGCGACGCAGATCGACAGCGGCTCGAACAGCGGTTACTGGGCCGTCTACGGGCTGATTGCGGCTGCGGGCCTCGTGATGGCGTTCTCACAGATCCTCGGCGGCTGGACGAAGTGGGGCTGGCCGCGGCTCTCGCTGAACGTCTTCCTGATCGCGTTCCTCCCGGTGCTCGTCGTGGCCGGGTGGGTCGTGATCGCGCACCAGCCCGATCCGAACTGGTTCCGCGCACACGTCCTCAACTGGTCGGACGACATCGGCATCCTCGGCCTCGTCCGAGACCTGACCGAGTACGTCGCCGTCCTTGCATTCGGCGTGGGGCTCGTGTTCGGCTTCACGTTCGACACGTCCGGCCCGGCTGCCTACGGCCCGTTCGGCCGGCGTCGGCGCGCAGCCGCGGTTCCCGCCGGTGGTGCGGCTCCGCCGCCCGAGGCGGACGACCGGCCGACCGCGCGCGAGCAGCGCGAGGCCGAAGGCGAAGACGAGGTCCCGCGCGAGCGCGAGCCCGCCCGTACCGAGTAACGCTCTCCGCCCGCTTCGTTCGTCCCTCCCGGGAGGGATGCGGCGGGCTGGACCGGGGCCGATACCAGGGAGGCATGAGCGCCGCCCTCGACAGCCGCCACCCGAAGCGCCTCGACCTCCTGCTCGCGCATTGCGCGGAGTCCGCACCGCGGCGCAAGCCCGTTTTCGAGCGGCTGCGCGAGAAGATCGGGGCCGAGCTCGCCCGCGTGCTCGTGTTCGCGCTCGCCGGCTCTCAGCGCCGGTCCGCGCGCCGCGGCTGACGCATCGGGGCGCCGGCTCCGAACGCCATCACCAGCAGGAAGACCAGGAAGCCGGTGACCGCGCCGAAGATGAACGCCGTGCCGCCGTTGACGCCGACGGCGAGCCCTCCGAGCCAGACATAGAGGCCGAAGACGAGGGCCCAGATGAAGGCGATCACGCCGCGCGAGAACGACGGAGCTCGAAGGTGCACGGCGCGGACTCTATCGCCCTCGAGGCTGTTTCGGGGTTATCCACAAGCTGCACGCCCTGCTGTGGAAATGTGGATAATTGAATTTCCGCAAATTGCGGCCTCGACGTGCTTTGAGGCCCTTGATCCGGGTGGGCGGTGCCCCTAGATTCTTTCTTGCGCCGAGCACGGAACCGGAGTAGGTCGAAGCCGAGTTCGAAGGCAGTACCCGCAAGGGGAAGGTCAGCGAAAACGGTGGACGAAACGGAGACCGGCTCGGCGAATTTTTTTGGTCCAAAACCGAGGCGGCCGGGGTGGAGCCGTCGTCGAAGCCTTCGTGTCTCAACTTGACATAACACCCGTTATCGTGCATTGCAGCGAACATCGCGCAGCGAGAGGGTTTCGGCGGACCCGCTTCGTGGCAGGAAGCTAGGTTGCAGGGATGACCGCGGTCGAAATCGAGAACGTGCTGGCGACTCCCGAGCTGCACGACCTGTTCGAACAGGCGGAGCAGCACGGGTCGCTTCGCTATGCCGAGCTGATCGAGGTGCTCGAGCCGCTGCACCTCGACCCGCTCGAGACGGACGCCGTCTTCCGCGAGCTCGAGCAGCGCGGGATCGAGGTCTCGGAGCCCGAGCGCGAGCAGAAGGAGGCCCCGCCCCCTCCGCCACCGGCGCCGGTCGTGCAGGAGACGACCACGGACGCGCTGCAGCTGTTCCTGCGCGACGCCGGCCGCCATCCCCTGCTGACCGCGGCGCAGGAGGTCGAGCTCGCCAAGCGCATCGAGCGCGGCGACATGGAGGCCAAGACGCGGATGATCCAGTCGAACCTGCGCCTGGTCGTCTCGATCGCCAAGAACTACCGCAACCAGGGTCTGCCGTTCCTCGACCTGATCCAGGAGGGCACGCTCGGCCTGATCCGCGCCGTCGAGAAGTTCGACTGGCGCCGCGGCTACAAGTTCTCGACCTACGCGACCTGGTGGATCCGCCAGGCTGTCGCGCGGGCGCTCGCCGACAAGGCGCGGACGATCCGCATGCCCGTCCACATCGTCGAGCGGATGCAGAAGCTGAACCGCGCCGAGCGCACGCTCTGGACGCAGCTCGGCCGTGAGCCGACGCTCGAGGAAGTGGCCGAGGAAGCGAACCTGCCGATCGCGCAGGCGCACGAGGTGAAGGCCGCCGCCCGCGCGTCGACGAGCCTCGACCAGCCCGTCGGCGAGACCGAGGACGCCGTCTTCGGCGATTTCGTCGCCGGCGACGGCCCGCTCCCGGACGAGGAAGTCGAGGTCTCGCTGCGCTGCCAGGCGCTGGGAGAGGCGCTGAACGCGCTCGGCGAGCGCGAGCGGCAGGTGCTGATCCTCCGCTACGGCCTCGACGACGCCGAGCCGAAGACGCTCGAGGAGATCGGCCGGCGGCTCGGGCTGACGCGCGAACGCGTGCGTCAGATCGAGACCGAGGCGCTCAAGCGCCTGGCGCGGCTACGCGAGATGGAGTCGATCGCCCGAAGCTGAGCCCGAGCGCCGAGCCGTCGAAAAACGGCAGCGCTCGATCCTCCCCCACTCTGGCCCTGACGAGCTCGTAGGCCTCGTCGAGCCGTGCCGGCCTCGTCAGCCGGTGGCCGTCAGAGGCCACGACCGCCGCGTCGCCGGCCTCAACGAGGCGCCAGGCGAGCTCCTCGATCTCCTCGCCGTGCCGCCCGAGCAGGCTCGTGGCGTTCACCTGCAGCGGCCAGCGCTGCGCCAGCTCGTGGGCCAGCTCCGGCCGCTGGCGGATCGGCTCGGTGCGTTCGGGATGGGCGACCAGCGGCCTCAGACCGGCGCGCTCGACGTGCTCGGCGAGCTCGACCAGGTCGGAGGCCGGACCCGGGAACGGCATCTCGACCAGGACGACGTTGGTGCCTTCGAGCAGGTAGCGCGCCGGATCCTCGCGCAGCAGCGGCGGCGCGGGCGTCAGCTCGAAGCCAAGGCGCAGCTCAAGCCGCGCCTTGGCCTTCAGCCGCTCGTACGCACGGCGAACCTCTCGTTCCCGGGCTTCGGTCAGCGGCAGGTGCGGCCAGACGTGCGGCGTCGCGAACAGGATCGCGGTGCCCGAGGCGGTGGCCAGATCGCTGAGCTCGAGCCCGTCTGCCAACGTCTTCGCCCCGTCGTCGCCCGAGGGCACGACGTGGGAGTGGCAGTCGACGAAGCGCGGCTCCACGCCGCCCAGGCTACTCGCCGCGCAGGTAGAGCTGGAGCGCCGGCGCGACCAGCCGTAGCTCGCGCAGGGCGCGGGCCTCGAGCTGGCGAACGCGCTCGCGAGTGATGCCGAGGTCGGAGCCGACTTCCTCGAGCGTCTGGGCCGGCTCGCCGTCGAGCCCGAACCGCCGCGAGACCACATGGCGCATGCGCGGGGTGAGCCGCAGGAGCGCCTGGGCGAGCTCGGCGGAGCGCAGGTGCTCGGCCGTCACCGTGTCGGGGCGGTCGGTCTTCAGGTCCTCGATCAGGTCGCCGTAGAGGCTCTCGCCGTCGCCGACCGGAGTCTCCAGGCTGACCGGGTCCTCGACGAGCTCCAGCAACGTCCGGACGCGCTCAAGCGGGAAGCCGCTCTCCTTGGCGATCTCGGGCAGCAGCGGCTCGCGGTTGAGCTTCTGGGCGAGGATGCGGCGCGAGCGCATCACGCGGCGCACCTGCTCGGCGACGTGAACCGGCAGCCTGATCGTCCGGCCCTGGTCGGCGAGCGCACGGGTGATTGCCTGGCGAATCCACCAGGTCGCATACGTCGAAAGCTTGAAGCCGAGCTTGTAGTCGAACTTCTCGACCGCGCGGATCAGGCCGAGGTTGCCCTCCTGAATCAGGTCGAGCAGCGGCACACCGGCCTTCGTGTAGTTGCGCGTGATCGACATCACGAGACGGAGGTTCGACTCGATCAGCTTGCGCTTGGCGGCCTCGTCGCCCTCGTCCTTCAGGCGGGCGAGCTCGCGCTCCTGGGCCGGCGTGAGGAGTGGCCCGTCGCCGATCTGGCGCACGTAGAGCTTGAGCGGGTCTGCCGTCTGGGGCTCCGTCGGCTCCGTCTCGACGGTGTCGACCTCGTCGACTTCCGCCGGGGCCGGCACTACCTCGAGCCTGGGCTCGGGTGCGTCGGGCGCCGGGAGCGGTTCCGGGAGCGGCCGCTGCTCCATCACGCAGCCTCTATCGGTCGGCCACGTCCCTCGCTTGAGGGACGCTTGTACTCGCACGAGGGATCAGGGCGGGCGCTGTCGAACCGAGAGGCACACACGGAGATGCCTAACTCTCAGCCGAAGCCATCGTCAGACTCAGTGGCGGCCGTGTTTGGGGTCGCCAGTCTCGTGCAAGGGGTCTTCTAGAGAGATATGTGCGGAATCGCCGGATATAGCTTGAGCGCGTCGAGTCAGATCGACCGGACGCTCGCGGCCCAGGCCCTGCTCGCAGGGATCGCCGAGCGCGGCGCCGACGCGGTCGGATACGCCTACAGGCGCGGCACGAGCAAGGCGGCGATCCACAAGCAGCGCTCCGGGGCAAGCGCCCTGCTCGAACAGGTCGTCCTACCGGGCAGCGCGTCCGAGGCCCTGATCCACGTGCGTGATTACACAAAGGGTCACCCCCGAATCGAGGCCAATAACCACCCGATCCGCCACGGCGCCGTCGTGGGCGTGCACAACGGGATCATCTTCAACGACGACGAGCTGATGGAAACGCATGGCTTCGAGCGTGCCGAACCGGAGATGACGGTCGACTCGGAGGCCATCTTCGCGCTCGCCGAGGCTCACGAGGGCGCTCCTGGCGCCCTGGAGCAGCTCCGTGGCTCGGTGGCGACCGCCTGGCTCGACGAGCGGCGCCCGCGCACGCTCTTCCTGGCGCGCGGCGCCGGCCGGCCGCTCTGGATCGGCGAGGGCCGCGACGAGCTCCTGTTCGCCTCGACCAGGGCCGCGCTCGAAGTGGCCGAGCGGTTCCTGCCCCTGAAGCTGCGCAAGCGCGAGGTCGGCGAGGGCACGCTGACGGTCGTCGCGGACGGCGACGTGCTCGAGAAGCTTCGCTTCAAGCCCGACCGGGACTTCGAGGAGTCCAAGCTCCCGGCCGTGCGCGCGCCCCAGGAAGGCGCGTTCTGTCTCCAGCGCCTCGCGGCGCTCGCCTCGCTCTAGCCCGCCTGCTCGATCGTGCCGTCGCTGGCGACGTCCGTTCCGGACCCGGCCAGGCGCTCGCGGACGAGGTACTGGAAGGTCGACCAGGCGCCCTTGCGGCCCTCGAACATGCGGTAGATCTGCCACTCGGTCAGCATCGTCTCGTCACGCTTGCGCGCTTCCGACCAGTCCGCGAACTTCGGTAGCCGGCCGAGCGTCTTTGCGAGCTCCATCCCTTGCTCCAGCGCGCGCTCGAGCTTCTCCTCCCCGACCGGGACGTCGAAGCCGGCCTCTCGCAGGGCGTTTGCCAGCGAGCCGAAGGTGTGCCAGTAGAGCGACTTCGACGGCATGCGACCGCGATGCTCCTCGATGTCGCGCGCTGTGGGGATGCGTGCCAGCTCCTCCCCCAGTCCCTTCAGCAGCTCCAGCAGCTCCTCGCGGGTGGCGAAGCGGCGCGGCACGAGGCCGGCCGTGCGCTTGGCCTCGTTCCAGCTGCCGAAATGCTCGATCACCGTCTGCGGATGGACGCTCGTCTCCGGGTCGGCGGCGAACTCGCGCATCGTCGGCGAGCGCGCGAGCCGTTTGGCGCACGCGGAGAGCTCGGCGAGGATCTGCTCGTCCGTGTAGCGCTTGCGGATGCCGGCCTGGAAGGCCTCGAGCGCCTTCCGGTCGATGCCCGCGAGCGCACGGTACTGGGGCCGGCGGGGCATCTGTTTCTCCAATAAGGATAGAGCAACTTCGCCCATCCGCAAACTGCGGGCTAGCGTTTGCAGACGATTGAAAGCGTGGCCGACTAGGACGCGACCAGGACCTGCGGGCGCTGGTCCTCGCCGTCGATGCCCTCGATCGGCAGGATCCGCTCGAGAGCCGCGACGCAGCGCGGGCAGAACTGGGTGCCGGCGGCGCGGCGAAGCTCGTCCAGCGCCTCCGAGGCAGGCCTCGCGGCCCGGTAGATGCGGGTCGTGAGCATCGAGTCGAGGGCGTCGGCGACGTGGATGATCCGCGCGCCGAGCGGGATCTCCTCGCCCTTGAGCCCGTCCGGATAGCCGGCGCCGTCGAAACGCTCGTGGTGGTGCCTGATCGCCGGGACGGCGTCGTTCAGGAAGCCGAGACGGTCGATGATGCGCGCGCCCTCGTCGGCGTGACGCTGCATCAGCTCCCACTCCTCCGTGGTCAGGCTCGCGGGCTTGAGCAGGATCGCGTCGGGGATCGCCAGCTTGCCGATGTCGTGGAAGAGCGCCGCATGTCCGAGCAGGTCGAGCTCCGCCTGCGAGAGGCCGAGCTCGCGGCCGATCGCCAGCGCGAGCTGCTGCACGCGCCGCGAGTGGCCGGCGGTGTAGGCATCGCGTGCGTCGACCGTGGCCGAGAGGCTCTGCATGGCCGCTGTCGAGCGCTCCTTGAGCAGCCGGTTGGCGTGCTCGAGCGAGACGTTCTGGGTCTGGATCGTCTCGGCCGCGGCGCGAAGCTTCTGCGCGCTGCGCTGCGTGTGCCGCAGGTAGGCCTCCTGCGTCTTGCGCATCAGCAGCAGCGGCACCGCGAAGACGGCGAGGGCCCAGAGGCCGGCCGACTCGTTGCCGACCCAGATCACGCCGCCGATGAAGCCGTAGACGAGGTAATGCGTCGCGAGCCAGGCGAAGCGCTCCTTGAAGACCGCCCACCAGCGCTCGTGGCCCTCGATCGCGACCACCGCGCTCAGCAGCGTCATGTTGACCATGAAGTAGGTACCGCCGGCAGCGATGCCCGCTGCGACGTAGACGAACTTCTGCATGCCGTCCGGCGCCAGGAAGCCGGACGTGAAGACCGCGGCCGCCGCGAGTGAGGAGAGCGCGAGCGTGCCGATGTTGAAGACCACGTAGTGGAACGGCGACCGTCGCGCACTCCACTCCACCGCGGCGATCGTGATCGCCAGGGCGATGGCGGCGCGGACACCGAACAGCGCGGCGCCGGCAATCGAGCCGACGGCGCTGACCGAGATCGAGCCGTCGTCGACCTCGAGGGCGAGCGCCTGGCCGGCACCGACGAGCGCGACGAGTGCAATCAGGCCGAGCCAGTCCGTGTTGTGGCCGTAGATCGCGCCGAGCGAGCCGGCCACGAGGCCGGCGGCACTGACGATCCCGACGAAGACCGCAAGACGTCGCGAGAGCGAGAGGAAGCGGGGCCCGTGCATCGCGTGAGGCCGTGGGTGGCGGCGCTCGAGATCCGGGACGCTCTCGGCTGGAGGAGGCAGCGGCACGACGTGGTCCCCGTCCTCCGGAACCGCGACGAGCCGGCTCTGGCGCTTCTCCGGCATCAGCAGCGGCTCGGAGCTCGCATCGAGCACGCGGTTGCGGCCTTGGAGTTTGGCGCGGTAGACGGCGAGGTCGGCCTGGTGGATCAGCTCGTTCGCGTCGGCTCCGTCGCGCGGGAACGCGGCGACGCCGATCGAGACCGTGGCGCGGATCGGCTCGCTCGAGGTCTCGACGTCGTAGGTGCGAGCGGCAACCGTGCGCCGGATCCGCTCGGCGATCTCGAAGGCCTGTTCCGGGGTCGTCTCCGGGAGCAGGATCGCGAACTCCTCGCCGCCGAAGCGCGCCGGGACGTCGTAGTGGCGCAGGTGCGAGCGGAAGACCTCGGCGATGCCCTGGAGCACCGCGTCGCCGGCGAGGTGGCCGTAGGTGTTGTTGATGTCGCGCAGCAGGTCGAGGTCGGCCATGATCAGCGAAAGGGGCCGCTCGAAGCGCTCGGCGCGCAGTAGCTCCTCGTTCAGGGCCTGCGCGAAGTGCCTGGCATTGAAGAGGCCGGTCTTCGGGTCGACGCGCGCCTCCTCCTGCAGCTGCGGGACGCTGAGCGAGCGGTGGATCAGCAACAGCGGAGCGACTGAGAACGGGATCAGCCAGGGGTTGGAGCCCCAGAACGCCGCCATCGAGACGCCGAGCATGGCGAGCACCAGGTCGGTCGAGAGGCTCGGGAACGAGAAGAGCCCCGACTCGCGCATCGAGTGGCCGCGCGCGAGGTGGAGCATCGGAGCCATCAGCAAGTGATTGACTGCCACGATCGAAGCGGCCGCCGCGAGGCCGGCGATGGCGTAGTTGAAGTCGCCGCTGCCGAGGCCCTGGAAGCCGTGGAAGGCCGCGTAGGCCGCCAGCATCGAGAGCGTCCAGTTGCAGATGTTGAAGATCTGGATGTACCAGGCGCTACGGCTCTTCAGCCATTCCGGGATATGCATCGCAACGCCGATCAGCACGACGAGCTCCGGCGGGAGCAGCATCGCGGCCGGGATCAGGAAGACGATCGTCGTGTGGTACGACTGGTTCCGCGGCGTGCGCACGACGAAGAGCTGCGCGACGGCCGCGATCGTGCCGAGGATGACGAAGGTCGCCCACCCCGGCGTATGAGGGCTCAGCCGCGAGAGCAGCGGCAGCGCAATGGCCGTGGTGATCGCGGCGACGACGAAGAAGTAGACCGCCGCCCTCGTCGCGAGCTTGGGCGTGTCGGATCCGCTCCTCTCGACGTCATGGGCGATCGGGCTCGGGACGGCGCTCACGCGCTCTCCCCCCCCCGGGTCGTGCTTGGCTCGAAGCTGGTCATCGGGCCGCTCACCGTCTCCTAATCTCCGCGCCTCGCGCGGCGCCGCAGGAACACGAAGCCATTGCCGTGGTGAAGCACACCTGCCGGTTCACCACTCCGGAAGCTACGCCCCTCGGTCGAGGGTCACATCCCCCTTTTTCGGTATGGCCCGAATATCCCCCGAACGAGTGAGGGCCGGGATTTCTCCCGGCCCTCGCCTCACGTGTGTAGTGCCCCGTCCGTCGCCTAGCCGGCTCCGTTCACTCCGGTTGCCCCGGTTGCCCCGGTGCTCCGCTGCCGCCGCGTCGTCCGCGACAGCCGCTGCGATCTCCGGGGGCAGAGCGCTCGGGTCGGGAGCGGTCTCCGGGTCGGCCATGATCTCGGCCGCCTGTTCCGGAGTCAGCTCGTATCCGGCCGGGTCGCCCGTGGTGTCGCCCTCGGCGGCATCCTCGTACGAGGTATCCGCCCAGGAGACATCGGCCCACGAGACGTCGGCCCACGAGACATCTGCCCAGGAAACGTCGGCCCAGGAGACATCCGCCCAGGACACGACGTTCCACGCCGCGTCAGCCCAGGAGACCGAGTCCCACGAGACCGAGTCCCAGGAGACGTTCGCCTTCGCCACGTCGAGCCAGCTGACAGCGTCGAATGACGTGTCACCCGTGAGCGTGTTCTTCTTCACCCACTGCTCGAGCGCCCTGTTCGGGTTCGGCGGGCTGAGGAACATCGCCGCCCGGCTCATCTGGAACTCGCCCACTCCGACCGAGTTCGGAGCCGAGCCATCGACGTCCTTCGTCGATGCCATCAGCGCGCCCTTGACCTGGTCAGGTGTGAACTCGGGATGCTTGGCGAGGATCTGCGCTGCAGCGCCGGAGATCACCGGAGCTGCGAACGAGGTACCCGACAGCTGGATGTAGCCCTTGGCGACGACCTTGTCGGCGCGCTGCACCGCGAGGGTCGAGCCCTCGGGAACCGGACCGACCATGTACCGGCCGGGAGCCGCCAGCTCGGGCTTCATGAACCCGTCCGGCGTGCGGCCGTAGGCCGACCACGGAGCGTTGACGTCGTCCTTGATGTTCTTCGTGCCGCCGATGTCGACCGCGCCGACAGTGATCACGAAGGGGTCGTTGCCAGGTGCGTAGAGCACGCCGCTGGGCTTGTCGGGGAAGCCGTAGTTGCCGGCTGCCGCGACGACCACCACGTTGTTGAACCAGAGCTTCTCGACCGCCTGGTCGAGCGGGTCCCGGAAGAAGTGGCTCTGCGTCGCCGAGTGGAGCGAGAAGTTCGCGACGCGGATGTTGTACTTGTCCTTGTTGGCCAGGATCCACTGGGCCGCCGCAATCACGTCGCTCGTCCGCGCAACGCCGTTGTCGTCCATGACGTCGAGCGAGACGATCGGCGCCTGCGGTGTGGCCCCGGTGTAGTGGTCGGCCGCGCCGGCAGCGATACCCGCCACGAACGTGCCGTGGCCGCGGCCGTCGCCCGACGAGTCGTTCGGCAACGTCGAGAACCTCACGTTCGCCACGATCCGGTTGCCGAAGTCCTTGCTCCGGGCCTCGACGCCCGAGTCGACGATCGCGATCGCCGGCACCGAGCCCGCACGAGGAGCGTCCGGGCCACTCCAGGCCTTCGAAACACCCGTCTCGTAGGGCCAAAGCTGGTCCGAGCTGAAGCCGCTGACGTGCACCTGGACGTCCGGAGTCACGATCAGGTTCGGCAGCTTCGCCAGCCGAGCGACGTCACGAAGTCGCACGACGCCGCCACGCCGTCGACCAGGCTGAGGCGCCGGTTGAGGCCACCGCGGTCGTCGTCTGCGAACTGGTTGATGTGCGTGAACGCCGAGAGTGCCGGCGAGATGCTGCCGCTGGTGCTCTGGATGATCACCCGCACGTACTGGTTCGGATGCTGCTTGGCACTCTTGACGAGGCCGGGCGAGACCCAGGTCTTCTTCGAGGTGACCTTGACCGCCTGCCGTCCGTGCTTCGGTGCGCTCGCTGCAAGAGGGACGCTGAGGACGAGCATCGCCGCAAGCGCGGTGACCGCTCCCCTGCCGCCCTTGCCCCAGAGAGCGCTGGATCGAGACTCCCCGCCACGGTTGCCCGTGCCCCAGAGAGCACTCGATCGCGTCTCGTTGCGAATTCCGCCGTTCCTCACCTTCCGTGTCTCCTTTCCGCGCCCTCGCGCGGGCCGCATGTCAGTCCAACCGCGGCGTCGGTCCTTGCTCGCCGCCGCGAAATACGGGCGGAACCTAGGCTCTGCGGGGGCTCCGCTACATCCCCCGGCAGGGTGAGGCCGCCGAAAGTTCCCTCGAACGGGTGACGCCGGGTCGGGCGCGGTAGCGTGGCGGCGTGCGCGCCCCGCTCGCCCTCGAGATCGGCCTCGCCCGCGCCGCGGCGGGCCTTTCGCGCCTGGCCGGCGCCGGCGGTGGCACCACCTTGCCGGGCAAGCTGCTCTGGAAGCTGGATCCGGACGCGGTCGACCGCCTCGCGGCGCGGTTGCCGCAGGGCTCTGCGCTCGTCTCGGCGACCAACGGCAAGACGACGACGGCCGCGATGGCCGCGCGGATCCTGGAGCCGTCGGTGCGGCTGGCGCACAACCGGGCCGGCGCGAACCTCGTCTCCGGCGTCGCCTCTGCGCTCGTCGCCGCCCGAGATGCCGAACTGGGGCTGTTCGAGGTGGACGAGGCCGCGCTGTCCGAGGTGGCGAGGAGAGTCGCGCCGCGGGCCGTCTCGCTCGGCAACCTGTTTCGCGACCAGCTCGACCGCTACGGCGAGCTCGAGCTCCTGGCCGGGCGCTGGCGCGAGATGGCGCGCGGGCTCCCGGCAGAGGCGCTGCTGGTCGCCAACGGCGACGACCCGCAGCTCGGGGAGATCGCCACTGAACGGCCTGGTTCCGTGGTTTTCGGGCTCGACGACCCTCGCCACGCCGCGCCCGAGCTGCAGCACGCAGCCGACTCGAAGTGGTGCGTGCGCTGCGGCACGCCATACGCGTACGCCGCGGCCTACATCGGCCATCTCGGCGACTACCGCTGCCCCGCTTGCGGCCACGCGCGGCCGCCGCTCGACATCGCGGCCCGCGAGATCGAGCTGAACGGGCTCGAGAGCGTCTCCTTCCGGCTCGACACGCCGGAGGGCTCCGCCCGTGTCGCGTTGCGGGTGCCGGGTCTCTACAACGTCTACAACGCGCTGGCGGCAGCCTCGCTGGGTCGCGCATTGGGCGCCTCTCTTGACGCGATTGTGGCCGGGTTGCAGGGCTTTTCCGCTGCTTTCGGCCGTTTCGAGCGGATCCAGCTCGAAGAACGCTCGCTGCTGGTGCTGCTGATCAAGAACCCCGCCGGAGCGAACGAGGTCGTCCGCACGCTCCTGGCCGGGAGCGCGCCCCGCCTGCTGCTCATCGCGTTGAACGACGAGATCGCCGACGGCCGGGACGTCTCCTGGATCTGGGATGTCGACTTCGAGCCGCTCCTCGACGGGCTGGAACGGCTGATCGCAACCGGCGAGCGCGCGGCCGAGCTCGCCCTGCGCTTCAAGTACGCGGGCTTGCCGGAGCGCGCGATCGAGGTCGTGCCCTCGCTGGAGGCCGCGCTCGACCGGGGGCTCGAGCTCACCGCGCCGGGCGAGGAGCTGACCGCGCTGCCGACCTACACCGCCATGCTCGCCCTGCGCGACCTCGTCGCACGCCGCGGCTTCGTCAAGCCGTACTGGGAGGAGGCGGCGTGAAGATCGTCGTCGGGCACCTCTTCCCGGACTACCTGAACATCTACGCCGATCGCGGCAACATCGCCGTCCTGACGCAGCGCGCCGCCTGGCGTGGGCACGAGTTGGAGGTACGGCCGCTCGGGGCCGGCGACGCGGTGCGTCCGGGCGAGCACGATCTCTTCTACGTCGGCGGCGGCCAGGACCGCGAGCAGGAGCTGATCGCGCCCGCGCTCGCCGCGCTCGGGCCGGCGCTGCGGGAGGCCGTCGAGCGCGGCGTCGCAGCGCTCGCGGTCTGCGGCGGCTACCAGCTCTTCGGGCGCTTCTACCGCGACCAGAGCGGCGACGAGCTGCCGGGCGCGGGACTGTTGCCGCTGCACACGATCGCCGGCGAGCGCCGGATGATCGGCGACGTCCTCCTCGAGTGCGAGCTCGAGCCCGGCGAGCCGCGCACGCTGGCCGGCTTCGAGAACCACGCCGGCCGCACGGTGCTCGAGGACGGCGCCGAGCCGCTCGGGCGGGTGCTCGCGGGCTTCGGCAACGACGGCGCCAGCGGCTACGAGGGCTGTCGCGCCGGGCGCGTGATCGGCACCTACCTGCACGGTCCGCTGCTCCCGCGCAACCCCTGGCTCGCCGACTGGCTGCTCGCGCAGGCGCTCGCGCACCGACTGGGCGGCGACCCGCCCGAGCTGGAGCCGCTCCCGGACGAGCTCGAGGGCGAGGCCCACGTGGTCTCCGCCGAGCGGGCGCGGTCGCGCGGCGGCCGCTTCTAGGGCACCCAAAGAGCGCCGAGGTACACCGCGGGGTCGCCGGGCGTCCAGCGCTGGAGGAAGCGCTGGATCGGCGGGTGCAGGACGATCTCGTCCAGCTCCTCGGCGCCGAAGAGCCGGTGGCCGCGGACAGCCGCGTCGTGGGAGGTGACCTGTTCGAGCGACTGTCCGGTCAAATCGCCCGCGAAGATGATGTGCACCACGTGCTTGGCCGCGAAGCTGCGGACAGGCGCGATCGAGTCGACGATCGCGACCGGCCCCTCGACCGGAACTTCAGCGCCGACCCCGACCTCCTCGGCGAGCTCGCGGTGGAGCGCGTCCACGAGGCTCTCACCCGAGTCGACGCCGCCGCCCGGCAACAGCCAGTGCTCCTTGCCGTTCTTCTCGTGCCGGCAGAGCAGGATGCTCGCCTCCCAGCGCAGGAGCGCAGAGACACGAATTCGCGGCTCGCCCATCAGGCTCGCGACGAACCGAAGCCGCGGACGCCGCGCTCGCTCTCAGGGAGCTCGTCGACCTCGACCGGCTCGAGCTCGGGGACCGGCAGCACGACGAGCTGCGCGATCCGCATTCCGGGCTCGACCACGAACGGCTCGCGCGCGTCGGTGTTGAGCAGCACGACCCGCACCTCCCCGCGGTAGCCCTCGTCGATCAGCCCGGGCGAGTTCACGACCGTCAGGCCGTGCCGTGCCGCGAGACCCGAGCGCGGCTGGACGAAGCCGGCGTGGCCCTCCGGGATCGCGACCGCGAGCCCGGTGCCGACGAGCGCCCGCTCGCCCGGTCCGAGCTCGTGCCGCTCGCAGGCGGCCAGGTCGAGGCCGGCGTCGCCCGCGTACGCGCGCTCGGGCAGCACCGCGTCCGGGTGCAGGCGGCGGATCGGGAGCTCGATCACGCGCTCGACCGCGCTTCCGCCTCGGCGATCAGGAACGGCGCGAAGCGACGCACCTCACGCCGCGGGAGACGCGCGCGCACGAAGACGCCTTCGGGCCGGTCGGCGCGCTCGTCCACCGGCGTGCCGAGCGCATAGAGCTCCGCCAGCCGCGCTCCCTCGTCGTAGGGGATCAGCAGCCGCACCAGCTCGAAGCGCTCGCCGAAACGCTCGGCCACTCGCTCGCGCAACTCGTCGAGCCCCTCACCCGTGCGCGCCGAGACCTGCAGCGCACCCGGGAAGCGGTTCGAGAGCCGTCGCCGGCGCAGCGCGTCGAGTGCGTCCACCTTGTTCAGGACGAGCTCGGTCGGCAGCTCGCCCGCGCCGATCTCGCCGAGCACCGAGTCGACCGCGGCGAGCATCTCCTCGAGCTCCTCGTCGCTCGCCGAGGCATCGGCGACGTGCAACACGAGGTCGGCGACGAGCGTCTCCTCGAGTGTGGCGGCGAACCCCTCGACCAGTTGATGCGGCAGACGGCGGATGAACCCGACCGTGTCGGTGACCAGGTAGCGCCGGCCCTCGACCTCGAAGCCGCGCGTGGTCGGGTCAAGCGTCTCGAACAGGCGGTCGTCGACCGAGGCATCCGCGCCGGTGAGCGCGTTCAGGAGCGTGGACTTGCCGACGTTGGTGTAGCCGGCGAGCGCGATCGTCGGCGTCTCCGAGCGGCGCCGCGCCTTGCGTCGCGTGTCGCGCTGCTTGGCCAGACGGCGAAGGCGGTCCCGTAGCAGCGTCACGCGCCGTCGCGCGAGGCGACGGTCAGTCTCGAGCTGGCTCTCACCTGGGCCTCTCGTCCCCACGCCGCCGCCGAGCCGCTCGAGATGCTGCCAGAGGCCGCGCATGCGCGGGAGGTTGTACTCCAACTGCGCCAGCTCGACCTGGAGCTTGCCCTCGGCGCTGACGGCGTGCTGGGCGAAGATGTCGAGGATCAGCTGTGTCCTGTCGACCACGCGCGCCTGCAGCGCGTCCTCGAGCGCACGCTGCTGCACCGGGGAGAGCTCGTCGTCGACGATCAGCGACTCCGCGCCCGAGCGCTTGAACGCCTCCTTCAGCTCCTCGAGCTTGCCCTTGCCCACGTAGGTGCGCGGGTCGGGCCGCTCACGGTGCTGGACGAGCTCGGCCACCGGCTCGACTCCCGCCGTGCGCGACAGCTCTCGAAGTTCGCCGAGGAAGGGATCGACGCCCTTGGGCGGCGCTGCGAGCACGAACCCGCGCTCGGGCTCCGCGCCCGGCGCAGGATCGGGCTGACGGTTCGTCACGCTGTGATTATGCCGCTCCGCAGCGAGGACTCGATTCTCCGCGCTGCCTCGTCTAGCCGGCTGTCGGGAACGGTGAGCGACAGCCGAACGAAGCCCTCGCCGCTCGGGCCGAAGGACGGCCCCGGCGAGATGACCACGCCTGCCTGCTCGAGCACGAGCTCCGTGAACGAGGCCGAGGCGTGGCCCTCGGGCACGCGCACCCAGAAGTACGGTGTCGCCTGCGGCGGGTCGACCTCGAGCCCGATCGCCGCCAGCGCCTCCGCCAGCAGGTCGCGCCGCCGCTCGTAGACGGCCGACATCTCGCGCGGGAAGTCGCGCGCATCGGTGAGGGCGACCGCGGTCGCGTGCTGAACCGCCTCGAACATGCCCGAGTCGAGGTTGGTCTTCAGCTGCCGGTAGCGCTCGACCACTTCCGGGTTGCCCGCGACGAGGCCGGAGCGCCAGCCCGTCATGTTCCAGCCCTTCGAGAGCGAGAAGATCTCGACGCCGACCTCTTTCGCGCCCGGCGTCTCGAGGAAGCTGGGAGCGCGGTAGCCGCCGAAACAGAGCTCCGAATAGGCGTTGTCGTGGACGACGACCAGATCGTTCATACGGGCAAGCTCGACCGCGCGGTCGAAGTAGCCGGGCGTGACGACCGCGCCGGTCGGGTTGTTCGGGTAGTCGAGGAAGAGCAGATTCGCGCGTGCGAGCACGTCGTGCGGGATCGCCTCGAAGTCGGGCAGGAAGCCCTGCTCGGCGCGGAGCGGCAGGTAGTGCACCTCGGCGCCTGCAAATAGCGGACCGGACGTGTAGGGCGGATAACCCGGATCCGGCGAGAGGCAGATGTCACCCGGGTCGAGCAGCGCCATGGCGATGTGGCCGACCGCCTCCTTGCCGCCGAGCGCGGGCACGATCTCCGAGGCCGGGTCAAGCTCGACGCCGAAGCGCTCGCGGTAGAAGGCGGCCGCCGCCTCGCGGAGCTCGTCAGAGCCGTGGTTGGTCGGATACTGGTGCGTGCGCGGGTCTCGCGCGGCGTCGGCCAGCGCGTCGACGACCACCTGCGGCGTCGGCAGGTCCGGGTCGCCGATCCCGAGGCTGATCACGTCCACGCCTTCGCGGCGCTTCTGCGCGATCTTCCGCTCGAGCTCGGCGAACAGGTACGGGGGCACCGCGTCGAGGCGCTTCGCGAACCTCACAGCGGGAACTCCTCGGCCAGCTCGACGGTGCAGATCTCCTCCGCGGGGCCGGTGAGCGTCGCCTTGCCCTCGCGCAGCGCGACCAGCAGGTCGCCGCCCGCCAGGTGCACCGTCACCGGGCTTTCGCACCAGCCGTTGGCGACGCAGGCGGCGCTTGCCGCGACCGCGCTGGTGCCCGAGGAGAGCGTCTCCCCCGCTCCGCGCTCCCAGACGGCGACCGTGATGTCGTGCTCGCCGTCGACGCGGACGAGCTGGACGTTGGTGCGCTCGGGAAAGCGCTCGTGGTTCTCGACCAGCGGGCCGAGCCGCAGCAGCTCGCCGCGGTCCGGGTGGTGGCGGATGACCGCGTGCGGGTTGCCGACCGAGACCGGCGTCAGCTCGACCTGCTCGCCGCCGACGTCGATCGTCTCCGGTTCGCCGACCTCGACGGCGCCCATCTCCTGCTCGACCTCGCGCTCGCCGCGCATCGTGGCGCCTACCTCACGCGGGCCGACGATGATCCGCACCTCGTCCGCCCCACCGCGCCGGGCCAGCCAGCGCGCGGCGATGCGCGTGCCGTTGCCGGACAGCTCCGCGACCGAGCCGTCGGGGTTCCAGATCACGACCTCGGCGGTGTCGCCGTCCGCGGAGATGACCTCGACGATCCCGTCCGAGCCGACCCCGAAGTGGTAGTCGCAGATCCGCTGCACCCGCTCGGCGGTCAGTGGGACCGACAGGGCGGCGCGCTCGACGAGCAGGTAGTCGTTGCCGAGGCCGTGCCACTTCGAGAGCTTCACCCGGCCACGCTACCAAGCCGGCTGATGATCTCCTGCGCGACCTCCGCCGGTGGGCGGTTGCCGTCGACGGGCACGAGCCCGGGTATCCGCCGCATCCATTTGCGCTGGTAGGCGGCGTAGCGGCGCGTGCTCGTGATGACCGCCTCGATCGCCTCCTCGCGCGGGAGCTCGGCGACCTCGTCGAGGCCGTGGATCGTGTGGGCGGTCGGCGAGATCGGGCCGGCGAGCGCCCGTCGCACCTCCTCCTCCACACCGCGCTCGAACATGACCCGCGTGCGCGCCTCGATCCGCCGTGCCAGCTCATCGGCAGGGACGTCGAGGCCGACGACCAGCGTCGGATGCCGCGTCTCTCCGCTCCAGAGGCGGTCTTCGCCCGGCCGCAGGCTCGACCCGGCTTCGGCCAGCTCCAGGGCGCGCACGACCCGGCGACGGTCGTTCGCGTGCACTGCGGCCGCCGCGGCCGGATCGCGCTCGACGAGCAGCTCGTGGGCGGCCTCGGGACCGAGCTCGTCGTAGAGGCCCTCCAACCGCTCGCGCGCTCCCGGCGCCGGCGGCGGCGGCAGCTCGAGGTCGGCCAATGCGGCGCGCAGGTAGAGCCCGGTGCCACCGACGACGACGGGCGTCTGCCCGGCCGCCAGGATCTCGTCCACCGCCGCGTGGGCCAGCCGCTGGTACTCCGCGACCGAGCCTTCCTCGTCGAGGCCGAGGTAGCCGACGAGCCGCGCCTCGGACTGGTTGGTCAGGATCGGCAGCCCGCGATAGACCTGCATCGCGTCGGCGGAGACCAGCTCGGCCGGGATCAGGCGCGTGACCTCCTCGGCGACGGCGCTCTTGCCCGAGGCCGTCGGCCCGAAGATCGCGAGGACCTCAACCACGGAGCCGCGCGCGGGCGAGTTCGAGCTCCTCGTCGCTGACGCCGGTCTCGCGGAGGTACCCCTCCACGCCGCCGTAGCGCCGCTCGAGTTCGGCGAACACGCCCGCCATCGAGGCGGCCGGCGTCTGGGCGATCCGGCGCAGTCGCTCGAGCTCCTCCTCGCTCTCCGCAGCGGCGAACCAGCCCTCGTGCCGGGGGAGCAGGCGCTCCTCGCTGAGCGCGTAGTCGCCGGCGATCGTCTCGTCGTCCACGTCCGCGAGGTGGAGCAGGAATGCGGACAGCAGGCCAGTTCGGTCTTTGCCGCCGACGCAGTGGATGACGATGCCGCCCTCCGGCGCGTGCGCGACCGCTCGCATCCCGGCGGCGACGTTGTCGCGGAAGCGCTCGAGAAAGATCAGATAGACGTCGCGCGTCGAGGTCGCGACGTCGGGTGCCGCCGCGGCAGCCGCCTCGATTTCCTCGGCGATCTCCTCCCATTCCGCCTCACTCGCCTCCATGAACGGCACGTGCACGACCTCGACCGGCAGCTCGGCCGGCGGGTCCTCCTCGCGCTCGTGGTCGCCGCGCAGGTCGATCACCGTGCGGACCCCGTGGCCGACGAGCGCTCGCCAGCCTTCGTCGCTCAATTGACGGACGCTGTCGGCCCGCACGATCGAGCCGCGGCGTGTCTCACCGCCGTCGAGGGTCGGCAGGCCGCCGAGCTCGCGGACGTTGAGACAGCCGTCCCAGGTGAGATCCCGGCTAGGCGGCAACGGCGGCGAGCTGGGTGCCCTTGAGCGTCGTCGAGGTCGCGCCCTCGATCGTGACCGGGACGAGCTCGCCCGGCTCGGCCGTGCCCGTGAAGTTCACAGTCGTGTTGCGTCGAGTGCGCCCGCGCAGGACGGCCGCGTCGTTACGGCTCGGGCCCTCGACGAGCACCTCCTCCGCACGGCCGACCCGGTCGCGGTTGCGCGCCTCGGCGACTCGCTGGACGACCTCGATCAGCCGCTCGATCCGTTCGCGCTTTAGCTCTTCCGGCAGCTGTTCTTCCATCGACGCAGCCTCGGTGCCCTGGCGCGGCGAGTAGACGAAGGTGAAGGCGCCGTCGTAGCCGACCTCCTCGACCGCGCTCACCGTCTCCTCGAACTCGGCCTCGGTCTCGCCCGGGAAGCCGACGATCAGGTCGGTCGTCAGCGCGAGGTCGGGGATCGCCGCGCGCAGCTCGTCCACCAGCCGCAGGTAGCGCTCGCGCGAGTAGGTGCGGCGCATCGCCTTCAGCACCCGCGTCGAGCCCGACTGCAGCGGCAGGTGCGCGTGCTCGCAGACCGACTCGCACTCCGCCATCGCCGCGATCACGGGCGCGCGGAAGTCCTTCGGGTGTGGGCTGGTGAAGCGGATCCGCTCGATCCCCTCGACCTCGTCACAGGCACGGAGCAGCTCCTCGAACGAGCTGCCGACGTCACGCCCGTAGGAGTTGACGTTCTGACCGAGCAGCGTCAGCTCCTTCACCCCCGCGCGCGCGAGGCCCTCGACCTCGGCGAGGATCTCCCCCGGTCGGCGCGAGACCTCCCGGCCGCGCACCGACGGCACGATGCAGTACGAGCAGACCGAGTTGCAGCCCATCGAGATCTGCACCCAGGCCTGGAAGCGGCGCTCGCGGTGGAGCGGCAGCGCCCGGCGAACGCGCGCTCCTCGGCGATTCCGAACGAGCCGCGCGCGACGCCCTCGCCGCCCGCGCCGAGCCATTCGCCCAGGTGCGGGATCGAGCCCGGCCCGAACGCGACGTCGACGTACGGGTAGAGCGAGAAGAGCCGCTCGCGTTGCGCCTCGGCGTAGCAGCCGCCGACGGCGATCACCTTCTCGCGGGTCGCGTTCCTTCAGCGCGCGGGCCTGCGCGAGGTGCGCGGCGAAGCGCTGGTCGGGCTTCTCGCGGATCGTGCAGGTGTTGAAGACCAGCACGTCGGCCTCGCCCTGCTCACGCGCCTCGCCGAGGCCGAGCTCCTCGAGCATGCCCTTGATTCGCTCGGAGTCGTGGGCGTTCATCTGGCAGCCGAATGTGGTGACGTGGTAGCTGCGCACGGCGGAAGCCTAGCCTCGCCTCAGCCCGAGCTCGTGCAGGACTCGGCGTGGAGCTCGTTCGCGATCTGGCCCGCCTGCCGGTTCAGCTGCTGGTTTCGGACCGACAGGCGCCGCAAGCGCGTGACGTCCCCGGTGCGACCTGCATCGGCGAGGCCTTGCAGCGCGTCGTGCTGCTGCCCCACGAGATCTCGCAGGCGCGCGGCCTGCGCCGCAAGCTCCGGGGGCGCCTGCAGCTCTTTGATCGGCTCGGCGATCGCGGCGTCGAAGGCGGCGACGATCCGGTCACCGCGCTGGGACGGGTCGCTCCCGAGCGCCTGCTCGCGCTTGGCGAAGTCCTCGCACATGGCGTTCAGCTTGTCGACGTACTGCTGCTTGCCGGACTTCGAGCCGCAGCCCGCGAGCGTCAGGAGAAGCGCCGCGGCCAGCGCAGTCGTAACAACTTTCACCGCGCAGAACTGTAGACACCCTCCGGAAGACATGGCAGGGTAGGCCCTGTCGTCAGGGAGAGCTCTAGGAGGGTCGAATGCGAGGCGTACTGAAGGCTTGCGGCTGCGTGCTGGCCGCGGTGGGAACGATGCTTGCGCTGGCGGGACCGGCGGGAGCCGCGGGCAACATCGTCGTCAGCCAGGTCTACGGCGGCGGCGGCAACACCGGCGCGCCGTACAGGAGCGACTTCGTCGAGCTGTTCAACCGCAGCACGTCGACGATCTCGATCACCGGCTGGTCGGTCCAGTACGCCAGTGCGACCGGGACGGGGAACTTCGGCTCCAACCCGGTGACGACGCTTCACGGCGTGCTCATCCCGGGCCAGTACTTCCTCGTCGCGCAGGCCGGTGGCACGACCGGAGCCGCGCTCCCGAACCCCGACGAGGTCGGCACCGTGAACATGTCCGCCACCGGCGGCAAGGTCGTCCTCGTCAACAACGCGACCCCGCTCGCCTGCAACGGCGGCTCCGCCCCGTGCAGCGCGGCGCAGCTCGCGTCGATCGTCGACCTCGTCGGCTACGACGGCGCGAACTTCTTCGAGGGCGCGCCCGCACCGACGCTCTCCAACACCACCTCGGGGCTTCGAAACGGGTCCGGCTGCGTGGACACGGACAACAATAGTGCCGACTTCACGGCCGGCGCTCCCTCTCCCCGCAACACCGTCTCGACCATCCATCCCTGCCCGACGGACACCGCCCCCGCGGTGGCCTCGACCTCGCCGTCGAATGGCGCGGGCGGCGTGGCCGCAGACGCGAACATCACGGTCACCTTCAACGAACCCGTGAACGTCTCCGGCTCGTGGTTCTCGCTCTCCTGCACGTCGAGCGGCAGCCACACGGCCGCGGTCTCGGGCGGCCCGACGACCTTCACGCTCGATCCGGACACCGACTTCGCCGAGGGCGAGTCGTGCAACGTCGCGATCTTCGCGGCGAACGTCGCCGATCAGGACACCACCGATCCGCCGGACAACATGGACGCTGACTACGCCTTCGGCTTCGCGACGATCATGCCGGCGCTGGCGATCCACACCGTCCAAGACGCGAACCACCTCTCGCCCTACGCCGGCCAGACGGTGCGGGTGCTCGGGATCGTGACGGCCCGGACGTCGAACGGCTTCTGGATGCAGGATCCGAATCCCGACGCCGACGACGCGACCTCGGAGGGCATCTTCGTCTTCACTAGCTCCGTGCCGTCTGCTGCGGCGACCGTCGGCAACCAGGTGAGCACGACCGGTCGCGCCCAGGAGTTCCGCCCCGGCGGCGCCACCACCGGCAACCTGACGACCACCGAGCTGACCTCGCCAACGATCTCGGTGCTCTCCACCGGTAACCCGCTGCCGGCGCCCGTCGTGATCGGCAACGGCGGGCGGGTGCCGCCGGACACGGTGATCGAGGACGACGCCGTCGGCGGTAGCGTCGAGAGCGCGGGCAGCCTCTTCGATCCGTCGCACGACGGCCTCGACTTCTACGAGAGCCTCGAGGGCATGCGCGTCCAGCTGAACGACGCGGTCGCGGTCGGCCCGACGGCGACCGCCTTCGGCGAGACCCCCGTCGTCGGCGACGACGGCGCGAACGCCTCCGTCCGCACCTACCGCGGCGGCCTCCTGCTCCGCCCGGGCGACGGCAACCCCGAGCGCATCACGCTCGACGACCTGACCCCTGTCCAGCCTGCGAACGTCGGCGACCACTACTACGGCGCGATCGTCGGGGTCGTGGACTACAACTTCGGCAATCCGTTCCTCGAGGTCACGTCCGCGCCGGACGTTACGCACAACGGCGTACAGCGCGAGGCGACGGCGCCCGTCTCCGCGGGCGAGCTCGCGATCTCGACCTTCAACTTCGAGAACCTCGCCGCGACCGACCCGCAGTCGAAATTCGACGGGCTGGCGAACCTGATCGTCAACAACCTGCGCGCGCCCGACCTGCTGGCCGGCGAGGAGGTGCAGGACAACAACGGCGTCGGCGGACCGCTCGGGAACACCGAGGTCGACGCGTCGCAGACGCTCACGCGGCTCGTCAACGCGATCTCTGCCGCGGGCGGGCCGACCTACGACTGGCGGCAGATCGACCCCGTCTACAACCAGGACGGCGGCGCGCCGAACGGGAACATCCGGCAGGTGATCCTCTTCCGGACCGACCGCGGGCTCTCGTTCGTCGACCGGACGGGAGCGGGCTCGACGACGCCGAACGCCGTGACCGGCTCCGGAGCCTCGACACATCTCCTCTACAGCCCCGGCCGAATCGCGCCGGCCGACTCTGCGTGGAACGCCTCCCGCAAGCCGCTGGCGGCCGAGCTCATGTACCACGGCCACCACCTGTTCGTGATCGTCAACCACTTCAACTCGAAGGGCGGCGACGACCCGCTTCGCGGCCGCTTCCAGCCGCCGAACGAGGTGACCGCGACGCAGCGGCACCAGCAGGCCACACTCGTGGCGGACTTCGTCTCGCAGATCTCGTCGGCCGACCCGGGCGCGAACGTCGTCGTCCTCGGCGACCTGAACGACTTCGAGTTCTCGCAGACGGTCCAGATCCTCGAGGGCGGGGGCCTCCACGACCTGATGAACACCCTCCCGCTGAACGAGCGCTACAGCTACGAGTTCGAGGGCAACGCCCAGGTGCTCGACCACATCATGTTCAGCGGGCCGCTGTTCTCACGGCTGTTCTTCTTCGACCCGGTGCACGTGAACGCGGAGTTCTTCGACCAGGTCTCCGACCACGACCCGTCCGTGGTGCGCGTCCTCCTGAACGACGCCCCCTCGGCGGGCGCGGGTGGGCCGTATGCCGTGGACGAGGGCTCGTCGGTGGCACTGACCGCGAGCGGGAGCGACCCAGAGGGCGACCCACTCACCTTCGCATGGGATCTCGACGGCAACGGCTCGTTCGAGACCCCGGGCCAGTCGGTCTCGTTCTTCGGCGCCGACGGGCCGTCCAGCCCGACTGTGAAGGTGCGCGTGACCGACGACGGCGGGGCCTCCGACGTCGCGCAGGCAACGGTGAACGTCGGGAACCTCGCGCCGACGATCGCTTCGCTGGACGCGAGCCCGTTGAATGCGTTGGTGGACCAGCCGGTGACTTTCACTGGCTCCGCGACCGACCCGTCCGCGGTCGACCAGGCGGCCGGCTTCACGTGGTCGTTCGACACCGGGTCGGGCTTCGGCTCGTTCGGGGCAAGCCCGTTCACGACGTCGTTCTCGGCGTGCGGGACGTACACGGTGTCCGCGAAGGCGCAGGACAAGGACGGCGGCGTCTCTGAGCCGGCCGCGGCGCCGGCGGTGCACGTCTACGGCGCGAATCTCATCCCGCCGCTGCAGGCGGGCGCGTACAACGTCGTACAGCGCGGCCGGGTCGTGCCCGTGAAGATCACGGTCGGATGCGGCGGGTTCCTGAGCGGCCTGCGGCCCGCGATCTCGCTCCGGGCCGGCGACTTCGACCCGACCGTCGATCCCGGCGACCCGAGCTACGTCGTCCCCGACAGCAACTCGACTGCCGATACGAGCGGCGTCATGCGCGAGGGCGACGGGCAGTACATCTACAACCTGGCCGTCCCGTCGGACGCGGCGAGCGGGCAACTCTACACGGTGCTCGTGCGGCCCTTCGGCGGCTCTGCGCCGGCGCTGTACGCGGTGCTGAAGATCAAGTGAGGGACGGGAGCGGAGCGCCGCCCGCCCCCTCCTCGCTAGTCCGGACTACTTCGCGAACTCGATAGCGCGCGACTCGCGGATCACGGTCACCTTGATCTGACCGGGGTACTCGAGCTGGTCCTCGATCTCGCGCGCGATCTCGTGTGAAAGCAGCACGGCCGCGTCGTCGTCGATCTCCTTCGGCTTGACGATCACGCGGATCTCGCGGCCGGCCTGCAGCGCATAGACCTTCTCGACACCCTCGTGGCGAGATGCGACGCCCTCCAGTGCCTCCAGCCGCTTGATGTAGTGCTCGAGGCTCTCGCCGCGCGCGCCCGGGCGCGAAGCGGAGATCGCGTCGGCGGCGATCAGCAGCACGGCCTCGACCGTCTGCGGCTCGACCTCGTAATGGTGGGCCTCGATCGCGTGGACGACCGCGGGCGACTCGCCGTAGCGGCGCGCGTACTGCGCCGAGAGCAGCGCGTGCGAGCCCTCGACCTCGTGCGTCAGCGCCTTGCCGAGGTCGTGCAGGAGCGCCGCGCGCCGCGCCGTCTTGACGCTCGCCTGCAGCTCGGCGGCCATGATCCCCGCCAGGTGGACGACCTCTAGCGTGTGCTTGAGCACGTTCTGCCCGTAGCTCGTGCGGAAGCGCAGTCGGCCGAGGATCTTCACGAGCTCCTCGTGCACCTCGCCGCAGTTGGCCTCGAAGACCGCCTGCTCGCCGGCCTGACGGATCGTGTCCTCGATCTCCGCCTTCGACTGGTAGTACATCTCCTCGATCCGCGCCGGGTGGATGCGCCCGTCCTCGATCAGCTTCGTGAGGGTCAGCTTTGCGACCTCGCGCCGGATGCCGTCGAACGACGAGAGCACAACCGCTTGCGGCGTGTCGTCGATGATCACGTCCACGCCGGTCAGGTGCTCGAGCGCGCGGATATTGCGGCCCTCGCGGCCGATGATGCGGCCCTTCATGTCGTCGGAGGGGAGCTCGATCAGCGAGACGGTGGTCTCCGAGGCGTGGTTGGCGGCAACCCGCTGGAGGGCGTCGGCGACGAGATTGCGAGCGCGGCGCTTCGCCTCGGCGCGCGCCTCTTCCTCGGCCTGCCGGACGCGGCGCGCCAGCTCATGGCGGACGAGCTCCTCGGATCGCTCGAGCATGTGCGCCTTGGCCTCGTTGACGGTCATCCCCGAGATGCGCTCGAGCTCGGTCATCTGCGAGTCGCGCGCCTCCTTGAGGTCTTCCTGGAGCTGCTTGGTGTGCACCTCGCGGTCGAACACCCCCTGCTCCCGTCGCGTGAGCTCGGTCAGCTTCTCGTCGATGTCCTCTTCCTTCGCCAGCACGCGCTCCTCGATTTTGAGGATCTCCGTGCGCCGCTCGCCGACTTCCTGCTCGATCTCAGCCCGTAGCCGCACCGAGGCTTCACGCGCTTCGATCTGTCCCTCCCGGCGCAGCGCGTCGGCCTCGCTCTGCGCTTCGCGGCGCATCACGTCGGTCTCGCGCTTGGCCTCGCTGACGAGCAGCTGGCGAGTTCGCCGCGCAGCGGCCAGGCGTGAGCCGGCAAAGGCGTAGAGCGACAGGAAGGCAAGGCCGGCTCCGACCGCGAGGCCGATGAGAATCCCGATGACGACGACCATGCGCGCTCCCACTGTCGGGCCGGGGCGGGGGCCTCGGCCGGGAACCGTTGTCCGCGCAGTACGCGGTGCTCATCCGGCACCGCTTGCACCGGGACGTGCTCAGAATCGGGGCGGCGGGGCGCGCGTGCCCTCGCCTGGCGGCTCAGCGTCGAGACGTCGGCGCCGTCAGATCCCCTCTCTCGCGCTCGTGGTGGTCTGTAGGAAGGTCATGATCCGATTCGGAAACGCGTTAGATGCAGGCAAAACGTCGAATGAAGCACTCCTATCCTAACGCTCGTCACCCCTCTGCCGCAACGAGGGCGGCCACGACCTCCTCGTCGAAGCCCCGTCCGGCCAGCAGACGAGCGGTCGCGGGAGTCGCTCCGCGGCGCTCGACCAGGGCCGCAGCGCGCTCGCGCTCGGAGTCGAGATTGCCCAGCGCGGCCTCGATCTCGGCGGCGCCGACGCCGGCCTGTTCGAGCTCGAACCGGATCGCCCCGTCGCCCTTCCCCCGCTCCGCCAGCACCCGCGCCCGCTCGTCGGCGAAGCGCCCGTCGTCGACGAGCCCGGCGTTCCGAAGCTCCTCGACCACAGCCTCAGCGTCGTCCGCGGCCACGCCCGCACGCTGCAGCCGCTCACGCAGGCTCCGTTGCGAGTGCTCCCGTCGTGCCAGCGCGCGCGTGGCGACGGCGAGCGCCTCGATGCGCGGGGCCTCGGGCTCCACCTAGGTCTTGGAGGCGACCTTTGGCTCGGGCTTTGCCTCCGCGGCCGGATCGGCTTCCTCCGCCTCTTCGGGCGCAGGCTTGCCGTTGGGCTCCGGAGCGACGACCTCGGGTAGCAGGCGCGCCGAGACGACTTGGTCCGGGCCCGTGAGCGCCTGCAGCCGCAGCAGCACTTGCTGCGTCACGTCGGGATGCTCGCGCAGGAACGCGGTCGCGTTCTGCCGTCCCTGGCCGAGCCGCTCGTCCTCGAAGCTGAAATGCGAGCCCGACTTCTGGACGACCTTGCGCTCGATCGCCGAGTCGAGGACCGTGCCCTCCCAGGAGATCCCGGAGCCGTAGATGATGTCGAACTCGGCCTGCTTGAACGGCGGCGCGACCTTGTTCTTCACCACCTTCACGCGCACGCGGTTGCCGTAGGCCTCGACGCCGTCCTTGAGCGTCTCGATCCGGCGGATGTCGAGCCGTATTGAGGAGTAGAACTTCAGCGCACGGCCGCCCGGAGTCGTCTCCGGGTTGCCGAACATCACGCCGATCTTCTCGCGCAGCTGGTTGGTGAACAGGCAGATCGTGTCGGTGCGGTTGAGCGTGCCCGCGAGCTTGCGCAGGGCCTGGCTCATCAGGCGCGCCTGCAGGCCGACATGGGAGTCGCCCATCTCGCCCTCGATCTCGGCCTTCGGCGTCAGCGCGGCGACCGAGTCGATCGCGACCACGTCGAGCGCGCCGGAGCGGATTAGCAGCTCGGCGATCTCGAGCGCCTGCTCGCCGGTGTCCGGCTGCGAGACGAGCAGATCGTCGATGTTGACGCCGATCCTCTTCGCGTACGCCGGGTCCATCGCGTGCTCGGCATCGATGAAGGCGCAGATCCCGCCGCGGCGCTGGGCCTCGGCGATCACGTGGTACACGAGAGTCGTCTTGCCCGACGACTCCGGGCCGAAGACCTCGACGATGCGGCCGCGCGGCAGCCCGCCGATCCCGAGCGCGAGGTCGAGTGAGAGCGAGCCGGTCGAGACGGCCCCGATCGCAACCTGGGCCTGGTCGTTCATGCGCATCACCGAGCCCTTGCCGAACTGACGCTCGATCTGGCCGAGCGCGGTGTCGAGAGCCTGCTCGCGGTCCACTCTTATCTCCCTCCCACTTCCACGGATTCGAGGACTTCATATTGCGCCCCACCGGGGCGTAGCCGTGACAGGTAAGCAGCAGCGTCGGACGGCACGAACGGTTCCAGCGCCGGCAGAGCGGGCTGCAGCCGCGGCCGCTCGCGAAAGCGCACGACGGTCACGTGCGGAAGCCAGCTTCGGCGCTCGCGCTCGTAGACGCCGAGCGCCGCCAGCCGCTCCTGCAGGTCGTCTGCGAGCGCGGCCGCGCGGCCGCGCTCGTCGTCGCAGGTGAGCATCCCCACGCTGCGCGTCTCGCGATAGCCGCGGACGGCCAGCTTCGGCCGCTCCGCGCTCGCGACGGCCTCACGCAGCGCGCCGAGGATCGCCTCGAGCTCGCCCGGCGGCCGGTGCCCGAGGAAGGCCAGCGTGACGTGCAGGTGGTCGCGCGGGACCGGCCGGATGCGCGGCACGTCCGCCAGGGCCTCGCGCTGCCAGGCCACGAGCCGGTCGAGCGTCTCGCCGGGAAGCCGAAGCGCGCAGAACAGCCGAACTCGTTCATCGCCTTCGAAGCTAGCAGCAGCCGACACGCCTATTCGTCACAACTTCGTGTCAGAAGCATCCGCACGAGGTGCAGCGCGGCCACGGCCGAGCGCGAGCGGATCGCCTCGCGGTCGCCCGGGAGGTCCAACCGGCGCGCGAGCGAGCCGTCCGGGCCTTCCGCGTGCAGGTAGACGAGCCCGACCGGCTTCTCAGGCGTGCCGCCCCCCGGGCCTGCGACCCCGGTCACCGAGACAGCCACGTCCGCGCCGAGCCGCGCTCGCGCGCCGGCGGCCATCGCCGCCGCCGCCTCGGCCGAGACGGCGCCGTGCCGCTCGAGCACCTCCGTGGGAACGTCGAGCTCGCGCGCCTTGACCTCGTCGGCGTAGGCCACGACGGCGCCGAGGAAGACGTCGCTCGACCCCGGCACCGACGTCAGCCGCGCCGCGACGAGGCCGCCCGTGCACGACTCGGCCGTGGCGAGGGTGAGCCCGCGCTCGCGGCAGGCGTCGAGCACCATCGCCTCGACCGGCCGCTCGTCCTCGACGAACAGGTACTGCCCCGCCCGCTCGCGCAGCCCCTCGACGAGCTCATCCGCGCGCGCTCGCCCCTCCTCTTCGACGAACAGGTCGACGTGGATCTCGAACTCGCGCGCGCAGATCGTTGCCGTCACGCCGCCGCCCTCTCCCCCGCTCTCCTCGAGCGCCCGCGCGATCTCCGACTCGCCGGCGCCGTAGAACCGCAGCACGCGCCGTTCGGGTTCACGCGCGCGCGCGAGCACCTTCCGCAGCGGCTCCGATTCCAGCGCCCGCGGCCACAGCCGCCTCAGTTCGCTCGGCGGCCCTGGGAGCACCACCACCACGCCGCGCTCGGTCTCGACCACGAGCGCGGGCGCCGTGCCGGCGATCCCGACCACGACCGCACCCTCGGCCAGGGTCGCCTGTTTGCGCACGCCCTGCTCGAAGTCGGCATACGGCCGGTCCAGCCGCTCGGCGATCGCGCGCGAGATCGACTCGATCTCGGCGGCCAGCGCCTCGTCGACGACCAGCTCACGGCCTGCGGCACGCGCCACCAGCTCGACCGTGCGGTCGTCGTGCGTCGGCCCGAGCCCGCCCGAGACGCAGCAGAGATCAGCCTCGAGCCCCTCGCGCAGCGCCGCTTCGAGCTCCGCCGGGTCGTCGCCGACGATCGAGATCCGCGCCGGCTCGAGGCCGAGCCGCAGCAGCTCGGAGGCGAGGAACGGCCCGTTCAGGTCGCGCCGGTCTCCGCGGACGAGCTCACTGCCGGTGACGACGACGAAGCAGCGCGGGCGGCTCAAGCGGCCGCGCGCGTGAAGCCGTGCGGGGTGAAGACGTACGAGCCGGGGCGGGGAACGTGGACGACGCGGCCGTTATAGGCCACGGCGAGGTTCCCCGGGTTCCCGAAGTTGACCCAGAGCTGACGGGCGACGAAGCGCTGGGACTGGCCGGACTCGACCGTGCCGGCGAAGCGGGTCTTGCCACTCGCCGACCAGTTCCGCACCTCCATCCAGCAGTTGCCGCCGGTCGCGCGCACGTACAGCCGGAAGGAGACCGGCTTCGTCGGGGCATGGCGCGCTGGCGTGGCCGGCGGTAGCACCTTCTTCGACTGCGAGGCGGTGGACGTGCCGAGGTTCGGGACCGGCTCGTTGGGGCTGCCGTTCTTCCAGGCGGCGATGAAGAAGACCACGAGCGCCGCGATGCCCGTCAGCGCGAAGGCGATCCAGCGCCGCTCGAGCCGCCGGTGCTGCCGGGCGACGTTCGACGTGCGTCGCGGCACCACCGGCTCACGCGGCTCGTCCCCCTCGGCGCTGAAGCGCGAGTTGAACTCGTCGACGTAGAGCTGCCCGTCGAGCCCGAGGTAGTCGGCGTACGTGCGCAGGAAGCCCTTGACGTAGGTCTGAGCCGGGAGCGCGTCGAAGCTCTCCTCCTCGAGGGCGCGCAGGTAGCGGGCGCGGATCTTGGTGGCGAGCTCGACTTCGCCGAGCTCGAGCTGCTGGCGGACGCGGGCCTCGCGCAGGCTGTTGCCGATCTCGAACATCTGAGCGGCCGATTGTAGTCCCGATCCCGCGCGACCGGAATCAGCCAATCACATTGAGCACGGCGTACACGGCGAGCGCGATTCCGGCGCTGAGCCCGATGGCGAGCGAGATCAGCCCCAGCAGGCGGCCGACGCGCGCGGCTCCTTCGCCGCCGACACGGCCGATCGTGCGTTCGATGTTGCGCAGGCCACGCCGGGCCAGCAGCACGGCCGCGCCGCCGAGCACCGCCGAACCGCAGGTCGCACCGGTCGCCTGGACGATCGTCACGCCCTGCAGCTTCCGGGCGGCGACGAAGGCCAGCACCGGCAGGGCGAGACCGAACAGCGCCAGCACGACCGAGCCGCGCGCCGCGTCGTTTCGCCCCCGCGCGCTACTGCTTCTTGTAAGGCCGTCCAACGGCTGCGGGTGGAACCGTGCGGCCGATCACACCGGCGACGGCGATCAAGGTCAGGACATACGGCAGCGCCAGGAAGAGGTTGGAGGCGTTTTCGGAGTACACGTTCAGGCGGTAGGCAAGCGCCGTCGAGAGGCCGAAGAGCAGTGCGGCCCCGAAGGCGCCGAACGGACGCCAGTTCCCGAAGATCACGGCCGCCAGCGCGATGAAGCCCCGGCCGGCCGTGACGTTCTCGTTGAACGTATTCAGGTAGCCGACAGTCAGGTACGCCCCGCCGAGCCCCGCGAGGACTCCGGAGAGCACGACCGCGCCGTAGCGGACGAGGTAGACGTTGATGCCAACGGTGTCGGCCGCCCGCGGATGCTCGCCGCAGGCCCGGATGCGCAGGCCGACCGGCGTCTTGAACAGGACCACGTATGAGAGCGGCACGAGCAGGATCGCAAACCAGATCATGTAGTTCAGGTTCCCGAAGGAGTTCCCGAAGAACGACGTGCTCGAGGCGCTCGTCAGATGCAGGTTCGGCACCTGCGCGACCCCGGTCGGGATGTTCTCGCCGTGGTAGAGCTGAACGAAGAAGTAGCCCGTGATCCCCAGCGCGAGGAAGTTCACCGCCACCCCGCCCACGATCTGGTCGGCGCGTAAGTGGATCGCGAAGAAGGCGTGGAGCAGCGCTAGCAACCCGCCCGAAGCCGCGCCGATGGCGACGCCCCAGAACCAGCTCCCGGTCTTGTCAGCGCCCCAGATGCCCCAGAAGGCGCCCATCAGCATCATCCCCTCGAGGCCGATGTTCACCACGCCCGAGCGCTCGGAAAAGATCCCGCCGATGGCGCCGTAGATGAGCGGAGTCGCAAACACGAGCATCTGGGCGATCAGGCTGGCGTCGACGACCTGGTCGAGGTTCGAGGAGCTGGAGCGCGTCGCGAGGTAGGCCAGGCCGGCGCCGAAGAGTGACGAGGCGATCGCGCCGCCGCCGACCCGATATGCGCCGCGGCTGACCGCGATCACGCCGCACATCGCGCCGAGCAAGCCTGCGAGCGCGGGCCAGACAGGCGAGGAGGCCTCGATCGGCGGAATCGCCAGCCAGAGCGCGAGCAGCCCGAGCAGGATCCCGAGGATCCCGATCGACTTCGGTTCCAGGAAGCGCGACGCGCCGCCCTTGACCGTGCCGACGTAGGTGCTCACGTCTCGGCCTCCGCGGTCCGAGCCGGTGCCTGCGGCTCGCGGCGCCGAAGCTTCCGGCGCGAGTTCCAGACGGCGAGGATGAGCACGTCCGCGCCCACGAAGAGGACGACGAGCCCCTGGATGATCTCCGTCAGATGGCCGGCGAGGCTCGGATCGATCGTGCCCGACTGCAGACCGTGCGTGGTGCCGTAGACGAGACCGCCGAAGAGGAGGCCCGCGATCCCGACCCCGACGGCCGTGTTGCGGCCGAGCAGCGCGACGGCGATTCCGAGGAAGCCGATTGTGGTCGCCTGGACGTCGATCGTGCCGAAGTGGTGCAGGTAGCCGAGCATGTCGATTCCGCCGGCGAGGCCCGCGAACGCTCCCGAGATCGCCATCGCACGCAGGTAGTTCGTGCGCACCCTGATCCCACCGTAGGCCGCCGCGTCCGGGTTGAAGCCGACGGCGCGGACCTCGAAGCCGAGAGTCGTCCGGTTGAGGATCAACCAGAAGACGACCAGCATCCCGATCGCGATGAAGAAGCCGATGTGCAGGCCCTGAAGAGCCGGAATGCCCCAGAAGACGGGCAGCTGCGCGCCGGGAACGACGTCGGCGGAGATCGGGATGTCGAGCGGGACGTTCTTCGGCGCCTGGAGCGGGCCGCCCTGCTGGAACACGTAGACGCCGAGGTAGTAGGCGATCCAGTTGAGCATGATCGTCGTGATCACCTCGTGGGCCCCGACGGTGGCCTTCAGGAACCCGGCGATCCCAGCCCAGACCGCCCCTGCTGCGGCTGCGACCACGATCCCGAGCAGGATGTGGGCGGGCCGCGCCATGTTCACGAACGAGACGCCGATCCAGTTCGCGCAGATCAGGCCGACGATGTACTGGCCGTTGCCGCCGATGTTGAACAGGCCGCAGCGGAAGGCGAACGCGACGGCGAGGCCGCACAGGATCAGCGTCGTTGTCTGCAGCAGCGTCTGGCTGAAGTTGTACGGCGCCGTGTGCGCGATGTCGGTGTCCCACGGATGCGCGAGCCAGTTGAAGCCTGCGCCGTTGATGATGTCCCAGTAGGCCTGGAACGGGTTGTGGCCGGTGGCGGCGATCACGATCCCGCCGATCAGGAATGCGACCAGACCGGTGATCACGGGCGTGATGATCCCGCCGGCCCGCTGCCAGGCCGCCAGACGCGACGCTGGCGTGAGCGGGGCGTCCTCCGCGATCTCGTCCGGCTGCGGGCCTTGCTCGGGGGCGGGCGGCTCGCTCACGACGCTGCGCTGGCCTCCTTCCGCCTGCCGCCGAGCATCTCGATGCCGATCTCGTCCTCGGTTGCGCCTGAAGCGTGCTCCGCGACGATCTGTCCCTCGTACATGACAAGAATGCGGTCGGAGAGCGAGAGCACCTCGTCGAGCTCAAGCGAGACGAGCAGGATCGCGCGGCCCTCGTCCCGCTCCTCGAGTAGGCGGCGATGCAGGTACTCGATCGCGCCGACGTCGAGGCCGCGTGTGGGTTGCGCGGCGATCAGCACCTTCGGGTCGCGAGAGACTTCGCGCGCGGCGACGAGCTTTTGCTGGTTGCCGCCGGAGAGCGCGCCGGCTCGCGTCTGCGGGCCGCCGCCGCGGACGTCGAACTCCTTGATCAGCGCGTGGGCTCGCTGCACGAGGCGGCGCGGGAAGAGCCAGCCGAACCGCGAGTCCGGCCGCTGGTTGTAGTCGTGGAGAGCAATGTTCTCGGCGATCGAGAACTCCAGCACCAGCCCGCGGCGCTGCCTGTCCTCCGGGATGTGGCCGACCCCCGCGTCGAGCATGCGGCGCGCAGTCGGGTGCGCCACCGCCTCGCCGGCGACGAGCACCTCGCCGGACCGGTGCCCGCGGAGGCCCGTGATCGCCTCGATCAGCTCGCTCTGGCCGTTCCCTTCGACGCCGGCCAGGCCAACGATCTCGCCCGCCCGCACGGTGAGCGAGACGTCTCGTACGACGTCCAGGCCGCGCTCGTCGCGCACCGAGAGATCGCGCACCTCGAGCAGGATGTCGCCGACATCGGGCGCCTTCTTCTCGACCCGGAGCAGCACCTCACGGCCCACCATCATCCGCGCGAGCGTGTCTTCGGTCGCGCCTTCGCGCGGGATCGTGTCGATCTTCTTGCCCCGACGTAGGACCGTGATCCGGTCGGCGATCTCGAGCACCTCCTTCAGCTTGTGGCTGATGAAGATGATCGACGTGCCCTCCGCCTGGAGGCTCTTGACGATCTCGAACAGCTCGCCCGCCTCCTGCGGTGTGAGGACCGCGGTCGGCTCGTCCAGGATCAGGAGCTTCGCCCCGCGGTAGAGCGCCTTCAGGATCTCCACGCGCTGCTGCTGGCCGACGCTGATCGACTCGACCTTCGCCCTCGGATCGACGACGAGCCCGAAGCGCGTGGAAAGCTCGGTGACGCGCTCGACGGCGGTGTCGTAATCGAGCAGCACGCCTGCTTTCGTCGGCTCGACCTCCAGCACGATGTTCTCGGCCACGGTCATCACGGGGATCAGCATGAAGTGCTGGTGCACCATTCCGATCCCGCGGTCGATCGCGTCCTTCGCGGAGTTGAAGGTGACGTGCTGGCCGTTCAGGAGGATCTCGCCCTCGTCCGGCCGGTAGAGGCCGTAGAGGATGTTCATCAGAGTCGACTTGCCGGCGCCGTTCTCGCCGAGCAGCGCGTGCACCTCGCCCTGCAGCAGGTCGAGGTCGACGTGGTCGTCGGCGACGACCCCTGGGAACCGCTTCGTGATGCCCCGCATCTCGAGGACCGGTGCCGCTTCCACTGCGGGTGATTCTATGGAGTCGCCGCGGACGGGGCTACTGGAGCGTCGTCGGGACCTTTACCTGGCCCGAGATGATCTTCTGCTTGAGCTCGTTCATCTTGTCGATGAACGCCTTCGGCACCGCCGGGTTGATCTTGCCCACGTCCATGCCGCTGTTCGCGAGGGTGAACTGCAAGTCCTGATTACCCTTGAACTTCCCGTTCTTCGTCGCCTTGATGACGTTGACGACGCCGAGGTCGACGCGCTTGACCCCGCTCGTCAGGACTCGGGCGGCGTCGTTGTACTGATCCTTGTCCACGCCGATCCCCCAGAGGCCGTGCTGTGCGGCCGCTTTCAGGGTGCCGAGGCCGCAACCACCCGCGACCTGGAACAGCACCTGTGAGCCCTGCCCGATCTGGTTCTCGGCGACGGTCTTACAGAGGTCGGACTTGACGAAGTCGCCCGAGTAGCCCACGAGCACCTTGATCTGCGGGTTGAACAGCTTGGCGCAGTACTCGTAGCCGGCGATCCAGATGTCGACCGGCGGGATGTGCAGGCCGCCGACGGCGCTGATGATCTGCTTGCCGCCCTGCTTCTTCGCCATCTCCGCGGCGAGGTAGCCGACGAGGCAGCCCGACTGGTTGGCGGCGTAGTCGAGCCCCATGACGTTCGGATGGTCGTCCTTGAGCACACTGCCGGTGATGCAGGTCTTCGCCGCGCCCTTGGCGCAGTAGTCGGTGATCGCGAACTTCGCGCTCGGGTAGCGGGCGGCGACCGTTTCGAGCGTGTCCGCCAGGAGGAACCCGGCGGCGATCGTGATGTTCGCCTTGCGACGCACGGCGGTCGCCAGGTTCGGGACGTAGTCCGAGGTCGAGTTCGACTGGAGCGGCAGAGCCTTGATCCCGAGCTCCCGCCGCGCCTTGTTCAGGCCTTCGAGCTGAGACTGGTTGAAGGAGCGGTCGTTGAACTTGCCGATGTCGCTGACGAGCGCGGCCGTGAAGCTCGACTGCGAGCTGGTGGTGCCGGAGCTCGACGACGACTTGCCGCCCCCGCAACCGGTCGCGACTGTGGCCAGCGCCGCGGCGAGGAGGCCGATTGGGATGTAGCGGAGAGTGATCCGCATCAGGCTCCGTGTTGTACCAAACGACGAAGGCGGGCCCGGGGGCCCGCCTTCGCAACTTCGAAAAACAGGCAGGTCCTTACTTCAGCTTCACCGGGACCTTGAGCTTGCCGGAGATGATCTTGGCCTTGATCAGGTTCATCTTGAGGATGAACCTCTTCGGCACGGTCGGGTTGATCTTGCCGACGCTCATGCCGCCGTTCTTCAGCGTGAACTGCAGGTCGTGGTTGCCCTTGAACTTGCCGGCCTTGGTCGTCTTGATCACGTTGAAGATGCCGAGGTCGACCTTCTTGACGCCGCTCGTTAGAACCCGGGCCGCGTCCTTGTACTGGTCCTTGTCGACGCCGATGCCCCAGATCTTGTGGGCAGCGGCCGCCTTCAGGGTGCCGAGGCCGCAACCACCGGCGACCTGGAACTCGACGTAGGAGCCCTGGGCGATCTGGTTCTCGGCGACCGTCTTGCAGAGGTCGGACTTGACGAAGTCGCCGGAGTACCCGACGAGCACCTTGATGTTCTTCTTGTAGAGCTTGGCGCAGTACTTGTAACCGGCGATCCAGATGTCGACCGGCGGAATGTGCAGGCCGCCGACGGCCCCGATCACGTTCTTGTGCGCCCGCACCGCCATCTCGGCGGCCAGGTAGCCGACGAGGCAGCCCGACTGGTTGGCGGCGTAGTCGAGCCCCATCACGTTCGGATGGTTCTTGGTCAGGACGCTGCCCGTGATGCACTTCGCGGCCGCACCCTTGGCGCAGTAGTCGGTGATCGCGAACTTCGAGCCCGGGAACTGGTCGGCGAACGTCTCGAGCGTGTCCGCGAGCAGGAACCCGGCGGCGATCGTGATGTTCGCGTGCGAGCGAACCGCCTGGTTGAAGTTCGGCGTGTAGTCCGAAGTCGAGTTCGACTGGAGCGGCAGGATGTTCACCTTCAGCTGCTTTCTTGGCCCGCTTGAGGCCATCGAGCTGTGACTGGTTGAACGAACGATCGGTGAACTTGCCGATGTCGCTGACGAGCGCGGCCAGGAACGTGGCCTTGGCCGCCTGCGGAGATGCCTGGCTCGAGCTACTGCCGACCAGCGCGGCGAGCCCAGCCAGCACCGTCACCACAACCAGCGCGGCGGCGATGGAAATACGACGTGAAACCCTCACTTGCCCTCCCTGATTTAGAAATCTGGAATCCGTAACCAGATTGAAAGACGAGCGATGCTAACCCGAAGTTAGGCCGATTGCATAGGCCGAACGGCCGGTATTAGCGGGTATCGAGTCCTAGACCACGTCGCTCAACTGCGGCAGCGACGACGCGTCAACCAGCACCCGTCGAGGCTTCGAGCCTTCGTAACCCGAGATGATGCCCCGGCGCTCGAGCATGTCGATCAGGCGGCCGGCACGGGTGTAGCCGACGCGCAGGCGCCGTTGCAACAATGAAACCGAAGCGGTCTGGGTCTGGACGACGACCTCGATCGCCTTTTCGAGCAACGGATCCTCGTCCGGATCGAAATCCCCGTCCGCGTCCGCGCCCTCTTCACGTCCGGCCTCGGGCGCCTCCAGCAGCGACTCGTCCAGCTCCTGGGCGCGCTGGGCGCGGCACTGCTCGACGATCAGGGCGATCTCCTCCTCGGTCACGAACGCGCCCTGGACGCGCTGCAGGCGCGAGGTGCCGAGGGGCTTGAAGAGCATGTCGCCCTGGCCGAGCAGGCTCTCGGCACCGGCCTGGTCGAGGATCACGCGCGAGTCGGTCTGGCTCGAGACCGCAAAGGCGATCCGGCTGGGCACGTTCGCCTTGATCATCCCGGTGATCACGTCCACCGAGGGCCGCTGAGTCGCGAGCACGAGGTGGATCCCGACCGCGCGGGACTTCTGCGCGAGCCGGATGACGGCGTCCTCGACCTCCTGCGGCGAGATCATCATCAGGTCGGCGAGCTCGTCGATCACGACGAGCAGGTACGGCAGCTGGGGTTCGCCGCGCGAGCGCAGCGCCCGGTTCGCCTCGGCGAGGCTGCGGGCGCGCACGGCAGAGAGGCGCTCGTAGCGGCGCTCCATCTCGGCGACGACGTTGCGCAACACCGAGGCGGCCTCCTTCGGGCTCGAGACGACCGGCGTCAGCAGGTGCGGGATCGACTCGTAGTAGTTGAGCTCGATCCGCTTCGGGTCGATCAGGATCATCCGCACGTCGTCGGGCGTGGAGCGCAGCAGCACGGAGGTCAGGATCGTGTTGATGCAGCCGGACTTCCCCGAGCCCGTGGTGCCGGCGATCAGAATGTGCGGCATGCGCGCGAGATCGGTCCAGACGGACTGGCCGGAGATGTCCTTGCCGAGCCAGACCGAGAGCGGGCTCGAGGTGGCTGGCAGGTCGTCGTAGATGTCGCCGAGCGTGACGAGGTTCGGGCTCGTGTTCGGCAGCTCGACCCCGACGGCCTGCTTGCCCGGGATCGGCGCGAGGATGCGGATCTCCGTGGTCGCCAGCGCATAGGAGAGGTCGTCCTTCAGGCCCGCGACCTTGGAGACCTTCGTTCCCGGCGCGAGCTGGAGCTCGTAGCGCGTCACGCGCGGGCCCGAAATCTGGCCGATCACGGTCGCGTCGACGCCGAAGTTGGCGAGCGTCTGGACGAGCGCCTCGGCCACGCGGGCGGCGTGGTCGGCATCAGGCCCGGTGCCTGGAGCGGAGCGGCGCAGGAGCGCGCGGTCCGGTAGCCGGTACTCGGCCTGCGGCTCGACCGTGACGTCGAAGAGGCTCTCCTGATCGGGCTCGTCCTCCTGCGGGAACGACGGCGGGCCTTCGGAGACAAGCTCCGGAAACTCGTTCACCACGTCCACCGGCGGTGCGAGCGGAGCCAGCGGAGCCAGCGGCGCGAGAGGCGTGGCGCCCTCGAGCACCTGGAGCCGCGGCTCGGGCCGGCGCGGCGGGATCGTTTTGCGTGCCGCGCGGTGCACGGCACGGCCGGAGGAGCGGAGCATGGCGCCGGCTGACGCTCCGGTCACGAGCAGCGCGCCAGCGAGGAGGGTCAGGATCCCGGCGATCGCCACTCCGGTCGAGCCGATCGCCAGCGCGAGCCCGCCGCCGAGCAGCGTGCCCACGTAGCCGCCCTCGTCCTTGCCGAGCGTGATCATTAGGCCGCAGGCGAGCACGAACAGCCCGGTCCGGAACGGGCGCACGTCGACGAGGTCGCTGCGCGTGACCATCAGCGCGCCCACGATCGCGAGCGCGGCCGGCAGGCCGAGCGTCGCGCTACCGATCAGCGCGTCGAGCCCCTCGCCGATCCAGAGCCCGACGTAGCCGCCGTTCCAGTCGGCCCAGACGACGAAGCCGAGGAAGACTCCCAGCGCGAGCAGGGCGAGCCCGACCAGCTCGGGGTGCTGGTGCCCCTCGGCCTTCTTCGCCCCTCGCTTCCGGCGTTTCACGCGCGAGGGCACGCGCGGCCTGAGGGTGCGCTTTTTGCGACGGCGCGCCATCGTCGGTGCTGCTTCGCCGCGCCGCGGCGCTTCCCTTTGCTACCGGCGCTTCTTCAGCTTTGCCGCCTGGCGGCGCTGCTGGCGATTCATCGGCTCGGGAATCGCGCCCTCCTCGCCGGCTGCCTCGATCCAGGCGCGTCGCTCGGAAGCGCTCAGGCGGGACATGGCCGCCTGCGCCTTCTGCGGGTCGTGCTGGACGCCGCTGCGCTCGAGCTTCGCGATCGCGCTGGCGAGCTCCGGGTTCTTGCGCTCCAGGTTGGCCTTCGACGCCTTCTGCAGCCAGCGCTTGAGGAACGGCACCTTCATCAGCGCCATTGCCATCGGGCGCACGTAGCGGCCACCCTGTACGCGCGCGAGCAGGTTCAGCGCGATCAGCAGGATCAGCAGCCCGACCAGGATGTAGACCGGGATCAGCAGGGTGACGATGTCTCCGAACATGGGCACTTAGCCTAACCGGGCGAGCCGCTGTAACAGCAGGTCGACAAACCGTTCCGCGTCGATCCCGACGGCGACGTTCGCGGTCGGCTCGAGGCCGGTGCGGCGCCAGAGGTCGACGACCGTGCGGCCCCGGCAGAGTTCCGACTCGGTGTCGATCCGAACGTTCAGCCGCTCGAGCTCCAGCAGCCCCGGGTCGATCACGTGCGCGACCGCGACCGCATCGTGGATCGGCGAGCCGTCCCAGCCGTAGACCGAGCGATGGTAGCCGCCGTAGAACTCGAGCAGCTCGGCCACGACCGCGCCGATGCGACCGGCCTCCCGCAGCTGCGAGGCGTGCGCCGGCGTCACGAGCGCGCGGTGGGTGACGTCGAGGCCGACCATCGTCACGTCCAGCCCGCTAGTGAAGACGCGCCGTGCCGCCTCGGGGTCGGCCCAGATGTTGAACTCTGCCGCGGGCGTGACGTTGCCCTCGGCGATCGCGCCGCCCATCAGCACGATCCGCTCCGGCTTCGCCTCCGGGTGACGGGCCAGCAGGAGCGCGACGTTCGTGAGCGGGCCGGTGGCGACGAGCGTCGCGCCGTCGACCCGCTCGGCCAGGAAGTCGACGGCGTGCTGGGGCGAGGGATCGACGTGCGGCGGCGGCAGGTCGGGGCCGTCGAGGCCGGTGTCGCCGTGGACGTCGGCCGCGACGCGCGGCTCGCGCAAGAGCGGCCGGCCCGCGCCCGCAGCGACCGGGATCTTCGCGCGGCCTGCGAGCTCGAGCACGCGGATCGCGTTGGCGGTCGTCTTCTCGAGCGTCTGGTTGCCGGCGACGGTCGTCACGCCGCGTAGCTCGAGCTCGTCGCTACCGAGCGCGAGCAGCAGCGCGATCGCGTCGTCATGCCCGGGGTCGCAGTCGAGCAGGATCGGGATGCTCATGACCCGAACATTGCATCGACCTCCGCCGCGGTCGGCAGCGACGGCTGCGCGCCAGGGCGTGACGCTGCGATCGCGCCCGCGGCGCAGGCACGGCGGAGCGCCTCCTCGCGGTCTCGCTCTTCGAGCAGCGACACGACTAGGCAGGCGGTGAACGCGTCGCCGGCGGCCGTGCCGTCGACCGCGTCGACACGCGGAGCGGCGGCACGAACGACCTCCTGCCCGTTCTCGATCAGCACCGCGCCTTCCTCGCCCAGCGTCAGCGCCAGCAGGCTCGGGGTCTCCGGCAGCGAGTCCAGCTCGTAGCGGTTGACAACCACGAGCTCGGCCGCCTGCACGACCGCGGCCGGTAGCGGCCGCGCCGGCGCCGCATTGAGGAAGAAGCGTTCAGCGCTCTCGGCGGCCGAGATCACCGTGTCGTCGGCGATCTCCAGCTGGGCCAGCACGTTGCCGCCGGTTTCCACGCGTCCGACTTGCGCGTTCGCGCCCGGTGCGACCACGATCACGTTCTCGCCCTCGGCGTCGACGAGGATCACCGCCACGCCGGTCGCCTCGCCGAGACCGAGCTGGAAGTCGACGCCGGCTTTCCGCAGCCCGGCGAGCGCCTCGTCGGCGAAGGCGTCCTCGCCGACCGCGCCCACGAAGCTGACGCTCGCCCCGAGGCGAGCGGCCGCAACCGCCTGGTTGGCACCCTTGCCGCCCGGATAGCGGGCGAAGGTCGCGTCGGTCAGCGTCTCACCCACCCGCGGCAGCCGCTCGGAGCGCGCGACCAGGTCCACATTGACCGAGCCGACGACAGTCAGCTCAGGCGGCAAGCGCGCGCAGGTCGTCCACGGCCCGGCCGAGCAGGTTCTCGCGCAGGTCGAACAGGCCGGCCCAGAGCGAGGAGCGGTCGGGCGCCGACCGGATCCGGGCCGCGTCGTCGAGGCCGGCGAGCGCCCGCAGGAAGACGGCGAGCTCGAGGTAGGCCTGGGCGACCCGAACCGACGAGCAGCGCACGCCCGCGCGATGCAGCACCGGCGCCCACTCGATCAGCTCGGCCGCGCCGGGCGCGCCGTACCAGGAGCGGCCCTCGGCGCGCTCGGGCTCGAGCTCGAGCAGGTACTGCCCGAGCGGGCTTTCGAGTCCGGCAAGCGCCGTCTCCGCGCGATCGGCCGCGCGCCGCAGCGCCGCCTGCCGCCCACCCGGAGTCGAGGGAGCGGCGTCGCCGCGGCCCCAGCGCTCCAGCAGCCGGCAGAAGGCGAGCGAGGCGACCGAGGCCGCGTTCAGCTGCCGGATCAGCCGGTCGGCGGTGACCGGCTCCGCCGCGTTGTCGATCAGCACGTCGGCCCAGCCCGGCTCCGCCCGGAGGGTGCTCATACCTCGACCACGACCGGGAGGATCATCGGCCGCCGCTTCGTGCGGTCGTAGATCAGCTGGCCGAGCCCGTCGTGCAGGTGCTCCTGCAGCAGCTTGATCTCGCTGACGTTGTCCCTGACGAGCTCGTCGAGCACCCGCTGGGCTTCCTCGCGCATCTCCTCGAGCAGCGGCTCGCCCGGCTCGGCGAACCCGCGCGCGATCAGCTCCGGCTTGCCGGCGACCGAGCCGTTGCTCCCGCCGAGCGTGGCGACCACGATCAGCACACCGTCCTCGGACAGGTGCCGCCGGTCGCGCAGCGCAACGTCCTGTACGTCGCCGACGCCGAGGCCGTCTACGAAGGTCACGCCGGCCTCGATCTGCCCGGTCAGGTACGCGCCGGACTCGTCGAGCTCGACCACGGAGCCGTTCTCGGCGAGCACGATCCGGTTCTCGGGTACGCCGCTCTCGACCGCCAGACGCGCATGGGCAGCCAGCATGCGGAACTCGCCGTGCACGGGCATGACCGACTTCGGCCGCACGAGCCCGAGCATCGTCCGCAGCTCCTCGGCGTGCCCGTGGCCGGAGACGTGCACCGGCGCGATCTCCTGGTGCAGGACCTCGGCGCCGTTCTTGGCCAGCTGGTTGATCGCGTCGTGGACGGCCAGCTCGTTTCCGGGCACCGGCTTGGCCGAGATGATCACCGTGTCGCCGGCTTCGACCGAGACGTCGCGATGGTCGCCGTAGGCGATCCGCACGAGCGCCGAGAGCGGCTCGCCCTGGCTGCCGGTGCAAAGGATCAGCACGTCGCCGCGCGCGTAGTCGTCCAGCTCCTTCGGCTGGATCAGCGCGTCGTCCGGGACGTCGATGTAGCCGAGGTTCCGCGCGATGTTGATGTTCTTGCGCATCGAGCGCCCGACGACGCAGACCTTGCGGCCAGCTTCGATCGCCACGTCGGCGGCCTGTTGCATGCGATGGACGTTGGAGGCGAAGGAGGCGACCAGGATCCTGCCGGTGCGCATGGGGATCAGCTGGCGGAAGGCCTCGCCGACGAGCCGTTCGGAGCCGGTCACGCCCGGGCGCTCGGCATTCGTCGAGTCGCCGAGGAAGAGGTCGACCCCGCGATTGCCGAGCTCCGCCAGCCGGCCCACGTCTGTGCGCAGCCCGTCGACGGGCGTGTGGTCGAGCTTGTAGTCGCCGGTGTGCAGGATCCGGCCGCCGGGCGTGTCGAGCACGATCGCGACCGCGTCCGGGATCGAGTGCGCCACGCGGATGAACTCCGCCTTGAATGGCCCGAGCTCGACCGGCTCGCCTTCGGGATCGGCCTCGCGCAGCTCCGTCGAGCGCAGCAGGCCGTGCTCGTCGAGCTTCGACTTGATCAGCCCGAGCGTCAGCCGAGTCGCCCAGACCTCCTGGACGCGCGCCTCGCGCAGCAGGTACGGGAGCGCGCCGACATGGTCCTCGTGGCCGTGCGTCAGCAGCACCGCGCGCACCGGCTTGTCGCGGTCGACGAGGTACGAGAAGTCGGGCAGGATCAGGTCGACGCCAAGGTGCTCGTCGCGCGGAAACGCGAGCCCGGCGTCGATCACGATCGCCTCGCCGTCGGCCTCGATCACGGTCATGTTCTTGCCCACTTCGCCGAGGCCGCCGAGCGGGATGATCTTGGTGCTTCCGGGCATCGACCCAGTGTAGGCCAGTACGGAGGTCTAACGGGTTCACGCGTGGAACCCGATAGACGCATGGTGCGGCTATCCGTCCTCGCTTACGCGACCGTCGCGGCCGGTCTCGGTGTCACCGTGGCCGGAGCGATCGCTGCTGCCGGCCGCCCGCTGACCGCGCTGGCGCTGTTCGGCGCGGCCGCGCTCGCCGCCGAGCTGCTCGAGGAGCCTGAGAGCGCCCGCATCCGCGAGCCCCTCGGCCCGGGAGTCTTCCGCGTCGCCTCGGGCGTCGACCTGGCGGCCGTGATCGTGCTCGGGCCCTGGCGCGGCGCGCTCGTCGCCGGCACGGCGGCGCTGCTCGCCCGGGTCGTGCGCGGCACGTGGCGGCAGGCGGCCTTCCAGGCGTCGGCCTATCGCGCTTGCGTCGGTCGCCGCCGGCTACGCCTTCGCGCTCGGCGGCGGACACGCAGGACACCTGACGCTGCCCGACGACCTCGTGCCCCTGACCGCGCTGGCGCTCGCCTACCTGCTCGTCTCGCGTCTGCTGCTGCAGGTCGTCGGCGGGCTCGAGGTGCTGCAGCCCGACTTCGCCGCCGCGGCCGCCGAGGCGGGGCTCGGCGCGATTCTGGCCCTCTTCGCCCTCGGCCACCCGTGGAACGTGATCGCGGTCGTGCCGGTCGCGCTGGCCGTCAACCAGGCCCACGCGCGCGTGCGGCGCTCACGCCAGGAGACGCTCCATGCGCTCGAAACGTTCGCGAACATCGTCGACGAGCGCGAACCCTCGACCTACCGCCACTCGATCCGCGTGGCCGGCTACGTCGACTCGCTCGCCCGCGCGCTCGGGCTCCCCTACTCCGACATCGACCGCCTGCGCTGGGCCGCGCGCCTGCACGACCTCGGCAAGGTCGCGGTCGACGCGGCTGTCCTGAGCAAGCCCGGCAAGCTCCGGCCGAACGAGTGGAGCACGGTCTGGCGAGCGCCCCGCCTCTCGGCTCGCCTGCTGCGCCGGTTCGAGGTCTCGGCCTCCGAGGCCCGAGCGGTCGAGTACCACCGCGAGCGCTACGACGGCCGCGGGTACTACGGAATCCCCACGGCCGATCAGCCGCTCGCCGCGCAGTTCCTCGTCGTCGCCGACAGCTTCGACGCAATGACCAGCGACCGGCCCTACCGCGCAGGCCTCAGCACCGACGAGGCCCTGGCGGAGATCGAGCGCAACATCGGCACACAGTTCCATCCGACGGTGGCGAAGGCGTTCGTCGCGCTGCAGCGCGGCCAGGATCCGTTCTCCGCACTGACGGCGGAGGAGCGCGAGGAGATTCGCAGCGCGTCCACCCCGTACCGCATCCCGGAGATCCGCGGCGCGCGGCGCCTGCGAGAGCGGCCGGATCTCGTGGCGCTCGCCGGCGTGATCGGGGCGCTCGGAGGCGTCGGGCTCGATCAGGTCTGGCTGATCGGAGCGGGGCTCGCGGCGGCAGTGGTGGGTTTCGTGCTCCAGGTCTGGGTGCGGCTGCGCGCCAATCGGCTCGCGCGTGCGCTGGCGGCCGCGCTGGCGGCCGGGAATCGTCCGCGTGTCTTCGAGGCGCTCGAGCACCTGCTGCGGGAGACGGCGCGAAGCGACTGGGTCGCGCTCGTTCACTGGCAGGAGGACGGCCTCGGCGGCGAGATCGAGCTCGCGCACGGCGAGGGCCCGCCCGAGATCGCGCTCATGAGCTGGCTCGTGCGCGAGGCCGAGTCGCGTGACGACCTGCTGGTCACGGCGGCACACGAGCTCGGCGGTGACGGGGTCTACGTCGCACTTCCTCTGCGCCGTGAGAACAGCGCCCTGACCGGCTTCCTCGTCCTGCGCAGCCCGAGCGCGTTGCGGCGCCATGTCGCCACGGCGCTCAACTCGTCGCTCGACGCAATCGGTCTAGCGCTCGCGCCTCGCCCCGCCGAGGCGGCGCCCGTGGAGATCACGGCCGCGACCGGGTAACTAGGCGACGCGCTCGAGCAGGCGGAGCCGCTCGAGGCAGGAGCGGATCAGCGCGACCTCGTCCTCGCTCGCCTCGACGAGCGGCAGCCGCACGCCGCCGACGTCGTGTCCGAGCAGGTTGAGCGCGGCCTTGATCTGGATCGGCCCGGTGACGACGCCGATCAGCTCGTAGGCGGCGGCGAGCTCGTCGTCCAGCTGTCGCGCCGACTCGACGTCGCCCGCGCGGAAGCGCTGGACCATTTCCTTCACCTGCGGGCCGACCACGTGGGTGTGCACGCAGACACCGCCGAGCCCGCCGAGCTCGACGAAGGGCAGGACGAGATTGTCGTCGCCGGCGTAGAGGTCGAGCCCGAGCTCGACGATGTGCCGGGCCTGGTCGAGGTCGGCGTTCGACTGCTTGACCGCCTTGACGTTCGGGATCTGCGGCGAGCCGGTCATCGTCTCCGGCTCGATGTTGATCACGCAGCGGCCAGGGATGTTGTAGGCGATCACCGGCAGGTCGGTGGCGGCGGCGACCGCCTGGAAGTGCGCCGCGATCCCGCGCTGCGGCGGCTTGTTGTAGTAGGGCGTGACGACCAGCACGGCATGCGCGCCGGCCTCCTGCGCCTGCTCGGTCAGCTCGATCGAGTGCGCGGTGGAGTTCGTGCCGGTGCCGGCGACGACCGTGGCGCGGTCGCCGATCGCCTCCAGCGCCGCGCGGATCAGCGCGACCCGCTCGTCTTCGCTGAGGGTGGACGCCTCGCCCGTCGTGCCGTTGACGACGACACCGTCCGAGCCGTTGTCCACGAGAAACGCGCACAGCTCCTGGTAGCCGTCGAGGTTCACGCTCCCGTCCGCATTGAACGGCGTCACGGTCGCGGTGAGCACCTCGCCGAGCATGCGGTGATTGTACGCGGTCACCGGCCCGGCCCCTCCCGCCGCCGCGTGACCATGCCTAGCGGCCTACCGCCTTCTCTTGACCGTGACCACGAACGTAGTCCGCCCGGTATTCCCGCTCGAGTCCGTAGCCTCGCAGGTCACCTTCGTCCGGCCGATCCGGAAGCGGCTGCCGGATCTCGGGGTGCACCTAGCAACCGGGACCACCACGTCCCTGTCGTCGTGTGCGGTGACGGTGAAGCGCACGCGGCCCGTCTTGGCGCCCTTCGCTGCTCGCACCGTCTTGTTCGTCGCACCGGTGAATCTCGGTTGGGTCGTGTCGAAATCGAGCCCCGGCACGATGAGGGTTCCCGTCCACGTCTCGGGTCCTTTGCGCCCGGCATACCCCTCTTCTCCGAGGTTCCGCTCGACCGTACCGCTCCCCGATGCCCCCGCGTAGATCCCGGTGCCGCCGGTGATGCTGTAGGCCTGCGTCTCGTTGTAAATCCCCTGCTGGGCCATGCACGCGCCCTCGGCGAGCGTGAAGTGGATCTCTCCCTTCCCCGCTACGACGAAGCGGTTCGAGGAGGCGAGAGCCGTGCCGTCGCTTTGTGCACATGCCGGCGGCCCGAGGCCGACCGGGAACTCGTACTTCTCGGTCACAGCTCCAAGCCCGGGGACGAGGCCCGAGCCAGTGCGCGCTGCGCACTCGTCTCCCGGCGCCGGCTGCGAACAGGCACCGTTCATCGAGGTCAGGCTCAGCTTTGCCCTAAGGGCGAGGTCACTGGTCGCCGACGTGGCAGTCGCGGTCGTTATTTGTGTTCCCGCGCCTGCGGCTACAACCGTCATCGCGACGGCGAGCGCCTTCCAGACGTGATGCCTCACCATGCTGACCTCCGCTTCCTGTCGGGAGAGAGGGCGAGCCCCTCTTTGCACCAGAACCCGAGAGAAGTCAGAGATGCGCTACGGCTGACGCGAGATCTAACGCCTCACAAGTATCGCACAGATTGTGACGACTTACACGAATCTCGCTCGCTTCAGCGCCTGCCCACGAAGGCCATATCTCCGTCCTCCCATCCAGGGGTTCCTAATGGACGGAGCGAGTCTGTGACGCGGGTTGGTGTGACGAATTCGTGCCTGGTCGTCAGCCGAGCTCGAGGATGCTCTCGAGGCCCGTCGTCAACCCCGGCGGCAGCGCGGGCAGCTTCTCCAGCGCCAGCAGCACGCCCGGCACGTACGCCTCGCGCGAAAACGCGTCGTGTCGGATCGTCAGCAGCTGGCCCTCGCCGCCGAGCAGCACCTCCTGGTGGGCGACCAGGCCCGGAAGCCGCACCGAGTGGATCGGCGGCTCGCCGGGAAGCAGCTCAGCGGTCGCCTTGGCCGTGCCCGACGGCGCGTCCTTCTTCGCCTCCGCGTGCAGCTCGACGATCTCCGCCCGCGGAAGGTATCTCGCCGCCTCGGCCGCGAGCCGCAGCATCAGGACCGCGCCGATCGCGAAGTTCGGCGCGACGAACAGCACCAGACCGCGCTCCGCGGCCAGCTCCCCCAGCGGCGCGGGATCCCAGCCGCTCGTGCCGACGACACAGGGCACGCCGGCCTCGAGCGCCGCCCGCACGTTCGCCTCGACGGCGTCGGGGCCGGTGAAGTCCACCATCGCCTCCGCCTCCGGCAGCTCGACGAGCTCGTGCCCGGCGGACTCCAGCGCCGGCGCCAGCACCGAGCCGACCTTGCCGCCGCGGCCGTTGAGCGTGATCTTCACGCGGCGCGCGAGAGCCCGGGGTTCACGTGCTCGATCGCCTCGAGGAAGAGCTCCTCGCGCGGCCCGATCCCGGCGGCCGAGAGCTTCTCCGGCGCGAGCAGCACCTCGGCCAGCTCGGCCAGCGCGTCGGGCTCGACGGCGTCGATCTCGGCCATGATCCGGTCGATCGAGAGCAGCTCGGTGTCGGTGATCAGCGACTTGCCGAGCCGGCTCATGCGGTTCGAGGTCGACTCCATCGAGAGCAGGATCCGCCCCTTCAGGTTCTCCTTCGCCCGCTCGAGCTCGTCGGGCCGCACGTTGCCGCCGGCGATGTCGGCGATCTGCTCGCTCGCGATCTCGAGGCAGGCCGAGACGTTGTCCTCGCGCGTGCCGATGTAGATGCCGATCTGGCCGGTGTCGGTGTACTGCGAGGCGAAGCTGTAGACCGCGTAGGCCATGCCGCGCTTCTCGCGGATCTCCTGGAAGAGCCGCGACGAGGCCGAGCCGCCGAGGATCCCGTCGAGCAGCGAGGCCGCGAAGCGGCGCCGGTCGGTGCGGGCGATCCCGGGGGCGGCGATGCAGACGTGGTACTGCTCGGTGTCCTTGCGCTGGAAGCGCAGGCTCGGAGGCGGCGGCTTGACCAGCGCCGGTCGCACCTTCGGGCCCTTGCGGACAGCGGCGCTCGCGCGGCGCTGCGCGCGCACGAGCGACCGCTCGAAGTCCTCGTGCTTCATGTTCCCGGCGGCGGCCACGACCACGTTGCCGGGCACGTACATCGAGCGGTGGTAGGCCGAGATCGAGCGGCGGGTGACGCTCGAGATCACCTCGGCGCGCCCGATCACCGGCCGGCCGAGCGGATGCGTGCCGAAGGTCGCCTCGGAGATCAGGTCGTGCACGAGCTCCTGCGGCTGGTCCTCGTACATCGCGATCTCCTCGAGCACGACCTCGCGCTCGGCGTCGAGCTCGGCAAAGGCTGGCGCAAAGACCATCTCGCCCATCACGTCCAGCGCAACCTCGAGCTTTTCGTCGGGAACGCGCGCGTAGACGACGGTGTGCTCGCGGGAGGTGGCGGCATTCAGCTCGCCGCCGAGGCCGTCGAAGGTCTCAGCGATCTCCTGCGCGCTGTAGCTGGCCGTGCCCTTGAAGAGCAGGTGCTCGATGAAGTGCGAGATGCCCGCCTTCGCGTCGGTCTCGTCACGTGAGCCCGCGCCGATCCAGAAGCCGATCGCGACCGAGCGTACGTGCGCGAGGCGCTCCGAGATGACGCGCTCGCCCGAGTCCAGCTCCGTGAGCACGTACTTCTGCTGCACGGGCAGATCGTACTCGCGCGCACCGCAGCTAGGCTCGTGGCGTGGAGTTCGAGGACTCGGTGGAGGCGGCGGTCGAGACGCTGCCGGACGATCTGCGCGAGGCGATGTCGAACGTGGCGATCGTGGTCGAGGACGAGCCGCCGGCGGGCGAGCCGCTGCTCGGCCTCTACGAAGGAATCCCGCTCACCGCCCGCACGAGCTACTACGCCGGCGCGGCGCCGGACAAGATCTCGATCTACCGCGGCCCGCTCGAGCGGCTCTACGGCCACGATCCCCGAGCTGCTGCAGCGGCAGATCCGCCGCGTAGTACTGCACGAGATCGCACACCACTTCGGGATCAGCGACGAGCGGCTGGTCGAGCTCGACCGTTACTGAGCGAGCGCCGCGTCGATCGCGGTCTTCATCTCTTCGGACGAAGGCTCGCGCCCCGGCGAGACCACGGTGAGCTTGCCGCCGCTCGGGCCGACGAGAACGGTCGGCGTGCCGGAGAGGCCGTCACGGGTGGCCTCGGAGTCGTACGTCTTCGCCTGGTCGGCCGCGGCGGAGCTCTTCGCCGCCGCCTGCAGGGCGGCCACGTTCACGCCCGGGATGCTCTTCGCCGCGGAGGCGACCATGGTGTCGTCGAGCCAGCCGCCATCCTCCGGGCCCTGATTGAAATAGAGCAACTGCGCGAAGTTGAAGGCGCGGTTCTGCTTGCTCGCCGCGATCATGCCGAGCCGGCCACGCTGGGAGTCGACGCCGCTGCCGATGATTGCCACCGGCCGCGCGATCACCTTGAGCTTGCCGGCGCGCACGTACTGGTCGATCACCGAAGGCATCACGTTCGTCTCGAAGTCACGGCAGACCGGGCACTGGAGGTCGATGTACTCGACCATCGTGGCGGGCGCGCTCGCCTTGCCGAGGACGTCGCCCTGCTGCGGGATGCCGGCGAACTGCTTCGCGATCACGCCCGCGTCCGGGAGGACGGTGGCGTTCGTCGAGCCGCCCTTCGAATCGTTGCCGCCCAGCGCGACGACGGCCACCACGACGATCGCAATCACGACGATCGCCGCGAGCGCGCCGCCGAGCACGAGCGGCGAGGCCTTGCGCCCTCCGGTGCTCCGGGTCGGTGGCCGCTGGACGGCCTGCTGCCGCTGACGCCGTGCTTGCTTGCCGCTGGTCATGGCTCGCTAACGCTACCCAGAGACGGCGCGGGCAAGGCAGAGAGGAGCAGGAAGGCGAAGCAGAGCGCGAAGCCGGTCAGCGCGAGCACTGGGATCGTCACGTAGCCGAACTCCTCGATCCACTTCGTCGCGCAGCCGCCCGGCGCCGAGATCAGGCACGCCTTCGCCTGCTCGACGACGCCGTTCTCGACCAGCAGGTGGTACACCGAGACACCCGCGCCGACAAGCGGCAGGGGCAGCAGGTAGCGCGCCACCCGGCGGTCGTTGGCGAGCGCCGCCAGGAGCGTGATGATCGAGAGCGGGTACATGCAGATTCGCTGGTACCAGCAGAGCTCGCACGGGATGAAGCCCGCGATCTCGGAGAAGAAGAGGCTGCCGCCAGTCGCGATCGAGGAGACGAGGAAGACGCACCACAGCTCGTAGCCCTCGAGCGTCCACCGCAGCCAGTCGCCCGGCCGGCGCCACCCGACGAGCCACGCCACGCCCACGAGGAGCAGCAGCACCGCGAGCACCTGCCCGGCGACGCCCAGCGACGCGAGGATGACGATCACGTCGTGCGTCATCGCGGCTTCTCGAAGACGCGGCTCGCCTTGTAGTCGACCAGGATCCGCGCCTGCCGCTTGCGCTCGAGAACGGTGAGCCGCGTGAAGCCCACCACCGACATCACGGCGAGCCCCGCGAGGATCCCGGCCAGGAAGGCTGCGAGCGGGGGCTGCAGCACGAGCGCGATCGCAGTCAGCGCGGTCAGGCCGATCGTGCTCGGATACGCGGCCTCGGCCAGGCCGTGCCAGCGTCCTTGCATCCGAGCGGCCTCCGGTGCCGGCTCGGGATTCGCGAACTTCGCCCTCGACCGTGCCGGCCGGCCGCCGCCGTAGACCGAGAGCAGAACGATCGCGGCGCCGAATGCGACCAGTCCGAGCGCCGGCCCGAAGTCGACGCCACGGGCGACGGCAGCGCCGGTGCCCGCCACCGCGAGCAACCCACGCAGGGCAGCGATCAGGAGCGCCTGCTCTCTCGCCTCGACGAGGGCCGGCGCTCCTGCTCGCGTTTCCACCTCAGCGGTCGCGACCGCCGCCACGGCCACGGCCGCCGCCGCGACCTCCGCGGCCACGGTCGCCGTCGCGGCGCGGCGGACGCTCCTCACGCTCGCGCGGAGGCGCGTCCTTCGCCCGCTCGATCAGCTCCTCGGGCTGGACGAGGTTGCCGTTCTCGTGCTTGGCGACGAGTTTCAGGCCGATCCGGCCACGGTCCTTGTCCACCTCCTGGACGATCACGTCGAGCGTGTCGCCACGCGCGATCACGTCCTCGATGTGGGCAACGCGCCCGGGGCCGACGTTGGAGACGTGGAGCAGGCCGTCGGTGCCCTTCTTCAGCTCGACGAAGGCGCCGAACTCCGTCGTCTTGACCACGCGGCCGGTGTAGGTGTCCCCCACCTCCGGCTCCTTCGTGATCGACTCGACCGCGGCGATCGCGGCATTGGCCTTCTCGCCGTCGGTCGCGTAGATCAGGATCGTGCCGTCCTCCTCGATGTCGATCTGGACCTCGTAGTCGGCCTCGAGCGAGCGGATCGTCTCGCCGCCCTTGCCGATCACCATCCCGATCTTCTCGGGGTCGATCTTGACCGTCGAGATCCGCGGTGCATGCTCCGGGAGCTCCGTCCGGCTCTCGGGGATCGTCTCGGCCATCCGGTCGAGGATGAACTCGCGGGCCTGCTTCGCCTGGGCGAGCGCGTTCCGCATGATCTCCTGCGTGACGCCGGTGATCTTGATGTCCATCTGCAGGGCGGTGATGCCGTCACGCGAGCCGGCGACCTTGAAGTCCATGTCACCGAGGTGGTCCTCGGCGCCCTGGATGTCGGTCAGGATCACGTAGTCGTCGCCCTCCTTGACGAGGCCCATCGCGATCCCGCCCACGGGTGCCTTGATCGGCACGCCCGCGTCCTGGAGCGCGAGGGTCGAGCCGCAGACCGAGCCCATCGAGGACGATCCGTTCGACTCCAGCGTCTCGGAGACGATCCGGATCGTGTACGGGAAGTCCTCGAGCGACGGGATCATCGGCTCGAGCGCCCGCTGCGCGAGCGCGCCGTGGCCGATGTCGCGCCGCTTCGGGCCGCGCATGAAGCCCGTCTCCCCGACCGAGTAGGGCGGGAAGTTGTAGTGGTGCATGTAGCGCCGGTCGGTCTCCAGGGAGAGGTCGTCGATGCGCTGCCCCTCCTTGGCCGTGCCCAGCGTCAGCAGCGAGAGGATCTGCGTCTGGCCGCGGGTGAAGAGCGCCGAGCCGTGCGTGCGCGGGCTGACGCCCACCTCGCACGTGATCGCGCGGATCTCCTCCGGCTCGCGGCCGTCCGGGCGCCGCTTGTCGACGGCGATCTTGCGCCGGACGAGCTCTTTGTAGATCGACTCGGCGGCCTTCTTGATCTGCTGCCGGGTGATCGAGTCCTTGACCACCGGCGAGTCCTCGTCCGACGCGGGCGCGCCGGCCGGGAACGGCAGCTGGATCTCCTCTTCGATCCGGTCGAAGAGCAGGCTGCGCTTGGCCGACTTGAGCTCCTTCGAGTCCTGCTCGGCCTCGGTCAGCGCCTTCAGCTCGTCCTCGAACTGGTCTCGCACCGGGGCCAGCACGGCCTCGAGGCGCTGCCGCTCCAGGATCAGCGCGAGGCTCGAGCGCACCTGGATCTGGCGCCTGATGTCGTCCTCGGTCGAGTCCATCGAAAGCTGCGGCGAGAGCTCCGTGACGAGCTCCTCGACGGCCGTTCCGGCCTCGCGCAGACCTTCGGCGCCGATCCGCTCCTGGATCCGAGGGGCGTGCTCGCGCTCCAGCTCCTCGGTCAGCTCGGGATCGAGCCACTTCTCCTTGCCGACCTGGCGGCGCAAATCCTCCTGCGCCTCGCAGATCTTCACGATCTCGCGGTGCGCGAGCTCGAACGCCTCGAGCATCGTCGCCTCGGGCACCTCGTCGGCGCCGGCCTCGATCATCGTCAGCGCGTCCTTGCTGCCGACGACGACCAGGTCGAGCGTGCTCTCCTCCTCCAGCGACGGCAGCGGCGGGTTGACGACGAACTCGCCGTCGATCCGGCCGATGCGGACGGCCCCGACCGGGCCCATGAAGGGCAGCGGCGAGACCATCAACGCCGCGGAGGCGCCGTTGATGCAGAGGATGTCGTGGGCGGTGACGAGGTCGGCCGACAGGGTCGTGCAGACCACGTGCACCTCGTTCTTGTAGCCCTTCGGCCAGAGCGGCCGGATCGGGCGGTCGATCATGCGCGCGGTCAGGATCGCGCGCTCGCTGGCGCGGCCCTCGCGCTTGAAGAAGCCGCCGGGGATCTTCCCGGCCGCGTACATCCGCTCCTCGACGTCGACGGTCAGCGGGAAGAAGTCGGCGCCCTCGCGGGCCTCCATCCGTCCCGTCGCGGCCGCGAGCACCATCGTCTCGCCCGAGCGGACGACGACGGCGCCGTCGGCCTGCTTGGCCATCTTGCCGGATTCGAAGGTCAGCTCCTGGTCGCCGACGGTGACGGACACCGTCGCGACGCGGGGCTCAGTCGTTGTTGCCATGTGGTTCCTCCACTTCTTGGGGAGAGTGGAGGTTTGAGTCAGCTCCGGCTCACGGCCGAGGCTCGCTCAAACTTCCACCCTCCGGCGGTTGGTTGTGGTTCCTGGTCGGCCTACCTCCTCAGGCCGAGCTCCTGGATGAGGGCGCGGTAGCCCTCGAGGTTGCGCTTCTGCAGGTACTGCAGGAGCCGGCGCCGGCGACCGACGAGCTTGAGCAGGCCGCGGCGCGAGTAGTGGTCTTTCGGGTGCGTGCGCAGGTGCTCGGTCAACTCGTTGATGCGGGCGGTGAGGAGCGCGATCTGCACGTCAGCGGAGCCAGTGTCCTGGTCGTTGCTGCCGTGCTTGCCGACGATTTCCTGTTTCGCTTCCTTGGTCAGGGTCAACTTGTCCTCCTTCTACAGCGACTCCGCAATCCAAGCCCGCCGCGAGGAAGCACACGCAAACGGCCGAGACTGCGGTCTCGCGGAAGGGTAGCAACCGGCGGGAAACCGCATGGAGAGACGGCATCGCCCCCAGCCCAATCAGGAAAGCCGGGGGCGATGGTTGCCCGTTGGGGCAGCTACGAGGTGCGGACGCGAGGGGCTTCTCGGCCACGCCGGTTGCCGACGATCGCGCCGCCGGCCAGCAGGACGAGCCCGAGCATCGCAACCGCGCCGATCCCGAAGGCTCCCCACGCGAACCCTTGCGTGGAGACGTGAGTCTGGGCCGCGGCGCTCCACTTGCCGAGGCCGTACTGCTTGTTCAGGGCCTCGCTGCGAAGCGTCAGCGCCCGGTACTCGACGGGCGACAGGCCTTCGGGCACGCCCTGCCAGGCACCGAGCCGGTACCGCTCGTTCAGGCCCGCGCTCCGGGCCATCAGCGCCCGGTACTCCGCCTGCGACATCCCGGACGGCTTCGACGTCGCCGCCTGCGCGATCCCTCCTGCGGCCGCCAGGACGACGAGCGCCGCGAGAACCGTCGCGATCTTCTGGCTGGTGATGGTGATCATGTCTCCTCCGTTTCTCGGCGGCCGCCTCATGCGGCCTTTGCAGACAGGACCACGACCCGCTAAAAGAATCCTTCCGGGGACCTAAAGGGCCCCTAAAGGAGGCGGACACGGGCATCGAGCGCCCACCCGTTGCAGCCAGGCACGCGACCAGAAGCAAGGCCGCAACCGCCAGCGTTCCGCGCTTCATCCTCGTGGCGCGTTAGCAGCGGTCAGGATTCGGTCAATGCGCGCCGCAGTCGCAGCCGGACACCCCGCGACCGTCGACGTGGGAATCGAGGTGCTCGCCGACGGCGGGACGGCTGCGGACGCCGCGGTCTCTGCCGGCCTCGCCTCGTGCGTTGCGGAGACGGTGATGACCGGCCTGCTAGGAGGCGGTCACGCGATCTACTACGACGCCACCTCGGGCAAGGCCCGCAATCTCGACTGCTTCGTCGCGGTGCCCGGGCTCGGCGCCGAGCCCCGACGGCGGGCCGAGCTTGTCGAGCTCGAGGTCCCGTTCGGCACCGAGCTCGTCCACTACGCGGTCGGAATCGCCTCGTGCGGCGTGCCCGGGCTGCCGGCCGGGCTCGGCGCGCTGCACGCCGAGCACGGGCGGCTGCCGTGGGCCCGGCTCGTGGAACCGGCGCTGCGGCTCGCGCGCGACGGGGTCGAGTTCCCCGCGGCGCACGCGGCCTGCCTGGCAATGCTCGAGCCGGTGATGACGATGAACGAGGGCGCCGGGATCTACTCGCCGGGCGGTGCGCTGCTGCAGGCGGGCGGGCGTTTGCGCCAGCCCGGGCTCGTCCGGGCGCTCGAGCTGGTTGCCGACGAGGGCGCGCAGAGCGCGTACGAGGGATCCCTCGGCGCCGCGCTCCTGGAGCTGATGGACGAGCGCGGCGGGCTTGTGACGCGGAACGACCTCGCGGCGTACCAGGCGATCTGGTCCGAGCCGGTCGAGGTCGCCTATGCGGGCACGCGAGTGCTGACACGCGCCGGGCTCGCCCCACTCGCCGACTGCCTGGAGGCGCTACCCGCGCTTCGCGGACGAGCGCCCGGCGAGCGCGCGGTCGCACTCGCGCACGCCCTCGACCGACCAGACCAGGCGGGCGGCACGACCAGCCTCGTAACGGTCGACGCGGAGGGGAACGCTTGCGTGCTCACGTCCAGCCTCGGGCTCGGCGCCGGCGAATGGCTGCCGGGCCTCGACCTGCACCTGAACAGCATGCTCGGCGAGGCCGACCTGATCCGCGAGCCGCTTCGGCCCGGCGAGCGGATGGGCAGCATGATGTCGCCGACGCTGGCTCTAGACGACGACGGGCCGGTGCTGGCCGGCGGCGCCGCGGGCGGCACGCGACTGCGCAGCGCACTCGTCCAGGTGCTGGCGGGGACGCTCGACGAAGGGCTTTCGGCAGAAGATGCCGTCGAGCGGCCTCGGCTGCATCCGGCGGCGGGCGTCGTCCACCTCGAGCCCGGCTGGCCGGACGAGGTGCCGCGCGCGCTCGAAGCAGCCGGCTACGTCGTGCGCGTGTGGCCGGACCGACACCACTACTTCGGCGGTGTCAGCGTCGTCACGCGGACGGGCGCGGCGGGTGACCCACGGCGGAGCGGCGCTGGAGCGATCCTTCCTCCGCGCTGACCGGCGACCAGCCGAGGTAGCCACATTCCGGACAGCCCGGGTTCCTTGCGGCCGTGCCACCGCCGCCAGGCTTCGTGTAGATGCTGGAGCACGCCAGGCAGCGAACGGACTGGAGCACCTCTAGCGAGCGCCGGGCGTGGTGCATCTTCTCTCCCATGCACAGCAGAGTGGGAAAGGCTGCCGAAACTTGCGCTTAGCTACTTGCGCTCGTCCGTCGTTCCGCTGCGGTCGACTGCAATCCAGCCGACGCTGCCGCAGACCGGACAGGGATCGGCCTGCGCCGTGTCACGCGGGAGGCGGTACTCGGTCCCGCAGTCGAGGCAGCGGACGAGCTCGTGGCGCTCGATTGGCACACGTTGCTCCATACCCGGCAGATGCGGCTGCCCCCGCGAACCTGCGGCGGCTACGGCCGCTGTGCCTGCCGAGTCGCCTCGACGTCGCGGTCGATCTGCGCCACCAGCTCGGCCTCGCTCTCGAACGCCTGCTCGTCGCGCAGGCGCTGCCAGAGCTCGAGCCTCAGGCGCTCGCCGTAGAGGTCGCCCGCGAAATCGAGCAGGAACGCCTCGATTCGGCGCTCGCCGCCGCCGTAGTGCGGGTTCGTGCCGATCGAGATCGCGGCGCGCCGGCCGTCCGCGGCGCCCGCGTAGATCCCGTAGCCGGGGACGAGCACTCCGGATTCCGGCCGCAAGTTCGCGGTCGGGAAGCCGAGCGTGCCGCCGCGCGCGTCGCCCGCCACGACGGTGCCGGCGATCTCCGGCGGGCGGCCCAGCAGCTTCGCCGCCCGTTCGATCTCGCCGCCCCGCAGAAAGTCGCGGATCCGCGTCGAGGAGACGCCGTCCACGAGCGGCACCGGCCTGGCGTCGAAGCCGAGGCCCTCGAGCAGCGCGAGATCGCCTGCACGGCCACGGCCGAAGCGGAAGTTCGAGCCGGCGAGGACCACTTCGGCGCCGAGCGGCCGCAGGATGCGCTCGGCGAACGCCTCCGGCGGCAGCTGCGCCAGCTCGAGATCGAAGTCGACGACGAGTGTCTCCTCGATTCCGGCCTCGGCGAGCAGCTCGAGCCGCCGCGCCAGTGGCACCAGCAGCTCGACGCCGTAGCCGAGCGCCTCGCGCGGGTGCGGGTCGAAGGTGACCACCGTCGGCGTCCGTCCGGCAGCGAGCGTGGCGTCGAGCACGCGCCGGTGGCCGAGGTGCACGCCGTCGAAGGTGCCGAGTGCGACCGCGCGCGCCTTCGGCTCGAGCTGATCCACTTGCCGGGCGACGTTCACAGACGCGCGAGCGCCTCCTCGGCGGTCAGCAGGCGCTCGGGGTCGGCCTCCTCGACCAGGAACGGCCCGACCTCGGTCCGCCGCAACGTTCTGCAGTGGCCCCCGAGCGCCGTCGCGATCGCGCGAACGTAGGTCCCGGAGCTGACGCGCAGATCGAGGCGCGCGAGCCCCTCGTCGTAGGAGACGAGGTCGAGCGCGTCCACGCGCGAGCGCCGGACTGGCATCTCGACCGCGACGCCCTGGCGATGCAGCTTGTAGGCGCGCTCGCCGCCGACCTTCACCGCCGAGGCGGTGGGGATCGGCAGCTCGATCTCGCCGCGCAGCGCTTCCAGCAGCTGCTCGAGGTCGCTCGGCGGATCGCGGTGTTCGACCACAGTGCCTTCGCGGTCGCCGGTGTCGGTCACGGCCGTCAGGTCGACGTCGGTCAGGTAGCGCTTGTCCAGCCCGACGAAGCGCTGGGCCAGCTTGGTCGCCGAGCCCGAGAGCACGAGCAAGAGGCCGGTCGCGAACGGGTCGAGCGTGCCGGCGTGGCCGGTGCGCGCGCCGGTCCGCCGGCGCACGTCCGCGACGACCGTGAACGAGGAAGGCCCCTCCGGCTTGTCGATCAGGAAGAGCCCGCTCGGGTCAAGCGCCCGCGGCGGCACGGAACTCGCGGTGGATGAACTCGGTGATCTCCTCGACCGAGGCGTCGCTCGAGAACCCCGCGGCCTGCCGGTGGCCGCCCCCGCCGGATTTGCGCGCGATCGCGGAGACGTCGAGCTCGTCGTTGGAGGCGCGCAGGCTGATCCGCCGGGGCGGCCCGTCGCGCCGAGGCGGCTCGCGGATCAGCGCCGCCATCTCGGCGCCCTCGACGGCGCGCAGGTAGTCGATGAGCCCCTCCGAGAACGCCTCGGCGACGTTCAGCTCGGTGAAGTCGCTCCGTAGCAGGTATGAGACGACGAGCCGCCCGCCCTCGTACACCTGCGCCCGGTCGAGCACGCGGCCGAGCAGCTTGAGCTTCGCGAGCTCGACCGACTCGTAGACGGCCTGGAAGACGCGATGGACGTCGGCGCCCGCGTCTACCAGTTCCGCCGCGAGTCGCAGCGCCTTCGGCGTCGTGTTCGTGTACTGGAACCGGCCGGTGTCGGTGACGACCGCGATGTAGAGGGCCTCAGCGATCTCGGGCGTCAGCTCGACGCCCAGCTCGGCGAACAGGTCACGCAGCACCTCGCCGGTCGAGGAGGCGTCGCCGACGACCAGGTTCAGCTCGCCGAACCGCGAGTTGTCGTGATGGTGGTCGATGTCGAGCGTCAGCGGCGCGTTCTCCAGGAGCGTCGTGTCCGGCGCCATGCGCGTTTCGTTCGCGCAGTCGAGCGCCACCAGCACGCGCTCGGCGGCGTCGTCCGGCGGCTCGCGGCGGATGCCGCTCAGCTCCATGAAGCCATATTCCCGCGGGAGCGGCGCGTCGCCGTAGAGGTACATCACGCTGTCCTTGCCGAGGGCGTCGAGGGCGAGCTTGGTCGCAAGCAGCGACCCGAGGGCATCGCCGTCGGGGTTCTCGTGGGTCGCGAGCAGGAAGCGGTCGTTCGAGCGGATTGCGTCCGCGACCGCCTGCAGGTCACTCGTGGTCTGCGTCTGGGGCGAGCTCATCGATCAGTTGGGTCATGCGGACCCCGCGCTCGACCGTCGGATCGTATTCGAAGGCCAGCTGGGGAGTCCGCTTCAGTCGCAGCTCGCGCGCCACACGGGCCTGCAGGACGCCGTGCGCCGCGGCGAGGCCGTCCAGCGTCTTCGCCCGCTTGGTCTCCGAGCCGAGCACGCTGACGAAGACACGTGCGTGCCGCAGGTCCGGCGAGGTCTCGACCCCGGTGACGGTGACGAACCCGATCCGCGGGTCCTTCAGCTCGCCCACCGCCTCGGAGACGACCTCGCGGACGGCTTCGTTGACTCGGCGCATCCTGTCTCCCATTCGGGGTATTCAAGCGGTTTTGGCCAACTCGGAGCCCGTTCGCGGCGTCGTAGCCGGCAGTGGCGTTGAAGCTCTTCCTGGCGGTCTGGTTCACCGTCGCCACGACGGCGGCGGTCACAGACGCGGGCGAGCCGAAGCCGCCGGGCTGCCAGGCGCTGGCTCACGTCCCGCCCAGCCACGTCACCGACGCGGCCGGGCGACGCCATTACGCCTGCGCGCGGCTCAGTCGTCCAAGGTGACGAGCTCGCGTTCGACCAGGCCGAGCTCGAACGCCTGCCCTGCCAGGTAGCGCTCGGCGCCGGCGAGCAGCTCCTCGACTTCGCGGTGCTCACGCGCCACGCACGAGAGCGTCAGGCGGGCGCGCTGCCAGAGCTCGTGGTGGTCGACCTCCGCGACCGAGGCGCCGAAGCGGCGCTGCAGCTGCGCCTTGACCGAGAGCAGCTCCTTGCGCTTGCCCTTCAGGGAGCGGTTCTCGGGGAAGTGCAGCTCGACGGAGAGGATGCCGACCCAGCCGGCGCCCAAGGCGCTAGCCGGCGGGCGTCGGTGTCGGCGCCGGCGTGTCGAGGTCGGTGCGCTCGACCTCGCGGGTCTCGTAGACCTCGAGCACGTCGCCTTCCTTGAGGTCATTGAAGCCCTCGAGCAGGATCCCGCACTCGAAGCCCTCCTCGACCTCGCGCACGTCGTCCTTGAAGCGCTTCAGCTGCGAGATCTTGGTCTCGTAGATCACCGTGCCGTCGCGGACGACGCGGACGCTCGAGTTGCGGCGCACCGTGCCGTTCGTGACGTACGAGCCGGCGATCGTGCCGAGGCGCGAGACGCGGAACAGCTGCCGCACCTCGACCTCCCCGATCGTCTCCTCGGTGCGGATGGGCTTCAGCATCCCGACGAGCGCCTGCTCGATGTCCTCGGTGAGCTGGTAGATGACGCGGTAGGTGCGGATCTCGACGCCCTCGCGGTCGGCCAACTGGCGAGCCTCTGCGTTGGGGCGCACGTTGAAGCCGACGACCATCGCGTTCGAGGCGGAGGCGAGCATGATGTCGTTCTCGGTGATCCCGCCCACGCCCTGGTGGATCACCGTTACGCGCACCTCGGGGTGCTGGATCTTCGAGAGCTCCGAGATCGCGGCCTCGACCGAGCCGACGACGTCGCCCTTGAGCACGAGGTTCAGGTCCTGGACGGCGCCTTCCTGCAGCGCGTCGAAGAGCGTCTCGAGCGTCACACCCGACGAGCGTTGCGTGGCGAACTGCTCGCGGCGCAGGCGCTCGCCACGCGTTTGCGCGAAGCCGCGCGCGGCGCGCTCGTTCTCGACCACCTTGGCGTACTCGCCCGCGGGGGGCGGATGGTCGAAGCCGAGAATCTCGATCGGGTCGCCCGGAGTCGCCTCCTTGACCTTCTCGCCGCGGAAGTTGTAGAGCGCGCGTACCTTGCCCCACGCGTCGCCGGCGACGATCGCATCGCCGACGCGGAGCGTGCCGCGGTGGACGAGCATCGTCGCGACCGGGCCGCGACCGACGTCCAGGCGCGACTCGACGATCGGACCGGAGGCCTCGGCCTTCGCGTTGGCGGTGAGCTCGAGCTCGGCATCGGCGACCAGCAGCACCTTCTCGAGCAGGTCGTCCAGGCCCTCGCTCTGCTTGGCGGAGACGAGCGCGAACTGCGTGGAGCCGCCCCACTCCTCGGGCTGCAGGTCCTCGGCCGCGAGCTCGGTGCGCGCGCGGTCGACGTTCGCGTCGGGCAGGTCGACCTTGTTCACCGCGACGACGATCGGCACCTCGGCTGCGCGCGCGTGCGAGATCGACTCCTTCGTCTGCGGCATCACGCCGTCGTCGGCGGCCACGACCAGCACCGCGATGTCGGTCACCTTGGCGCCGCGGGCGCGCATGGCGGTGAAGGCCTCGTGGCCGGGTGTGTCGAGGAAGGTGATTTTCCGGTCGCCGTGGACGACCTGGTAGGCGCCGATGTGCTGCGTGATCCCGCCGGCCTCGGTCTCGACGACAGCGGTCTTGCGGATCGCGTCGAGCAGGGTCGTCTTGCCGTGGTCGACGTGTCCCATAATCGTGACCACGGGCGGCCGCGCCGAGAGATCGGCTTCGTCGTCCTCGTAGACCTCGGGCTCGAGCTCCTCCTCGGCGGCGTGCTTGATGTTCACCTCGCGCCCGACCTCGGTCCCGATCAGCTGGACCTCCTCGTCGGCCAGCGACTGGGTGACGGTCTTCGGCGCGCCGAGGCCCATCAGGATCGTGATCAGCTTCGGCACCGGGACGCCGAGCGCCTGGGAGAGATCCTTGACGGTGACGCCGGACTCGACGGTCACCGGCCCGGTCAGCGGTGCGACCGGGGTCTTCTCCTTCGGCTTCTGCTCCTGCTGGTCGCGGCGCTGCCGGCCGTCCTGGCGCGGGCGCGCCGCGCCGGTGTCGATCACGACACGGCGCTTGCGGCGACCCGCCGGAGCGCCCTGGCGGGGCCGGATCGGGCGGTTGGGCCTGTTCGGTCGGTCAGCCATTCGCGCTCAAGTGTAGAGCCGCGCGAGCTCCTGATCGACCCGCACGGTCGTTCGCAGAGTGCGGCTGAAGGCGTGCCGTTCCCGCGCCCGCTCGAAGCAGGCCAGGCGCCGACACGTATAGACGCCGCGCCCCGGTCCGCGCGGCGAATGCGTCAGGGCGCCCTCGGCCGCGACGAAGCGCAGCAGCTCGGCCTGCGGGACCTTGCGGCCGCAGCCCGCGCACGTCCTGACCGGCATGCTCACGCAGCAGGCTCGGACTCCTCGGCGGGCGTCTCGGCCTCAGGCTCGGGCTCTGCCTCCGCCACCGCGGGCTCCTCGACGCTGTCGGGGCCGATGCTCTCGGCCTCCTGCTCGGCGAGCTCGGCCGCTGCCTCGAGCTCCGGCTCGGACTCGGCCACGACGGGCTCTTCGTCCTCCTGCACCTCGGGGCGGTTCGCCAGCTCCTGGTGGGCGGGCACGCCGCAGTAGCGCGAGCCCGGCAGGGCCGCGTTCGGGCAGCGCTTGCCGCTCGAGAGCACCGCGGCGCAGCGGCCGGTGAACTCGGTGTCGCCCTCGTCGCCGTCGCCGGCGAAGGCGGCCTCCGCCTCCTCGGTCGCGAACTCGGTGTCGGACTTGATGTCGACCTTCCAGCCGGTCAGGCGCGCGGCGAGGCGAGCGTTCATGCCCTCCTTGCCGATCGCCAGCGCGAGCTGGTCGTCCGGGGTGACGACGGTCGCCTCCTTCGCGTCGTCGTCGAGGTAGACCTCGCGTACGCGGGCCGGGGAGAGCGCCTTGGCCACGAAGCGGGCCGGCTCCGGGTTCCACGGGATGATGTCGATCTTTTCGCCGCGCAGCTCCGAGACGACCATGCGCACGCGCGAGCCGCGAGGCCCGACGCACGCGCCGACCGGATCGACGCCCTGGGCGTGCGACTCGACGGCGATCTTCGAGCGGTAGCCCGGCTCGCGCGCGACCGCGCGAATCTCGACCAGCCCGTCGGCGATCTCCGGGACCTCGAGCTCGAACAGTGTCCGGATCAGCTCCGGGTCGCGGCGCGAGAGGATCACCTGCGGGCCCTTGGTGCCGCTGCGAACCTCCGTGATCACGGCCTTGATGCGCGAGCCCTGCTCGTAGCGCTCGCCGTCGACCTGCTCGGAGCGAGGCAGCAGCGCCTCGACCTTGCCGAGGTCGACCAGCACGTTGTTGCGGTCGCCCGCCTGCTGGACGATCCCGGTCACGACCTCGGTCACGCGGTCGACGTACTCGTCGTACATGATCTGGCGCTCGGCCTCGCGGATCCGCTGCGTGATCACCTGCTTCGCGGTCTGCGCGGCGATGCGGCCGAAGTTCTCGGGCGTGACGTCGGCGCGCTGGACCTGCTCCTCGGGTACCTCGGACCAGTCGATGTCCAGGTCCTCGTCGGTGACGAGCACGTGCGAGCGCTCGCCGTTCTCGGCCTCGGCGGCCTCCAGCTCGGTGAGCACGCGCTCGCGCGCCTCCTCGAGCAGCCGCTCCTCGATCTCGGGCGGGAGCTCGATCGAGAAGACGCGGAAGTCGCCCTCGCCATCGAGCTCGACCACGGCGTGGCGTGACGCGCCCGGCGTCTTCTTGTACGCGGCCAGCAGCGCGTCCTCGAGCGCCGCGATCAGCGTGTCGCCTTCAATTCCCCTGTCTCGCTCCAGTTCGTGGACGAGCTCGATGATCTCCCTGGTCATGCCGTCTCCTCGATCAGATTGCCTCGCACGATCTGCTCGTATGGGATGTCGAATTCCTCTCCTTCGGCCGCGACCGTGACGCGGTCGGCGTCGGCGCGGGTGACCTCGCCGCGCAGCTTGCGGGCGTCGGTCTTCAGCTTCACCTGGCGACCGAGCGCGCGCTGGAAATGCTCGGGCTTGCGCAGCGGCCGCTCCGGCCCGGGCGAGGAGACGTCGACGCCGTACTCGCGCAGGTAGTCGGAGAGCACGCGGGTGACGCGCTCGCAGAGGGCGATGTCGACGGGCTGCTCGGCGCGATCGACGTAGACGGTCATCCGCTCGGGCCCGGTGAGCTCGACCGCGAGCACCTCGACGCCCGGCAGGGCCTCTGCGACCTTGCCGCTGATCTCGCGCTCCAGTGTCCGCTCCTTGTCGTGCACGCTCGCCATCCGTAGTGCCTCCTCATAAAAAATGGGCGCCGCGCGCCCATTTCGCCAAGCCGGTGAAATGTGGTCTGGCCAGGATAGCAACTGGAAAAAGGGCGAAAGGCCCCGCGCGGAACGGGGCCCCGAAAGCCCTGATAGAGGGCTCGACGAAATAGCCGCTGAGCCGCCGGAACGCGCTGCCCGCCCCGAGGCGGCGTCCTCAGTCGCGCCCGTACCTTCCAGGTACGAACGCTCCCTGCGTCCTTGCCTCGGAACGACCATCGCGCCCCGTCGACGAGCTCTATTCCGCCAAGCCCTCTAGAGCGCGGTCGTGCCCGCCGGCGTCTCGCCCGACTTCAGATGCTCGATCACGTCGGCGAGATCGGCGATCTCCTGCTCGAGGTCGCGCTGTCGCTCCTCGAGACGCTGGATCCACTCCTCCCGGTTGGGGAAGCGGCGCCCGCGGCGGCCGTGGCCGCGCCGGTGATGTCTATCTCCGCACATATGTTCACCTCCCCTCTTCGTAGCGTTCGAGAAAGGTTCCGATCGTCTCCTGCGCACGCCGCAGGGCCTCGGCCCAGCGGTCGAGCAGGCGACGGCCCTCGTCGGTGAGCTCGTAGGTGCGCTTGGCGGGGCCCGGCAAGTCGGCGCTCCACTCGGAGCTGACGAGGCCCTCTTCCTCCAGCGAGCGCAGCAGGCGGTAGAGGTTGCCGATGTCCACGCGTCCCTCGACGCCGAGCTCCGGGATGCGCTCCAGCAGCTCGTAGCCGTGCAGCGGCCCCTCCCGCAGGAGCAGCAGCAACGACGGCTCGACGAAGCGCTCGACCCGGGCGTGGACGTGCCAGTGCCCGGGCCGCACGAGCCGGCGGCTGCGGGAACGTGGATGGCGTCCTCGGCGGGTCATCGCGGCCAGTATAGGTAAAACGCATATGTAGAACGCAAACGTGCATGGTTAGGGTGGTTGGCCGTGACTCATCCGGATCTTCCCGCCGAGCAGCGCTACCTCGACTCGGCCTACGACTGCCTCGACCGGATGCGCGAGGCGCTGTTGCGCGCGGCCGGCGCCGGCGCGACCGAGGTTGCCCAGCAGGCGATCGAGGACTGGGCGACCGGACGCCTGCGCACCTACGAGGACGCAGAGCGGGGCCTCTGCTTCGGACGGATCGACTCCGAGGAGTCGGCCGACCCGCTGTACGTCGGCCGCCGCTGGATCCACGACGACGCCCGCCGCGCGCTGGTCGTCAACTGGCAGGCGCCCGCAGCTCGGCCCTTCTACACCGCGACGCCGGCCGCGCCCCACGGGGTCACCCTCCGCCGGCGCTTCCGCACGAAGGGGCGCACGCTGACCGGCATCAGCGACGAGGCGCTCGACGGCTCACTCGCCGACGCCGGCTCGGTGGACGACTTCCTGCTCGAGGAGCTCGACCGCAGCCGCGACGCGCGCATGCGCGACATCGTCGCCACGATCCAGGCCGACCAGTACCACCTGATCGCCCGCGACCCCGAGCCGGCGCTGGTGATCCAGGGCGGGCCGGGAACGGGCAAGACCGCCGTCGGCCTGCACCGCGCCTCCTTCCTGCTCTACGCCCACCGGGAGCGGCTGCGGCGGGTGCTCGTGATCGGGCCGAACCCGGCCTTCATGGAGTACGTCTCGCACGTCCTCCCCACGCTCGGCGAGGACAGCGTCGACCAGCGCGCGGTCGCCGAGCTCGTGCCGGGCGTCGAGCTGACGCACGTCGACCCGCCCGACGTGCAGCGCCTGAAGGCGGACACGCGCCTGGGCGAAGCCGTGCGCCGCGCGGCCGAGGCCGCGTCTGAAGGCGAGCCGCAGGAGCTGGTCGTGCGGCTGGAGGGCCGCTTCGTCGGCGTCGAGGCGGACGAGGTCGCCGAGCTGCTCGACGAGGCGCGGACGGAGCTCGGCCTGACCGCCGCCGCGCGCGAGCGCTTCCGGATGAACGTCCTGCGCCGCTTCTACGAGGACTACGGCGTCCGGCTCGGCGGCCAGGCCTACCGGAACTTCGAGGAAGTCGAGCGCGCGCTCCGGCAGGACGGGCGCCTGACGAAGTTCCTCGACGTGTCGTGGCCGGCGCCCAAGCCGGAGCGGGTCGTGCGCCGACTGCTCGCCTCACGCGAGGGCCCTGCCACGGAAGGCCTGCTCGACGAGAGCGAGCGGCGGCTGCTGCGCCGGGCGCGCAGCGGGTGGAGCGAGGCCGACCTGCCACTGCTCGACGAGGCACGGGCGGTCCTGGTCGAGGCGCCGACCCGCTACGGGCACGTGATCGTGGACGAGGCGCAGGACCTGACGCCGATGCAGCTGCGGATGGTCGCGCGCCGGGCCGGCGGCTCGTTCACGCTGCTCGGCGACATCGCGCAGGCGACCGGCCCGGTGTCCTACGACCGCTGGCCCGAGCTGCTGCCGTACCTCGAGGGCGCGGAAGGTGCCGAGGTCGAAGAGCTGCGCCACGCCTACCGTGTGCCGCGCGAGATCATGGAGCTCGCGCTGCCGCTGCTGGAGCGGATCGCGCCCGAGGTCGAACCGCCTGTCGCCTATCGCGTCGGGGCCGAGCGCCCGCGACTGGTCGAGGCCGACCCGCCGCTCGCGGCGGCCTTCGAGGAGGCGGCGAGGCTGGCGAGCGCGGAAGGCCTGCTGGCCGTGATCGCGCCCGCCTCGCTGCGCGGCGAGGGCGAGAGCGCGCTCTTCGACGACTCGCGCATCGCCGTCCTCACCCCGCGCGAGGCGAAGGGAATGGAGTTCGACCACGTGATCGTCGTCGAGCCGGCGCAGATCGTCGAGGAGGCGGTCGAGGGTCAGGGCCTGCGCGAGCTCTACGTCGCGCTCACGCGGCCGACGACGACGCTCGTGCTCGTCCACGCGCGACCGCTGCCGCCGGAGCTCGAACGCTGATGGAAGAAGTTCGAATCGAGCGCGACGGCTTCTCGCTCGCGGCGAGCTACTCGCCCGGCGGCTCCACCGCGCTCGTGGCCTTGCACGGCGCCGGCGAGGGGACGCGCGAGTCGCCCTCGCTGCGCCACCTGCACGAGCTGCTGCCGCCGCACGGAATCGGCGTCGTCACCTTCGACCGCCGCGGCGAGGGCGAGTCGAGCGGTGACGCCACCCGGGGGCGCTTCGACCTCCAGGCTGATGACGCACTCGCGGTGCTCCGCGCAATCGACGCCGAGCGGGTCGGTCTCTTTGGATACAGCCAGGGCGGCTGGATCGCACCGATCGCGGCGGCGCGCTCCGACGAGGTCGCGTTCCTGGTACTCGTCGCGTCGATCGGCGTCACACCGTCAGAGCAGATGATGGTCGCGGTCGAGCGGCAACTCCGCCTCGCCGGCTACGGCGACGACGTGGTCGAGCGGGCGCTCGACTTGCGCCGCCGCTTCGAGCACTGGATCCACGAAGTCGCGCCGGAGCCCGACGCGCAGCTCGACGCCGATCTCCTGGCTGCCGTCGACGAGCCGTGGGCCGGCCAGCTCTGGCTGCCTCCGGCGCTGCTCGACGAGGAGGGGGTGCAGCTCTGGGTCGAAGAGATGGACTACGACCCGCGGCCGACGTTCGAGCGGGTCCGCGTGCCGACGCTCTCCTTCTACGGCGAGCTCGACTCATGGGCGCCGGTCGAGGCGAGCGTGCAGGCCTGGCGGGAGGCGCGCGGCGAGGACGTCGAGCTGGTCGTGATCCCGGGCGCCGAGCACGACCTGACGCTCCCGGACGGGAGCTTCGCGCCCGAGTACGAGCGCAAGCTCGTCGAGTGGCTAACCGGTCGCTAGCGGCGCGTAGAGGTTGACTCGAACCCCGTCCGGGTCGCCGAGCAGCGCGTAACGCTGGCCCCAGACGGCGTCCCAGGGCTCCTTCTCGCCTTCGAAGCCTGCGGCGGTGACCCGGGCGTAGATCTCGTCGACCTCGGACGGGCTCGCGCACTCGAGGGCGAGCGAGATCTGATTCCCGTTGTTCCGCGACCAGTCCGGAAGGAAGCTCCGGATGACCTCCTCCGAATCGAGCATGAAGCGCACGCCGTTCGGCAGGAAGGTGTCGACGTGGCCCTCGTCCGGCGTCTCTGGCACGTCCAGGCCGAGCAGGCGGTAGAAGCGAATCGACGCCGCCATGTCGGCGACGGCGATCCCAATCGCGTTCAGGTTCGGCACGACCCGAGCGTACTAGAGGACGATCGTGACCGGGCCCTCATTGACGAGCTCGACGGCCATTCGTGCGCCGAAGAGGCCGGTCGCGACGCGCACACCCTGCTTGCGGAGCGCCTCGCAGAAGGCCTCGTAGAGCGGCTCGGCCTCGTCGGGCGGCGCTGCCTCGGTGAAGCTCGGCCGGTTGCCCTTCGCCGTGGTATCGGCCAGCAGCGTGAACTGCGAGACGACCAGCGCCTCCCCGCCGACGTCGAGCAACGAGCGGTCGAAGCGGCCCTCGTCGTCCTCGAAGATCCGCAGCCGCGCCACCTTTTCGGCCAGTCGCTGCGCGTTCGCGGGCGTATCGTCAAGCGCAACGCCGAGCAGCACGCAGAGGCCCGGCCCGACCTCGCCGACCGTCTCCCCGCGCACCCGCACGCGCGCCTTCGACACCCGCTGCACCACGGCCTTCACTTCTGCCTCGGAAATGACGATACAAGCGAGGTGGAAGCGGCCCACCTTCCCTGGCAGCACCTTGGCTCGCTACTGATCAACCGCGGTCTGCTGACCGTGGACCAGGTCAAGCAGTCCTTCGAGGAGCAGCAGCTGACCGGCAAGCGGCTCGGCGAGATCGTCGTCGGGCACGGGTGGGTCACGCCGCAGGACCTCGCCAAGGCGCTCGCCGACCAGAACGGGCTCGAGTACGTCGATCTGTCGGAGACCGACCTCGACCTCGAGGCGGCGATGCTGCTGCCGAAGGAGCTCGCCGGCCGCTACCAGGCCGTCCCGGTGCGGTTCGTCGGCGACGACCTGCTGCTCGTGGCCGTCGCCGACCCGACCGACGTCGGCCGCGCCGACGATCTCCGCTTGGCCCTCGGCCACAACGTACGGCTCGCCGTCTCCGAGCCTTCGGACCTCGAGCGGACGATCAAGAAGCTCTACCGCACGCAGATCGAGGTCGTCGAGGAGACCGCGGCTCCTGAGCTCACCTTCGACCCGATCGCTCAGCGCGAGGACATCGCCGAGTCGAGCGACGACACGCCGGCGGTGAAGCTCGTTCACGCGACGCTCGCGCAGGCGATCGAGGACGGCGCCTCCGACATCCACTTCGAGCCGCAGGAGGACGACATGATCGTCCGCGCGCGGATCGACGGCGTCACGCGGCCCGTGGCGCTGATCCCGAAGCAGATGCAGCTCGGCGTCATCAGCCGGCTGAAGATCATGGGCAACCTGGACATCGCCGAGCGGCGCGCGCCGCAGGACGGCCGCGTGTCGATCCGCTTCCAGGGCAACCCGCTCGACCTGCGCATCGCGATCATGCCGACCACCTACGGCGAGCAGGTCGTGCTCCGGATCATGCACCGCGCCGTCTCGAAGCCCGACCTCGGGGAGCTCGGCATGACCGAGGCGGCGCGCGAGCATTTCGAGAAGGCGATCCGGCAGCCGTATGGAGCGGTCGTCGTGTGTGGCCCGACCGGGTCAGGAAAGACGACCACCCTGTACACGGCGCTGCACCTGCTCAACGACCCGGGGCACGTGGTGATGACAATCGAGGACCCGGTCGAGGACCAGATCCGCGGGATCAACCACATCGAGATCTCCCCGAAGAGCGGGCTCACGTTCGCGCGCGGGCTGCGAACGATCCTGCGCTCCGATCCCGACGTGCTGCTCGTCGGCGAGATCCGCGACGAGGAGACGGCCGGGATCGCGATGCAGGCCGGCATGACCGGTCACCTCGTGCTCACCACCGTCCACGCGCACAACGCGGCGAGCGCGATCGAGCGGCTGAAGGACATGGGAGTCGAGCCCGGCCTGCTGGCGAACGCGGTCAACTGCATCGTCGCGCAGCGGCTCGCGCGGCGGCTTTGCACCGACTGCCGCGAGGCGTACTGGCCGACCGACGAGGAGCTCGAGGCGATGGGGATGCTCGAGCGGAAGGGCGAGGTCTACCTGCACAACTCGAAGGGCTGCGGACGCTGCGCCGGCACCGGCTACCGCGGACGGGTCGCGCTCTACGAGGTGATGCCGGTCACCACCGAGATCCGGCGGCTGGTGGGCGCGCCGACCGACCAGATCTTCGACGCCGCCGTGCGCGAGGGTATGACCACGCTGCGCCAGGACGGCATGCGGCTCTGCCTCGAGGGCGTCTCCTCGCTGGACGAGATCCGCCGCGTGACCGGCGACCGGCTCGGCTAGCTAGCTAGCTAGTCCAGGTCGCGGATGCGCGAGGCGTACGCCGCCTCGCCCGGCCTGAGCGAGCTCGCCAGCTTGTAGTGGCCGTTGGCCTCCTGCTCGCGGCCCTGCTTCTCGAGGCAGCGGCCGAGCGCGTAGTGGGCGTAGTCGTCCACCGGCGCGAGCTCGAGCATCTTCCGGAACTCCGACTCGGCTTCCGCGTAGCGGTGGATCCGGAAGTACGCGATCCCGAGCGCCTCGCGGATCGAGGCCTTCTCCGGCTCGCGCCGCTTCGCCTTCTCGAGCGCGACCGTCGCCTGGGCGGCGCGGCCCTTCTGGAGGTGCGCCCGGCCCTGCTGGAAGAGATCGAAGGTCTCGCTCATCGCGCTCTAAGTGAAGCGGACCTGCCCGCTCCCGCCGAGGCCTAAGCGAGCCCCAGCGAGCGAAGCGAGAGCAGGCCGCGCACGCGCTCCGAGCGGGTGAGCGCCCGCCGCATTCCCCGTCGCAGCGCCCGCAGGTCGCGACGCATCGCGCGAGCCGCCTCGCGGGCACCGACGCCCGGTGCGAAGCGGGCCGCGGTCGCGTGCAGGCCGAACGCGCCCGCCTCGACCCGGAACTCTGACTCTACGAGTGCCGCCAACTCACGCAGCGTGGCACTGGCCGGCACGTCCACGCCCTGGTCGAGCAGGAAGTCACGGAGCTCGGCGCGGCAGGCGCCGGCCAGGCGGCGCGGGTCACGCGTCAGGAAGCGCGAGCCGCGGCGGAGCAGCTTCGCCAGCACGAGCAGGACGACCGCGCCCGCGAGCGCCAGGGCAAGCAGTCGCAGGATCCCCCAGTCGCGCCGGTGACCACTCGTCGAGACCGCCCCGGCCGCAAGGGCCCCGAGCACCGGCACGTCCGGCGAGGTTCGGGCCTTCGTGCCGAAGCCGAGCGTGTTCGCCAGCGTGTTCCCGAATTGCCCAAAGCCCTTCTTCCCGGCGAGGACGGCCGCCGCGGCGGAGATGTCGAAGCTCGGCGAGGAGGCTGAGTACGAGCCGGCGAGGCCGCCGCGCCCCGGCGTCGGGTCGAACGGCACCCAGCCCCAGCCGCGGAACCAGACCTCGACCCACATGTGCGCGTCGCGGTCGGACACGACCCACTCGCCGTGCCGGTAGTTCCCGCTCGCAAACCCGACGGCAACGCGCGACGGGATCCCGAGGTAGCGCAACATCAGCGCCATCGCGCCGGCGAAGTGCTGGCAGTAGCCGCGCTGCGTGCGCGCGACGAAGTCTTCGAGCGGCGCGACTCCGGCGGGCGGCTTGGGCGGATGCTGGTCGTAGACGAAGCCGCCGCCGAAACGGAACCACTGCTCGAGCGCAACCGCCGCGGCGTACGGGCTGCGCGCGCCGGCGGTCAGCTGCTCGGCGCGTGCCGCCAGTCGTGCGAACGGCCGCAGCTCATCGGCGCGGGCAAAGCTCGTCATCAGGTAGTGCACATAGGCCGCGCGGTCCGGCCGGCCGAACAGCCTCGGGTAGACGCGCGGCTCCACCTCTCGGTACTCGTCGTCGGGCGCCACGATCGGGCCCGAGTAGATCGGTTTCGAGGCGGCGAGCTGCGTCGGCGTCGGTCTCGGCGCGTAGCTCCAGACGTCGTAGGTATCGCCTCGCGAGAGGTCGTCCTCGGCCATCGCCACCCCCGTCGGGTCGTACGAGACGCTGCCGACGCCGTCGCCGGGCGCGAAGCGGACCGGGACGCTGCCGCCCGGGAGCCGGTGGTCGCGCAGGGCCTCGATCGTCACATGCTGCTCCTCCCAGTCGTCCTGCCGCAGCTCGCGCGGCGGAATCAGCCCACCCTGGGCGAGCGGCACGGGCGGGTCGCCGAAGACGGGCGAGATCTCCTCGAACCACGTTCCGTGTTCGACGGTGTTCAGCACCGAGACGCGCCAGTAGTGCGTCTCCGGCCCCGCCTTGACGCGCATGACGGTCGTCGGCTTACCGTGGAAGGTGAGCCCGCTGTAGCTCGAGTTCCAGACGTAGGAGACGTCGACCGGCTTCGCGGGCTTGGTGTACGGGTCCCAGTGCTGCCAGTCGAGGAAGGCGCGCTTGGCGAAGGCGGGCGAGCTCGTCGCGGCGAGCGCCACGAGCAGGACGAGTGTGCCCGCGGCCAGTGCGGCGCCTGCGCCGCGCACCGGGCCGGGCCTGAGCACGACCGCGGTGGCGAGCACCGCGACTAGCAGCAGACAGCCGCGCAGCAGGTCATGGCCCGGGAGCAGCGTTCCCGGCCAGCCGACGCCGACGACCAGCGCGATCGCGGCAAGGCCCGGCCGGCGGGCGGCCACCGCCAGCGCGAAGGCGAGCGTGAAGGCGAACAGCGCGACCAGCAGCACGCCGTGCATGCGCGGGTGCGCGGCCGGGTTGAACGGCACCTGGTAGTCGTAGAACTCGAGGAAACCGCTGCCGAAGCGCGAGAGCATGCGCCCGGGCAGCGCCCAGACATGCCCGACGCCGAAGGCGATCGCGCCGGTGACGAGCAGCGCGATGACACAGGCGGCGATCCGCGGGCTTCGAGGCCGAACGAGCGCGGCGGCGATCGCGAGCAGGACCACCAGTGTTGCTTGCCCTGCGTCGTGGCCGCTCTCGAGGCTCATCCAGCTCCAGGCGAGCAGCGGCGCCCCGAGCGCGGCGATGAGCAGCGCCCTACCCATGCGCGGCCTCCACCTTGGCCGCGCCGAGCCGCTCGGCCAGGTCGTCGCCGTCGCGCACCAGCGCCACCGAGATGCCCGCCGCCTGCAGGCGCAGCAGCTCGGGCAGCGGCTTCGGGGCCGCGTCGGCGAAGCTCGACGGGTCGACGAAGACGAGCGAGACGCTGCCGCTGGCGAGCGCACGCTCGACGAGGCGCTCGACGAGGCGCGGCGCCAGCGAGGCGGTCACGACCGCCAGCTCGAGCGACCGCGCGACCGCGCTCGAATGGTCCGCGAGCACCGCGGCGAGCGGCGGGCCCGGCTCCGGCTCCACGGCCGCGAGCAGGTCGAGGGCCTGCCGCCAGTCCCCCTCCGCCGAGCGAATGCCCTGCAGCTCCGCGTGCGCGCCGTTGACGACGAGCACCGCCCGTCGTCCACGCCGGACGTGCGAGAACAGGAGCGACCCCGCCGCACGCACCTGCACGTCGAAGCTCCCGCCGACGACCGCCTCCGGGTCGGCGTCGAGCACGACCGCCACCTCATCGCGCGGCGAGTCCTCCAACTCCTTGACCATCAACTGCCCGCGCCTCGCGGTCGAGCGCCAGTGCACCTTGCGCAGCGAGTCGCCGTGCTCGTAGTCGCGCACGCTGTGCAGGTCGAAGCCGGAGGGCCGCCGCAGCAGCAGCCGCCGGCCGTCGTGCGAGCGCGTGCCGCTCTCGGAGAAGAGCCGGTCGAGCTCGACCAGGCGCGGGTAGACGAGCAGCGCCCCGGGTGACTCGAGCGCCTGTTCGACCCGCTCGAGGCCGAACGGGTCCTCGATCACCGCGACCGAGCGCTCGAACTCGTAGCGGCCGCGCGGCAAGCGCTCGAGCACGTAGCGGGCGTACCCGGTCGCGCCGACTGGTGTGGCGATCTCGCCGAGCTTCCCGATCCGCTCGCGCAGCGTCCAGCGCGCGGGCACGAGCCGGTGCTCCGAGTCGAGCCGCACGGTGACCTCGACGTCCTCGCCCTCGAGCCGCTCGCCCGAGGCCAGCGTCCGCCGGATCCGCAACGGCCGGTTCGCCAGCGCCGTCCACAGCCACGCCAGCAACACCGCCACCGGCAGCCCGATCGCGACCGGGTAGAGGATCTTCGAGCCGAACGCCCAGGCGGCCAGGTAGGTCGTCGCGCCCAGGGCGAGGGCGAGACGGCCGCGGCCGGTCATACCGGAACGGGTGTGTGCTCGAGCGTTTCCCGGACGAGTTCCCCGCCTGTCAGCCCGGCCGCGCGAGCCTCGGGCGCGACGATCAGGCGGTGGGCGAGCACGGGCTCGGCCGCCGCCTTGACGTCGTCGGGCGCGACGAAGCCGCGCCCGTCCGCGAGCGCCTGCGCTTTGGCCACGCGCAGGAGCGCGATCCCGGCCCGCGGGCTCGCGCCGAGGTAGACCCGAGCGTCGCCGCGCGTCTGGCGCAGGAGGGTGACGACGTAGCGGTTGACGCTCTCCTCGACGAAGACTTCGCTGGCGGCCGCCGCGAGCGAGCGCACGTCGGCGGCGGTGGCGACCGGCCGCAGCGACTCGAGCGGCGGGTCGCTCGTCTGCTCGGTCAGCATCCGCGCCTCGTCCGGCAGCGGCGGGTACCCGATCTCGATCCGCAGCGTGAAGCGGTCGAGCTGGGCCTCGGGCAGTGGGTAGGTGCCCTCGTACTCGATCGGGTTCTGGGTCGCGACCACCATGAACGGCGCGGCCAGCTCGTAGCTGACGCCGTCGACAGTGACCTGGTTCTCCTGCATCGACTCGAGCAGCGCGGCTTGGGTCTTCGGCGACGCGCGGTTGATCTCGTCGACCAGCAGCAGGTTCGCGAACACCGGGCCGGGCCGGAACTCGAACTCATTCGTTCGCTGGTTGAAGACGTTCACACCGGTCACGTCCGAGGGCAGCAGGTCGGGCGTGAACTGCATGCGCGAGAAGGAGCAGTCAACCGAGCGCGCGAGCGCCTTCGCCAGCATCGTCTTCCCGACACCCGGGAAGTCCTCGATGATCAGATGGCCCTCGGCGACGAGGCAGAGGACGACCAGGCGGAGCGTCTCCTCGGACGCGTGCACGACCTGGGCGAGGTTGCCGACGATCCGTTGGATCGCGTCGGCGGCCGCGGTGTCGACGCGTTCCCTGCCTACGGCTTCGTCCATGCGCCTCCGTCCAGCCGGACGGCCACCTCGTCGAGGATCGCCGCCGCGATCCGTTCCTTCGCGGCCTTTTCGATTCGCCGCTCTCCCTCTGCCGAGACCAGCACGACCTCGTTCTCGGCCGAGTCGAAGCCGATGTCGTCGCGCCCCACATCGTTGAAGACGATCAGGTCGGCCCGCTTGTTGCCGAGCTTCTCGCGCGCGCGCTCGAGGCCGCGCTCGCCGCGGTCGGCCGCGAAGCCGACGAGCACCGCTATCGCGCCATTGTTCCGTCTCGAGCCCAGCTCGCGCAGGACGTCGGTCGTCGGCTCGAGCGTCACCGTCCAGGGCTCGTCGTCCTTGGGCCGCTTTCCTTGCTCGGCCTCGACCGGCCGATAGTCAGCGACGGCCGCAGCCATCACGACCACGTCCACGTCGCCGCGAGCGAGCGTCTCGCGGGCCACTTCCTCGGCGGTCGGCGCCTGCACCACGTCTACTCCTACGGGCGTGGGCACTGCAAGGTTCGACGCGACGAGCGTCACCTCCGCCCCGCGCCGGCGAGCCTCGGCGGCGAGCGCCGCGCCCATCCGGCCCGACGAGCGGTTGCCCAGGAAGCGGACCGCGTCGAGCGGCTCGCGGGTCCCGCCCGCGGTCACGAGCACGCGCCGGCCGCGCAGCTGTTCGCGCCGCTCGAGGCTCCCGGCCACGCGCTCGAAGATCGCCCCCGGCTCGCTCATCCGCCCCACGCCGACCTCGCCTTCGGCCGTGTCGCCCTGCTCGGGACCGACCAGCTCGACGCCGCGGGCACGGACGAGCTCGACGTTCGCCTGCACAGCGTCGCTGCGCCACATGCGCGGGTTCATCGCCGGCGCGGCGACGACCGGGCCCTCGAACGCGAGCGCGGTCTGCGTCAGCACGTTGTCGGCCAGCCCGTGCGCGAGCTTGGCCAGGGTGTTCGCCGAGAGCGGCGCGACCACCAGCAGGTCGGCCTCGACCAGGTGCGGGTAGAGCTCGCGCGCCGCCTCACGACGGGCCAGCGCCTCGAAGGTCTTCGCCGAGACGAAGCTCTCGGCCTCGGGCGTCAGGATCGGCGTCACGTCGTGACCCGCCCGCACGAGCAGCCGCGCGAGCTCGCAGGCCTTGTAGACCGCGATTCCGCCAGTCACACCGAGAAGAACCCGAGCCATGGGGCACATTGTGCCCGCCGCGGCCCAAACCGCGAATCCGGCGGGAGCGTAGTCAGGGCATCAACGAAAGGAGGCGCATGCGGAAGAAGTCACTCGTGGCGCTCGCGGTCCTCGCCACCGTCGCCCTGACGGCGGCCGGAAGCGCGTTCAGCCACAACAGCTCCACGCCGACGCTGAAAGGCGTCGTCGGGCCCGGCTACTCGATCAAGCTCACAAAGGGCGGAAAGAAGATCGAGTCGCTGAAGGCCGGCACGTACAAGTTCGTGATCACCGACCGTTCGACGTATCACAACTTCACGGTCGAGCGCGAGAAGCCGTCGAAGCCGAAGCTCGAGAAACACCTCACCGGAACTGCCTTCACGGGCACGAAGACGGTCGAGATGACGCTCAAGCCCGGTAGCTGGAGCTTCTACTGCTCGAATCACGAAGCCCAGATGCACGGCGACTTCAAGGTCGCGAAGTAACACCAACCGCGAGGGGCCGCCAGCAGGCGGCGGCCTCCGCTACTTCGGGTAGGTGTACTTGATCTTGCCTTCCGAGATTTCCTCGAACGACATCGTCAAGTAGTTCTTCGAGCGCGACTCGACCAGCGGCGGCAGGAACTGGTCGAACGTGCCCTCGCCGAGCTGGTGGTGGTAGTTGTTGATCTGACGCGCACGCTTCGCGGCGACGATCACCAGCGCATACCGGGAATCGACATTGTCGAGCAGCTCGTCAACGCGGGGATGGATCATGGGCGGGCATGGTACCTGCGCCGTCCAGTGCGCTGCGGACAATGCCCTCGAGCTCGCCCACAGCGCGCTCGCGGTCGTCGTTCACGACCGTGTAGTCGAACTCCGATGCGAGCTCGAGCTGCCGCTCGGCGATGTCGAGCCGCTCGTCGATCTCGCCCTCGCTCTCGGTCGCGCGCCGTCGCAGCCGCCGCTCGCGCTCCTCGCGGCTCGGCGCGGTGACGAAGATCGTGACCGCGGCCGGGATCCGGTCGCGCACGGCGAGCGCGCCGTTGGTCTCGATCTCGAGCACCGGCGAGCGGCCCTCGGCGACGATCCGGTCGAGCTCGGACCAGCAGCGTGCCCGAGCGGTAGCCCTCGCCCCAGGGCAGCTCGACCCACTCTACGAAGTCGCCCTCCGCCAGCTTGCGGTCGAACTCCTCGTCGCTCAGGAACCAGTAGTGGCGGCCGTGCTGTTCGTCGGGCCGGCGGGGGCGGGTCGTGGCGGAGACGGCGAGCGCGAGCTCGGGGATCCGCTCGACCAGCAGTTTCGCGAGAGTGCTCTTCCCTTCGCCTGAAGTGCCGGTCAGGACGAAGACCGGCCGCGGGCGAGTCTCAGCGGTTGAAGAGGCCAATCAGCTCCGCCCGCTGGCGGTCCGAGAGACCGCCGACGGTCTTCGACTGGCTGATCCTGCACTGGTTGAGGAAGCGGGCCGCCTTCACCCGGCCGAACTTGGGCACCGCCATCAGCATGTCGAACACCTTCGCGGTCGAGACGTACTCTGGCGGATCGCTCAGGATTTCCTCGATGCGCGCGTCCCCGGACTTGAGGTCCTTCTTCAGCTGCGCGCGTCGCACGCGGATGTCGTTCGCCCGCTTGAGCGCTTCCATCCGTTGGTCGAGGGAGCGGAGTGGCGCCTGGGCCTGAGTCTTGAGCGCGGCCACGGCGGGGGATACTAACAAGCTCCACGCCTCGGTCAACCCAACATGTTTGGGTCAATATGCAGGGATTTTTGACGGCTTAGTCTCGACCTCTGGTCGAGGGTCGAGTCGGCCCGAGGCGTGCGCGACACCCACGGCGTTGTCAGGACTGGCGAAGCCGAGCGACGCCAGCTCGGCCTCCAGCTCGCTCCGAATCCGGCTCGCCGCGCCGGGGTCGGCGAAGAGCGCGGTGCCGACGGCGACGTCGTTCGCGCCGGCCGCGAGGTGCTCGAGCGCGTGCCGTCCGCGGGCGACTCCGCCCATGCCGACAATCGGCAGGCGCGTCTCGCGGAAGCACGTGTGCACGGCCGCGAGCGCGACCGGCCGCAGCGCCGGACCGGAGAGCCCGCCCGCCCCGCGCGCGAGCACCGGCTGCAGAGTCCGCTCGTCGAGGGCGAGGCCCTTGACCGTGTTGACGAGGCTGAGGCCGTCGGCGCCCGCGGCCTCTGCGGCCCGCGCCGTGGCGCCCAGGTCGGCGACCGCGGCCGAGAGCTTCGCGTACAGCGGCTTGTCGGTCACCGCCCGAACGGCCGCGACGACCTCGCCGACGTGTTCGGGCACCTCGTCCACGTTCGGGCAGGAAAGGTTCAGCTCAAGCGCCTCGACCTCGTCGCGCGTCGCCAGCCGCCCTGCGACCTGCACGTAGTCCTCGAGCGAGAAGCCCCCGACGGACACCCAGAGCGGCACGCCGAGCTCGGCCAGCCGCGGCAGGTGCTGCTCGAGGAAGGCGTCGATCCCGGGATTGGCGAGGCCGATCGCGTTCAGCATCCCGACCTCGGTCTCGGCGATCCGCACCGGTGCGTTGCCCTCACGGGGGAGCGGCGTGACCGTCTTCGTCACGAAGGCGTCGAGCGTGCGCGCGACCTCGGGCGCCGCCAGGGCGTCCAGGCAGCCGCTGGCGTTAAGCAGCCGCAGAACCGGTCCTTCTACGCAGAGACGCTTCAGCTCGCCGTCGATCTCGACCACGCAGCCGTAGCAGGCGCCGAAGCCACAGGCCATCGGCGCTTCCCAGGCGAGCTGCGCCCGCGGCGTCAACCGGCGGACGGCCTCCAGCATCGGCTGCGGGCCGCAGGCCAGCACCTCGTGCCCGGCGTGCATCGCTTCGGTGACGTAGGTCGGCTCGAGCACGACCTCGGCGTTCGGCACCAGCTCCGCCGCCTCCGCGTGCCAGCTCGTGCGGAAGCCGAGTACCGCCGGGGGGCCTCCGAGCTGCTCCGAGAGATACGGCAGCGGCGCGACGCCGATCCCGCCGCCGACGAGCAGCGGCCGCTCGACGGTGAGGTCGAAGCCAGTACGAGCGGCCCGGCTGGCCGACAGAGATCGCCGGCATCGGGGGGCCGAGCCTGTCCAGGGGCCAATCCGTCGAGGTCGAAGGCGAGCATGCCCGGCGGAGCGGCGCTGAGGCTCATCGGCCAGCGGCAGGCCGGCCAGGCGGTATCGAGGCTGAGGACTTGCCCGGCCTGCCGGGGTTTCGCTGATCACCGCCGGCTTCGACGCGCGCAGCGGGTGGCGCGGAACGGCCTCGGTGGCGACGATGGTCAAGCCGTTGGCCGACGTCGATCCGTCCAGGTCGGCGGCGTTGGCGGGTGGAGTAGCTGAACAGCAGCAGGTCAGCGCAGATGGTGGTGGTACGGGATGCGCGCGACGGCGCCGCCTCGCGGATCCGGTAGCCGTCGGTGCGCGCCCCGAGCCCTGCGGCGTGTTGATCACGAGGTCGCAGCGCCCGCGCCGGACGAGGTCGACGACCGTCGGCCCCTCGCCCTCCTCGGTCACCTTCCGCACGTACTCGACCACGAGCCCCGCGTCCGCGAGCGTGCGTGCGGTGCCCGCGGTGGCGAGCAGCTGGAAGCCGAGCCCGGCAAGCGCCTGGGCGACCGGGACCGCGACGCCCTTGTCCTCGTCGCGCACCGAGAGAAACGCCGTGCCGGTCGCGGGCAGCCGCCGCCCGGCCGCGCGCTCAGCCTTGGCGAACGCGGTGGGCAGGTCGGAAGCGCTCGCCATCACCTCGCCGGTCGAACGCATCTCCGGGCCGAGTACCGGGTCGGCGCCGGGGAAACGGGCGAACGGCAGCACCGCCGCCTTCACGGAGACCTGAGCGCTACGCGCCCGAGGATCACGACCGAGCTCGAGCTCGGGGAGCGTTGCCCCGGCCGCAGCCGGCACGCGGCCTGGACAAGATTGACGCCCGTCGCTTTGCTGGCGAACGGCACCGTCCGCGAGGCGCGCGGGTTCGCTTCCAGCACGAAGAGCTCACCGTCGGCGAGCGCGAGCTGGACGTTCGCAGCCCGACCACGCCGAGCGCCGGCCCCAGCCGCCGCACGGCGTGCGCGACCGCGCGGCGCTCCGAGCGCGTCAGGGACGGCGCGGGCAGCACGCAGCTCGAGTCGCCCGAGTGCACGCCCGCCTCCTCGACGTGCTGCATGACCGCGGCGACGAAGGTCTGATTCCCGTCGCAGAGGGCGTCGACGTCGATCTCGATCGCGTTCTCGAGGAAGCGGTCGACGAGCAGCGTGCCGCCGACCGCGGCCGACTCGCGCACTGCCTCGGGGTCATAGCAGACCCGCATCGAGCGCCCGCCGAGCACATAGCTCGGGCGCACGAGGACCGGATAGCCGACGCGCTCGGCGACCTCGACCGCCTCGTCCGCAGTCGTCGCCGTCCCCCACGGCGGCACCGCGATCCCGAGCCCGTCGCAGAGCGCGGCGAAGCGCCTGCGGTCCTCGGCCAGGTCAACCGCCTCGAACGGCGTCCCGAGCACCCGGAAGCCCGCGGCCTCGATCGCGCGGGCCAACTTCAGCGGCGTCTGGCCGCCAAACTGGATCACGACCCCGGCCGGTTGCTCGCGCTCGCAGATCGCCAGCACCTCCTCGACCCCCAGCGGCTCGAAGTAGAGGCGGTCGGAGGTGTCGTAGTCGGTCGAGACGGTCTCCGGGTTGCAGTTGACCATCACCGCCTCGTAGCCGAGCGTCCGGAAGCTCTGCGCCGCGTGGACGCAGCAGTAGTCGAACTCGATCCCCTGGCCGATCCGGTTCGGCCCCGAGCCCAGGATCACGACCGACCCGCCGCAAGGTGGCTGCTCGTCGGCCTCGCCCCAGGTCGAGTAGCAGTAGTTCGAGGCCGCCTCGACCTCGCCCGCGCAGGAGTCGACACGCCGGTAGCCCGGCCGCACGCCCCACGCCCGCCTCGCGGCCCGCGCGGTCTCCTCGTCCACCTCGCATGCCCGCGCGACCGCCGCGTCGGAGTGGCCGAGCCGCTTCAGCCGCAGCCAATCGTCGGCGACCAGGTCGCTCAGGTTGAGCGAGCCGAGCCGCAGCCGCTCGAGCTCGGATCTGAACCACGGGTGCAGCCCCTCGGGCAGCTCGTCGAGCGAGGGCCAGGGTGTGACCGCGCCGCCGTCGAGCTCGCGCGAGCGCAGCGCCTTCGAGAGTGCCTCGGTGAACGTGCGCCCGATCCCCATCGTCTCGCCGACGGACTTCATTTGCGTGCCGAGCGTCGTGTCGGCGCCCGGGAACTTCTCGAAGGCGAAGCGCGGCACCTTGACGACGACGTAGTCGAGCGTCGGCTCGAAGCTCGCCGGCGTCGTCCCGGTCAGGTCATTCGGGATCTCGTCGAGCGTGTAGCCGACCGCGAGCTTGGCCGCCACCTTGGCGATCGGGTAGCCCGTCGCCTTGGAGGCGAGCGCGGACGAGCGCGAGACGCGCGGGTTCATCTCGATCACTCGCACGTCGCCCGTCGCGCGGTCGCGCGCGAACTGGATATTGGAGCCGCCGCACTCCACGCCGACCGCGCGGATCACCGCCGCCGCCGCGTCGCGCAGCTCCTGGTAGGCCTCGTCGGAGAGCGTCATCTGCGGCGCGACCGTGACCGAGTCGCCCGTGTGCACGCCCATCGGGTCGAGGTTCTCGATCGAGCAGACGACGACCACGTTGTCCCTGCGGTCGCGGATCAGCTCGAGCTCGAACTCGTCCCAGCCCGTGAGGTTCTCCTCGACCAGCACCTGGTGGACCGGGCTCTCGCGCAAGGCGCGATCGAGCATGACCTCGAGCTCCGGGCGTGAGGTCGCGATGCCCCCGCCGTGGCCTCCGAGCGTGAAAGCTGGCCTCAGGATGACCGGGAAGGACAGGTCGGCCGGCAGTTCGTCCAGCTTGGTCACGACCAGCGACTCGGGCACCTTCAGGCCGGCCTCGCGGACGGTCTCGCGGAAGAGCTCGCGGTCTTCGGCACGGCGGATCACCTCCGGCGGCGCGCCGATCAGCTCGATCCCGAGCGCCTCGAGCACGCCCGTCTCGGCGAGCTCGAGCCCGATGTTCAGCGCCGTCTGGCCGCCCATCGTCGGCAGCAGCGCATCGGGCCGCTCGCGCCCGAGCACGTCGGCGACGGCCTCGACGTCGAGCGGCTCCAGGTAGGTGCGGTCGGCGAAGCCGGGGTCGGTCATGATCGTCGCCGGGTTCGAGTTGACGACGATCGTGCGGAAGCCGTCCTCGCGCAGCACCTTTAGCGCCTGGCAGCCCGCGTAGTCGAACTCGCACGCCTGCCCGATCACGAGCGGCCACGAGCCGTCGGGCGGACCCGAGCGGAGATCACGCCGCCCCTCGGCAGGTGCCATCCCCTCGATCCAGCGGGAGCAGCAGCGGCCACGCGTCGTGCGGGCCTGGCCGCGCCTCCGGGTGGAACTGGACCGAGCGCGCCCGGAGCTCCGGGAACTCGAGCCCCTCGACGGTGCCATCGTAGAGCGAGACGTGCGTCACCTCGGGCGCGTCCGAGCGGGCGACCGCGAAGCCGTGGTTCTGGCTCGTGACGAGCACGCGGTTGGTGCGCTTCTCCAGCACCGGGTGGTTGGCGCCGCGGTGCCCGAAGGGGAGCTTGAAGGTCTCGTGCCCGGTCGCCAGGGCGAGCAGCTGGTGGCCGAGGCAGATGCCGAAGACCGGCACCCGGCCGAGCAGCGCCTTGACCGTCTCGACCTCTCGAGTGAGCGGCTCGCGGTCGCCCGGCCCGTTCGAGAGCAGCACGCCGTCGAAGCGCGCCAAGCTCGCCGGGGTCGGCGTCGTGCGGGTAGA
>CAVQWS010000019.1:0-209549 GCA_963717725.1 uncultured Actinomycetes bacterium
CGGCCGCTCGCAACAGCTGAGAGGCAGCGCGCGAGGCGTACACTCCGCCCCATGAGGCCCGAGACGCTCACGCGCCGGGTCGGGGCGGGGTTGTCCGTCTCACCCGAGGCGGCGGAAGCTGCCGGTGAGGCTGCGCGCGAAGCCGCCGCGGCGCTCGGCGGCGCCCCCGTCGACCTGGCCTTCCTCTTCCTCTCGCCCGACCACTTCGGCGGCGCCGAGGAGGCGCTCGAGGCCGTCGAGGAGGAGCTCCAGCCCGCGCACCTGCTCGGCTGTGTGGCCGAGGGCGTGGTTGCGCGTGACCGCGAGCTCGAGGACGGTCCCGCCGCGGCCGTCTGGGCCGCGTCGCTGCCGGACGCTGTGATCGAGACGTTCCAGAGCGTCGCCCTCGATACCGACGAGGGCGTCGCCGTGACCGGGATTCCGAACCTCGACGACGCCGACCTCGTCACGTTGCTCGTCGACCCGTTCACGTACCCCGCGGCCGGCTTCCTCTCGAAGCTGAACGAGGAGGAGGCCGCGGTGCCGCTCGTCGGCGGGCTCGCGGCAGGCGACGGCGAGCCCGACACTCAGGCGCTGTTCCGTGACGGCGAGGTGCTGTATGAGGGCGCGGTCGGCGCCGTGCTCCGAGGCGTGCCGGTGCGCACGGTCGTCTCGCAGGGCTGCGAGCCGGTCGGTCGCGACTCGGTGATCACGAACGCCGAGGAAAACGTCGTCTTCGAGCTCGCGGGCGAGCCGGCGCTCGAGCGGCTGAAGGGCGACCTCGGCACGCTCACGCCCGAGCAGGAGCGCAGCGCCGCGCGCGGCGGCGTGCTCGCCGGCCTCGTGATTGACGAGAACCGCGCCGACTACCGGCGCGGGGACTACCTAATGCGCGGGCTCGTCGGCGTGGACGAGGAGACCGGCGCGCTGGCGGTCGGCGAGGCGGTGCGCATCGGCCAGACGCTGCGCTTCCACGTCCGCGATGCGGACTCGGCGGACGCCGACCTGCGCGAAAACCTCTCGTCCGCGCTGAACGGTGAGCGGGCCGCGGGCACGCTGCTCTTCACCTGCAACGGTCGCGGCACGAACCTCTTCTCGGCCCCGGATCACGACGCGCGCGTGGCCGCCGAGCTGCTGGGCGGCGACTCGCTGGCCGGCTTCTTCTGCGCCGGCGAGATCGGCCCGGTCGGCGGCAAGCCGTTCCTACACGGCTTCACCGCGACCGCCGCGATCTTCCTCGAGAGCTAGACGCCCTCCGCGGCGACGCGGATGCCGAGCGCGACGAGCACCGCGCCTGTCAGCGCCTCGATCGCGCGCCACGGACGGGAGCGGCGTAGCAGCTCGCTCGCCCGCGAGACCGTCAGCGCATAGGCGCTCAGCCACATCAGCGTGAGGGCGCAGAACAGCGCCCCGAGCGCGAACAGCGCGACGAACGAGCCGTGCGGTGCGAACTGGGGGAGCAGGCTCGTGAAGAAGACGGCCATCTTCGGATTGCCGAGATTGCTGAGCAGCCCCTGCACGAGCGGCGGGGTCCGCAGGCGCGGCTCCGGCGACACCGTACGCCTACGTGTGAACGCCGAGCGCAGCGAGGTCAGCCCGAGGTAGAGCAGGTAGGCCGCGCCGGCGACGCGCAGCGCCAGGAACGCCGGCTCCCACGCATGCAGGAGCGCGACGAGCCCGACGCTGGCTGCGAGCGCCCAGACGAGCTGCCCGAGGGCGACGCCGGCGGCGGTGTGAACCCCACCGCGCCGCCCCCGGGAGAGCGTGTTGCGGATCGTCAGCGCCGTGTCCTGACCAGGCGTGGCGATCACGAGCGCCGAGACGGCGAGGAACGCCGCCGCGTGCGCCAGCACTTAGGCGCTCTCGGCGAGCGCCGTCGTGCAGCTCGAGCGGCCGCGCTTCTCGAGGTACTGCTGGTGGTAGTCCTCGGCGACGTAGAACGTCTGCGCGGGCTCGATCACGGTCACGACCGGCTTGCGGTAGCGGCCGGAGGCGTCGAGTTCGGCCTTCGAGCGCTCGGCGGCCGCGCGCTGCTCCTCGTCCTCGTAGAAGACGACGGAGCGGTACTGGTCGCCGACGTCCCAGCCCTGCCGGTTCATTTGCGTCGGGTCGTGCTTGCCCCAGAAGACCTCGAGCAGCTCCTCGTACGAGACCCGCTCGGGGTCGTAGGTCACCTGGACGACCTCGGCGTGCCCAGTCTTGTGCGAGCAGACGTCTTCGTAGGTCGGATTGTCGAGCGTACCGCCCTCGTAGCCGACCTCCGTCTTGGTGACGCCGTCGACCTGCCGGAACGCGGCCTCGACGCCCCAGAAGCAGCCCGCGCCGAACGTTGCCTTCTTCTCCACTACTCCTCCTCCAACTTGAGTGCTGCCGAATTGATGCAGTAACGCAACCCGGTCGGGTGCGGCCCGTCCGGGAAGACGTGGCCGAGGTGGCCGCCGCAGTCGGCGCACATCACCTCGGTGCGCGTCATGCCGAAGCTCCTGTCACTCTCCTCATCGATCGCCTCCGCGGTGGCCGGCGCGGAGAACGCGGGCCAGCCGCAGCCGGAGTCGAACTTCGCGTCGGAGACGAACAGCTCGGCCCCACAGCCGGCACACCGGTAGGTGCCCGACTCGAACGTATGGTCGTACTCGCCGGTGAACGGGCGTTCGGTGCCCTTCTCCCGCAGAACGCGGTACTGCTCGGGCGACAGCTCGGCCCGCCACTGCTCTTCTGTTTTCTGGATCTTGGTCACGTTGAACAGTCTTGCAAGAGCGCGGTTCGTTACAGCAGGCGTCCCTCGAATGAGGGATTTCCGCGGTCAACATCCGCGCATCGCGCTACTCTCGCAGAGCGCGAAGGAAGACTGACGTTCGTCGTTCCTGCGGCCCACAACCTGCTGGTAGCGGGCAAGGAGGGCACATCGGTAGCTGGTTGTCCTGGGTACTCGTCGCCGTCGGGGCTTGGGTAGCGACCTCGGCGGTCATCGCTTTGCTCTTCGGGCGCGGGGCCTGGCTGATGAAGAGCTCGCACGAGGAACTGCCGGATCTCGAGCCCATCAGCCTGCCCGCAGCGAGCATCTGGCCGACCGGCCGCCAGCGAATCCTCCTGGTGGACGACGACCCCGGCCTGAGGCTCCTGCTGCGGACGACGCTCGCCGCGGACGAATACGCGATCAAGGAGGCGGGCTCCGCAGAAGAGGCCGCGGAGCTCGCCCGCTTCTGGCAACCGGCGCTGGTTGTGCTCGACGTCAACCTGCCGGGAAGTAGCGGTCTTGTCTTCGGCAAAGAGCTGAAGGAACGGAGCACGTACGGCTCGCCGCACGTCGTCCTGCTCACGGGTGGAGAAATGAGCAAAGAGGAGGCGCGCGCCGCTGGAGCCGACGTGTTGCTGCGCAAGCCGTTCAGCCCGCTCGATTTGATGGGCGCAATCGACAGCGCGCTACAGAACGAAGTCTTGCTCCAGGCGAGCGCCGAGGCCGGCCCGGACCAGCTGCTCATCTATGCGCGCGACCTGAGGGAAACCGTCCAGGCCGAGCGCGCGCAGCGCCGGCTGCTCCAGCAGGCCTACCGCCAGACGATCACCACGCTGACCGACGCACTCGAGGCGAAGAGCGAGGCGACCGGCCACCACGGCCTTCGCGTCCAACGCTACGCGGTCGAGCTGACCGAGGCGGTCGAGCCGCGCTTGCTCGACGACCCGAGCCTCGAATACGGCTTTCTGCTGCACGACATCGGCAAGATCGGGATCCCGGAGGGAATCCTCGAGAAGCGCGGCGCACTGGAGGCGGAAGAGCGTCGGGTGATGCAGCGGCATCCCCTGATCGGCACCGAGCTGCTGGCGGGCGTGCCGATGCTCGAAGGCGAGGGCCTGCAGGTCGTCCGCTCGCACCACGAGCGCTGGGATGGACAGGGCTACCCCGACGGGCTCCGCGGAGAGGAGATCCCTCCGGTCGCGCGGATCTTTGCCGTCGCCGACACTCTCGATGCGATGACCACCGACCGCCCGTACCGCCGGCGATGCAAGTGGGAGCAGGCGGTCGACGAGATCCTGCGTGAGAGCGGTCGGCAGTTCGACCCGATGGTGGTCAGGGCATTCGCCACGCGCGCGCAGCGGCTGCACCGGACGCAGCAGGAACTGGCCAAGACCGCATGAGCTGACGAAAGAGACCACGGCGGAGCGCCGTGGTAACGGCTAGCCCGGGATCACCGTGATGGTTCTCGCAGCGAACGTCGCGGTGCCTGAACCGACCAGCTTGTCACGCCGGCGAAGGCGTGGGCTCCAGGCGGGCAACAAGGCTGATACAGCCCACTCGTGCATCGGGATGCCTGTCCACGAGGAGGACGTAGGTCATCTGGTTTGTTCAAGGGGGCGGCCTGAGGGCCGCCCTCAGTCGTGCGGGGCCTCGACGCCGCGACCTGGCCGGCGCGGCTCACGATGCGGCATCGACGCTCCTCCAGTTCGTTCGCGGGAAGCGCGTCAACCCAACGATGGGGCTCATGGGGGGAACCCGGGTTTCCCCCATGAAACGAGCCAGCGGCGCGAAGCGCCGCTGCGAAGTGAGTGGGCGGTACTGGGCTCGAACCAGTGACCCCCAGCTTGTCGAGCTGGTGCTCTCCCAACTGAGCTAACCGCCCTTGGGACGTTCGATTGTAGCCGGGCAGGACCGCGCGCGCCGAGGCGGAACCTATGCTTCGTGGCTGTGAACCAGCGCACCCGTTCAGCCTGGGCGCGCAGGCCCGACGTCCGGATCGGCGCGGTGATCGCGGTCGCGGCACTCGTGGCCTTGGTGGTCTGGCTGCTCGTCCGCGGAGGCGGCTCCGACTCGTCCGGCCAGCCCTCGGCCGAGCCGATCACGCCAACGGCGGCGTCGCCCGCGCACATCCGTGACCTTTCGGTGGAGAGCGGCCGGCCGATCTACTGGCTCGGGCCGGAGGAGGACAAGGTCTACGAGCTCCAGCGCACCGCGCAGGACCGGGTCTACGTCCGCTACCTGCCGCCGGACGTGAGCGTCGGGACGACGTCGGCCGGCTACCGGCTTGTCGGCACCTATCCCGTCCCAGGCGCCTACAACGTGCTGAAGAGCCTGGCGAAGACTTCCGGCGAGTCGTCGTTCGCCGCGCCGCGCGGCGCGATCGCCGTCTACAGCAACTCGCGGCCCACGAACATCTACCTCGCCTATCCCGGTTCCGACGTGCAGATCGAGGTCTACGACCCCTCGGCGGCGCAGGCCCGCTCGCTCGTCGCGTCGGGGCGGGTCGTCCCGGTCGGTAGCTGACGGCGCTACTCGTCTCCTGGCTCGCGTTCCCGCTCGTGCTGGCGGGGCTCTCGTTCGGCTGCGGCCAGCTGCTCGAGCTCGCCGCCGGGGCGAAGCTGCCGCGGCCGCTGCGCGTGCCGGTCGGCCTCACCGTCGTAGTCCTCGCGGCGCAGTTCGCCACGCTGACAGACGCGACCGCCGAGCTCGCGGGCCCGCTGGTCGTGGTGCTCGCGGTCGCCGGGTTCGTCCTCGCACCGCCGTGGCGCACGCGCCTGGAGGGCTGGGCGTGGGCCGCGGCGGGCGGTGTCTTCGCCGTCTTCGCCGCACCGATCGTGCTCTCCGGGCGCGCGACCTTCGGCGGCTACATCAAGCTAGACGACACCGCCACCTACCTGGCGATGACCGATCGGGTGATGCAGCACGGCCGCAGCCTCGTGGGCCTCGCGCCCTCGACCTATGAGGCGACGCTCGCCACCACGCTCGCGATCGGCTACCCGACCGGGAGCCTGATGCCGCTCGGGGTCGGCCACCAGCTGCTCGCCTACGACAGCGCCTGGCTCTACCAGCCGTACCTCGCCTTCCTGGCGGCGTTGCTGGCGCTCACGCTCTACACCGTGCTGGAAGGAACGATTCCGTCGCGGCCGGCGCGCGCGGGCGCGGCCTTCCTCGCGGCCCAGCCGGCGCTCCTCTACGGCTACGCGCTCTGGGGCGGGATCAAGGAGCTCGCAGGCGCGCTGCTGCTCGCGCTGATCGCAGCGCTGCTGCCGTGGACGCTCGCGCCCAAGCGCGGGCCGCGCGCCGTGCTGCCGCTCGCCGCGGCGTGCGCGACGCTCGTCTGCGTCCTCAGCCTGCCGGGCGCCGTCTGGCTGGTGGCGCCGCTACTCGCAGGCGGGGTCTTCCTGCTGCTCCGGCACCCGACGCGCTCGCTGCTGGTGCGCACAGGCTGGTTCGCGGCGGCCCTCGCCGTGTTCGCGATCCCGGCCTTCGTCGCGGCGGTCGACTGGCTGCCGAAGATCGGCGCCTTCGACAAGGAGACGAACCTCGGCAATCTGATCGGCCCGCTGAGCGGCTGGCAGCTGTTCGGGATCTGGCCGGTTGGCGACTTTCGCGTCGACCCGCACGACCTCACGCCCGTCTACGTCCTGATCGCCGTGGTCATCGCCGCCGGGGTGGGCGGGCTCTGGTGGGCCTGGCGCCGGCGCGCGTGGGAGTTGCTCGTCTACGTGACGACAGCAGTGGTCGGCTGCCTGATCTTCGTCGGGATCAGCTCGCCGTGGGTCGGCGGGAAGACGCTGGCGATGGCCTCGCCGGCCGTTCTCGCGGCGGCCTTGGCGGGGGCCGGGGCGCTGCTCACCAGCAGGCGGATCGTCGAGGCCGGCGTGCTGGCGCTCGTGATCGCCGGCGGCGTGCTCTGGTCGAACGTCGACCAGTACCACGACGTCTGGCTCGCGCCGCGCGGCCAGCTGCACGAGCTCGAGACGATCGGGCACGAGTTCGCCGGCGACGGACCGGCGCTGATGACGAACTACGAACCGTACGGCGTGCGCCACTTCCTGCGTGGGCTCGACCCCGAAGGCGCCTCGGAGCTACGGCGCCGCTTCGACTACCTCGTCGACGGGACGACGCTCGACAAAGGCGCCTCCGCAGACATCGACCGCATCCGCGACGACCAGGTCCAGGTCTACCGCACCCTCGTGCTGCGCCGCGGGCCGGCCGCGAGCAGGCCGCCGTCGGACTACCGGCTCGCCTGGAGCGGCCGCTGGTACGAGGTCTGGCAGCGTCCGGTCCATCCGGCCAGGACGATCGCCGCGCACGTGCCGCTCGGCGACGCGAGCCAAGCCGCGGCGGTGCCGTCCTGCGCGCGCGTGAAGGCGCTACGCGGCTCGCTCCTGGTCGCGCCGACCCGGCCGAAGGCGATCGGCCTCGGCGCACCGCCCCTCCGGGGAACGCAACTCCTGCGGGTGAGCGTGCCGGTCGACGGCATCTACACCGCCTGGCTGGCCGGCGACTGGTTCGGGAACGCCTCGATCTCGATCGACGGCCGCAAGGTCGGCTCGCTGCGCGAGGAGCTGAACTGGCCCGGCCTCTACACCGAGCTCGGTTCGACGCCGCTGACGGCCGGCAACCACCTCATCGGCGTCAGCTACGAGCCGGGCGGCTGGCACCCGGGCAGCGGCGGCACGCCGTTCGCCTTCGGGCCGGCGGCGCTGAGCATGGCCGACCAGCGCGAGCCCGTGATCCACGTCGCGCCCGCCCGCGCCGACAAGCTTTGCGGGCGGCGGCTCGACTGGGTCGAAGCGCTCCGCTAGAAGAGCTCGGGGCACCAGGGCTGGCGGGCCGTGCCGAAGATCGCGTCGGCCCGGGCAATCGCGCCGGGCTGCAGCTCTTCGACCCGGCCCGCCTGCGCGAGGCCGGCGAACGTGAAGCCGCCCAGGTAGGCGGATCCGAGCGCGGAGACGTCGAGCGCCAGGTCGGCTGCTCCCGTCGTCCGCGAGACCGAGCCGGCTTCGACCTGCCAGCGTCCCTCGTTCCAATCGCAAAACTCGTCGCGAACCTCGAGCACGAGCGAGCCCTCGCCGAGGGCACGGCCCGCGAGTGCGGCGTCGACGTCGACGAGGCGCACCCAGAGGCCCTCGATCACGTGACAGGCCATCCGGCGCGGCTCGCGGATCCAGTGGAAGAGCGGGTGGTCGAGCGGCAGCCAGTAGGCGTCGATCCGGGCCACCCAGTCGATCGCGAGCAGGTAGCGCCAGACGGCGTCGAGCGCCTCGGGCGACGTGCCGAGCGCCTCGCTGACCTCGAGCTTCGTCTCGCTGACCATGTGGCGCATCCCGAACTCGTGGCGGTAGAGCGCGTAGGCCTGCGCGCCGTCGTCGAGCTCGATCACGACCGCGTTGCCCGGCGGCTTCCCGGGTCGCTGCCGCAGGCGCCGTACCTGCCACCAGTCGCGCGTGCGCGTGAACATGCCCGTCGTCTCGGCCTGGACGCGGTCGTAGATCGCCGGCAGCACCTCGACCCGATCGTCCGGGTCGAGCAGCCGCGCCCGCCCGAGCGGCTCGTCGTGCCAGGGCCGCGCGTGCTCCTTCGGCAGCTCGATGTCGCCGGCCAGCGCGGCGAGGCCGTACCCGAAGCGGCCGTAGATGCCTCCCTCGGCGGCGTACAGCGTCGCGATCGGCTCGCCGCGCTCGTGGGCGTCCGCGAGCTGGCGCCGCATGATCGCCGTCAGCACGCCGCGGCGGCGGTGCGTCGGCAGCACGCCGACGGCCATTACGCCGGCAGTCGCGACCTGCGCGCCTCCGGGCACCGTGCTGTCGAAGAGGTAAGCGCCGGCGCCGCCGACGATCTCGCCGCCGTCGAACCCGGCAAGCACGCGCTCCGCGGGCAGGATCGTCGCGAACCGCTCGAGCTCCTCGGCCTCGGGCCGGCTGCCGAAGTAGTTCCAGATCGGCGCCAGCGCGGCGCCGACCTCCTCCGGCGCGGCCTGCCTGACCTCGATCACGCGATCCGTTCGAGCGGCGCGTAGTCCAGCATCAGGCGACGCTCGCTGCCGTCGCTCGCGAAGCGCACCGTGACCAGGCCGCCGCGCTCGATCGCGGTGACGACGCCTTCGCCGAGCGTCTCGTGGCGGACAGAATCGCCGGTCGAGAGCGTGGGCACGTCCGCGCGGGGCGCGACGGCCGTGGGCGAGCCGTAGCCCGACCACGACGCGGGCTGCAGGCGGCTGCGCTCGACATGGGTCTCCGGCAGCTCGTCGAGGAAGCGCGAAGGCAGGTTGTACGAGCGGCTGCCGTAGAGCGAGCGGGCGCTGGCGTGGGTCAGCACGAGCCGCTCCTGGGCCCGCGTCATGCCGACGTAGGCGAGCCGGCGCTCCTCCTCGAGCCCCTGCTCCTCGATCGAGCGGGCGTGCGGGAAGATCCCCTCCTCCATCCCGATCATGAAGACGGCGCGGAACTCGAGCCCCTTCGCGTTGTGGAGCGTCATCAGCGTGACGAGGCTCTGCTCGCCGCGGATCGCGTCCTGGTCGGAGTAGAGCGAGATCTCCTGCAGGAAGCCCGAGAGCGAGGGCTCCTGCGCGGTGTGCTGGTACTCCTGCGCGACGCCGACGAGCTCCTGCAGGTTCTCCATCCGGCCCTGGGCCTCGATCGTCCGCTCGGCGCGCAGCGAGTCGAGGTAGCCGCTGCGCTCGAGCACGCGCTCGATCACGTCCGGCACGTCCATGTCGAGCGCGCCGGCCATCAGCGATTGGAGCAACCCGTGGAACTGCTGCACCGCGCGCAGCGGTGCGGCCGAGATGCCCGCCTCCTCCGCCTGGCCGAGCGCCTCCCAGAGCGAGACCCCGTACGCGTCGGCCTGAGCCTGTAGCCGCGCGAGCGAGGCGTCGCCGATCCCGCGCCGCGGCCGGTTCGCGACCCGCTGCAGCGAGACCGCGTCGTACGGGTTGTCGATCGCCTGCAGGTAGGCGATCACGTCCTTCACCTCGGCGCGCTCGTAGAAGCGCGGGCCGCCGATCACCTGGTATGCGACGCCTTGGCGGACGAGCACGTCCTCCAGCACCCGCGACTGCGCGTTCGTCCGGTAGAAGACCGCGACCTCGCTGCCGCTGAAGCCTTCCTCGACCAGCGCGGCGATCTCTGCGGCGACGAAGCGCGCCTCGGCGTGCTCGTCCTCGACCTCGAGCGCGCGCACGGGCTCGCCCTCGCCGAGCTCCGACCAGAGGTTCTTCGGCTTGCGCTCGCGGTTGTGCGCGATCACCGCGTTCGCGGCCTGGAGGATCGTGTTCGTCGAGCGGTAGTTCTGCTCCAGCGCGACGGTCTTGGTCTCGCCGAAGTCGCGCTCGAACTCGAGGATGTTGCGGATGTCGGCGCCGCGGAAGGCGTAGATCGACTGGTCCGGGTCGCCGACCGCGCAGACGTTGCGGTGCTTCTCCGCCAGCAGCTGGAGCAGCCGGTACTGCGCGTGGTTCGTGTCCTGGTACTCGTCGACGAGGACGTAGCGGAAGGCCTTCTGCCACCGTTCGCGCGCCTCGGGGAAGCGCTCGAGCACCTGCACGGTCAGCATCAGCAGGTCGTCGAAGTCGACCGCGTTCGAGGCGAACAGTCGCCGCTGGTAGAGGTCGTACGTCTCGGCGACGGTCTGGTCGTAGAACGATGCGACGCGCTCGGCGTACTCGGCGGGCGTGACCAGCTGGTTCTTGGCGGCCGAGATCTGCGCGTGGATCCCGCGCGGGACGAAGCGCTTCGGGTCTTTCTCCAGCTCCTCGAGCACCTGTTTGGTCAGCCGCACCTGGTCGGCCTGGTCGTAGATCGTGAAGTTGCTCCGGTAGCCCAGGCGCTGCACCTCGCGACGCAGGATCCGGCCGCAGGCGGCGTGGAAGGTGAGGATCCAGATCGTCCGTGCGACCGGGCCGAGCAGGTTCTCGAGCCGCTCGCGCATCTCCCCGGCGGCCTTGTTCGTGAAGGTGATCGCGAGGATCTCGTTCGGCTTCACGCCGCAGGCGTTGATCAGGTGCGCGACGCGGTAGGTGAGCACGCGCGTCTTGCCCGAGCCCGCGCCGGCGACCACGAGCAGCGGGCCCTCCGTGGTGACGACGGCCTCGCGCTGCGCCGGATTCAGGTCGGCGAGGTACTGCTCGGGGGAAGCTACGGCCACTCGCCGATGCTAGCGCTCAGCGAGGAAGCAGCCGCTTCGGCGCCTTCTGCTCCCAGGCATCCTCGAGCAGCTCGCCGAGGTGATCGCGTTCGACGCGCGCGAGCGCAACGCCGACGGCAGCAAGGCGCTTGCCCCACCAGACCTCTTCGCACGCTTCGGGCGCGGCGGCGATCGCAGTCCGGATGCCGCCCTCGTCCACCATCACGTTCACCCGGCCCTCGTTCCAGAGGGTCGCGAAGATCTTGCCGCCCACGCGGAACGAGGGCTTGCCGTGGTGGTCCTGCTCGACCGCCTCGGGCAGGGCGAGCGCGAGCGCGCGGGCCTCATCGGCGGAGACGGGCACCGCTGCAGAGTAGTTTGGGCGCGGAATGAAGGTGCTCGCGACCCGTCGGTACCCAGGCTCGGCCTTCGACGAGCTTGCCGACGTCGAGGTGGAGCCGCTCGAAACGCTGGAGGGGCCCCGCGAAGACCTCGAGGGCCTGATCGTGGCGAACGAGCCAGTGCCGCTCGAGCTGCTGCCGCGGCTCCGCCTGGTGGCGAACTTCGGCGTCGGCTACGACCGGATCGACGTCGCGGCATGTGCCGCGCGAGGCGTGGTGGTCACGAACACACCGGGCGTGCTCGACGCGGCGACTGCCGACCTCGCCTTCGCGCTGCTGCTGGCGGCCCGGCGGCAGGTCGTCGCCGGCGACCGCTTCGTACGCTTGGGCGGCTGGAGCGGCTCGTGGTCGGAGGGCGGGCTCGCCGAGGAGGTGAGCGGCTCGACGCTCGGGATCGTTGGGCTCGGCCGGATCGGCAGCGCGGTCGCCCGGCGGGCCCGCGGCTTCGACGTGCGGGTGCTCTTCACGCGGCGTTTGCGCGCCGACAGCGATCTGGGCGAGTTCCGCGAGCTGGACGCGCTGCTGGCCGAGTCCGACCTGGTCTCGATCCACGCGCCGCTGACGTCCGAGACCGAGGGTCTGATCGACGCGCGGCGGCTCGCGCTGCTGCGCGACGGCGCCGTGCTCGTCAACACCGCGCGCGGCGAGATCGTGGAAGAGCCGGCGCTGGTCGCCGAGCTGGTCTCGGGCCGCATCTCCGCCGGCCTCGACGTCTTCGCGCACGAGCCGGAGGTGCCGGCTGAGCTGCTCGAGCTGCCGAATGTCGTGCTCACCCCGCACATCGGCAGCGCGACGCGGCAGACGCGCGAGGCGATGACGCGCCTCGTGGTCGACAACCTGCTCGCCGTCGAGCGCGGCGACCCGGCGCTGACGCCCGTCCGGGCCCGAGCTACGCGCCCGTGAACAGCGTCAACTGCATCCCGTCGGGGGCCTGCACGCGGGCGTTGCGGTCGCCCCACGGCGTGGTCACCGGCTCTGCGATCTGCTCCGCGCCCGCCTCGACGAGTCGCCGAGCGGCCGCTTCGCTGTCGGGCACGGCCACCGCAAGCCGGACCGGGCCAGCCACCCGCCGGCCGGCCTCGATCCGATCGACGTACTCCGCCTGGGCCTCGTCGAACAGCTCGAGCATCGCGCGCCCCGCCGCGAGCAGAACGACGCGTCCGTCGTCGGAGCTCCAGTCGGCGACTTGCTCGAGCCCGAGCGCATCCCGGTAGAAGCTCAGCGCCCCGTCGAAGTCCTCAACTGTCAGCGCGACACGGAACTCCGTCGAGTCAGGCATCGCCTTCCTCGACGAGCAGCAGGTTGTTCCCGTCCGGGTCGCGGAGGAAGAACATCCGCGGGACCGGGTCCTCGCCGCCCATCGGCTCGTCGACGTCGAGGCCCTTCTCCTTCAACGCCTGGTAGTCGGCCTCCACGTCGGTGGTCGTCAGCGCAACGCAGGTCTGGTCGTTCCCGGGATCCGCGCCCGGCCGCGGGGGCATGATTGCGATCGCCGCTCCGCCGCCGGCCGGCCCGACCTCGAGCCAGCGGTCACCCTCGCCGAACGGGATGTCCGCGCGGACCTCGAAGCCGAGGGTGCCGGTGTAGAACTCGAGCGCCTTGTCCTGGTCGGAGACGGGGATGATGACGCGGCCGAGTTGGGTGATGTGGGTTGCCGTCTGCTGCACGGGATCCTCCTTGTCGCTGTCGATTCTACGACCGGCCAGCTGCTAGAAACTCATCGCATGGGCTATGCGTTCGGGACGATCGAGGAGCTGGGCGACGGCGTCTTCCGCAAGGTGCGCCGGGAGCTTGGCGTGACGGCGTTCGGCGTCAACGTGCTCGTGATCCCGTCGGGCGTCGAGGCGCGGCCGCACTTCCACGAGGAACAGGACGAGCTCTACTTCGTGCACGCGGGCCGCGCGCGGTTCGCGCTTCCCGGCGAGTCGCGCGAGCTCGGGCCGGGCGGACTCTGCCACGTCGAGTCGACCACGCCGCGGCAGATCACGAGCATCGGTGACGATGACCTGGTGATGCTCGTCGTCGGGGCGAAGGACGGCTACGTCGGCCGCGACGGGCAGCCGGCCGATCCTTCGAAGTTGGGTTAGAAGCGGACGGCGGCTCGGCGGAGCTCGCCGAGGCGGCGGCCGTAGAAGGCCAGGCCGATCATCGCGGCCAGCGCAGTCGCGAGGCTGCCGGCGGCCGGCGTGAAGACCGAGGCTGCGGCGGCGGAGGTGCCGCCGTGGCCGGCCATCGCCAGCGCGCCGAGCGCCGCGCCCTGGTAGAGGCCGACGTTGCCGGGCAGGAACGGCATCGTGTTCGCGAGGCCGGTGACGACCATGTAGAGCAGCGCCGTGCCGACGCCGACGTGGACGCCGACCGCGTGCAGCAGGAAGAGCACGCCGAACCAACGGGCGACCCAGGTCACAACGAGGATCAGGCCCGCGCGCAGCATCACGCGCTTGGGGGCAGCCGCGCCTGCCAGGAACGAGCCGACGCCCTCGGGCAGGCGATGGCCGACCTTGTGGTGCAGAACCGAGACGAGCAAGAGACCGCCGGCGGCGAGCGGCAGTCCGACGAGCATCGTGATCTTGGCCCAGGTCGGAACCGGCAGGAAGAACGCGGAGGCGGCGCCGACGAGCACGAAGGCGACCATCTCGAGCAGGTGCGCGCAAAGCAGGCTCCCGCCCGCGCGCGAGAACCCGGGCCAGCGCGGCCCGGCCGCGACCTTTAGCACCGCGACCTTCGAGGCCTCGCCCATGCGTCCGGGCAGAACCGTGTCGAGGAAGGAGCCGACGGAGCTGGCCGCGTACATCGCGCGGAAGCCCACCGGCGAGCGCACGGTCGACGTCCAGGCGAGCGCGCGCAGCGGCTGCACCGCCGCGCAGATCGCGAGGCCGGCGAGGAGGTAGCGCCAGTCCGGCGTCGCCGCGGCCTGGAAGACCTTCGTGCCGGAGCGTGCGAGGAGCAGCACCATCCCGGCCGTCGAGACCAGGATGAGAACGACTGCCAGCGTCTTCGACCCCACCTTCACCTTCACGGCATCGGCAATTCGCCGCCGCAAGGCCAACCCCTGGAAGGGGGACACGGGCGCACGCGTGAAAGATGAGATTGGCCGCATCGAGGTCGGGTCACACGACATGTGCCCGCTCGGGCGACCAGGAACCACGGTATCACCGATCTGCGAGGGGCGACAATGACCCGGATGCGCCTGGCGGAGCTCCAGCAGCGACGAGCCTTCGAGTGCCGGCTGACGCCCGACCGGGCGCTCGGCTCGCTCGACGACGCCGAGGCGTTCCTGCTCGACCGCGGGCTGCTGACGCGAACCGCCGACAGCGCGCTGCCGAGCCTCTTCGGCGCCTGTCACGAGGAGCCGTACGCGCCGGACAAGCCGGGCTTCGGGCAGTGGCCGCGCACGAAGTACCCGTGGTTCGGCGAGCTCGGCGCCCGCGGCCACACGATCCTGGCGATCCACCGGGGCAAGAGCCTGCTGATTGCGCCCGAAACGGCGCGGGTGCTCGACCCGCTCTGCCGCGCCGAGCTCGCCAGCCGCGAGGACGACCCGCTCCTGCGCCACCTGGCCGAGGCCGGGCCGTCCGAGCTCGACGACCTGCAGCTCGAGCTTGGGCTCGCGCCGAAGGAGCTGAAGCGGCTGCGCACGCCGCTCGAGCGCTGCGGCGCCCTCGTCGCGCGCAGCGTCGTCTACGAGGACCCGCACCGGCACACGAGCGAGCTGGCGCGCTGGGACCAGCGCTTCCCGGAGCCGTTCGAGGACGGCGGGCTGGCCGAGCTCGTGGTCGTAGCGGTGCGGGCGGCGCTGGTCGCGCCCGAGCCGGAGCTGCCGCGTTGGTTCCCGTGGTGGGAGGACGGGCTCGTCGAGCGGCTGGTCTCCGACGGGCGGCTCATGCGCCCGGAAGATGGCTGGATGGCGGCGCCATGATCCGCGAGCTGCGGCGGGAGGACGCGCCGGCGGTGGCGCGGCTCGAGCTGGCGATCAACCCGCACCAGGTGTTGACGCCCGAGCTGGTCTGGCACACGGCGACACGGCCGATCGCGCGCGAGCAGCGCCGCTCGTGGGTGGCCGAGCTGGCCGGCGAGATCGTCGGGTTCGCCTGGGCGAACTTCGAGTGGGCGGTGCCGACGCCGGGCAAGGGCCGCTTCTGGATCGGCGTCGATCCGAGCTCGCGCGGGCGCGGGATCGGCGGTGAGCTCTACGCGCGCGTGAACGAGTATCTACGCGAGCGTGGCGCCTGGCGGCTGCGGACGCACGTCGACGTGGACGAGGGCGGTACTCGCTTCCTCGAGCGGCTCAGCTTCGAGCGGCATGGCGCCGACCGGGTCTCCGCGCTCGAGCTCGCCGGCGCCGAGCTGCCGGAACCGGCGGCCGCGGTCGTCCCGCTGAGCGAAGCGCGCGACCGCGAGCACGCCCTGTACGAGATCTGCGCCGCGGGCGAGATCGACATGCCGGGCGACGAGCCCGAGACTGAGCTCTCGTTCGAGGACTGGCGCCAGGACGACTACGGCTCGCCAGCGCTCTCGGACGAAGGCAGCTTCGTCGCGCTCGACGGCGAACGGGCGGTCGCTCTCGCCTTCCTGATCGTCGACCCGGCCCGGCGGCTCGCGTACAACGAGATGACCGCCACGCTCCCGTCCCATCGCCGGCGCGGCCTCGCCCTGGCCGTCAAGAGCGCGTCGGCGCGATGGGCCCAAGACCACGGCTTCGAGCGGATCGTGACCGAGAACGACTCCCAGAATGCGGGCATGCTCGCGGTCAACGAGCGGCTCGGCTACCGCTTCCTCTACGAGCAGGTCTCATGGCTGCGGGAGTGGGAACGCCCGCCGGTGTAAGGCGGGCAGCACCTGGGCCGTGACCCAGACCGGCGTGGTCGCGTAGCGCTGCGAGTAGCGGAAGCTGCCGTCGGGCCGGCGCAGGCGCGAGAGGTAGGCGATCGAGCCCTTCGGCACGGCGCGGTGGGCGGCGACGAAGGCTTGTACCGCCCACGCCGTCGACTGCGCATCGGAGCCGCGGCCCGGGGTCAGCTCGAAGCCGCCGTCGCGGTTCTGCAGCCGCAGCAGGTAGGCGAGTCCGCGGCGGATCGGCTTGCCCATCACACCGGCCGCGCGTAGCGCCTCGATCGCGGCCGCGGTGTCGTTCGAGTCCGGTGCGCCGTTCAGGTACCACGCCCAGCCGCCGCTCCGGGACTGCCAGCGCAGGAGGAACCGCACTGCCTCGCGCGGCGCCTTCTGGCGGGCCTGCCGCAGGGCCAAGATCCCCCAGATCGTCGAGTTCACGTTCGGGCCGATCCGGCCGTCCTGCCGCTGGTCGGAGCGGATCCGCGCGAGCAGCTTCAGCGGCCGGGCACCAAGGGCGCTCTCGGCCAGCGCGACGAGCTCGACGTCGATCGTCTCGTCGAGCCCGCTGCCGTGGGTCTCGAGGTAGTCGAGCGCCTTGCCGGTGTCGGCGCCTGACGCTTGCAGCCCGAGTGCGGCCCAGGCGGTCAGCAGCGGGCCGGTCGTGCTACCCGGCTCGGCGAAGGCACCGTTCGGCGCCTGGTGCGCCTGCAGGAACCCGGCCGGCGTCGTCACCGCCAAGGCGACGGCGAGCGTGGCGAGCCTCAAGCCCACACGACCTCGGCTTTCAGCCGCCGGGCGTAGCGCTCGAGCAGGCGCCGCAGCTCCGGCCCAGCGACGAAGGCGAGCACGAAGTTCCCCGTCGCGTGGGCGCCGTCGAACCAGATCCCGCGGAGGTAGAGCGCCGTGAACGCCTGCCACGTGTGTGGGTAGAAGCTGAGCCATTCCCAGACGTCCATGAAGGCGTCGAAGGCGAAGCCGAGCGCGAAGCAGGTCAGCGCGAGCGGCACGCGACGGCGCAGGAGCGGCGCGGCGAGCCCGCCGATCAGGCCGCACGCCCCCCACGCCAGCATTTGCCACGGCGTGTACGCGCCCTGGCCGAGGTAGAAGTTCGAGACGAGCGCCGCCAGCGCGCCGACGCTCGCCCCGGCCCGCGGACCGAGCGCGACGCCGGCGACCACGGCGATCACCGTCACCGGCTGCACGTTCGGGACGGCCGCGAACAGGACACGGCCCGCGGCCGCCACGGCGGCGAGCGTCGCGATCAGGACGAGCTCCTTGCTCGAGCCTGGGCCGCTTTCGAGCCAGGAGACGCCGACGGCGATCAGCGCGCCCGCGACGAGCAGCAGCGCCAGCGCGGCGTCGGCCGGCACGAGCACGGTCCACGTGGCCGCTGCGACCGCGGCCGCAAGCGCGCCGAGGGCCGCGAGCCTAGGCAACTGCACGCTCCCGCTCGGGCGCGGTCAAGACGACGCGGTCCGCGACCTGTGACGCGAAGACGAGGTCGTTGGTGACCATGAGGGTCGCTCGCGCAGGCGCCTGCGCCCGCAGCAGCGCCGCGAGCTCGTCCTTGCGCGGCGGGTCGACGCCGCGGGTCGGCTCGTCGAGGACGAGCAGATCCGGCTCGGCGACCAGCACCGCCGCCAGCGCCAGCCGCTCGCGCTCGCCGCTTGACAGGTCTCGCGGGTGACGGTCCTCGAAGCCCGCGAGCCCCACCTGCGCCAGCGTGGCGCGGGCGCGCGCGAGATCGCCGCCGACCGCCAGCGCGACCTCCTCGTCGGCCCGCTCCTTGACGAGGTAACGGCCCGGGTCCTGCGAGAGGTAGCAGGCGCGGCCCTCGCGCGTGACGCTGCCGGCCTGCGGCTCGAGCAGCCCAGAGGCGAGCTTGGCCAGGGTCGTCTTGCCCGAACCGTTCGGGCCCACGAGGGCGACGATCTCGCCGCGGCCGACGCGCAGGCTCGCCCGCGCCACGACCGGCGCCGCGCCGTAGGCGAACGAGACGTCGTCGAGCCGGCAGACCGCCGGGCCCGAGGGCTCGGCGTTGGGCAGTAGCGCCTCGCGCGGCAGCCAGGCATCAGGTGGCTCGCCTTCCCGGATGCGGCCGCCCGCGACGAAGAGCACGCGGTCGCAGGCGTCGAGCACGCGCTCGGGCCGCTGCTCGGAGACGACGACCGCGGCGCCGCTCGCACGCGCGAGCTCGATCGCGGTCGCAGCCCCTTCCGGGTCGAGCTGCGAGGTCGGCTCGTCGAGGAGCAGCAGCCGCGGCTCGAGCGCGAGCACCGAGGCGAGGCAGACGCGCTGCAACTCACCGCCGGAAAGCTCGGCGACCGGGCGCTCGGCGAGATGCGCGGCGCCGACTGCGGCCAGCGCCTGCGCCGCACGCGGCAGGATCTGCGCAGGCGGCGTGCCGAGGTTCTCGAGTCCGAACGCGACCTCGTTGTTCACGCGCGTGAACACGACCTGGTCCTCCGGATCCTGGAAGAGCGTCGCCACCGTGCCGGCAAGGTCGGACGGGTGCACGCGGCGCGTGTCCAGCCCACCCACCTCGACCGACCCGGAGAAGCGGCCGCCGTGGAAGTGCGGGACGAGCCCTGCCAGGGCGCGCAGCAGCGTCGACTTGCCGCCGCCCGAAGGCCCGAGCAGCGCGACCACCTCGCCGGGCTCGAGCTCGAGCGAGACGCCGCGCAGCGCCTCGTGCTCGCCGGGGTAGGTGAACGCGAGCTCGCGAACGGTCGCTAGAGCCACAGCACTCCGATCGCCACAGCCGCAGCGCCGAGCGCGAGCGCGGCCCGGTCGAGCCGGCTCCAACCGGGGCGCGGCGTCCTCGTCCCGCCGGGACGGCCGTAGCCGCGCGCCTCCATCGCCTCGGCGAGATTGAGCGCGCGCTCGAGCGAACCGGCCAGCAGCGGCCCGAGCAGCCGCGCCCGCCCGCGCGCGCCCGAGACCTCCACCCCGCGCCCGCGCAGCGCCTCCACGAGCCCGGCCGCGTCCCGCTCGAGCGTCGGCACGAGCCTCGTCGCAAGCGCCATCGCCAGCACCGAGCGCCGCGCGAACCGCACCGACTGGACGAGGCGGTCGTGGTCGAGCAGCAGCGCGTAGGCCGCGAACGCGAGCGCGACCGCGGTCAGGCGCAATCCCTGGAAGAGCCCGATGCGCAGCTCCTCGCGCGTGATGTCGAGCCGGCCGAGCACGGGCACGGTTGGCCCGCTCCAGATCACGTGCCAGCCGATCGACGAGACGAACGGCGTCAGCACGAACACCGCGAGGCCCGAGCCGAGCGCGCCGACGAGGTACATCCGCCGCCGGCCGCCCGGCGCGCGCAGGCAGACGAGCAGGAGCACGAGGGCGATCGCGGCGACCGAGACGATCCGGTCGGCGAGCAGCGCCGCGGCGGCGAGCGCGGCGAGGAGCAAGGCGGCGGGAGCCGGGCTCACCCGCCCACCTCGTAGCGGTAGCGGAACGGCCGCGCCTGTAGCAAGCGCTTCGGGTCGCCCCGGAACGTGAACTTGACGGGCCCACCGGCCGTGGGCCCGCCGACCGGCTCCAGCACGCGCGGTCTCACCGCCGCCGGGCTGGACGTAGACGACGTTCACGTTCCGCGAGAGCGACCCCACACCCGGGCCGACGACCTGGGCGTGAAGGCGCCGGGCGAGCGCGCGTACCGCGCCCGGGTCGAGCGAGACGATCACCGTCGGCCGGCGCCTGCCGTCGTAGCCGCTCAGGAAGGGCTGCGGGAAGGCGCCGACCACGACCGGGTCCTGCGCCGGGTTCCGCCAGGAGCGGTAGTCCCACCACGCGAGGTCGCCCTTCCGCAGGCGGTAGTCGGCCGCGCTGCGGTCGGCCAGGTAGCCGTTGACGTAGTAGAACCAGGACCGATTGCCCTGCTCCTCGACCCCGTCGACGCCGCGCACGTAACGGCCGCCGAAGCGGGTCTTCACCTTCGCCACGCGGTCGAGGGCCTGCAGCACCGACTCGCCGGCAGGGACGCTCGTCGAGTAGAGGACGTGGGCACCGCGGTCGCGCGTCACCCAGAGCGTCGCGCCGCCGGCCGTGCTCGTCGAAGACGACGACGAGCCACAGCCGGCCAGCGCGACCAGGAGAACCGCCGCGAGAGCGGCTCGTCTCACCGGATCGCGTTCGAGCGGACCGCGGCTTTGAGCGTGGCCGTCACGAGCCCGCGATGGGCGCCGACACAGGCCGAGCCGGTGCGGGCGAGGACACTGCGGCCGCCCACGTGCAGCCGTGCCCCCCGCGCGGGCGTGGTCTTCCCGGTGTCGTCCTGGGCCAGCACGCGGTAGCAGTTGCGCTTCGGCCCCGCGCGCAGCGTGAGCGTCGGCGGACCGCCGGCCGGACCGAAGGTCGCCCAGTACCAGAGCACGCGGTCGCCGTCCTTCAGCGTGACCTTGTCGGCCCCGACCGGCGGCGAGACGCCGTTCACCTTGAAGACCCAGCCCGTCGTGGCACCGGCCACGTAGCGGCCGATCTGGTCGATGTAGGGGCCGAACGACGTGACCGTGACGTGGTAGTAGAACTCGCCGGCCGCGCTGGCCGAGTCGAGCGCGTCGAGCGCGTTGGACGTGACCGACAACGTCGGCTCGGCCGAGCCGTAGATCGTCTGCGTCTTGCCCTCCACGCGCACGTGCACGCGCAGGGCGAAGGCCGCGGGGACGACGAGCAGGGCCGTCACGAGGACGGCGAAGAGAACAACGAGACGCCTTGGCACGAATCCTCCTTCCGCGAGGGGTTCGGGTTTGGAGGCGAGAGGCAGGTGTTCTGACTCGGGGCTCCCTCCGGCGCCGCCTTCCCGGCTCGTGAGCCAGTGGCAGTTCGGCGCGGGAGCTTCTCCCCTCACAGCGGCGGGACCGTCCCGGACTCGCACCGGGTTCCCTCACCGCTCGCCTAGCGGCCGGAGCCTACCATTGGCACTCGATGAACCGACTTTTTCAGTGGGGCCCGGTCGTCCTCTGGGCGGCCGTGATCTTCGCCTTCTCCTCGGTGCCGAGCCTCGGGACCGACCTCGGCGTCTGGGACACGGTGCTGCGCAAGTGCGCCCACGCGACCGAGTACGCGATCCTCGCGCTGCTGCTCTACCGCGCGCTCTCGCGCGAGCTGCCGGCCTTCCTGATCGGGTTCGCGTACGCCGTCACCGACGAGCTGCACCAGGCGTTCGTCCGCGGCCGGCACGCCTCGCCGTTCGACGTCGCGATGGACGCGGCCGGGCTCGCGCTCGGCCTGCTGCTGCTGCACGCGACGAGGCTGACCGTACAATCGCAGCGTGGCTGACGGGAAGACGCTCGACGACCGGCAGCTGGACGCGGTGCTCGAGCGGCTCGACGGCTTGCGCGCCGAGCTGCAGCAGCTGAACCAGCGCCTCGATCACACCGAGGGCTACCTCGCCCTCGCCCACGAGCTGCGCTCGCTGAACGAGTCGCTGCAGGCGCTCGCGTATGCCGCCCTTGGCCAGCAGGGGCCGCAGGTTCGCCGCCGACGAACTGGTTAGGAGCCGAGCTTGTAGACGGTGCCGTCGAGCGAGGTCGCGTAGAGCTCGCCGGCCGCGTCCTCGCCGAACGAGGACAGGTTCCCCACGCTGAACGGCTCGCGGCGCGGCCCCGACGTCAGCTTGCCGCGGGAGGTGCGCAGGCTCCAGACCGTGCCGCTGCAGTAGTCGCCGTAGAAGTAGCGCCCGCGCGCCGAGGCGACGGCCTTGCCCCGGTAGACGTAGCCGCCGGTGATCGAGCAGCCCTGCGAGTGGCTGTAGACGGCGATCGGGAAGACGAGCACGCCACGCGAGTTCACCTGCTGGCCGGCCTGGTAGCGCACGCGGCCCTCGTAGACGCGCCAGCCGTAGTTGTTCAGCACGCGCTGCTGCCTGGGCGTGCGGAGGTCGACCTCCTCCCACGCGTTCTGACCGACGTCGCCGATGTAGAGGTCGTGCGTCAGCCGGTCCCACGTGAAGCGCCAGGGATTGCGCAGGCCGTAGCCGGCGACCTGCCAGCGCGCACCGCGCTTGTCCACGTTCAGGCGCAGCAGCTTGCCGAGGCGGATGTTCAGATTCTGCGCGCGGTTCCCGGGATCGCCGCCGGACCCGCCGTCGCCCATGCCGACGTAGAGCCTCCCGTCGGGGCCGAACTGCAGCTGACCGCCGTTGTGGTTGTCGAACGGCTGGTCGACGAACAGCAGCCGGTGCGCGGTCTTCGGCAGCGCCGCGGTCCCGTTCGAGCGGTACTCGACCACGCGCGTGTCGCCGTTGCGGTCGGTGTAGTCGACGAAGAAGCGGTGGTTGCGCGCGTAGCGCGGATGGAACGCGACCGAGAGCAGCCCCTGCTCGCCGCCGGCCTTGACCAGGCTGCGGATGTCGAGGAACGGATTTACCCGCTTCTGGCCGTTCACGAGGACGCGGATAACGCCGGGCTGCTCGACCACGTACAGCTTTCCCGGCTCGCTGCTCGGTGCGGCCACGTAGACCGGCGAGTCGAAGCCGCGCGCGAACGGGCGCATGCTCAGCGAGGCCGAGCCGTTCTGGCCGCAGGCGGCGCCCGGAAGGGCGGCCGCGAACAGCACGAGCAGGACCCCGGCGACCCGAATCACGTCTTGAGCAGAACCCTCCGCAACTCGTCCTCCTTGCCCGGCTGGAGGATCGCCAACACCTGGTCGCCCGGCAGGAGCTCGGTCGAGCCGACAGCGATCTCGGAGCGGCCGTTGCGCATGATCGAGATCAGGCGCGAGCCCTCGGGCAGGCTGAGCCGCTCGACCCGCTGTCCTGCCGCGGGTGCTCCCTCGGGGATCTGCACCTCGACGATCTCGAGGTTCTCCTTGCGCAGCTCGAGCAGGTGGACGAGGTCGTGCTCGGGCACCTCGTGCTCGATCAGGGCCATCAGCCCACGAGTCGCCGAGACGGTCGGAGCGATGCCGAGCAGGTCGAAGTGCGCCTGGTTGCGCGGGTCGTTCACGCGCGCGATCACCTTCTCGACGCCGTACTTCTCGCGCGAGAGCTGGCAGATGATCAGGTTGTCCTCGTCGTCGCCGGTCAGCGCAGCGACGATGTCCGGCGGCCGCGCGATGCCGGCCTTCTCCAGCACGAACAGCTCGGTGGCATCGCCGAGTAGGACCTGGTGCTCGAACTCCTGCTCCAGCCGCTCGAAGCGGTCTCGCCGCTGCTCGATCAGGGTCACCTCGTGCTTGCCGTCCTTGAGTAGCGTGCGGGCCAGGTTGGCTCCGACCTTGCCGCCGCCGGCGATCAGGAGGTACATCAGTGATCCGCCTGGCTACGCGCTCGCGCTCCTGGGGTGCGAGAAGCAAGCCAGGCAAGGACACAGGGAGCGTTCGTACCTGAAAGGAACGGGCGCGACTGAGGACGCCGCATGGCGCCGCTTGTCGCGCGCCAGGAGCCGGAGGCCGTGGCCGGGCGGTTCACCATCTAGCTGGCGGCGGTCTGGGCGGGCCGGACCTCGCAGGCCCGCACCGACTCGAGCAGCACGTCGATCGCGACCGAGGTCGGGCAGATCGTGCGCAGGCCGCGCTCGCGGTAGAACTGGGCGCGGGCCGGGTCGAGCACGCGCACGACGACGCACTGGTTGTCGAAGCGCTGCTGCGCGACCTGGCCGATGACGATGTTCGTGTTGTCGCCGTCGGTCGAGACGACGACGGCGTCGGCATCCTCGATCCCGGCGCGCCGAAGGACGTCGATGTCCATCCCGTGGCCGAGCACGAACCCGCCGGCCCAGTGGTCGCCGAGCCGGCCGAGAGCCTCTTCCTTCTCGTCCACGGCGGTCACCTCCCAGCCTTCGCGGTCGAGCTGGAGAGCGAGGTTGGAGCCGACGCGGCCGCAGCCGATTACCAAAGCGTTCATATTGCTCACATTAGCTCACTGCCTCTGCGTTGCCGTCTTCCTCCATGACGCCCTCCGGAAAGGCGACGACGAGCACCTCGCACGGCGCCTTGCGGAGGATGTACTCGACCGTAGGCGAGAAGAACCGCGACTGACGCCGCCAGCGCGGAGCGGAGCCGACGACGATCAGATCGTTGCCGCGCCGTGCGGCCTCGCCGACGATCGCGTCGCCGATCGAGCGGGCGCGAATCGTCTCGACCTGCACGTCGACGCCGTTGTCGGCGCCGAGCAATCGCGCCTCGGCGAGCGAGGCCGCTGCCGCCTCTTCCTGCTCGTCGAGCTCGGCCTCGAGCGGCTGGTCGAGTGGCACGCGGATCACGAAGAGCGCCTCGACGTGCGCGTCGCGGTCGCGGGCGAGCTTGACCGCGGTCGCGATCATCTCCTCGCCGATCGCGCCGAGCTTCATCGGCACCAGGATGCTCGTGAACTCGCTCTCCGGCAGCACCTGGGACGGCGCCTGCACGTGCTCGAGCAGGCCTTCGCCACGGCTCCTGCGGACGAGCCAGTAGACGATTCCGCCGGCGGCCAGCCAGGCGGGGCCGCCGTAGCGCGCGCCCGGGTGCGTGACCATGGACGCGATCCAGATCACGAAGGTGGCGGCCGAGCCGACGATCGCCGGCACGGGCACCTCGACCCCGCGTACCTTCACGTTCCATGGCACGCGGTAGGGACGCGGCAGGTCGGGCTCGCTGAAGCGCAGCTTGATCACGGCGAGCTGGGCGGCCGTGAAGGCAGCGAGCACGCCGAAGCTGAAGAGGCTCGCGAGGAAGGCGATGTCGTCGTGCACGAACGACGTCCCGATCATCAGCGCGGTCGAGATCAGCGCCGCCGCGACGATCGCCTGCGGCGAGACGAGCGTGCGCCGGTTCAGCCGCCCGAAGTCGCGCGGCAGCTGGCCGTGCTCGCCGAGCGAGTGCGCGAGCCGCGTGAAGCCGGAGATCGAGGTCGTGACCGCGACGAGCAGGATCACGGCGCCGGTCAGGCCGACGTAGACGCGCAGCGCCGTCGCCAGGCCATTGGGCAGCGGGTCGCGAAGCGCGTCCACGATCCCCATCAGCGGCGAGCCGAGCCAGTCGGTGCCGAGCGCGGTGGTGCCGTTCGTGGCCGGGAACGCGCTCAGCGCGACGCAGGCGATCGCGACGTAGATCAGCACGACGAGGCCGATTCCGGAGAAGAGGCTGCGCGGCAGGTCGCGGCCCGGCTCGCGCGTTTCCTCGGCCAGGTTCGCGACCGTCTCCAGACCGGTGTAGGCGAGCATCGCCAGCGGCAGCGCGAAGGCGATCTGGTGCCAGCTCGGGTGCGTGCCGATCGAGACGCCCTGCGTGAGCGCGTCGACCGAGAAGAGGAAGGCAAAGCCGAGCACGACGAGCAGCAGCTGGGTCATCAGGTCGAGCACGGCGACGAAGATCCCGTAGGCGTAGAACGCCGAGCGCCGCACGAGCCGGACCGCGGCGACGCCGAACACGACGCAGACGCCGATGACCACGTCCCACGGGTTGTGCTCGATCGATCCCCACTGCATCGCGGCGCCGAGGTAGTGCGGCAGGAAAAGCGCCGACAGCGCGATCACGATCAGGTAGTCGAGGAAGATCGCCCAGCCGGTCAGGAAGCCGACGAGGTCGTTGAACGCTCGACGGACGAACGTGGCGGCGCCGCCGGTCTCCGGGATCGAGGTCGTGCCCTCGGCGTACGAGAGCGTGACGACCAGGAAGAGCGCGCCGACGATCGCCAGGACCTCGGGCGTCAGGCCCAGCGCGTGCAGGGCGATGATCCCGAGCGCGATGTAGATCGAGGAGGCGATCTCGCCGTAGGCGACCGAGAACAGCGCCGGCGCGTCGAGGACGCGCTGCAACCCCGTGATCTTCCTCGCCACGGCGGGAGGTTACTCCCCAACAGTGACAGTCACTGTGACTGTCACCGGCGTCTGAGCAAGTAGAGCCGCCCGGCGCCGAGGGCGATGAAGAGGACGCCGATCAGGTAGCCGAGGCCGCCGCCGTGGCGGGCGGTCTGGACGAGGATCGCGATGCCGATCCCGATCGCCCCGAGACCGAACAGCGCGGTCATCCCGCGGTACATGTCTCTCATGCCGCGCGTGGCGCAGCCGCCACCATCACACGGCAGTGCGCGTTCTTGAGCACGAAGTCGACCGTGCCGCCGAAGATCCGGCCGCGGCGGCGGTGCTCGTCGCGCCGGGGCGCGCCCATCACCACGATCTCGCTGTTGCGCCGCTCGGCTTCTTCGACGATCGCGCGGCCGGCCTTCCGTCCCCGCACGAGCCTGCCGACGACGTCCACGCCGTAGGCGTCGCCGATCGCACGCGCCTCGTCGAGCAGCTCGTGCGCCTTGCGCTCGGCGTGGCCAGGAAGCTCGGCGTCCAAGGGAAGCTCCAGCGGGACCTCGAGCACGGTCAGCGCGACGATCGACCCGCGCCGCTCGGCGGCCAGGCGGCAGGCGAGGTCGACGGCCGCTTCCGATTCACGCCGCCAGACGACCGGCACGAGCACGTTCCTGTACTCGAGCGCGTCCGCCGGCCCGATTACGACCGGCGCGCGCACGGTCTCGGAGAGCGGCGCGTGCACGACCCGGCGCCGGTAGACCGCGTACATCACGAAACCCGCCGCGAGCCAGCCGAGACCGGCCCAGCGCGTGGGTGCCTCCTGTTCGACCACGACGATCCACGACAGCGCCGTGCCCAGCCCGCCGAAGAGCGCGAACAGCGGCCAGTCCACACCCCGGAAGCGCACGTTCGGCCGCGCCCGAAAGAGCAGCTCCTCGTCCCGGTTTTTGTAGCGCAGCGCCACGATCGAGGCGTGCGCGACCGTGAACGAGAGCATCGCGCCGAACGAGTACATCGTCCCGAGGAAGGCCGTCTTGCCCGGCAGGATCACGATCAGCGGGATCAGGCCCGCGAAGACGAGCAGCGAGATGTACGGAGTCTTGAACTTCTTGTGCAAGCGCCGGAAGACCTCCGGCAGCTGGCGGTAGCTGGCCATCGCGTAGGTGATCCGCGAGGCGCCGATCACGCCCGCGTTGGTGGCGATGAAGAGGATCGTCGCCGCCAGCAGCCCGACGTAGACCTTCAGGGCGCTGAGCGCGGCACCGTGCACGCCGAGGTTCTCGACCAGGCCGAGCACCGGGTCGTTCGAGAAGCCCTCCGGCGGGCCGAGCCCGAGCAGTGTCTGGTAGTGGCCGTCGGCCGTCTTCGTGACCGGCAGCGCCGAGAGCGCGATCCACGGCAGCGTGAAGTAGATGACGAAGACGGCGACCGCGACAAAGGAGATCGCCCGCGGGATGTTCTTGACCGGGTCGCGCGCCTCCTCGGCCAGGTTGGAGACCGTCTCGATTCCCGTGTACGCGATCATCGCCACCGGGATCGCCAGCAGGAACTGGCTCCACGTCGGGGCGACGCCCCAGTGGATGTTCGAGGCCAGCACGTGCGGGCTGAAGATCAGCGCGAAACCGAGCAGCACGAGCAGGATCTGCGTGGCGAAGTCGATCAGCGCGAGCCCGATGTTGACGCGCGCCGACTCCTGGATCCCGACGATGTTCAGCGTCACCAGGAGGACGATCACGATCCCGCCGCCGACGATGTCCCACGGGTTCTCGCGCAGCGGGCCCCAGAAGATCGAGAGGTAGTGCGGAACGAAGAACGCCGAGATGGCGATCGTGATGATGTAGTTGAGCATCTGAGCCCAGGCGGCCCCGAACGAGACAAGCTCGTTGAAGGCGTGGCGCGCGAAGCTCGAGGAACCACCCGCTTCCGGGAAGCGCACAGTTCCTTCTGCATAGGTGGCCGCCGTGGCCGCGAAGATGATCCCCGCGATCACGAACACGATCGGCGTCAGCCCGAGCGCGAAGACGGCTGTGACGCCGAGCGCGTAGTAGATCGACGAGCCGACGTTGCCGTAGGCGGTCGAGAAGAGCGCCGGCGTCCCGAGGACTCGCTCCAGCCGCTGCTGCCGCCGCCGTCGTGACATCGCGCGGACTCTAGAGGGCGGCGCGGCCGCTCATCGGGCGGGTCTGGCGGGTCTCTCCCAGCCATGCCACAGGGACAGTCCCTGGGCCGTGGCCCAGAAGGACGGCTCGCGGCCCGGGTTCGGGCTGAACGACTCGAAGGGCTCCGCCGCGAGCCAGGTCCGAGGGACTGTCCCTAGGCCATGGTGGAAACGGTCAGCTGTGGATCGAGACGATCAGCGGGATGATCAGGATTGCGACGAGGTTCGTGATCTTGATCATCGGGTTGATCGCAGGCCCGGCGGTGTCCTTGTAGGGATCGCCGACCGTGTCGCCAGTGACCGCGGCCGCGTGGGCCTCCGAGCCCTTGCCGCCGAACGCGCCGTCCTCGATCAGCTTCTTCGCGTTGTCCCAGGCGCCGCCGCCCGAGGTCATCGCGATCGCGAGGAACAAGCCCGTCACGATCGTCCCGATCAGCAGGCCGCCGAGCAGCTTCGCGCTGATCAGCCCGGCCACGATCGGGAAGCCGATCGGGATCAAGGCCGGCAGCAGCATGCTCTTGATCGCCGAGCCCGTGACGATGTCGATCGCCTTTCCGTACTCGGGCCGCGCGGTCCCCTCCATGATCCCGGGGATCTCGCGGAACTGGCGCCGCACCTCGGTCACGACCTGGCCGCCCACGCGGCCGACCGCCTCCATCGCGAGCGACGCGAACAGGAACGGCATCAGGCCGCCGATGAAGAGGCCGGCGATCACCCACGCGTCGTCGAGCGCGAAGGTGACCTGATAGTTCCGCACGCCGAGGCCGTTGGTGTAGCTGTCGAAGAGGATCAGCGCGGCGAGCGCGGCCGAGCCGATCGCGTAGCCCTTCGTGACGGCCTTGGTCGTGTTGCCGACCGCGTCGAGCGGGTCGGTGATCGCGCGCACCGACTCGTCGAGGTTCGCCATCTCGGCGATCCCGCCGGCGTTGTCGGTGACCGGGCCGTAGGCGTCGAGCGCCACGATCAGGCCGGTCATCGAGAGCTGCGCCATCACGGCGACGCCGATCCCGTACAGGCCGGCGTAGTGGTGCGCGACCAGGATCCCGGCCGCGATCACGATCACCGGCGCAGCCGTCGCCTGCATGCCGACGGCGAGGCCTTCGATGATGTTCGTGGCGTGGCCGGTGCGCGAGGCCGCGGAGATCTGCTTGACCGGGCGCCAGCGAGTGCCGGTGTAGAACTCGGTGATCGCCACCAGCAGGAAGGTCACGATCAGCCCCACTAGCGCCGACAGGTAGAGATCCCAGAAGCTGAAGCGGCTCGAGTCGTAGGCGAGCACGACCGGGATGAAGCCGATCGCAGAGAGCACGGTCGCGACCAGGATGGCCTTATAGAGCGCGTTCATGATCGAGCCGTCTCGCCCCACGCGCGCGAAGAAGGTGCCGATCACGGAGGCGAGGATCGAGATGCCGCCGATCGCCAGCGGGAAGAGCTCGAGGTGGAGGCCCGGGAAGGTCTGCGAGGCGAGCAGCATCACGGCCACTGCGGTGACGGCGTAGGTCTCGAACAGGTCGGCGGCCATGCCGGCGCAGTCGCCGACGTTGTCGCCCACGTTGTCGGCGATCACGGCGGGGTTGCGCGGGTCGTCCTCGGGGATCCCGGCCTCGATCTTGCCGACCAGGTCGGCGCCGACGTCGGCAGCCTTCGTGTAGATGCCGCCGCCGAGGCGCGCGAAGACGGAGATCAGCGAGCCACCGAATGCGAGGCCGACGAGATCGTCGATCGCCGAGCTCGACGAGTTCCCGAGCCAGCCCGTCAGAACCCAGTAGTAGCCGGCCACGCCCAGCAGGCCGAGGCCGACGACGAGCATGCCCGTGACCGAGCCGGCGCGGAAGGCGACGTTCAGCGCGGGCTTGAGCCCGTGCTTGGCGGCCTCCGCGGTGCGCACGTTCGAGCGCACGGCGACGTTCATCCCGATAAAGCCGGCAGCAGCGGAGAGCACCGCGCCGATCAGGAAGCCGATGGCCGTCCCCCAGCCGAGCTTGTTGTAGAAGCCGAGCAGCAGGAACGGGACGATCGCGACGATCGCGATGGTCGTGTACTGGCGGCGCAGATAGGCGGCCGCGCCCTCCTGGATGGCGCGCGCGATCTCCTGCATGCGCTCGTCGCCCGCGGGCTGCCGGAGCAGCCAGACCGTGAGGCCGATGCCGTAGGCGATCGCGACGAAGGAACAGAGCAGCGCGAACAGCACCGCGTGGTCACTGAAAAAATCGATCAAGAAGCCTCCCTACAAGACAAGCGCCGAGACTCCCCGGCGCCGCGGTTTTCTATCAGATTCGAGCCCCGCGAAGCGCCGTGGAGGCGCGGGGCGGCAAAGCTTAGTGTCGCTTCGCCGGCCCCTTGCCGAGCCAGAGGTTGACCTTGGCGTTGTTGCCGAGGCGCTTGCCCGCCTTCGGGACCTCGCGTAGGACCTTGTCCTTCTTCTTCTTGGTCGACTTGATGTAGGTCAGCTTCCCGACCCGGCAGTGCCGCGCTTTGATCCTTGCCTTCGCGGTGGCCAGCTTCGCGCCGAGCACGCTCGGGACCACGCACGGCGGCTTGAACGGCGGAGGAGGTGGCGGAGGCCCGCCTGCACCGCAGCCACCGACGGCCTTGCACGCGTTCAGGCGGCCGCCGGTGGCGACCTTGCCGCTCAGGCCGGCGATCGGGTCGACGCCGCCGAGGATCGCGCTGACGAGCTGCGCGACCGTGTCGGCCGGGTGCGCAGCCTTGACGAGCGCCGCCACGCCCGCGACATGCGGCGTCGCCATCGAGGTGCCGCTGATCGTGTTGTAGTCCTCGCCGCTCGTGTTCAGGCAGCGCAGCTTGAGATCGTCGAGGTAGCCCCCGTCGTTGACGACCCCGTTGGAGTCGGCGCTCATGATCTCGCCCACCGAGATGGACGGGTGGCCGTCCAGCACCGAGAAGTCAGACGTCAGCGCGAGGAACGAGCCGCCCGACGAGCCCGACCAGCCGGACCAGAAATAGGTCGAGAAACCGTTGGTCGACAGGGCCACGCCGCTGTAGTCGTGCCCGAACTCGGTGTCGAAGCGCAGGTTGTAGGCCGCCTGGCAGCCGACTCGCCCGCTGAAGCTCGCGACCGCCGAGGTGTTGTACGCGAGGTTGGCGCCCGAGCCGTAGTTGCCGCTCAGCGAGTCGGTCAGGCTGTACGCGCCGGTAGCGTGGAACGTAGAGCGCTGGAAGGTTCCCGGGTTGGTCCAAGGCGTCAACGGATCCTCGAAGCCTTGGGTGTAAAGCGTGTCATAGGCCGGCCACGTGCTCGTCGTGCCGACGCCCGGCGCGGCCAGGTCGACGCTGGCGCCGTAGTTCGAGAAGCTCGCCAAGGTGTCGCTCTGGTCGGTGGCGGCGACGCAGATCACGTTCGCCAGGTTGTCCGGCGCTGCGCCGTAGTTGCAGGGGTAGTGCGGCACGGAGTCGTTGTTCGTGCCGTCGTTCCCGGCGGCGAAGACGAAGAGCACGTTCGGGCAGCTCGCGATCGCGTCGCGCATCGAGGACGAGTAGCCCGTGCCGCCGAGGCTCGCGTTGACGATCTGGGCCGGGTGGGTGGTGCACGTCGACGCGAACGCAGCGGCGATGTCGGCGTTCGTCCCGCTGCCGCCGCCGTTCAGCACGCGCAGCGGCATCAGGTGCACGTTCCAGTTGACCCCCGCAACGCCGATGCCGTTGTTGCCGCGCGCGCCGATCGTCCCGGCGACGTGCGTCCCGTGGCCGTTGTAGTCGAGGCTGGTGTCCGGACCGCCGGTGACATAGTTGGCGCCCGCGACCATGTTCGGAGCCAGATCGGGGTGACCGCTCGAAACGCCGGTGTCGACGACCGCGACAGTCACGGCGGCGCTGCCGGTGGTGACGTCCCAGGCCTGCGGCGCCTCGATCTTCGGCAGGCCGTAGGTCTGTGAGTAGCGCGGGTCGTTCGGCACCGCTTCGGCGTGGTAGATCCAGTTCGGCTCGGCGTACGCCACTGCCGGGTTGGACTTCAGCTCGGCGATCGCGGCCGAAACGGAGCCGTCGACGCTGACGAGCTTGGCGTTCAGCGAGCGGATCGACTTGAGGGTGGAGGCAGACGCGTCCGAGAGCGACTCGAGGCGCGACACCGGGTCGACGTTCGGCCGGAAGCCGACCACGACCTGGCCCGGCACGAACTGCTGGTTCGCGTCGTTCCGCGCAAAGGTCGCGCCTTGCTTGGCCTTGCCGGCTCCGCCGGCCGATCCGGCCAGCACACCGGCAAGCAGCGCAACGCCAAGCGCGCCGCAGATCCCCCTACCCAATGGTGCTCCCCTCTCTTGTAACGACCCGTACAGGTCTTATATGTCGCTACCGAGACGCTTTCAAGGCTTCGGTTCTTCCGCCACAGCCGACGCGTAGGCGAGCTGGAGGTTCGCGAGCACCTGGTTGAAGTCACGCAGCGCCTCCTCGGGCGCCGTTCCCTCGAGCACGGGCACGAGCGCGCGCAGCGCCTCGATCGCGAGGCGGGCCTGCTCGAGGTCGCGGCCCTCGCCGCTCAGGCGGTGGTAGCCAAGCAGCGAGATCGAGTGCAGCGTCTGGAGCAGGAGGTCGGAGACCGTCAGCTTCGAGAGCTCCGCCTGGAGCTCCGCGATCAGCTGCTGCTCGTCCTCGCCCACGACGCGTCTCGCTGTTCCGCGTAGATCTCGCGCAGGCTCGCGCCCTCTGCGTGGCGGGCGATCTGGCGCTCGGCCGCGTTAGCCGCGGGGACGTTGAGGTAGTCGGCGCAGCCGAGCTCTTCGGCCGCAGGCAGCACCCACTCGACGAGCCGCTCGAGGTGCGCCCGTGCAGGTCGCACGTCGCCGGTCGCGAGGTCGATCAGCTCGCCGCTCAGGCCGTAGCGGATCGCACGCCAGAGGTTCTCCTCGACCAGGCGGCGCGGGAAGTCGGGCAGCGGCTCGTCTTCGTCGAGAGCGCGCGCGATCCGGCCGGTCAGCGCGTAACAGAGCGCGGCGAGCGAGCGCGACTCGGCGAGGTCGGGCTGCCCGTCGCAGATGCGGATCTCGACGGTCGGGAAGGCGAGATGCGGACGCACGCTCCACCAGAGCTGCGTGTGCTCGTCGATCGAGCGGGTGTCGTAGAGGAAGCGGACGTAGCGCTCGAAGCCGTCCCAGCCCTCGTACGTGTCTGGGACGCCACAGCGCGGGAACATGCGCGTGAAGATCTCGGTCCGCACCGTGTGCAGGCCGGTGTTCACGTTCTCCAGGAACGGCGAGCTGGCGCTCAGGGCGAGCAGCTCGGGCAGGTAGTTCCGGAGCGTGTTGCAGACGGCGACGGCGCGGTCGGGGCCGTTGATCGCGACGTGCACGTGGAGGCCGAAGCTGTTGTTGCGCCAGACGACGTATTGGAGGATCTCCTCGTTGCGGCGGTAGTGCGGGGTGTCGATGATCCTCTGCTCCTGCCACGGGCTCCACGGGTGCGTGCCGGTCGCGCCGAGGGCGACTCCGATGCCGTCGGCGAGCTCGTGCAGCTGCTCGCGCCGCTCGCCGATCTTTGCGGCGACCTCGTCGAACGTGTCGCAGCGGCCCGTGCGGACTTCGACCTCCGAGGCGATCAGCTCGCCGACGAGATGCTCCTCGAGCGCTGTGCCCTGCGCCGCGGCCTGCAGCTCCTCGAAGCGGTTGGTCAGGTCGAGCGTCTCCGGGTCGAGGACAGCGAACTCCTCCTCGACGGCGAGCGTCAGGTCCTGCGCGTTCTCGTACTGCTCGCGGGCGGAGCGGAGCTGCTCCTCCGGGGTGAGGCGCTGGGAGTCTCCCAAGGTCGCACTACATTAGTTGAAGCGTTGCAGCAGCCTTTCGGCGACGCTCGACCAGCTCCAACGGCGTTCGACGGCCTGACGCGCGGCCTGTGCAATTCGGTCGTGCTGCTTGCGTGGGAGGGCGAGCAGCTCGCGCAGCTTGGCGGTTAGGTCGGCGACGTCTCCGGTGACGAAGCTCGTCAGGTGGCGGTACTCGGGCGGGTACTCGGCCTCGAGCCCTTCGGCGATCTCCTGAAGGCCTGAGTGGCGGGCGACGAGCGGCGGCGAGCCGGCGGCGGCGGCCTCGGCGGCGACCATGCCGAACGCCTCGGGGAAGATCGAGGGCACGACCGTCACGTCGGCGAGCGGGAGCAGGTGGACGAGGTGGCGGTGCTCCAGCGGTCCGGTGAAGAGCGTCCGCGGCGGGGCGATGCGCTCGAGCTCCTCACGGTAGTCGCCGAAGCCGACGATCACGGCGCGCGCGTCGAGCTCGCGCAGAGCCTCGAGCAGTAGGTGGACGCCCTTGTTGTAGAGCAGCTTCCCGAAGTAGACGACCGTCGGCTCCTCGTCGGCGAGGAACTCGGCGAGGCGCTCGGCGTTGCCGTCGTCCGGGAGGCGCTCGTTGCCGTCGTTCGGCGGATCGCGGCGGGTCTCTTCGAGTAGCGCGGCGAGCGCCTTGGCCCGTGGCTCGGGGCGGAATTGGTCGACGTCAACGCCGGGCGGGACCTCGTGGACGTTGGCGACGTGGCCGACGACCTCTTCCAGCACCTGGCGGATGTGCTGCGAGCCGACGAAGACGGCCTCGGCTCCGGCGAGTGACTCCCTCCCCCACGCCTGCAGCTCGGGGTTCCCGCGCATCGAGTACTCGAGCTCGGAGCCGTGTGCCTTGACCCTGTAGCGCACGCCGCTCGCCGACCCGACCGGGCCGCCGAGCAGGACGTGGTTGGCGAAGACGACGTCGGCAGGGAGCTCCGCGCGGACGGCGGCAGCGTTCAGCTCGACGTAGCGGTCGCGCTCGTCTTGCGTCAGCTCGGGCAAGAGCTTCGCTTCGACGCCCTCATAGCGGTCGAGCACGAACACTGGCAGGACGCCGCCGATCTTGGGCCGCACGTGGCGTGCGCCGTCGAGGTCGTACAGCTCGGGGTGCGGCTCCTGCGAGAGCACGACGACCTCGTGCCCAGCGCTGCTCCACTCGCGCGCGAGCGCGCGCGTGTAGACGTTCGACCCGGTTCCGCCGAGCAGGTACCCGTGCCAGAGAATGATCTTCATCCGCTGGTCGGCCTACGCCGGAGCCCCGGTGACAGTCACTGTGACTGTCACTGTGACTGTCACCGCCGCCCGGACAGCCATGGCCGCGCGCGGCTAGGTGAGATGGAAGTAGAGCGCGTGCAGCAGGTCGACGGCCGGGTTCGACGTGTGGACGGTCACGTCATGCGGCACGTCGAGCAGCGCTTCCGAGTAGTTGAAGATGATCCGCACGCCGGAGTCGATCAGCTCCTGGGCCACCTGCTGCGCGTGGTCGGCCGGCACCGCGACCACGCCGACGATGATGTTCTTCTCGCGCACCGCGTCCGAGAGCCGGCGCGAGTCCTCGATCGCCATCGAGCCGATCGACCGCCCGATCTTCTCGGGGTCGTTGTCGAAGACCGCAGCGATGTTGATCCCGTGCTCCGCGAAGATCGGTGAGCTGGCGATCGCCTCGCCGAGCCGGCCCGCCCCGATCAGCGCGATGTTGTGCTGCCCCTGCGTCCGCAGGATCTTGCGAATCTCGCCGAGCAGGGAGTCGATGTTGTAGCCGACCCCGCGCTTGCCGAACTTGCCGAAGGCGGACAGGTCGCGGCGGATCTGCGTCGCGTTGATGTTGGTGTAGTCCGAGATCTCCTGCGAGGAGATCCGGTCCTTGCCCATCTTCTTGGCCTGGGTCAGAACCTGGAGGTAACGGCTCAGCCGGGCCGCCACTCCAACCGTCAGCCGTTCCGACCCCGCCGCATTGTGAACGGTCGTTTGCAACACGCACGATCATTGTGCCAGCACCGCGCGGGCCGGTGCGTCAGACCGTTACAAGCTCCGCTCTCAGCGGGGACTTTGTGCGGCGGCCAGCCGGCGGCGGAAGGCGTCCTCGTGGACGTGGTAGGTGAAGAGCCGCTCGCCGTCGAGCTCGACCACCGGCAGCCATTCGCGGTAGCGCGCCTCCAGCTCGGGCGAGCGGTCGATCGCCACCTCCTCGAGCTCGAACCCGAGCTCGTCCCGCAGCGCGCGCACTTGACCGAGCGCCCGCTCGCAGAGGTGGCAGCCGGCCGCGTGGTAGACGACTACGTGGCTACGGATAGAGGCCACGAGTCACCGTGGCTTCCGAGACGCGGCCGACCGAGACGCCGTAGGCCGCCACGCGCATGCTCGTCTGTTTCTCCTCGTACACGTGCCAGGTCTCGTTGAAGGCGCGTGTGACGATGTCGCGGAGCTTCGAGTTCACCTCGGGCTCCTTCCAGAAGTACTCCTGGAGGCCCTGGACCCACTCGAAGTAGGAGACGACGACGCCGCCCGCGTTGGCGAGGATATCCGGCAGGACGAGGATGCCCTTGTCCTCGAGGATCTCGTCCGCGGCCGGCGTGACGGGCCCGTTTGCGCCCTCGCAGACGATCTGTGCCCTCACCTGCGCAGCGTTGTCCGCAGTGATCACCTGCTCGAGTGCGCACGGCGCGAGCACGTCGCAGTCGAGTAGCAGCAGCTCTTCGTTGGTGATCTGGTCGGCGCCCTTGAAGCCGGCCAGCGAGCGAGTCTCCTGCTTGTGCGCGATCGCGGCGGCGACGTCGATCCCGTTCGGGTTGTGCAGCCCGACGGTGGAGTCGGAGACGCCGATCACCGTCGCGCCCTCCTCGGCAAGGAACTTGGCCAGGAAGCTGCCGACATTGCCGAAGCCCTGCACGGCGACGCTCAGGTCCTGCAGCTGCAGCTCCTTCTTTCGGACCGCTTCCTGGATGCAGTAGAGCGAGCCGCGTGCGGTCGCCTCGAGCCGCCCGAGCGAGCCGCCGACGTTGAGCGGCTTGCCGGTGACGACGCCGAGCACGGAGTGGCCCTTGTTCATCGAGTAGGTGTCGAAGATCCAGGCCATCACCGAGCCGTCGGTGCCGACGTCGGGCGCCGGGATGTCCTTCTCGGGGCCGATCTCGTTGATGATCTCGGTCGTGAAGCGGCGGGTCATGCGCTCGAGCTCGCCGCGCGAGAGCTTCTTCGGATCGCAGACGACACCGCCCTTGGCGCCGCCGAAGGGGATGTTCATCAGCGCGCACTTCCAGGTCATCCACATCGACAGCGCCTTGACCTCGTCGAGCGTGACGTCCGGGTGGTAGCGGATGCCGCCCTTCGACGGGCCGCGCGCGATGTTGTGGGTGACGCGGTAGCCCTCGAAGGCCTGGATCGTCCCGTCGTCCATCGTCACGGGGATCGAGACGACGACGGCCTTCTTGCACTCCTGCAGCACGTTCACGAGTCGCTGGTCGATCTCGAAGATGTCGGCCACGCGACGGAGCTGCTGGCGGGCGATCTGGAACGGGTTCTCGCGAAGGTGGGACTCGGGCGCTTCGACGGTCGTCACGAACGGTGAGTATAGGCCTCTATCTGATGCGGAATGCGATCGTGCGGATCGTCGGCAGGGCCTTGCTCGTCGGCGTTGCGACCAGCCGCACGGCGTAGCGGCCGGGGTCGAGCGGGGCCCCGGTGGGGCCGCGTCCGGTGAGGCCGATCGCGACTCGGGCGGGGAGCAGGTCGCGCAGGCGCGCGAGCAACCCAAGCCGCTTGCCGCCGCGCCAGAGCTCGACGTCGAGCCTCGCGACCGGGTGGACTTCGGCGCCGATCGGGCTCGGGACGACGAGCCCGGCCTGCAGCGAGAGAACCACCGGCGTCGTGTCCGAGGGCGTGAACGAGCTCGACGAAAGGGCGACGGCGGAGATGAGGTCCTGCCGCTGCGGGCCGAAGGTGATCGCCCACGGGATCCTCAGCGGGCCGGCGCCGCGGGCGACGAGCAGCACTGCGCCCTCGGCCGAGCCGCCGTCGGGCGGGACGCCGTTCAGTCTCGCGCCCAGAGTCACCGGTGAGCTGCCGCCCGGCTTCAGCCGCACCCAGTGGGGCTTCGGCTCGAGCTCGAGCCCGCCGCTGCCGGTGCTGCGGACGCGGACGAGCAGGGTGCGGGTCGAGACGTTGCGGATGACGAGCTGCTGCGAAGCGTGCCAGCCGTCGCCCTCCGCGTGGCCGAACGCGAACGAGACCGGGTCGGCGGTGATCTCGCCCGCCGCGCCCTCGCCGAGGTCGACGAGCCCGGCGCCCTGGCCGGTGACGCTCTCGTCCCGGATCGAGCGCGCCTTGCCGGTCAGCAGGCTTCTAAGGTCGAGCGCGCGCAGGCCCGGGCGCACCTGGGCGAGCACGGCGGCGGCGCCGGCGACAACGGCGGCGGCGGGGCTCGAGCCGTTGACCGTGCCGTAGCTCGGCGTGCCGTCGTCGTTGGCGCCCGGCTCGGAGGTCGTGAGCGCGACGCCCGGCGCGGCCAGGTCGGGCTTGACGCGACCGTCGAAGGCGAGCCCGCGCGAGGAGAACGGCGCGATCCCGCCCTCGCTGGCGTTGTGCACGACCCGCGGCAGGCCGATCGAGACGGCCGGGTGCTGGCGCGCCCGGATCGCGGCGAGCGCGGCCTGCGCGACGCGCAGCGGCACGCTGACGACCGGGATGTTCACCGCCTCGTCGACGCCGAGCCCGCCGGCCGGGAGCTGCGTGCCGTACACGACCACCGCGGTCGCCCCGGCGCGGGCGGCGTACTCGATCGCGAGCTGCGGATCCGAACCGCCGTCCACGAGGGCTGCACGGTTGGCGACCAGGCTGCGGCCGTGGCCGTCGAAGAACGCGCGGAGGCTGGGGCCGCCCGCGTGCGGCGCGGCGAGCTCGCGCTCGAGCGGGCGCTCGTTGACGACGGCACCCGCGAGCGGCAAGGGCCGGTCGAGCACGAGGTCGAGGCCGACGCGCACGGCGACCGGGACCTCCTCCGCATCGCCGCGCAGATCGGCCGCGGCGACGGTGAGCGCGGCAGGCGCGCCGCCCGGGCTCGAGATACTGCCGAAGGCCGGGCCGGCGGGGCCGTCGTTGCCGGCGGGCGCGACCACGAGCGTGTCGAGCTGCAACGCGCCCTGGATCGCCCGCGCCTCGGGCGAGTCGGTGAAGGCGGCGTACGAAACGGCCTCTCCGATCAGGGCGATCCGGGCCGCGTCGTGAGCGTCGCCGTCGAGGTTCGGGTCGACGGCGCGCTCGAGGCCGGCGATCACCTGGTCGGTGCGCGCGTACACGGCCGATGCGCCGGTGACCGCGGGCTGCCAGCCCGCGACGCGGATCGGCAGCACCGAGGCGCCGGGCGCGATCCCGCTCACCCCGCCCGGGCCACCCGCGCCGACAAGGATCCCGGCCATCTCGGTGCCGTGCCGCTCGACCCGGTTCGAGCCATCCGGATCGGGCGCTGCGCTCGTGTCGGGGTCGTCGCCGACGAGGTCGATCCCGGGCAGGACGCGGCCGCTCAGGTACGGGTGGGCGCGGTCGACGCCGGTGTCGAGCAAAGCGATCGTCACGCCGCGTCCGTCATAGCCGGGCAGCCGCAGCGCCGGCAGGCTGCTGGCCCCGCGCGCGACGCCTTTGGCACCGAGCAGGTTCGAGGACACGGACGCGGGGTAGGCCGGCCGCACCGGGTAGACGCCGGCCACTTCCGGCCGGCGCTCGAGCACCGCCACCGCGCGCGCGTCGAGCGGCGCGGAGAAGCCGTTCAGAACGCGTGAGTACGAGAACTGGACGCGCGGCCGGATCCCGCGCGTGCTCAGCTCCGAGAGCAGCTGCCGCTGGGCGGCCAGGGCGATGCGCGTCCACGTGCGCTCCTTGCGCTCGCTGGCGACGCCGCCGTTCAGCGCGACCCGCTGTGCCATCGACGGCGAGCGCAGCACGACGAGCACGCGCTCGCCAACCGAGACCGCGGGATGGGAGCCACCGACGAGCCCGTGCCACGACGACGCCTCCGAGGCGAGCGAGCGCTGCTTGGTGTCACTGACGCCGAAGCCGACGACGAGCCCCGTCGCGGCGAGCGCGAGGATCGCGAGGGCGGCCTCAGAGAGCCGACGCGTAGGCATCCAGCGCAAGATAACCGGGCGGCGGGACTGCCTCGGCGTAGCGGGCAGCCGAAGCGATCATCGCGGCGTTGTCGGTGCAGAGCGCGAGCGGCGGCGCGGTTGCGTCGGGAAGCGCGGCGCGGAGCTCGGAGTTCGCGGCCACGCCGCCGACGACGGCTAGCTTCTCGGCCCCGGTCCGCTCGGCGGCCTCGAGCATCCGCGTGGCGAGCGCGCGCACGATCGCGCGCTGGTAGCTGGCAGCGAGATCGGCCCGGCGCGCCTCGGCCTGGTCGCCGAGCTCGCGCACCTCGTAGAGCAGCGCCGTCTTCACGCCTGAGAACGAGAAGTCGAGGCCAGGCACGCGGGCGACCGGGAAGTCGAACGCCTCTGGATCGCCCTCGCGCGCGAGCCGGTCGATCTCGGCACCGCCGGGATAGCCGAGGCCGAGCAGCCGGGCGCCCTTGTCGAACGCCTCGCCGGCCGCGTCGTCGAGCGTCGTCCCGAGCGGCCGGAAGGCACCGTGCTCCGGCACGTCCACGAGGAGCGTGTGCCCGCCGCTCGCGAGCAGGCACAGGAACGGCGGCGCCAGCGGCTCGGGCTCGAGGTAGAGCGAGGCCACGTGGCCGTGGAGATGGTTCACCGGGACGAGCGGCACGCCCCGGCCCCAGGCGAGCGCCTTCGCCGCGCTCAGACCGACGAGCAGCGCGCCGATCAGGCCCGGTCCCTGCGTGACCGCGACCGTGTCGACGTCGTCGAGCGAATAGTCGCCGAGAGCCTCCTCGATCACCGGCATGACCAGCTCGAGGTGCCTTCTCGACGCAACCTCCGGCACGACCCCGCCGAAGCGTGCGTGCAGGTCGGCCTGCGATGCCACGACGTTGCTGACGATCCGGCCGCCGTCGACCAGCGCCGCAGCGGTCTCGTCGCACGAGGTCTCGAGCCCGAGAATCAGGAGTGCGCCGCCGGCTCCGAGACCGGGTCCTTCCACATGATCAGCGCGTCCTCTCGGTTGTCGGTGTAGTAGCCGCGCCGCACGCCGCGGGCCCGGAAGCCGACCTCCTCGTAGAGCTTGATTGCGCCCGCGTTGGAGACGCGCACCTCGAGCGTGTAGCCGCGGCGCGAGCGGCCGGCGGTCAGCTCGAAGAGCCGGGTCAGCAGCAGCGAGGCGATGCCTTGCCGGCGATGGCCGAGCTCGACCGCGACGTTCATCACGTGCCACGCGTCGACATAGCGGGAGATGATGAGGTAGCCGATCAGCTTGCCGGTGTCCGGTTCGAAGGCGCCGAGGCAGAGCGACGACGGCTTGGCCAGCTCACTCGCGAACATCGAGCGCGACCAGGGCGTCGGGTAGGAGCTGCGCTCGATCTCCTCGATCGAGTTCAGGTCGCGCAGCTCGAGGCGGCGGAGCTCGACCTCGGTCATGCGTTCCGCTCCGCGTCGGGGATGCGCAGGTAGAGCGGTTCGACCTCGCCGGCGGGGCCAAAGTCACGCGCGAGCTGGGCGTGGAAGCGGGCGCGCGGCAGGTGCCGCTCGTCGTCGTCTGGCGGCACGTCGGCGCCGTTCGCCTCGAGGACGGCCCGGTAGCGAACCGCGCCGCTGCCGACGCAGAGCGCGGCCGACACGTCCTGCGGCGCACACACGGTGGGCTCGCCGTTGACCAGCGTGAAGACCTCGCGGCGGCCGCCGTCCACGACCGGCAGCGCACCCGGCGCGCCTGCGGCGAGCGCGTCGAGCGTCGACACGCCCGCGACTGGCAGCTCGAGCGCCAGCGCCAGCCCGCGCGCCGTCGCCAGGCCGAGCCGCAGCCCGGTGAAGCTCCCAGGCCCGGTGCCGACCACGATCCCGGTCAGCTCCGAGCGCTCCGCGCGACTCGCGCGCAGCAGCTCGTCGGCGTCGACGAGCACGGTGACAGCCCGGGAGACTCGCTCTCCCAGCACCTCCCCGTCCCGGACGAGCGCCGCAGTCGCCGCGCTCGTCGCGGTGTCAAACGCGAGTGTCAGCACCCCCGGAGAAACGGTCGAGCAGTGACGGTTCCGGACTGGCCAGCGCGATCAGCCTATGAGCGCGATCCATATGCGACAAACGTACCTCGACTCGCGCCGGCGGGAGGGCATCGGCCGCCGCCTCGGGCCACTCGACGAAGCAGATCGCGTCGTCGAAGTACGGCTCGAGGTCGCCCCACTCGGCCGCGGAGAAGCCCTGGAAGCGGTAGAGGTCGAGGTGCGAGACGTCCACCGGCTCGGCCGGGTAGCGGTGGCCGATCGTGAACGTCGGGCTCGTGACCGGAACCGTCACGCCGAGCGCGCGGCAGGCGCCGCGGACGAAGGTCGTCTTGCCGCTGCCGAGCTCGCCCGAGACCGTGACCACGTCACCGGCGCGCAGCTCGCACGCCAGCGCCGCCGCGACCGCCTCCGTCTCCGCCGGCGAGGCGGAGATCGTCTCCATCGCCTAGAACAGTCCGAGCTGGACCGCGTCGGGCTCTGCCGCAACCGGCGCGAGCAGCGGCTCGACCGGCGCGGGCTCGGCGGGCGGGCGGCCGAGCAGCTCCGGCAGCCGGGCGAAGTCCTCCTCCAGCACCTGCAGCATCCTCGGCGTGTAGAGGGCCGCAGCCGGGTGGTAGAGGGGGTAGAGCAGCACGCGGCTGCCACCGAGCGTGACCTCCTGCTCGGCGCCGTGCACGCGCGTGATCCCCGTCGGCTTGCCCGAGAGCAGCTTGGTCGCGAAGTTGCCGAGCGTCGCCACGACCCGCGGCTGGATCAGCTCGATCTGGCGGAAGAGGTGGCTCTCGCAGGACTGGATCTCATCTGGGGCCGGGTCGCGATTGCCCGGCGGCCGGCACTTGAGCACGTTGGCGATGTAGACGTTGCCGCGCTCGAGCCCGATCCCGGCGAGCAGCTTGTCGAGCAGCTTGCCGGCCTGGCCGACGAACGGATAGCCCTGCTTGTCCTCGTGAAAGCCGGGCGCCTCGCCGACGAACATCAGGTCGGCCTGCGGGTCGCCGACCCCGAAGACGACCTGCGTGCGGCCCTGCGCGAGGGCGCAGCGCGTGCAGCCCGCGACCTGGCGCTCGAACGCCTCGAGCTCGGTCAGCTGCTGCTCAGCCGCAGCCACACGAACCGCCGCAGCACCCACCGCCGGAAGATCCGAAGCTGGGCTGCTCGGCGGTGCCGTGCGTCGCGAAGACCGAGAACTGCTTGCGCACGTTCGCGGAGGCGCAGTCCGGGCAGTCAGGCTCCTCGCCGTTCCGGACGAGCTCCTCGAAGTGCGACTCGCACTCCATGCAGACGTATTCGTAGATCGGCACCGTGTCAGACCCTAGCAACGGGTCCGCATCTTCGACTTCGCACCGGACGTCAAGCTCGCGGCAGCTGAAACCAGAAGGTCGAGCCTCCGCCGGGGCGGGAGCGGACGCCGATCGTGCCGCCCATCCGCTGCACCAGCTCGCGGCAGATGTAGAGGCCGAGGCCGGTGCCGCTCGGCGCCATGCGATGCTGCGAGTCGGCCCGGTAGAACTTCTCGAAGACGGCCTCCTGCTCGGCCGGCGGGATCCCGATTCCCTGGTCGGCGACCTCGACCCGCACGCTCGCGGCGGCCGGCACGGTGCTGACGACGACCTCGCCGCCGTCGGGCGAGTACTTGACGGCGTTGTCGATCAGGTTGACGAGCACCTGCTCGATCCGGTCGCGGTCGCCGATCGCCTCGGCGGCGCCATTTGGCGCGGCGCTGAGTGAGATCGACTCGGGCGCGTCGTTGCGCATCGTCTCGACCGCGTCGCTGGCCAGCTGCGAGAGGTCGACGCGCTCGCTGTCGATGCGCAGGTCGCCGCGGTCGAGGCGGTTGGCGAGCAGCACCTCCTCGGTGATCTGCGTGAGGCGCGTGCCCTGCGCGCCGATCATCTCGAGCAGTTGATGACGTCGCTCGGGGCTCAGCGCGATGTCGTCGCGGAGGAGCGTCTTCGCCGCTCCGAGCACGGCCGTCATCGGCGTGCGCAGCTCGTGGGAGAGCGTCGCGATGAAGTCGCTCTTCGCCGCCTCGAGGCCGCGGTCGATGGTCAGGTCGCGGAACGTGTAGACGATGCCGTTCGGGCTGCGGACGGCGACGAACGAGAGCCAGAGCTCGCTGCCGTCCACCTCGACCGGCAGCGTCACCGGGCGGGCGAGCTCCGCCTCCTCGGAGATCGGGATCTGGGCGGCGACCGCCTGCCAGCCCGCGAGCACCTCGCCGGCCTGGCGGCCGACCACGTCATCACGCGAGCGCCCGGTGACGAGCTCCGCCGCGCGGTTCCAGAACCGCAGCACGCCGTCGGCGTCGACCATCATCACCCCGTCGGCGACGGCCTCGAGCACCCGCGCCGCCTGCTCGCGCGCGGCAGCCGTCGCCTCGGCCCGCGCCCTTGCCGCGGCCTCTGCCTGCGCCTGCTCGTGGAGCCGCGCGTTGCGCACGGCCGCGGCCATCAGGCCGACGAGACCCTCAGCCAGCTCCAGCTGCTCGTCGTCGTAGCGCTTGGTCTCGTGCATCAGCTGGACGACGCCGACCACCTCGCCCTCGAGCTTGACGGGGACCATCAGCGCCGATTGCACGCCCGGCGGCTCGTCGTCCGGGAGCTTGCGCATGTGGCCCTCGCGGTCGACGTCGTAGTAGACGCCGGCCGGATCCTTGACCTGCTCGGGCACGTCGTTCTGGAGCAGCGGCTCGCCGCTCATGATCACGCGGCTCTGCATGCCGCCTTCGTGGTTCAGCGGCAGCAGCGGCAGGATCGCGGGATCGAGCTTGCCGCCGTCCACCCAGGCGTAGTCGCAGCGGATCAGCTCCGTCTCCGGGTCGAACGAGGAGACGATCACGCCGTTGTGCGGCACCGCCTCGGAGAGCAGCTCGTGGAAACGGTCGTAGACGCGCTCCAGCTCGAGCGTCTCGTTCAGATAACTCGCAGCGGCGAGCAGCAGCTCTGCCTTTTCTGCCCCCCGTTCTCCGCTCACTTCTCGTTCATCATGCCAGCAATGTTCGAGAACCTCGCAACGCGGCTCGAGGGGCGGCTGGTGGTGCTGGAGCCGGTTGGCGCCGAGCACGAGAGCGGTCTGCGCGCGGCCGCGGCCGACGAGCGCACCTGGCAGTGGATGTGGACGCGGGACATCGACGTCTGGGTCGAGGACGTGCTGCGGCCGCAGCCGGATCGCCAGCCGTTCGCCGTGCTCCGCGACGGCGAGGTGGTGGGGTCGACGAGCTACCTCGCGCTCGCTCCCGAGCACCGCCGGCTCGAGATCGGCAATACCTGGCTCAACCCATCGGCCTGGGGAACGGGCGCGAACACGGAGGCGAAGTATCTGTTGCTGCGAAACGCGTTCGAGGAGCTCGGCGCGCTGCGCGTCGAGTTCAAGACGGACGCGCTGAACGAGCGTGCCCGCGCTGCGCTCGCCGCGATCCCGTCCGAGTTCGAGGGAGTCCACCGGCGTCACATGGTCGTCCGTGACGGCGAGCGGCGCGACTCGGCGTGGTACGCGGTGATCGTCGACGACTGGCCTGAGGTTCGCGGGCTGCTCGAAGCCCGGCTCTCGGGCTAGACTTCGCCGCGCCCGGTATCCGCTACGGAACTGGAGCTTTCGATGGTGAAGAGCGTCAACGTGATCGGTCGCGGCCGCGCGGGTTCGGCGATTGCAGCGCGCCTGGAGGAGCGCGGCGTCGAGCTGCGCGCCGAGGACGCCGAGCTGACGCTGCTCTGCGTGCCGGACGCGGCCATTCGGGACGTGGCCCAGGGACTGTCCCCCGGGCATGGCTGGATCGGACACGTCTCGGGTGCGACGCCGCTGTCCGCGCTCGACCCGCACGAGCGGCGCTTCTCGCTGCATCCGATGCAGACGTTCACACGCGCGCGAGGGCCGGAACAGCTCGACGGGGCCTGGGCCGCGATCACGGCCGAGACGGACGAGGCCCGGGGACAGGCCCTGGAGCTCGCGCGGACGCTCGGGCTCGAGCCGTTCGAGCTCGACGACGCCGACCGGCCGCTCTACCACGCCGGCGCGGCGATGGCCTCGACCTTCCTCGTCACCCTGCACGAGGCAGCCGCCTCGCTCGTCGCCGCGGCCGGCGCGCCGCCCGAGGCGCTCGAGCCGCTGATGCGGCGGACGATGGAGAACGGCTTCGAGCCGACCGGCCCGATCGTGCGTGGCGACTGGGCGACGCTGGAGGCGCACCGCGAGGCGATCCGCGAGACTCGACCCGACCTCGAAGGGCTCTACGAAGCGCTCGCGGAGGCGACGGTTCGATGAAGGTTGCGCGCTCGGCCGCCGAGCTCCCGCGGGAGGGCGAGATCGGCCTCGTCCCGACGATGGGCGCCTTCCACGAAGGCCACCTCGCGCTCTTCCGCGCTGCGCGCGAGGAGAACGAGCTCGTCGTCGCGAGCCTGTTCGTCAACCCGGCCCAGTTCGTCTACGGCGAGGACCTGTCCCGCTACCCGCGAGACGAGGCGCGCGACGCCGAGCGCGCCGAAGAAGCCGGTGTCGACGTGCTCTACGTCCCCGAGGCCGAAGAGATCTACCCGCCGGGCTTCGAGACCTGGGTCGAGGTCGAACGGCTCGGCGCCCTGCTCGAGGGCGAGCACCGGCCAGGCCACTTCCGCGGGGTCGCGACTGTCTGCCTGAAGCTGTTCAACCTCGTCAGGCCGCGCCGCGCCTACTTCGGCCAGAAGGACGCGCAACAGGTCGCGGTGGTCAAGCGGATGGTGCGCGACCTGGCCGTGCCGGTCGAGATCCGCGTCGTGCCGACCGTGCGCGACGCGGACGGCCTCGCACTCTCGTCGCGCAACGCCTACCTCTCGCCGGAGGAGCGCGAGCGCGCCCTGGCACTACCCCGCGCCCTTGCCGCGCGCGACCGCAGCAAGCTCGACGGCCTCGAGGTCGACTACTTCGAGGAGGCCGACTTCGAGCCGCGCGTCCTCGCCGCCGCCGTGCGCGTCGGCTCAACACGTTTGATCGACAACGTCATTCTGAAAGGAGACTTATCGTGAGCAAGTACGCGTCCTGGACCCACGGCAAGCTGCCGCTGACCGAGCTCGCCGAGCTGAAGCGCCGCGAGCAGAAGCTCGCGATGGTGACCGCCTACGACTTCCCGAGCGGCCGGATCGCCGACGAGGCCGGCGTCGAGCTCGTGCTGGTCGGCGACTCAGCGGGAATGGTCGTGCTCGGCAACGAGTCGACCGTGCCTGTGACGATGGACGAGCTCCTGATGCTCACGCGCGCGGTCGTGCGAGGAGCCAAGCGCCCGCTCGTGATCGCCGACATGCCCTTCGGCTCGTTCCAGGCCTCCGACGAATCCGCGGTCGAGAACGCGGTGCGCTTCGTCAAGGAGGCGGGCGCCGACGCGGTCAAGCTCGAGGGTGCCGGCCCGACGCTCTCTCGCGTGCAGTCGATCGTCGGCGCGGGCGTCCCGGTGATGGGCCATGTCGGACTAACGCCGCAGTCGGCCACCATGCTCGGCGGCTTCAAGGCGCAGGGCCGAACCGCTGAGAAGGCCGAGCGGCTGTACGAGGACGCGCTCGCGCTCGAGGCCGCGGGCTGCTTCTCGATCGTGCTCGAGGCAGTGCCGGCGCCGGTCGCGGCTCGGGTGACCGAGGCGCTCGAGGTGCCGACGATCGGGATCGGCGCGGGCGCGGACTGCGACGGCCAGGTGCTCGTCTGGCACGACCTGCTCGGCCTCTACGCAGGCAAAGCGCCGCGTTTCGTCAAGCGTTACGCGGATCTGGCGGGCGAGGCGAAGAAAGCCCTCGAGGCCTACGTCGAGGATGTCCGCGAGGGCCGCTTCCCGGAGGAGCAGCACACCTACGCGATCCCGGAGGAGGAGCTAGCCGCGTTCGAGGCCTGGCTGCCCGCGCACGGCGCGCAGGCCCACCACCAGTAGCGCCAGCGACCAGGCGGCAAACAGCAGCTCGAGCACGACGAAGGTCGTGTTCCCGGCCCCGTGGTCGGAGCCTCCCGTCCTGAACAGATCCTCGCCGTAGATCGCCAGCCGCAGCGGCCAGAGGACGAGCAGCGACAGCGCCACCGGCGCCGAGGCGAACGCGAGCACGTGCCGCGCCTGCCGGTAGGTGATCCCGCCGACCACGCGCGTGAGCGCGTAGAGCACGAGGCCGCCGACGAAGTAGAAGACGGTGCCGTAGAGGCCGCCGGTGAAGAACGCCCAGAGCGCAACGTCGAGGCCGTCGCCCGCGTGCGCGCCCTTGACGTCCATCAGCGTGCCGGCAACCGGTGTCCAGAGGACGGTCGCGATGCCGCTGAGGATCACGAGCGCGAGCACGGCCTCGCTGCGGGCGCGGGCTGCGGAGTCGGAGTCGTCGCGCATCGCCTGGAACACCTCGCCCGGGCGGACGAGCACGAACACCGCGCGCTGGAGCCATACCCACTCGTCCGCGCGCGGCTGGGCCTCGATTCGAGCGCTCACGCTCCTGAGGGTAGCTCCGTGGCGCCTCACGCTTCAGGCGTTGTCTTTTTTTCGTCTTGAGCGAGCCCGTGAGGCGGCCGATGAGCAATCAGCTCAGTAAGACGGCCCAGGCAACGACACAGGAGATTCTTTGAGATGAGAGGCACAACGGCTCGAGGGCGCCGGGACGGCGGTTGGTCGCCCACACGCAAGCTGCTCGCATCGGTGGCGGTGCTCGGCGCCGCCGCGAGCATCGCGGGTCTCGGCTCCTTCGCGACCTTCACCAGCTCGACCTCGGCAAGCCATGCCGTCTCGTCCGGGACAGTCACGATCGCGCTCGGCGCGACGGGAGCAGCCACGAACCGGCTCACGGTCGGCGCCTCGGCGATCGCGCCCGGAGACACGATCCAGCGCAGCGTCGACCTGATCGACTCCGGCTCGATCGACCTCGCGTCGATCACGCTGACGACGACCGCGACGTCGAGCTCGCTGCTCGACACGGACACCAGCAACGGCCTGCAGATGGTGATCGACAAGTGCTCGAACGCCTGGACCGAGTCGGGGCCGCCCTACACCTACACGTGCAGCGGCGCGACCTCTTCCGTGCTCGCCTCGCGCGCGGTGATCGGCAACACGCTCGCCCTGTCGAACCTCGGCTCGCTCGACTGCCGGCACGACCGACCACCTGCGCGTGACCCTGACGCTGCCCAGCGGCGCGGGCAACTCGCTGCAGAACCAGTCGTCCACGATCAGCTACGCCTTCACGGGCACCCAGCGCACCGCGGCCAGCAAGTAGGTCTCGTGCGCGACCGAAGCGCCAGGAAGAGCCGAAGCCCCGCCGACGTGCTGGCGCGGCTCTTCCTGGCCTTCGCGCTGCTGGCGCTCGTCCTGCTCGGGCTGCTGCCGAATCTCGGCTGGTACCGCACCGAGACCGTGCTCTCCGGGAGCATGAAGCCGTACTTCGGCCCCGGCGACATCGTGGTCGTGACGCCCGAAGCGACCCGCGACGTGCGCGTCGGCCAGGTGATCAGCTACCACATCCCGGTCGGCGACCACCACGTGCAGAGCCACCGGGTGATCGAGGTCGTACGCGGCGGCGACCACCCGCTGGTGAGGACGAAGGGCGACGCGAACGCCTCCCCCGATCCCTGGACCGCGCGTCTGAACGGCGGCACCGCCTGGCAGGTCCGCGCGGTCGTGCCGAAGGTCGGCTGGGCGATCGTCTGGCTGCGCACGCCGGCCATCCGGCGAGTGGCCATCTTCGCGTTGCCGCTGCTGCTCGCGATCCTCGGGCTGCTCCGGATCTGGCGAGCTCCCGGCAACGACCAGCAGGACGAGGCCCCCGATGCGCCGACGCGCCCCGCGCCGCTCGTCTGAGCTGCGGCGCCGTGTCCGCTGGGGCGCGGTGCTGGGCTCGGCGCTGGCGGCCTTCGTCGTGGCGTCGGTCTCGCTCGCCGGGCTGAGCTCGCTCGCAAGCGGCGGTCCGCAGACGTTCGTCACGAAGCGGATCTTTCCCGGCCCGCGCTCGCTGGCCGCGCAGGACGTCCGGGATGCGAGCGGCGGCGCGGAGACCAACAAGTCCGACGCGTTCTCGTACGCCGACGCCGTCATCACGCCGACCTCGACGGCGATCGCCTCCGGGACGAACCTCTATCTGGACTTCACCATGAACAGCGGCCGCCCGGGCGGGCTCGCGGTCTCCAGCCCGGTGTTCAACTTCAGGCTCGCCAGCGCGGGCGGCGCGCAGGCCGGGAACGCGTGCTTCTGGTTCCAGGTTCGCTCCGGTGGCAGCGTGATCGGCACCCACGGCAGCTACGCCGCCGCCGCCGGCTGCAGCACGGGGACGACGCAGACGACGATCTCGACCGCCATCGCCGAGGTCGCCAGCACCGACCAGGTCAACGGCCTCGTGGTGCGCGTCTACCCCTGGGAGACGGGCGGGAAGACGAAGGTCGTGAACGTCGACCTCGCGACGGTCAGCGGCTCCACGCCCTACAGCGCGTTCACCGCCTACGAGACACAGTGGGTCGACGACACCAGCGGCACGCCGGCGACGGCTCCCTGGCTCGTGGCGGCGGTCGACGGCACGACCTACACGGACGCGACCGCCTGGACCGGAGCCGCATCGACCACGAGGTACCTGAAGCTCAGCTTCGACCCGGGGGTTCCGGCCGGCTCCGTGGTCACCGCCGTCTCGCTCAAGAATGTCTGGCACTCCGCCACCGCAGTCACCAACGGTGGGACGCTCTGCTACTACCTGGAGACCTTCAACGCCACGACCTCGCTCGCCACCCACGGCAGCGCCGCCTCACCGCAGGCGTGCACCGCGAGCGGGACAGTCTTCAGCAGCGAAACGATCCCCCTGCCCGAGGTGAACGACGCGACGAAGGCGAACAACCTCGTGATCAAGCTCTACTACTGGGTCTCGCCGACCTGCGGCGGGGGTGGGAACCCGACCTGCGTCAAGTCCGTCACCGACCAGGCCGAGGCCAGCTTCAGCTACTACCTCGACTGACGGCTCCCCCTTCCAGGGGAGGGGAACGCGCCTCCGGCTGCCGACAAGAACCTCGATGCGGCACTTCACCTCAAGCTCGAGCCTGCACAAACTGATCGCCTCGCTCGCCGTCCTCGGCGCCGCGGCGGCGGTCGCCGGGCTCGGCACCTACGCGACTTTCACTAGCTCGACCAGCGCGAGCCATACGATCGCGACCGGAACCCTCTCGCTCACCTCGGGCCCGACCAACCGGCTCGGCACCGGTGCGAGCCTCGTCGCCGCCGGCGACTCGATGCAGCGGGCAATCGACCTGAACTACGCCAGCTCGATCTCGTTCGGCTCCACCACACTGACCACGAGCGCCTCGCCCTCCTCGGCCCTCGACACCGATACCACCGACGGCCTCCACGTCGCGATCGACAAGTGCTCGGTCGCCTGGACGGAGTCCGGCCCGCCCTACACGTACACGTGCAGCGGCTCGACGTCGAGCGTGCTCGCCTCGTCGCCTGTCATCGGCAGCAACCTGGCCCTCGCGAACCTGACGCTGACCGCCGGCTCGACCGACCACCTGCGCGTGACGGTCACCCTGCCGAGCACCGCCGGCAACTCGCTGCAGAACCTCTCGTCGACGATCGCCTACACGTTCACCGGCGTCCAGCGCGCCGGGACGAACCAGTAGCGAGCGCCATGCCTCTGCTGAGGCGGCTCCTGACGTCCGCCCTCGTGGTGGTCGCGGCCTCGGCCCTCAGCGTCTGCGCAGCCCTCGCGAGTGCGCGGCCGCTCGTCGCGAAGCGCGATCACCCCAGGCTTGCGATCGTCCACCCCACGCTGGCTCCGGTGACCAAGCTCGCTCCCGGCGACAGCGCTCAACGCACGTTGGAGCTGCGCTACCGCGGCAGCGGCAGGTTCGGTGCCGTCGTGCTGCGGGTGAAAGGGTTGAGCCACTCGCTGCTCGGCTCGGGCTCCACCGCCTTGCGTTTGAAGATCGAGCGCTGCTCGACGAGGTGGACGAGGAACCGCCGGACGCGGATTTACAAGTGCCACGGCAGGCACTGGGTTGTCCTCCGCACCGTGGCGATCGGCTCCCGTCGACCGCTCAGGCTGCGACGACTCTCTGCTCGTGCGGGTCGCACCGACCACCTCCGTCTGACGCTCGGCTTGCCGCTCCGGGCAGGCAACGAGGTCGAGCACCGGCTCTCCAGGCTCGTCTACACCTTCACGGGCGCCGCTCGCTAGGCGGCGACGTGCTCGGCCGCCGGTAGCAGCTCGCGCAGGTACTGGCCGGTGGCCGACTCCTCGACTGCCGCCACTTGCTCCGGCGTCCCGGTCACGATCACCTCGCCGCCGCCCTCGCCGCCCTCGGGGCCGAGGTCGACGATCCAGTCGGCTTGCTTGATCACGTCCAGGTTGTGCTCGATCACGAGCACCGTGTTCCCCGCGTCCACCAGCCGCTGCAGCACCTCGAGCAGCTTCTCGATGTCCGCGAAGTGGAGGCCGGTCGTGGGCTCGTCGAGGATGTAGAGCGTCCGGCCAGTCGCGATCTTGCCGAGCTCCTTGGCCAGCTTGACGCGCTGCGCCTCGCCGCCCGAGAGCGTGGTCGCCGGCTGGCCGAGCTTGACGTAGTCGAGCCCCACGTCGTGCAGCGTCTGCAGCCGGCGCCGCAGCTTCGGGATCTTCGCGAAGAAAGCGAGCGCCTCCTCAACCGACATCTCGAGCACGTCGGCGATCGACTTGCCCTTGAAGCGCACCTCGAGCGTCTCGCGGTTGTAGCGCTTGCCGCCGCAGGTCTCGCACGGGACATAGACGTCCGGCAGGAAGTGCATCTCGATCTTGATCGTCCCGTCGCCCTTGCAGGTCTCGCAGCGACCGCCGCGGACGTTGAACGAGAAGCGGCCCGGCTTGTACCCGCGCACCTTTGCCTCGGGCGTCAGCGAGTAGAGCTCGCGAATCGACGTGAAGAGGTCGGCGTAGGTGGCCGGGTTCGAGCGCGGCGTGCGGCCGATCGGCGACTGGTCGATGTCGATCACCTTGTCGAAGCAGTCGATCCCCTCGACCGACTCGTGGTCACCGGGCTTGACGCGCATCCGGTGCAGCCGGTTGGCGAGCGATTTGAAGACGATCTCGTTCACGAGCGTCGACTTGCCCGAGCCCGAGACTCCGGTCACGCAGACGAACTTGCCGACCGGAAAGTCGACGTCGATGTCCTTCAGGTTGTGCATCGAGGCGCCGCGGACCGAGAACGTGCCCACGTCCTCGGTGCGCCGCTCCGGAATCGCGATCTCGCGCTTGCCGGAGAGGAACTGCCCCGTGACCGACTTCGCGTTCCGCTCGACCTGCTTCGCGGTGCCTTCGGCGACCACGTGGCCGCCGTGCACGCCCGCGCCCGGACCCATGTCGACCAGGTGGTCGGCGGCGCGCATCATCTGCTCGTCGTGCTCGACCACGAGCACGGTGTTGCCGAGGTCGCGCAGCCGCTCGAGGGTGGTGATCAGCTTGCCGTTGTCGCGCTGGTGGAGGCCGATCGACGGCTCGTCGAGGATGTAGAGCACGCCGACGAGCTGCGAGCCGATCTGGGTAGCGAGCCGGAGCCGCTGCGCCTCGCCGCCACTGAGCGTCGAGGCCGCGCGGTCGAGCTGCAGGTAGCCGACGCCGACGTTCTCGAGAAAGGTCAGGCGCTCGCGGATCTCCTTCAGGATCCGCTCGCCGATCAGCTGCTCGGTCTCGGTCAGCTCGAGCGCGTCGACGAACTCGATCGCCCGCTGCACCGACATACGCGTGAACACGTGGATGTTGGCACCGCCGACGGTGACGGCGAGCACCTCGGGCTTCAGGCGCGCGCCGTGGCAAACCGGGCAGGGCCGGAAGCTCATGTACTCCTCGATCCGCTCGCGCTGCTGGCTCGAGTCGGTCTCCTTGTAGCGGCGCTCGAGGCTCGCCACGATCCCCTCGAAGGCGAGCATGTACGAGCGCTTGCGGCCCATCCGGTTGCGGTACTGGACGTAGACCTTGTCGCCCTCGGTGCCGAACAGGAACAGGTTCTGGTGCTCCTCGGAGAGGTCCTGCCAGGGCAGCTCGAGGTCGATCTCGTAGCGGTCGGCGATCGCCTGGATGACCGACTCGTAGAAGCTCGAGTTGCCGAGCGACCAGGGCACGAGCGCGCCCTCGCCGATCGAGAGCGCCGGGTCGGGCACGAGCAGGTCGGGGTCGATCTCCTGCTGCGCGCCGAGGCCGGTGCAGCGCGGGCAGGCGCCGTGCGGCGAGTTGAAGCTGAAGATGCGCGGCTCGAGCTCCGGCAGGCCGACGCCGTGCTCGGGGCACGCGAAGTTCTCGCTGAAGGTGAGCTCGTCGCCGTCGAGCACGTCGACGACGACCAGGCCGTCGGCGAGCGCGGCTGCGGTCTCGACCGACTGCGCCAGGCGCTGCCGCAGGTCCTCTTTCATCACGAGGCGGTCGACGACGACCTCGATCGTGTGCTTGAACTTCTTGTCGAGCGTCGGCGGCTCTTCGAGCAGGTGCTGCTCGCCATCGACCTTCACGCGCGTGAACCCTTCTGCGCGGAGCTCCTCGAAGACGTCCTTGTACTCGCCCTTGCGGTCGCGGACGACCGGCGCGTTGACAGTGAACTTCGTTCCCGTGGGGAGCTGCAGGATCTGGTCGACGATCGCCTCCTGGCTCTGGCCGGCGATCGGGCGGCCGCAGACCGGGCAGTGCGGGCGGCCGATACGCGCGTAGAGCAGGCGCAGGTAGTCGTAGATCTCGGTGACGGTGCCGACCGTCGAGCGCGGGTTGCGGCTGGTGGTCTTCTGGTCGATCGAGATCGCCGGGGAGAGGCCGTCGATCGAGTCGACGTCCGGCTTTTCCATCATCTGCAGGAACTGCCTGGCGTAGGCGCTCAGGCTCTCGACGTAGCGCCGCTGGCCCTCGGCGTAGATCGTGTCGAAGGCGAGGCTCGACTTGCCGGAGCCGCTCAGGCCGGTGACGCAGATCAGGGAATGGCGCGGCAGACGGACATCGATGTCCTTGAGGTTGTGCTCTCGCGCACCGTGAACGACCAACTCTTCCTGGGCCATAACCGAGCAAGTTTAGCCGCGCGGGCGGACGCGAACAAGTGTTCGGTTTAGGTTGCTCTGGCGCCCGACCAGGGCCAGTCGCCGGCGCCGGCGCAGAGGCCTGCTCGGACCGGGTTCTGGAGGACGTACTCGCAGGTCTGGTGGAGGTGCTGCTCGTCTCTCGGCAGCCAGGCGGCGAAGCGGTCGCCGAAGAGATGGCCGCTGCGGTGGTGGCGGCGGTTGAACGTCAGGGCGTAGGTGCCGTTCAGCCGGTGCATGCCTTCGGAGAGACGCCAGAGCTCGGTCTCGACGACGAGGTGGAAGTGAGTCGTCATCAGGCAGAAGGCGTGGCAGCTCCAGTCGTGCCGGTGGACTTCGGCCGCGAACAGGCGCAGGAAGAGCCGGCGCTCGTCGTCATTCAGGAAGATCGCGGTGCGCGCGACTCCTCGCGTTGTGACGTGGTAGATGCCCGCCGGCGGGAGCAGGTTCCGCGGTTGCCTCACTCGGCCGACGCTAGCGGCCGGCGAAGCGACCGACAGGTCCGCCCGAGCCACGCCGTGGACAATCCGTCACACCTTTGTCACACGTGCCATGACCGTTTCGGCCACTCCGCGGGGACCGTCCCCGCTGGTTCTGCGTCAGCCGGCGAGCCGCTCGACGAGGCGATAGAGGCGGCGCGGGTCGGGGACATGGTCGATCTCCAGCGGCCCGGCGACGAGCGTGCCGTAGCCGAGCAGCCGCCCGGGCAGACTCTGATCGAGCTCCAGGTTCTCGACCGAACGCAGGCGCACCGTCGACGCACGCCGCCGCAGCGTGCCGTCGACGAGGCAGAGCTTGTCCGTCGTCACGACGAGATGCGTCCGCTCCCAGCGCCAGACCGCCCGGAGGCAGACCGCCGCCGCGACGACCATCAGCGCCGCCCCCGGAACCGGCAGCGGCCACGGCTCGGCGAGCAGGATGCCGCCGATCAGCGCCAGCACCACGGCCTGGGTCAGCGGCCGCGCGAGTGCGGCGCCATGCCGGCGTGCGTCGAAGCAGACCTCTTCGTCTTGGGTGACCATCGCGCGCCCCGCTTCGGCGGACACTGCCCCACTCCTGCGTTTGCGGCTGTCGCCGGGCGGCGAAAAGACCTGGACGATGGCCGACACCGCCCGCAAAGCCTTCGTCACGACCCTCGTTGCGGTCGCCGTGATCGTGTGCGCGCTCGCGCTCTGGAAGGTGAAGATCGTCGTCGCGCTCGTCTTCCTCGGCTTGGTCTACGCAGCCGCGATGCGCCCGGGTGTGGAACGCCTGGCAGAGCACCGGATCCCGCGGCCGGTCGGCGTCGCGCTGCACTACCTGGCCGTGCTCGCCCTGCTCGCCCTGCTCCTCTGGCTGGTCGTCCCGCGCGCGATCGACCAGGTCGACCAGGCGATCGGCGGCGTGCCGACCTCGCAGCAAGAGCTGAACCAGAAGGCGAAGCAATCGACCGGGATCAAGCACGAGTTCTTCGTCGGATTGCAGAAACGGCTGCAGAAGCTGCCCTCGGCGGGCAACGTCGTGCACCTGTCGGTCACGTTCGGGACGAAGGCGCTCGAGGTGCTGGTCGGGATCTTCTTCGTCTTCGCAACCGCCGCGTACTGGATCTTCGAGCGCGACAAAGCGATCGAGTTCATCTCCTCAACGATGGCGCGTAAGCACCGCCGCAAGGTTCGCGACACGTGGGAGCTGATCGACGCGAAGCTCGGCGCGTTCGTGCGCGGGCAGCTCCTGTTGATCGCCTTCGTGGCGACCATGCTCTCGCTCGCCTTCTGGCTGATCGGCGTCCCGTTCTGGCTGCTGCTCGGGATCTTCGGCGGGATCGTGGAGATCGTGCCCGTGATCGGGCCGCTCCTCGCCGGACTGGTCGCCGTCGGCGCCGGCCTGACCGTGTCGTGGCACGTCGGGCTCGCGGCTGGAATCGCCGTGATCGCCATCCGCCAGTTCGAGGACTACGTCGTGATCCCGCGCGTGATGGGCCACGTCACCGGGCTCTCTCCGCTGCTCGTGCTCGTCTCGGTGAGCGCCATCGGACTGCTGTTCGGGGGCTTCTACGTACTACTGGCGACGCCGTTGATGGCGGTGCTCGTCACGCTGCTCGACGTGATCGTGCGCGACAAGGACCCAGCCGAGGAAGAGCGGCCGGCCGTGCTGTTCGCGAAGGAAGCCTAGGCCTTGCGCCAGCGGCCGAAGATGAGGCCGCCGAGGGTGAACCCAAGGCCGAAGGTGCCGAGCGAGAAGGCGCCGATCGCCACCGCCTTGCGCCAGGACGAGAGCCGTGCCCAGCGGCCGAGTGCCTCCTGGTCTTCCGTGGTCAGCGGCTCGCCGCGACGCTGCTTGCGCAGCGCGCCGCCCGCCCTCAACCCGAGGTAGAGGTCGTCGAAGATTTCGGTCGACTCATCGGGCATTTCACTCAGTGTATAGCGTGGGTTCGGCGTTGCCCGTGCGGCTCCTTCACATCTCCGACCTGCACGCCGGAAGCGTGGAGGAAACGGCGATCGAGCGGTCTCTCGAGCCGTTCGTGGAGCGGGCTCAAGCCGAGCTGATCGTTGTCACCGGCGACCTCGCTCACCGCGGCCGGAGGCGGGAGCACGAGCGCGCGGCGGCCTTCCTCCGCAGCCTCGGGAGACCGCTGCTCGTGGTCCCGGGGAACCACGACATCCCGTACACCTTCCCCGCCCGCTTCACGCGCCCGTGGGCGGAGTTCGAGCGCCAGTGGGAGACAGTCGAGCCGGTCTTCCGCTCGGACGAGCTGATGGTCGTCGGGCTCAACTCGGTGCGGCCGTGGCGGCACCAGTCGGGTCGAATCCGTGCCGCGCAGATCACGCGGACGGCCGAGCTGCTGGCCGACGCCCCCGAAGACGCGCTGCGCGTCGTCGCGCTTCACCACCACCTGATCGGCGCGCCCTGGCGCTCGCGCAAGCGGCCGGTCGCCCACCGCTCGACGGTGCTCGCGGGGCTCGTCGACGCGGGCGCGGAGCTGATCCTCGCAGGCCACATCCACCAGGCCGCGATCAGCGAGCGGCACGAGTTCGAGGTCGACCGCAACGGGCTGCGCGGCGCGACCGTCTCGATCGCCCCCGGCCTCGGACAGCCGCGGCCGAACCGGCGCGGCGAGGCGCGCGGCCTGCACGTCTACGAGGCGACCGCGGACTCGCTGCTCGTCCAGACCTATGTCTGGCGCGGCGGCGACTGGGGCCTCACCGCGCGGCGGCATTTCCCGCGCGGACGCGAGCCGCTGGGCTAGGGACGAGCCTGCAGCTCGGCCTTCTTGGTCTCGAACTCCTCGTCGGTGAGAACGCCGTCGCGGTGGAGGTCGGAGAGCTTCCGCAGTTGATCGCTGACGTCGGGATTGCGGCCGAACGGGCTGACCGGCGGGCGTTGGGCCTCCGGCCCGGTGATCGGCCGGTGCTGGATGAAATGCCGGTGCGCAATCACGAGCAGGGTCGCGGTCAGCACCGACAAGAACCAGGCCGCGAATGCCGTGCCGGAGTCGAGTTCCGTGCCGAACGCTGCAAAGGCGATACTGTTGCCGATCAGCGCGCCGACCAGGCCGAAGCCGGTGGTCATCCAGATCGGCATCGGGTCGGGCCCGGGAACCGTCCAGCGCGCGAGCAAGCCGATCACGAAAGCGAAGACGAGCGTCGAGACGATCGCGCCGAGCACCAGCAGAACCTACCCGCTCGGAACCTCTGCGGCAGCCAGCAGCTCGCGGCGGAGGTCCTTGATCTCGTCGCGCAGCTTGGCCGCGTACTCGAAGCGCAGCTCCTCGGCCGCGGCGTACATCTCCTCCTCGAGCTGGATCACGAGCTTCTCCAGCTCGGCCGGCGCCATACCCTCGACCTCGGCGCGGCCCTTGCGCCGGCGGCCCGGCACCGTGGGCGACTCGAGCGACAGGAACTCCGCGATGTCGGAGACGCCCTTGACGATCGACTCCGGCGTGATCCCGTGCTCCTCGTTGTACGCGAGCTGCTTGGCCCGCCGCCGGTCGGTCTCCTCGAGCGCGAACTTGATCGCCTCGGTGTGCTTGTCGGCGTACATCAGGACCTTGCCGTTGATGTTCCGCGCGGCGCGGCCGATCGTCTGGATCAGCGCGGTCTGGCCGCGCAGGAAGCCCTCCTTGTCGGCATCGAGGATCGCCACCAGCGAGACCTCGGGCAGGTCGAGGCCCTCGCGCAGGAGGTTCACGCCGACCAGGACGTCGTACTCGCCGAGCCGCAGCTCGCGGATGATCTGGATCCGCTCCAGCGTGTCGATCTCGGAGTGCAGGTAGCGCGCCTTGACACCCGACTCGAGCAGGTAGTCGGTCAGGTCCTCGGCCATCTTCTTCGTCAGCGTCGTCACGAGCACGCGCTCTCCGACCTCCTCTCGGCGGCGGATCTCGTTCAGCAGGTCGTCGATCTGGTTCTTCGTCGCGCGCAGCTCGACTTCGGGGTCGACGATCCCGGTCGGGCGGATCAGCTGCTCGGCGATGCGCGTCGAATGGCGCAGCTCGTACGCCCCGGGGGTCGCCGACATGAAGACCAACTGCGGGACCTTGCCCAGGAACTCGTCGAAGCGCAGCGGCCGGTTGTCCAGCGCCGAGGGGAGCCGGAAGCCGTGCTCGACCAGCGTCTCCTTGCGCGAGCGGTCGCCCTCGTACATGCCGCCGACCTGGGGCACGGTCTGGTGCGACTCGTCCACGAAGACGACGAAGTCGGACGGGAAGAAGTCGAGCAGCGTGTGCGGCGCCGAGCCCGGCGGGCGGCCGTCGAGGTGCCGCGAGTAGTTCTCGATCCCGTTGCAGAAGCCGAGCTCCTGCATCATCTCGAGGTCGTACTCGGTGCGCTGCCGGATGCGGTGCGCCTCGAGCATCTTGCCCTCCGACTCGAACAGCTTGACCTGCTCGGCGAGCTCGTGCCGGATGTGCTCGGAGGCGCGCTCGACCGTCGGCTTCGAGGTGACGTACTGCGTTGCCGGGAAGATCGCGAGGTGCTCGAGCTTGGCGTAGACCTCGCCGGTGAGCGGGTCGAAGTGCGTGATCTGCTCCACCTCGTCGCCGAAGAACGAGATCCGGTAGGCCGACTCCATGTGCGCCGGCTGCACCTCGACCACGTCGCCCTTGACGCGGAACTTGCCGCGGCCGAGCAGCGTGTCGTTGCGCGCGTACTGGATGTCCACGAGCTTGCGCAGGACGAGGTCGCGGTCGTGCTCCTCGCCGGTCGCGAGCAGGACGACCCGCTTCTCGTACTCCTCGGGCGAGCCGAGGCCGTAGATGCACGAGACCGAGGCGACAATGACCACGTCGCGGCGCGAGAGCAGCGCGGCAGTCGCCGCGTGTCGCAGCCGGTCGATGTCGTCGTTCCGCGAGCTGTCCTTCTCGATGTAGAGATCGGCCTGCGGGACGTACGCCTCGGGCTGGTAGTAGTCGTAGTAAGAGACGAAGTACTCGACCGCGTTGTCCGGGAAGAACTCGCGCAGCTCGTTGCAGAGCTGGGCGGCGAGCGTCTTGTTGTGCGCGATCAGCAAGGTCGGCTTCTGGACCTGCTCGACGATCCAGGCCATCGTCGCCGTCTTGCCGGTTCCGGTCGCCCCGAGCAGCGTCTGGTAGCGCTCGCCGGCGCGGAGCCCTTCGGACAACTCGGCGATCGCGGACGGCTGATCACCGGTCGGCTTGTACGCCTGCGAGGTTTTGAACTCCGCCATCCTGCTCAAGGGTACCGAGGTGAGTTCCGTTCAAGAACGCCCGCCCTACGAGGCCTACGCCGCAATTGGCGCGTCCTTTGCCGGCTTGCTGGCGACCGCCGGAGCGCTCGGCCGCCTGCTCGACCGCGACCCGCAGAGCCGGACCGCGCTCGACTTCGCAATGCTCGCGCTGGCGAGCTTCAAGGCCGCGCGCACGCTCGCGCACGACCGCGTCACCGCCCCGGTGCGCGCGCCGTTCGTGGAAGGCGAGGCCGACACCGAGGACGAAGTCCCCGTCCGCAGCGGCGACCTGCACCAGGCGATCGGCGAGCTCGTCACCTGCTCGCGGTGCATCGGCACCTGGGCCGCCGCAGGGCTCGCCTCGACGCAGATCGTCGCACCGCGGTTCGGTCGCCTGCTGACCTGGTCACTCGGCGCCGCGGCCGCGAACGATTTCCTGCAGGCCGGCTTCAACGCGCTCTGCGGCAAGGCGAACGAGCTCGACTAGGCCGGCGCGGGCTCGAGCCGCTGGCGGCCGAGCTCCCGCGCCGCGGCCAGCGAGACGATCGCCATCGTCACCGTCTGCACCGCCGCGAACCCGATCAGCACCGGTGTCGTCCCGAATGCGTCGAGCACCGGGCCGGTGATGAACAGCCCGAGCGGGTTGACGACCGCCCAGCCGACCATCGCGGTCGACAGGACGTTCGGCCGCAGCGGCGGCGGGATGCGCAGCGTCGTGATCGCGTGCAGGCTCGGGTTGACGAGCCCGTTCGCGATCCCGGAGGCCAAGATCAGCGCCGAGAGCGCGATTGCGGGCAGCGGCAGCCAGAGCAGCCAGAGCGGCGCGGCCTGGCCGAGTGCGCAGGCGGCGACTACGGCCAGGCCCTGGAAGCGCCGGGTGAGAAAGCGGAAGGAGATCGCGTTACCGACGAGCGCGCCGACCCCGAACGAGGCGATCAGCAGGCCGACGATCCCCGGGCGGTGGCCGAAGCGCGTCAGCACCAGCACGGGCACCGCGACGAAGAAGGCCGTCCAGGCCGCGTCGCCGACGGCGAAGGTCGGCCACCAGACGCGCAGCAGGCGGTCCTGCTTGATGAAGCGGAAGCCCGCGCGCAGATTGCTGTGCTCCTTCTCCTGCGGCAGCGGCGGCCGGTGCGGGACGAAGACGAGCACGAGCACGAGCGCGACGAGGTAGGTGGCGGCATCGATCAGCAGCACCGAGGTCGCGCCGACGATCCCGATCAGGATCCCCGCGAGCGCCGGCCCGGCGAGGAGCGTCGCGCGCGTCGCGGCCTGGAAGAGCGCCTGCGCCTCGGTGATCTGCTCCTCGTCCTCACCGAGGAGCTCGGGAACGATCACCTTCTGCGCTGCGAAGTACGGCGCGGCGAAGACACCGAGGGCGAATGCGACCGCCAGCAGGATCGGGTAGGTCAACCCGCCGGTCCAGTGCAGGATCGGGATGACGGCCATCAGCGGCGCCCGCGCGCCGTCGCAGAGGAGCATCGTGCGCCGTGCCCCGAGCTTTCCGAGCACGCGCCCGCCGGGCAGGCCGAACAGCGCGAGCCCGATCACCTCGGCCGCGACCATGAAGGTCGTCCTCGTCGCCGAGCCGGTCGTCAGGAGCACGAACCAGGGCAGCGCGACCCAGGTCATCTGCGCGCCCGTGGTCGAGATCACCTCGGCCGAGAGCAGCGCGAGGATCGAGCGGTCGCGGAGCATGTCGCTGCGGCTCATTCGTCCGCCTCCGGGAGCTCGCGCAGGTGCGGGATCGGCGAGGGCAGCAGCCAGAGCACGCCGGCGATCGCGCCGACGGTGGCGATCCAGAGCGTCGGGCGCAGGCCGATCCAGGTCCCGAGCGCGCCGCCGGCCAACGCGCCGAGCGGCCGCACGCCGTAGTTGACGACCATGTAGGCGCCGGCGACCCGCGCCCGCAGCCGGTCCGGGACGAGTGCGGTCGTAATCGCCGCGGCCGAGATGTCGAGCAGCATCACGCCGAAGCCGGAGATGAACTCGGCCAGGAACAGGCAGGCGTAGATCGGCCACCGGCCGCCGCCGGCGAGCGGCACCAGCACGAGCGGCGCCGGAAAGAGCACGCAGCCGGCGACGTACACCGGGCCCGACGCCGAAGCGCCGGCTCAGCCGGCCGGTGAAGAGCGAGCCGAGCACGCCACCCACCGCGCCGGCGCCGAGCACGAGCCCGAGCACGCCCGGCCGCACGCCCAGCGCGCGCGTCGCGTAGAGGATGAAGAGCGCGAAGAAGACGAAGTTGAAGAAATTGATCGTCGCGGTCGAGAGCAGCTTCGCGCGGACGATCGGCGAGCCCCAGATGTAGCGCATCCCGGCCTTCAGGTGGCCGCGCCCCGCCTTCTCGGTCGGCGGCTCCTGCGGGTGGATCGAGTGCATCGTCAGCGCCGAGAAGACGAACGAGAGCGCGTCGACGACCAGCGCGACCGGCGCCGAGAACACCTGCACGAGCGCCCCGCCGAGGCTCGGCCCGGCGACGTACGAGAAGGCGCGGCTGCCGTTCAGCAGCGAGCTCGCCTCGAGGTAGCGCTCCCGCGGCACGAGCGACGACGAAGAGCGTGCTGTACGAGACGTAGAAGAACACGCTCAGCGTCCCGATCAGGAAGCTGGCGACGTAGAGCTGGGTCAGCGTCAGCACGCCGAACGCGTAGGCGATCGGGATCGCCGCCAGCGCGGCCGCGCGGCCGAGCGCGGTGACGATCATCGTCTGGCGCCGGCGGCCGTGGCGGTCGACCCACGCGCCGGCGTGCAGCGAGAAGAGCAGGTTCGGAAAGAGCATCGCCGCGGTGAGGTAGCCCATCTGCGCCGCACTCGCGTCCAGCACGAGCACGCCGACGAGCGGTAGCGCGATCAGCGTCGCCTGGTCGCCGAAGAGCGAGACCGTCTCCCCCACCCAGAAGCGGCGGAAATTGCGCTCCTGAAGGGCCCCGGGGAGCCGAATCAGGCGTTGCGGAGCCGGCGCGACGACCGCGCCCGTACTGGGATCGTTGGGGTTCATGCCCGGGAGACGGTGATGTCGCCGCTCATCGTGTTCGCACGGAGCTCGACGCTCGGGCCGTTGCCGTCGGGCGGCAGGTCGGAGACCGGCAGCTCGGAGCGCACCTCGCCGGAGCGCGAGCGGGCGTCGACCCAGAGGGATGTGCCTTCGCGGATGCCGACCTTGAGGTCACCGGAGGCCGACTTGAGGGTCACCTTGCCGCTGACGACGCTGCCGAGCTCCTGGTCGCCGGAGGCGGTGTTGATCCCGACCGACGAGCCGGCCTCGCGCACGAGCACGTCGCCCGAGGCGGAGTTGACCGAGAGCTCGCCCTTGACCTCGCGGAGGATCACGTCGCCCGAGGCGGAGTTGATCTTGGCCTCGCCGGCAATCGAGCGGATCTGCACGTCGCCGGAAGCGGTGTTCACGCGCGTGTCGCCGCCGACCGAGGCGATTTGGACGTCGCCGCTCGCCGCGTTGATGTTCGCCTCGCGAGCGATCTCGCCGAACTCGACGTCGCCGGAGCCGGTCTCGACCTCGACCGAGCCGAAGCGGCCGCGGCCCTCGACGTCGGCCGAGCCGGACTTCGTCTCGACGCTCGTGCCCTCGGGGCTGGTGACGACAACGAGCACTTCGGCGTTGCGGAAGATTCCGCGGCCACGGTCGCGGACGTCGATCACGACCTCGTGGCCGTTGCCGCGCTCGCGCAGCTCGACCCGCGCGTTCTCGACGGCGGCCGTGCTCGCTTCGTTGCCGCGGAGCGGCTCGAGCACGACCGTCGTCTCCTGCACCTCCGCGGTCTCGAGCCGGACCTCGCCCGCCCCGAGGCGGATGTCGAGGCGGGTCTCGCCAGGCGTCTGGAAGGTCTCGGTCCTCATCGCGGACGCCTCACGGGCGGACGCGGCGGCAGCTGCGGCCGCTTGTCGACGCGGACTTCGACGTGACCGAACGGGATCGGGAAAAAGGCCATGGTTCCTCCCCTCCTAGCCGCGGGCATAGCCCGTCAGCCGGTTGCCGGATTGGGCCGCCGGGGCGGCCGTGGAGCTGCGCGAGAGCGCGCGGACGATCCAGGTGTTGACGGAGACGCCCTCGCGGCTTGCTGCGGTCTCGAGCGCGCTCTTCAGCGCGTCGGGCAGCCGCAGGCTGATGCGGGCGGTGTACGCCTCGTCGGCCGCGGCGGCCGGGGCCTCGGGCTCTTCGCTGACGAACACGAGCTCCGGGTCCTGGCCGGTCAGCCGCACCTCGACGTGGCCGCCGGGAAGCTTCTCGTTCAGCTCGAGCGCCACTTCCGAGAGCGCGTCGAGTAGGCGCAGGCCGACCGAGGCCTGGAGCGTGAGCACGAGCCGACCGGCCACCTCGGCCGTCTCCTCGTTCCCCAGCTCCGCGACCGCCGACAGGTCGGCCTTCAGCGCGTCTACGAATCTCTGTAGCTGCATCGTGACGTCACTATGACATCACTCATGGTGTCTGTCAAGCGTCACCTTGACGAGTAGAGGGAATCCCTGTATCCACGCCGATAAAGCGTCTTCAGGTGCTCGACCCGCTTGACGTAGTGGCGCGTTTCCGAGAAGGCGATCCCCTTCCCCTCGCGCCGCCAGGTGTCGACGTTCTGCTGGCCGGCGTTGTAGGCGGCGAGGGCCGTGCGCTCGTCGCCGTACTTGTCGAGCAGGTGACGCAGGTACCACGAGCCGTAGCGGACGTTGATCTCGGGGTCGTCCAGATCGGAGACCCGGAACTTCGAGCCGCCGGTGTGGACGGCGATCCCCTTCGCCGTGTCCGGCAGCAGCTGCATCAGGCCGATCGCGCCGGAGCTCGAGCGCGCATGCGCGTGGAACTTGCTCTCCTGGTAGATCACGCCGGCGAGCAGCGCCGGGTCGAGCCGGTAGTTGCGCGCGTGCCCGCGAACGATCGCGTCGTAGCGCAGCGGGTAGCGCAGGCGCACGTACCAGGCCGGCTCGGTCGAGTGGACGTACGCGAAGATCCCTCCGAGCGCTGCCCCCACGAGGACGAGCGCGAGCAGCTTCCTCACCGCATCAGCTCCCGCAACACCGCCTGTACGAAGTCGTCGAGCTTCTCCAGCGAGCCGTCGTTGACGTAGGCGAAGTCGGCCTGCGCGATCTTGACCGAGTCTGGCAGCAGGCGCGGCTCGCGCTCCTCGGCGGCGACCTCGCTGCGGACGCCGCGCACCTCGGGCGGCGCGGTCACGACCACGACCGCGTCGAAGCGGTCCTGGCCGCCGACCTCGTAGAGCAGCGGCACCTCGGTCGCACTCACCCGGGGAGGGTCGTCCAGCTCGGCCAGCCGCTCGCGCCAGCCCATGTACTCGTCGACGACCAGCGGGTGCAGCAGGGCTTCGAGCCAGTCGAGCGACTCGCGCGTCGGCGAAGACGATCTCGGCGATCGCGCCGCGGTCGACGTCGCCGTTCTCGGCGAAGACCGCGTCGCCGAAGCGCTCGCGCAGCGCCTCGCGCACGGACTCGTCCTCCTGCAGCAGGCGGTGGACGATGTCGTCGCTGGAGATCACGGCGGCGCCGTGTCGCGCGAAGGCGGCGAGGGCCTCGCTCTTGCCGGCTCCGATGCCGCCCGTGATGGCGACGGCGATCGGTCTCGCCAAGCTACTCGGGCTCGTCGGCGGGAGCCTCGGCCTCGGCGGCCGGCTCCTCAGCTGCGGGCTCTTCGGCAGCAGTCTCTTCGGCAGCAGGCTCTTCGACAGGCTCTTCAGCCGCTTCCGCGACCGGCTCTTCCGCTGCGGGCTCCGCCTCGGGCTCAACCTCCGGCTCGGGCTCAGCCTCGGGCGCCGCCTCGTCCAGCGGCGGTGCCTCCTCCAGCGGCGGTGCCTCGGGAGCCGCCGAGCTCTCCGGGAAGACTTCCTCCGAGAGATCGAGGTTCGGCGTGCCCTCGACGGCCTCGGCATCCTCGGCGCGCTCGGTCACACCACCGCCCTCGACCCGCTTGAGCGAGAGCGAGAGGCGGCGCCGCTCGGCGTCCACCTCGATGATCTTGGCCTTGACCGAGTCGCCCTGCGAAACGACCTCGCGCGGGTTCTCGACGTGATGCTGCGCCAGCTCGGAGATGTGCACGAGCCCCTCGACCCCCGGCATGATCTCGACGAAGGCGCCGAAGGTGACGACCTTCGTGACCTTGCCCTCGACCTCGTCGCCCTCGTGGTAGGTCTCGAGCACTTGCTGCCACGGGTCGCTCTGGGTCTGCTTGAGGCCGAGCGAGATGCGCTGGCGCTCGCGGTCGATGTCGAGCACCTTGACCTTCACGTCCTGGCCGATCTCGAGCACCTCGGACGGATGGTTGACGTGGCTCCAGGAAAGCTCGGAGATGTGGATCAGGCCGTCCATCCCGTCGAGGTCGACGAAGGCGCCGAAGTCGACGATGTTCGAGATCTGGCCGTCGACGACGTCGCCTGGGTTGAGCCGGTCGAGGATCGCCTGCCGCATCTCCTTGCGCTCGTCCTCGAGCACGGCTCGGCGCGAGAGCACGACGTTGTTGCGCGAGCGGTTCAGCTCGATCACCTTCGCGCGCAGCTCCTGGCCGAGAAACTCGTCGAGGTCCTGGACGCGGCGGATGTCGACCAGCGAGGCGGGCAGGAAGCCGCGTACGCCGAGGTCGAGGATCAGGCCGCCCTTGACGACCTCGATCACCCTGCCGAGCACCGGCTCCTCGGACTCGGCCGCGCGCTCGATCGCCTTCCACGCCATCTCGAAGCGGGCGCGCTTCTTCGACAGGATCAGACGGCCCTCGGCGTCCTCTTTCGTCAGCACGAGCGCGTCGATCTCGTCGCCCAGGTTGACTTCGTCCGCCGGGTTGACCGAGCGCCGGATCGAGAGCTCGGCGACCGGGATCACGCCTTCCGACTTGTAACCGATGTCGACGAGCACCTCGTCCTTGTCCACGCGCACGACGGTGCCGTGGACGACCTCGCCCTCGTTGATCGTCGGGAAGGTGGCGTCGTAGTTCGGGACGCGCTCGCCGTCCTCCGTCGTCGTCCAGACGGAGTCCTCGTCGAGCTGCGTGCCCTCTCTGTTCACGGTCTCACTGGCCATCGAGAAGTCGGTCAGTATAGCCGTGGAGCGGCTTCCCGCCTGGCTTCGCGCCTAGCGGGGCGAGGGGCCGGAACCGCAGAGGCCGGCGTCGTACGTCAGGGTCGAGCCCTTCTTCGTGATCTCGGCCGAGATGACCCGCTGAGCTCGCGGTTCCCAGCTGGACAAGCAGGCCGCCCGCGATCGGCTTGGTCGTGATCAGTGCACCCTTTCGCCATGGTGCAGCTGAAGAGCCGCTGCTTCGTGGCGGTCTTGCTCCGCTGGATCGGCCCGCCGACCTTGCCCGACTTGCCACGGCACGCCTTGGCGAAGCTCGTCAGCTTGTTCGAGGCCGCGAACGCGAGGAAGGCCGAGTTCGGATACCCGGAAACGTGTTTGTAGACCTCCAGATGCGGGGTCTTGTAGGCCGAGAAGCCGACACTCTTGATCGCGCCGTGGCCGTTCGGCCAGAAGAGGAAGACGAGCGTCTTCTGGTTGCAGGAGACATTCGGCAGCGCCGCCGAGGGCGCTGACGTGGCGGAATGCGTCGAGGCGCCCGCCGCGACCGCACTGAGAACCAAGACCCCTAGGAGCAGAAGCCGCCGCATGCGCGGCCTTTAGCGCGTTCGGGCGGTGTTCAAGACTTCGCCTCGTTCCAGTCCTCGCCCACGCCGACGTCCACCTCGAGCGGCGGGTCGAGCGGGTAGGCGCGGCACATCTCCTCGCGCACGAGCGCCTTGATCGCGCTCACCTCCGCCTCGGGAACCTCGAGCAGGAGCTCGTCGTGCACCTGCAGCACCAGGCGCGCCGCTCGCCCCTCGTCGCGCAGGCGGCGGTGGATCGCGACCATCGCCGCCTTGATCACGTCGGCCGCGGTGCCCTGCATGACCGAGTTGACCGCGAGCCGCTCGCCGAGCGAGCGCGTCTGCCGGTTCGAGGCGCGGATCTCCGGCACCGGCCGCCGCCGGCCGAGCAGCGTGGTCACGTAGCCGTCGCGGGCGGCCTGCTCGATCGTCCGCTGGATGAAGTCCTGCACGTGCGGGAAGCGCGCGAGGTAGGCGTCGATGTACGCCTGCGCCTCGTCGCGGGGGATCTCGAGGTTCTCGGAGAGGCCGAAGGACGAGATCCCGTAGATGATCCCGAAGTTGACCATCTTGGCCACGTTGCGCTCGTCCTTCGTCAGCGTCGCGCGCTCCTTGCCGAGCACCTCGGCGGCGGTGGCTGCATGGATGTCCTCGCCGGCCTCGAAGGCCTCGCGCAGCTTCGGCTCGCCGGAGACGTGGGCGAGAATGCGCAGTTCGACCTGCGAGTAGTCGGCCGAGAGGAGCTTGTGCCCGGCCTCGGCGATGAAGGCCGAGCGGATCTCGCGGCCGAGCTCGGTGCGGATCGGGATCGCCTGCAGGTTCGGGTTGGTCGTCGAAAGGCGCCCGGTCGCCGCGACGGCCTGGTTGAAGGTCGTGTGCAGCCGGCCGTCCTCGCCGATCAGCGTCGGCAGCGGGCCGAGGTACGTGTTCAGCAGCTTCGAGTACTCGCGCCACTCCTCGATCACGCCGACGATCTCGTGCTCGCCGCGGATCGAGCGCAGCACGCGCGTGTCGGTCGAGTAGCCCGTCTTGCCCTTGCGGCCGGGCGTGAGCTGCAGCTGCTCGAACAGGATCCGCGCCACCTGCTGGGTGGAGCCGAGCATGAACTCCTCGCCCGCCAGCTCGTACGCCTTCGCCTCGAGCTCCTCGACCCGGTCGGCCAGGCGGGCGGTGATCTCGCCCATCCGGTAGGTGTCGACCTTGACGCCGGCCGACTCCATCGCGGCCAGCACCTCGGTCAGCGGCAGCTCGATCTCGCGGTACAGAGACTCCGCCCCGCGCTCGCGGACGCGCTCGAGCATCGGCTCGCGCAGCCGCAGCGTCGCGGCGGCGTGGCGGACGAGCGCGGCGGTCTCCTCTTCGGCCTCCGGCACCGGCAGCAGCTCGACGCCGTACTCGGCGGCGAGGTCGTCGAGCGCGTACTCGGCCCGGCCGGGCTCGATCAGGTACGCCAGGATCATCGTGTCGTCCGTCGCCGCGACCCGCAGCGACTTGGCGTCATGCGCGACCAGGTCGCCCTCGAGCCGCTCGGGCCGCGGCGAGATCACGACCTCGTTGCCGTTCGCCAGCGCGATCCGGTCCGGGTCGGCGGCAACTCCTAGCGGCCCGGGGGCAAGTAACAGACTGTTACTTAGTTCCTCGCGCCAGGGGACCTCGACGCCGGTCGGAACGAGCGGCGTCGCGGCAGGCAGCGCCTCGTCGAGCTCGTCCACGCGGTTGAGCAGGTTGCGGAACTCGAAGCGCCGGAACATCTCCTTCAGCTGCGAGCGGTCGGGCGGCGAGAGCACGACCTCGGCCGGGTCGAAGTCGAGCTCGAGGTCGCGGCGCATGGTCGCCAGCTCCTTCGCGGCGCGGGCCTGGTCGGCGTGCTCGCGGATCGACTTCGAGCGGGCGGGCGTCAGGTCGTCCACGTGCTCGAGCACGTCCTCCAGCGAGCCGTACTGGGCGATCAGCTGGCCGGCGGTCTTGTCGCCGATCCCGGGGACGCCAGGGATGTTGTCGGAGGTGTCGCCCTTCAGCCCGATGAAGTCGGGCACCTGCTCGGGCTTGATCCCGAGCCGCAGCTCGACGCGCTCGGGCGTATAGACGTGCACGTCCGAGACGCCGCGCGGGGTCATCATCAGCGCGACGTTGTCGCTCACGAGCTGGAAGGCGTCGCGGTCGGTCGAGACGACCGTCGTCTTGATCCCGGCCTCGTCGGCGCGGTGGGCGAGCGTGGCGATCACGTCGTCCGCCTCCCAGCCCTCGAACTCGAGGTTGCGGTAGCCGAACGCCTCGACGATCGGCCGGAAGTACGGGAACTGCTCCCGCAAAAGGTCCGGCATCGGCTTGCGCTCGATCTTGTAGGTCTCGAGCTGCTCTGTGCGGTGCACGGGCCGCGTGTCCCAGGCGACCGCCACGCCCTTGGGCCGGTAGTCGGCGAGCAGCTTGAAGAGCATGTTGGCGAAGCCGAGCAGGGCGTTGGTGGAGAAGCCCTCACTCGTGGCGAGCTCCTCCGGGAGCGCGTAGAAGGCGCGGTAGGCGAGGTTGTTGCCGTCGACGAGGAAGAGCTCGGAGTCGCGCGCAGGGCCGTCGTCGAGCTGCAGCTCCTCTCCCGTCAGCGTCTTCGGCGACATCTCTGCGAGTCTACGTCGCATGGCCGGGCTCGAGATCGTCCCCTTCAACGACGCGCATCTGGACGACGCGGCGGCCCTGCTGGCGGCCCGTCACGAGCGCCACCGCGAGGCCGAGCCGCTGCTTCCGGAGCTCCCCGACCCGCGTGAGGCGCTCGAGCGCGAGTGGCGTGCCGATGGCGGGAACGGCGTCTTCGCGAGCCGCGGCTCGGAGGCGGTCGGCTACCTGATCGCCGCGCCGTTCACGATCGGCGCGGCGGCTCCCTGGATGCGCGCCAACATCGCGGGACAGGCGATCGAAGGCGACCGGGAAGCGATGCGCGATCTCTACGCAGCTGCGGCCCGGCGTTGGGTCGAGGACGGGCTGACGCACCACGCTTGCTTCGTCCCCTCCTACGACGCCGAGCTCGTCGACGCCTGGTTTCGGCTCTCGTTCGGGGCGAGCTCATACCTGGCCATGCGCGAGACGGCCCCGGAGGAACCGTTCGCTGCCGACGTCGAGATCAGGGCCGGGACGCCTGACGACTACGAGCAGGCGGCGCGACTCGAGCTCGAGATGTCGGCGGCGATGATCCCGTCGCCGAGCTTCTCGGACGTCGGGCTGCAGACCTTCGAGGAGGTCCTGGCGGAATGGCGTGAGGACGACAACGGCGAGTTCGAGCTGTTCGTCGCCGAGCGCGACGGGCGGGTCGTCGGACAGTTCCTGCTCTACCGCCGGCCGCCCGACCTGCGCGTTCCGGCGTACGGCATCGACCTCGCCCAGGCCTCGACCGAGCCCGAGGCGCGCGGCACCGGCGTCGGGCGCGCGCTGACCGCGCACGTAATCCGCTGGGCGCACGAGCACGGCCACCCAGTGATGACGACCGACTGGCGGGTGACGAACCTCTGGGCCTCGCGCTTCTGGCCGAAGCGCGGCTTCCGCCCTTCGTTCGTGCGGCTCTACCGTTCGATCCCGTAGTGCAGCGCGTCCCGATCCTCTCCGGCACCCGCCTGACCGTGGTCGACGTACCCGACGACGCGGTCGTGCTGCGACCGCCTCCGCCGGGCGAGCCGGTCGCCGACGTGCATGCGGCCGTGCGCGACGCGCTTCGCTTCCCGCTCGCGGGCGAGCCGCTCGAGGCGCTCGTGACCCGTGGCGGGCGCGCGACGATCGTCGTCGAGCCGCCGGCGCTCCCGCTCCCGGGCGCGCTCAACGATCCGCGGCAAGCGGCGCTGGCAGCCGCCTCGGCCGAGCTCGAGCGGGCCGGCATCCCGACCGAGCGGCAGACGCTGCTCGTCTCCACGGGCCTGACGCGCCGGCCGCAGCAGCGCGAGCTCGAGCGCCTCGGCATCGTCTCTCCGGGCTTCGCGCGGCGCTTTCGCGGCACCGTCGAGATCCATGACGCCGAGAGCCCGGAGCTCGTCGAGCTGGAGCCGGCCGGGCACACGTCGCTGGCCGTCCACCGCGCGCTCATCGACACCGACCTGGTGCTGACCGTCAGCGGCGCCGAGACGGTGCTCGACGGCGGGCCGTCGCTCCTGCTCGGCTGCGGCGCCGCCGAGGCGCTGCGCGCAGCGACTGCGTACTCGCTGCTCGAGTCCGGCGCCTCGCAGGGCTGGCGACTGGCGATGCAGCTCGAGCGCCGGCTCACCGACCGGCTGCCCGTGATCGGGGTCTCGCTCGTGCTCGACCAGCCCCGCCTGGGCGGCGCCGCCCGCGGCTACCCGTACGAGCCGGAGGCAGTCGAGCGGATCGCGCGCTCACCACTTGTGCGCGGCTTCGGGCTGCTCCCGGGCGTGCTCCGCAACCGGGTGATCCACTCAGTGCGCCGCGACCTGAGCGCAACCGCCGCGTACGCCGGGCCGCCTGCGGTGGCGCATGCCGAGGCGCTGCTGCGCGCGATCGAGGCGCGCTCGGCCGCGCTCGACGAGCGCCTCGACGCGATCGTGATCGGAATCCCGCGGACGACGCCCCACCTACCACGCGAGCGGCCGAACCCGCTGCTCGCGGCCTACCTGGCGCTCGGGCTGGCGCTACGGCTCTGGCGCGAGGCGTTCCCGCTCGTCGAAGGCGGGACCGTGATCCTGCTGCACCGCTTCCACCGGCACTTCGCCCACCCGACGCAACAGCCTTACCGGACGATCTTCCACGCGCTCAGCACCGGCCCGCGCGAGCCGGAGGAGCTGCTCGGAGCCGAGCGCCTGGCCGTCTCCGACGAGCGCGCGATCGAGGAGTACCGCAACGGCCGCACGTGCCACCCGCTGCTGCCGTTCGCCGACTGGGCCGGCTGCGCGCCGGCGCTCGGCCGGCTCGGCTCGGTGGTCGTCGCCGGCTGCCGCGACGCCGTGGCCGCGCGCCAGCTCGGCTTCGTCCCGGTGCGGAACCTGCAGGCCGGGCTCGAGATGGCCCACGGCCGCGCCGGCGGCCGCGCACGCGTGGGCTACCTGCTGTCGCCGCCTTACTTCCCAATCAGGGTCGCGAGCGAGCTCTAAGTCTCGCCGAGGTACGCCTTCCGGACCTGCTCGTTTTGGCGCAGGCTCTTGGCGTCGTCGGTGAGGGCGATGTGCCCGGTCTCGAGCACGTAGCCGCGGTCGGCCGCGTCGAGCGCCATCAGCGCGTTCTGCTCGACAAGCAGGATCGTCGTTCCCTGCTCGTTGATCTCGTGGATGATCTCGAAGATCTTCTCGACGAAGATCGGCGCCAGCCCCATCGACGGCTCATCGAGCATCAGCAGCTGCGGCCGGGCCATCAGCGCTCGGCCGATCGCGCACATCTGCTGCTCGCCGCCGGACAGCGTCCCGGCGCGCTGGCTCTTGCGCTCGGCGAGGCGCGGGAAGAGCCCGTAGACGCGGTCTAGGTCCTCGCGGATCTGCTTGCGGTCGTTGCGCTGGAAGGCGCCCATCTCGAGGTTCTCGATCACCGACATGTGCGGGAACAGCCGGCGGCCCTCCGGCGATTGCGAGATGCCCATGCCGACGATGTCGTGCGGCGGCCGGCGCGTGATGTTCTCGCCGCGGAAGGTGATCGATCCTTCACGCGGCTGGTTGAGCCCGTTGATCGAGCGCAGCGTCGTCGACTTGCCCGCGCCGTTCGCGCCGATCAGCGTGACGACCTCGCCCTCGCGCACGTCGATCGAGATGCCTTTCAGCGCCTCGATCGTGCCGTAGAAGGTGTGCATGTTCTCGACGCGGAGCAGCACGTCGCCGGTGCTTCGCTGCTCGCTCACTGGGTGGCCGCTTTCCCTAGATAGGCCTCGATCACGCGCTCGTCCTTCTGGATCTCCTGCGGCGCGCCTTCAGCGATCTTCTCGCCGTAGTCGAGCACCGTCACGCGATCGGAGATCCCCATCACGACCTTCATGTCGTGCTCGATCAGCAGGATCGAGACCGGCCGCTCCTCGCGCAGTTTGGAGACGAACTCCATGAAGGTGACCGTCTCCTGCGGGTTCATCCCCGCGGTCGGCTCGTCGAGCAGGAGCAGCTTGGGCTCCGTCGCCAACGCGCGGGCGACCTCGAGCCGCCGCTGGTCGCCGTACGAGAGCGACTCGGCCAGCTCGTCGTCGACCCCGCGCAGGCCGGCGTAGGCCAGTATCTCGCGCGCCTTCTCGGCCGCCTCGCGCTCCTCGCGCCGGACGCGCGGCAACCCGAAGACCGAGCCGAGGATCCCGCCCGAGAGCCGGGCGTGCATCCCGACGAGCACGTTCTCGAGCGCCGTCATCTGGTTGAAGAGCCGGATGTTCTGGAAGGTACGGCCGACGCCGCGCTCGGTGATCGCGTGCGGTGGCTTGTTCGTGACGTCCTCGCCGTCGAACATGATCTGGCCGTCCGTGACCTTGTAGAGGCCGGTCAGCGTGTTGAAGAACGTCGTCTTGCCGGCTCCGTTCGGGCCGATGAGGCTGACGATCGAGCGATTCGGGATCGTGAAAGTGAGGTCGTTGACGGCGACGAGGCCGCCGAACTCCTTGCGCACCTCGGCCGCGACGAGCAGGTCGCCCGTCGTGACGACGGGCGCCGGCGCTCGGGTGGGCTGCTCGCTCATCCTCTCGGCACCTGCCCCGGCGAGCCGCGCTCGCCCGCGCCGGGCTCGTCCGCTCCGCGCATTTCGTAGAGCGGCTCGTCGATCGGACCGCGAGTGCCTTCCTCGATCTCGCGCTTCCGCCGCGCCTCCGGGATCAGGCCCTGCGGGCGGAACATCATCATCAGCACGATGATGATCCCGTAGATCCCGAACTGATACTTGGCCACCTCGATCTGGTGGCTCTGCGGGAAGATGTTGTCGTTCAGCCAGGTGCCGATGTTGGCCAGGCCCTCCACGTTCAGCCAGGAGAGGATCACGCCGGCGACTACCACGCCCCAGATCGAACCCATCCCGCCGAGGATCACCATGCAGAGCAGGAAGACGGAGATGTTGAAGCTGAACTGGCTCGGGAACGCGCCGGCGTTGAAGCTGGCGATGAAGGCGCCGGCCACGCCGCCGAAGAAGGCGCCGATCGCGTAGGCCCAGGTCTTCGTCCGCATCAGCGGGATGCCCATCGCGCCCGGCGGCGGTCTCGTCCTCGCGGATCGCGATCCAGGCGCGGCCGAGGCGCGAGTCGCGCAGTCGGATGCAGCAGAAGATCGTGACCATCAAGATCGCCAGCGCGGTCCAGAAAAAGAGCCGGTCGGCGGTGAACTCCTGCGAGTAGGCGCTGGGAAGGCCGACAGCGTCGTGTAAGCGGTTGCCGAAGCCGGGCGAGTCGATCGGGCTGATCCCGAACGTGCCGTGCGTCAGGTCGAAGCCGTGCAGGCTGTCGGCGTTGCGCACGAACTGCGGGATGATCTCGCCGAAGCCGAGCGTCACGATTGCGAGGTAGTCCCCGCGCAGGCGCAGCGTCGGTAACCCGATGAGGACTCCCCCGTAGGCGGTCAGCAGCCCCGCGATCAGCAGCACCAGCCAGATCGAGATGTGGATCCCGCGCGCGTCGCGGCTGATGCCGACCGAGCCGAAGTGGAAATTCACCTGCTGGAACTGGCCCGAGGCGAGCCAGCCGGCGGTGTAGGCGCCGATCGCGTAGAAGGCGACGTAGCCGAGGTCGAGCAGGCCGCAGTAGCCGACGACGACGTTCAGGCCGACGGCCATCGTCGTGAAGACGAGGATCGTCACCGCCGAGCGCACCGAGGGGAACGAGTAGATCAGCGGCACGTTCCCCGTGGGCAGGCTCGAGAGATAGAACGGATAGGTGATCGCGATCGTCAGCAGGATCACGATCGGCGTGAACGTCCGCACCGGGCCGGGCAGCTTGCGCCACTCGCCGCGTAGCGTGTTCGCGCCGCTGCGCTGCGCCGCCTGGGAGCGGTACGAGTGGTAGGCGCCCCGGGCCCGGTCTCTGCGGCGAGCCACTACGCGCCCTCCGGGGTGCGCTCGCCGAGCAGGCCCTCGGGCCGGAAAACGAGGATCGCGATCAGGATCCCGAAGACGATCGAGCGAGTCCAGTCACTGCCCGGCGCCCACAGGAACGGGCCTTCGTTGAAGGCCTGGATCATCCCGATGATGATCGCGCCTAGGACGGCGCCCGAGAGGTTGCCGATCCCGCCGAGTACCGCCGCCGTGAACGCGATCAGGCCTATCTCGAAGCCCGTGTCATAGCGGATGTTGAACTGAGTGAGAAACAGCACCGCGCCGATCCCCGCCAGCCCGCCGGCGAGCAGGAACGTGAACGAGATCGTGCGGTTGACGTTGATCCCCATCATCGCCGACGCCTCGGGGTCCTGGGCCGTCGCCCGCATCGCCTTGCCCTGCCTCGTGCTCTTCACGAGCCACGTCAGGATGATCAGGACCGGAATCGTGAATGCCACGACGAACAACGTCTGCCAGCCCAACGAGACGCCGCCGACCGTGAAGACGTTGCCGTCGGAGACCAGGGGCGGGATGCTGCGGAAGTTCACGTCAAAGAAGACGAGCGAGATGTTCTGGACGATGAACGACATCCCGACCGCAGTGATCAGCACGGCCAGACGCGGGGCGTTCCGCAGCCGGCGGTAGGCCACGAACTCGATACCGGCGTCGACGATTGCGCCGAAGGCCATCGCGATCAGGAAGACGGCGAGCAGCCCGAAGACGATCGAGATCGTGCTCGAGGTCTCGCTCAGATGGAAGTGGTTCGTGATCAGGCTGCTCGCGAAGAGGCCCGTCAGGGCGAACACGTCGCCGTGGGCGAAGTTGATCAACTGCAGGATCCCGTAGACCAGCGTGTAGCCGAGCGCGACCAGCGCGTAGACCGAGCCCTGCTGGAGCCCGATCAGGAAGATGGTGAAGAAGGTGGCCGGGCTGTGGACCAGGTTGTAGCCCGTCCACACCAGGAAGACCGCGACGAGACCGAGCCCGATGAGCGAAAGGACCGACGGCCGCTGCCGCCGCCTTCGAGCCACGGTGCCCTTCGAGGGCTGTTCGGTGCGAGCTTCTACCGGAATCCTCGGGATATTAGAACGACAAGGGAGGGCGTCCTAGCCCTCCCTTGTCGTTGGTCGTCTTTGCGCTTCGGCCCTTTAGCCCGAGGCCTCGGCGCGCGCGGCGTCGACCAGCTTCGGGTCGGGCGCCGTGGTCAGGAGCGTCTTCAGGTGGTTCGTGCCGGTGTAGATCGTGTAGAGCACGGCTGCGCCCTTCGCGCCCGTGAGGTCACCGTTCTTGTTGAACCCGAAGGAGCCGATCAGGCCATCGTTGACCTTGGTGGCGAAGACCTTCGAGATCACGTCGGAGCGGGTGCCGTCCGACTTGGCGATCGCATCGGCCAGGACCTGAGCGGCCTGGGCGCCGAGGATCGCGTACGGGTCGACCGGCTTGCCGTTCAGTTGCGCCTTGAAGCCGTCGATGAACTTCAACGCGGCGCCCTTGTACTGGTCGATGCCGACGCCCGCGACGCTGAAGTACGAGCCGGCCGCCTCCGGCGTCCCACCCTCGGCACGATCGAAGATCGCGTCGGTGGTGAAGCCGTCCGGCAGCATCAGCTTGACCTTGGTGTTGTCGCCGAGAACCTTGACCTTGTCGTTGATCAGCTGGCCGCTGTTCTCGTCGACCAGGCCGCCGATGAAGACCGCGTCGGGGTTCTGGCCCTTGATGCGCGTGAAGAGGGCCTGGAAGTTGGCCTGCTTCGGGTCGTAGGCGGTGAAGCCCGTGACCGTCATGCCGGCCGCCTTGGCCGCGCCCGCGAAGTTCTTCGCGACGCCGAGGCCGTACGCCTCCTTGTCGTTCAGCACGGAGACGCGCTTGATGCCCTTGCTCTTCAGGAACGCCGCGTCGACCGCGCCCTGGTTCGGGTCGCTCGGCGCCACGCGAGCGTAGTTGCGCTTGCCGCTCGGGTAGTACTTCTCCGGCTCGTCACCCGCGCACGGCTCGGTCAGGCAGCCGTACGTGTTGGCCGGGGAGAGCAGCAGCAGGCCGCCGCCCGGAGCCTGGTTCAGCACCGGGATCTCGATCGCGGCGCAGCCCGAGTTGAACGTGCCGATCACGCCGAGCAGCTTGCTGTTCGACGCGTACGAGTGCGCGTTCGCGCTGCACTTGTCCGGATCCCACTTGCCGAGCTGGGCAGTCGAATCGTCGCAGTCCTGGTAGGCGATGTTGAAGTCGCCGGCCTTCCAGTTCTGCTGGTCGAGGACGTAGGCGATCGCCTTCGCCATCTGCACCGTCTGGGTGCGGGAGCCGCCCTGCTTGGGCAGATCCGAGGCGATCAGGTAGTCGGGGCTGCCCGACCCCTTGAACTGGATCGGCCCGCACGACGAGGCCGGAAGCGCGGTGACATTCCCGCCGCCGCCTCCTCCCGTGCTGCCACTACTGCTCTTGTTGCTGCCGCCGCAGCCGGCCGCAAGCAGGGCCAGCGCGCCAACGGCTGCGAGGAGCACTCCAATCGAAACGCGTTTCCTCACTCTTCCTCCTCCGTAGCCCGTATCCGTGTCCGTGTCGCGAAGTGCCCCGGCGAGCGCCGGAGAACGGCTTCGTCCGGAGGCAGTATCGAGACAACCGCTGGCGCTTTCAACTTTTAGGGCGCTGTTCCTTGCGCCCGTTAGGACACGGAGGAACCCATGGTTCCCCCGTGAGCCCCCTCCTTGCTTCTCCGAGAGCGCTGCTAAGGCTCGGCAAGAGCGCGGTCTTGCCGAGCCGGCGAACACCGACGACGCCGGTCGAAGTTACTCTTGGATGCAAGCCGAAGTGGCGGAACTGGCAGACGCGCCGGACTCAAAATCCGGTGGGGTGAAAGCCCCGTGTGGGTTCGATTCCCACCTTCGGCACTGGGGACCGTTCGTAGGATGCTCCCGTGAAGGTCGGAATCCTCACCGGCGGCGGCGACTGCCCCGGCCTGAACGCCGTCATCCGGGCGGTCGCGCGGCGGTCGTTCACGCGCGGGCACGAGGTCGTCGGCGTCCGCGAGGGCTGGCGGGGGCTTGTCGATGGGCTCTTCGAGCCGCTCGGCGGGAGCGAGATCTCCGGGCTGCTGCCGCGCGGGGGCACCATCCTCGGGACCTCGCGCACGAACCCGTACAAGCTGGACGGCGGCGTCGAGGCCGTGCTCGAGCGCTTCGCGGCCGAGGGCTTCGACGCGCTCGTGGCGATCGGCGGCGAGGACACGCTCGGGGTCGCGGCGCGCCTCCACGCCGAGCACGAGCTGCCGGTCGTCGGCGTCCCGAAGACGATCGACAACGACCTCTCCGGCACCGACTACACCTTCGGCTTCGACACGGCCGTCTTCATCTGCACCGAGGCGATCGACCGGCTGCACACGACCGCCGAGTCGCACAACCGCGTGATGGTGCTCGAGGTCATGGGCCGGCACACCGGCTGGATCGCGGTCGTCAGCGGGATCGCCGGCGGCGCCGACGTGATCCTGATCCCCGAGCATCCGGTCTCGATCGAGGACACCTGCAAGGAGATCCAGAGCCGGCACGCCCGGGGCAAGGACTTCTCGATCGTCGTCGTCTCGGAAGGGTACGAGCTCGAGGGAGCCGAGGACGCCGGGGAGGTCGACCAGTTCGGGCACGTGCGGCTCTCCGAGCGCGGCGTCGGCGCGCGCGTTGCCCACGAGATTGAGCAGCGGACGGGCTTCGAGACGCGCGTGACCGTGCTCGGCCACGTCCAGCGCGGCGGCTCCCCCACGCCGCGCGACCGCGTGCTCGCGACGCGTTACGGGCTGAAGGCGGCCGACCTCGTCCACGAGCGCCGCTTCGGCCGCATGGCCGCGTTGCAAGGCGACAGCATCGTCGACGTCTCGCTCGACGAGGCGACCGCCGAGCTGAAGACCGTGCCCGAGGACTGGTACGAAGTGGCGCGCGCGTTCTTCGGCTAAGAGACCTCGTAGACCGCGACCCAGGGGCCGTTGAGGCCGTCCTGGTTCTCCTTGACGTAGAAGACGCGCTTCAGCCGCCTCAGGCTCTTGTAGAAGCGGGCCTCGAATGGATAGTCCTCGCGCGCGGCCAGCACGCGATCGGCGACCGCTCCGGTCGCGACCACGTAGCGCACGTCCTCGAGCCGGAGCCGCTTCAGGTCACGATCGCGGTCCGGGTGGTCCTCGCTGGGCAGCGGCAGGTCGAGCTTCACCACGTTGAAGCTGTTGCTGAACGGCGGCAGCGACGGGTCAACGGCGATCCGCGCGTCGTGGTCGACATGCCGCTCGACCCAGTGGAGCGCCACGACGCGCGTGTCAGTGTGCGTCAGCCGTGCGTCGTCGCGGATCGTCCAGGTGAGCGGCACGACGAGCAGCAGCAGCGTCACCGGCGCGAGCGCGCGCATGCGTCCGGCGAGCGCGCCCAGCGCCGGCACGAGCGGGAGCGCGTAGCGGTCGAAGTGCGCGCCCAGCGTGCAGAGGTCGAGGAAGTAGACGATCACGAACGAGGCGAGGATCAGGTCGTTCTTCCTGCGCTGGATGAGCGCGACGACAAGGCCGAGGATGCAGACGAGCAGCGCCGGGCCGAGGCCGTCCCAGAGCCGGTCGAGGAAGGCGATCGGGGCGATGTGGTCGTGCTCGAATCCGAGCCAGCCCTGGCGCGCGAGCCGTTGCACGCGCAGCGCGTCGCCGACCGCGCTCGAGAGGTGGACGAGGAAGTAAGGACTCGTCGCGCAGAAGGCCACCGCGGCCGCGACTAGCCCGATCGCCAGGCGCCGCCACTGCCGCCAGCCGGCGACGACGAGCGGCACGAGCAGGAAGATCCCCGGGTACTTGAAGCTCATCGCGATCCCTGCCGCGAGCCCGGCCAGCTCGATTCGCCCGGCCACCATCAACGCGAGCGCAACCGCCACGCCGAGCGTCAGCGGCACGTCCGTGACGGCCATGCGCGAGTAGGCGACGTGGGTCGTCTCGACCGCCACCATCGCCGCCGCGACCGCCCCCGCGGCGCCGCCGTAGGCCCGGCTGCCCAGCCACCACGACGCTGCCACCGCGCCGACGGCAAGCGCGATCACCACCAGACGCGCGGCCAGGTAGGACGGCTCCGACTCCCACGCCTGGAAGGGCGCGAGCACGTACATCAGCAGCGTCGGATAGTCGAACCAGTGCGGGTCGAGTCCGCCGCCGTGGGCCATGTGCCAGGCGCGCGGGACGATGCTCTGCTCGTCGGGGCTGAAGAGGGCGAACGGGTGCGCGTAGTTGACGCCGACGATCCGGAGCGCGGCCGCCAGCGCGAGGATCGCCGCGAAGGCGACCTTCGGCCCACCCCAGAGTGCCTCCGCCCGCCGTCGCGGCGGCGGAGCCTCAGACGTCGAAGTGGTTTCCGCCGACGAGCTCGGCAACGTTCCCGCCGGGCACGATCACGGCATCCATCCCCGCCCGCTCGAGCTCGGCCACGTCGTCGCGGCTGCTGACCGGCAGCTCGGCGATCGCGAGCTTCCCGGCCGGGACGTCCTGGAGCAGGTCGAGCGCCCGCTGGAGCGGCCCCTCGTCACCGCCCTCACCCGCTGCGAGCAGAAAGATCTCCGGGTCGACGCGCTCGAGCGCCGCCTCCAGCTCTGCCTCGCCGCGCACTTCGACGGCACACTCGAGCCCGAGCTCCAACGCGGTGCGGTACTGCTGCTCGAGCTCGCCGTTCTCGTCGGCGAGCTCGGCGAAGGCGAGCACGCAAGCGTCCGCGTCCGCAGCCCGCGCCTGGTCGTGCGCGCCGTGCGGCCGCCAGAGCAGCGGCAGGCTCGTCGCCTCGCGGACCGACTCGACGCGGGAGTGGAGCACGAGCGCCTCGGCGCCCTGCTCCTCGGCAGCTTGGGCCGATTGGGAATCGTCGACCGGGACGACGATCGAGATCCCGTCGCCCTCGGAGATTGCCTGGCTGAAGCGCCGCGTCCCGGTCACGTGCCGTGATTCTGGCGCAAACCGACCGCAGCGCGCGGCCTCGGCGGATTAGGCGAGCCGGGCGGCCCCGGGGCCCGGGCATGACTTGACCCCTCGAGTCGCCCCCGGGCGGGGAAAGGCAGGGCCAACCCGACTCACTTGCTTGAGACGTCCGCGGAGCTGCCTCCGGTCTGACCCACTTGCGTCTATTGGGAAGGAACCGCGCCCGTCGCCGCGGTGTCGAGGAGACGATGCGGACCTGGATCACGCTCTCGACCTGCCTCGCCGGCCTCCTGCTGGCCGCCGCCTTGCCCGCGGCCGCGACCCGAACGGGAGCAAGCCACCGGGGTCGACATTCGGCGCGGAGTTCAACGGCAACGGCTCGCTCTGGGTCGGCACGTGGCACTCGGACGTCGGCGTCTGGCCGGCCGACCGCGACGGTTCGATCACGACGAAGTTCGCGTCGGCCAGGCGAGCTGACCCTCGCGACGCTCGGGCTCGCCGCTTAGGCGACGAGCTCGCGCGCGCTGAAGAAGTGCGGGTGGCGGAACGCGTCCAGCGCCTGGTCGCCGTGGACGGCGAAGGCAAAGTCGGGGAAGTCGCCCGAGTGCCAGTAGATCTGGATCGTCACCTGCTGCCGGGCCTGCGGGCCGTGGTAGACGAGCTCGACGCGGTGGTCGCTGTCTTCGCGTTCCATGAGGGTGACCGGGTACTCCACGAGCCTCAACTCCTTCTCTGGGGTCACCTATCTGAGACGCACGAAGCGACACCTCCGAACTGACCCAAGCGGGTCAAACTTGCTCAGACGCCGATCGGGTGCCAGACGGTCTTGAGCTCGAGGAAGGGCGAGATCTCCCAGGCGCTCTGATCGTCGGCGGCGCCGCGCACGACGCGCTTGACGTTCTCGGCGGCGAGGCGCTCGAGCTCGGCGACGTCGCCGTTCGCGCCGGTGACGTCGATCGCGTTCACGTCCATGTGGCCCGCGAGCCAGGGCGCCAGCTCCTCGTGGAGGCCGGTGATGATGTTGACCACGCCGCCGGGCACGTCCGCCGTCGCGAGCGCCTCCGCCAGCTCGATCGCGGCGAGCGGATGGGTCTCGGAGGCCACCGCGACCACCGCGTTACCTCCGACGACCGCCGGCGCGATGCGCGAGACCAGGCCCGCGAGCGCGGGTTCCTCGGGCGCGAGGATCGCGACCACGCCGGTCGGCTCCGGGACAGTGAAGTTGAAGTACGGGCCGGCGACCGGGTTCGAAGAGCCGAGCACCTGCGCCAGCTTGTCGGCCCAGCCCGCGTACCAGACGAAGCGGTCGATCGAGCGCTCGACCTCCTTCGGCCCGGAGCAGAGATCGGCGAACTCGGAGCGGCGGGCCTCGATCATCTCGGCGATCCGGTAGAGCACCTGGCCGCGGTTGTACGCGGTCATCCCGGCCCACTTGGGGAAGGCACCGCGGGCGGCGCGCACCGCGTCGCGCGCGTCCTTGCGCGAGCCGCGCGCCACGTTCTGCCCTTCGGCCTCGTAGGTTCGGCCCGACTCGGAGCGCGGGAACTCGCCGCCGATGAAGAGCTTGTACGTCTTGCGGACGGGCAGCCGGCTCATTCGAAGTCCAGGTAGGGCCCGAGCCCGTGCAGGCCACCCTCGCGGCCGAAGCCCGACTCCTTGTAGCCGCCGAAGGGCGAGGCCGGGTCGAAGCGGTTGTAGGTGTTCGCCCAGATCACGCCGGCGCGCAGGCGCTGAGCCATCGAGAGAATGCGCGAGCCCTTCTCCGTCCAGACGCCCGCCGAGAGGCCGTAGGGCGTGTTGTTCGCCTTCTCGACCGCCTCGTCCGGCGTGCGGAACGTGAGCACCGAGAGCACCGGCCCGAAGATCTCCTCCTGCGCGATCCGGTAGCTCTGCGCGACGTTGGTGAAGACCGTCGGCACGAACCAGTAGCCCTTCTCCGGCAAGCGGCACGGAGGCTGGTAGATCTCGGCGCCCTCCTCCTCCCCGCTCGCGACGAGCTCCTGGATCTTCTCGAGCTGCTGCTTCGAGTTGATTGCGCCGACGTCGGTGTTCTTGTCCAGCGGGTCGCCGACGCGCAGGGTCGTGAGACGGCGCTTGAGCTTGTCGATCACGTCCTCGTAGACCGACTCCTGCACCAGGAGGCGCGAGCCCGCGCAGCAGACGTGGCCCTGGTTGAAGTAGATCCCGTTAACGATCCCCTCGACAGCCTGGTCGAGCGCGGCGTCGTCGAAGATCACGTTCGCCGCCTTGCCGCCGAGCTCGAGCGTGAGCTTCGTCCCGCTGCCCGCGAGCTCGCGCTGGATCGCCTTGCCGACCTCGGTCGAGCCGGTGAAGGCGATCTTGTCGACCTCGCTCTTGACGAGCGCGGCGCCCGCACGGCCGTCGCCGGTGACGATGTTCACCACGCCCGCCGGGAGCTCGGCCTGGCGCAGGACGTCGCAGAAGAGCAGCGCCGAGAGCGGCGTCGTCTCGGCCGGCTTCAGCACGACGGTGTTCCCGGCCGCGAGCGCGGGCGCGATCTTCCAGGCCAGCATCAGCAGCGGAAAGTTCCACGGGATGATCTGGCCGGCGACGCCGAGCGGCTTCGACTTGCGGTTCGGGAACGCGTACTCGAGCTTGTCGGCCCAGCCCGCGTAGTAGAAGAAGTGCGCCGCCGCGAGCGGCAGGTCGACGTCGCGCGACTCCTTGATCGGCTTGCCGCCGTTCAGCGACTCGAGCACCGCGAACTCGCGCGAGCGCTCCTGCAGCAGGCGAGCGATCCGGAAGAGGTACTTCGCACGCTCCGAGCCGGCGAGCGCCGACCAGCCGTTCTCGTAGGCGCCGCGCGCGGCCTCGACGGCGGTCTCCACCTCCTGCTCGGTCGCCTGGCCGACCTCGGCGAGCGGCTCCTCGCTGGCGGGATCGATGGTCGTGTAGGTCTCCTTCGGCTCGACCCACTCGCCGCCGATGAACAGGCCGTAGCGCTCGCGCAGCCGGACGATCTCGCGCGACTCCGGCGCGGGCGCGTACGCCCACTCGGCCGGAATGGGCGCGCGATCCTGCTTTCGCTCGAGCTCGGTCACTCGTGGCCAAGCTTAGCGTCGGGTAGACGCGAGGCAGCTGCGCGGCTACGGTGCGCTCAGGTCACCACCTGGAGGGGAGAGCTCAGATGCGGATCAAGGTCGTCTTCAGCATGGTCGTGCTGCTCGCGGTCGTCGTCTTCGTAGCGATCGCCGGCGCCGGCAAGATCGGCAACGGAAGCACCATCGGCAGCGCATTGGTCTTCGTGCCGAACCCGGTGCAGAGCCTCGGCGACGAGTCGCTCACCGACCAGAAGGACTCGGACGCAGCCGTTCCGGCCGCGGCCTACCACGCCGTCAGGCTGACGCACCTCGACGGCAGCGGCTTCCTCCGCGGCGAGTACGCGAACGTCTACAGCTCGACCGGGAACCTCGCGTTCTCGCCGACGAACACGTTCGCGTACACGCGGCACCAGGACGAGTTCGAGCAGGTGATGGCGTACTACTGGATGACCGAGGCGGAGATGTACATCCACTCTCTCGGCTTCGGCTCGAGTCTGCCGCCGATCAACAACGAGCCACAGGACGCGCGCATCAACCAGCTCGGCGCCGACAACTCGTTCGAGACCGACCATCCGAAGGACGAGCTGCGCTTCGGCAAGGGCGGCGTCGACGACGCTGAGGACGCCGAGGTGATCCTGCACGAGTACGGACACGCCATCCACCAGTCGCAGGGCTTCAACTTCGACCCGGAGGAGAACGGCGCGATCAGCGAGGGCTTCGGCGACTACTGGGCAGTAACCGTCTCGGACGTCGTCTCGCAGGCGCTCGGTGTGCCGGAGAAGGAACCGCTTCCTTGTGTGATGGACTGGGACGCGACCTCGTACACGAGCACCGTCCCCCACTGCCTGCGGCGGCTCGACACGCACTCTGCACTACCCGGCAGGACCTGAACGGCGAGGTTCATCACGACGGGCAGATCTGGTCGCACGCGCTGTGGGACATCCGCCAGGCCCTCCACAGCAACGTGAAGGCCGACACGATCATCCTGGACGGGACGAACGGCTACACGGGCACGACGATGCCGGACTTGGCGAACAGGACGGTCGCAGCGGCGCAGCAGCTCTACGGGAACGCCGAAGCCGCCGCCGTGCACCAGGCGTTCGTCGACCGCGGGATCCTGCACTAGCGAAATCAGTCGAGCGTGAAGTAGTCCGGGCTCTGGTAGCGGCCCGTCTTCTCCTTCCTGATCTGCATCAGGATGTCGTTCAGGAGCGACGAGGCACCGAAGCGGTAGAGGTCGGGCGTCAGCCAGTCCACGCCGAGCGTCTCGTGCACGAGCACGAGGTGCTGGACGGCCTGCTTGGCGTTGCGGATTCCGCCGGCCGGCTTGAAGCCGACGCGCTTGCCGGTCTCCTCGAAGACGTCGCGGATCGCCTCGAGCATCACGAGCGCGACCGGAAGGGTGGCGGCCGACGCCAGCTTGCCGGTCGAGGTCTTGATGAAGTCTCCGCCCGCGGCGATCGCGAGCAGCGAAGCGCGGCGGACGTTGTCGTACGTGCCGAGCTCGCCCGTCTCGAGGATCACCTTCAGGTGCGCCTCGCCGCAGGCCTCCTTCACGCGCACGATCTCGTCGTAGACCTTCGCGTAGCGGCCGGCGAGGAAGGCGCCGCGGTCGATCACCATGTCCACCTCGTCGGCGCCGTGCTCGACCACCCAGCGCACCTCGTCGAGCTTCGCCTCGAGCGGCGACTGCCCTGACGGGAAGGCGGTCGCGACCGAGGCGACCTTGACGCCGCTGTCGCGCAGGCGCTCGACGGCGGTCGGGACGAGGTTCGGATAGACGCACAGCGCGGCAACCGACGGCACGCTCGCGTCCGACGGGTCGGGGCGCACGGCCTTGGAGGCGAGCGCTGCGACCTTGCCCGGCGTGTCCGAGCCCTCGAGCGTCGTCAGGTCGGTCATCCGCACCGCGAGCTCGAGCGCGAAGACCTTCGCCTCCTTCTTGATGCTGCGCTTCGCGAGCGAGGCGGCGCGCTCCTCCAGGGCTACCTGGTCGATTGACCCGATCCGAGGCAGCCGCGACTCGAGCGGAAGCTCGAAGCCGGTGGGAAGCGCTGGGGCCTGCGCCATGGTGCGGAGTGTAGCCCCGGCGCCCCGGCTAGCCGAGTTGCGCCAGGGCGTCGGCGAGGCCGGTGCCCGGGCCGACGCGCAGCGAGCGGATGCCTGCTTCTTCGGCGCTGCTCACGTCGACGGCGGTGTCGCCGATCTCGACGGTTCTGTCGGCCGCCCAGTCTCCCGCGCGGGCCCGGGCGAGCGCGATCAGCTCGCCGCGCGACTCGCTCTCGCAGCCGAACGCGCCCTGGCGGGCCGGGAAGTGCCACGCCAGGCCGAGCCGCTCGAGCCGCGCCCGGGCGACGGGCTCCGGGTTCCCGGTCAGCAGGGCGAGCCGATGGCCGGCCGCCTCGAGGCGCTCGAGCGCTTCCTCTGCGCCGAGGGCCGCGCGCCAGCCGCTCGTGTCGGCTTTGCTCAGGAGCTCGAGGTAGCGGTTGGCGAACTCCGCGCACCAGGGCCCGAGCTCGGGCTCGTCGACCCCCGCGCCGCGGAGCACGAGCCGCGCGATCCGCAACGAGGTCTGCCCCTCGTGGTCGACCCGCTCGAGCGCATCCTCGGGCAGCTCGACGCCGAAGCGCTCGCCCAGCGTCTCGCGTAGCGCGCGGCCGAGAAGTGGATCGTGGGTCAGGAAGAGCGTGCCGTCGACGTCGAAGAGAACGAGCAGCGGCGTCAAAGGCCCAGCCGCTCGAGCATCGCCTCGTCCCGGCGCCAGCGCGGCCTGGCCTTGACGTTCAGCTCGAGGAAGACCTGATGGCCGAGCAGCTGCTCGATCTCCGGCCGCGCACTCGTGCCGATCTTCTTCACGATCGATCCGCCCTTGCCGACCACGATCTGCTTCTGCGAGTCGGTCTCGACGAAGATCGTCGCCCGCACGACCTTCTCGCCGAGCTCGTCGACCTCGACCGAGATCGCGTGCGGCACCTCCTCACGCGTGAGGTGAAGCGCCTTCTCGCGGATCAGCTCGGCGACGTGCAGCTCGGGCGTGACGTCGCTGCGCTGGTCGGCCGGGTAGTAGGCGGGCCCTTCCGGCAACAGCTCGACCAGGTCCTCGCGCAGCTCGCCCACGCCGTCGCCCGTGAGCGCGCTGACCGGGTGGAGCGAGTGGAACGCGCCGAGCCGAGCTGCGTTCTGCATCTGCTCGGCGATATGCCCGGGCTTGAGCCGGTCGACCTTGTTCAGCGCGATCACGACCGGCACGCCCAGCGCGAACACGCGCTGAGCGATGTAGCGATCGCCGGCCCCGATCCGCTCACGCGCCGAGAACACGAGCAGCACTGCGTCGATCTCCTCGAGCGACTGCTCGACCGTGCGCTGCATCCGCTCGGTCAGCGGGTCGCGCGGCCGCTGGAACCCCGGCAGGTCGGCGAGCACGAGCTGGTGGTCAGGCCCGTTGGCGATCCCCATCACGCGCCGGCGCGTGGTCTGCGGCTTGTCGGAGACGATCGCAACCTTGCCCCCGGCGAGCGCGTTCACGAGCGTGGACTTCCCCACGTTCGGCCGCCCGGCTACGGCGACGAACCCGCTCCTCAAGGGCCCACACCCCCGCCCTGGGTGGGGAAGCGTGCCCGCCGCCCTCGGCGATGACGATACTCGGGGCGGGCGCACGTGTCTGTCACGCCTTGGTGTCGAATGTGCAACTTCTGGCCGAGCGGCCGGGCGGCCGCGCCGGGGCTCAGTCCAGCTCCCACGTGTCCGGCAACAGCCCCGCGGGCGTGTAGCTGACGAGCTCGCCCTCGCGGTTGCGGAACGTGACCCGATCGAGCCGGAACTCGTACAGCCACTGGCGGCAGCCCCCGCAGGGCGAAGCGGTGATCGCGATCGCCTCGAGATCACCGGGCCGGCAACCCGCGACGACGGCGCACGAGATCGCGACCTTCTCCGCGCAGACGCCGAGCGGATAGGCGGCGTTCTCGACGTTCACGCCCTCGAATACGCGGCCGTCTCGCGCCTGCACCGCGGCGCCGACGAAGTAGTTCGAGTACGGCGCGTACGCCCGCTCCGCGATGGCCACCGCGCGCTCGTACAGCTCATCGCTCACGCCAGCACCTGGAAGACGACCAGCGTGATCAGCGCCCCGAGCAAGCCGCCATAGGTGACCTCGAGCGCGGAGTGCACCCCGGTTTCGACCCGCGTTTGTGCCACCAGGAGGGCCATGATGAAGGTCAGCGAGGAGATCAGGAAACGGTGTGGCCCGGTGATCACATACGTCGCGGCCATCCAACCCGCGAAGGCGATCGCCGCGTGGCCCGACGGCAGGCCGCCACGCAGCGGAGTGCCGCGACCCGTGTATGCCTTCGTTCCGATCACGACGATGATCGTCAGCACCAGCGCGACCAGCGTGATCTGTGCAGGTGCGTCGCGCAAGCTGTCGAGCAACCGCGAGCTGCGGTCGGCCACCTCGCCGGAGAAGACCAGGTAGCCGATCGCGACCGCGTTAACGGTCGCAATCAGGACGGCCCCGGCTGCGACGTCCTTGGCGAGCTTGGCCAGCGGGTCGAACGAGGTGGTCGCGACGTCGATCGCCTGCTCGATCGCCGAGTTGATCATCTCGGTGATGAACACGAAGGCGATCGCGAGCAGCAACGCGATCAGCTCCAGCTTCGAGACGCCGATCCAGACCGCGGCCACCAGCACGACCACCGCCACGGCGAAGTGGATCCGCATGTTCCGCTGCGTGCGGAGCACATGGATGATCCCTTCGAACGCGAAGTTGAAGCTCTCGAGGAGGTTCTGCGGGCGGCGCTTGGTCACGCGCTCCACTGTGCCTCCTTCGACTCCATCTCGGGCCCGTGGTCGTGGCCGAGCAGGTGCAGCAGCCCGTGAACGAGCGGCGGTCTCCACTCGGCGCCGGCGACCTGCGGGCAGAGCACCGCGTCGCCGAGCTGCCGCGGCAGGCCGGGCGCGAGCTCGTCGCGCGCGTCGATCGGGAACGAAAGCACGTTCGTCACCTCGTCTACGCCCAGGTGGTCGCGCTTGAGCGTGCGCATCTCCTCCGGGCCGACGAAGTGCAGCCCGAGCTCGCCGTCCTCGACGCCCTCGCCGGCCAGCACGCTCCGCGCCAGCTCGGCCGCTGCCTCCTCGTCGACCTTCACGCCGCTGCGGTTCGACACCTCGACCGAGATCATCGCGCTACCGGCTGCGCTGCGTGCCCGTCTCCTCAGCATGCAGCTTGTAGGCCTCGACGATCCGCTGGACGAGCTTGTGGCGGACGACATCCTCGTGCCCGAAGCGGATGAAGGCGATGCCGTCGATCGAGCCGAGGATGTCCTGTACCTGGATCAGGCCCGAGGCCTGCTCGCGGGGAAGGTCGATCTGCGTGATGTCGCCGGTGACGACGACCTTGGAGCCGAAGCCGAGCCGCGTCAGGAACATCTGCATCTGCTCGGGGCTCGTGTTCTGGGCCTCGTCGAGGATGATGAACGAGTCGTTCAGGGTTCGGCCGCGCATGAACGCGAGCGGCGCGACCTCGATCGTGCCCTTCTCCATGTAGGCGGCCAGGCGATCGGGGTCGAGCATGTCGTAGAGCGCGTCGAACAGCGGCCGCAGGTACGGATCGACCTTGGCGAGCATGTCGCCGGGAAGGAAGCCGAGCCGTTCGCCGGCCTCGACCGCGGGCCGCGTGAGGATGATCCGGCCGACCTCGCGGTCGGACAGCGCGGCGACGGCGAGCGCCATCGCCAGATAGGTCTTGCCGGTGCCCGCGGGGCCGATCGCGAAGGTGACCGTGTGCCGGCGGATCGCGTCGACGTAGTGCTTCTGGTTGACCGTCTTCGGCGAGATCTTCTTGCCGCGGTGGCGCCAGACGACGTCTTCGAGCACCTCGCGCAGGTCCTCGGCCTGGTCGAGCGCCGAGAGCACGGCGTCGACGGTGCCCGGCCCGATCTCGTGCCCGCCCTCGACCAGCTCGGCGAGCTCGTCGACGACCGCGCGGGCCTGGACGACGTTCGGGTCGTCGCCCTCGATCGTCAGGCGGTTGCCGCGCAGCTGCAGGGTGATCCGCAGCCGCTCGCGGAGCGCATCGAGCACGCCGTCGCCGACGGTCGCCAGCTCGGCCGCAACGTCGTTCGAGACGGAAAGAACTTCCTGCACAGCGCGCTCAGTGTAGGCGCTGGACAGGCTCGCACCGCCGCCCGCGCCGTGTCGGTTTCGGCACGAAATCGGGACAGACACGTGCGGTCTTGCTCGGTAGGCTCGCAGTGGGGAGGAGGCCGGGCGCGCCTTGTTACAGGGAGACCCGGGTCAGGCGAGCTTCTCGCGCACAAGCTGGCTGACGAACGAGCCGTCGGCGCGGCCCGCGACCTGCGGCATCACGTCCGCCATCACGCGCCCGATGTCGCGCATGCTCGTCGCGCCGACCTCGGCGATCGCGTCGTCGACGATCTCCTCGAGCTCGTCCTCCGAGAGCGGCTCGGGCATGAACTCCTCGAGCACGGCCAGCTCGCGCTCCTCGCCGTCCGCCTGCTCCTCGCGCCCGCCGTCGCGGAAGGCCTCCGCGGCCTCGGTGCGCTTCTTGCGCTCCCGCTGCAGCACCTGCAGCTCCTCGTCGTCGTGCAGCGGCCGCTGCAGCTCCTTCTCCGCCGACCGCAGACTCGAGAGGATCAGCCGCAGCGTGTCGCGACGCTCGGCGTCACGGGCGGTCATCGCCTGCTTGAGCTCGTCCTCCAGCCGCCGGATCAGGCTCATGCGGGCAGCTCCTGCACGCGCCCGCCGAGCACGTGCCAGTGCAGATGGAACACGGTCTGGCCTGCGCCCTCCCCCACGTTCACGACGACACGATAGTCCTCGAGGCCGACTTCTTTCGCTGTCTCGGCGATGAAGTCGAGCATGCGCTTGGCCTCCTCGGCCGGGAAATCGGAGATCTCGCGGAACGACGAGACGTGCCGCTCGGGCAGGACGAGCAGATGAGTGTCCGCCTTTGGGGCGATGTCGCGAACGGCGACGAAGCCGTCCGCGGCGCGCAAATGGTCGCCCTCATGGACGAGCGTGCAGAAGAGGCAGTCCTCAGGCAGCGCGGATCCCCTCCTCGGTGACCGCCCCGCCGCGGACGCGCACGAGCTCGCCGACCGGTGCATCGACGAGCCAGGGCGAGTAGTCGTCGCCGTAGCCCCGTCCGGGCCGGTCGACGAGCACGACGTCCTCGCGGCCGAGCTTCTCGCGCCAGCGGGCAAGGCTCGCGGCGCGCGAGGCCTCCCGCAGACGGGCGCTGCGGTCGCGCTTGACCTCGCACGGGACGGTGTCAGCCGCGGCAGTCGCAGTGCCCGGGCGAGGCGAGTACGGGAAGACGTGGACGCTCGAGACGCCGGCCGCCTCGACCACCTCCAGCGTGCGGCGAAAGGCTCGCTCGTCCTCGGCGGGGAAGCCGACGATCACGTCGGTGGTCAGGTTGAAGTCGCCGAGCGGCTCGAGCCGCCGCAGGTACGTGGCGGCGTCGTAGCGGCGGCCCATCGCGCGGAGCACGCCGTCGTCGCCGGACTGGAGCGGCACGTGCAGGTGGCCTGCGACCGTCGGCGTGTCACGCAGGGCGGCGGCGAGCTCGTCGCCCACGTGGTTGATCTCGATCGAGGACAGGCGCAGGCGGGCGAGCCCCGGCGTCGAGCCGGCCTCACGCACGAGCCGCGGCAACCCGTAGCCCGCCTCGCGATCGCGGTAGCAGCCGAGGTTGATCCCGGTGAGGACGACCTCGCGGTGGCCCTGCTCGACGCGCCGCCTGACCTCGCGGAGAACCGCCTCGGCGCGGCGGCTGCGCGAAGCGCCGCGCACCTGCGGGATCACGCAGAAGTTGCACGAGAAGCTGCAGCCGTCCTGCACTTTGACGAAGGCGCGGATGCGGTCGAGCCGAGCGGCGTCGCGGACGCAGCCGATCGCGCCGACGTCGCGCGCGACCGCCTCCGGCGTCTCCTCGCTGCGGCGGCCGACGACCACGACGTTCTCAGGCAGGCCGGCGAAGCCGTCGGCGTCGAGGTTCGCGCCGCACCCCGTCACGTAGACGCGCCGGTGCGTGCGGGCCGCTCGCGCAGCTGCGTGACGCGACTTGCGCACCGCCTCGTGCGTGACGCAGCAGGTGTTGACGATCGCAACCTCGGCGCCGTGGCCGCGCTCCGAATGTCCGTCGGCAAGCAGGCGCTCGCGGATCTCCTGCGCGTCGACGTGCGAGACCTTGCAGCCGAGAAAGCGGACCGAGAAGGTCGCCACGGCGCGGGACTCTACTCCTCGCGCCGAAACAGGTCGGCCGCCCAGCCTCCCTCCGTGACCCGTTGTTCGCGGCGGAATCCCTCTGGCGCAGGCTTGTCGCGCTCGAGGTAGCCGGAAGCGACGATCGTGCCGGCGTCGAGGCGCGGGATCACCAAGGCCACGCTCTCCGCCGAGATGTTTGCGACCGCCGCATCCGCGGCGGGGAGCGGCTCGACCAGCGCATCGGCGAGCCGCACCTCGAGCTCGACCCCGTTCTCGGCAGCGTTCCGCTGGGTGGCCTCGACCGCTGCCGGGTCGTGGTCGACGGCAAGCACGGGCGCAAAGCCGAGGCGAACGGCAGCGATCGCGAGCACGCCCGAGCCGCAGCCGACGTCGAGCAGGCTCCCGCGCTCGAGCCCGTCGAGCAGCTCCAGGCAGAGGCGCGTGGTCGCATGACCACCGGTGCCGAATGCGCGCCCGGGGTCGACCACGATCGCCTCCACACCGTCGGGCGGCGTCTCCCACGGCGGCCCGATCCAGAGTCGGCCGACACGCACAGGCCGGTGAAAGTTGCGCCAGCGCTCCCCCCAGTCGGCCGGCACGTCGTCGGCGCGCACCTCGCCGAACGCCGCCCAGAGACGCTCCTCCCCCGCGTCGTCGGTGTACGCGACCAGCTCCAGGCCGTCGGTGTGCTCGATCTCCTCGAAACCCTGCGGGAAGAGCTCGAGCATCAGCGCCCGCGCAGGCTCGGCGCGCTCGATCGGGACTGACGCGGAGACGCGGCGGAGCGGGCTCAGCGGAAGGCGCTCTTCAGCTTCTGGAAGAACCCCTCGTCCGCCTCGTAGGTCTCGTCGGAGGCGCTGCGCTCGAACTCCTCGAGCAGGTGCTGCTGCTCCTCGGTCAGCCGCCGCGGGACCTGGACGTTCACGAGCACGCGCTGGTCGCCACGGCCGAAGCCCTGCAGCACCGGCATCCCCTTTCCGCGCAGCACGTGCAGCTTTCCCGGCTGCGTTCCGGGCTCGAGCTCCAGCTCGAGCTCGCCGTCCAGCGTCGGCACCTGCACGGTGGTGCCGAGCGCCGCCTCGGTCATGGTCAGGTCGACCGTGCAGAAGAGGTCGTTGCCCTCGCGTACGAGCCGCGGGTGCGGCTTGACCCGAACCTGGACGTACACGTCGCCGGCGCGCGCGCCGAGCATCCCGGCATGGCCCTCGCCGGAGATGCGGATCTGCTGGCCGTCATGGATTCCGGGCGGCACCTCGACCTCGAGCGTCCGCTCCTCGACGGTGCGGCCGGAGCCGTCGCATTCCAGGCAGGGGTGCTCGACCACCCGGCCGGCGCCGTTGCAAGCTGGGCAGGTCTGCGAGCGCACGAACTCGCCGAGCATCGTGCGCGTCACCTGCTGCAGCCGGCCACGGCCGTCACAGGTGGCGCAGACGACCGGCTCGGTGCCGGGCCTCGCGCCGCTCCCGCCGCAGGTCGCGCACGGAACAGTGACCGGGAACGGCACCTGCCGGGTGGTGCCCGTGGCCGCCTCCGCGAGCTCGAGCTCGATCTGCGCGGCGATATCGGCACCGCGGGCGCTCCGCGCACGGCCTCCCGCCCCGAACAGGTCGTCGCCGAAGAAGGCGCCGAACAGGTCGGCGAGGCTGCCCAGGTCGACCGTGGTCGGCGTGAAGCCGCCGCCACGCAGGCCGTCGTGGCCGTACCGGTCGTAGAGCTCCCGCGTCTCGCGCTTCGAGAGCACCTCGTACGCCTCGACCAACTCGCGGAAGCGCTCCTCCGCGTCAGGCGCCTCGGAGACGTCGGGGTGCAGCGTGCGGGCGTGGCGCCGGAACGCCTTCTTGATCTCGCCCTCGTCGGCGGACCTCGCGACACCGAGCAGCTCGTAGTAGTCGCGTCGGCTCGTCGCCATCCGCTGAGCCTAGTTGTCCTCGTAGACGTCTTCGACGAAGCGCGAGAGCTCGGCCGCGGCCGCCCGCACCGAGCGGATCGCCTTGTCGTAGTCCATCCGCACCGGGCCCAGCAGCGTGACCGCGCCGAGCGTCCGGTTGGTCAGGCCGTACGAGGCGCCGACGAGCGAGAGCTCGCGCAGCGCCGGATGGTCGAGCTCCGGCCCGACTCGGACGAACGGCCGGCGCGGGTCGAGCGCCTGGCTGAGCACGCCGAGCAGCGCCGCCCGCTTCTCGAGCACCTCGAGCAGCCGCTGGTAGCTCTCGAGCTCGCGGCCGTGGAGGTCCTCGAGCAGGCCCGCGGTGCCACCGACGTACAGGCTCTGCTCCTCGGCGGCGAGCGCCTCCTCGAACAGCGGCCGCAACGCGGCGACGAAGGCCGACTCGCGTGTGCCGAGTGCCGGCTCGTCGAGGCGGCGGCGCAACCTGCTGCTCCCGAGCTCGAGGCCGGCGACGCGGTCGTTCAGGTACTGCGTCGCCCAGTTGACGAGGCCGGGGTCGACGGGCTCGCCGAAGCGGAAGACCCGCTTCGTGACGCTGCCCGTCGAGGTGATCACGACGACCATCACGACCTGCGGCTGGAGCAGCAGCACCTCGACGTGGCGCACGGTCGCGGTCCCGAGCGGCGGAGCCGAGACGAGCGCCAGCAGCCGCGTCAGCTCGGAGAGCATCTCGGTGGTCGCCTGCAACGCGGAGTCGACCTCGTTGCGCGCGGCCGTCAGGTCGAGCGGGAAGCCGCCCGGCTGCGGGTCGAGCCGCTCGAGCAGCCGGTCGGCGTAGTAGCGGTAGCCGCGCTCGGTCGGCACGCGACCGGCCGAGGTGTGCGGGTGTGTCAGCAGGCCGAGCCGCTCGAGCACGGCGAGGTCGCTGCGCACCGTCGAGGGCGAGACGTCCAGCCCGATGCGCTCGAGCAGCGTGCGCGAGCCGACCGGCTCCCGGCTGGCGACGTACTCCTCGACCACGCCGCGGAGGATCGTCCGCTGGCGGCCGGTGAGCTCGATCTCGACTGCATCGCGCATTTGCAGGGATTTTATGCGAGCAGCTCCGCCGTGACGCCGCCGCCGAGGAAGCGACCGCGCTCGGTCAGGGTCAGCGCGCTGCCCTGCCCGCGCGACCAGGCCGAGCCGCTCGAGCCGCTCGACGGCGGCCGCGTCCACCGCGTCGCCGAGGCCGTCGAGCGAGAGCGGCTCGTCCAGCCGCAGCCCGAGCAGGACGCGCTCGGAGCTGCGCACCTGCGCCGGCAGCTCCTCGAGCTCGCGCTCCGGCCGCTCGCCCGCCGCAGCGAGGCGAGGTAGCGCCCGAGCCGCGGCGTCGTCCTCCAGCGCCGGCCCGCGATCGTGGAGACGGCGCCGATCCCGAGGCCGAGGTAGTCGCGGCCGCGCCAGTAGGCGAGGTTGTGCCGCGAGCGCAGGTCCGGCTCCTCGCGCGACAGAAGTTGGCCGTCTCGTACCAGCGGTAGCCGGCCTCGGTCAGCCGGGCGACAACCCGTTCGAAGTACGACTCCATCGCGTCGGCCTGGCGCGCGAGCTCCTCGCCGTGCGCGTGGGTGAACCGCGTCCCGGGCTTGGCCTCGAGCTCGTAGGCCGAGACGTGCTCCGGCTCCAGCGCGAGCGCCTCGCTCAGGTCGGCGTCCAGGTCGGCGGCGCTCTGGCCGGGGATGCCGTAGATCAGGTCGAGCGAGAGGTTGTCGAAGCCGGCCTCGCGCAGGACCGCGAACGCCCGCCGCACGTCGTCGGGCCGCGCGCGCCGCTCGAGCACCTCGAGCAGCCGCGGCTGGAAGCTCTGCGCGCCGAGCGAGATCCGCGTCACGCCGGCCTCGCGCAGCAGCGCGGCGAGCGCGGGCGTCACGGTCTCGGGATTCGCCTCGACGGTCACCTCCTCGGCCGGGGGCAGCGCGCGCAGGAGCCGCTCCAGCGACCGCGGCTCGGTCAGCGTCGGCGTCCCGCCACCGAGGAAGACGCTCTCGAGCCGCGGCGCCAAGACGTCTCCCTCGAGCGCGAGCTCGGCGAGCAGCGCGTCGACGTAGGCCTCATGCTGGCCCGAGCGTCCGACCACCGTGACGAAGTCGCAGTACCCGCAGCGCGAGGCGCAGAACGGCAGGTGCACGTACAGGTGCCGGGCGCTCACTTCTTGCTCCCGTCGAGGTTGAGCACGGCGAGGAACGCCTCCTGCGGCACCTCGACCGAGCCGACCTGCTTCATCCGCTTCTTGCCCTTCTTCTGCTGCTCGAGCAGCTTCCGTTTGCGCGAGATGTCGCCGCCGTAGCACTTGGCGAGCACGTCCTTGCGCTTGGCCTTGATCGTCTCGCGCGCGATCACGCGGGACCCGATCGCCGCCTGCACCGCCACGTCGAAGAACTGCCGCGGGATCTCCTCGCGCAGCCGGTCGACGAGCATCCTGCCGCGCGCGTAGGCGCCGTCGCGGTGGACGATCAGCGAGAGCGCGTCCACCGGCTCGCCCGCGATCAGCACGTCCACGCGTTCGAGCTTGCCCTCGCGGAAGTCGATCACGTCGTAGTCGAAGCTCGCGTACCCGCGCGTGCGCGACTTCAGCTGGTCGTAGTAGTCGAGCACGATCTCGGCCAGCGGCAGCTCGTAGACGAGCAGCACCCGCTCCTCGGAGAGGTACTCCATGTGGTCGAAGCGGCCGCGCCGCTCCGTGTTCAGCTCCATCACCTGGCCGACGTAGTCCTTCGGGACGATGATCGACGCCTTGATGTACGGCTCCTCGACGCGCTCGACCTCACGCGGCATCTCGGAGGGGTTGTGCACCTCGACCTCCTCGCCGGCCTTGGTCAGCACGCGGTAGGCGACGTTCGGCGCGGTCACGATCAGGTCGAGGTCGAACTCGCGCTCGAGCCGCTCGCGCACGATCTCCATGTGCAGCAGGCCGAGGAAGCCGCAGCGGAAGCCGAAGCCGAGCGCCTGTGACGTCTCGGGCTCGTAGAACAGCGCCGCGTCGTTCAGCTTCAGCCGTTCGAGCGCGTCGCGGAGATCGGGATACTCGTCGGAGTCCGTCGGGAAGAGCCCGGCGAAGACCATCGGCTTGACGTCCTTGTAGCCGGGCAGCGGCTCGGCGGCCGGGTTGCGCTCGGAGGTGAGCGTGTCGCCGACACGCAGGCGGCTGACGTCCTTCAGGCCGGTGATCACGTAGCCGACCTCGCCGGCGCCGAGCGACTCGGCGGCGCGCATCGTCGGCGAGAAGAAGCCGACCTCCTCGGACTCGAAGCGCGTCCCCTGCGCCATCGCGCGCAGCGGCTCGCGCGCGTGGAACACGCCGTCGACGACGCGCACGAAGGCGACCACGCCGCGGTACTGGTCGTACGAGGAATCGAAGATCAGTGCGCGCGGCGGCGCCTGCGCTTCGCCCGCAGGCGGCGGGACCCGCTCGACGATCGCGTCGAGCACCTCGGCCACGCCGTCGCCGGTCTTGGCGGAGATCCGCAGCACGTGATCGGGCGTGTCGCCGACAAGGTCGGCGATCTCGGCCGCGGTCGCGTCCGGGTCGGCCTGCGGCAGGTCGATCTTGTTCACGACGGGGACGATCTCGAGGTCGTTCTCGATCGCCAGGTAGGCGTTGGCGACGGTCTGCGCCTCGATCCCCTGCGCGGCGTCGACGACGAGCAGAGCGCCCTCGCAGGCCTGCAGCGAGCGCGAGACCTCGTAGGTGAAGTCGACGTGGCCGGGCGTGTCGATCAGGTTCAGCTCGTGGCCCTTCCAGGTGACGCGCACGGCCTGGGCCTTGATCGTGATCCCCCGCTCGCGCTCTAGCTCCATCGAGTCGAGCACCTGCGCGCGCATGTCGCGGCCGGTGACCGTGTCGGTCAGCTCGAGGATGCGGTCGGCCAGCGTCGACTTCCCGTGGTCGATGTGGGCGATGATCGAGAAGTTGCGGATGCGGCTCTGCTCCATGGCTACTGAGCGTAGCGGCGCTCGAGCCGCATCAGGCGGTGCGGGAGGCCGTCCTCCTCGACGTCGCGCACGTGGCGGAAGCCGGCCTTCTCGAACGCTCGCCAGGAGCGGCGGTTCGCCTCCTCGACGGTCGCGACGAGCGCGGTCGTCTCGGGGCGGGCGAACGCGATCGTGCGCGCGAACTCCTGCAGGATCTCGGGGCCTAGCCCGCGGCCGACCGCATCGGGCTCGCCGACGAAGAGGTCGACGCCCGCCGCCTCGGGCTCCGCTCCGATGAGCTCGCCCCACTCGGCATGGTGGCCGACGCGGTAGGTCTGGATCATCCCGAGCGGCCGCTCGTCCTCGAGGATTACGTAGTGGTCGACCTCGCGCCGGCCCTCGAGCGCCTCGCGCCGTTTCTCGACGGCGATCTCGAGCGGGTCGCGCCACCATTCGGCGACGTGCTCTGCGCGCAACCACGCCTCGACCTGCGGCAGGTCGGATTCCTCGAGCGGGCGGAAGCGGATCACTACCGCCGGCGGCGCAGCGAGAGCAACGCTCGCAGCTCGTGCACGCCTAGCGCCCGACACGCGAGCCCGTAAGCGGCGGTGGCGGCGAGCAGCGCTGTCCCGACCGAGACGATCTGCGCGGCGACGCTGCGACCGAGCTCCTCGTCGAGCCCACGCCAGACGCCGTAGGCGACCACGCCGGCGACGGCGGATGCAGCAACGATGCGCACGAAGGCCGAGGCGCTCTCGCGCAGGTCGAGTCGTCCGAGCCGCCGCCGCAGCAGGACGAAGAGCGCGGCCGAGCCGGCGATGTTCACGAGCGCCGTCGCCAGCGGCAGGCCCCAGATCCCGAACCGGTAGAACGCCGCATCGAGCACCGCGTTCAGCCCGAGGTTGCCGAGTGCCACCCACGTCGGGATCCAGGGCGACTGCAGGCTGAAGAACGCTCGGTTGAGCATCAGCATGAAGCCGTTGAAGACGAGCCCGAGCGAGAACGCCGCGAGCGATGCCGCCACGGCAGGCGTCTGCCGCGGCGTGAAGTCTCCGCGCTGATACACGACGCGCACGATCGGCTCGGCAAGCACCACGGAAAAGACGCTCGCCGGAACGAGCAGAAACGCGATCTGCCGGATCCCAGTCGTCACCGTTCTGCGGAAACCGTCGAAGTCGGCTGCCGTCGCGAGCCGTGCGAGCGACGGGAACAGCACCGTCGCCACAGCGACGGAGAACATCCCCTGCGGGAGCATGTAGAGGCGGAACGCCGCGTTGATCGCGCTCGGCGCGTGGAAGCGGTCGATCAGGCGCGCCGCGAAGAACGTATCGACGACCGCGTTGAAGTTGATCAGCCCGAGGCCGATCGTGATCGGGACCATCAGCACGAGCGTCTGGCGCACCGCCGGGTCGCGCCAGTCGATCACGACCTGAAGCCGGCCGTCGCGACCGCGCAGCCACGGCAGCGGGAGCAGGAACTGGATCACCGTTGCAATGAGGATCGAGAACGCGTAGACGTAGAGCTGGGCGCTGATCCCGTCCGCGCGCGGGACACCGATGACCAGTCCGACGATGATCGCGATGTTCCAGAAGACCGGCGTGAGTGCCGGGACCGTGAAGTGGTCGTAGCTGTTGAGGATCCCGACGACGATCCCCGACAGGCCGAGCAGCACGACGATCGGGAAGAGCACGCGCGAGAGCCCGACGGCGAGGTGTCCGTAGCCGAACGCGGACATGATCCAAGGCGAGATCACGATGAACAGCGCCGTCAGGCCGCCCAGCCCGAGCAGCACGAGCCAGAAGAGGCTCGACGCGACGCGCCATGCGCGCTTCCGCTCGCCCTTGACCAGGAGCTCACTGAAGACGGGGACAAACGCCGATGACAGCGCAGCGTCGGCGACGAGCGCGCGCACCGTGTTCGGGATCAGGAACGCGACCTCGAACGCGTTGATCGCGCCTACGGTGCCAAAGTAGTAGCGCGCGACAATTTCGCGGACGAGGCCGAGAACGCGAGAGAGGCCGGTGGCGAGCGCGAAGATCGCCGTCGACCGCGCCAGCCGCCGGCGGCGGGCCGGGGGTTGCTCCTCCACGGGGCGAGTATAGGAACGCGCTCTGCCGTCGCCGGGGTCCCACATGTCCCTTCCGGACATGTCCGTTCGGGCCGGTTGTCCGGCTCTCGCAGAGGCCGGAGGCCACCATCCTCCTCCCCGCAGCGAGCGTAGCCCGGGCCGATGCACGTGTCTGTCACGGGGTGTGCCGAAAGCGTCAATTCGAGGCTGCTGCTACCATCGCCCGGCCCGCGTTGCGGGCATTTTTCACGCCATGCCGAACATCAAGCAGCAGAAGAAACGCGTCCGGACCGCGGCTCAGGAGCGGCTGGAGAACCTCCGCTACCTCTCGACGGTGAAGACGTTCACGCGCCGCTTGCGGGCAGCCGTGGATGCGGGCGACAAGGAGCGGATCGCCGAGGAGCATCGCGAGCTCGTCCGCTGGGTGGACAAGGCCGCCGCCCGAGGCGCGCTCCACCGGAACGCAGCCGCCCGCAAGAAGGCGCAGGCCGCCCGCCTCGTCGCGGGCTCCGGTTCCTAGCTCGCGGCGCTCTTTGCCGGCTCGGCCGGTCGGGTGATCTCGATCAACGCGCGGGCGAACTCGAGCTCGCCCGGAAGCTTGCTGCCGCCTTTCAGCGCCAGGTCGAGGTCGGCCAGCCGCACGACGGCGCTGCCCAGCTCGTCGGGCGTGTAGTTCCGCGCCTGCTCGTAGAGCTTCTGGACGTAGAAGCGGTTTCGCTTCAGGCGCTCGGCCCCCGCGGCGGGGGGGACGCCCTGGCCGTCGAGCTCCTGGCATTCGCGCACGCGGCCGACGTGGTTCGTCAGCAGGCCGGCCGTCCGCAGGAGGACGTCGCGGGAGGCGTCGCCTGAGCGCTCGACGAGCCGCTCGCTCGCGGCGAGCACGCCCGGAACGTCGCGCCGTCCCCACGAGTCGGTCAGGTCGAACGGCGGCGTTTCGGCCCTCGCAGGGACGAGCTCGACAACCTCGCGCTCGCCGATCAGCTCGCCGGCTGCCCACGTCGTGAGCTTGTCGACCTCGGTCGCGAGTTCCTGCGCGTCCTCGCCCACGAGCTCGACGATGGCTCGGGCGGCCTCTTGGTCGATCTGGACGCCGCGGTCGCGGAACTGCTGCTGGACCCACTTCGGCAAGTCCGCCTTGCTGCTCCGGCCGCGCGTCGGCAGGTCGAAGCTGAGCACCTCCCCGGCCTTGACGACGGCCTTCGCCAGCGCGGAGTCGAGCTTGACGTCGTTGCCGACCAGCGCGAGCACGGTCGTCGGCGCGGGCCGCTCGAGGTACTGCTGGACGGCCTTCAGGTCGGCCGCCTTCCAGCTCTCGACGCCCTCGACGACGACGAGCCGGCGCTCGACCGTGAAGAGCCCGAGCGCGTTGCAGGCGGCGGCGACGTCCTCACCGCTCGACTCGTGCGCGCTCAGCTGCTCGGTCGCATCCTCGCCGACGCGGTCCCGGAGCCGTCGTAGCGCGCGGGTCACCTTCGGCTTGTCGGTCCCCCTGATCAGGTAGGCGGAGAGGAGCTCAGCCATCGGCGCCAAGCATAGGCGCCCGCCACGGCCGTACCGACGAGTAGGACGAGCAGGGCGCGGCCCGACCGGACTTGCGCTCCGGGCAGTCCGCCGACGAGTCGTGCGCAGGCAGCGAGGTACGCGGCGAACCAGCCGTTGAGCCAGGCGATCGCGTTGGCCGCCGGCTGGGACACCGGCCCGACGAGTGCCGCTGCGAAGGCGAGTGCGAGCAGTGGCGGAACGGCCGGTGCGGCCAACGCGTTCGCCGGGACGGCGAGCAGCGGGAGGGCATGGAACTGCAGCCAGAGGATTGGCGCGGTCGCGACCCCACAGGCGGTCGAGACGGCGATCACGCCCGCGAACGCGTCGGGCAGCGGGTACCCCTCGAAGGTCTTCAGCAGCCTCGGCACGAGCACGAAGATTGCCGCCACCGCCGCGAACGAGAGCTGGAAGCCGGGGTCGAGCAGCGTGTAGGGGTTCCACGCGAGCAGCACGAGCGCGCCCAGCAGGCAGAAGTGCCAGCGGTCGGCCGGCCGCGCCGCGAGCCAGGCCAGCGAGACGAGCGCACCGGAGACTCCGGCGCGGATCACCGAAGGCTGCGCTCCGACCGCGAGCACGTAAGCCGCGATCGCCGCGAGCGCCCCTAGCTGTCCAAGCCAGCGCGGAATCCCGAGCAGCCAGGCCAGCGCGAGCGCCCCACCCGCGACGAGCACGACGTTCTGGCCCGAGACCGCGAGCAGGTGATAGAGGCCGGAGGCGCGGAAGCGCTGACGCAGCTCGTCCGAAAGCGACTGCTCGTCGCCGAGCACGACACCCTCCACGATGCCGCGGCGCTCGCCGTGGAGGCCGGGCGCGATCGAGCCGGCGAGCGCTCGGCGCAGCCGGTCGGAAATGCCGCCAATCCCACCACGGCGGCCGATCTGACGCCAGCGGTCTGCTCGCAGCACGACGTGGACTCCGTGACGCCGCAGCCAGGTCGGCTCGTCGAAGCCGTTCTTGGGCGGCTTTGGCCGGCGGACCGTGACAACGCTCTCGATCAGGGCGCCCTGAGGCGGTGAGCGGCCGAGCGGCAGCTCGAGCAGGACGGCCTCGCGGAAGCGGAGCCGCCCGAAGCGGCGGATTTGGGCCGGCACACGCAGCTGGAACTTGGAGTGGCGCGTCGGCCCGGTGACCGCAAGCACGCTTCGCTCCGACGTGTCCGCGTGCGCCAGCAGCACGCTGCGGTCGAGGGCGTCGAGGCGCGCGCTGCCCCACCACCAGCCGAGCAGCCCCAGTGCCACGAGCAGCAAGATCGGCCGCGCCTCACGGCCCGCGGTCGCCAGTGCAAGCCCGGCACAGAGGCAGAGGGCGGCCAGCGTCGACCCTCGAATCAGATCGGCCCCCGAGAGGCCGAGACAGAGAGCAGCCGCGTACTTGTGCGGCGAGCGGCCCAGTGCGTTCACGGGACGACCAGCTCGTGCAGCTGCTCGAGCCGCTTCGGCCCGATCCCCGGCACGGCGTCGAGCTCGTCGACCGACTGGAAGGCGCCGTGCTTCTGGCGGTAGTCGAGGATCTTCTGCGCCGTCACCGGCCCGACACCCGGCAGCGAGTCGAGCTGCTCGAGCGTCGCCGTGCTGAGCTGCACCGGAGCAGCGGGGCCGGCCGCCGAGCTAGAGCCCGCCGCCGCGACGCCTGCGCCCCGCCGAGGCACGACGACCTGCTCGCCGTCGGCCAGCGGCGCGGCGAGATTGACCTGCGCGAGATCGGCCTTGGCCGTGGCTCCGCCCGCGCGGGTGACGGCGTCCGCGATGCGGGAGCCCTGCGCGAGCCGGTACAGGCCCGGCCGGCGCACAGCTCCGACGACGTCCACCACCACCCGCGAGGACGGCAGCCCGGTCACGCCCGCGCCAGCGGCCGGCGGCAGGGGGAGGGGTGCCGCCGTCGTGGTCGTGCCCGCCCCCAGGACGAAGCGGCCCAGGAGCAGGATCAGTGCGAGCGAGCCTGCGACGGCCAGGAGGAGCCGCCGCCGCTGGAGAAGGAACTCCGGCATGCGTCGAGCGTGCCCGAGCAACCGTCACACGTGTGTGACGCCTTCGTGCCGAAAGCGTGACGGTCTAGACGACCAGGTTGACGAGCTTCCCCGGGACGACGATCGTCTGCCGGATCTCCTTGCCGTCCAGGTGCGCCTGCACCTTCGCCGAGGCCTTCGCCCGCTCGACCAGCTGCTCCTCGGACTCCCCGACCGACGCCTCCACCCGGTCGCGCACGCGACCGTTGACCTGCAGCACCAGCTCGAAGGTCTCGCGCCGCAGCTGCGACTCGTCCGCGACCGGCCACGGGTGCTCCCACAGCCGCTCGTGGCCCAGCGCCGACCACAGCTCCTCGGCGACGTGCGGCGCGTACGGCTGGATCAGGGAGACCGCGGTTTCGGCGGCGAAGCGCGCACCCGGTGCCGACGGGTCGCGTCCGAGCTCGTTGACCAGCTCCATCACCGCCGCGATCGGCGTGTTGAAGACGAACCGGCGGCCGATGTCGTCGCTCACCCTCGCGATCGTCTCGTGGGCCTTCCGCACCAGTGGCTCCGCGTCGCCGTCCGATCCGCCCGGCCCCTCCGCGGCCTCGTGCACGATCCGCCACAGCCGTCGCAGAAAGCGGCCGATGCCCTCGATCCCCTCCTCGGTCCAGTCCATGTCCTGGTCGGCGGGGCCGACGAACAGGATGTACAGCCGCACCGCGTCGGCGCCGTACATGTCCGCCAGCTGGTCGGGGGCGGTCACATTGCCCTTCGACTTCGACATCTTCGTCCCGCCCTGGCGCACCCAGCCCTGGTGGAACAGCCGCTGGAACGGCTCGCGGAAGCCGACCATGCCCTGCTCGTTCAGCACCTTGACGAAGAAGCGCGAGTAGAGCAGGTGCCCGGTCGCGTGGTCGATCCCGCCGATGTACTGGTCGACCGGCCCCCAGAAGTCGACCAAGCGGCGCGAGAACGGCTCGCGGTCGTTGTGCGGGTCGCAGTAGCGCAGGAAGTACCACGCCGAGTCGACGAACGTGTCCATCGTCTCGGCCTCGCGCTTGCCCGGCCCGCCGCACGACGGGCAGGGGACGTTCAGCCACTCCTCGTTCGAGGCCAGCGGCGGCTTGCCCTTCGGCCGGTAGTCGTCCACCTCGGGCAGCAGCACGGGCAGCTCGTCGTCCGGAACGGGGACGATCCCGCAGTCGCCGCAGTAGACGACGGGGATCGGTGCACCCCAGTAGCGCTGGCGCGAGAAGCCCCAGTCGCGCAGCCGGAAGCTGACCGCTGGTCTGCCGCGGCCGCGCTCGCCCAGCCATTCGACGATCGCCTGCTTCGCCTCCTCGACCGGCATCCCGCTGAACTGCGCCGAATCGACCAGCGTGCCCGCCTCCTCGTCGATAACCGGCACGATCGGCAGCTCGTGGCGCTCGGCGAACGCGCGGTCGCGCTCGTCGTGCCCGGGCACGGCCATGATCGCGCCCGTGCCGTACTCCATCAGCACGTAGTCGGCGACCCACACCGGGATCGGCGCGTCGGTCGCCGGGTTGACGGCGTAGAAGCCGGTGAAGACGCCGGTCTTGTCCTCGGCCGAGGCCCGCTCCTCGACACGCTTGACCATCGCCTGCGAGACGTACTCGCCCAGCTCGGCGCCGGTCGGCGAGCGGTCGACCAGCTCCTCGACCAGCGGGTGCTCGGGCGCGAGCACGAAGAAGGTCGCGCCGAAGATGGTGTCGGGCCGCGTCGTGAAGACCGGCACGTCCTCGTCGAGCTCGTCGATCCGGAACAGCAGCTCGGCGCCCTCTGAGCGTCCGATCCAGTTGCGCTGGATCGTCTTCGTCCGCTCCGGCCACTCGATCAGCTCGTGGTCGCGCAGCAGGGCGTCGGCGTAGGCAGTGATCCGGAAGAACCACTGCTCCAGCTTCCGGACCTCGACCGCCGTCCCGCAACGGTCGCAATGGCCGTTCACGACCTGCTCGTTGGCCAGCACCGTCTGGTCGTGCGGGCACCAGTTGACCGCCGCCTCCTTGCGGTAGGCCAGGCCCTTTTCCAGGAAGCGCAGGAACAGCCACTGCGTCCAGCGGTAATAGGCAGGGTCATGCGCGGCGATCACGCGGTCCCAGTCGATCGCCCAGCCCAGCCGGCGCATCTGCCGCTCGATGTTGTCGATGTTGCGCTCGACGATCTCGCGCGGGTGGCCGCCCTCGTTGATGGCCGCGTTCTCGGCGGGCAGGCCGAACGAGTCCCAGCCCATCGGGCGCAGCACGTGCTTGCCGTGGCGGCGCTGGAAGTGCGTGACGACGTCGCCCAACGTGTAGTTGAGGACGTGCCCCATGTGCAGGTTGCCCGAGGGGTAGGGCAGCATTTCGAGCTGGTAGAACTTGTCGTCCGGCTCGGCCCCCGGCGGAGGATCGTCGACGTAGAAGGCCCGCGCGTCCTCCCAGACCCGCTGCCACTTCGCCTCGATCGCTTGTGGGTCGTACGTGTCCAATTCCGCCTCCAGAAACGAAAAAGCCTCTCGAACGAGAGGCCAAGGGAACCCGACGCGGCGCCGCCGCGTTGTTCCCTGCTCTACTCGAGAAGCTGCTTCATCTCTGCGGACTTTAGCATCGTGTCGTCGATTAGAGGAGGTCGGATGGCCGGTTACACCAAGGTGAACCTGAAGGACGACGTCGAAGACCAGGCGCCGAACTTCGGGCTCGAGGGCAAGATCGAGGCGCGGATGGCGCGCGTGCCGCTCGAGCTCGAGCAGCAAGGCGTCAGCTACCAACGCATCGCGCCGAACTTCCGCGTCCCCTTCGGGCACAAGCACAAGAACCAGGAAGAGGTCTACATCGTGATCAGCGGCAGCCTGCGCGCCAAAGTCGAGGGCGAGGTCGTCGAGCTGGGCCCCTTCGACGCGCTGCGCGTGCACAAGGACACGACGCGCGGCTTCGAGGCCGGGCCAGAGGGCGCCGAGCTGATCGCGATCGGCGCGCCGAACACGGGGCCGGGCGACGCCGAGGTGGAGAACAACTGGTGGGACGACTAAGCTGACCCTGCAGCTCTTCCCCGAGACGGCGGCGGTCGAGGACAGTGAGCTCAGCGTCGGCGGCGTGTCCGCCACGGAGCTCGCGGCCGAGTTCGGCACGCCGCTCGTCGTCTACTGCCGGCGAACGATCCTGGACGCTGCTCGCGCCTACCGCGAGGCGGCGCCCGACGCCCTGCCGCTGTACAGCCTGAAGGCGTTTCCGAACGTGGCGCTCCTTCGGCTGCTCGCGCTCGAGGGCTTCGGCGCCGACGTCTCGACGCTCGGCGAGCTCGCCTTCGCCCGCCGCGCCGGGATCGAGGGCGAGCGGATCGTCGTGCACGGCAACAACAAGAGCGACGAGGAGCTGCGGGCCGCGGCCGAGGCCGAGGTGCGCTTCGTCGTGCTCGACGCGCTCGACGAGGCGGAGCGGGCCGCGGCGGCCGGCGTGCGGCGCGTGCTGGTGCGCGTCACCCCGGGAATCGACGCGGACACGCACGAGAAGATCCGCACCGCCCACCACGGCTCGAAGTTCGGCCTCCCGCCCGCCGATGCGCTCGAGGCGGCCGAAGTCGCCCGCAAGGCCGGGCTCGAGGTCGCGGGCGTCCATCTGCACATCGGCTCGCAGCTGCTCGACCCGCGTGCCGGCCTGGAGACGATCGATTGGCTGAAGGACTTCGCGGCGACCACCTGGCTGCCCGAGGTGGTCGACCTCGGCGGCGGCCTCGGCATCCGCTACGTCGAGGGCGAGCGGCCGCCCGAGATCCGCGAGTTCGTCGCCACGCTGCTCGCGCGGCTCGCCGACGGCTGGCCGGGCGAGCCGCCGCGGGTGATCCTCGAGCCGGGCCGCTCGCTCGTCGGGCAGGCCGGCCTGACCCTCTACCGGGTCGGCGTCGTCAAGCGGGCGAGCGACGAGGTCACGTACGTGGCGGTCGACGGAGGCATGTCGGACAACCCGCGGCCGCAGCTCTACGGCGCTCGCTACAGCGCGTTGCTCGCCAACCGCGCCGACGAGGAGGCCGTGCAGAGCTACGACGTCTGCGGCAAGCACTGCGAGTCCGGCGACGTCCTGATCGAAGGCGTGCGCCTGCCCGAGCCGCGCCGTGGAGACCTGCTCGCCGTCCCCGCGACCGGCGCGTACACACTTTCGATGGGCTCGAACTACAACGCCGTCCCGCGGCCCGCCGCTCTGCTGGTCGCCGACGGGCAGGCGCGAGTGATTCGCAGCCGCGAGAGCGTCGACGACCTCCTTCGCCACGAGCAGGCCAGTGGCTAGGCTCGCCCTCATGCCAGGCCGACTCGACCGGATCCCCGGAGTCGTGCTCGTCAGCATCGCCGCGGCGATGTGGGGCCTGGACGGCCTGATCCGCAAGCCGCTCGCCGACTCGACGTCCGCCTACACGATCGTCTTCGGCGAGCACGTCGCGCTCGTGCTGGTGACGCTCCCGCTGCTCGTCCCGGCGATGGTCGCCCTCTGGCGCGCCGGCCCCGCTTACGTCGCAGCCGGGGTCGCCGTCGGCGCAGGCGCCTCGGCGATCGCCACGATCCTGTTCACGAAGGCGATCTTCCACGGGGACTTCATCACCGTGGTCGTGCTGCAGCAGGTGCAGCCGCTGATCGTCGTGGTCGGCGCGTGGCTCGTGCTCGGCGAACAGCCGCGGCGCGGTTTCATCTGGTTCCTGCTCGCCGCGCTGGTCGGCGTCTGGCTGATCTCGCTGCCGCACCCGCTCGAGCCCCACGCGCACGGCCTGATCCCGGTGACGGAGACGCTCGCTGCGGCAACGCTCTGGGCGATGGGCACCGTCTTCGGCCGCTTCCTGAGCCGGCGGCTGCGCTTCGAGCACGTGATGACCGTTCGCTTTGCCTTCGGGCTCGTCGCCGCGGCCTGTGCCCTGCCGATCGTCGGCGCTCCGGCCTTCGCCGGGCTCCACGACAGCGTCTGGATCGCGGTGCTCGCGCTCGTGACCGGCCTTTTCGCGCTCGGGCTCTACTATTACGGGCTCCAGCGCACGCCCGCGCTGCTCGCGTCACTCGGCGAGCTGGCGTTCCCGGTCACGACGACGCTGGTCGGGATCTACGTCTTCGACTCGTCGCTGCGCTGGACGCAGTGGGTGGGCGTCGCGCTGACGGTGACGGTGATCAGCCTGCTGCCCGTCAGGCGACGCGAGCTGGTCAGGCTCCCGGCCGGCGAGCCGGCGCTCGCTACCTGACGCGGAACAGCCCGCCGAACGAAACCCAGTGGCCGTTGTGGTAGCGCTGAAGCTTCGCCTGGTCGAGCGGGAAGTGGTCGGTCGAGCCGGTCTTGACCGACATTCCCGGGAGCAGGAACGGATCGTTCTTGACGTTCAGGCTCGTCGCCGCCTTCATGATCCCGGCGCGCGTCGGGTTCTTGCCGGCCTTCTGCAGCGCCGCGACGAAGGTGTGCGCGGCCGACATCCCGTAGACCGCGTAGACGTCATTCGGGTTCCCGCCCTTGTACTTCTTCATGATCGAGCGGTAGAGCTTGACGCCCGGGTCCTTGGCCCAGTGCGTGTCGGTCGGGTCCTTGAGGAAGACGATCGAGAGCGAGCCCTCGGTCTGCTTCTTGGTCGTGCCCGCGGTGGCGAGGCCCATGATGTTCGCTGCGCTCGAGACCGCATTCACGTAGACGGTCGGCTTCCAGCCGAGCTTGTGCGCGTAGACGTACGACTGGATCGCGAACTTCGGCGTTGCGAACAGCATCACGGTGCTGGCGCGCGCGGCCTTCAGCTTGGCGACCTGCGACTGGACGTCCGGGTCCTCGACGTCGTAGCTCTGCTTGGAGACGATCAGGCCCGCCTTCTTGCCGAGCCCGTTGCGCAGGCCGGCGAGCAGGTCCTTGCCGTAGTCGTCGTTCTGGTAGAGGACGCCGATGCGGGCCTTGGGGCTCGTCTTGGCGACGTAGCGGCCGTAGATCGTCCCCTCGGCGCGGTAGTTCGGCTGGTAGCCGATCGTGTACGGGTACTGCTTGTAGTCCTTGCCGAACGTCGTCGCGCCGCTCGCGACGAACAGTTGCGGCACCTTGGTCGCGTTCAGGTAGGCGCGCGTGGCGAGGTTCTGCTCGGTGCCGAGACTGTTGAAGATCGCGAAGACCTTGTCCTGCTGGACGAGCTCGCGGGTCTTGTCGATCGTCTTGGACGGGTCGTACGCGTCGTCCTTGTAGATGTACTTGATCTTCCGCTTGTTCACGCCGCCCTTGGCGTTGACGTAGCGGAAGTAGGCCGCCGCGCCCTTCGCCACCGACTGGTACGCCGACGCGGGCCCGCTCAGCGGCGTCGTGCCGCCGATCAGGACCTGCGTGGACGTGATGCCCGTCTCCGATGCGGCGCCCGACGCGACGGTCGCGAGCGCCAGCGCTCCGAGCGCGCACAGAATCAGGTGAGTCGTCCTCGTCACAGCCCCTCTAGGGACGAAGGTATAGCCGCGTTGTTAGGGGTCTGGCAACTCGGCGCAGCAGGCCGCCCGCTCCGGTTGGGAGCAGGATCATCACAAGGATGATCGCGGCTCCGTAGACGAAGTCCGGCACGCCCGGCTTGCTCGAGACGTGGGTCGAGAGCTCGGGCACGTACTGGACGAAGAAGGCGCCCACCACCATTCCCGGCAGGGAGCCGAGACCGCCGACGACCGCGCCGACGAGGAGCAGGATCGACAGCAGGAAGGTGAACGAGAGCGGGTTCACGATCTCGGCCTGGATCGCGAACAGCGCGCCAGCGACGCCGGCGTAGACGCCGCTGATCGCGAAGGCGAGTGTCTTCGTGCGCGCGAGGTCGATCCCGACCGAGGCTGCGGCGACCTCGCTGTCGCGCACGGCCCGGAAGGTGCGCCCGAGCCGGCCGCGGACGATCAGCCACGCGATCACGAAGCCGACCAGTCCGATCCCCCACGTCAGGTAGTAGAGGAAGTGGTTCTGCGTGGTCGTGTGGCCGAAGATCGTGACCGTGCCGCTCAGACCGGTCACCTGCAGCGGCGCCTGCTCGAGCAGCCGCAGGCCCTGGCCGCCTCCCGTCAGCCCGGAGAACTTCTTCAGCAGCGAGGGCATCGCCACCGCGAAGGCGAAGGTCGCGAGCGCGAGGTAGATGCCGGAGAGCCGCAAAGCCGGCAGGCCGATCAGGAAGCCGACCACGCCGGCGGCGATTCCGGCGAGCGGGATCGTCCAGACGTCGCGCCAGTGCTCGTGCACGCACAGTGCCGCGGTCGTGTAGCCGCCGACCGCCATCAGCGCGCCGTGGCCGAGCGAGATCTGGCCCGTGTAGCCGGTGAGGATGTTCAGCCCGACGATCGCGATGAAGAAGACGCCCGCCTGTGCCAGGTCGCGGGAGTGGAAGTCGCTCACGAGGTGCGGCGCGAGGGCGTAGAGCGCGAGCACGGCCACCGCGGTCAGGGCCCAGACCGCGATCCCGAGCCAGCGCCTCATACGCGCGTCACCTCGGCGCGGCCGAAGAGGCCAGTCGGCTTGACGAGCAGCACGCCCAGGATCACCGCGAGCGCGACCGGCAGCCGCAGGTCGGTGCCGACCCAGTCGACGTAGGTGCCGATCAGGTTGATCAGCACGCCGAGCAGCAGCGAGCCGACGACCGCCCCGAGCGGGCTGCCGAGCCCGCCGAGCACCGCGCCGGCGAACGCATAGAGAAGCACCGGCTGCATCAGGTTCTGATCGAAGCTGGCGAGTGCCGGCGCGGTCAGCATCCCGGAGACCGCGCCCATCGCCGCGGCCAGCCCCCAGCCGAGCGCGAGCATCCAGCTGACGCGCACGCCGACGAGCCTCGTCGCCTCGGGATTCACCGCGGCCGCGCGCGAGGCGAGCCCGAGCTTGGTGAAGCGGAAGAAGAGCCAGAGCAAGGCGACCGCGCCCAGCGAGACCGCGATCGTCCCCAGGTCCTGGATCGAGAACGCGACCCCGGCGATCTCGATCGGCCGGGTCGAGAAGGCATTCGGCAGGCTCCGCACCTCCGGCGACCAGATCCAGCGCGCCGCGCCACTGACGAGGAAGAAGAGGCCGAGCGTGACGATCACCACCGTCAGCACGGGCGCGCGCTCGACGGGCTTGATCACCACACGCTCGACCGCCACTCCCCCGACGAACGAGAGAGCGACCGTCAGGAAGAAGGCGCCCCAGTAGGACAGGCCGTGGTGAACGAGCGACCAGGCGATGAAGGTCGAGAACATCGCCATCTCGCCCTGGGCGAAGTTCACCACGCCGGTCGAGCGGTAGATCAGGACGAGCGCGACGGCGAGCGTCGCCCAGACGCCGCCGGAGGAGAGGCCGATCACGATCTGCTGCGCCAGCTGCGTCCAGTCGAATGCGAGCAGCATCAGTAGCCCAGGTACGAGCGTCGAACGGATTCGTCGCGCCGCAGGGCGTTGGTCTCGCCCTCGACCGCGACCTTGCCGACCTCGAGCACGTACGCGCGGGCCGACGCCTCGAGCGCGAGCACCGCGTTCTGCTCGACGACGAGCACGGCCAGGCCCTCCCGCTCGTTCAGCTCGCCGACGATGCGGAAGATCTCCGCGACCACGATCGGCGCGAGCCCGAGCGACGGCTCGTCGAGCAGCAGGAGGCGCGGCCGCAGCATCAGCGCGCGGGCGAGCGCGAGCATCTGCTGCTCGCCGCCGCTGAGCGTGCCGGCGCGCTGGTCGCGCCGTTCCCGGAGAGGGCGGAAGTAGCCGAGCACGCGCTCCTCGTCCTCCTTGATCGCCGCGCGGTCACGGCGCGTGTAGGCGCCGAGGCGGAGGTTCTCGCGCACGGTCAGGTCGGTCAGCGTGCCGCGGCCCTCCGGCACGTGGGCGATCCCGGCGCGGGCGACGGCCTCGGGCGAGCTGCGCGCGATGCTCTTGCCGGCGTAGGCGATCCGGCCGGCGCGCCGGACAGTGCCCGAGATCGCGCGCAGGGTGGTCGTCTTGCCGGCCCCGTTCGCGCCCAGCACCGCAACGGCCTCACCCTCGCCGACGCTGAGCGAGATCCCGTGCAGCGCCGTCACCGGGCCGTAGCGGGCGGTCACGTCCTCCAGTTCCAGCAGGGCCTCAGGCAACCGCCGTCGTCCCCAAGTAGGCCTCGATCACCTTCGGGTCGTTCTGCACCTCGCGCGGAGTGCCGCTTGCGATCAGCCGCCCGAAGTCGAGCACGTGCACGCGGTCGGCGACTCCCATCACGAGGCCCATGTGGTGCTCGACCAGCAGCAGCGTCAGCTCGAAGTCCTTGCGCAGGTTGCGGATCAGCTCGCCGAGCTCGCCGACCTCCTCGTGGTTGAGCCCGCCGGCCGGCTCGTCCAGCAGCAGCAGGCGTGGCCCGGCGGCGAGGGCCCGCGCGAGCTCGACCCGCTTGCGTGTGCCGTACGAGAGCTCCGCCGCTGGATGATGCGCGAGCGGGGCGAGACCGACATAGGCGAGCAGCTCGCGGGCGCTGCGGCCGCGGCGCGCGTGGCGGCCCACCAGCACGTGCTCGAGCACGGTCATCGACTCGAACAGCTCGACGTTCTGGAACGTCCGCGCGATCCCCCGCCGCACGACGCGGTGCGGCGGCGTGCGCAGCAGGCTCTCGCCGTCGAAGGCGATCTCGCCCTCGTCGGGTTTGTAGAGGCGCGTGATCAGGTTGAAGAGCGTCGTCTTGCCGGCGCCGTTCGGGCCGATCAGGCCGACGATCTCGCCCTCGCCGACGTCGAGCGTGACGCCGTCGACGGCGACGACCCCGCCAAACCGCCGCGTCACGTGCTCGACCGAGAGCAGGGCCACGCGCGGACCTTAAGCGGATGCAGTCTAGAGCGCGGCTGCCTCGGTCACGGGCGCCTGGCAGGCAAAGCGCTCGCAGACGTAGACCGCGGGCTTGCCGTCGACGAGTTCCTTACCTTCGAGCAGCGGCACGCCCTCGGCCGGGCCGAAGGCGACGACCGCGTTCGGCTCGAACGGCTCGAGCGCCGCGCGTGCCACGTCGCTCCGGGGCGGGCCGACGATCGCCAGCTCGCGCGGCGTGGCGAGGTAGAGGTCGAGCGCGTTCAGCGCCCAAGCGAACTCGGTCGGGCCCCGGCCGAGCGAGTCGCCGAAGAGCCGCAGCACCCCGACCGCGCGCCGCTCGAGCTCGTCGTCGCCGTAGATCCGCGCCAGCCGCAGCAGCACGTAGGCGAGCATCGAGTTCCCCGACGGAACCGGGTGGTCGTAGAGCTCCTTGCGCCGCGCGACGAGCTGCTCGCCCTCGGCCGGCGCGAGGAAGAAGCCGCCGTGCTCGTCGTCGCCGAACAGCTCGACCGCGAGCCGCGCCAGCCGCAGAGACTCCCCGAGCCAGCGCAGCTCGCCCGTCGCGACGTGCAACTCGTAGAGCCCGTGAGCGACGTTGGCGTAGTCGTCGAGGAAGCCGCGGCCGCTCGCCTTGCCCTCGCGGAGGCTGCGGACGAGCCGACCGCCGTCCGACATCGGCCCGAGCAGGAACTCGGCCAGCGCGCGCGCCTCGTCGATCCAGTCGGCCCGCTCCAACCGCCGCCCGGCCTCGGCTCAGCGCCGCCAGCGCGAGCCCGTTCCAGGCGGCGATCGCCTTGTCGTCGAGACCGGGCTGCGGGCGGCCGGCGCGGATCTCCAGCAGTCGGGCCCGCATCGCCGGGTCGAGGGAGCCACGCAGCACGTAGCGGCCGTCCTCGAACGGCTCGAACAGCTCCTCCGGCGCGCCCTCGCCCGGCGCCCACGTGTACGTCAGCCCTTCGACGCCGTCGGTGTCCGCGTCCTGCGAGGAGGCGAACCCTCCACCAGGCAGGTGCAGGTCGCGGAGCAGGTACTCGACCGTCTCCTCGACGACCTCGCGGTAGCGCTCGCGGCCGGTCACGAGCCAGCCGTGCAGGTACGCGGGCACGAGCAGCGCGTTGTCGTAGAGCATCTTCTCGAAGTGCGGCACGAGCCAGCGCTCGTCCACCGAGTAGCGGTGGAAGCCGCCGCCGACGAGGTCGTACATCCCGCCCGCGGCCATCCCGTCGAGGGTCGGCACCGTCAGCTCGGCCTCACCGCGCCGCAGCAGCAGTTCGAGTGCCGAGGCCGGCGGGAACTTCGGCGCCCGCGCGCCGAAGCCGCCCCACTCCGGATCGTGCAGCTCGCCGAGCCGCCGCACCGCGTCGAACAGCAGCGACTCCGTCAGCGGTTCCGTCGACGCCGCCGCCGCTGCGGCCTGCCGCAGCGCGTCGACCAGCACGTCGGTCCGCTGCGTCACCTCCGAGCGCCGCTCGCGGTAGAGCTCCGAGACCGCGACCAGCACCTGCGGGAACGACGGCAGCCCGTGCCGTGGCGCCGGCGGGAAGTAGGTGCCGCCGAGGAACGGCTCGCCCTCGGGCGTGAGGAAGACGGTCAACGGCCAGCCGCCGCTGCCGGTCATCGCGACCACCGCGTCCATGTAGATCCCGTCCACGTCGGGCCGCTCCTCGCGGTCGACCTTGACGTTGACGAAGCGCTCGTTCATCAGCGCCGCGATCTCCGGGTCCTCGAACGACTCGTGCGCCATCACGTGGCACCAGTGGCAGGCCGCGTAGCCGACGGAGAGCAGGATCGGCTTGTCCTCGGCCTGTGCCTTCGCCAGCGCCTCGTCGCCCCAGGGGAACCACTCGACCGGATTGGCGGCGTGCTGGAGCAGGTACGGGCTCGTCTCGGACGCCAGGCGATTCACCTTTGTACGGTAACGAGTTAAGGGCTGTGGCTGGCTCAGGCCGCTGCCAGGACTCGCCTGTTTAAGCCGTTCCTAGTGCTAGCGTCTCAGACTGGCTTGGGCCTGCTCACGGCCTAGATGGATACCAAGTGGGTACCAGCCTCCCGGTTCCTCGCTGTTTCACACGCGCGCTAGGCATGGCAAGCGTGTGGGAAGCGAACGGCCCGACCTGCGGTAGCCTCAGATCGGACGACTACCGAGCGGGGCCGAGCCCGACAGACCAGTTGGCCAGAACTGGGAACTGTTGGCGCCGGCCGCAGGCGCCGGGGGCATCGGCTCCGCTCGGTAACACACACAAGGTTTCAAGCTGATGCGTTTCTGTCCATGGTCCGACTGACCCATCTTCCTCGCTATCGGGTCCCATTCACGGGCACTGCGGACCGGAGTAAGCTCGACGCGCTGTCCGGCCCCAGCCGAGAGAGAGGGAGGATCGGATGGCTGGGTTTCTATTTAGGTTGGAGACGGTTGACGGCGAGCCGGCTGAGCCGGCAACGCTGAGCGCCGCCGTGCCCAACTGGAAGCCGGGGGGCAGGATCCCGCTGGGAAAGCGCACGCTGCGGGTGATCGACAAGCGGTGGTCGAGCAAATGACTTGACTGGGAGCTCTCGAAACCACCCGCGGCGCAAGAGCCGTACGTGTAGGGGATCTACTGAGATGCCGGGCGACTCACTGGCTCCCGGCCGGGGGACTTGGCGGCCCAATCCCCAAAGCAGGCTGGGGAGTCGCCCGGCCTGTCTATGTTGCATTTGCGAGAGCAGGCTGGACAGCTGGCCAGCGGAGCAGTCATGGAAGACAACCTGCAGACCCAGCCGGGCGGGCTTGCTCTGACGAACAGACTGCTAAGTCCCGTAGTGAGTCGGATCGAGGTGGAGCTCTCGAACAGCGGCGGCGTCACGCCGAAAGCGAAGCTCGTACCACTCGGTACCTGGGGCGCGCCGCATTCGCGTCCACCCCGCGGCCAGAAGATCGTCTCGGAGTGCCGCGAGTGCAGCGCGAGCGTGAACGTCGGCCTCCAGGGGCTCGCTGCCTACCCACGGAAAATGCCAGGTTCGGAAGGAAGGTGAGAAGCGAGGTGCATCGCTATTCCCCGGCTCTTGAATATAGAACTGCGCTGTCACATAGCCACGCCAGAGTGCGATCGAGCAGTGTTGTTGCGGCCTTCTCGTCACGACCTCGCTGAAACGGATCAAGACGCCCGAGCGCCGCATCTCGGAAGGGCTTGAACCCCATTTCCCATCGAACTGTTGAACCGACATGATGGCGGCCCGGGCGCAAGGAAACAAGCCCAAGAACCCGATGCCGAAGGAAGACGACATGCAGACCAGCCGTCTTGAGTGGTGGGAGCCGGGGGCAAGGCTTGCTTTTCGCGGGACTGGCGGCCCAGTCCCACCAACGTGCCTTCGAGAGCGTGGGCAAGACCCAGGCGATGGAAGAGGCCCTTGGCTGACAGATAGGGATACCAACAGGGATACCAAAGCCCCGTTTCGGAGGGGGTTTCCTTATGAATAAACAGGTTGCCGGGGGTTTCTCACCTTTGTACGGTAACGGCGTGACTCTTCCGGGCGGCACCGTCACGTTTTTGTTCACCGACATCGAGGGCTCGACGCGCCTGCTGCAGGAGCTCGGCGACGACTACGGGCAGGTGGTGGCCGACCACCGGCGGCTGCTGCGCGAAGTCTTCCAGCAGGCTGGCGGCAAAGAGGTCGACGTCCAGGGCGATGCGTTCTTCTACTCGTTCCCACGTGCGCGCGACGGGGTCGGCGCGGCGGTCGCGGGGCAGCGCGCGCTCGCGGGCCACACCTGGCCGCAGGAAGCCCAGGTGCGCGTCCGCATGGGCCTCCACACGGGCGAGCCGATCGTCGGCGAGGAGGGCTATATCGGACTCGACGTCGTTCGGGCCGCGCGCATCTGCTCGGCCGGGCACGGGGGCCAGATCCTGATCTCGGAGACGACCCGGGCGCTGCTCGGCAACGAGCTGCCAAGCGGCGTCAGCGTCCGCGACCTCGGGCAGCAGCGGCTGAAGGACGTCCAGCACGAGCACGTCTACGAGCTCGCCCTGGAGGACTCGGCGCAGAAGTTCCCGCCGCTCAAGCAAGCGGAGAGCGAGGGCCGCGACGACCTCTCGCGCCGCTTCGAGGACAAGATCAACCGCTACGTCGAACAGCAGCTGGACAAGGCGTTCAGCAGCGCCACAGACCCCGGCGCGCCGCGGTCGCGTCGGTTCCCCTGGCGGCGCTCGCGCAAGACGTAGGCTCTGCCCGTGCTCCAACTCGAGACCGAGCGGCTGCTGCTCCGCGCGCCCGTGCCGGAGGACGCCGACGCGCTCGCGCCGATGTACGCCGACCCCGAAGTGATGCGCTACGTCGGCAACGGCCACACGCTCACGCGGCGAGAGACCGAGCGCTCGGTGCGGCGCATGGTCGAGCGCTGGGAGGCCGACGGCTTCGGGCTCTTCACGACCGTGCGCACGGAGGATGAGGCCGTGATCGGCCGCGTCGGCCTGCTCGTCTGGAACACCGACACCTGGGAGCCGACGACCCGGGCCGCCGCACCGAACGGGCCGACCGAAGTCGAGGTCGGCTACACGCTCGGGCGTGACTACTGGGGCCAGGGCTTCGCGACCGAGGCGGCCGGCGCGGTGCGCGACTTCGCGCTCGGCGAGCTCGGCGCCGGCCGCCTGATCGCGCTGATCATCCACGGCAACACGGCGTCCGAAAACGTCGCGCGCAAGCTCGGGCTCGAGCACGAGCGGAACATCATGCTCGGCCGGCGCGAGGCGCAGCTGTTCGCGCTCGAGGCATGAGCGAGACCCACGACCTGCTGGCGCGCACGGCCCGGCTCGCGGCCGATTACGTCGAGAGCCTGGGCGAGCGGCCGGTCTTCCCGGACGTGACGCCGGAGCAGCTGCGCGACGCACTCGGCGGGCGGCTTCCCGACGATCCGGTCGAGCCGCAGCGGGTGATCGACGAGCTCGTGGCCGCGGCCGAGCCAGGCGTCGTCGCGCTGGGCAGCGGCCGCTACTTCGGCTTCGTGATCGGCGGGGCGCTGCCGGCCGCGCTCGCCGCCGACTGGCTCACCTCGACGTGGGACCAGAACGCCGGTCTCTACGTCGGCGGACCGTCGGCCTCCGTCGTCGAGCAGGTCACGCGCGGGTGGCTCGTCGACCTGCTCGGACTGCCGCCCGAGTCGTCAGTCGGCTTCGTCACCGGCACGCAGATGGCGCACGTGACCGGGCTCGCGGCCGCTCGCTTCCACGTGCTCGACGCGGTCGGCTGGGACGTCGGTACCAAGGGCCTGACCGGGGCGCCGCGCGTGACGGTGCTCGCCGGCGAGAAACGGCACGTGACCGTCGACCGCGCGCTGCGGCTGCTCGGGCTCGGCGCGCCCACGGTCGTCGCAAGCGATTCGGAGGGACGGCTCGTGCCCCAGGCTTTACGCGGGGCGCTCGGTGACGGCCCGACGATCGTCTGCGCCCAGGCCGGCGAGGTGAACACCGGCGCCTTCGACCCGCTGCCGGAGATCGCCGACGCCTCCGAGGCCGCGGGCGCTTGGCTCCACGTCGACGGCGCGTTCGGGATCTGGGCCGCCGTCTCGCCGCGGCTGCGCCACCTCGTCGCGGGCCTCGAGCGCGCCGACTCGTGGACCACCGATGCACATAAATGGCTGAACGTGCCCTACGACTCGGGGATCGTCCTCTGCAAGCACCCGGAGTCCCACCGCGCAGCGATGACGATCGCGGCCTCGTACCTGATCCAGGACGAAGGCGCGCAGCGGGTGCGCGACGAGGTCGACTGGGTGCCCGAGTTCTCGCGCCGAGCGCGTGGCTTCACGGTCTACGCGGCGCTGCGCTCCCTCGGCCGCAGCGGCCTGGTCGAGCTGGTCGAGCGCTGCTGCGACGCGGCCACGCGCTTCGCCGAACGGATCGTCGAGCTCGAGGGCGTCGAACTGCTGAACGAGGTCGTGCTCAACCAGGTGCTCTTCTGTTTCGAGTCCGACGAGCGCACCGACGAGGTGCTCGCGCGCGTGCAGGAGAGTGGCCGCGTCTGGCTGAGCGGTACCACCTGGGACGGTCGCAAGGCGATCCGCGTCTCCGTCTCGAACTGGCAGACCGGCGACGAGGAGATCGACCTGGCCGTCCAGGCCTTCGACGACTACGCGGGGAAGTCGCCGGCCCGGTAGAGCTGGCCCTCGAGCTTCCGCCCGAAGATTCCCTCCAGCCAGGTCGAGATCGCGATCAGCGCGTCGAGGTCGATGCCGGTCTCGACGCCCTCGTGCTCGAGCAGGTAGACGAGATCCTCGGTCGCCACGTTGCCGCTCGCGCGCGGCGCGTACGGGCAGCCGCCGAGGCCGCCGACCGACGCGTCGAGCACGGTCGCGCCCGCCTCCAGTGCTGCGAGCGCGTTCGCGTAGCCGGTGTTGCGCGTGTTGTGCCCGTGGAAGCCGGCCACGCCCGTGCGGTCGAGCAGCGAGCGGACCTCGCGCGGAGCGGCCACGCCGATCGTGTCGGCGAGGACGACCTCGGCCGAGTCGAAGCGGCCGGCGAGCTCCGCCACCCGTCCCGGGTCGACCCGCCCTTCGAACGGGCAGCCGAAGGCGACGCTGATCGTGACCGTCGCCGGCACCTGGGCCGCGGCCAGGATCCGATCGACGCGCGCGATCGCCTCGTCGAGCGAGGCGTTGCCGTTCTGGCGGTTGAACTCCTCCGTCGCGCCGAGGGTCGCGTTCACCCGGTCGAGCCCGGTCGCGGCGAAGCGCTCGTAGCCGCGCTCGTTGAGCACGAGGCCGGAGTACTCGGTACCTCGACGCGATAGCGGCTCGATCCCGGCGACCACCTCCTCGGCGCCGGCCATCTGCGGAACGCGGTCGTCGCGCACGAAGCTGACGGCCTCGATGCGGGGCAAGCCGGCCGCGGCGAGCCGGTTGACGAGCTCGGCCCGCACGACCGGCTCCAGGGCCTCGTTCTCGTTCTGCAGCCCGTCGCGCGGGCCGACGTCGCAGATGGTGAGAGCCAAGCGCTACTCGTCGAGGCCGTACGAGTCGATGTGCTCCGGCTGGATGCGGACGGTGATCCGCTGCTCCTCCGGGTTTCGCCAGGGGTACTCGTCCTGGTCGAGGTACTTCTTCGCGAGCTTGTCGATCTGCCCGTCCGCACCATCGGTCGTCAGCTCGGCGCTGCCACTGACCGTGAGCCAGCGGTACTGATCCTGCGGGTCGAGCACGTTCAGCGACACGCGCGGGTTCTCCCGCAGATGCCGCTCCTTCGCGCGGCCGACGGCCGTGTTGAACATGACGGCCTGGTCGTCGACGTCGACCCAGACGACGGTCGTGTGCGGCGAGCCGTCCGAGCGCAGCGTCGTGACCGCGCCGGCGAAGGGCTGCTCGAGGAAATCGCGCTGCTTCCGGTTCAGGGTTGCCATTTTTGGGCTCCTTTCTCGATCGCTAGGCTAGTCGCTCGATGGGAGCTGCCGTCCTCGTCGGTACGCAGAAGGGCCTGTTCGTCCTGACCAGTGACGAAACCCGTCGCGACTGGTGGGTCGAAGGCCCGCACCTGGAGGTCCTCCACGCGATGCGGGACCCGCAGCTGCGGCCGCTGGTGAACGTCTACGTCAACCGTACGCAGGTCGACGGGGTCGAGGGCGCAGTCGAGCCGGACGAGGAGATCCGCTTGGTCGCCGCGGTCGCCGGCGGCTAGTCCGGCAGATGGAGGGCTGGGAGACCTGGCACCGGCAGGGACCTGACGGCGCGATCGAGTCGGAGCAGCGCGTCGCTCTGGTGCGCCCGGTGGTCGAGTTCTCGGAGGCGGGCGCGGAGAGGCTCGGGCGCTCCTACTGGCGCGAGGTTCGCGGATTGACCGGCTCGCTCGTGCGCCCGCGTGAGCACCGCGGCGCGCTCGAGCTGCGGCTGCTCGGCGGTCCGGTGCTGCTGCGCTTCGACCGGCCGATGATCGAGGCCAGCGAGACGCGCGCCTTCTGCAGCTACCCGATCGCCGGCGGGCTGCTGACGCGCCGCGCGGGCGGGGAGCTCAGCTTCGAGCAGACCGCCGGCACACTCAGCTCGACCGTTCGCGGCTTCTTCCCGCGCGCGGCGAACTACGACCGGCTCCAGGGCCGCGCGCACGTCGCGATCAGCCGCCGTTTCTTCCGGCGCCTGATCGCCGAGGCCGCACGATGAAGGTCATCGTCTTCGGCGCGACGGGCACGATCGGCCGGCCGCTCGTGGTGGAGCTCGTCAAACGGCACGAGGTCACGGCCGTCTCGCGCCACGAGCGGGCCGACGAGGCCAACGTCACGTGGGCACAGGCCGATGCGACCGACGCGGGCTCCGTCGCCCGCGTTCTCGAGGGCGCCGACATCGCCTATTACCTCGTTCATTCGCTCGGGGCGACCGACTTCGAGGAGCGCGACCTGCAGGCGGCGGAGACGACCGCCGGCGCAGCCGAGCAGGCGGGCGTGAAGCAGCTGGTCTACCTCGGCGGTCTCGGCGACGATTCGCCCGACCTCTCGGCGCACCTGCGCAGCCGCCGGGAGACCGGGCGGCGCCTGGCCTCGACCTCGGTGCCCGTGACCACGCTGCGCGCCGCGATCGTGATCGGCCGCAACAGCGCCGCCTTCGAGACGATCGTCTCCCTGGTCGACCGCCTGCCGGCGATGGTCACGCCACGCTGGGTCTCGACTCGGACGCAGCCGATCGCGCTCGAGGACGTGGTCGCCTACCTGGCCGGCGTCTGCGGGCTCGAGGAAGCGTTCGGCCAGGAGCTCGACGTCGGCGGGCCCGAGGTGATGACCTACCGCGAGATGATGGAGCGGATCGCGAAGTTGCGCGGCAAGCGCCCCTTCATCGTCGAGGTGCCGGTGCTGACGCCGTATCTCTCGTCGCTCTGGCTGCACGTGGTCACGCCGGTCAAGGCGGGAATCGCGCGGCCGCTGATCGAAGGACTGCGCAACGAGACGGTCGCCCACGACGAGCGGATCCGCGAGCTCGTGCCGATCGAGCTCACGCCCTTCGACGTCGCCGTCCGCGCGGCGCTCGAGATCGGCTAGGCGAGGGCGCGGCCGCGGGTCTCGCGGCCGAAGATCGCGGCCACCAGCCCGCCGGCGGCCATCACGATCGCCACGAACGTGAGCGACCAGGTCGTCGAGCCAGTCGCGTCGTTCAGGTTGCCGAAGATGTACGGACCGGCGATCGCTGCGGTCTTGCCGACTCCCTCCATCACGCCGAAGGCGGTCGAGCGCAGCCGCGTCGGAAACGTCTCGGAGGTGTACGGGTAGACCGCGCCCCAGGCGCCGAGGTTGAAGAAGCCGACGAAGAAGAGCGCGGTCACGTAGACGCTCTCGGTGTCGGCGACAGCGAACGCGAACGCCGAGAGCCCGCCGAGGATCAGGAACATGGCCAGCGTCGGCTTGCGCCCGATCCGCTCGACCAGCCAGATCGCGGCCCCGTAGCCCGGGAACTGCGAGAGCGCGCTCAGGGTCAGCAGCAGGTAGACGTTGATCGAGAAGCTCTTCTCGGCCTGGAGCACGAACGGCAGCCAGAGGAAGAGTCCGTAGTAGGAGATGTTGAGCGCGATCCAGATCAGCGCCGTGGTCGTCGTCCGTGAGCGCAGGCGGTCGGCCCACAACTCGCGCACCGTCGAGCGCGGCTCCTCCGGCGGGGCCGTCAGCTCACCCGGCTCGACGGGCTTGCCCGTGATCTCGGTCAGCACTTCGGCCGCCTCCTCGCTGCGGCCATGTCGCGCCAGGAAGTAGGGGCTCTCCGGCAGCGAGCGCCGGACGACGAACGCGAGCAAGGCCGGGAAGGACGCGGCCAGGAAGAGCCAGCGCCAGCTGTTGGCGCCGCCGATGTTGTGCCCGATGAAGATCCACGAGAGGAAGGTCGCGAGCAGCAGCCCGACCGGCCACCAGAAGTCGAGGAAGACGAGCAGCCGCCCGCGCCGCTGCGGCGGCAGGTACTCGGTCAGCATCGCCGGGTCGACGACCAGCATCCCGCCCAGCCCGAGGCCGGCGAGGAAGCGGAACGTCATCACCGACCACGGCCCCCACGAGAGCGCGGTCACCGCAGTGAAGATCGCGTACCAGAGGATCGAGTACTGGAAGATCGTCCGCCGCCCGATCCGGTCGGCCAGCCGGCCGAGCACCAGGGAGCCGCAGAGCGAGCCGGCCAGCGCGGCGCTGTTGACGAGGCCCTGCATCCGCCCGTTCAGGCCCCACTCCACGGCGAAGATCGGCGCGACGAAGCCGACGAGCAGGATCTCCATCGCCACGAACGTCCAGGCGGCTCCGGTGACGAGGATGGCCTTCTTGTGGAAGCGCGAGAGACCTCCCTCGCGGAGGACCTGCTCGACGTCCCGGGCCGGGATTGCGACGTTGGCTGTCGTCATCTTCGGGTAGTTTTCGACTGTGGAGCGAAAACCTCGGCGAGAGTCTACCAGCGCGCGACCGGCCCACGTCACGCTGGCGGTGGTGCTGCAGGTGCGCGAAGGGCGCCTTCAAGTCCTGCTCTGGCAGCGGGCGCGCGAGCCCTTCCTCGGCGCCTGGTCCCTCCCGGGCGGCTACCTCGAGCCGGGCGAGACGCTGGAGCAGTCGATCCGCGGCCACCTCGCCCAGAAGGTCGACGTCCGCGAGCTGGCCCACCTCGAGCAACTCGAGACGCTGAGCGACCCGAACCGCAACCCACTCGAGTGGGAGCTCGCGACCGCGTACCTCGGCCTCGTCCCGGCCGACCTCGACCCGGTCGTCCCGGAAGACACGCGCTGGCACCCGGTCTCACGCCTGCCGGAGCTCGCCTACGACCACCGCGCGATCGCGCTCGCGGGACGTGAACGGCTACGGGCGAAGCTCTCGTACACGAACATCGCGTTCGCACTCGCGCCGCCGGTGTTCACGATCTCGGAGCTACGCGAGCTGTACGTCGCCGCGCTGGGGCACGGGGTCTCGGCGACGAACCTGCAGCGCGTCCTCCTGCGGCGTGGCGTGCTCGAGCCAACGGGCGCGCGCCGCGAGCCCGGCCGCAGCGGCGGACGCCCGGCGGCGCTCTACCGCTTCCGCTCGCGCCGGCTCGAGATCACGGATCAGTTCGCGGTGCTGCGCCCGCCGGAGCGCTAGCCGTCGATGGGGCGCAACGCCTTGGCCACCGCGAGCGCCGCTGCTCGATCAAGCTGGAACTTCGGCCCGGCAGCCTCGATCAACACCAAGCTGCCATCACGAGCGAACGCGATCCGCGAGTCCGCGATCACGACCTTCCCGGCAGGCGGATCCTCCAGATACCACGGCGGTCGGTCCTGCCCGAACTCTTTGACCGAGAAGCTGCCGTAGTCAAAACGTGCGAAGCGCGCCGGCAGCAGCATTCGCCCGGGCATCTTCTGGGTCACTTCCCCATCGCGCCCGGCCACGACCGAGCGGAGCCGGCGGCCCTGGAACGAGCGGCCGAGCCAGAGCGGCGTGTTGCCGAGCGCTGCCCTAGCCGCGGGAAGTCCGTGGCCCGTGACGACGGTCGGAGTGCTCGGCGGGTTGCGGTCGGCGCCGCCGTTGGGCACCACGAATGCGATGTTCTTCCCGGGCAGGTCGGGCAGGATCTCGAGCGAGTTGTAACTGAACGTCCTCCCTTTGAAGCGCCCGCCGCGCTCGATCGTCCGCAGCGCGACCGGCTGGTGCGTGACCGCGTCGTAGGCGACCTGGTCGCCACCCAGGGAAGGCTTGCTCCCCGGCGGCTGGTACAGCTGCTCGACCCAGAAGACGCGGCGCCCGCGGAAGGTCCCGGTGCCAACGCGCCTGAAGTCGGACTTCGGCCGTTGCGCGACGCTTGGCAGCTGTTGGTACGGGATGTAGGGCCAGGGCGGAGTGCACAAACGCGTGGCGCCGGACCCTTGGCACTGTTGCTCGACCCAGTCGGCGACAATCCGACCGCCGCGGCGGTACACGGTGCGCGTGAGGCCGGAGCTCTCGTTCCACCACAACTCCTGCGTCATCGGTGCCCGTTTGGCGGCACCGCTCGAGAGGTCGATCGCCGTCCCGCGGTCGAGCAAGTTCTCGAAGCGCAGGTGCCTGACCGGGCCGCGCGCCTGGACGAGGTGGAAGCCTTTCGGCACGGCCGTGCTCGCGCCGCCCCGGAACACGAGCACCAGGCCGGTCGCGAGGCCTGCGAGCAAGACCGCCGCGGCGATCGCCCCGCCAATCAGCAGCCGGCGCCGGCGTGCACGGCGGCGCGCCTCTTCGATCAGCGCCTCGAGCTCGTCTTGTGAAGGCTGGGGCGGGGCTTCCATAGTTGTAGACATGAAGCTAGTATGACTAGCACCATTGTTCCGCGTCAAGATCAGCCGAGAGGACGCCGCCGACCTGCACCGGCAGGTAGCGGCCGAGATTCGGCGCGCGATCGCCGACGGTGAGGCACAGCCCGGGGAGCGTCTGCCGCCGGCAGTCGACCTCGGCGCGATCCTCGGCGTCAACCGCAATACGGTTCTGCGGGCCCTGAGGGACCTACGCGACGAGGGGCTGCTCGACTTCCGCCGCGGCCGCGGCGTGACGGTCAGCGGCACGCCGCAGCAGGGAGCCGTCCACCGCCACGCCCGCGAGCTCGTCGAGCTGGCCCGGGAGCACGGCTACCGGCGCGAGGAGTTGCTCGCGCTGGTCGCGGACCTCGCCTAGACCCCCCGGCAGAGGGATGCCGCCGTCCGGGGGCCCGCCTACCGTGCGCGGAACGGGAAGGAAGGGAAGGGTGGTCATGAGGTTGAGTCTCTACGGCGGGTTGGTCGTGCTTGTGGCGCTCGCGCTTGCATTCACGGCGGTAGCGCTGACGCTCAGGGCGTGACGGTGACGCGCACCGTCTGCACCGCGTTGTTCGCGTAGCCGCCGAGGTTCCAGGCCGGCTCGACCGGCTGCTCGTTGCCGGCCTCGTCGCGTGCGCGTGAACAGAGGATGTGCTCGCCGGGCTGCGCGTCCCAGCGGAACGACCAGCCGCGCCAGGCCCACGGCTCGCCGGCCGGCTCGAGCTCGGCCTCAGCCCAGGTCGAGCCGCCGTCGCCGCTGACCTCGACCGACGCGACCGGAGCCAGGCCCGACCAGGCGCGGCCCTCGACCAGCACCTCGCCGGCCGCGACGGTGCGCTCGCGCGTCATGAACTCCGGGATCCCGGGCGGCACGAACAGCGAGCGCGGCTGCATCCGCTGCAGCGGCTCGCCCGCCTCGTCCTCGGACTGCCGTACCCGGTACGACCACGACTGCTGGTAGCCGGCGAACGGCTCGTCGAGGAACTCGATTCGCGAGAGCCACTTCACGTTCGTCATCCCGTACCAGCCCGGTACGACCAGGCGCAGCGGGAAGCCGTGCTGCGGCGGCAGCGGCGCGCCGTTCATCTCGTAGGCGAGCAGGATCTCGCCGCGCATGGCCTCCTCGAGCGCGAGCGCGCGCTGGAAGGCCTGCTCGTCGCCGCCCTCGATGCCGCGGTCGAGCCCGGTGAAGAGCACCTCGACCGTGCCGTCGGGAACGCCTGCCTCCTCGAGCAGCGGCGCGAGCGGCGTTCCGCGCCAGCGCGCGGTGCCGACGGCCTCGAGCAGCCACGGCTGGCTGACGGGCCTTGGCTCGAGCCGGGCGCGGCCGTTGCCGGCGCACTCCATCGTCACGGTCTGCTCCACGGCGGGGCGGGCGCGCAGCTCGTCGAGCGACAGCTCGAGCCCGCCGACGATCAGCCGCCAGGCGTCCGGGTCGACGGCCGGAACGTCGTAGTGGATCAGCAGGTAGTGGAGCCCGACCGGCGTGACCGGGTAGCGCAGCGCCTCGAGCGGCATGCCGTGGTTCCGCGCCGCGAGTTGGAGCTCCTCGAGGCTGATCCCTTCCACGTGCTCAGCCTACTGCGACCGGCTCCGCCGCCAGGGCCAGTTCGGCGTCGGCCTGCTCGATCACGACCGGATCGTGCGTCGCGCAGACGACCGCGGCGCCCGTCTCGCGCGCGAGCGTGGTCAGCAAGGCCGCGAGGCGGCGCGCGTTCGCCTGGTCGAGCCTGGCCGTCGGCTCGTCGACGAGCAGCAGCGCCGGCCGCGCCGCGAGCGCGCGCGCCACCGCGACGCGAACCTGTTCGCCGGCCGACAGCCGCGAGACCCGCTGGCCCGCGCGCTCGGCAAGCCCGACCGAGGCGAGCACCTCGTGCGGATCGCCCTCGAGCCCCCGGATCTCCTGCCCGAGCTCGACGTTCTCGCGCGCGCTCAGGAACGGGACGAGGCCGCTCTGCTGCGGCACCAGAGCGACCTCGCGGCGGCGCAGCTCGGCGCGAGCGCTGCGGTCGAGCGCGTTCACGGCCGCGTCGCCGACGAGCACCTCCCCCGCGTCGGGCAGGTCGAGCCCGGCGAGCAGGTGGAGCAGCGTCGTCTTGCCCGAGCCGGAGGGGCCGGTGACGGCCGTTAGGCGGGCGCCTGCGAACTCGGCGTCGAGGCCGGCGAAGACGCGGGCGGCGACCGCTCCGTGGCCGTGCGTCTTGACGACTCCGCGCAGCACGGCCACCGGCGCCCCTGCCGGAACCGGCTCGAGCGGCGCGAGCTCCGGCTCGGGCCGCACGCCGTCGCCGCCCGCTGCGCTGACGACGATCCGACCGTCCTCGAGCGAGGCTGCGGCCCGCGTGCCGATCCCGGCGCGCTCGAGGAACTCCTGCGGCAGCCGCAGCCAGCCGCCGCGGCCGACCACGATCGTGCCCTCCCCGGCCACCGTCTCCTCGCTGACGCGGCCGTCACGGATGTGGACGAAGCGGTCGGCGATCGCGGTCGAGGCGGGATCGTGGCTGACGATCACCACGGTGCAATTCTCGGCGGCCGCCAGCTCCGCGATCGCGTCGTAGACGAGGCTCGCGCTGGCCTCGTCGAGCTCGCCCGTCGGCTCATCGGCCAGCAGCAGCCGCGGCCGGTGCGCGAGCGCGGCGCAGAGCGCGACCCGCTGCTGCTCGCCGCCGGAGAGCTGCGCGGGCCGGGAGCCGAGCTTCTCGCCGAGACCGACGCGGCGCAGCAGCTCCTCCGCGCGCGGAGCCCAGTCGCGGCCCTCGGCGCGGAGGCGGAGCCCGACCAGCTCGCGCGCGGTCAGTTCGGGCGCCAGCGCCTGCTCGTAGTGCTGATCGAGGTAGCCGACAATCTCGCGCCGGTAGCGCGAGCGGCCGCCTCGACCGAGCGAGCGCAGGTTCTGGCCAAAGACTCGGATCGTCCCGGCCGAGGGCAGGTCGAGCCCGGCGAGGATGCGCAGGAACGAGGTCTTGCCCGCGCCGCTCGGGCCGAGCACAGTCAAGATCTCGCCCTCGGCGACGCTCAGGGTCAGCCCCTGGAGCGCAGCGGCGTCGCCCTCGGGCGTCGAGTGGACGCGGAAGAGGTCCTGGGCCTCCACCGCGAGGGTCACGCGGCACCTCCGTAGCGTGCGGGCACGCGGCCGCGGAAGGCGCGCCAGGTTGCGGCACCGACCAGCGCGACCGCCGCGAGCGCCGCGAGCCCACCGGCGAGCGCGAGCAGCGGCCAGTCGGGGACGAGCTCGAGCGGCGGCTCCGGCGAGGTCGCGTTCGCGGTCAGCTCGACGAAGCGGACGACGAGCAGCGAGAGCACGATTCCGGTCACGATCCCGCCGAGCGCGCCGGCCAGTCCCGCCAGCGAAGCGCGCAGCCGCAGCTGCCTGCGCAGGCTCGCCGGGGCGATTCCCTGGGCCTCGAGGTCGAACAGCTCCGCCGCCTCGTCGCGCCGCTCGCTGAGCGTGCCGAGGACGAGCCCGAGCAGCGCGAGCACGATCGCCGTCAGCGCCGCGGTCTCCAGCATCGCCAACGCCGCGCGGGCGACGGGCTCGGCGCGCAGCGAGTGCTCGAGCTGCGAGCGCGAGGCGACCGCGAGCGCCGTGAACGGCGGCTTGCGCAGGCGAGCCTCGACCGTCTCACGACGCGACGGGTTGGTGTCCAGCCAGAGCTCGGTGGCGAAGCCGGTGCCGGGTGCCGAGGTGTTGAGCGCGCTCTCGAGCGCAGGCCGGTCGACGACGAGGAAGTCGGAGGTCTCGCTCTGCGAGATGCCCGGGAAGCGCTGGGCGACGGCCGCCACCCGGAAGCGGAGCTGCTCGCCGTTGACGGTCACGCCGAGCACGCGGTCGGGGCCGGCGAGGGTGGCCAGGAACGGCGAGACGACCGCGGGGATCTGCAGGCCGTCCGCCGGCTGGCGCGGGCGCAGATAGGTGTCGAACTCGTTGGTGAGCGTGACGTGGAAGCGCAGCGCACTGCCGCGCGTGAGCCGGTCGGCGCCGACGGTGCCGAGCCAGTCGCCGTAGTCCGTCAGCGGCCGGCCGTCCACGCGTGGCGGGCCGAGCTCGACGCTGCCGACCGCCGGAGCCCCCGAGTCGGCACCGCGCTCCTCGAGCTTCGGCGGCGGCTCGAGCCGGAACGCGACGAGCCGGCCGCCGCGCGCGCGGGCCGGCACCGGTGCGCGCAGCACCGGCGGTCGCGGCCCCTCGTTGCGCGCCAGGCGAATCGGGACGAACGAGCCGTCCGGAGCTGCCACGTAGGCGACGAGCCCGAGCTGGGTTCCGTGGACGACCATCCGCAATGACAGCTGCCGAGCGTCGGCCGGGATCCGCGGGCCGCGCAGCGCGACCGGCCGCTGCGGATCGATGTCGCGGGCGAGCTCCGACGGCCCGGCCGCGGCGAAGTCGGAGCGCCAGCCGCCGATCCCGGCGAGCGTGCCGCGCGGGAGGCCGAGCACCGTGATCCCGGTCACGTCGGCGCCGGTGATGTTGCCGGCCACCCGCGTCACCCGGCTCACGCGCGCAGCAAGCGAGCGCTCGACAGGCGCCGTCACCACCGAGCGCACCGGGATCAGCTGCGCGAGGTCCTCGCTCACGACCTCGTCGGCCGGCACCGCGAAGGCCGCCTCCTGCTGCTGGGCGACGACGAGCGTCGAGCGATAGGACGAGGCGAACAGGGCGAAACCGACCGAGACGACGACGAACGCGACCGCCACCGCCGCGTAGCCCGGGCGGCGCGCGAGGCCGAGCGCGGCAAGCCGCAGCGCCAGCGCGTTCTCGGGCACAACGCGTTCGAGGCCCCGCAGCGCGAGCGGCAGCAGACGCGCCACGGCAACGGCCGCCGCGAAGCCGACGAGCGCCGGCAGGAGCAGCAGCACGAGGCCCGTCCCGTTCGCGGCGAGCAGCTCAGAGGCGTTCGCGGAGCCGCGCGCGAGTGCGATCACCACCGCGAGGGCGGCGCCGACCGCCGCCACGTCGAGCGGGGAGAGCGCAAACCCGCCCAGCCGCAGCGGCTCGATCACGAGCGCGAGCGTCACCACGAGGGCCGCGGCAGCCGCGACGGCCACTGCGATCCAGAGCCCACGGCCGGAGAGCACCGAATGTTCCAGCAGTGCCCCGGCCGGCTCGCCGCTGCTTCCAGCGATCGCCGCCGCGGCCACCGACCCGGCCAGCCAGCCGAGCACCGTGCCCGCCACGGCCGCGAACAGCGACTCCACGAACACCACCAACCCGCTCTGCCAGCGGGCGACGCCCGAGGCGCTCAGCCGTGCGAGCAGCGCCTCCGCGTCGGGCCGCTGCCGCGCCGCCACGAGCACCGCGAAGGCGAGCAGCAGAGCCACGGCCTCGCCGCCGAGCAGCAGCAGGCGGCGGCCGGCCACGCGGGCCGAGTCGGCCGCGGCGAGCAGCTCGTCCGTCGGCGCGGTCAGCTCGAAGCCGAAGCTCGAGCCCTGGAAGGCCGTCCGCGCCTGCTCGATCCGCGTCGCCAGCGCATCGGCCGACCAGGAGCGAACCGTGCCGCGCCGCAGCGGCACGACCCAGCCGTAGCTGCGATAGGCGTCGTGCAGCACCGGCGAGCGGTCGAGCGCGGCGACGCCGTTCGCCAGCACGAGCGGCGGGGGCGCTGGCCGGTGGTAGCGGCGGATCTTCTCCACGAAGGCCGACTCCCCCAGATCCTGTGCCGGGATCGCGTCGCCGAACAGCGTCGCGGTGCGCAGGTCGCCCTCGCCGACCGGCACGAGCCGCAGGCCCGGCACGTTCGTGATCGGCCCGCCGCGCCGGATCACGAGCACCTCGCAGTGCTGCGGCCGGCAGACACGCGGCAGGCGGCCCGAGCGCAGATGCACCCAGCGTCCCAGGTCGTCGACGGCGCCGAGGCTGAGCAGCGCCCCGCCGAACTGGTGCTCGCGGTAGAGCGAGGTCCCGGTCGCCCGCTCGGGGAGCACGCGCCCGAGCTGCCGGCGAACGCTCGCGTCGAGCGTCGCGTACGGCGCGACCTGGCCGCCGACGCTGAACCAGTTGACGCGAACCGAGCGCACCTTCGCCGGGAGCTGCTCGACCTGGCGTCCGACCTCGCGGTCCTGCGCCGCCACCGTCCCGGCGAGCACTGCCGCGAGCATCGCCGTCGCCGCCGCCAGCCCGAGCACGACGAGCACCAGCGGCCCGCCCCGCCGGCGCAGCCGCGCGCCCGCGAGCCAGAAGGGGAACGAGAGCTTGCGCATTACCGCGGAGAACGGTAGCCCCCGGCCAGATGGCCCTGCGGGATGGCCGACCGGCCCATTGACGCGGGTTCACGGCTGCCGAGAGGGTACGAACGTGTTTCTCACTCAGACCCAGATCCTGCTCTGGTGCATCGCGCTGATCATCCTGGAGCTGAACCACCTGAAGTGGATCTGGTGGACCTACTGGGAGTACGCCAAGTGCGGCCGCAAGCACAAGGACTGCAGCTGCAGCCCCAAGTGGATCATGTACCTCTGAGGCCGGCGCGCCGTTACTTGAAGGTCTTGATGTAGGTCACGAGCGCCTGCAAGTCGGCGTCCGAGAGGATGCCGCCCCAGTGAGGCATGCTCACGATCGGCGCGCGGCCGATCACGCTGCCGCTGCGGATCACGTCGGTGATCTTCTTGTCGGTGTTGAACTCGCTGCGGAAGTCGGCTCCCGAGAGCGGCGGGATCGTCTTGTCCTCCGAGAGCGGATTCGGCACGCCACCGAGCCCGTTCGGGCCGTGGCAATTGATGCAACCGTCGCGGACGTAGAGCGCCGCGCCCGCCACCTCAAGGCCCTGGTCGCGCGGCACCGGCGGCGGAGTCGCGTCCGGGACGTTCGGCAGGCCGGAGTGGAGGTACGCGACGAGCTCGTCGACCTGCCGCTTCGAGATCACGGCGCCCCAGACCGGCATGTACGGCTTGGTCGGGTTCGCCGACTCGCCGAGCCCGTGGTTGATGATGTGCGTCAGCTGGGCGGCGGTCAGCGTCTTGCCCACCGACTTCAGCTCGGGCACGTCAGGCGAGACGCCGCCCTGTCCGCTCAGCCCGTGGCACTGGGCGCATGCGAACTGGACGAAGACGTGCGCGCCGGCAGCGACGGTCGGGTCGACGCTCGTCGAGCCCGCTACCGCCGCGCTGACCGTGCCGACGGTTTTGGTGCGATTGGTGTAGTGACCGGCCCCGAACCCGATCAGCGCGGCGAGCGCCATGAGCAGCAGCACGACTCCTATAACGACCCCCACGAGGTTCGGTCGTCTCATCAGGAACGATCTTCGCACGCCGCCCAGCCGCCGGACAAGGTCCGGAAGTGCACGCCGGCGAGACCCTCGAGCGAGAAGCCTTCCGCGGGGCCGGAAGCGACATCGAGCGTGAGCTGCGGCCGGTTCCAGCGCTCGAACAACTCGCGGTCGCAGTAGAAGGGCGCGCCTCCCACCCGACCGAGCTCGAGGTCGTCGGGCCCCAGCAGCAGCTCGCCCTCACGCAGGCAGATCGGGGAGCTGCCGTCGCAGCAGCCCCCCGACTGGACGAGGATCAGCGGGCCGAAGGTGGCCGTCAGGTTGCGGAGCACCGTGACCGCGGCGTCCGTCGCGACGACCTGTTGCTGGGCCACCTCCAAGCTCATCAGAAGAACCCGAGCGGCTTGGGGTCGTAGCTGACGAGCATGCACTTCGTCTGCGTGTAGTGGTCGAGCATCATCTTGTGGTTCTCACGCCCGACGCCCGAGACCTTGTAGCCGCCGAAGGCCGCGTGGGCCGGGTAGAGGTGGTAGCAGTTCGTCCAGACCCGCCCGGCCTGAATGCCGCGCGCCATCCTGAACGCCCTGCTCTGGTCGCGGGTCCAGACGCCCGCGCCGAGGCCGTAGAGGGTGTCGTTTGCGATCGCGAGCGCCTCTTCCTCGGTCTTGAACGTCGTCACCGCGAGCACCGGACCGAAGATCTCCTCCTGGAAGATCCGCATCTCGTTGGTGCCCTTGAAGACGGTCGGCTCGAAGAAGTAACCCTCCTCGAGCTCACCCTCGAAGTGGGCCCGGTGGCCGCCGGTCAGCAGCTCCGCGCCCTCGTCGAGGCCGATCTGCACGTAGTTCTCGATCTTCTCCAGCTGCGCGGCCGAGACCTGCGGGCCGAGCATCGTCGAGGGATCCAGCGGGTCGCCCTGGCGAATCTGCTCGATCCGCGCCAGGCAGCGCGCTATGAACTCGTCGTAGATCGACTCCTGGATCAGCGCCCTCGAGGGACAAGTGCAGACCTCGCCCTTGTTGAAGGCGTAGAGCACGAGGCCCTCGACCGCCTTGTCGAGGAACTCGTCGTCCTCGGCCATCACGTCGGCGAAGAAGATGTTCGGCGACTTGCCGCCGAGCTCCGTCGTCGAGGGGATGATGTTCTGGGCGGCGTACTGCATGATCAGCCGCCCGGTGACGGTCTCGCCGGTGAAGGCGATCTTGGCGATCCGCTTGCTCGTCGCGAGCGCCTTGCCGATCTCGGCGCCGGGGCCGTTCACGATGTTGATCACGCCCGGCGGGACGATGTCCTCGATCAGCTCTGCGAACTTGAGGATCGACCACGGGGTCGGGCTGGCCGGCTTGAGCACGACGCAGTTCCCGGCCGCGATCGCCGGTGCGAGCTTCCACGCCGCCATCAGCAGCGGGAAGTTGAACGGAATGATCTGGCCAACGACACCCAGCGGCTCCTTGAAGTGGTACGCGTAGGTGTCGTGATCGATCTCGTCGATCGTCCCCTCTTCGGCCCGGATCACCGAGGCGAAGTAGCGGAAGTGGTCGACGGCGAGCGGGATGTCGGCGGCGAGCGTCTCACGGACCGGCTTTCCGTTCTCCCAGCTCTCAGCGACCGCCAGCATCTCGAGGTTCTCCTCGATCGCGTCTGCGATCCGGTTCAGGACCTTCGAGCGCTCGGCGAGCGACGTGGCCGCCCAGTCGTTCTTGGCGGCGTGAGCGGCGTCGAGCGCAAGCTCGACGTCGTCCGGGGTCGAGAGCGGCACCTCGGTGAACGGCTTGCCGGTGACCGGCGAGATGTTTTCCGCGTAGCGGCCCTCGATCGGGGCGACCCAGTGTCCCCCGATGAAGTTCTCGTAGCGGGGCTTCAGCTCGACCGGGCTGCCCATCAGCCCAGGTGCCTCGTACCCCACGGTCTTCTCGATGGTTGCCATCGCGTCTCCTTTCGAGAAGAGGGTCCGGGCGCAAATGCCCGGCTTCCGACAGCTTCGCGCGTTGCCGGCGCCGTGCCATCGGGGCGGCGCCGGACCGCGGTTGCCGGAAAACCCGTACTAGGGCGTCTCGACGTCGATCGACTCGAGCACGACGCCCTGGGCGTGCGGCTCGGTGGGGTCGGTGCCGAGCTCGGCCTCGACCGCTGCGCCCTCGGCCAAGGTGCCGCGCGAGGCCTGCTCGAAGTGCTCGCGGAAGTGGGTGTCGGTGAAGTGCGAGAGCGCGCCGAGCCGGACGCGGATCCGCGTCACCCGCGCCGCGCCCGCCGAGCTCACCTCGGCCTCCAGCTTCCGGATCAGGTCGTCCATCAGCACCTTTTCGTGCATTCGGCCACCTCCTCGCGAATCGCGTCGGCCACCTCGTGCGCAGCGCGCCCGACTTCCGGGCTAAGCGTCTCGCCTGTCTCGAAGCTTTTACCCTCGATCCCGTAGACGATCACGTTCCGCGGGAGTCGGTCGAGAGCACGCGCGAGCTCAACCGCCTCGGCGAGTCCGAAGTGATGCGTCGAGGTGTCGTAGAGCCGCGCGGGAAGCTCGTCGGCACTCGCGTCGTGGCGATGCACCGTTCCGGGCTCGCCGCCAGAGGACACGGCGTCGACGAGCCACAACTCCTCGGCGCCCTCCCAGGCGTCGATCAACGAGGTCGGCTCGCCCTCGCGCTCAAGCACCTCCACGCCGTCGGGCAACGAACCCTCGAGCAGCCGAGCGACGACGAGCCCGACGACGTCGTCGTTCCGCCAGGCGTTCCCGATACCAATTACGCGCGTTGGACGTCCAGCTTCAGGAAGTGGGTCGCGCACGAGATGCACGGGTCGTAGTTGCGGATCGTCTGCTCGCAGAGCAATGCGAGCTCGTCGTCGGGGACTTCGAGGTTGCGCTCGACCACGCCGCGCAGGTCCTCCTCGATCGTGCGCTGGTTCTGCGAGGTCGGCGGGACGATCTTGGCGTCGAGGATCGTGCCGCCGGCGTCAAGCTCGTAGCGGTGGTAGAGGATCCCGCGCGGCGCCTCGGTGCAGCCGTAGCCGATGCCCGCGCGCGGCTCGACCTCGAGGGCGGGCGCGTCGGGCTCCTCGTAGTCGGCGATCAGGCGCAGCGCCTCGTCGGCGGCGTAGACGAGCTCGACCGAGCGGACGACGATGCTGCGGAAGGGGTTGCGCTCGCCGGGCTCGAGACCGGCCTCCTTGGCGGCCTCGGCGGCGCCGGGCGAGAGCCGGCCGGCAGAGAGCGCGAAGCGGGCCAGCGGCCCGCAGAGGTAGGAACCGCGCGCGCGCAGCTGCGAGTGCAGCGCGTTCGACCACTCGACGTGCTCCTCGACGAAGTGCTCGTCGTACTCGGCGACGGCGATGTGGAGCCCGCGGTTCGAGACGATCCGGCCGCGCTCGATCGGGTACTCGCCCGGCTCGTCCAGCGCCACCAGCTCGTAGTCCTGCTCGTAGTCGGGGAAGTCAAGGCCCGCGGTCAGGCGCACGGTCTCGAGCGCGAGCTCCCGCGCCCGTTCGAGCTTCTCGACGAGCGGCCGCAGCTCACGCTTGCGGGGCGTCCGGTACCAGCCGCCCACGCGGACGTTGATCGGGTGCACCTCACGGCCCCCGACGAGCGCCATTAACTCGTTGCCGATCTTCTTCAGCTCGAGCGCCTGCGCCACTGCTGCCGGGTTGTCGCGCGCCAGCTCGATCGCGCTCTCGTAGCCGAGGAAGTCGGGCAGGTGGAGCATGTAGACGTGCAGCGCGTGGCTCTCGATCCACTCGCCGCAGTAGAGAAGCCGCCGTAGCGCCCGCAGCTGGCCGCTCGACCTCGACGCCGCAGGCCTGCTCCATCGCCGCGCACGAGCTCATCTGGTAGGCGACGGGGCAGATCCCGCAGATGCGCGCCGTGATGTCGGGCGCCTCGGTGAAGGCGCGGCCGCGCAGGAAGGCCTCGAAGAAGCGCGGCGGCTCGTAGATGTTGAGCTTGACCTCTTCGACCTCGCCGCCAGCGATCCGGACGATCATCGCGCCCTCGCCCTCGACGCGGGCGAGGTAGTCCGTCTTGATCGTCTTAGTCCTGGCCCTGGCCATTCGCCCTGGCAGTCTCGAACGCCTCGACGTTGAAGGTGCGGAAGACCCGCTCGACGCCCGCGTCGCCGAGGCCGAGCACACGCAGCTGCTTCGTCAGCGAGACGGTGTTGGGCGTCTCCATCGGTCCGAAGCAGCCGTAGCAGCCGCGGTCGTAGGCCGGGCAGAGCGCGCCGCAGCCCGCGTGCGTGACCGGCCCGAGGCAGGGCGTACCGTGGGCGACCATCACGCAGACGTTGCCGCGCCGCTTGCACTCCTGGCAGACGCTGGCCGAGGAGATCTGCGGGCGGCGTCCGTGCAGGAAGGCGGTCAGCACCTCGAGCAGCTGCGCCTTGTTGATCGGGCAGCCGTGGAGCTCGAAGTCGACCGCAACGTGCGCGGAGATCGGCGTCGAGGTCTCGAGCGTCGAGATGTAGGCCGGCGTGGCGTAGACGGCCGAGACGAACTCGTCCACGTCGGAGAAGTTCTTCAGCGCCTGGATCCCGCCGGCGGTCGCGCAGGCACCGATCGTGACGAGCTTCTTCGAGACGCGCCGCACCTCCCGGATCCGCTCCGCGTCGTGCGCGGTCGTGACCGAGCCCTCGACGAGCGAGAGGTCGTACGGGCCTTTCGCAGTCGCACGCCGCGCCTCGACGAAGTACGCGATCTCGACCTCGCCGGCCAGCGCGAGCAGCTCGTCCTCGCAGTCGAGCAGCGAGAGCTGGCAGCCGTCGCAGGAGGCGAACTTCCAGACGGCGAGCTTGGGTTTCCTCATAGCTCCCGCACCGCCATCAATGGTGCGACCTCGTCCCAGCGGTAGACGGGGCCGTCGCGGCAGATCAGCGTCGGGCCGAGCTGGCAGTGGCCGCAGAGGCCGACCCCGCACTGCATGTTCCGCTCCATCGAGACGAAGATCCGCTCCGGCGCGACGCCGCGCTCGAGCAGCGCCTGCGCGCTCGTCCGCATCATGATCTCCGGGCCGCAGACAAACGCCGTCGCGACGGCCGGGTCGAAGCGAGCCGAGCCGACGAGCTTGGCGACGAAGCCGACCTTGCCCTCCCAGCCCGGGTCGGCCGCGTCGACGGTGACGTCGACCTGGAGCGGCGCCGCCAGCGCTCGAGCTCCTTCGGGTAGAGCAGCTCGGCGGGGGTACGGCTGCCGTAGAGCAGCGCCGCCTCGCCGAAGTCGCCACGCCGGCGCACGAGCTCGTAGACGACCCCGCGCAGCGGCGCGAGGCCGATCCCGCCCGCGATCACGACCACGTCGCCGCCCTCGCCGAGCGGCCAGGCGTTGCCGAGCGGCCCGCGCACGCCGAGCACGGTCCCGGGCTTCGCGGCGCAGATCGCCTCCGTCACCGCGCCGACCGCCCGCACGGTGTGCACGAGCACCCCGTCCGCCTGGCCCGAGACCGAGATCGGCACCTCGCCGACCCCGAAGGCGTAGAGCATCGTGAACTGCCCTGGCGCGACGGACAGGGGCGCGCCCGAGACGGGCTCGAGCTCGAGCGTCCAGGTGTCGTTCGTCTCGCGCCTGCGCCGCGTGACGCGGAACGGGCGGGGCGCCATCGGCGCCGGCTGCTCAGGCGCCGTCGCGGCCATAGAGATCCAGGAGTCGGAGCCTCGTCCACTGCAGGCGCTCGATCAGCACCTGGGCGAAGCGGGACATCAGCTCGTAGCCGAGCTTCGGGTCGGCCTCGCATTTGCCCGCGCAGGCAGGCGCCGTCGAATGCGGTCGCGCGCAGTGGCGTCAGCGCCCGCGCGTCGAAGTGCCAGCGGTAGGGCGGGAAGAGCCACGACCAGCCCACGACCTCGCCGGCCTCGAGGGTCTCGATCATCGCCGGCCCGCGCGCCGGTACGTAGGTCTCGAGCGCGACCATCCCGTGGCGGACGAGGTAGAAGGTGTCGGCCTGGTCGCCCTGGCGGAAGAGGACGGTGCCCTGGTCGAAGTGGACGTTGCTCCCGCAGCCGGCGATCAGCTCCAGCTGCTCGGACGCGAGCCCGTGGAAGACGGGCACGTCGCGCAGCAGGGCGTCAATGGCCTCCATCGCTTGCCTCCTCGTCGGTCAGGCGGATTGCCGTCAGCTCCTCGGTCACGTCGATCCCGACCGGGCACCAGGTGATGCAGCGCCCGCAGCCGACGCAGCCGGAGGTGTCGAACTGGTCGTGCCAGGTGCCGAACTTGTGCGTCAGCCACTGCCGGTAGCGCGAGCGGCCGCTGGGCCGAATCGAGCCGCCGTGGATGTGCGAGTACTCGACCGAGTAGCACGACTCCCAGACGCGGTGGCGCTCGGCGCTCTGGCCGGTGAGGTCGGTGGTGTCCTCGACGCTTGTGCAGAAGCAGGTCGGGCAGGCCATCGTGCAGTTGCCGCAGGTCAGGCAGCGCTCGGCAACCTCGTCCCAGCGTGGGTGCTCGAGGTTGCGCCGGAGCAGCCCGTGCAGGTCGGTGGCGTCCAGCTGCCGGCCCATCTTGTGCCGCGCGCCCTCGACGGCGGCGCCCGCGGCCTCGAGGTCGGTGGGCGTCGCCTCCCGGCCCGGCAGCTCGGCCAGCACCTCCTCCCCGCGCTCGCTGCCGGCCTCGACCAGCAGCCGGTGCTCGCCCTCGAGGATCTCCGTCAGCGCCAGGTCGTAGCCGCTCTCGACCTTGGGCCCGGTTCCCATCGAGTCGCAGAAGCACGTGCCGCCGGGCTCGAAGCAGTTGACGGCGACGAAGAAGGCGCCCTCGCGCCGCGCGCTGTAGTCGCGGTCCTGGACGCGGCCGCGCAGGAACACGTTGTCCTGGATCTCGATCGCGTGCAGCTCGCAGGAGCGCACGCCGAGGAACGCAAACCGGGTCTCCTCCGTCGGTTCCTGCTCGACCTCGAAGCCGCCGTCGTCGTCGCGCTCCGCACGCCAGAGCCGCAGCCGCGGTGGGAGCAGGAACTGTTTCCAGGAGTGCGGCCCGACCGCATACCCGAAGCGCGCATCGTCGTCACGCCGCTCGAGCCGGTAGCTCCCGGGCTCCTGGACGTCGGTCCAGCCGGCCGGCAGCTCGGATGCGGACTCGAGCTCGTCGTAGACGATCGCGCCGCCGGACAACGTCGGGCCGAGCACGCGATAGCCCCGCTCGCGCAAAGCGGCGACGAGCGCCTCTAGTGCCCCCGGCTCGATTACTCGGGTCATGTCGTGAGCATCGCCCCCGAGCGAGGGAGGCTACATCCGTGCCTTCCCGGATTGCTAGTGCGGTCGAGCGCGGTTCAATGCACCAATGAGCCGCCGCCGCTTTCGCGTCTCAGGCGTCGTCCAGGGCGTCGGCTTCCGGCCGTTCGTCTACGGGCTCGCCACGCGGCGCGGGCTCGGCGGCTTCGTCCTGAATGACGGCAACGGCGTCGTGGCCGAGGTCGAGGGCGAGGAGGGCGCGCTCGAGGCGTTCGCCGAGGGTCTGCGGACGGAGGCGCCGTCGCTCGCACGAGTCGAGACGGTCGTCGCGGAGCCGCTGCCGCCGCGTGGCGAGCGCTCCTTCCGCATCGTCGCGAGCCGGCCCACGGGCGGCGCGGCACTGATCCCGCCTGACGTGGCCACCTGCGAGGAGTGCGTGCGCGAGCTGTTCGACCCGGCCGACCGGCGCTACCGCTACCCGTTCGTGAACTGCACCCAGTGCGGCCCGCGCTTCACGATCGTCCGCTCGGTGCCCTACGACCGGGCGAACACGACGATGGCCGGCTTCGGGCTCTGCGAGGACTGCCGCCGTGAGTACGAGGATCCGCTGGATCGGCGCTTCCATGCCGAGCCGAACTGCTGTCCGGCGTGCGGCCCGCGGCTGACGATGCCGCTCGAGGAGGCCGTGGGGCTGCTGCGCGACGGGCGGATCCTGGCGGTCAAGGGGCTCGGCGGCTACCACGTCGCCTGCGACGCGGCCGACGAGGACGCGGTCTCGCGGCTGCGCGCGCGCAAGCACCGCGAGGAGAAGCCGTTCGCGATCCTGACGACCGAGCCCGAGTCGCTGGCGGAGGTCTCGCCGGCCGAGCTCGAGCTGCTGCGCTCGCCGGCGCGGCCGGTCGTGCTCGTGCGCCGGCGCGAGGGCAGTGTGGTCGCCGGCTCGGTCGCGCACAGGACGCCGTGGCTCGGGCTGCTGCTGCCCTACTCGCCGCTCCACCACCTGCTGGCCGCCGACTTCGAGGGGCCGCTCGTGCTGACGAGCGGGAACGTCTCCGACGAGCCGATCGCCTACGAGGACACGGACGCACGCAAGCGGCTCGAGGGGATCGCGGACGCCTTCCTCGGCCACGACCGCCCGATCCACCGCCGCTGCGAGGACTCGGTCGTGCGGGTCGAGTTCCCGCTCCGCCGCTCGCGCGGGCACGTGCCTGTTGCGCTGCCGCTCTCAGACGTCGCTCCCCCGCTCGTCGCAGCGGGAGCCGAGCTGAAGAGCACCTTCTGCGTCGCTCGCGGCGCCGAGGCGTTCCTGTCGGCGCACCTCGGCGACCTCGACTCCGAGCCGGCCTACGGTGCCTTCCGCGCCGACCTCGAGCTCTACCTGGCGATGCTTCGACTCGAGCCCGAGCTCGTCGTTCACGACCTCCACCCCGAGTACCTCGCGACGAAGTGGGCGCGCGAGCAGGACGTCGAGCTCCTAGGTGTGCAACATCACCATGCCCACGCGGCGGCCTGCCTGGCCGAACACGGCGAGACCGGCCCGGCGCTTGCTCTCGTCTTCGACGGCACCGGCTACGGCACCGACGGGGCGCTCTGGGGCTCCGAGGTGCTGCGCTGCGACCTCGCCGGCTTCGAGCGGCTCGCGCACCTGGAGCCGGTCCCACTGCCGGGCGGTGAGGCGGCGATCCGAGAGCCCTGGCGCGTCGCCGCTGTGCACCTCGAACGCGCAGGGCTCGAGGTGCCGTGGCCGGAGTGGACGCAGGTGCGCGAGAGCCTGAAGCTCGACCCGCCGCTCGCCTGCGGCCTGGGGCGCATGTTCGACGCCGTCGCGGCCGTGCTCGGTCTCCGCGAGCACGTCAGCTACGAGGGCCAGGCGGCAATCGAGCTCGAGCAGCTGGCTGGCGAGAGGCCCGCCGAGCCGTACACGTGGAGCTTCGGCGACCCGACAGAGCTAGTAGCAGTCTGTTACTTGGAGGTTCGGCAGGGACGCCCGCGCGAGGAGGTGGCGGCGCGCTTCCACGAGACGGTTGCGGCCGCCGCCGCGGAAGCCTGCGCTGCGATCGGCGAGCCGCGGACGGTCGTACTCTCGGGCGGCAGCTTCCAGAATCTGCGCCTGCTGACCTCGACCCGCGAGCGGCTCGAGCAACAAGGCTTCCGCGTCCTCTCGCACCGGCTGGTACCGCCGAACGACGGCGGCATAAGCTACGGCCAGGCGGCAGTCGCCGCGAGGAGGACCGTGTCATGTGCCTAGGGATCCCGGCCCAGATCGTCGAGCTCGTCGATGCCGACGCTGGCATCGCCAAGGCCGAGATCTCCGGTGTTCGCCGCGACGTCTCGGTTGCGCTCTGCCCCGAGGTGCAGGTGGACGACTGGGTGCTCGTGCACGTCGGCTTCGCGCTCTCGCGGATCGATGAGGAACAGGCGCGCGAGACGCTCGAGCTCCTCGAGCAGATGGGCGAGGCCTACGAGCAGGAGCTGCGCGAGATCCGCGAGAGCGCGGCCACGTGAAGCCCGAGCACTGCATCGCCTGCTCGGATGAGGCGGTCGCCGCCCGCGTCGTCGAGGTGGACGGCTCCAACGCGATCGTCGAGCTCGACGGCAACCGCGAGCGCGTCGGGATCGAGCTCGTCGAGCCCGTCGAGCAGGGCGACACGCTCCTGTGTCACGCGGGCATCGCCCTCGAGAAGCTGTCGTGAAGTACCTCGACGAGTTCCGCGACGGCGAGCTGGCGCAGAAGCTATCGCACGAGCTCCAGACGCTGGCCGAGCCCGGCCACGTGGTGAAGATCATGGAGGTGTGCGGCGGTCACACGCACTCGATCTACAAGCACGGGATCGAGCAGCTCGTGCCCGACGAGGTCGACTTCGTCCACGGGCCCGGCTGCCCGGTCTGCGTCATCCCGATGGGGCGCGTCGACGACGCGATCGCGCTCGCCGAGCGGCCGGAGGTGATCTTCACGACCTTCGGCGACATGCTCCGTGTCCCCGGCGGGCGCGGCTCCCTGCTCGAGGCGAAGGCACGCGGAGCCGACGTGCGCATGGTCTACTCGCCGCTCGACGCGCTCGAGCTCGCGCGCCGCAACCCCGAGCGCGAGGTGGTCTTCTTCGCGATCGGCTTCGAGACGACGGCGCCCGCGACGGCGCTCACGCTGCTGCGCGCCCGGGCCGAGGGCGTCCGCAACTTCTCGGCCTTCTGCAACCACGTCACAATCGCGCCGCCGCTTCGCGCGATCCTCGACTCGCCGGGCCTGAAGCTGGAGGCGTTCATCGCGCCCGGCCACGTCTCGACGGTGATCGGCACGCGGCCGTACGACTTCATCGTCGAGGAGTACGGCAAGCCGGTGGTCGTGACCGCGTTCGAGCCGCTCGACATCCTGCACGCGGTCGTGATGCTCCTGCGCCAGTTCCGCGAGGGGCGCTGTGAGGTCGAGAACCAGTACACGCGCGTCGTGCGGCGGGACGGCAACCCGCGCGCGCTCGCGGCGCTCGAGGAGACGATGGAGCTGCGCGAGACCTTCGAGTGGCGCGGGCTCGGTTGGATCGAGCAGAGCGCGCTGAAGCTGCGACCCGAGCTCGCCGACTGGGACGCGGAGGCCCGCTTCGAGCTTCCGGGCGACCGCGTCGAGGACCCGAAGGCGTGCCAGTGCGGCGAGGTCCTGATCGGCGCGATCAAGCCGTGGGAATGCCGGGTGTTTGGCACCGCCTGCACGCCCGAGCGACCGATCGGCACCTGCATGGTCTCGAGCGAAGGCGCCTGCGCGGCCTACTACAACTACGGCCGCCTGTCCGTGCCCGCGTGAGTCAACGCAGGCCGCGGCTCCGCGACGAGCTCATCACGCTCGCGCACGGCTCCGGCGGCAAGGCCTCACGCGCGCTCGTCGAGGGGCTCTTCCTCGAGGAACTCGGCAACCCGCTGCTCGACCCGCTCGGCGACTCGGCGCTGCTCGAGCTGAACGGCTCGCGGCTCGCGTTCACGACCGACTCGTACGTCGTCAAGCCGCTCGAGTTCCCCGGCGGCGACATCGGCGAGCTCGCGGTCAACGGGACGGTCAACGATCTGGCCGTCGCCGGCGCACGGCCGCTCGTGCTCTCGGCCGGGTTCGTGGTCGAGGAGGGCTTCGAGGTGGCACGGCTGCGCCGGCTCGCCGCCTCGATGGCGCGCGCCGCGGAGGTCGCCGGGGTGGTCATCGCGACTGGCGACACGAAGGTCGTCGAGCGCGGCAAGGCGGACGGGCTCTACATCAACACGGCCGGGATCGGCTTGGTCGGCTCGGGCGTGCGGCTCGGCGCCGGCCGCGTCCTGGCCGGCGACCGGGTGCTCGTCTCGGGCACCCTCGGCGACCACGGCATGGCGGTGATGGTCGCCCGTGGTGAGCTCGCGCTCGAGGTGGAGCTCGAGAGCGACACGGCGCCGGTGCACGAGCTGGCCGCGTCGCTCCTCGAGCTCGGAGAGGCGCTGCGCTGGCTGCGCGACCCGACGCGCGGCGGCCTGGCGACGGCGCTGAACGAGCTCGCGCGCGAGACGTCACTCGCGGTCTGCCTCGAGGAGACCGCGCTGCCGCTCCGGCGTGAGGTCGTCGGAGCCTGCGAGATCCTCGGCATCGACCCGCTCTACGTCGCGAACGAGGGCAAGCTTGTCGCGGTCGTCGCGCCGGAGGCGGCCGGCGACGCGCTCGAGCGGCTGCGCTCGCATCCGCTCGGCGCGGAGGCCGCGCTCGTCGGCGAGGTCCGCGCCGAGCCCGAAGGCCTCGTCCTGCTGGACACGGCCTTCGGCGGCAGCAGGATCGTCGACATGCTCGTCGGCGATCCGCTTCCCCGCATCTGCTGAGCGCCCGCCATCGGGGAGAGGCCTGATCGTTCGTACGCCGTTCTTCGGATGCCCTCGTGGCAGGCGCGCGCGACAGTGGTCACGACAAGGAGGGACCATGAGCGAGTTGATGCTGGAACGGGGCACGGAGCACCGCGGCCTGGCCGAGATCGAGGTTTCGGAGGCAATGCACCCGGGCGTGCTCACCTGCCCGCTGGAGACGTCGCTCCGCGACGTCGCCCGGATGATGTCCGTCTACCGGATCCACGCGGTCGTCGCCTACGGCGAGGACACCGACGACGTGGACGCGCCGGGCCTCTGGGGCGTCGTGACCGACCTCGACCTGGTGCAGGCGACGGTCGCAGGCGAGCTCGAGGACCACACGGCGGGCGGAACCGCCGTCACACCGGCGCTGACGATCGCGGCGGACGACACCCTGCAGCACGCCGCGCAGTTGATGAGCGAACACGAGGTGACGCACCTCATCGTCATCGCCCACAGCTCGAAACGGCCGGTCGGCGTGCTCTCGACACTCGACATCGCGCGGGCTCTCGCCGCGTGAGAGCCGCAGCGCTCTAGGCGCCGGCGGGCCTGGGTGTCCGCCGGCGCCGGGCCACGCCGCTCTCCTCGGCGGCGCGCGAGACGGCAGCGGCGACGGCGGGCGCGACGGTACGGTCGAAGACGCTCGGCAGCACGTAGTCGGCCGCCAGGTGCTCGGCGTCGACCACATCGGCAAGTGCGTGCGCGGCCGCGAGCTCCATCTCGCGCGTGATCGCGCTGGCGCGCACGTCGAGCGCCCCCCGGAAGACACCGGGGAAGGCGAGCACGTTGTTGACCTGGTTGGGGTAGTCAGAGCGGCCGGTGCCGATGACTGCGGCGACGTTCTCGATCTCCTCCGGCGCGACCTCCGGGTTCGGGTTGGCCATCGCGAAGACGATCGGGCTCTCCCCCATCGTCCTGACTCCCTCGACGCTGATCGCGCCGGGCCCGGAGAGGCCGATGAAGACATCCGCGCCCGCGAGCGCCTCGTCGGCGGTGCCCTGGAACCCTCGCGGGTTCGTCTCTTCGATCAGCGCGAGCTTCGCCTCGTCGCAGTCCGAACGGCCGTGGTGCAGCGCGCCGTGGCGGTCGCAGCAGACGATGTCGGTCACGCCGGCCGCCAGCAGCATCCGCGCTGTCGCATTCCCGGCGGCACCCGCGCCGGTGAAGACCACGCGGACGTCCTCGATGCGCTTGCCGACCACGCGCAGCGCGTTCAGCAGCGCGGCGAGGACGACGATCGCCGTCCCGTGCTGGTCGTCGTGGAAGACGGGAATGTCGAGTGCCTCGCGCAGGCGCGCTTCGATCTCGAAGCAGCGCGGCGCGGAGATGTCCTCGAGGTTGATCCCGCCGAAGACCGGAGCGATCGCGGTGACGGCCGCGACGATCTCGTCCGGGTCGGTCGTGTCCAGGCAGATCGGCCAGGCATCGATCCCGCCGAACTCCTTGAAGAGAACCGCCTTGCCCTCCATCACGGGCAGTGCTGCCTCGGGGCCGATGTCCCCCAGACCGAGCACCGCGGTGCCGTCGGTGACGACGGCGACGCTGTGCTGCTTGACGGTCAGGTTCCAGACCTTCTCGGGGTCGTCCGCGATCGCGCTGCAGACGCGCGCGACGCCGGGCGTATAGGCCATCGAGAGGTCCTCGCGGGTCTTCAGCGGTGTCCTCGCGACGACCTCGAGCTTGCCCCCGAGGTGCAGCAGGAACGTCCGGTCGGAGACGTGCTCGACCTCGATCCCGGCGAGTGCCCGCACTGCTTCGACGATCTTTGCGATGTGCTTGTCGTCCGCGGCGAGCACGACCACGTCGCGGACCTTCTTTCCGCGCTCGACGCGCACGAGGTCGATGCTGCCGAGCAGGCCGCCGGCCTCGCCGATCGCGCCCGCCAGCGCGGCGAAGGCACCCGGCTGGTTGTCCAGATGGACGCGCAGGGTCGCGCTGAAGGAGGCGGACGGATGGGGCGCCACGGTGCTCACATCTCCAGCCAGTCTCGGCGACTGGCCACTCGCCGCCATCCGGCAGCGGCCGAAAGCTTCTTGCGGCTTTTCCGCACGGTCGCTCGGTGCGCCGCCCGATGGTGGGAGCGGCTCGAGCGCCGATGCTGCGGTCATGCAGATCGAGCTCGATGCCCGCGAGTTGCGCCCCGTCCTGGAGTTTGCCGAGGAGCTCGGGCTCGACGCCGAGGAGCTCCAGCCGTACGGCCGCTACGCGGCGAAGATCGAGCTGACGGCGCTCGACCGGCTCGCGGACGCCCCCGCCGGGCGGCTCGTCTGCGTCACCTCGGTCACGCCCACGAAGGCCGGCGAGGGCAAGACCACGACCGCCATCTCCCTCGTCGACGGCCTCGGCCGGATCGGCGAGCGGCCGATGCTCGCGTTGCGCGAGCCGTCGCTCGGCCCGGTCTTCGGGATCAAGGGCGGCGGCACCGGCGGCGGGCGTGCCCAGCTCGCGCCGATGGAGCTGATCAACCTCCACTTCACGGGCGACATCCACGCGATCGGCGCGGCGAACAACCTGCTCGCGGCCGTCGTCGAGTCGCACCTGCTGCACGGCAACGAGCTCGGGCTGGACCCGCACTCGGTCACGTGGCGCCGCTGCCTCGACATGGACGATCGCGCGCTGCGAAAGATCGTCGTCGGGCTCGGCGGCCGCGTAAACGGCGCGCCGCGGGAGACCGGCTTCGACATCACGGCAGCGTCCGAGGTGATGGCGATCGTTGCGGTCGCGCGCGACCACGCCGACCTGCGCGCGCGGCTCGGAGCGATCACGGTCGGCACGACTTTCGGGGGCGAGCCGGTGACAGCCGAACAGCTCGGCTGCGCGGGCTCGCTGGCCGCGCTGCTCACGGAGACGCTCAAGCCGAACCTCGTCCAGACGCTCGAGGGACAGCCAGCGCTCGTCCACTGCGGCCCCTTCGCCAACATCGCGCACGGGAACAACTCGTTGCTGGCCGACCGGCTGGGGCTGAAGCTCGCCGACTACGTCGTCACCGAGAGCGGCTTCGGAGCGGAGATGGGGTTCGAGAAGTTCGTCGACATCGTCTGCCGGACCGGCGGGATCGCGCCGAGCGGCGTCGTGCTCGTGGCCACCGTCCAGGCGCTGAAGCACCACGGCGGCGATCCCGACGGCGGCGTGCAGGCGCTCGAGCGCGGTGCGGCCAACCTGGCCGCGAACCTCGCGATCGTGCGTGAGGTCGGGCTCGAGCCGGTGGTCGCCGTGAACCGGCATCCGGATGACACGACCGCCGAGCTCCACGTGCTGCGCAGGCTCGCGGTCGAAGCCGGCGCGCTCGCCGTGGCGGTCAACGACGGCTACCGCACCGGCGGCGAAGGCGCGGTCGAGCTGGCCGAGGCCGTCGCCGCCGCGACCGAGCATCCGCAGCCGGTCCGCTTCCTTTACGCGGACGAGGACCCGCTCGAGCGGAAACTCGAGCAGGTCGCGACGCGCGCCTACGGCGCCGCCGGGATCGAGCTCTCCACGATGGCTGCACGACAAGCCGAGGAACTCGAAGCTCGGGGCCTCGGCCGCCTGCCGGTCTGCATCGCCAAGACGCACCTCTCGCTCTCGCACGACCCGGCGCTCCTCAACGCTCCGCGCGGGTTCACACTCCCGGTGCGCGAGCTCCGCGCCTACACCGGCGCCGGCTGGGTGGTCGCTCTCTGCGGGGAGATGCAGACGATGCCCGGCCTGCCCGCCGACCCGGCCGCGTCGCGGATCGACGTCGACGCCAGCGGCCGCATCCTCGGCCTGCGCTGATGCGTCCGTACCTGAGACGGCTCGGCTGGCGGCGCTTGCTGCTGCGCTCGGCACTGCTCCTCGTCGGGCTGTTCGCGCTCGCGCAGCTCGTGCCCTATGGGCGTTCGCACACCAACCCGCCTGTGCTGGAGGAGCCCAGGTGGGACTCACCGCAGACCCGGGCCCTCGCGGTGCGCGCGTGCTTCGACTGCCACAGCAACGAGACGAAATGGCGTTGGTACTCGAACGTCGCCCCGGCCTCCTGGCTGGTCCAGCGGGATGTCGACTCGGGCCGGAGCACGCTCAACTTCTCCGAGTGGAACCGTCCGCAGGAGGGCGGCGACGCCGTCGAGGCTGTGCGCGGTGGCGGCATGCCACCGTGGTACTACGTGATCTTGCACGCGAACGCGAAGCTCTCGGCAAGCGAGAAGGAGGCTCTCGCAAGCGGGCTGCAGGCGACGTTCGCCCAGTCGCCGCCCAAGGGCGGCGGCGGCTGAGTCTCGCTGCAGCAGGGTCACACCCTCGTTAGCCTCCCGCCCATGATCGATCCCGAGCTGGCCGCCGTGCTCGGCGCCCTCGCCTTCGGCGTGCTGCTGACCTTGCCGGGCCTCCACCGGGCGGCGCGGCGGGCGGAGAACTTCTGCGCCGGCTGCGGCCGGCGGATCGTCCTCGGCCAGCGAACGTGCGACTGCGACTGAGCTTCGACGTCCCGAACCGGCGCGACCTGCGCGTGTTCGGAGGCTACTGCGTCGCGGCCGCCGTCTACATCGCGATCGGCGTGACCTGGATCGACTTCATGTTCTCGTTCTGGGTCGGCCTGGCCTACCTGGTCGTGGCCGCGTGGGCCGTGCCAACGATCGTCCGGCGGCTCGGTTGAGCTGGGCGGCGCACGACCTCGAGCCGTACGCGATCCAGAAGCACGCCGGGCTGAAGCTCGCCTTCGTGCCGCTCCTGATCGGCTCGTACTCGCCGGACATGATGACCAAGTGGTTCGTCTACGGGATCCACCTCGGCCCCTGGGACCTGAAGGCGAGCGACCCGGCCCAGTTCCACCGCGGCTGGCCGGGCTTCGGCTTCACGCACTCGTTCATCTACGGCGTCGCAGTCGGGCTGATCATCTGGAAGCTCTTCGGCTCGAAGCTCTGGGGCATCAGCTTCATCATCGGCCAGGCCGCGCATGCGCTCACCGACACGGGCGACACGGTCGGGACGATGCTGCTCTTCCCCTGGACGTTCCACTTCCATTTGGACGCCTGGGCGTACGCGGGCCAGACCGGCCGCATGACGGACGCCGCCGCGTACTTCAGCGGGCTCGGCTCCATGTGGGACCTGGTCTGGATCGTCTACGGCCTCTACTCCTGGCGCGTACTCACAAGTGCGTACTTCGACGACTACATCTACCGGGCAGATGCCTTCTGGCCCTGGCTGAACCGGGCGATCCCGCGCGGCGCGCTGCTGACGTTCTACCGGGCGGCGTTCTTCTACGGCACCTCACGCTGGATCGCCTGGACGGTCTGGGCGCACGTGATCCACCACTACCCGTACGACCTCAGCTGGGGCGGGCCGCACTGGGTGCCCGCGGCGCATCCCTAACGCGACGCGACGGTGACGACGGCGTAGGTGACCGCGAAGCCCGCGAGGGTCAGGGCGACCCGCAGCGGCGAGGTGCGCGCGTGGGCCGCGGGGAGCAGGTCCGACGAGCCGACGTAGAGGAAGAAGCCCGCGTAGACGGCGAGCAGGTAGGCCAGGTTCCGGTTCGGAGATGCTGATCAGCGTGCCGACGATCGCGCCGAAGAACGGCGCCGCCGCGTCGGCCGCGAGCCAGCGCAGCGCCTTTTTCCGGTCGCCCTGCTGGCGCAGGACGAAGGTGACGGTATTCAGCCCGTCGGCAAAGTCGTGGCTGATCACCGCGATGAAGACCAGCACGCCGGTGAGCGTGTCCACGCCGAAGGCGATGCCGATCCCGAGCCCGTCGATGAAGCTGTGGGCCGAGAGCGCGGCCGCGCCGAGAGTGCCCACTCGGTGATGGGCGCGCGCCTCGTCCGGGTCGTCGCGGTGGTGCAGCACGAGCGCGCGCTGGAAGAAGAAGAACGAGAGGAAGCCGGCCGCGACGAGCGTCGTCACCGTGCGCGAGTTGCCGATTCCGTCGATCGCCTCCGGGAGCACGTCGAAGAGCGCGACGGCGACGACGACCCCGCCGCTCAGCGCCATCACGGTCTCGAGGTGGCCCCGCAGCCGCAGCGCGGTCAGACCGCCGAGCAGTGTCGAGACGACCGTCAGCAGCGAGAGCGGGATCGCGATCCAGCTCACGCGCAGTTCTCGCACACGCCATAGAGGTCGGCTTCGTGATGTTGCACGACGAAGCCGTGACGCTTCCGTACCTCCGTCACCGGCGGTGCAGCGCAGAGCTCGGTCTCCTCGACCGCCCCGCACGAGACGCAGACGAGATGGTGGTGATGACCGGGCTCGCAGGCGATGAAGCGCCCACGGTCGAGACGGCGGACGCGGCCGTCCGACTCGAGCAGCGCGAGCGTCCGGTAGACGGTCGCAAGGCCGACGGGGCCTGACTCGCGGGCCGCGGTCCAGAGCTGCTCGGCGGTGAAGGCGTGCTGCTGCTTCGAAACGAGCTCGGTCAGCAGCGTGCGCTGGCGTGTGTTCCTCACACGCCAAGCTTACTGAAAACGCCTCTCATTATCATTTACAGGCGTGTCGGGGCGACGTTCTCTGTGCAACCATCCGGCTGTGCACAGGCGGTTGCTCCTCTGGATGCTCACCGCCCTGGCAGCGGCCGTTCTCTTCGCCCCCGGAGCGCTCGGCGGCGTCGCCGAGATCCGCGACGCCCAGGGCCACCTGACGACGGACGCCGGCGCGGTCGGCACCTTCGCCTCGGCCCAGGACGGCGGCTGGGCGCTGCGCTTCGATTCGGCGACTCGAACGGCGCACGGCGTCTCGCTAACCGGCGTCTCGCTCGCGGGCGGCCTCGTCTACGCAGAGCGCGTCTACGTCCCCGCGCACGGCCTGCGCGGCGCGCGCGTCGTCGGCCTGACGGTGAACGGCAAGCCGGTGGCGGCGACCGCGAACTCGCTCGTCCCGCTCGGGCCGGCGAGCTACCTGGTCGTCCTGCAGGAGGCGGTCGTTCCCGGCGAGGGCAGCGGCATCGTCGGCCTGCGCCTGGTAGCCGGCGACTCGTCGCTCGGTCTCGACCCAGGCTCGCAGGTGCTCGTCGGGCTCGCACGGGCGGCGCTGCCGGCCAGGCACGAAGCGCATCGGTCTGCGCGGCTCTCGTGGCTCGCGCTCGGAGTGACCGGCCACGGTGCCGACACCGGGTTCGACGACCTCGCCCTGCCCGCGGCCCAGCTGCTCGACGTGCCGACGGACGGCTCGGTGGGCTCCCGCGCGGTGCGGATCGCGTTGCAGTACCTGGGCGTGCCGTACGTCTGGGGCGGGGCCGACCCGCTCACGGGCTTCGACTGCTCGGGCCTGACGATGTACGCGTACGCGCAGCTCGGGATCCAGCTGACCCACTACACGGGCTCGCAGTTCTACGAGGGCACGCGCATCCCGCCGTGGGCGCTCCGGCCCGGCGACCTGGTCTTCTTCGAGCCGAGCTCCCGCGGCCCGCAGCACGAAGGGATGTACATCGGCGGCGGCCGCTTCGTCCAGGCCCCGCACACGGGAGACGTCGTCAAGATCTCGTCGCTCTCGGAGCCCGGCTACGCCTTCGGGTTCGTCGGCGCCGTGCGGCCCTCCGGCGCGTGACCGGCATGAGAGCGCGCACCTTCTGGTTCCTGACGCTGCCGGCACTGTTCGTGGCGGAGACGGCTGGCCACACGCTGGTGGCCGGCGCGATCGATCCGACGGACCCGCGTCACCGTGTGCTCTCGAACGTCCTGGAGGACTTCGCCCTGCCGTTCGTCGCCTGCGTCGTGCTGCTCGCGGCCGCCATCCTCGGGCGGCGGGTGCTCGCGTCCTTCCGCGCCGAGGGGCCAGAGTCGCTGCCTGCCTGGCGGCTGGCCGCGCTGCCGGCGTTGGGATTCCTCTTCCAGGAGTACGCGGAGCAGCTCGTGCACGACGGCCGGTTCGCCGCGCTGACGGCGCTGGAGCCGATGGTCCTGATCGGCGTCGCGCTCCAGCTGGCGTTGGGCTTGCCGGCGATCTGGCTCGCGCGCACGCTCCTGCGGGCCGCCGAGCAGCTCGGCTACACGCTCGCAGGCCGCCGGCCGCGCTGGGCCCGACGAACGCATCGGCTCCGCGTCAGGCCCTTCCACGCGCCCGAGCCGCGACTCCCCGTCCTGGCCTCCCAGCAGGCCGGGCGCGCTCCTCCCGCCGTCGCCTGACGGGCGGCCACCGCGCGTGGCCGCGGAGACGGCGAACGAAGGAGATCTCATGGCATCACAACCGATCGAAACTCACGTGTCGCACGCGGAGCTCGACGCCCTCGCTGCGGCCCTGGCCGAGCGGATTCATCTGCAGAACGGCTCGCCCTGGATGAACACGGCCGAGGCCGCCGAGTACATGCGCGTCTCGGTCCGCTGGCTGCGGCAACACCTCTTCCAGGTGCCGCACAGCAAGGTCGAGGGCCGGTTGTTCTTCAGCCGCACCGAGCTGGACACCTGGCTGACCGCGAAGCGGCGCACCTAGGCCTATAGGGTCCCCGTGCACGTGGCCGGGCTCTACGTTGCGGGGACTGGATCGTTCGCACTCGAGGTGATCGAGTACGCCCGCGGGTCGGGCCACGAGGTGGTGGGACTGGTCGAGCTCGTCGACTCAAGCCGGATCGGCAGCCAGGTGCACGGCCTTCCCGTCGTGGGACTCGACGCGGAGGCGGGGACGGTGGTGCTCGGGCTCGGCGGCGACCGGCTCACGCTCTGGTCGCGTCTCGCGGAGCACGGCTGGCGGCCGGCCACGGTTGTCCATCCCTCGGCCCACGTGAGCCCGTCCGCGCAGCTCGGCGAGGGGTGCCTCGTCGCGCCGGGCGCCGTGATCGGCGCTGCGGCCGAGCTCGGGAGGCAGGCGATCGTGGCCCGCGGCGCGCTCGTCGGCCACCACGCGCGCCTCGGCGTAGGCGTGGTGCTCAACCCCGGCTCGAATGTCGGCGGCAACGCGCGCGTCGGGGACGGCGCGGTGCTCGGAATGGGCGCGATCGTCCTCAACGGGATCGAGGTCGGAGCCCAGGCGCTCGTCGCGGCCGGCGCGGTTGTGGTCCGGCCGGTGGAGCCGGCGACGCGCGTGCAGGGCGTGCCCGCACGCGTCTTCGTTCCTGCGTGATCGGCCGCCGGCTCGCGCACGCGCTCGACCGGCGCTTGGAGTCGCTGCACCACCGCGTGGAGCAGCTGGCGGACGACGTCGAGCGACTCCACGAAGACGTGTCGGCCGTGGCCCGGCGGCTCGACGAGCAGCTGATGCCGACCCTGAGACTGCTGGCCGGGCGCGACGCCGAGAACAGGAAACTCCTCGCCGACGCACGCAGCGACCCGAGCTACGAGCTCGCGTACGAGGAGCCGGAGGCGCTCGTGACGGTGATCCTGCCGACCCACGGGCGCCCGGAGTTCCTGCGCTCGCGCTCGCTCCCTGCCGTGCTCTCGCAGACGTACTCGAAACTCGAGGTGCTCGTGATCGGCGACGGCCGGATCCAGCGGCCGAGGAGGTCGTGCGCGAGCTGGGCGACGAGCGCGTCCGCTGGACGAACACGTCACAGCGCTACGTCTACCCGGAACCGCACCGCCACTGGCTCGCCGCGTCGACGCTCACCCGCAACGAGGGCTACCGCCTTGCGAGCGGGCGCTGGCTGTTCGACTTCGACGACGACGACTCGCTACCGCCCGACGCGATCGAGCTCCTCCTCGACGCCGCGCTGAAGCGTCGCGCCGAAGCGGTGCAGGGCGTGATCATCGGCCACGAGGATGACGGCTCGACGAGCGAGATCCGAGGTGTGCTCCCGCACCAGCTGCCGCTGAAGGGAGCGCTCGTCCACGGGCACCTGCGCTTCTTCGAGCGCGAGCACGTCGCCTCCGCGCTTGCCGAGCCGGGCGACTGGTTCCGCGGCGAGCGCATGCTGCGAGCAGGCGTGCGGATCGAGCTGCTCGAGCGCGTCACGTACGACTACTACCCCTCGTCGCTTCGGTAGCTCAATCGACCAGCTCGATGCCCTCATGGGAGAGCTCCAGCGTCTCGATCGCCACTTCGTTGCCGAGGGCCCGCAGGTCGGGGCCCACCCACTTACTCGGCCAGGCCTCGCGGATCAGCCAATGCGCCACCTCGTTGCGTTGTTCGTCGAGGAGCGCGATATCGACGTTCCGGCGCATCACGTTTCCCTGCACGACCTCGTTCCACCATCTGAAGAGGGACGGTTCGCCCGCGAAGCCGCGGCGCAGGACGACCGGGCGGTACTCGACGCGGCCCGCGAGCAGACGCGGTCCCGTGCTCGTGTCAGCCCCTTCGCGGTACTCGATCACTTCGATCCGGCCTTCGGGGAGCTCGGCCTCGCTGAAGCCGGCCACCGGGAGGTTGTCGATCTCGACGCGAAAGTTGAAGTTCAGGTACGGATCGTTACGGTGCTGCTGGGGCATCGCGGGGCACCTCCAAGTAGGGGAAGTCGCGGTAGGCGTCGAGGTCGTGGGCGACCGTGCGGGAGCGACGCTCGTCCTCGTCGGTGCGCCAGGCGATCCGAGCCTCGAGCGCGGTTGGCTCGTCGCGCGCAAAGAACAGCGCGGCGCGGTCGAGGAAGATCCGGATCCGCCGCCGCGGCCCGAGCAGCTCGAGCCGCCTGAAAGATCCGCAGCCGGTCGATTCGCTTCTCGCCGCCGAGACCGCGCAGCGGCCCGGCGAAGCGCACCCGCACCGAGTGCGCCGGCCGCGAGCCGATGTTCTCCAGCACGAGGAAGAGCAGGCCTTCCTCGAACTCGAGGTCGAGGATCACGTCGGCCTCGCGAGACGAGCGACGGTGCTCCGCGGCGGCTCCGGGCACGTGTTGAGTCTCGACCTTCAGCGTCGCGCGCGCAACCCGGCCTTCAGCAGCAGGATCCGGCGGTAGGAGCGCTCGAGTCCCGGACGTCCCAGGCGGCCCGCCTGGGCGGCTCGGAGCAGCGAGGTGTAGTCGCTGCGCGTGGCCACCTCCCGGCCGGTCAGCAGGAGCAGGTCGGTGCCCGCCTTCGTCGCCGCGAGCGCGAGGATGTTCGTAGTGATCTTGCGGGTGTGGGCGGCGCCGTCGAGCGAGTCGGTCATGGTCACCCCGCCGAAGCCGAGCTCGTTGCGGAGGAGGCCGGTGGCAATCGCCCGCGACCAGCCCGCGGCGTTCGTTCGGTCGTAGGCGTCGTAGACCGCGTTCGAGAGCATGATCACCGGAACGTGGGCCGCGATCGCGCTGCGGTAGGGATCGAGGCCGGGCTCGAGGCGGTTGCGCGACGCGGTGATGTGGACGACGGCGCGGTCGGTGTCGGCGGTGGCGAACCCCAGGCCGGGAAAGTGCTTCATCGTCGCCACCGCGTGGCCATCGGCGAGGCCGGCCGCGAAGGCGGTCGCCAGGCGCGCGGTGGTGGGGGCGTCGAACGACCACGTTCGCCCCTGCCGGTAGACCGCCGAGGCCCGGGAGCCCGGGACGTCGGCGACGGGCGCGAGGTCCGTGTTGACGCCGACGCCGAGCAGCGCGGCGCCGGTAGCGCGGCCGTCCGCGCGCGCATCGGCGGCCGACCGGACGTGTCCGGGCGCTCTGTTCGGCGGCAGCCAGGGGACCGTCTTCACCGAGCCGCCCTCCTGGTCGACGGCGATCAGCAGCCGCGGCTGCCCGCCCGCCGCGGCCGCCTGCTGCAGCGCCCGTGCGATCGCCCACAGCTGGGCTGACGAGTTGAAGTTCCACCGGTGCACGATCACCCCGCCGATCTCACCTCGTCTCGCGCGCGCGAGCAGCGAGGCCGACGGCGTCGTCCCGGCCATCGAGACGACGAGCTTTTGCCCGACCAGCTCGGCCAGGGTCGGTTGGGAGGCCGTCGCACCGGGGCTCGCGCCGCCTACCGCGGCGACGATGGCGCAGAGCAAGCTGATCGAGGTCGCGCGCATGTAGTCAGGAAGCATTCATGAACGGGCAACACTGCGGGGAGTACCGTGCAGTGGTGATCGAAGCGCGCGGCCTGACGAAGGACTACGGGGACAAGCGCGCCGTCGACGGCCTCACCTTCAGCGTCGAGCCCGGCATCGTGACCGGCTTCCTCGGCCCCAACGGCTCAGGCAAGTCGACGACCATGCGCCTGATCCTCGGGCTCGATGCGCCGACCGCGGGCGATGTGATCGTCAACGGCAAGCACTACCGTGAGCATCCTGCGCCGCTGCACGAGGTCGGCGCGCTACTCGAGGCGCGCTCCGTCCACACCGGGCGCTCCGCCTACCACCACCTGCTCGCACTCGCTCAGACCCACGGGATCCCGAAGCGCCGCGTCCACGAGCTGACCGACCTCGTCGGCCTGCACGACGTGGCGAGCAAACGCGCAGGCCAGTTCTCCCTGGGCATGGGCCAGCGGCTCGGGATCGCGACGGCGCTCCTGGGCGACCCCTCGACGCTGCTTCTCGACGAGCCGGTGAACGGGCTCGACCCCGAGGGCATCCACTGGATCCGCAACCTGCTCAAGGGGCTCGCGGCCGAGGGCCGGACGGTGTTCGTCTCGTCGCACCTGATGAGCGAGATGGCGTTGACCGCCGATCACCTGATCGTGATTGGCCGCGGCAGGCTGATCGCCGACACCAGCGTCGACGACTTCGTCGCGCGCGCCTCGGCCAAGGTGGTCCTGGTCCGCTCGCCCGAGCTGCCACGCCTGCGCGCCGCGCTCGAGGCGCCTGGCGTCACCTTCGAAGGCGGTGAGCGCGGACGCCTCGAGGTGCACGGGCTGACGACCGAACAGATCGGCGACGCAGCAGCTGCGCACGGAATCGCGATCCACGAGCTGACGCCGCAGCAGGCTTCGCTCGAGGAGGCCTTCATGACGCTGACCCGCTCGGCGGTCGAGTTCGGCTCTCCCGTCGACGGCAAGACCCCGGAGGAGGCCGCCGCGTGAGCACGCTTGCCCAGGCCCACGTCATCCCGCCGCTCGAGCACGCGGGCCGCGTGACGCAGCTGCGCGTCTTCCTCTCCGAGCTCACGAAGCTCCGCTCGGTGCGCTCGACGAAGTGGTCGCTGGCCGCAGCGTTCCTATTCACGATCGGCGTGCCCGCGATCGCCGCGGCCGTCGTCTCGCACCACTGGCCCTCGGCCAGCCCGAGCGACCGGGCTGACTTCCACCCGCTCGAGGTCAGCTTCGTCGGCGTCCAGATCGCCCAGCTCGCGATCGGCGTGCTCGGCGTCCTCGTGATCACCGCCGAGTACTCGACCGGGATGATCCGCGCTTCGATGACAGCGGTCCCGCGACGCCTGCCCGTGCTCTGGGGCAAAGCGGTCGTCTTCGGGCTCACGACGCTGATCCTGATGACCCCGGCCGTACTGATCGCCTTCCTCGTCTCGCAGTCGATCCTCTCGGGCCGGCACATCGACATCGCCTTCACCCACGCCGGGGTGCCCCGTGCGGTCTTCGGCGCGGCGCTCTACCTGACCGTGATCGGGCTCTTCGGCCTCGGCCTGGGCGCGATCGTGCGCAACACGGCCGGTGGGATCGCCACCTTCGCCGGGCTGATGTTCGTGCTACCCCCGCTGATGAACGTGCTGCCCGCGAGCTGGAACTCGGCCGCCTCGCCCTACCTCCCGCTCCAGGCCGGCGAGGCGCTGCTCGCGCTCAACCGCGGCGACCAGCTCGCGCCCTGGGTCGGCTTCGGCGTGCTCTGCGCCTACGTCGCCGCGTCGCTCGCGATCGCCGCCGTGCTGCTTGTGCGTAGCGACGTCTGACCGCGCGTTCAGGCCACATTCAGCTCCGCCCGGGGACACTTCTTTGGTGATGAAGGCGACCGCCGTCCTGACCTGTCTCCTTCTCGCCGCCCTTGCCGCAGGCTGCGGCTCCTCGAAGCACGGCGCCGCGACGACCGCCACGACGACGACGACCACCACCGCCGCGGGCACGACGGAGAGCCTGGGAGCGCTTCAGGCCGAGGCCCAGTCGGCGGCGGCCGGCGACATTCCCGACAACCAGGCCTTTGTCGTCTTCACCGACGCCGGCGCCAGCTACGCCATGAAGTACCCCGAGGGCTGGGCCCAGAGCGGCGGCGGCAAGCAGGTCGTGATCCGCGACAAGAACAACATCATCCGCGTCCGCCCTGCTTCGTCGCTACCAGCGTGAGCCCGGGGACGGTCACCTGCGGCAGGCCCGGGTGAGGCGGCCAGCGCGAGCAGCGAGATGACGAGTAGCGGGCCCCGTAGGCGGTCGATGCCACGATCCCGGTCGTGCCCGGCGGACGCCAGTCGTACCTTGGGAGACGCGAAGGGCCCCGTCTCCGGGGCCCTTCGTCGCGAGGTGAGTGCCGCCTACTTCAGGCGGAGCCGGTATGCGCCACGACCGTGCGTCGCCGCATAGATCCAGCGATCGCCGTTTGTCCCGTTGGCGATCGTGAGGCCGGCGACTGCCGCCATCGGCATTCCGTCAGCGGCCGGGATCCACCCCGTCTCGCCGGCGACACGGCGGTAGACGCCGAAGTCGGTCGAGACGTAGAGGTCGCCAGTTGCCGTGTCGAGCACCGCGTCGTTCACCGGCTGGTCGCCGATGTCGGACGAGATGTTCGTCCACGTCGCCGAATGTGACGCCGGGTCGTACACGACGTCGAACACGTGACCGAGCGTCGTCGGCGTGTTGGCCTCGTAGCCCGAGAACGTCACGATCGCGTGGTTCGCGTTCGTCGGGTCGACGAACACGGACGACGGGACGCGGTTCGGCTGCGCCGCCGTGTCGATCCGCGTGAACGTGATGCTTCCGATCGGCGCGTTCGCATCCTGCGTGACGAACACGCGGCCGCCCTGCGAGGCGACCCACATCGTGCCAGCGTCGCGTCCGCGCGAGACGGACGTCAGGGTGCCACCGCTCTTGGTACCAAGAGCCGCGGCAGTCAGGGACGTCGACATCGGCTTCCAGTGGTCGCCGGAGCCGCAGGCACCCGTGTAGAGCAGGTCGCTCGTGCCGAACTCGTTGGCAGCGGTGTTGCAGTGCTGCTCGAGGAACGAGCGGTCGCCGCCCAGATCCTGAGTGCGCCAGACGCGCTGCGCACCGACGAAGATCGTGTGCGACACGAGCGGGTCGGAGATCACCGGCGCGTAGAAGCGCTGGCCCTCCGCCGTCCCGTCGATGAACACGTCGCCGATCCACAGCCACGACGCCGGGTTGTCGCCGTCGTAGTTGATGTCCATCTGCCCGCCGGTGTAGGTGTGGAAGCGGGTGCTCGGCTCCGTTGCGTCGAAGCCGGAGTCGCCGCCGTCACCGGTGAGCGGCAGGTACCAGGTCGGGCTGCCGGAGAAGGACAGCGTGCCGTTGTCCTGCGTCCCCGTCGACGCGGTGTCGGGCAGGAACGGGCTGACGGCGATGCTGTTCATCTGCAGCGTGCCGAGACCGGCGTTCACCGGCTCGAGCTTCGCCGGGATGCGGCTGAGCCACGACTGGCAGTCGGCCAGGAACGAGGCGCTGAGGCCACGGCCGTTGCACATGCTCGAACCGTCGACGAACTTGCCGTTCGTGCGGATCACGCCGCCGTCCGAACCGGCGAAGAACTGGTTCGGGTTGCCGGGCACGAAGACGACCGCGTGCTGGTCCGGGTGCATGGACTCGCCCTGCGGGTCGCCCGTCATGTCCTTCCACGTCGCGCCCGCGTCGGTCGACATCATCACCGACCGGCCGTTCGAGCGCATGCCGCCCGGCGCCGCGTACGGCTTGAGCTCTTCGTAGTGCATGAGCCCGCTGACCACGACCTCGTCCGGGTTCTCGGCCGGCGAGGCGATGTACATGTCGTAGAAGCACTGCGAGCCGACGAGCGGCGTGTTGCAGTAGTTGTAGACCGCGTTGCCCGGCGTTCCCGCCACCGGGTTCGACAGGCGCGTCCACGCGGCGTTGTTCGCCGCCGTCAGCGTCGCGGCCGGCTGGCTCGCGTCGTCGACGCGGTACACCTGCGCGCCGGTCGGCGCCGCGGCGCCACCGTTCGCGTCGGCGAGGTACATGCGCGTCTTGCCGTCCTTCACGACGGGCGAGAACGTGAAGCGGCCGCTGGCGGTGCGGCTGAAGATCGTCTCGAAGGCAGCGTCGTTCGTAGAGCGCACGATTCCGACCGAGCCGATCGCCGCGAACAGCACGTTCGGGTTGCCCGGATCGAAGCGAACCTCGTAAGCCACGCCGGGACGCGTCAGCGTCCAGTTGGCGCCGCCGTCGTGCGTCTCCCAGATGCCAGTCGCCGGCGACTGCGCCGCGACCGTGGCCGTTGGGGTGTTGTTCGAGCCGATCCCACGCACGCCGGCGCGGGTCGCGATCGCGATGTGGCTCGGGTCACCGGGCTCGATCGCGGTACCGCCGATCGCCCGGAGGTTGGAGATCGCAGCCGCACCGGGGACGGCCGACCAGTGCGCGCCGTCGTCGGTCGTCCGGTACAGGCCCACGCCAGCCTCGCTGTCACCGCTGGCGTTCGCCTCGCCCGTGCCGACGTAGATCGTCCTGCCGGTCCGGTCGTTCGGATCGACGGTGATCGAGCCGATCGCATTCGTCGGAATCCCGTCAGAGATGAGGTTCCACGACGGGTTCGGCGCGAGCGCGTTCTTCGAGCGCCACACGCCGCCGCCGGCCGCGCCGACGTAGAGCGTGCACTCCTGCGGCTTGCACTTCGGGTCGACGGTGAGTGCGGTGACACGACCCGACCATTGCGTGGGCGCCGTGAACGCCTGCGTTCCGAGCCGGTCGACGTTCAGCGTGCTCGGCCCGATCGAGTCCCACTTGGAGCCGAGCTTGGCGCCGCGCGCATTGACGCTGGCGTTCGCCGAGATCGCGCCCTGGACCTGCCCGATCGAGACCGTGTCTGCCGGGAACGCGCGGTCGGCGTAAGCCTCGGCAGCAGCCCCGCCCTCGTTCTCGTCAAGACCGCCCTCGAGCCGCATCAAACCCTTGACGTTCTTTGCCGTCTCGCTCGTAGAGCCACGGCCCAGGACGACCGCAACGGCCGCCGCTAAAGCCGCGATCGCCACGACAGCGATGATTCGCCGCCAGCGCATAAGGATCCCCCTCTTCACTTGTTGATGACCGGCGCTATATCTCGCAGGCTCGACCTGGAAAGTCAAGCGCCTAACGACGCCGAGCCGCTCTTGCAGAGGTTGTTGCACGTGCCCTGCACGTTGAGGGTCACGTACGTGACCTTGTGGAACGTCCAGAGGCGGTTCTCGACGCGGCCCGTCAGCGTACGCGGCTGCCCGGGCCCCAGAGGCCGAGCGCGTACTCGAACTTCTTGTCGTTGCCCTTGTCCTTCTCGGCGACGGCGATGCCCGCCGCGACCGCGGCCACCGTCAACGCGGCGACCAGGACAAGCCAGAGCCGGGTCGGGGAAGAGGGATGGGTTTCGGACCGGAGACGGACCGGTGAGGGTCCTGTGTCGCGGTGGCTAGACCGCGTGCCGGGCCAGCGCGAGCCGCATCATCGCCGCGTGCGTGCCTTCGGCGCCGATCCCCTCTTCCTCGTCCGGGAAGAGCTGGAGGTACGAGCCGTCGGGCTGCATCTCCCAGGCGTTGCGGCGGTCGACGAGCGAGATGTCGAGGATCTCCCAGAGCCGCGCCCGCAGCCGCCGCTCGAGGATCGGCACCGCGGTCTCGACGCGCTCGGACAGGTTGCGGTGCATCCAGTCGCCCGAGCCGATCAGGAAGACGCCGTCGAGCGGGTCCTCGGCGCCGCCGGCGAAGTGGAAGATCCGCGAATGCTCGAGGAAGCGGCCGACGATCGACCGGATGCGGATGTTCTCGGTCAGCACTGGCACCCCCGGGGCCAGGCACGAGAGGCCGCGGACGATCAGGTCGACGGGGACGCCGGCCTGCGAGGCGCGCGTCAGCAGGAGGCACATCTCCGGGTCTTCGAGCTGGTTCATCTTGCAGACGATCCGTGCCGGCCGGCCCGCCCGGTGGTTGTCGATCTCGCGCTGGATCAGCTGGACGAACTGGGTGCGCATCGCCATCGGCGCGACCACGAGCGTCGAGAACTCCGGTGTGCGTGATCGGCCCGTGAGGAAGTGGAAGAGCGTCACGACGTCGTCGGTCACGCGCGGGTCGGCGGTGAGTAGCCCGACGTCTTCGTAGAGCCGGGCCGTGCGCGAGTGGTAGTTGCCCGTCGCCAGGTGTGCGTAGCAGCGCACGCCGTCGCCCTCCTGGCGCACGACGAGCGCGGTCTTTGCGTGCGTCTTCAGGCCGCTGAGCCCGAACACGACATGGGCGCCGACCTTCTCGAGCTCGCGCGACCAGTGCAGGTTGCGCGCCTCGTCGAAGCGGGCGTTCAGCTCGATCACGCACGCGACCTGCTTGCCCGCCTCGGCAGCGCGGATCAACGACTGCACGAACGGCGTGTCGTCGCCGACGCGGTAGACGGTCATCTTGATCGAGACCGTCTGCGGGTCGTTAGCCGCCTCGCGAATGAAGCGCTCGACGCCGGCGTCGAAGCTGTCGTACGGCTGGTGGATGAGCACGTCACCGCGCCTGATCGCCGTGAAGATGTCGCTCTCGACCTGCTCGAGGCCGAGCGGCGGGAGCGGCGACCACGGCGGGTCGCGCAACTCGGGCATCGGCAGCTCGGCGATCTCGAACAGCGTCGTGTAGTCGAGCATCGCGTTCATCTCGTAGATGTCCTCGGGCGCCAGCGAGAAGCGGGAGCGCAGCTCGGCCACCATCTCGGGATCGGCGTTCGGCTGGAGCTCGAGGCGGACGACGGGCTCGAAGCGCCGCTGCTGGAGCTCGAGCTCGACCATGTCGCGCTTGCTGAGACCGTTGTCGTCGAGCTCGACCTCGGCGTCGCGGCAGACGCGGAACTGGCTCCCGCTCTCGATCACCATTCCCGGGAAGAGCTTCTGGGCGTTCGCGGCGATCACCTCGTCCAGGCCGACGAACACGCGCTCGGGGGAACGCACTCCCGCCCGCACCCGCAGCCACTGGTACACCTCGCGCGGCACCTTGACGCGCACGAGCACCGACTCGCCACTGACCGGGTCGCCGAGCCGGAACGCGTACGAGGTAGACAGGTTCGAGACGTAGGGGAACGGATGCGCCGCGTCGAGGCTGAGCGGGGTTAGCACCGGCGAGATGCGCTTGTCGAAAACCTCGGAAGCCTCGGCCTGCTGCTCGGGCGTCAGTTGCTCCCAGGTGTGCAGGTACACGCCGTGTTCGGCCAGGCGCGGCCGGAGCACGTCGCGGTAGCAGGCCGACTCCTGCTCGAGCATGGCCATGATCCGCTCGCGGACCAGCAGGAAGAGGTCACGCTGCTCCTGCCCGGCGTGACTCTCGTCACCGGGCGCCGGGCGGATCAGTGCCATCCGCTTCATGAAGAACTCGTCCAGGTTGGACGAGAAGATCGCGAGGAACTTGACCCGCTCGAGCAGCGGCGTCCGCTCGTCGAGCGCCTCCTGGAGCACACGCCGGTTGAACTCGAGCCAGCTCAGGTCGCGGTCGACCGCGGCGGCGCCGAGCCCGCGCGCCGGCGCGACCGACGAGACGGCCAGGTCTGCCACCGCCTCGGGCGTACCGACGGGGAAGACCGGGTTCGCGCTCATGGAAAGCACAATAGTCCGCGCAACGAGCCGCGGTGTTTGCAGGATGTTTTTCGGCTCCCGGCCGGAAACAGGCCCGCTAGCCGCTCAGCGCGAGCCCGGCGCCTCTCGCGTCTCCGGAGCTTGGGGCGTTACCCTTGCTAGACCGGAGCCGGCAACGGCTCCGCGGGCAGCTCGAAGGCGAAGATCGTGCCCTTGCCAGGCTCCGACTCGACCCAGATGCGCCCGTGCATCGACTGGACGAGTTCGCGGCAGATGTAAAGGCCGAGGCCCGTTCCGCCGATGCCCCGCCGCTGGTCGGGATCCAGCCGGTAGAACTTGTCGAAGATCCGCTCGTGCTCGCCCACCGGGATGCCGAGACCATGATCCTCGACGGTGAAGCGAAGCCGGTCGCCCGCTGCTGCGAGTCCCACCTCAATCCGCCCCCCGGACGGCGAGTACTTGATCGCGTTGTCGAGCAAATTGAGCAGCACCTGGCGCGTGCGCTCACCATCGCCGTGCGCCTTCGGCACGACCGTCGGCACGACAACGTCGATCGTCGTCTCCTCCCCCACCCGTGACTGCCCAACCGTCACGACTCCCCGCACCAGCTCCTCTGGGTCAAACGTGTCCGCGACCACGCGGAGCGAGCCGCTGTCGAGTTGGCCCGCCACCAGGATCTCCTCGACGAGATTGGCGAGACGGTTTGACTGTTCGGCGATCATCTCGAGGAGATCGTCCTGAGTCTGTGCCGGCAAGTCGTGCTCCCTTAGCGTCAGAGCGGCGCCGTGCAACGAGGCGAGCGGCGTCCTGAGCTCGTGCGAGATCGTCGCCACGAACTGCGAGCGGAGGTCCTCGAGTCGGCGGTCGTGAGTCGCGTCGCGGAAGGCGTAGACCGTGTCGTTGTCGAGCGCCACGGCCACGATCGAGAGCCAGAGCTCGCGGCCTCCCACCTCGACCGGGACGGTCTCCGCACTCGAGGGGCCGTCCGTCTCCCCGGGTCGATCCGCCACAGGCACGAACGTCGCGATCGTCGTCCAGCCCGGAATCGCTTCCTCCGCACGACGGCCGCGCACCTCCTCGGCCCGGAGGCCCGTGATCGCCTCGGCAGCCTGGTTCCAGAGCTGCACGACCCCGTCATGGTCGACGACGAACACGCCGTCGCCGAGACGCGCGAGCACGCGCTGTGCCTGATCTCGCTGCAGCCTCGAGAGCCGGGTGCGCGCGATCGCAGGAGCCACGGCGTACGCGGTCACCAGGAACGCACCGATGAGGCCGAGGCCCAGGCCGATCACCCGCCAACGGACGTCGTTGGCCGCAGCCGCGATCTCCGATCGCTTGCGCACCGTGATCAGAGCCGGCGCAGCTCGCTGCTCTCCGAGGGGTAGGGCAACCGCTCGGTATTCGAGCCCCTGCATCCGAAGGTCGGCTGCCTTTCCCGCCTTTGGGCGCGATCGAACTCGCCCAACACCGTCCTCGCGAATGAGCCGATGGTCGACTACGAAACCAAGACCGCCGTCGGAAAGACCTGCTTCGTCAGCGATAGTCCGGACGAGGGGCCGACCAAATGGGGGGACGACGAAGACACGCCCGATCGTCCTTTCACCGCCGATGACGTCGACGCGCGCGCTTACCTTCCGTCCATGCAAGCCCCCGGCCGACCCGCGCGCGAGCATGATCCACGGGTGCCCTTGCTCGATTGCCCGGAGCGCACGCTCGTCGCTCTGAGCGAACGCGCGCGCGACCCGTCTGGTGCGTGCGAGCCGGTCGGCGGTGCGACGCGCGTCGCGTAGATGCCTCGCATACACCGAAGCACCGGAGTTCAGGTCCCGGACGAGCTCTTGGTCGGCGTTGTTCCGCTCGCGCTTGGCCGCCAGTCCGCCAAACGTCCAGACGGCGACCGCGAGCGGGAGCGCCAGGAGCAGGAGACCCGCGGCGAGCCGCAGACGGCCGCTGGCGGCGCGCCCTATTTCTTGCCCCCCTTGTGGTCGTTCCCACCGCCGTTCACCTTCGGAGGCGTAGTGGGCACAGACGATGGCGCGGTCGGCGCCTTCTTCCCGTGTCCGCGTGGGAGTCCGTGGTGGTGCTCGCTCGAGCGCCCGAATGCCTTTCCGTGACCGTGCGCACGGGGCACCGGCGCGCCGGCAGTCGACTTCCGCGCACGGCCGTGGCCGTGGCCGCGCGCCTTGCTCGTTGCCGTCGTCGCGCTGCTGAAGGGCAGCTGCGTCGTGTCCGGCGCCGCGGGCGTGGCCGGTGTTGCCGCCTGCGGGTGAGCGAAGGGTGCGCGCTCGACGACCCCCCTCTGAGCGCGGCGGTGTGCCCTGTGCGCCTTGGTCGCTACTTGTCGCCGGTGCGGCACGACATGCTCGGGCCGCGTAGCGGCGAGCTGCGCGGAGGAGGCGGCCTTGCGGACTGGCTCCGAAGTGCGCTTGGCAACGGGAGCCGGGAGATCCGCAGCTACGCGTCCGGCAGCCCCGCCGATCACGGCTAACAACGGTGTCGGCTCGCCCTGGACCCGGGCGCCGGAGAGCAGGAACGCCGAGAGCGATATCCCCAGCGCCGCAACGAAGATGGCGGGGACAGTCGGCGACAGGTGAGCGAACGCCTTCATGTTCGAGTATTGGCAGTGGCGGTCGTCCGCTGAGGGCGAACGCAGCTTCGCCAAACATAGCGCGGAACCCGCCGCTTCTCTACCATTCCTGCCGAATTCTCCACCCGCGCATCGAGTCCTGGTCGAACTGGGGCATCGACAGAAAGCCCGGTTAGCGACGGCGAAAAACAGAAAAGGCCCTGTTTCCAGGGCCTTCGAAGGTGGAGCTAGCCGGGCTCGAACCGGCGACCTCCTGGGTGCGATCCAGGCGCTCTCCCAACTGAGCTATAGCCCCGGGCGGGCAAAGTGTAGCCGCCTCAGATGGCGGTAGCCTGGCGCCGCTAGTTCGTGGTGGCGATGACTCGCTTCGGGCCGAGCGGCGGGCCCTCGCAGTCGGCACGGCCCTCGATCGCGGTCATTCCGGGCAGGAACAGCGCCGCGAGCGTGATCGCCGCGCCCAAGAGGCCGGCGCCGATGAGCGTGGCGCGCACCCCAAGCGCGGCCGCGACCGGCGCGGTCAGCGCGAACGAGATCGGCAGCAGGCCGATAGAGATCAGCCAATCCAGGCTCGAGACGCGGCCGAGCATCGAGCTCGGCACGTGGCGCTGCTTGATCGTCGCCCAGACGATCGTCCCGGCGGTCTCGAGCGCGTTGAAGACGAGGCACGCGACCATCAGCTGCCACGCCGCGGTTGCGAGCCCGTACCCGGCAACCGCGAGCGTCGCGAGCGTCCATGTCGCGTACATCACGCTGACGTCACGGCGCGGGTGGCCGCGCTGGCCCATCAGCACCGCCGCTCCGATCGCGCCGACACCGCCGGCCGCGAAGACGAGCCCGAGGTCGCGCGCCGACGCGTGCAGCTCGTTCTTGACCACGTACGGCAGCAGCACCTCGCTAGGGCCGAGGAAGACGAGGTAGGCCGCGGCTGCACTCGCAAGCGTCCCCCAGAGCCAGACGCGGCGGCGGATGAAGGCGAACCCCTCGCGCAGGGCGGCGCCGTGGGAGCCGTGCTCTGAGCTGACGGCCGGCCGCGAGCGTATCGCGATAACGGCGAGCGCCGAGGCCGCGAAAGAGGCCGCGTCGACGGCGAACGCCAGGCCCGTACCCACGGCGACGAGCCAGCCGCCGAGCAGCGGCCCGACCAGCCGCAGCGCGATTGGTCGCACAAGCTGGTCGAGCGAGTTGGCTGCTGCGAGGTCGTCGGGTGGCAGCAGGTCGGGGACGATCGCCTCGAAGGCCGGCGTGAAAAACGCAGTCCCGCAGCCGTAAAGGGCTACCAGCGCGACGAGCTGCCACAGCTGGAGCGCGTCGGCGAAGACCAGCACGGCGAGACAGGTGACTGCGACGGCGCGCACGACGTCGGCCCACAGCATCAGGAGCCGCCGGTCGTGGCGGTCGCTGAGGACACCGCCGAGCAAGAGGAACACCACCGTCGGAATGGTCATCCCGATACCGACGATCGACAGCGCTGCGGGCGCGTTCCAGAGAACGTACGCCTCCCAAGCGATCGCAATCAGGAAGATTCCGTCGCCGATGAGCGAGACGGCCATTCCGCTCCAGAGCACGCGGAAGTCGCGATGTCTGAGTGGCGCCAGCAGGCGCGCGCGCTCGAAACCGCCTGGGCGGTCGAGCGCCTCGTGACTATGCTGCATTGCTCGTCGCGTCGAGGTCGGCGTCGGACCATTCCGGCCGGCCTGCGAGGAACGCGGCGAGATCCGAGCTCGGCATCGGACGCGCGAAGAGGAAACCCTGGCCGATCTCGCAGCCGAGGTCGTGCAGCGACTGCTCCTGCTCGGGAAGCTCGATCCCCTCCGCCACGACGTCGAGCTCGAGGCTCGCGCCGAGCGCGATGATCGCCGACTGCAGCGCAACGTTCTCGCCGGAGCCGACGAACGAGCGGTCCATCTTCAGGATGTCGACCGGGAAGCGGCTCAGGTAGCTCAGCGAGGAGTAGCCCGTGCCGAAGTCGTCCATCGCGAGCCGCACGCCTAGCGCCTTCAGGTCGTCGAGGCGCTGAACCGCGAAGTCGGTGTCGGACATCATCACCGACTCGGTGATCTCGAGCACGAGCGACTCCGGCGGGAGCCCGCTCGTCTCGAGCGCGCAGCGCACGTCGGAGACGATCGAGTCCGACTGCAGCTGACGAACCGAGAGGTTGACGCTGATCGCGAGCGGTTCGGCGCGCTCGAAACGATTCTGAAGCTCCACGCCCTCGCGGCAGGCCTCGTTCAGGACCCAGCGGCCCATCGCGATGATCAGGCCGGTCTCCTCGGCGAGCGGGATGAACTGGTTCGGCGGGATCGTCCCGCGCGTCGGGTGCTGCCAGCGCAGCAGCGCCTCGACACCGATGATCTCGTGCCCCTCGAGGCGCACGACCGGCTGGTAGTGCAGCACCAGCTGGTCGGCCTCGATCGCATTCTGGAGCTCGGCGCGCAGCTCGAGCCGCTCGACGACGCGCTCGTGCATCGCGGGCTCGAAGACTCGGTAGCTGCCCTTGCTGTCGCGCTTCGCCATGTACATCGCGACGTCCGCGTTGCGCAGCAGCTCTGCCGCCTCGGGGACCGAGTCCTCGCGGTCGATGAGGCAGATGCCGATGCTCGCGCGCGGGAAGACCTGCTTGCCGTCGATCTCGTACGCGAGCTCGAGCGCGTGCAGGATCCGCGCTGCGGCGTCTGCGGCCTGGGCCGAGTCGTTGACGCTTTCGAGCAGGACGGCGAACTCGTCGCCGCCAAAGCGGGCAACCGTGTCGGTCGGCCGCACCGCGATCCGCAGGCGGCGCGCAACCTCCTGGAGCACGGAGTCGCCGGCGGCGTGCCCGAGGCTGTCGTTCACGGTCTTGAAGTCGTCGAGGTCGATGAAGACGACGGCGATGTCCGGGAAGCCGCGCTGCGAGCGCATCAGGGCGTGTTCGACGCGGTCGGAGAAGAGCGCGCGGTTCGCGAGTCCCGTGACCGGATCGTGGAAGGCCTGGTGGGCGAGCTGGTCCTCAAACTCCTTCCGCTCGCTGACGTCGCGGCTGTTCAGCACGATCCCTCGGACGTGCTCGTCGTGCAGCAGGTCCGTGTGCTGCACTTCGAAGCGAAGGCTGGTGCCGTTCTTGTGCGTCAGCGCGCATTCGAGCGTGTGCGCCTCGCTGCTGCCGCTGCCATCGCCGGCGATCAGCCGTCGCAGCCGCGGGCGATCGGTTTCGCTCAGGAGCCAGTCGAACTGGGTCCCCTCGATCTCCTCGGCGGCGTAACCGAGCACCCGCTCGACCGAGGGGCTCTGGTAAGTGACGACGCCGTGCGCGTCGAGCACCGTGATCAGGTCGCTCGAGTGCGCGACGAGGGAGCGGAAGCGCGCCTCGCTCTGGCGGCGGTGGAGGTCGGCCGCGAGCGACGCGCCCTCGACTGCCAGCGAGACCTGGAGGCCCAGGGCCTCGAACGAGTTAGCCACCTCCTCGGATACCCCGCTGTTCGAGTTGGCGACCAGGAGGCCGCGGACCTCGGAGCGGATCGAGAGGGGAGTCAGCATCACGGTGTGTCCGCCCTCGAAGCGGAGCTCGTTGCGCACCTCTCGCGGGAGCTCGAAGTACGGGATCCGCACGCGGCCCGCGTTCGCCTGCAGCCAGCCGAAGGTCGGCTCGGTCAGCGGCCAGTCGGAGTCCTGGGACGACGCGGCGACGACCGGGCCGGCGTCCCTGAGTAGCGCCAGATGGACGCAGAGATCCTCGCCCAGAAGCCGGCGCACACCGGCAATCGCAGCCTCGTAGATCTGCTCGTAGCCCGCAGCACCGACGAGCTCGGCACCGGCCACTCGTAGGGTGCGCTCGCGCGAGACGATCCGCTCCTCCTGTCGTACCAGGCCGGCCATCCTGATCACGACGAGGAGGAAGAGGACCGCGGAGGCGACGATCAGAACCAGGACGTCGGGGTTCCCGAGTGACTGGAAGACGCGTATCGACGGAGCGATCAGGCACGCCGCGCCGAGCAGCGCGAGCCGGAGCGAGGTCAGGCGCGGCCGCGAGTCGGTGGCCGGCTCCTCGAGCACGCGCATCGACGGGTGCAGGGCGGCGGCGCCCCAGAGGACGTAGTACGAAATCCAGCCGAGGTCGTAGATCAGCTGGCTGTGGTTGTACGTGCCTTTGAGCAGCGCGAGGTTGTACGCCGAGTCGGTGGCGAGGAGGCAGACGATGCTCGAGGAGAGCAGGTAGAAGGCGGGCGCGCGCTTGCCGGCGTCGACCGCAAGGCGGATCGCGGCGGCCAGCAGCAGCACGTCGCCCAGCGGGTAGGCGATCGACACGGCCTTGCCAAGCCACGAGATGTCGCCCAGGTGGATGTTCGGGGCGATCAAGAACACCCACGAGAGCAGGCCGATTCCGATCGTGAGGATCAGCGCGTCGACCACGGCGGCCGAGTCGCGCCTCGGGTTACGGCGCCGGACGAGCACCAGCAGCCCGGCCATCAGCACCGGGTAGACGGCCAGGTAGAGCGCGTCACCGAGCGACGGGAACGATGCGTTCGGGTTGCTGTAGGTGTAGACGTCGCCGCCGAAGAACAGGAACTGACCGCCCGCGAACAGCCACCAGGCGACCTTGGCCTTCGGGTCGTGCATCCGGATGCCGGCGACGATTGCGACGACGCCCGAGAAGCCGAGCGCGTTGATCAACGGTCCGGAGCCCTTGAACGGCGGCACGAACATGTACAGGGCGGCGAGCACACCCGCGGCTGCGCCGTACCACCACCACGTGTTGTCCCGCCACGTGCGCGGAGACATCAGGCCGCCCTCACCTTCGCCCGTGCGGGCTGCAGGTCGAAGCGGTTCGCAAGCCGGCCGAGCACGTCGACGAGCTGCTCGATCTCCGCCTTGGTATTCGCCGCGGTGACCTGGATCCGGAAGCCGACCTCGTCGCGCGGGACGAGCGGGTAGGCGGCCAGCGTCACGTAGATGCCGTTCTCGAACAGGAAGCGGCCGACCGCGTCGATGTCCTCGTGGCGCGCGAGTGGGACCTCAATGATCGGGAAGCCAGAGCGGTTGGGCGTATGCGCGCCGAGACGGTCGAGGCAGTCGAGCACCGTCGCCGTCTTGCGCCAGAGGTCGGCGCGGATCGCGTCGCCGCGAGCCTCGTTGACCTGGAGCCCGGCAATCGTGGTCGCAAGGGAGGCCACGGGGGACGGGCCGGAGTAGAGGTACGGCGGCGCCGCGGTCTTGAGCAGGCGCTTGAGCTCAGGCGGGCAGGCGAGGAATGCCGCCAACGAGGAGTACGACTTCGAGAGACCCGAGACGAAGACGACGTGGTCGTAGCTCTCGTCGAAGTACCGAACGATTCCGTTGCCGCGCTTGCCGTACGGGCTCAGCTCGTCGTCGTCGCGCTCGCCGATCACGCCGAACCCGTGCGCGTCGTCGACGTAGAGAAGCGCGTCGTGCTCGCGGGCAACGCGGGCGAAGGCCGCGACGTCCGCGGCGTTCCCGGTCATGCTGTTCACACCGTCGATGCAGACCAGCCTCGGCGCGGTGCTGCCCTCACGCAGCAGCCGCTCCAGGTCGTCGACGTCCTCGAACGCGAACCGCTTGACCGTCGCTCCTCGCACCTTGGCGAGCTCACAGCCGTCGTAAATCGTCTTGTGTGCACGATTCTCCAGGAAGATCGTCCCGCTCCCCGCGAGCACCGGGATCACCGACATGTGGATCAACGTGATCGTCGGCAGCACGAGCGTGTCCTCGGCGCCGATCAACTCGGTGAGCCGTTCCTCGATCTCCTCGTAGAGCACCGGGCTGCCGAGGAGACGCGACCAGCTCGGGTGCGTCCCCCAGCGCTCGAGGTACTCCGGGACGGACGCGATGATCTCGCGGTCGAGGTCGAAGCCCAGGTAGTTGCACGAGGCGAAGTCGGCCAGCCACGCGTCTCCGATGCGGATCATGCGCCCGTCGATCTCGTCGACGACCGCGTCCGTCATCGGGTTCGAGCACGACAGCTCGGCCAGATCACTGCAGGCGTCGAGCCAGCGGTCGATCCAGCGTGCCGCCGCAGGTGCGGATCGTCTCGAACCGCCGTCCACCGGGCCACAATCGGCAGCCCATCACCGAACCTTTAGCCTCGGAGGCCCCTAGCGGCGGCTGACGAGTGTGACACCGTCGCGCACAGTGAGCTGTACAGCGACGACGCGTTCGTCGGCTGCGACGCGATCGTTGAGCTCGCGGATGGCCCGCGTGGCCTCGCTGTCGTCGCTGTCGTCGAGCACGCGCCCGCTCCAAAGCGTGTTGTCGATCGCCATCAGGCCCGTGGCGGCGAGCCGGGGTAGCAGCGCCTCGTAGTAGTTCGCGTAGTTCTCCTTGTCGGCGTCGATGAAGACGAAGTCCCACTCGCCGCCCAACCGCTCGATCGTCTCGAGCGCCGGGCCCATATGGATCGTGATGCGGTCGGCGAACGGGCTGCGGTCGATGTAGCGCTGCGCCACGTCGGCGTGCTGCTGCTCGACCTCACAGGTGTCGATGTGCCCGCCCTCCGGCAGGCCCGCGGCCATCGAGAGCGACGAGTAGCCGCTGTAGGTGCCGAGCTCGAGCACGCGCTTCGCCTGGAGCGCGTGGACGAGCTGCTCCAGCAGCCGACCCTCGATCTTGCCGGTCAGCATCTGCGGCGAGTCGAGCGTCGCCTTCGTCTCCTCGGCGAGCTCGGCGAGCAGCTCCGTGGGCGGCGTCGAGTGGGCCTCGGCGTAGCCCTCGATCTCCTCGGGGACGATGAAGCTCATTGGCCGGCCGGCAGTCGAGGTGCCTCGGCGAGCTTGCCGTCGGCGATCCGCTGCGCCATCTCCTTCGACTCCTCGCGGTAGATCGAGCCGTCCTCGAACTCGATCCACGGGTACTTCTTCTGGTGCGTGCGCTGCTCGGTCTCGTCGCGTTTCCAGGGCGCGGACGGCAGCTTGTCGAGCTGGTACTCGATCCCGGCCTCGTCGAGCGCCTTCTGCACGCGCCAGCACGGGTGGCCGCCGACCTTGACCCACATGTTGTTGCAGCGGTGGAGCGTGATCGCCATCGTGCGAGCTTAGCCGCGTTAGCGTGCGGGCCGTGACCGAGCGTGTCCTCACGCAGCGGGAGCTCAACCGGGCACTGCTCTCGCGGCAGCTGCTGCTCGAACGGACGCGCCTGCCATTGCCGCGCGCGGTGGAGCGGATGGGCTGCGTGCAGGCGCAGTACGCGCCCTCGACCTACGTCGGGCTCTGGTCGCGGGTCGCCGGGCTCGAGCGCGACACGGTCACGAAGGCGTTGGAACGGCGCACGCTGGTCCAAGGGACGCTGATGCGGAACACGATCCACGTCGTCACGCGGCGCGACTACTGGCCGCTCGTGATCGCGATCCGCGCGGAACGGCGTGCGTGGTCGCAACGGGTGCAGAAACCGGACGAGCGCAAGCTGCGGCGGGCCGCCGAGCGGTTACGCCGGTTCCTCGCAGGGCAGCCGCGCCGGCAGCGCGAGATCCAGGAGACCGGCCTCTGGCTTCCCGGTATCGGGCTCTGGACGAACCTCGTCCGCGTGCCTCCGTGCGGGACCTGGGAGCGCCGCCGCGCGGACCTGTTCGGGCTCGCCGAGGAGTGGGTCGGGCCCGAGCCGGAGCTTCCCGAGCTCGACGCAAGGGAACAGCTCGTCCGCCGCTACCTCGGCGCGTTCGGGCCTGCTCCGCGGACCGACATCGCCGACTGGGCCGGGATGCGCGTGGGGGCGCTCGGGGAAGCACTCGAGCGCATCGACCTCCGCCGCTTCCGTGACGAGCAGGGCCGGGAGCTGCTCGACCTGCCGCGCGCGCCGCTGCCGCCGCCCGACACGCCGGCGCCGGTGCGCTTCCTCCCCACCTTCGACGCCACCCTGCTGGTACACGCACGGCGCACCGGGATCCTCGCCGAGCAGCACCGCAAGCGGATCTTCCACGTCCGAAACCCGCAGTCGGACCCGACCTTCCTCGTCGACGGCAGGGTCGCCGGTATCTGGCGGCACGAGGACGGCCGGATCGTGCTCGAGCCGTTCGGCCGTCTCGCCCGTGATGCTCGCCGAGAGCTCGAGAAAGAAGGCGAGCGGCTAGCCGCGTTCCACGCGTGAGCCGCCGACGATCGCGTCCCGGCCGTCGTCGAAGCGCACCCACGCCTTGCCCTTGCCGTCGTAGTCCGGCGACCAGACGACGAGCGTCGCTCCCTCGCCGCCGACCCGCACGGGCTCGGTGCCCTCGGGCTCGGCGCCTCGCCAGACGCGCACGAACGGGTTCTCCTCCCACTCCCGGCCGATGGTCGTCTCGTCGGTGTGGCCCGGCAGCACGCGGGTCTCGGGCGGGAGCAGCATCAGCACGTCCATCACCGAGCGCCGGATCTGCTCGAAGTCGCCGCCGCCGACCGCATCCTTGAAGAGCACGTCGCCGCTACAGCACACCTCGTCGTTGACCACGAACGCGAGGTGGTCGTCCTTGTGGCCGGGCGTCTCGAGCGCCCGGATCGAGAGGCCTCCTGTCTCGAGGTCGCCCTTCACGACCCGGCAGTCGTAGCGTCCGAGAATTGCGCTGTCGCCGGCGATGTGGTCCGCGTCGGCATGCGTCGTCAGCAGGGCCGCGACGGTCAGGCCGTTGCTCGAGACGGCGTCGAACAGCGGTCGGAGCGGTGCGCCCGAGTCGACGAACACCGCCGTCCCGCCCGGCTCGTCGCCGATCAGGTACGCGTTCGAGAGCCAGCTCGGATCCATGCTCCGTTCGACGATCATCGGGCGCTAGGCTAGACGCTCCGCTCCCCGAGGAGGACGAATGGCCGGTCTGATGTCACGCGCGTCACTGGTGGTGAAGTCGAAGTTCTCGAAGCTGCTCGACCGCGCCGAGGATCCCGGCGAGACGCTCGACTACTCCTACGAGAAGCAGCTCGAGCTGCTGCAGAACGTCAAGCGCGGGATCGCCGACGTCGTCACCGCCAAGAAGCGGCTCGAGCTCCAGGAGACACAGCTGCAGCAGAGCCTGGTCAAGCTCGACGCGCAGGCGCGCGAGGCGCTGGCCGCCGGCCGCGAGGATCTCGCGCGTCAGGCGCTGGAGCGGAAGTCCGGCCTGCAGCAGCAGCTGCAGTCGCTCGACGAGCAGACGAAGCAGCTCGAGCAGCAGCAGGAGAAGCTGATCGCCAGTGAGAAGACGCTCTCGGCGAAGGTCGAGGCTTTCCGCTCGCAGAAGGAGACGATCAAGGCGCAGTACTCCGCGGCTGAGGCCCAGGTGCGGATCGGCGAGGCGGCGACCGGGATCGGCGAGCAGATGGCGGATACGGGGCTGGCCATCCAGCGCGCCAAGGACAAGACCGAGCAGATGCAGGCACGTGCCTCCGCGATCGACGAGCTCACGACGTCGGGCGCGCTCGAGGACTTCACCTCCGACCAGACGCAGCTCGACCGCGAGCTCGGCGCGATCGCCTCGAAGTCGCAGGTCGACAAGGAGCTCGAGCAGATGAAGGCCGAGCTCGGCTCGGGCGAGGGCAAGAAGGAGCTGACCGAGTGATCGTCCGGATCATGGGCGAGGGCCAGTTCGAGATCGACGACGAGGTCGCGAAGGGGCTCAACGATCTGGACGAGCAGGCCGAGCAGGCCCTCGAGGCCGGCGACGCGGGTCGCTTCGGCGAGCTGTTGGAGCGGATGGCCGAAGCGGTCCGGACGAACGGCACGCGGCTGCCCGACGAGGACCTGTCGCCGTCCGAGGCGATCGTGCCGCCGCCGGACCTGACGCTCGAGGAAGCGCGCGAGCTGTTCGAGGGCGAAGGCCTGATCCCGGACCTCCCGGGCGCCTAGCGACCGTTAGAGGTTCACGCGCGCGCCCCACCCGTTGGGTGGGGAGTGAGGTTCCGCCCGCCGCCCGCTGCGAGCGTATCGGGCACATGCGCGCACGTCTGTGACGGTTTGGGCCGGAAGCGTGTCGGTTCGTCCACAGCCTGGCGGAGTCAGACGGGCGCGTCGAAGACCGCGAACCAGCGCGAGAGGTCCGGTTCGATCGGCAGCTCCTGCTCGAGCTTCGCCTTCAGCTCCAGCTCCTCCGCGTTGTCGCGCTCCTTGCCATCGCCCTTCGGCACGAACGGCCAGAACGCGCCCCGCTTGAAACCGTAGATCCAGTACACCCGCCCGCCGTCGAAGCCCTTGCGTTCGAACGGGAAGACCGCGGCCAGGAGCTGTGGCCCGAACCCGCGCGACTGAAGCTCGGACGCGATCAGGTGCACCGTCGTGACGAGATCCTCGAAGTCGCCGTCGTGCACGACCAGCCACTCGAACCCGAACTCGTCCGTCTGCCGCGAGATCTTCGAGCCCGACTCGACCGCGACCGCGTCGAGCAGCTGCTGCAGCTCGTTCTCGGCGCGCACGAACTCGCCGGCCGAGAGCGACTTGAAGCAGACGCCCGCCGCCCCGGCCGACTTCAGGTCGAGCTCGGTCTCGAGCGTGATGCGCGCAGTCGAGATCGCGAAGAGCCGCTCGCCCGCCGCGTCCTTGAGCTGCTTGCGACCGAAGAGGACGTCGCGCAGGCCCACCCGGGCTACGCGACCGGCCGGCCCATCTCGCGCGAGATCTCGGCGAGCGCGGCCAGCCGCTTCTCGAGCGGCGGGTGCGTCATGAAGAGCTCGCCGCCTCGCTTGCGCCAGTTGGTGGGGATGATGAAGAAGGCGTTCATGCCCTCGACCTGGCGCAGGTCCTGCTGCGGGATCTGCGTGATCCCGCTGGCGATCTTCTGCAGCGCGCTCATCAGGTTCTCGGGAGCGCCGGTGATCAGCGCCGAGCCGCGGTCGGCGGCGAACTCGCGGTAGCGCGAGATCGCGAGGATCAGGATCTGGCTGAGGAAATAGGTGACCACCGAGACGACGAGCACGACCAGCCAGACCGGAATCTGGTTGTTGTTGTCGCGGTTGCCGCCCATGCCGCCGAACATGCCGCTGTAGAGGCCGACGCGCGTCAGGACGGCGGCGATCATGGCGAAGAAGCTGGCCACGGTCATCACGAGCACGTCGCGGTTGGCGATGTGCGAGAGCTCGTGGGCGAGCACGCCCTCGACCTCCTTCGGCTCGAGCCGGTTCCAGAGGCCGGTCGTCACGGCGACGGCCGCGTGCTTCTGGTTGCGGCCGGTCGCGAAGGCGTTGGGGACGTCGCTCTCGATCACCGCGACCCGCGGCTTGCGCAGGTCGGCGATCGCGCAGAGGCGCTCGATCATGTCGTGCAGCTCGGGTGCCTGATCGCGCTCGACGACCTTCGCGCCGGCCGCCTTCAGGGCGAGCTTGTCGGAGGTGAAGTACTGCACGAAGGCGAGCGCTCCGACGATCACCACCATCACCACGATGCCGGCGTCGAGCACGAAGAACAGCGCTACGGCGAACAGCACGTAGAGCAGCCCAAGCAACGAGCCGGTCAGCAGCATGCGCAGCGTCAACCCAGCGTCGCGACCGTAAGCCTTGCGTTTCATCGAGAATCGGCCCCCTTGAAGGCGAGAAGTTTCCCGTTGATTGTAGCCCTGGGGGTCGTGCTGACCGCCGCGGCTGCCCCTGTGAAGGCGGCGCCCTCCGAGCGCGTAGCCGTCATCGTCGAGCCCGCCTCGGCGCCGGTCTTCCGCTCGCCCCGCGCCGCGCACGGGCTGCTCGTCGTTGGCGAGGGCGCGACCGTCAGCCGGCACGGAGCGCTCGCCTCGTTGCTGCGGGGTGAGATGGGGAACGCGATCGTCGGCGGCGGCGTCCCCGGCGGCAAGCCGCTGATCACGCTCTCGCACCTGCCCGCGCAGGTCACCTTCTACGTCGCGCTGCCGCCGCCCGGAAAGCACCACAACGTGCGCCGCTACCCGATCGCGGTCACCGGACCCGGCTACCGCGGCGTGCTGACCGACACCTCGACGCGGCTGACCGGCCTGATCTCGATCGCCGACGTCGCGCCGTCGGTCCGCGCGCTCGAGCGAGGTGAGCGGCCGTCCATTCGCGCCAGGCCGTCTCGCGACCCGCTCGCCCGGCTGGCGAGCTTCGACCGCCGCCTCCAGCGGTCGCACGACTCGCGCGTCGCCGCGACGCTAGTGCTCGTCGGGCTGCTGATCCTGATCTCGCTGGCGGCGCTGCTCACCCGCGCGCCGGCGCTTTGCCGCGCCGCGTTCCTCGTGCCTTCGGCGTGCATCGCCTCCGCGGTGGCGCTGAGCGCGCTGGGTGTCTCGCCGCGTACGGCCGTCGTCGGAGTGGCGCTCCTGGGCGGCGGCAGTGCGCTGCTCGGCGGCGCCCTGCTCCCGCCGCGGCGCCCGCTCGCGATCGCGCTGGCAGCGCTCTTCGCGTTCCTCTTCACGGTCATGTGGGCCAGGCCCGAGTGGAACGCGCTGGCGGTGATCGGCCCGCACCCGGATGGCGGCGGCCGCTTCTACGGCGTCACGAACGAGGTCGAGACGCTGCTGCTCCCGCCCGCGCTCGTGCTCGGCGCGCTCCTCGGAGTCCGGTTTCTGCCGGTGGTCGGGCTGGCGCTGGCCGCCGGAGTCACCGCGAGCCGAATCGGCGCGGACGGCGGCGGACTCGTCGTCTACCTCGCGGGCTTCCTCGTCCTCTGGCTGCGCCTCCGCCGTGTCCCCGCGCTGCGGGCCGCGGCGGCAACGGCGGTCGCGGCCGGAGCGGCCCTGCTGCTGGTCGGAATCGACGCCGCGACGGGCGGCTCGAGCCATGTCACGAAGGCGGTCGGCGGCGGGCCCGGCTCGGTGCTCGGCGACCTCGGCCACCGCCTCCACCTCTCAGGAGCCTCGATCGCCTCGACCTGGAACAACGCGCTGCTCTTCGCGCTCGGGATCGTCGCGCTGGTCGTGCTCGCGCTCCAGCGGCCGCGCTCGGCGCTGCTCGACGCCTATCTCGTCGCGCTCGCGGTCTCGTTCCTCGTCAACGACACGCCCACCGACGTAGCCGGTTACGGCGGCTTCGCGGCGCTCGGCCTCTGGCTCCTGACGAGAAGCGAAGGGACCCGCGGACGCCTTGAGTAGACTCGCGCCGATGCGCCGTCTCGCCCCGTTTCTCGTGCTCGCCTTCGTGCTCGCCGGCTGCGGCGGCGTCGAGACCGTCAGCCCGACGGCGGAGACGGTCGTAGGCACGGTGGCGGCGGAGAAGCAGCAGGCGGCCGGGGATGCGAAGGCCGGCGAAGCGCTCTTCAAGAGCCAGGGCTGCGGCGGCTGCCACACGTTCAAGGCGGCCGGCACGAACGGCACCGTCGGGCCCGACCTGGACAAGCTCACCGAGTACGCGAAGACCGCCAACCAGGGCTCGCTCGCAGACTTCACGCAGGAATCGATTGCCAACCCGAGCGCCTACATCGAGAAGGGCTACTCGAACGCGATGCCCAACTTCGGCTCGACGCTCTCGGCGAAGCAGATCGCAGACCTCGTCGCGTACGTGACCCAGACCCAGGGTTGATCGACCTCAAAGCCGCGCGGGCAGATCCCGACCGCGTGCGGCCCGGGATCGCGCGAAAGGGTGGCGCCGAGGCGTTCGACGAGCTGCTGGCAGCGGACGAGCGCTGGCGCGAGCTCGTGCCGCGAGTAGACGAGCTGCGCGGCCGCCAGAAGCTGAAGGGCAAGCCGACAGCCGAGCAGGTAGCGGAGCTGAAGACGGTCAAGGAGGACCTGCGCCGGCTCGAGGAGGAGCTGTCGGCGGCCGAGGCCGAGCGCGATGAGCTGCTCCAGAAGGTTCCGAATCCCGCCCACGAGTCGGTGCCCGACGACGCCCAGGACGACTCCGAGGGCGAGGTCGTCCGCGAGGTCGGCGAGCGGCCGCAGCTCGACGAGCCGAAAGAGCATCTCGAGCTCGGCCGCTTCGAGATGGAGCGCGGCGCGCGTCTCTCCGGCTCGCGCTTCGGCTACATCGTCGGCGACACCGCGCGCCTCGCGCTGGCGCTCTACCGCTGGGCGCTCGATCGCGCGGTGGCGGCCGGGTTCTCGCCGGTGATCCCGCCCGTGCTGGTGCGCGAGGAGGCGATGTACGGCACCGGCTTCTTCCCGGCCGAGCGCTTCGAGATCTACGAGGTGGTGGACGAGGGCCTCTACCTGACCGGCACCTCAGAGGTCGCACTCGCCGGCCTGCACATGGGCGAGATCCTCGACCGCGACGAGCTGCCGCTCCGCTACACGGCCTTCTCGACCAACTTCCGCCGCGAGGCCGGTGCCGCCGGGCGCGACACGCGCGGGATGTTCCGCGTCCACCAGTTCAACAAGGTCGAGCTGTTCGCGTACGTGCTGCCGGAGGACTCGTGGGAAGAGCACGAGCGGCTGCTCGCGATCGAGGAGTCGCTCGCGCAGGAGCTCGGCCTTCCCTACCGCGTCGTCAACATCGAGGCGAGCGAGCTGAGCGCGGCCGCGGCCAAGCGCTACGACCTCGAGGCGTGGTTCCCGTCACAGCAGCGCTACCGCGAGCTCACCTCCGCCTCGAACACGACCGACTACCAGTCCCGCCGCCTCGGCATCCGCTACCGAGCGAACAACCACACCGAGTACGTGCACACGCTGAACGGCACGGCCGTCACCGACCGCTGGGCGCTGGCGGTGCTCGAGAATTTCCAGGGCGAGGTGCCCGAGGTGCTGCGGGAGTTCGGTGCTCCCGCGAGGATCGAGCCGTGAGCCGGCTGCGCCGCTCGCTCTATCGCTCCGCCAGGTTGCTCGGGGATGCCGAGGCACTCGGCTCCGGCGATCCAAAGCGCATCACGCGGCGCGCGAAGAACAAGCTGCTGGCCCGGGCGCTCGGCCGCTCGGGCTTCTGGCGCTCGCTCTGGCGTTAGGCTCACGACCCGGCGGGGTGCCGGAGCGGTCGAACGGGGCGGTCTTGAAAATCGCTGCCGGGGGCAACCTCGGCCGTGGGTTCGAATCCCACCCCCGCCGCTAGATCAAGCCGAAAACGGCCTGGCTGCTGGCTTTGCGCCCTCTCGGCGCCGACCATCAGCGCCTTGCGGCTGTCCGCTCAAGAGGGGCTAGAGGGGCCTGATTCTGGCGCTCGCTGGCGCGCAAAATGGCGCGCACCCCGGAAGAGTAGTTCGTACCGATGGCCTGCAGGAGGTTCCTACCGATGGCCTGCACGATGCGCGGGTGTAGACCATGGGCAGCGGGCCGGGTGCCCGGCGCATCTCCCCGTCGTAGGGGAAGGCTCTTAACCCAGTAAGCCGCCCTTGCTGACAGCCGCGCCCGGCTCGCCCCCTCTCGCCTGGTGGATTTCGTCCTCGCTGCTGGACACTCGGCCCCCGGCTACTCCTTCGGCTTCGGCTTGCCGACGCTGCCGAGCTTCGCTAGCCCTGCTTCACGACAGCAGGCGCCTGCTTGATGGCGGCACCAACGACGACGGCGGCGGTGCCCTCTGCAGCGCCCTGAGCTATCGCGCCGCTCATGCTTCGCTCCTCAGCGCGCGGCGCCTCATCGACTCGGTTGAACTCTGACATGGCTTTCCTCTCTTCCGGGCGAACCAGAGTACGGGCGCCCCCGGACGAAGCTGGTGGGGCTTAGGTCCAGCCGCGCGTGCACCTCGTGCCAACTGGCCGCTTGTCAACGATCGGTGGCTAGGTGAGAACCGCCTGTCCTGCCACACACGGAGGTACGACCGATGTCCACCGGACCGGAAGGCGACGAGCAGGCTTCACCAAACACGGAAGGCACATCAGCACCGCCGGAGGCAACTGCACCACCCGAGCCGCCGGCCGCACCGGCCGCACCACCGGAGCCAACCGTTACCCGGTGGGAGTTAGAGCAACGCAAGTCGGCACTCGCCTCGGTGGTTGCCAGCGAGGTACGGCAAGGCTGGAACGTGCAGAGCCAGAGCGACTACTAGGCCGTGATGATCAAGCCCGCCCAGAAGGTCAACCACATCCTGCACATGATCCTGACGATCCTCACCGTGGGCCTCTGGGCAATCGTTTGGATCATCCTCGTGCTCACGCGTGGGAAGGAGAAGCGCGAGGTCATCGGTGCGGACGAGTACGGCGACACGAACATCCGGCGCTAACGGCCCAGCTGGACAGTGCAACTATTCTCAGGGGCGGGAGGTTCCCAGGTGACCAGAAGCAGCAACGTGATCGGAAAAGCGTTCGACGTGGTTGGCGTAGTGCTGTTCGTCTACCTCGCGCTGTTCATCCTTGTCATTGGTGGGCTCGCGCTCGGAGCGTGGATCATCGGCTGACTGGCGAGTCGCCGAGGCAGGATGACCCGTATACGACTACAGGAGATGACGTGATCCGGGGACGCAAGCCCTTGACGAAGGTGCTGATCGTGATCGGGTTCATCATCTTCGTGCAGATCGTGCTGTACTACTCGAACTAAGGCGAGGCCCGAAGCCTGGCCGAGTAGTTCACCTCGCGTAGAGACACGAGTCGCGCACGCGGCAGCCCACTGCGTTCCCTTAGGTGAAGAGACGGGAGGGGTAGGTCGCCATCGTGGGGGCGAGGTCCACGACCCCCGGCTCAGCCGATGTGCTCGATCCCGTCGGGCAGCCCGACCCACGGGTGCATGCGCTCCTCCCACACCGAGACACGCGGTGCGGGGAAGTTCGGGTCGGCGAACGCGCCTACCGGCACCGTGATGTGCTCTGTGACTCCCCAGTAGACGTTCGCACCGCAGCGCGGGCAGAAGAAGAAGCGAGTGCTCCTCGCAATCGTCGGAAATGCGAACACATACTCGGTCGCGTCGCCGTCAATTCGCACCCGCTCCCGGGGCCAGCGCGCCTGCACCCCGAACACGCTCCCTGTGCGCCGCTGGCAGCCGAGGCAGTGGCAGATCGAGACCCTGACAGGGTCGCCCTCGACCTCGACCGTGAGCTGCCCGCACGAGCAGGACGCGCGTCGCGTCGCCATGTCGGCACGCTACCGCGCTGGACGAGGCGCGGGGGGCTCACTGACCCGTCTGCCGCCGGGCGTCGGCCCCGGCGCGAAGCCCTCGCGCGGAAGGGGTGCCTGAGCAGGCGAATCGCCTAGGGCCTCGGGCCTTGCTGCTGTCGGCTCGCCCCGCCGCCAATCCTCTACCGCTCGTCGCGGCTGAGCGGCCCGCTGACGGCCTTCGGCTCGATTCCCCAGGCTGCGGCGGCTTCCTCGCGGCTCAGCGCCCAGGTTCAGCCTTATGCCCGAGGTCACAACCAACCGCCGGGCCACCGGTGCTGGTCGTTGAGGACGTGGCCGAAGGAGACGCGGCCTGAAACGGCCACTAGCGGCCTCGTCGTCTCGGCGGCCGACAACGCGGAGCATCCACCGGAACGGTTGCGCTGGTCCGGGTGACTGACTCAGCGCCCGGGTGGTGGACCCGGAGGGCCGAGGATGTCGTACGCCCACTTGTCCGCGATGGGCAGGAGCAGGTCCATGTCCGGTGGACCCTCGGGCGGCGGCGGCAGGACGTGCTGGGGGGCGGGCTCAGCGATCTCTCTGAGAAGTCCCTCGAACTTCGCTCCTCCCGCCCAGACGAGCATCTTCCCCCCGTTGGGCCCGCCGAAGAAGGTGTGGGGCACGCCCTTGGGGCCGAAGGCAAACCCACCGGCTGTCAGGGTCAGGTGCGCGTCGCCGATGTAGACCTCGCATTCGCCCTCGTGGACGTAGAACCATTCGTCCTCGTCGCGGTGGACGTGCCAAGGCGAGCCCACCCCCGGCGGCGTCTCGATATCCATCACGCTGTACTGGCCAGCAGTGTCGTCTGCGCCGATCTTGATCGTTACGAGGGCGCCGAACAGCCAGAAATCCTCGCCTTCCTCCTCACGCAACCCGTACCCGAACCTTGTCCGCTCGCTAGAGGTGGTCGTGGACATGAGCCCTCCTTCGTTGCCGGTGCGAGCAGCTTGTCACCTTCGTTGTTAGCCGGTCAATGCGCTCGTACGGTGTCGCTCGCGCTCCCGTCTGTGCTGCTGGCGGCTCGAACGAAGCGCTCGGCCGCCTTGTTGCGCCCCGCCTGGGACGACCTCGATGCGCCAGACCTCTTGCGCCATCGGCCGACGCTAGCGCTCGCGGCGGAAAGCGCTCAACAGTCGAGCCGATAGACAGAGGGATGAGCACGAGCGAGACAGAGCGGACAGGACGACCACTAACACCCCCCATCCCCCGGGGGCGGACCCGGCCGAATCCACGGGGGCGCCTGCTGCGGGTCAGAGAAGTAGCCGCCCGGCTGGGGATCGGCAAGAGCACCACCTACGCGCTGATCGCCCGAGGCGACCTGCCCGCGATTCAGCTTCGCGGCCGAGGCAGCACCGTGCTCGTGGACGAGAACGAACTGCTTCCTGCTGCAGCTCGTCGGCTACGCCTGGGTGTTCTCGTCGTGGTGGCTGCTCGCCTATTCGATCGGGCTTGGGGCGGCCGTGACATTCCTCGCGTGGCTGGTCGCAAAGAGGAGCGGGTCTCGGTTCCTATACGCGAGCGGCTGAGCTCATGCGGAAGGCTGTCGAGTAAGACTAACCCCCGTTGGCTTCCTTGGCGATCTGCTGGATCCGCTCCGCCTAGGTCGACCGTTTACGGGTGGAAGGAGGCGGCCGGGCGGCGAGCCGCTCCGAGTCAGCTCGGTAAGTAGTCTCGCGCAGCGGCGCGGTTGCCACGACTGCTAGTGAGCAACTACGAAGTTGCCATCGTCAAGCCTGATGCCACGACTTCCGTCGAAGTCGCTAAACGGGCCGAAAATGTTTGAGCAGCTGGCGAAAACGTCATCGACGGGCATGATCACGGAGAAAAGCATGTCGCGACCCGTGCCCGGATAGCCGTGGTCGCTGATGAGAATGTAGTAGGGGTGGCCGATCGCCGCCCCGACGCTCGAGTGCTCGATCAACCCGCCGACGATTGCGTTGTTCTCGAAGACGTTCAGGCAGAAGACGCTGCCGCCGAAGTTGAGCTCGCTCGGAACCGGCGCAAGGTAGGGCGCCCAAATGCCGGGATCAAAGTGAGCCGAGAAGGTCCCGACGGCCCCGTCCGAGCAGGTGACGGAGCACACCGCACGGTCGGGGGACGCGGCGCTCGCACTGACGGAGATGGTGACGGCGCGGTACTCGATGCGGTCCGGCAGCGAACCGGCGCGGCTGCCCGTGCCAAACACTGCGGCGCGACCTGGGGACGTGTTGCAAAGCCGCTTGCCGGATGCGGTCACAGTCACCGCTCCTGATCGACAGACCACGGGATGCGCGCGCTTGCTGGGAGTCGCTGCTGACGCGGTCGCTGCGAAGACGATGATCACGAACGCTACGAGCGTCACTCTCATAAGTTCCCGCCTTTGTGGCGTTTGCACCTTACTAGACGGGTAGCGCGAACCCGATCTTCCGGCTAACCGTCCGCTTGATCGGATAATCGACCTTGGCGCTATCGACATGCGGCGCTCCGGTTTGAGATGCCTTGAGGATCGCCGGCTCGAACCGAATGACGTGCACCGATCGGTTCCCGCCACTAACAGCAGGAGACCCGCAACACTGTCCCCGTGCAGCCGGAGACGCGATACGCACGCAGTGGTGACATCAACATCGCGTACACGGTCACAGGCGCTGGGCCCTTCGATGTGATCTTCGTGCCGGGCTTCGTCTCCAACGTCGAGCTGGACTGGGGCGACCCGCTGCGAGCAGCCTTCCTGCGCCGGATCGCCTCCTTCTCGCGGCTGATCATGCTCGACAAGCGAGGCACCGGCCTCTCCGACCGTGTGTCGGGCGTGCCCGACCTTGAGACACGTATGGACGACATCCGTGCTGTTATGGACGCGGCAGGTTCAGAGCGCGCGGCGCTCTTCGGCCTCGCCGATGGAGGATCGCTCGCCATCCTCTTCGCGGCCACCTACCCAGAGCGCACCGTGGGACTCGTCCTTTATGCGACCCTCCCGCGCTACGTCAAGTCACCCGACTTTCCATGGGCGCCGGCTCGAGAGGAGGCCGAGCGCGAGATCGCCGAGCTCGAGCGCCGCTGGGGCACACCTGAACTGGCGTCTGAGTGGCTGAGCGGTCAGGATGGAGGCGCAGCGGAAGAGCTCGCGGCGCTGATGCGCCGAAGTGCGAGCCCAGGCGCGGCGGCCGCGCTCCAGCGGATGAATCTCGAAATCGACGTCAGCCACCTGCTCGGCGCAGTCCGGGTCCCAACACTCGTCCTCCACCGTACGGGGCACGTGATTGATGTCCGGGGCGGTCGCTTCCTCGCCCAGCGGATCTCAGGCGCGCGGTTCATCGAGCTCGATGGCAGCGAGAGCCTTCCCTACCTGGGCGATTCCGAACGCCTCCTCGGAGAGATCGAGCGCTTCCTCACTGACCTTTGGGAAGGCGGCGGTTGGGAGGAAGCCGAGCCCGAGCGGATTCTCGCCACGGTGCTCTTTTCGGACATCGTCGGCTCCAGCGAGAGGGTCGCCTCGCTTGGCGACCGGGCCTGGCGCGAGGTGCTCGAGCGCCATCACGAGCTCGTGCGCCGCCAGCTGGTCCGCTACCGGGGCAAAGAGGTGGACACAGTCGGAGACGGCTTCTTCGCCTCCTTCGACGGCCCAGCCAGGGCCGTCCGCTGCGGCCGGGCGATCGCCAGTACCGTTGCCGAACTGGGCTTGGAGGTGCGGGTAGGCCTGCACACCGGTGAGTGCGAGCTCGTCGACGGCAAGGTTGCCGGCATCGCGGTCCACACAGGCGCACGAGTCGCCTCGCTCGCGGAACCGGGAGAGGTGCTCGTATCCAGCACCGTCAGGGATCTGGTCGCCGGCTCGGGAATCTCCTTCGAGGACCGAGGCACACACGAGCTGACAGGCATTCCGGGCGAGTGGCGGTTGTATCGGGTTAGCCTGAGGGACTGAGCTCGCGCACATTTGCCGCGTCGGGAACATCCGCCGCGCGATTCTCGAGGCTGGTCAAGAAAGGCCGTGTGATCGCGAACTCGGCGGCGCTGGTCGGTGGAACGTTCCGCGCAGACAGCCGACCTGGCCCGTGCAGTCGCTGCACAAAGCGGCTCAGGCTTCCCGCGCCAGCGCTCAGCGTCTTGGTGCAGCTGCCGTGGGCGGTCGGGGCCGCGGGAGCGCGACTGCCGCTCGAACCGTAGAGCGCGACAATCACGGCGATCACAGCGGTGGGCAGCGCTCGCCTTGTTTCCACGACTCAGAGGCACCGAGCCTACCGAGACCTGTGGTCGACAACCCGGCCGAGAAGCCGAAAAACGGCATGAAAGAGCAGGATCACCGCAATCGGACTAGCGTTCGATCGTGTCGCCGCCCCTTCGCCGCGGGCGCGACTGGCTCGAGCGCCGCCCGCTGCTCGTGCTGGTGGTGCCGGCCGTGCTCGCCCTCGGCGCGGTCGCGGGGCTCGCCGACATCGCGGGCGGCGAGCGGATCGACCGCGCGGCGCGGCACCTCCACCCCGCCTGGCTCCTGCTCTGCCTCGGCGGCGAACTGCTTGCCTACGCGGGTTACGTCCTGATGGTGCGCGACACCTCCAAGGTGGACGACGGCCCCAGCCTCAGCTTCGGGCGCTCGCTGCAGACGGTGGTCGGCGGCTTCGGGGTCTTCGCGGCGACGCGGACAAGCGGCGGCTTTGCGGTCGACTACTGGGCGCTGCGCAGCGCAGGCGAGGACCGTGACGGCGCGGTCGCTCGCGTCCTCGCCCTCGGCGCACTCGAGTACGCCGTGCTCGCGCCGGCCGCGCTCTGCTCCGCGATCGCTCTGCTCGTGAGCGGCGCGGACGTGCCGCTGACCCTGACGCTGCCCTGGCTGCTCGTGATCCCCGGTGCGTTCGCCGCCGTCTGGGTCACCTCACCGAAGCGCGCGCCGCGCTACTCCAAAGCGGGAGGCGGCGGCCGGATCCGGCAGGCGTTCGCGCACGCCGTCGCCGGGCTCTCGATCCTGCGCTCGATGTTCGTCGCGCCGCCGCGCGAGCACGGGCTCGGGCTGCTCGGGACGGCGGCCTACTGGGCGGGCGACATCGCCTGCCTCTGGGGAGCGCTGCAGTTCTTCGGCAACCCGAGGCTCTCCGTGCCGGCGTTGATCATCGGTTACGCGACGGGCTACGTGCTGACCCGGCGCTCGCTGCCGGCGGGCGGGGCCGGCATCGTCGAGATCGCGCTCACGTTCGCGCTTACCTGGGTCGGCTTCCCGTTCGTGCGCGCACTACTCGGGGTGGTCGTCTACCGACTCTTCAACCTCTGGCTGCCGATCCTGCCCGCGCTGGCCGTGCTCCCGCAGGTGGAAGAGCTGCGGCGAGAGCTCGAAGAGGCAGAGGCCGCTTAAGCCGCTTCGCGTCGGGCCTGCCAGCGCATCGCGGCGCTGGCGCGGGCGAAGCTGCGCGAGGCGGTCTCGTCGACCGCGAGCACGATCGGCCCGTGCACGATCAGGCCGGGCTCGGCCTTTTCCTTCAGCAGGTCGGAGAAGAAGCTCTCGACAAGCCACTCGCGTCCCGGCGCGGTGGTGGCGCGCAGCGCGACGCGAACGAGCGACGGCGAGAGCTCCTCGACCACGTCGACCCACGGCTTGCGGACGAACGTGGTCGGGCCTTCGGGCAACAGCGCCGCAACGAAGGCGATCAGCTCCTCGCCGCGCTCGCGGTCGGAGACGAACAGCTCGATCGCGAGCTCCTTGACGCCGCGCGGCAGCACCTTGACGGCGGGAATCTGCGAGTTGTGGATGTGGATCGACTCCCCGTCGAGCGTGCGTAGCTTCGTCCGCCGCAGCGAGACGTCCTCGACGACCCCCTGCACCTCGAGCGTGGGGACGGCGATCGTGTCCCCGACGGCGTACCAGCGCTCGGAGAACATCGCGAAGCCGGCGATGATGTCAGTCAGCACGCGCTGGATCGAGAAGCCGACGAGGATCAGCAGGAAGGATGCGCCGGCGAGCGCGGCGAGCCGGTCGACGCCGCCGATCACCTCGGCCAGCGCGAGCACGGCGGCCGCGGCGAAGCCGGCGTAGGCGATCCCGGTCCGGATCAACGCCACGAGCGTCTCGTGCCGCTTGACCTCGGTCAGCTTGGCGGTCTCACCCGGGTCGGTGCCGGCGTGCCGCTGTTCGTGCCAGCCCAGCACGCGGCCGGCCACCACGCCGCTGATGCGCGAGACCAGCCAGGCGGCGGCGAAGGCGGCCACGACGATGGTCACCCGGTTGTCGACGAACGTGAGCGAGTTCGCGGTCATCAACGGCCAAGCTAGCGAGAACAACCCCGCCCGGCGCCCCTGGCACAAGGTTCTTACAAGCGCTTAACCGACGAGCAAGAAAACGAGGAAGCCGAGCGCCGCACCGAGCTCGCCAATCGGCGGCCGGGCGCTGCTTGCCGCCTCGATCACGGCCTACCTGCTCGTCTGAAAGTTCCCCTTTCCGGGGGATCTCCAGCGCTCGCCGAAACGGGAAACTGTGGCGGTGCGGCATCACCTTGCGGCTGTTGCGCCTGCGCATGCGCCGGACGGCGAATCCACCGTCCCTGAAGCCCCGCGCCCGGACACGCTCATCCAGTCGTACCGCCAGCTGGCGGACGTCTTCCACGACATCCTCTCCGAGCACAGCCTCGACAACCTGCTCGAGCGAATCGCCGACACGCTCGCCGAGCTCGTGCCGCACGACACGCTTTCGATCTACCAGGCCGACGAGGCGCAGACGCAGCTGACCCCCGTGCTCGCGCGCGACAAGTGGGCCGACAACATCATGAACAGCCGCTCCGACTTCGGCGAGGGCATCACCGGTTGGGCCGCTCTCCACCGCGAGCCCGTCCGCACCAACCAGGCACACCTTGACCCGCGCACGAAGACCGTGCCCGGGACGCCGCCCGACGAGGCCGAGGCGCTGATCACGGTTCCGCTGATCGCGCGCGACCTGGTCAAGGGCGTGCTCAACATCTACCGCCTCGGCGAGGAGGCGAGCTTCAGCGACGAGGAGTTCGAGCTGGCGACCCGCTTCGCCGACGCCGCCGCGCTGGCGCTCGACAACGCCCAGATCCGCGAGCGGCTCGAGTACCAGGCGCAGACGGACTCGCTGACCGGCCTCTACAACCACCGCTACTTCCACGAGCGGCTACGGGCCGAGCTCACCCGAGCGAACCGCACGCGGGAGAGCGTCGCCGTGCTGATGCTCGACATCGACGACTTCAAGCGCGTCAACGACGTCTACGGCCACGGCTCGGGCGACCAGGTGCTGACCGACCTGGCCGAGCTCCTGCGCGCGGCGTTGCGCGGCTCGGACGTCGTCTGCCGGCTCGGCGGCGAGGAGTTCGGCGTGATCATGCCGGGCGGGGACGCGGACGAGGCGTTCGCGCTGGCGAACCGCCTGACCGACACGCTCGCCGACGTGGAGTTCGGGCCGGCGGGCAAGATCACGATCTCGGTCGGCGTCTCGCAGGGCCCCGAGCACGCGATGAACCCGCGTGAGCTGGTGGCGTGTGCCGAGGCCGCGATGATGACCGCCAAGGCGCGCGGCAAGAACCAGATCGTGCTCTTCCACGAGCAGTCGAGCCAGCGGCCGGACGCCAAGCCCGCGAGCGGCCGCGACGTGCGCTCGATCGCCCACCTGAAGATGCTGCAGAGCCTGGCCGGGAAGCTGAACCGGCTGAACGACGTGCGCCAGATCGGCGAGGTGATCGCCGACGAGCTCCGGCTCCTGATCGATTACCACAACTGCCGCGTCTCGGTGATCGAGGGCGACGAAGTCGTCCCGATCGCGTTCCGCGGCGAGCTGCTCTCGCGCAGCGGCGAGCGCGTCGACTTCCCGCGCACCCGCATCGGCGAGGGCATCACCGGCCACGTTGCCGAGACCTCGGAACCGCTGCTCGTGCAGAACACGCTCGAGTGCGAGTTCGCGGTGATGATCCCGGGGACGCACATGATCGAGGAGTCGCAGATCGCCGTGCCGCTCTGCTACGGCGCGCGCGTGATCGGCGTCGTTGCGATCTCGAAGCTCGGCGTCGGCCAGTTCGACGAGGACGACGTCCGCCTACTCGAGGTGCTGGCCGGCCAGGCGTCGGTAGCGCTCGAGAACGCTCGCCTGTACGAGGCCCAGCGGCGCGAGGCCGACCACCTGAAGGCCCTGCTCGAGTTCACCGGCGCGATCTCCGAAGCGGCGACGCCCGGCGCGATCGGCGCGGAGACAGTTCGCGCGGCGGCGCGAATCCTCGGTGGCAAGCGGTGCGCACTCTGGCTTCCGGACGAGAACGGCGATTTCAGGATCAGCGCGCACTCGGACTACGACTCCGAGCCCGCGCTGCGGCCGATGCTCGACATGGTGCTCCCCGCCGACTCGCTGCGAGCCGCGATCGGCGAGCGCACCGAGCCGTTCCTGGTCGCGGCCGAGGAGGCCGCGCGGTGCTCGACCCCGCCGGAGGGACTGAGCTGGCCCGACTTGGCGCTGGCCCCGCTGCGCAACGACGGCACGCTCGAAGGCTTCATCTCGGTCCGCGAGCCGACCACCGACAGCGAGCACACGGTCGAGGAGATCCTGCGTCTGCTCGGAGGCATCTCGTACCAGGCGGCCGTTGCGCTGGAGCGCGCCCGGAGCTACGAGGGCCTCGAGGAGACCTTCGTCTCGACCGTCGAGGCGCTGGCGAACGCGCTCGAGGCCAACGACGAGTACACCTCGTCGCACACGCGCTGGATCACCGACATGGCGCTGCGCGTCGGCGAGGCGATGGGCTTCGAGCCCGTCGAGCTGAAGCGGCTCGAGCTCGGCGCGCTCTTCCACGACATCGGCAAGATCGGAATCCCGACGAGCATCCTGCTCAAGCCCGGCCCGCTCTCAGCGGAAGAGCGTGCGGTCATGGAAATGCACCCGGAGCTCGGCGAGCGGATCCTGGAGCCGATCGAGCGGCTCACCGAAGTGCGCACGATCGTCCGCAGCTGCCACGAGCGCTGGGACGGCGGGGGCTACCCGGACCGCAAGGTCGGCGAGGAGATCCCGTTCGAGGCTCGGATCATCCTCGTCTGCGACGCGTTCCACGCAATGACGACCGACCGGCCCTACCGCAAGCGGCTGAGCTGCGAGGAAGCATGCCGCCGGCTGCGCGAGGGCGCGGGCACGCAGTTCGATCCGAACGTGATCGACGTCTTCCTCGGGCTGCCGCTCGAGGTGCCGGTGGCGCACGACGCCGCCGACGAGCGTCTGGCCTCGTAGCTTCCCTCGAACGGGGCAAAGGCCCCGGGCCCGCGCGTCCGATGGAGAGATTGCGATGCGGCAGGTGAGACTTCTCGTGCTCGTTTGCGTCCTCGGCGCGGCGCTGACCGCTGCCGGCACGGCGAGCGCCTCTCAGCTCGTCGCACGCAACGCCTCGCACATCAAGCTCGCCGTCAACGCCAAGGGCACGGCGCTCGTCACCTACTCCGTCCGCGGCCAGGTCACACACCTGCTCGCGTGGGGCGCGGTGAATGCCCGTCAGCGGCCGTCGAGCCCGAGGATCAAGCAGGTCGAGTTCAAGCTCGACTACTCCGGCGGCTGGAAGCACCACCGGATGACCTGGAAGACCTTCAAGAACACCTGCGGCGCCTACGATGGCCCCGATCTCCCGTGGCTTGTGAGCGCCTGTAAGGCGTCGAACGGCTCCTATTGGGCGCTGCAGAGCTGGCAGACGGCGCTGCCGGACCTCGGCCTCGCGCCGTGGCTCGGCCAGCAGAAGACCTGGTGGCTGCATCTCTCCCACTGGGCGGGCGACCTCGCCAAGCTCAACGTCTACGCGGACTGGATCTACGGCGGCCGCTTCCAGGAGGTCTTCGGCCAGTACACCTACCAGGGGAAGGGCATCCGCGGCTTCGGCACGACGCGCGTGGGCGCGCCGACCGACGGCTACGGCCGGCTGATGTTCCTCGACACCTACAACTCGTCCTACGGGCCCGGCTGGCTGCGCGAGAACTCGTTCGTCTCGCACGGGCCGCCCGGAATGTTCTGCTACGGCTTCTACGCCCGGAACCCGTGGGTCGGCGGCTACGCCCATCCGCGCTCGACCCCGAACCGCAAGCGCGGGCCCGGCACCGGCGAGCAGTACCGGATCACCGCTCCGGGACCCGGCGTGACGCCCGACGTGATGTGGCAGGGGTCCGGACTGCACGCTTACGACAGGCACAACCCGGCCGACGTCTCGCTCGAGCAGCAGATGAACGCCGAGCGCGACCAGATTCGCGCCGGCTACGGCAAGTGCGCGCACACCTAGCGCCGGCCTAACCCTCCGTATCATCGCCCGCGTGGTCAGCGGCGACGAGCTGCGCGCCGTGATGCGGCGCGTCCCGGCCGGAGTGGCGGTCGTGACCGTCCACGCCGGCGGACAGGCGGCCGGGCTGACCGTCGCCTCGCTGGTCTCGCTCTCGCTCGAGCCACCGCTTGTCGGCTTCGCGATCCGCCGCGACGCCGCCCTGCACGAGCTGCTGCGCGAGAGCGGCGAGCTCGCAGTCAGCATCCTGGCCGCGGGGCAAGAGCATCTCGCCCAGCACTTCGCGCGCGGCGTGCCGCCGATCGCGCTCTGGGAGCGAATCCCGCTCCGCGAGGACGCCGAGGGCCCGCCGCAGCTCGCCGGTGCCGCCGGGTGGCTGCTCGGGCGCGTCTCACACGAGCTCGAAACGGGCGACCACACCTTCTTCGTCGCGGCCGTCGAGGCGGCCGAGCCCGGCCCGGCGGGAACACGACCGCTCGTCCTCCACGACCAGGCCTACGCGGCGCTGTGATCGAGGCGGTCGTCTTCGATCTCGACGGCCTGCTGCTCGACTCCGAGCAGGTCTGGGACGAGGCCCGCGAGCAGCTCGCCGAGGAGCGCGGCGGCCGCTGGCACGACCAGGCGCAGAAGGACATGATGGGCATGAGCTCGACAGAGTGGTCGCGCTACATGCACGAGCAAGTCGGCCTGCCCGAGCCGCCGGAGGAGATCAGCCGCGAGGTGGTCGAGCGCCTCGCCGCGACCTACCGCGAGCACCTCCCCGCGCTGCCGGGCGCCAGGGAGGCCGTCGAGCGGCTCGCCGCGCGCTGGCCGCTCGGGCTCGCGTCGTCGTCGAACCGCGAGCTCATCGACCTGACGCTCGAGCTCCTGGGCGTAAAGCAGCTGTTCGCCGTGACGGTCTCCTCCGAGGAGGTCGCGCGCGGCAAGCCCGCCCCCGACGTCTATCTGCAGGCGGCGCGCCGGCTCGAAGTCGACCCTGGCCACGCGGCGGCGGTAGAGGACTCGAACAACGGCATCCTCGCCGCCAAGGCCGCGCGCATGCGCGTGCTGGCGATCCCGAACCGTCACTTCCCGCCCGGCGAGGAAGCGCTCGCGCAGGCGGACGTCGTGCTGGACTCGCTGGCGGAGCTGACCGCCGAAGCAGTCGAGCCCCACTAGCGAATCGCGACCCTTATCGGCGCAGCAACCGCAAGAACGCAGCCCAGCGCAGCGACGTCGCCGGGTTTGCCGGGGCCTGGCGCAGGAAGTCGAGGGTCGCCGCCGACCCCGACACGCCGGCCGTCGAGAACAGGTAGTGGATCGTCGTCGGGGCCGGAGTCGCCTGACCATTGACGGCGTTTGAGTGGTAGCGGACGGCAACCAGGTACGTGCCGGCCGACGCAGCGTTGAACCCGACCGTCACCGACCCGTCTGGGCCGCTCGTGAACGTCGGCGTCCTCACCTTCCCGCACGCGGCGGTGAAGACCTTGCCGCCGGTGGCGAGGGTCAGCTTCTGACTGAAGTTGCCCGACGTGATCGCCTGGTCGACCTCCACCGTGCGCGGCCCAGCCGGCAGGGTGACCTTGACCCAGTAGACGGCCAGGCTGGGCGTGGCCTTGTTGATTACGCCCTTCCTGTCGACGTAGTTGACGATCGAGAGCACCGGCGCCGTCCCGGCTGCGAACTGCGCGCAGGTGGCAACGTCGTCGGTCATCTCCGCGGCGCTCCCGGCGGGGGCGCTGATCTGGAAGGTGCGCGAGACATCGGTCGCGGCGGCGTAGTTCGTGTCGCCGCCCTGCGAGGCTGTGATCGTGCAACTGCCGGGACCGGTCAGGTGGACCGTCGCCCCCGTGACCGTGCACTGGCCGGTGGCGCCGAAGGAGACCGCGAGCCCGGAGCTCGCCGTCGCGCTGACGGTGAAGTCCGGGTCGCCGTAGGTCCGGTCGGGCAGCGGCGCGAAGGTGATCGTCTGGCCCGCCTTCTGCGCCGAGGCCGACTCGGTCACCTGCTGGGCAGCGTTGTAGTTCGCGTCGCCGCCCTGGTCGTACTTGACCGTGCAGGTGCCTGTGCCGCTCGTCATCGTGAAGCTGGCGCCCGCGTTCGTGCAGACGCCGCTGCTGGAGAACGTCACCGCGTTGCCGGAGCCGCCGCCGTCGGCCGCGACCGAGAAGCCTGTGTTGAAAACGGCACTCGGCGGCGCGTGGAGCGTGACGAGGATCGTCTGGTTCGCCTTCTGCGCGTTGACCGAATCGGTCACCTGCGGGGCGGCGTTGTAGTTCGCGTTGCCGGCCTGGTCGTACTTGACCGTGCAGGTGCCGCCGCCGCTCGTGATCGTGAAGGTGGCTCCGGTATTCGTGCACGAACCGCTGCTCGAGAAGCTCACGGCGCCGTCAGGTGCGTTGGCCGCGACGGCGAAGCTCGAGTTGTAGGCCGCGTTCGCCGGAGCGTGCGTGGTGACGTTGATCGTCTGGTCGGCCTTCTGTGCCGTCGTCGACTCCGCCACCTGCGGCGCGGCGCTGTAGTTCGAGTCGCCCGCCTGGTCGTACCTGACCGAGCAGGTGCCCGTGCCGCTCGTCATCGTGAACGTGGCGCCGGTGTTCGAGCAGGCGCCGGAGCTCGAGAAGGTGACGGCGTTGCCGGAGCCGCCGCCGGTCGCGGCGACGGAGAAGCTGGTGTTGAAGACCGCCGACGCCGGTGCGTGGGTGGTGACGTTGATCGCCTGCGTGGCCTTCTGGCCGTTCACCGTCTCGACTATCTGCGGAGCCGGGTTGTAATTGGCGTCGCCGGCCTGGTCGTACCTGACCGAGCAGGTGCCCGTGCCGCTCGACATCGTGAATGTGGCGCCCGTGTTCGAGCAGGCGCCGCTGCTCGAGAAGGTGACGGCGTTGCCCGAGCCGCCGCCGGTCGCAGCAACCGAGAAGCTCGTGCCGAAGACGGCCGACGCCGGCGCGTGCTGTGTGACCGTGATCGCCTGATCCGTCTTCCCGACCGACACGCTCTCGACCACCTGCGGCGCGGCGTTGTAGTTGGCGTCGCCGGCCTGGTCGTAGCGGACGGAACAGGTGCCGGTGGCACTCGTGATGGTGAACGTCGCGCCCGTGTTCGAGCAAGCGCCGCTGCTCGAGAACGTCACCGCGCTGCCCGAGCCGCCGCCGGTTGCCGCAACGGTAAATTGCTGGTTGAAGGCCGCCGACGCCGGCGCGTGCTGGGTCACCGTGATCGTCTGGTTCGCCTTCAGCGCGTTGGCCGACTCGGTGACTTGCGGCGCTGCGTTGTAGTTCCCATCGCCGGCCTGGTCGTACTTGACGGTGCAGGTGCCGGTGCCGCTAGTCATCGTGAAGGTGTCGCCGCTGTTCGAGCAGGCGCCGGTGCTCGAAAAGGTGACCGCGTTCCCCGAGCCGCCGCCGCTCGCCGCGACCGAGAAGCTCGTGTTGTAGACCGCGGTCGCGGGCGTGTGCAGCGTGACGATGATCGTCTGGTTCGCCTTCGTGGCAGTGACCGACTCGGTCACTTGCGGCGCAGCGTTGTAGTTGGCGCTGCCGGCCTGGTCGTACCTGACCGAGCAGGTGCCGCTGCCGCTCGTGATCGTGAAGGTGGCGCCGGTGTTCGAGCAGGAGCCAGCGCTGGAGAAGCTAACGGTGCCGCTGGGCGCGGTCGCCGCAACGCTGAAGCTCGCGTTGTAGGAGGCCGAGGAAGGCGCGTGCTGGGTGACCGCGATGGACTGGTCGGCCTTCTGGGCGTTGACCGTCTCGGTCACCTGCGGCGCGGCGCTGTAGTTGGAGTCGCCCGCCTGGTCGTACCTGACCGAGCAGGTGCCCGTGCCGCTGGTGATCGTGAACGTGGCACCCGTGTTCGAGCAGGAGCCGGCGCTGGAGAACGTCACCGCGTTGCCCGAGCCGCCGCCGGTCGCGGCCACCGAAAAGCTGGTGTTGAAGACGGCCGATGCCGGTGCGTGGGTGGTGACGTTGATCGCCTGCGCTGCCTTCTGCGCAGTGACCGACTCGGTCACCTGCGGCGCCGGGTTGTAGTTCGTACCGCCGGCCTGGTCGTACTTGACCGAGCACGTGCCCGTACCGCTCGTCATCGTGAACGTTGCGCCAGTGTTGGAGCAGGCGCCCGAGCTCGAGAAGGTGACGGCGTTGCCGGAGCCACCGCCGGTCGCGGCGACGCCGAAGCTCGTGTTGTAGACGGCGGTTGACGGTGCGTGCGTCGTGACGTTGATCGCCTGATCGGCCTTGTTCACGGTCAGCGAGTTCGAGCCGCTGCTCGGGTCGAACGAGCCGTCGCCCGCGAACGACGCGCCGACGCCGGTCGGGTACGAGCCGGCATTGAGCCCGGCGAGGCTGACGCCGCCGAGCGTCGCGACGCCGCTGCCGTTGGTGCTGGCGCTGCCGACACTGCTGCCGTTGAGCGTGAACGCGACCGACTTGCCGCTCACGCCGCTGCCACTCGAGGTGAGCGTCGCGGAGAGCGTGGTCGTGCCGCCGAACGTGCCGGTCGCCGGGGCGGCGGCCAGGCTCGTCGCGCTCGTCCCCGCGACGTCGTTGAAGCAGACCTGCACGCTCGAGAGCGTCGGCGTGACCGCGCCGTTCGTGGTCGTGAGGATCGCCTTGTACTTCAGGTAGCGGAAGCCGTTGAACTGGCTCAGGCTCACGCCGCTCGCGGTGAAGAAGGTCGCCGCGGTGCCGTCGGGCCCGACGTAGCTGAACGGGCCGGCCGCGCTGTTGCTCGCGGCGATCTGGAACTTGACGCCCGTGCCGGCCGGTGTCGTGGCCGTGAAGCTCAGCGTCGTCCAGTTCGGCGTGCGGCCGGCGGCCGGGTTCGCGTCCTTCAGCGACGAGGTGAACGTGCCGGATGGGGCGAAGCCGGGATTGATGAAGGTGACGAAGTTGAGATCACGGCCGCCAACGGTCGTGTCCGCCGTCCAGGTCGAGCCGCTGGTGGTCGAGGTGACGCGCTGGCCGTTCGCGTACGGGTTCGAGTCCGGGAACCCCGTTGTCGTGCAGCTGCAGGTGTAGGCCACGGTGTTACCGCCGGCCGGTGCGGCGGCGAGCCGGAAGACGAGGGCATAGCGCGTGCCTGCGGTCAGTGTGACCGGGCTCGCGAACGTGAAGGTCTTGAGGCCACCCGCGCCGCCGTCGTTGAAGCCCGGCAGCGTGGCCGTCGCGAGATCGGCTCCCGTGGGGACGGCTGGCGAGCCCGTCGTGGTCCGGATCGAGAGCGTGACGTTCGGGCTGTTCACCGTGCACAGGCAGAAGAGCTCGAGGTCGATGCGCTTCAGCTGGCCGCTCACGGTCGGGGTGAACGTCTGGCCGGCCCAGCCCGTGTTGGTGAAGCTGAAGCCGCTTGGGCTGACGCTCGTGTTCTTCGCCTCCGTGTTGTCCGGGTTCGCGAGCTGAACGCTGCCCGGGTTCGTGACGAGGTCGCAGTTCGACGGCGCGCCGCGCTGGAACGTGCTCTGCGTGTTGTCGGTGAAGCAGCCGCTCTGCGGCGAGCCGCTGAGCGTGAAGTTGCGGGTCAAGGTGCCGCCGTTCGGAACCGTGTTCGGCGCGGCCGAGCCCGGATCGAAGCCTGGTTTGCTCGCCGTCAGCGACGGATACGTCCCTGCCGGGACGCTGAACGAGTACTGGCCGCTGCCGCTCGTAGTCGTCGTCCGGCTACCGAGCGCGATGGTCGCCCCCGAGATGGGGTTGGCGCCGTCGGTGACCGTGCCCGAGAGCGTGCCGTTGCCGACCGTGGTGCAGCCCGGGTAGTGGAACGCGCCGATGCGGGTCTGGTGATTCAGCCCGGTGGTCGCGTAGTACTCGCCGGACATCCAGAACTGGCAGCCATTCGGGTCGAGCGCCATGCCGGAGTAATCGCCCCAGCGGGTGCACGCCGACGCGCCGCAGTTGCCGCTCTGCGAGCCCGTGCCGTCGATCAGCGTCTGCTCGGTCTGGGCGAGCGTGTTGACCGGGTCGCCCGCGAGGCGCCCCGCGTACTTGATCTGCGGGTTCGTGGTCGAGTTCGACTTGGTGTAGGTGACCGCCAGGTCGCCGTTGCGGTCGACCGCGAGCGCCGGCATGAAGCGGAAGAACGTGTTCGCGGCCTCGGGGTCGAAGGTCTGGCCCTGGACGACGTTGGCGGCGACGGTGCCGCCGGTCACGTTCGCCTGGTACCAGCGGACGCTGGCGTTGCCGCCGGTCGTGGCGTTGCAGTTCGAGTTCGTGGCGCTGACGTTGCGCTGCACCGTGTGGTCGACCCAGAGCGACTCCGCGCCGCCGAGGTTCGAGTACTGCGCCTGTGCCATCGCGCGGATCGCCAGCACGTCGGCCGAGTTCGCCGTCGTGGAGGCGTTGGCCGGCGTCGCGTTCGGCCAGCAGTTCGGCGCGAGCTGCGTCTGCGGCCCTGTGAACGTCGAGGTGGAGATCTTGTCCCAGTCGACGTGGAACTTGTAGATCGAGAGCGCGTTCAGGAACTGCTCGGTCGAGACGAAGTACGCCGGCGAGCCCACAGGCGGCGCGCCGGTCTGCAGGCGGGAGTTCGCCGGGATGACAGTGAAGTCGGACGTGTCCCCGGCGAAGTCGACCACCTGCGGGCTCGGCTCGCCGTCGTACATCTGCTGCTTGTTCAGGGCCCACATGTGGTAGCCCGATGTACGACGACGACGAGCTGTAGCCGAACATGTTGGCCGACATGTAGATCCCATCCGGCCAGACGCCGAACTTCGGGTAGTCGCCGAGGCCGCCTGGCGTCTCGATCGAATAGAAGTTCCAGCCGCCGTTGACCGGGTCGCCGGTCTTCGAGACGGCGAAGCACTCGAACACGTGCTGCGGGTTGACGTTCCCCGAGGCGTCGAGCTTGAAGGCGAAATCGGTGATCACCCAGCGGTCCTCGTAGCTGTCGTAGAGGACGACCGGGTCGCCGAAGTTGTCGGTGTCGCAGAGGTTGCCGAAGTTGCCCTGGCTCATGAACGAGTTGAACGTGAACGCCGCGACGCGGTTGCCGTTCGACTTGTCGTAGATGCCGATCGAGACGTTGATGGTCTCGATGTAGTAGTTCGGGCCGACGTCACCGTTGGTGTCGGGCGGGTGGCCCTGGCCGAAGGTGGCGAAGTCGAGGCCGGCGAAGTTGGCGTCCGGAGCCGGGGACGCCGCGGCGACCATCTGGCTCTTCTTGATCACCTTCGGGAACTGCGGGGCGGTGCGGGCGGGGTTCTCGAGCCTCTCGGCGGCGCGGCTGCCGGCCGGGGCGAACCCGGGGGCCGTGCGCTCCGGGCGTTCTTTCTTGACGACCTTGCTCTTCAGCTTGCGGACGTCGAAGACCTTGCTGTGAGCCGCTTTGAGGTGCAGCTCGCGCGGGTGGGAGCGCTTGACCGACTTCGGCACGTGCCCGCGCACGGCCGTGCGGTGCTTGAGCGACTTTGTGCTCTTCCCGCCACCGGCCATCGAGGGCTGCAGCGACGACGCGCGCGCGACCGCCTGTGTGGCGGACGACGTATGCGTGGTCGCGCTCGCCGCGACGACCGTCGCGACCGCGGCGGCCACCAGGATCGCGGCAACCACGACCCAGCGCTTGGTAAACGTCCTCAGAATCTCCTCCGCGAGCCTGCGCCCGCGGCCGCGCACGTGCCGCATCGTCATCGACGTCCCCTCTGCCTCGAACCGGTCCTGATGCCCCTCTCGATATAACACAGCCCCAGGCGGCCAACAAGAGAGCGCCTCAGATTCGGCCCACCAGAACGCAGGCGTTGTGGCCGCCGAGACCCATCGCGTTCGAGAGAGCCACGTCCACCTCCGCCTCACGCGACTCGTTGGGAACGTAGTCGAGGTCGCACGCGGGATCCGGGTTCTCGTAGTTGATCGTCGGCGGCAGCACGCCGTCCCGGACCGCGAGCACGCACATCATCGCCTCGATCGCGCCGGCGGCCCCGAAGCAGTGGCCCATCACGGACTTGGTGGAGGAGACCGCGAGCTCGTAGGCGTGGTCGCCGAAGACATCCTTGATCGCCTTCGTCTCGGCCGCGTCGCCGAGCGGCGTCGAAGTGCCGTGCGCGTTGATGTAGCCCACGCGTCCGGGGTCCACTTCAGCCCGCTCGAGCGCCGCTCGCATCATCTCGGCGACGCCGACCGCCTCGGGCTCGGGCGCGGCCATGTGGTAGCCGTCGTTGGAGGCGCCGTAGCCGAGCACCTCGGCGTAGATGGTCGCGCCGCGCGCGCGGGCCGACTCGAGCTCCTCGAGCACGAGCACGCACGCGCCTTCGCCCATCACGAAGCCGGCGCGGCTCGCGTCGAACGGCCGCGACGCGCGCGGTGGGTCCTCGTCTTCGGCGGCAAGGCCGCGCATGGCGGTGAAGCCGGCCAGGATCAGCGGGTGGATGCAGGCCTCGGTGCCGCCGGCGAGGATCGCGTCAGCGTCGCCGCGCCGGATCGTCTCGGCACCCTCGCCGACCGCGTGCGAGCCGGTCGCGCAGGCCGAGACCGGCGCGTAGTTCGGCCCGCGGATGCCGAGCGAGATCGCCAGCTGGCCGCTCGCCGAGTCGACGAGCACGTTCGGGATGAAGTACGGCGAGATGCGGTCGGGGCCGCGGTCGCGAAGCGTGTTGGCCTGCTCGACGATCCCGATCAGGCCGCCGATCGCCGAGCCGAAGACGATCCCGACCCGGTGTGGGTCGAAGCCGTTCAGGCCCGAGTCGGCGAGTGCCTCCTTGGCCGCGCCGAGCGCGAGCACGACGTTGCGGTCGAGCCGACGCAGCTCCTTCGGGTGCGCGAGCCCGGCTGGGTCGAAGTCCTTCACCTCGGCGGCGACCCGCACAGGCAGCCCGTCCGCGTCGAAGGCGCGGATCCAGTCGATCCCGCTCTCGCCCGCGACGGCCGCGCGCCAGGTCTCCGGCGCGGTGTTCCCGACCGGCGTGACCGCTCCCAGGCCCGTGACGACGACTCGCCTCACGGTGGGAGCTTATGTTTCCGACGTGCCGCCGAAGAAGCTTCCGTTCCCGCCGATGGAGGCCGAGCTCGTCGAGGAGCTCCCGACCGGCGACTGGCAGTACGAGCCCAAGTGGGACGGCTTCCGCGGCGTGCTCGAGAACCTCGGCGGCGGTCTCCGGCTCTGGTCGCGAAACGGCCGGCCGCTGCTGCGCTACTTCCCGGAGCTCGAGGAGGTCGGCGCGCTCCTGCCGGCCGAGTCGGCGCTCGACGGCGAGATCATCATCTCGCGCGAGGGGCGGCTCGAGTTCGACCAGCTGCAGCTACGCCTCCATCCCGCGGAGAGCCGGATCAAGCGGCTCTCCGCCGAGATCCCGGCGGACTACGTCGCCTTCGACCTGCTCCTCTGGAAGGGGAAACCGATCCACGAGCTGCCTTTGGAGAAGCGGCGGCGCGAGCTCGAGCGGAAGGCGTCGAAGTTCCGCCTCTCCCCTGCGACCCGCGATGCGAAGCAGGCCGCGAAGTGGCTCGACCGGCTCGAGCAAGCCGGCCTCGACGGCGTGATCGCCAAGCGGCTCGGCCAGCCTTATCGCCCGGGCTCACGTGAGGCCGTCGTCAAGGTGAAGCCCTATCGCACCGCCGACTGCGTGATCGTCGGCTTTCGCTGGAGCGACAAGGCGGACGGGCGGATCTCGACGCTGCTGCTCGGCCTCTATGCCGACGACGGCTCGCTCGACTTCGTCGGCCACTGCTCGGGGTTCCCGGCTCCGGTGCGGCGCGAGCTCGAGGCGGAGCTGCCGAAGATGAAGGCGCCGGGAAAGCTGAGCGACAAGCGGATCCCGGGCGGCCAGAGCCGCTGGTCGCGCGGCAAGGAGCTCGACTGGAATCCCGTGCGGGCGGAGCTCGTCATCGAGGTGCGCTTCGACAAGCTCGAGGGCAATCGCTTCCGGCATGGCACGAAGTTCATCCGCTTCCGGCCCGACAAGGATCCGAAGGACTGCACCTGGGACCAGGTCCGCCCGAAGCGAAAGCGCGGCGATCCGACCGTCGAGAAACTGCTCGCCTCAAACGCGACCGGATAGGACGGGCCTCAGGGACAGTCCCTCGGCCGTGGCCCCTTGGGCCAGGCTCCGAGCCGGGAATTCGCGTGGACCGAGCTTCTGCTCCGCCCTGCGGCCAGGTCCCAGGGACTGTCCCTGGAGCACGCCCGAATCAGCCTCGGCGGCGGGAGCTTTGGTCGGTCACCCACCGTCGCGAGCGGCTGCTGCGGCGCTCGATGAGCTCCGGGTTGCCTGGCTCGAGGCCGAGCTGCTCGAAGCGCGGCAGCAGGCTCGCCTTGTGCCGCCACATGCCGGCGGTCGGGTCGCCCACCTTTGCGATCCGCTTGCGCATCGTCTTGACCGTGAAGCGCGAAGGGTCGGAGCGGGCCACCTCCTTCCATTCCAACGGAGCCGAGACCCGAGCATCCGGCGTCGGCCGGACTGAGTAGGCCGACGCGATCGTCCGGTCGCGCGCGTTCTGGCCGAAGTCGACGAAGACACCGCGCCGGTCGGCCACGCGCCAGGTCGTTGTCGCCACGTCCTGGTCGCCGACGCGCCGCTCGACCTCCTCCGCGAGCGCCTTCGCAAACCGGCGCACCTCCGGGAACGGCAGCTCCGGCCTGATCGGCGCGAGGATGTGCAGCCCTGTCGCGCCCGAGGTCTTCGGGTAAGACGCGAGGCCGAGCTCGTCCATCACCTCCTTCACGACGAGCGCGATCTCGCGGACGAACGCCCATGGGTTGCCCTCGCTCGGGTCGAGGTCGATCAGCAGGTAGTCCGGCCGCTCGATGTCGTCCACGCGCGAGTGCCACGTGTGCAGCTCGATGCAGCCGAGGTTGACCACCCAGGCGAGGGCGGCCGCGTTGTCCACCACCGCGAACACGGTCGAGTGGCCGCTCGGGAACTGCACGAACTGCTCGCCGACGAAGTCCGGGTGCGCGGGGACGCGCTTCTGGTGGAAGAACTCGGCCTCGACGCCGTTCGGGTAGCGCTTCATGTGGAAGAGCCGGCGGCGAATGTGGTGGAGGGCGCACGGCGCGACCTCGAGGTAGTAGTTGACCAGGTCGCCCTTCGTCAGGCCGGGCTCGGGAAAGAAGACCTTCTCCGGATTGGTGATCTGAACCTCGTTGCGACCGATCCGCACCAACGAAGTATGGGCCCGGTCGCCCGGGCCCACGGCATTCAAAGGCGGAGAGGGCGGGATTTGAACCCGCGATGGACCTTTCGGCCCATACGCGATTTCCAGTCGCGCTCCTTAGACCGCTCGGACACCTCTCCAAGCGCGCCCAGGGTACCGGCGCCGCGGCCGCTTGACTGGTTCAGACTGGAGGAGTAGAAGCGACCCGCGGGGTCGCTCGACGAGGGGAGAGCCAGATGGCACGCAAGCTGGCGGTGGTGCTAGTGGCGGCTTTGGCCACGCTGATGACGACTGCGGCGGCAAAGGGCAGCCACCCGAAGACGCTCACGGTAGGGCAGCAGAGCGCGAGTTGTCCGAACCCGGGTTACGAGCGCATCGGCGACGCAATCGAGGACGCCGCACCCGGCGACACGATTGCGATCTGCCCGGGCACGTATGCCGAAGGGCCGGGAACGCCCGGCACCTCCGTGTTGACCATTCACAAGGACCTGACGCTTCGCGGGGCCGGAGCCGACCAGGTCACGATCGAGCCGAGGTCGGTCGGCGAAAAGCGGATCGCCGCCGACAACCCGGACCTGCGCGACGGCCTAGGCGTGATCGTCGCCGTGATCGGCGGCAAGAACAACCCGGTCACGGTGAACATCTCGGGCGTCACGGTCGACGCGAACGGCGTCGACGCGACCGCGGGCATCGTCTACATCGACGCAGAGGGCTCGATCTCCCGCTCGCACGTGACCGGGCTGGTCACCGACGAGGGCAAGAACGGCTACACGGTCCCGGGCGGCTTCCGCAACGGGCCGTTCGGCATCGGGATCGCCGACGTCACGCGCGTCAAGCCGAACCCAGGCAACCGGCCGCCGATTCCGCCGCGGACCCTGACGATCGACCATACGCGCGTCGACCACTACAACTCAGTCGGGATCCTGATCGACGGCGCGACCGGCGACTACTCGCCGAGCCAGACCTCGCCGCTGACGGCGTCCGACGTCCCGAACCGCGGCGTCCTCATCGCCGACGTGATCGCCGGGCGCAACTCCTGCCACCACTACAACGACTTCACTGCGGGCGGTCAGACCGACCCCGATCTCGGCAGGCTGATCGTCGGCGACTGCCAGCCGTCGGGCAGCGGCGCGACCGGCGTCCGCCCGCCGCTGCCGCTGTACGTCGGGCCGGACTTCGGCCAGGACGGCGTGCGGGTGACCGCCGGTGCCTCGATTCAGATCACGGGCACCACGATCTCCTCGAACTTCGTGCACGGCGCGAACGCGCCGATCGGCAGCGTTCTCGCGCCCACCCCGAACAACAACCCGTTCGCGCTCGGCAACCACGCCGAGAACAACCAGAACCTGCGCCTCGGTGCGGGCGTCCGCCTCGTCGGCGCGGCGGCCTCGTCGGTGACGCAGAGCAACGTGACCGACAACGCGTTCGGCGTCCTCAACACGACGCTCAACGGGCTAGCCAACAACACGGCGACGCCCGTCGCCGCACAGAACGACTACTGGGGGCTCCGCGTCGGCTCCAGCGCGGCGCCGATCCCGCTGCCGACACCGGGCCCGGCGGTGTGGCCGAACACGTCGACCCCTGGCAGCACGTTCAACCCGCCGATCCCGGAGAACCCGGTGAACGGCTCTCCGGTGGCGGACGCGAGCTGTCCGGCGGGCATCATGGACTCGGACTCGGTCACGTTCTGCCCGTATCGCGCCAGCACGCAGTCGGACACGGTCGGCGGCGAGTGGCCGATCCCGGAGGCGCCGATCGCACCCGCCGACCCGCCCAACTGCACCACGGGCGCCGTCCAGCTCGACCCCAACATCCCGACCTACAACTCGTTCTTCGGGACGGTGCTCGGCGGCCCGAACGCCGGTGACGGCCTCTCGGGTGCGACCCCCTCCGCGAAGAAGACCGCGCAGCTGTCGGCGTACATGCAGGCGGTCGCCGACGCCGTGAACGCGAACCAGGGCACCACCGGGCAGCGGGTCGCGGTCAAGCTCTACCAGTCGGGCACGAGCGTCCTGGGCGTGCCGTTCTACGTGATGGTCGTCGGGACGCCCGACAACATCGCCAACCTCGACGCGGGTCGCAACGACGCCGCGTTCTGGCGCGGCGTGATCGACGGCACGACGTCGCAGTCCGCCGCGCTCGCCGCGGTCGACACGCGGCCCGCCTTTGGCTGGATCACCGGCACCCCGCACGGCAACGAGCCGGCGGGCGGCGAGGGCTCCACGAAGGAGCTCTACGAGCTGGTCGCGCGGACGGACTGTGCCAACTCGCAGCGACTCGACAACCTTGACGTGTTCATCCAGCCGGTCACGGCGCCGGACGACCGCGACCACAACGTCCGCACGCTGGCGTGGGCCCTGGACCCGAACCGGGATCGCGGCGTGGTGGCGATGCCGGAGAACCGGGCGCTGCTGACTTCCACCGCGACCTACCCGGGACTCTTCTTCATTGACGCGCACCAGCAGTCCTCGGGCTACTTTTTCCCGCCCAACGAGGACGCGGCGCTGAACGAGATCTCGCACTTCGCGCTCGACCTGATCAACGATGTGATCGGGCCTGGGATCCAGCAGTCGTTCAACGACCAGAGCGGCCAGTACCGCAACTACAACACCTACGACCTGTTCGTCCCCGAGTACGGCGACACGGTGCCGGCTCTGATCATGGGCAGCGCCGGCATGACGTACGAAAAGGGTACGAACGAGAGCTACGGCAAGCAGGTCTACGACCACTACCTCGCCATGGACACCACGGTGAACGAGGTCGCGGCGCGCAAAGCGGACCTGCTGCAGAAGTGGATCGCGCAGTGGCCGGAGGCCGTCCAGCAGGGCCAGGACTGCAAGCAGCAGGGCAACTCGCAGGTCAGCCCGGTGGCGATCGACGTCCTCGACAACGTCGGGTCGACGATGGATCAGGACCCGAACACACCCGTCTGCGGCTACTTCTTCCTGCCGAACGCGCACTCGGGCGATGTGGCCACGACGCTGAAGGACCTCCAGTCCGTTGGCGTCCAGGTCTACAAGCTGAACTCGGCCGTGACGTTGCCGGGCGTGCACCGGTTCGGCAACTTCAACCAGAACGCGCCGGGCCTGCCCGCGCCGCCGGCGTGCACGTCGACGGAGATGCCGCCGGTTTGCCCGGCACCGCCGGTCGCGTCACCGTCTCCGGCGCTCACAGACGCGATGACACTCCCGGCGGGAACGCTCTACGTGCCGCTGAACCAGGGCAACAAGCACTGGATCCAGGCGGTGCTCGGGGAGAACCCGTACCTGCCGTTCCCGTACTTCTACGACCAGGTGACGTGGTCGTACTCGATGCTGCGGGGCTTCAGCGGAAACGGCTTCCTCACGCAGCAGTTGCCCGCCGGGACGTCGATGAGCCTCGTGGCTGACCCGGCCGCGACGACGCCGGCCCCCGCGGGGTCCCCGGTGTACGCCTTCAACACGGACTCGATGTCGGGTCTCTCGATGGCGAACCAGCTCCTCGGCCAGGGAGCGACCGTCTCGCGCGGGGCCGCGGCGTTCGACGCGGTCGGCACGCACTTCACGACCGGTGCCGCGCTCGTCGACGGGGCGTCGATCCCGCTCGCGACGCTGAACGCGGACTCCGCGCAGTGGGGCACCCCGGTCTACGGGCTCGGCTCATACCCGGTGAGCCGCTACGCGCTGCGGCTCCCGAAGATCGGGATCTACACCGGCG
>CAVQWS010000020.1:0-19702 GCA_963717725.1 uncultured Actinomycetes bacterium
GGGCCAGTGTTCCGGAATGACCCCTGACCCGGCGCCGGACTGGTCGACTGCGATGCTGTCGCTGTGAGTGCCCGTCGGGGAGGGTTGAGCTGGGTAGAGCGGCGTGGCGATACCGTTCGTCGCGGCGCGGGCGATTGGACGCCGGCGGTGCACGCCTTGCTTCGGCACCTTCGTCAGGTGGGCTTCGAGCGGAGGCGGCCGCCGAAGGCTTATGACATCGAGCGCTACACGCGCGATCGGGGAGAAGCGTAACGAGGGTCTCGGAGGTCGGTGCGGCTCACCCGCCTCGACAAGCTGCGCCGAAGCCAGGGGAAGTCAGCCGAGCTCGGGCGTTGTCTGGCGAGACGCGGGGAAGGGATTCTTTCGGGGGGAATAGAGAGAGAAACGCACCAAGGATGCGTTGTAGCCGGCCGCCACCAAAAGAAATGGTTTGGCCGCATCGTTCCGCTCAGGGCGCGGTTGTTGTTTTCTGCGATGCGCCGGGGCTCGTCGGTTGCGACGGCTGGGGCGCAACGGTGGATCCGAACAGTGACGGCTGGGACGGCGTGGTGCTTGTCGGCGTTGTGGGGATGCCGTCCGGGTTCTTCTCCGTCAGTGCATAGGAAAAGGCCCAGATGAGGAGGAGCACGACTACAAATCCGAAGGCGTAGGTTCCGAGCGACGCTCGCCGCATGCGCGTCTCCTCCCGTCCTGTCACTGACGCTTTCAACCGCCGCCTGCGCGTTCAACCCCAGCCCGTATAGGTTCAGTCGCCGACCGGAAGACGGCGTCGATCGCACGTTTACTCGTTGCGCCAGTCGAACCACGGCCTCGACCAGGGGATCGGGATTCCGCCCGAGCCCGGCGGGCCGAAGTAGCGGCCGCGCTCGGGATCGTCCTGGTAGCGCGGATCGGTCGCGGCGTCGTGCACATGCGGCGGCATCTCGCCGCTGCCGGGCCGCAGTCGCCTTCGAGCTGCGTCGGCTCGGCTGTGATGGGTCGGGCACAACGTGACCAGGTTGTCGAGTACATCCTTGCCGCCTTCCACCGCCGGGACAACGTGATGAACGCTCAGCCGGTAGATCGACCCGCAGACGACGCAGCGATTGCCGTCGCGTCGGCGCACCTGCGCTCGCAGCGTCTGCCAGCGGCTCTTGTTCAGGTCTGGCCGGCGGGCGCCTGAGTGGCTAGCCACGCTCTACCGGCTGTGAACGGCAGCGACGCCTATCTGGTGAACGACAGGCTTGCCGGCTTCGATCCATTCCTGGAACTCCAAGCAGGGCTCGCGGATCTCGAAGCGGAGGCGCTCGAGGTCGGCGGCCTCCTTGTAGACCATGTACGCGTTGTCGCGGCTGATCGGGCCAGAGGCGATTGCGGCCCGCTTGGCGGCTTCGCCGGCCCGCTCGACGTGTTCGCGTTCGCACTCTCGGCGGCTTTCGAGGTACTCGAAGTTGGCCCGCTGGCGCTCGTTGTGGGCAATGGTGTCGGCTTCTCGGCGTTCGGCGTCGGCGAACGCCGAGCGCGCCTCGGCGATGGTGGCATCGCCGCTGGCGTTGGCGATGATCCACCGCAGCTCTCGAACTGTGAGTTCGGTCTCGTGGGGCGCGCAGCTCATTCGAACCTCCCTAAAGGAAAGGACTTGCCTCGGTTCCGCTTCGTTGCGCGACGGCGCCGCGGTACTCGACCCAAAACGTCACCCCAGGTAGGCGCTTGCCGTCGCTTGCGTGGCTGCAACGTTCGCTGCCTTCTAAAAGGCTATCGACGAGCCTGGACGGATTCGGCACCGCCTCGCGCGCTTACGGCTTGGCGCTCGTGGGTCGTCTAGGTATTAGAAGCAACATGCTGCTTCAGATCAGCCACCTCTGCCTCCAACCTCCCCAGCGCCGCAAGGATCTCGGCGGTCTCGTCGCCCCGATCGGTCTTGATGAAGCGGGGGGCGATCGTGGCGGTCAGCACTGACAAGAAGCCGATGCCAAAGAGCATCACCACCATCGCGATGGTCTGCCCCTGCACCGTCCTCGGAACCTTATCGCCGTAGCCGACCGTGGTCACTGTCACCACCGCCCCCCAAATGCCGTCCCAGGTGGACGGAAACTCGTGACTTTCGACGAGCGCCTCGACTGCTCCGCTGACGACCACGACGATGAGTGTGAGCAATGCGACCAACCGGAAGGTTGCTTCGCTCGTGACCGATCGCTCCCGCTGGACGGCACGGGTGAGGATCGCCGTGAGTCTCAGGAGGCGTAGGAGACGGGCGAGCCGCACGAGCCGCAGTGAGGCAAGGAATCGGCCGAAAAGCGGCGCCGTCACCACGATGATCGTCGCATCGAGCCAATGTGCCCTCGGTGCCGCTGCCTTCCTCGGGGCCACCGTAAGGATGAAGGCGAACTCCGCAACGAAGATCGCCCACAGATCAGCCAGTTGGGATCGGCAATGCTGGGAAAGCTCTACAAGTCTCCTCGAACCTGCTTCGTTAAGACGATGTCCCTGGTCGAATGGATGGTTGGCGGCTTCGAGGGGCGGCGCTATGCTCGCGCCCTCTCGGCTTCGAGATAAGCGGCTGGGCCGAGCGAAATCCCGACGGCCACGAGGGAGGGAACTGCGGTGAAGACGCGGTCGCGCGCTGGTGCACCTGCTTGTGTTTCCGCACGCGCAGCATTGTTGCGGCCCGTGTGGATGGCAGCTCTCGTCGGAACAGCAATCGTCGTGGCGGGACTCATACCGGCTTCGACCGCGGCTTCGGCGCCGCGCGGTCTCGTCGCCGCGTACGGCTTCGAGGAAGGCTCGGGCTCGCAGGTGGCGGATGCGTCCGGCTACGGCAACGGGGGCACGATCGCCAACGCGACCTGGGTGGATTCAGGCGCGTACGGCGGGGCGCTGAGCTTCAACGGCTCCGACGCTGTCGTGACGGTCGATGATTCACCCTCGCTGCATCTCAGGCGCGCCATGACACTGGAGGCGTGGGTGAAGCCGTCGACGATCGGCGGCGACTGGCGTGACGTCGTTTACAGGGGAAGAGATGCCTATTACCTCGAAGCGAGCTCTCAAGCGGACGGTCTTCCAATGGGAGGCGGCAGCTTCAACGGTGCTGGCGGAGAGGGCCAAGTCTTTGGTGACGAAAGGCTGCCGACGGGCGCCTGGTCGTACCTTGCTGTCACCTACGACGGCTCGATGCTCCGGCTCTATGTCGATGGCAAGGAAGTCGCGAGTAAGCCGCAGTCGGGGATGCTCGTGGGGTCCCACGATCCCCTCCAGATCGGCGGCGACCACATCTTCGGTCAGTACTTCGAGGGAACGATCGACGAGGTTCGGGCATACGACGTCGCCCTCGGGCCGGACGCGATTCAGAACGACATGGTGACGCCTATCGGCGCGGGTAGCGCGGGAGACCCCGAGCCGCCTTCGGCGCCAGCCGGGTTGGCGGCGTCGGCGGTCGGCCCGGATGAGGTGGATCTGAGCTGGACGGCGGCGTCCGACAACGTGGGTGTGACGGGTTATGACGTGTCTCGGTGCCAGGGCACCGGTTGCAGCGATTTCACGGAGCTCGCGACGCTTGGCGCGGTGACGGGCTACAAGGACACGAGCGTCGCGCCGGCGACGAGCTACACCTATCGGGTGCGGGCCTTCGATGCTGCCGGCAACCTCGGCCCCTACGCCGACCCCGCCAGCGCGACGACGGCAGCGGCGCCCGACACGCAACCGCCGACCAAGCCGGCCTCGCTGGAGGCGAGCGCCTCGGGCAGCGACACGATCGGCCTCAGCTGGGACGCGGCAACGGACGACCGCGGCGTGAGCGGCTACCAGGTCGAGCGCTGCAGCGGCCAGGGCTGCACCGACTTCACCCACCTCGCGGATACCACCGACACCACGTACAGCGACAGCGGCCTGACGGCGAGCACCGAGTACACCTACCGGGTGCGCGCGAGCGACGCCGCCGGCAATCTCAGCGCCTACTCCGACCCCGCCAGCGCGACAACGGCAGCGGCGCCCGACACGCAACCGCCGACCAAGCCGGCCTCGCTGGAGGCGAGCGCCTCGGGCAGCGACACGATCGGCCTCAGCTGGGACGCGGCAACGGACGACCGCGGCGTGAGCGGCTACCAGGTCGAGCGCTGCAGCGGCCAGGGCTGCACCGACTTCACCCACCTCGCGGATACCACCGACACCACGTACAGCGACAGCGGCCTGACGGCGAGCACCGAGTACACCTACCGGGTGCGCGCGAGCGACGCCGCCGGCAATCTCAGCGCCTACTCCGACCCCGCCAGCGCGACAACGGCAGCGGCGCCCGACACGCAACCGCCGACCAAGCCGGCCTCGCTGGAGGCGAGCGCCTCGGGCAGCGACACGATCGGCCTCAGCTGGGACGCGGCAACGGACGACCGCGGCGTGAGCGGCTACCAGGTCGAGCGCTGCAGCGGCCAGGGCTGCACCGACTTCACCCACCTCGCGGATACCACCGACACCACGTACAGCGACAGCGGCCTGACGGCGAGCACCGAGTACACCTACCGGGTGCGCGCGAGCGACGCCGCCGGCAATCTCAGCGCCTACTCCGACCCCGCCAGCGCGACGACCGCCGCGTCACCTCCGGCCGGCGTTGGGCCGCTGCGGGTCGGGCCGACGGGGCGCTATCTGGTCGATCAGAACGGGACGCCGTTCCTGATCGCCGGCGATTCACCGCAGGCGCTGATCGGGGATCTGAGCCTGGCCGACGCCGAGTCGTTCTTCGCGGATCGGCAGGCGCTCGGCTTCAACAGCGTCTGGATCAACCTCCTGTGCACGACCTACACCGGCTGCAGGGCCGACGGCAGCACCTGGGACGGGATTGCTCCCTTCACGACGCCCGGCGACCTGTCGACGCCCAACGAGCAGTACTTCGCGCGCGTCGACGAGATCATCCGTCTGGCCGCCAAGTACGGGCTCGTCGTGATCCTCGACCCGGCCGAGACCGGCGGCTGGCTCGACACGCTGATCGCCAACGGCGTCGACAAGGATCGCGCCTACGGCCGGTATCTCGGCGAGCGTTACAAGGACTTCCCGAACATCATCTGGATGAGCGGCAACGACTATCAGGGCTGGGGTCCGATCAACGACCCGTACGTGACGGCGGTAGCGCAGGGGATCAAGGACACTGATCCGGGGCATATCCATACGGTCCAGCTCAACTACGACACGAGCGGCTCGCTTGACGACCCGGCCTGGGCACCGCTGATCAGCCTCAACGCCTCGTACACCTACGGGCCGACCTATGAGCAGGTGCTGACCGACTACAACCGGTCGAACTTCCTGCCCACGTTCATGGTCGAGGGCACGTACGAATTCGAGCAAAACCAGTCTCACTACGCGTACGGCGACCCATTCGCGCTGCGACGCCAGGAGTACTGGTCGATGCTGAGCGGCGCGACGGGGCAGCTATACGGCAACCACTACACCTGGCAGTTCCTCTGCGATCAGCGCGACCAGGCGGGCAACTGCGTCGGTGGCTGGAAGGATCATCTCGACACCAGCGGCGCACTCGAGTTCAAGCACATGACGGATCTCTTCCAGTCGCTGCCCTGGTATCAGCTCGTTCCCGACTCGAACCACACCCTCCTGACCGGCGGCAGCGGCACCTACGGCGACTGGGACTACGCAACCGCCGCGAAGATCCCCGACGGCACTCTCGGCCTCGTCTACATCCCGACCGCGCGCACGGTGAGCGTCGACCTCGGCACGATGGCGGGCCCGGTCACCGCGCGGTGGTTCGACCCAGCGAGCGGCACCTACAACGCCATCGCCGGCTCGCCGTTCGCCAACCAAGGCACCGAGGACTTCACGACCCCCGGCAACAACGCCGACGGCCAGGGCAACGCCGACTGGGTCCTCGTCCTCGAGGCTCACTGACGCCGCGTGTCCAAGCGCAAACGCCCGGCGGTATAGGCGCGCGAGGCGGCGCTCGGGGGCACTTACCGACGAGCATCCTGGCGAGGCCGTCCGCGTTCTACGGGCGTTAGCCGGCTCGTTCTATGAGCCCCTATCGAACTCGCGCTCCGCGCACGTCGGGCAGTAGAAGACGACCTCCGGTAGTTCGTCGAGGTGCTCGTCGCAGCCAAGGTACGCGCGCCAGCGCCCTTCGTCGGCCTGCAGCCACGCGGCCTCGCACTCCACGCAGCTTGGAATCAGCGCGACGCTCTCGCCTCGCATGCGGCGAGTCTAGACCGCGGCGTGTCTTCGTTCCCTTGGCCGGGAGAGGGGTCAACGTCAGTCCGAATCGAACGCGTCCAGGGTCGCCACCGCGCAAGAAACAGAAGGTGATCGCGTCTACTTAGGTGGCCGCGCCCGTCTGGGCGTTGAGGGGCTGTGACTGGCTCATACCCACGGCCCCTGGCGGACGCGGTCATTTCTCGATGCCGCGCTGGAAATCGACCGACTCGCCTAGGCCGGCTACGTGCTCGAACGGCCGGTAGAGGCGGATGGGCTTCGGCTCAGGCCGCGCCGGCACGAATCCGAGGTCTGCACCGGGGTCTGCACGCGACGCGCTTTAGCGAGCCCGGCCGACACGCTTGACCGCTTGTTCAAGCGGAATCCCGCTTATGGAAAAGCCTCGAATGCGCCTGGCAGGAATCGAACCTGCGACCTCGCGCTCCGGAGGCGCGCGCTCTATCCCCTGAGCTACAGGCGCTCGGTGGCCAAGTCTAGCGGCGGGGCGAGCGCCGTCTGAGCGACGGGCTCCGGCCTCGGAGTGCGGCGGACACGCTCGGGCAGTCGTTGCTCCAGCCGCAGGCAGCCGACCGCTGCGAACACACAGACCCCGGCCGAGATCGGCCAGACCGCGAGCGGGTGCCAGCCGAGCAGCGGGCCGCCGACGGCGGGGCCGAGGATCGAGCCGGCGCTCCAGGACATCGCGCCGAGCGCGAAGTAGCGCCCGCGCAGGCGTTCAGGCGCTAGGTCGGCGACGAGCGGCGCCTGGGTCGGTCCCTGCAGTGTCTCGCCGATCGCGAAGACCATCGTTGCGGTGATGAAGACGAGCGCGGCCGAGGTGCCGTTGAAGAAGCCGCCCCCGGCCAGCACGATCAGTGCGGCGCCCGCCCAGAGCACATTCATCAGCGCGAGCGCGACCATGCGCCTGCGGCCCTCGAGCGCCTTCGAGACCGGCAGCTGGATCAGGACGATCAACAGCGTGTTCGCCAGCCAGATGAAGCCGATCCAGCGCTCGTCCACCCCGGCGTAGTTCTTGGCGAACGGCGGCAGCAGCGCGAAGACCTCGTAGCCGACCGCGACGAAGAGCACGTTCAGGCCGGTCAGCGCGAGGAAGTTGCGGTCGCGCAGGACGGCCCGGTAGCTGCCCGGGTCCTGTTGCTCCTCAGCCTCGGTCGCCGGCGGCTCGCGCACGAAGAGCAGCAGCACGGCCCCGAAGACGAGGAACGTGGCGGCGTCGAGCAGGAACATCCTCGTGAAGCTGCCCGGATCGGCCGTGGTCGCGATCAGGCCGCCGATCACGCCGCCGAGGCCCACGCCTAGGTTCATGCTCACGCGCTGGAGCGCGTAGGCGGAGTGCCGCTTGTCGGGCGGCGTCAGCCGTGAGAGCAGCGTCGACTGGCCAGGCCAGAAACAGGCCGTCCCAACCCCGTCCAGCGCGAAGAGCGCGTAGGCGTGCCAGGCCTCCCGGATCAACGGGAAGAGCGTGAACGCGACCAGCTGCACGAACAGGCCGAAGACGAGCGTGTTGCGGCCGCCGAACCGGTCGACCAGCGAGCCTGCGCCGAGCCCGGCCACGAGCGCCGCGGCTCCGCCGATCGCAAGCGCAATGCCGGCCTGCGCGAACGAGATCCCGCGCACGTTGTGCAGGTAGATGATCGCGAACGGGAAGACGACCCCGTTGCCGAGCGAGTTCACGACGCCGCCCGCCTGGACGAGCCAGACCGCCCCAGGCAGGTGCGGGTCGAGCCCGCGCAGGTACGTCGCCAGCGTCCGCATCCGTGGTTCTAAGGTATCGGCGGTGGAGCTCGAGGCCCGAATCGCGACCGTGCGGATGGCGGAGACGTTCGTGATCTCGCGCGGGGCCTCCGACGCGGCCGAAGTCGTGGACGTCGAGCTGCGCCACGGGGGCGTGAGCGGCTTCGGCGAGGCGGCGCCGATCGAGCGCTACGACGAGTCGCCGGCTTCGGCGCTCGCATTCCTCGAGGACGCCGGCGAGCTGGTCGGTGACGATCCGTTCGCGTTCGAGGAGATCGAGGCGCGGCTGCGTGAGCGCCCCGGCGAGCAGGCGGCCAAGGCGGCGATCGACGCGGCGCTGCACGACCTGTGCGGCAAGCTCGTCGGCCTGCCGGCCTGGCGGCTACTCGGGCTGCGTCGGGAAGGCCCGCCGACCTCGTGGACGATCTGGCTCGGCGACCCCGACGACATGGCCCGCCGCGCGGAGAGGGTGCAGGGCCGGTTCAAGCGTCTGAAGCTGAAGCTCGGCGCGGGCGACGGGCTCGACGTCGACCGCGTCCGCGCCGTGCGCGGTGTCACCGACGTCCCGCTGCAGGTCGACGTGAACGAGGCGTGGTCGCTCGAGCAGTCGCTCGAGGCGCTGCCCCAGCTCGCGGAGCTCGGCGTCCAGTACTGCGAGCAGCCGCTCCCCGCCGGCGACCCGGACGGCCCTGAGCTGAAGCGCCGCTCGCCGCTCCCGATCTACGTCGACGAGGACTGCCACACGCTCGACGACGTCGCTTTCTGCGCCGAGCGCGCGCACGGGCTGACGGTCAAGCTCGCCAAGTCGGGTGGGATCCGCGAGGCGGTGCGGATGGCCCACGCCGGCCGGGCGCTCGGGCTCGGCCTGATGCTCGGCTGCATGAACGAGTCGGGCCTCGCCGTCGCCGCGGGCGCCGCCTGCGCGAGCCTGTTCGACCACGTCGACCTCGACGGGAACCTGCTGCTGGTCGAGGACCCGTGGCCGGGCGTCGAGCTCGTCGACGGCGTCCAGCTCCCCTCGAACGAGCCCGGGCTCGGTGTCCGAGAAGCGGTACCTGATCCTCGCTGAGGGCCGCTCTGGCGACCCGCACTACGGCAAGACGGCGCGCGGAATCCTCCGCTACGCGCCCGACCCGACCGTCGCGATCCTCGACTCAACGCGCGCGGGCGAAAGCTACGAGGGCGTGCCGGTCGTCGCCACCGTCGAGGAGGGCCTGCAGCACGGTCCGACGACCGCCGTCGTCGGCGTCGCCACCCAGGGCGGCCGCTTCCCGCCCGCCTGGCGCGAGCTGCTGAAGCAGTCGATCGCGGCCGGGCTCGACCTCGAGAGCGGGCTGCACGAGTTCGTCGGCGAGGACGAGGAGCTGGTCGCGCTCGCGCGCGAACACGGCGTCGAGCTGCGCGACCTGCGCAAGCCGCCGCCCGACCTGAACGTCCCGACCGGCGAGAACCTGCAGATCCCGGCGCGGATCGCGCTGACTGTCGGCTCCGACTGTGCGATCGGGAAGAAGACGGTCGCGCTCGAGCTCGACCTCGAGGCGCGCCGCCGCGGCCTGCCGAGCGTCTTCGTCCCGACCGGCCAGACGGGGATCGCGATCGCAGGCTGGGGGATCGCGGTGGACGCGGTAATCTCGGACTTCCTCGCAGGCGCGGCCGAGCGGCTGGTGGTGGAGGGCCACCGGCGCGGCGGCGAGCTGCTGTTCGTCGAGGGCCAGGGCTCGCTGGCGCACCCCGCGTACTCGGGCGTCACGCTGGGGCTGATCCACGGATCGGCACCGCACGTCTTCGTGCTCTGCCACAAGGCCGGCGCGACCGAGGTCGAGGGCTATCCGGGCTACCCGCTGCCGAGCCTGCCCGAGCTCGTCGAGCTGCACGAGCGGATCGCGCTGCCGCTGCGGCCGGCGCGGGTCGCTTGCCTCGCACTGAACACGGCCGAGCTGGACGAGCCCGCCGCGCGGGCCGCGATCGAGCAGGCTGCGGACGGAACCGGGCTCCCGGCAGATGACCCAGTTAGGTTCGGCGCCGGCCCGCTGCTAGAGGCAGTCTTGAAGGACTAAGGAGCCTCTAGGCTCATGCCGAAGAAGATGGCAACCTAGAAAGCCGCCGATCGAGGAGGACCACCGAGTGACGAGGACCAGGGGACTACTGCTGTGCGCGTGCGCAGTGCTGGCGTGCGCAGCCGCAGGAACCGCGCGAGCCGGGCTGGACGTGGGCGTGACCGAGGACGCTGGCAAGACCGGCGACGGCGGCGCCTCCTTCTTCGCCACGCTCAACGACGTCGGCCTGAAGGTGAACCGCGTCTCGATCAACTGGGACGCCGCCAACCCGACCGCGATCGGCGGGCAGGACGAGATCGCCTCCTGGATTCCGCAGGCCCAGGCCGCGGGGACGCGGATCATCTTCGCGGTCTCGCCGCTGAAGGCGACAGACCTGACTGCAACGCCCGACGCGAAGACGAAGTTCGCCGCCTTCGTGACCCTTCTCGCGACGACCTTTCCAATGGTGAAGGACTACGTGATCGGCAATGAGCCGAACCAGCCCCGCTTCTGGGCGCCGCAGTACTCGCCGACAGGCAAACCGCTCGCCGCCGCGCAGTACCTGCCGGTGCTCGCAGCTTCGTACGACGCGCTAAAGGCGGTCGACCCGACCATCAACGTGATCGGCATCGGCCTCTCGCCGCGCGGCAACGACCAGGCGCTCGGGACGAGCACCCGCTCGCGCTCGCCGGTCCGCTTCCTGCACGACCTCGGCGTCGCCTACCGGGCGAGCCACCGCGCGAAGCCCCTGATGGACGAGCTCGCCTTCCACCCGTATCCGCAGCCCCAGCAGGGGCCGCCGAGCGTTCGTTACGCCTGGCCGACGGCGGGCCTCGCGAACCTCGACCGAATCAAGCAGGCGGTCTGGGACGCGTTCAACGGCACGGCGCAGCCGACCTTCCCCGAGTCCGGCAAGTCATTGTTCAAGCCGCTCAAGGTCGACCTCGACGAGGTGGGTTGGCAGGTCGCGCCGCTGCCCGCGCTTGCGTCGCTCTACTTCGGCGTCGAGACGCCAGGCCTGAAGCTGATCAGCGAGGAGGACCAGGCGGCCTACTACCGCGACACGGTCACGCTCGCCGAGTGCGACCCCGGCGTGCGCATGCTCAGCTTCTTCCACCTCGTGGACGAGACCGATCTCGACCGCTGGCAGAGCGGGCTCGAGCGCGCCGACGGCTCGCACCGGCCTTCCTACGACGCCGTCAAGCAGCTGCTCGCCCAGAGCCACGGCAACTGCCAAACGACGCCCGTCAAGTGGCGCCACGTGACCAGCGTCGTGCTCCCGGCCGTGGCCTGGGGGAGCCTCAAGCCGCAGCCGCTGAAGCGCACCCGCTGGAGCTTCACCGCCGGCGCGGGCGAGGAGGCAGACTTCCGAGCCGGGCTGTTCAAGGCCGGCCCCAAGCAGGCCGTGCTCGGCAAGCGGCTCGCCGCGGGCAAGCCGAAACCCGTGCTCTCGGCGCGCGGCGTGATCAAGGCGAACATGCGGCTCGTGTCCTTTCCGAAGCGCCGGCTGAAGCCCGGCCTCTACGTCTATGCGATCCGGATGAGCGCGACCATGAACTCCAAGCGCGCGAGCGTCCTCGTCAGCCGGCCCTTCCGCGTCGGGACCAAGAAGAAGTGAGCGATCCACGCGTCGCCCGCCTGGGTGAGCTCGTCGTCAACTACTCGCTCCGCCTCCAGCCGGGCAAGGTGTTGCGCGTCGACGCGCCGCCGGTGGCAGCGCCGCTCGCGATCGAGATCTACCGCGCCGCCCTCGCGGCAGGGGCGCACCCGTACCTCGACCTCCAGCTCGAGCGCCTGCCGGAGCTGCTGCTCGCCGAGGCCAACGACGAGCAGCTCGAGTACGTCTCGCCGATCGCGAAGGCCGAGCTGGAGCTCGTCGACGCGCTCGTGACGATCTGGTCGGAGTCGAACACGCGCGCGCTCACCCACGCCGACCCGGAGCGCCACCAGCGCCTGATCGCCGCCTCGCAACAGCTCGCCAAGCGGCGCTGGCAACGGATGTCCGCCGGCGAGCTCGGCTGGCTCGGCGTTCTCTTCCCGACCGAGGCGCACGCGCAGGACGCGCAGATGTCGCTCGACGAGTACGAGCGCTTCGTCTTCCGCGCCTGCCACGTCGAAGAGCCGGGCGACCCGGTTGCGCACTGGGAAGGCGTCCGCGCGGAGCTGCGTGCCCGCGCCGACGCGCTGGCCGAGGTTCGCGAGCTCCGCATCGTTGGGCCCGGCACCGACCTCAAGGTCGGCGTCGAAGGCCGGCGGTGGCAGCCCGCGGACGGCCGCTACAACATGCCCGACGGCGAGGTCTACACGAGCCCGCTCGAGACGGTCACCGAGGGCGAGATCAGCTTCAGCTACCCGGCGCTCTTCCACGGGCGCGAGGTGGCCGGCATCCGACTGCGCTTCGAGGACGGCGCCGTCGTCGAGGCGGAAGCCGCGCGCGGAGGCGAGCACCTCGATGCGATGCTCGGGATGGACGAGGGCGCGCGGCGGCTCGGCGAGGTGGCCTTCGGGCTCAACTACGAGATCGACCGCTTCACGCAAAACACGCTCTTCGACGAGAAGATCGGCGGCACGATGCACGTCGCACTCGGTTCGTCCTTCACCGACCTGGGCGGCCGGAACGAGTCGGCGCTGCACTGGGACCTCGTCTGCGACCTGCGCGAGGACGGCGAGGTCTATGCCGACGGCGAGCTCGTGTGGCAGGCCGGCCGCTTCCTGGAGACGGCCGCTCCCGCACGTGTCTGACTGGCTGCGCCGCCTCGCCGACGTGCTCGTCGGCTACTCCGGCGGCGTGCGGCCGGGTGACCTGACCGTGATCCAGGGGACGATGAACGTTGAGCCGTTGCTCGAGGAGCTCTACGGCGCCGTGCTGCGGGCCGGCGGGCACCCGGCGATGCGTTGCGCGCCCGAGGTGGAGGGGCTGCTGCTGGGCGAGGGCAGCGACGAGCAGATCGAGTGGCTGAACCCGGCCGAGAGCGAGGACATCGAGCAGGCCGACGTCTGGATCGTGATCGACTCGCCGAGCAACACCAAGGCTCTGACCTCGGTCGACCCCGAGCGCCAGGCTCGCGTGCAGCGCGCGCGGATCGGCTGGCGGGAGCGCTACCTCGAGCGCGCCCTAAACGGCGAGCTGCGCTGGGTGCTGACCGCCTATCCCACGAACGGGGCGGCTCAGGACGCCGAGATGTCGTTCGCGGAGTACGAGAACTTCATCTTCGATGCCGCGCTGCTCGACGACGGCGATCCGGTTGCCCGCTGGCGCGCCTTCGCGGACGAGCTGCAGCGCGTGGTCGAGTTCCTGAGCACGAAGGAGGAGCTGCGCTTCGTCGCCGAGGGCACCGACCTGACCTTTGTCGTCGGCGGAGACCGCACCTGGGTCGCGGCCGATGGACACGAGAACTTCCCGGACGGGGAGGTCTTCACGGCTCCGCTCGACGAGAGCGCCGAGGGCGAGATCACGTTCACGTTCCCCGCGGTCTTCCGTGGCCGGCAGGTGGACGACGTGCGCCTGCGCTTCCAGGCGGGCGAGGTGGTTGAGGCGACGGCTTCGAGCGGCGAGGACTTCCTGCAGGAGATGGTCGCGCTCGACGAGGGCGCGCGGCGGGTGGGGGAGCTCGCCTTCGGCCTGAACGAGGCGGTCCGCGTGTTCACCCGCAACATCCTCTTCGACGAGAAGATCGGCGGGACGATGCACCTCGCGCTCGGCTCGGCCTATCCCGAGTGCGGCGGCACGAACCGCTCCGCGCTGCATTGGGACATGATCTGCGACCTCCGCTCGGGCGGCGAGGTCTACGCGGACGGCGAGCTCGTCTACCGCGACGGCCGGTTTCTGACCGCGACTTGACACGAACAGATGTTCGCTCTACCATGGCGAACACATGTTCGGAAAAGTACTCCTCATCGCAGCCCTGGCGCTCATCGCCTGGGCCGCGCTCGCCAGGGCATCGCACGGAGCGGGGCCGGAGCAGCGCTACACGGTCAGGGCGGGCGACACGCTCTGGTCGATCGCGGTCAAGCACTACGCGGGCGACCCGCGCGACGCGATCTACCGGATCGACCACCGCAACCACCTGGGTGGCAGCCTGCTCGTCCCGGGTGAGCGGCTGGTGCTGCCCTCAGCCGGGTAGCGGCAGACCCGCGGTGTAGACGCGCTCGCCCGTGAAGAGCCGCCGCTCGCGGTCCCACGGGAAGAAGATCGTCACCTTCCAGGCGAGCCGCTCGCCGGTGGGCGGGACGCCGAGCCACTCGGCCTCGTGCGTGCCGGTCACGTCGGCCTCCTCGCAGACGCCCTGCGGGCCGATCACGATGTCGGTCAGGTCGAAGTGGATGTCGGGGAACGAGCCGAGCAGGCCGCCGTAGAAGCGGGCCGCGCCCTCGTGTCCCTCCCAGCGGTGGCCGGTCTGGACGAGCTCGTAGACGCAGTCGTCGGTGAGCGTGGCGAGCAGGCCCGGCAGGTCGCGGTTGTCCTCGGCGACGGAGTGGCGCTTCCAGAGCTCGCGGATCGCGTCGTGCTCGTCCTGCGAGGGCTCGCGGCGGATCAGCTCGCGGACATCGCTCATTCGAGCGCGACTCTACTCAGACGGCCCGCTGGATCCGGTGTCGGATCGGCACCGGAAAGGCTTGAGCTACCCGGAACTAGACTCCCAACCCGTGGATCTCGACCTCGTCTTCTTCGGCACCTCGGGCTCCGTTCCGACGGCCCAGCGCGCCCCCTCGGCGCTCCTGCTGCGCCGCGGCGGCGAGCGGCTGCTGTTCGACTGCGGCGAGGGCACGCAGCGGCAGATGTTGCGCTCGACCGTCGGTCTCGTCGAGCTCCGCGAGGTGTTCATCTCTCACTTCCACGCCGACCACTACCTCGGCCTGCCCGGGATGCTCAAGACCTTCGCGCTCCGCGGTCGTGACCTTCCGCTGACGATCTACGGGCCGCGCGGGTTGAAGGAGCTGTTCGGGGCGCTGCGGCGGATCTTCGGGAAGCTGCCCTACCCACTCGAACTCGTGGAGCTGAAGCCCGGCGACGTGCTCGAGCGAGGCGACTACAACCTCGTCACCTTCCCGGTCGCGCACGCGGTGCAGTCGCTTGGCTTCGCGCTGGTCGAGCACCCGCGGCCAGGGCGCTTCGACGTCGACGTGGCCGATGCGCTCGGCGTGCCCAACGGGCCGGCGCGAGGGCTGCTGCAGGCCGGCGAGTCGATCACGCTCGAGGACGACCGCGTCGTCACCTCGGACGAGGTGCTGGGCCCGCCGCGCCCGGGGCGCAGGGTCGTGCTCAGCGGCGACACCGCGCCCTCGTCGACGGTGCGCGAGGCGGCGCGCGGGGCGGAGGTGCTTGTCCACGAGGCGACGTTTCTGGAGGAGGAGCGCGAGCGCGCGCAGGAGACCGGGCACGCGACGGCGCTCGAGGCGGCGGAGCTCGCGCGTGAGGCGGAGGTCGGCCTGCTGGCGCTGACGCACCTCTCGAATCGCTACTTCGGGCCCGAGGCAGCCCGAGAGGCGCGTACCATCTTCCCCGAGACCGTTGTGCCCAAGGACTTCGACGTGATCGACGTGCCGTTCCCCGAGCGGGGCTCGCCGCGCCTGGTCAAGGGCGGCGTGGCGCAGCAGCGCGAGGCGGAGCAGCCCGAGCCTGCGCCGGAGGCGGTCTCGTGAGCTCACTCGTGCAGGTCGCGCTCGCCGAGACGGTGGCCGAGGCCGAGGAGATCGAGGCGATCCTGCGCAGCGCCGGGATCGAGCCCGAGCTCGAAAGCGCGGTCGACCACCACCCGCGCGAGGTCGACGACACGCCGCAGAAGGTGTTCGTCCGGGAGGACCAGCTGGAGGCCGCCCGGGACGCGATCGAATCGATGACCGAGCCCGACGATCCAATCGCCGACGCCTGATTTCTCGAGCCGCGCTGCCGTCTACGACCGGCTGCGCCCGTATGACGCAAACTCGCGCGAGGTCGCGGAGACGCTGATCCGCCAGGCCGACCTGACAGGCCGGCGCGTGCTCGACATCGGCTGCGGTACCGGCCGCTTCCTCGCCCAGCTGGCCGAGGTCGCGAAGGCCTGGGGCGTCGACCCCTCGCGGGAGATGCTGGAGGTCGCCCGCACACGCGCCGGCAGCGCGGGCCTGAAGCTCGGCTCGGCCGAGCAGCTGCCCTTCAAGGACGGCTGGTTCGAGCGGGCGACCATGTGGCTCGTCGCGCACCTGGTCGACCGGCCGCGCGCCTTCGCCGAGGCCGCGCGCGTGCTCGAGCCGGGCGGCCGTTTCGCCGTCGCCACTTTCGACCCCTCCTACTTCGAGTGGTTGTGGCTGAACGAGCTCTTCCCGTCGATGGAGCGGATCGACCGCGAGCGCTTCCCGACCGCCGACGACCTCACGGCCGAGCTCGCCGGGTTCACCGAGGTGCGTCTCACACGCCTCTCGCAAACCGGTTCACTGGCGCGCGAGGACGCACTCGAGCGGATCCGGGGCAAGCACATCTCGACCTTCGACCTGATCTCCGACGACGAGTACGAGGCCGGCCTCGCGCGGGCCGAGCGCGAGCTTCCGGAGCGCGTCGACTACCGCGTCGAGTGGCTGCTGGCCGACGCCGTCCGGCCGAGCGTGTAGCGTCCCGCACTGATCAGTACCCCTTTAACCCGGTCCCGTGAGGCTGGAAAGGAGTCGAAGGTGAGCACTGCCCTGAGCGCGCCCTGAGCGCGGACACCTCTGCAGCGACGACTGTCCTCGATGCCGAGGCGATCTCGAAGGCGATCACGCGCATCGCGCACGAGATCGTCGAGGGCAACGCTGACCTCGCCAGGGTCGCCCTCGTCGGGATCCACACGCGCGGCGTGCCGATCGCGCAGCGCCTGCGCCGCCGGATCGAGGAGCTGAGCGGCACCGAGGTCGCCTTCGGCCAGCTGGACATCACCTTCCACCGCGACGACGTGCACGTGCGCGGCGGCGAGGCGCCGAGGCACCCACAGCCGCTCGTGCGCTCGACCACCCTCGACTTCCCGCTCGAGGGGATGACGGTCGTGCTCGTCGACGACGTCCTTTACACCGGCCGCACGATCCGCGCGGCCATCGACGCGCTCTTCGGCTACGGCCGTCCCGAGCGCGTGCAGCTGGCCGTGCTCGCCGACCGCGGCCACCGCGAGCTCCCCATCCGCCCGGATTACGTCGGCAAGAACCTGCCCACCGCCCGCGACGAGCGCATCCAGGTCGAGCTCGTCGAGGTGGACGAAATCGATCGCGTCCTGCTCGTCACGAAGGAGCCTCATGGGTGAAATCCATGTCATGCGGGAGGGCTATCTCCCGCCGAAGCAACCGCCGCGCCGGCATCTGATCTCGATCGGCGACCTCGAGCGAGAGGACGTCGAGCGGCTGCTGGCGACTGCGAAGAGCTTCTCGCGCTCGCTCGAGCGCGAGGTCAAGAAGCTGCCGACGCTGCGCGGCCGCACGGTCGTGAACGTCTTCTACGAGTCCTCGACGCGCACCTCGTCGAGCTTCGAGCTCGCCGCGAAGCGGCTGAGCGCTGACACGATGTCGATCAAAGCCGCCGGCTCATCGGTGGACAAGGGCGAGTCGCTGAAGGACACGGCGCTCACGCTCGGCGCCTACGACCCGGACGTGATCGTGATCCGCCATCCGCAGATCGGCGCGCCGCAGCTCGTCGCGCGCTACACCGATGCGCACGTCGTCAACGCCGGCGACGGCAAGCACCAGCACCCGACGCAGGCGCTGCTCGACCTCTACACGATCCAGGACGAGCTCGGCCGGATTGACGGTGTCCACGTGGCGATCGTCGGCGACGTGCTCCACTCGCGGGTCGCACGCTCGAACGTGCAGGCGCTGGCGCTGATGGGCGCGAGGGTGACGCTCGTCGGGCCGCCGCCGCTGATCCCGCGCGGGATCGAGGCGATGGGCTGTGAGGTCTCGCACGAGATCGGCGCGATCGCCGACGCGGACGTCGTCTACGTCCTGCGCATGCAGCGCGAGCGGATGGCCGAGGGCGCCAACTACGTGCCCTCCCTGCGCGAGTACACCGAGCGCTGGGGCGTGACGCCGGAGCGGATCCGCCGGGGCCAGAAGGTGATGCACCCCGGCCCGATGAACCGCGGCGTCGAGATCGACCCTCGGGTCGCCGACGCCGGCTCGGCGCTGATCGAGGCGCAAGTACGTGCCGGGCCTCGTCGTGCGGATGGCGGTGCTCTACGACCTGCTCACGACCGGGCCGGTCCCGGTCGAGGCCGCCGAGCCGTTGGGGGTCGGCCTGATGCTGTGGGCAAGCCGGCCGCGGGACGACCTGGTGGTCGCGGTGCGCGTGTGCTCGACCCTGTCGAGGGGCGCGACGCGGCGCTCGACGTCCGCGTCGACGAGGGCACCATCGCGCGCGCTCGGCGACGGACGTCGCCGCCAACGGCCATCGCGTCCTCGACGGCGCGCGGGCTCGTGCTCGCCCCGGCCTTCGTCGACCCGCACGTGCACCTCCGCGTGCCGGGCCGGGAGGACGAGGAGACGATCGCGCTCAGGCACCGAGGCCGCAGCGGCAGGCGGCTACTGCGCGATCCTCGCCATGCCGAACACCGGACCCGGTCGTCGACTCTGCCGCGGTGCTCGGCTCGCTCGTGGAGCACGCGCAGGGCGGAGGCGGTGGTGCCGGTCGGGTTCCTGGCGGCGATCACACAGGGCCAGCGCGGGGACGAGCTCACGGAGATGGCCGAGCTCGCCGACCGGGGTGCGGCCGGCGTTCTCCGACGACGGCCGGCCGGTCGCGTCGGCGGCGCTCATGCGCTGCGCGCTGCAGTCCACGTCGCTGTCACCAACCGGCCCCTGGCGCTGCACTGCGAGGAGCCGACGCTGTCGCGGGACGGCCAGATGCACGAGGGCGCCGTGTCGGCCGAGCTCGGCTTCGCCGGCTTACCCGTCCGTCGCCGAGAGCGTGATGGTCGAGCGCGACCTCGCGCTCGCCGCGTACGAGGCCCAGGCCCCTGCACCTGCTGCGCCTACTTCTCCGCGCGGGAGTCGGTCGACGCGCTGCGCGCCGCGCGCGCCGCCGGCGTCGCGGCCACGGCGGAGGTTACGCCGCACCACCTCTGCCTCACCGACGAGGCGGTGCGCTCGCTCGACTCGAACATGAAGATGAACCCGCCGCTCCGGTCGGCCGACGACCGCGCGGACGCTGATCGACGCGCTCGCGCGACGGCACGATCGCGCTGCGTCGCTACCGACCACGCGCCGCACGCCGCGGCACGAGAAGGAGGTCCCGTTCGAGGCAGGCGCCGTTCGGCGTCACGGGGCTCGAGACCGCCTTCGGCGCGCTCTACACGCACCTCGTCGAGCCCGGGCTCGCTGGCGCTCGAGACGCTGCTCGAGCGCATGTCTGCCGGCCCAGCCCGCGCCTACGGCCTCGAGGCGCCGCGCATCGAGGTCGGCGCGCCGCGCCAACCTCGTCCTGCTCGACACCGACGCCGAGTGGACGGTCGAGGAGGGCGGCGTTCCGCTCGCGGTCGGCCAACTCGTGGCTGCTGGGGCGAGACGCTCCGCGGGCGCGCCGGTGCTGACGGTGGCCGGCCGGACGGCTGGCGTTCGAAGCGTGATCGTCGTGGCGGACACCTACCTCGACGAGACAGCCGAGCGCTATCGATCGCGCGTCGTCGAGACGATCGACGCGGAGATCGACGTGCTCGCGTCGTTCGTGCTCGGCTCCGGGCTCGTCGGCGGCTACCGCCCAGGCGCGAGCGACCTCGACCTCGTGGTGGTCGTCGCCAGACCGCTCGAGGGCG
>CAVQWS010000021.1:0-18346 GCA_963717725.1 uncultured Actinomycetes bacterium
GCGCGAGCGTCCTCTCACCTGAGTCGCGCTCGTCCGGTGCTGCCGCGTCCAGCGGGCGCGCGTGACGGCCTGCCAGGGGCCGGTGCAGGTTCCCCGCCCGTCGGACCTGCGACGCGGCAGCCAGCGCGTCCTACGCGGCCGCGTGTCGTCGTCCGCCGCGCTCGGCATCCTGGCCGTCGTGAGCGACGTTCCGCACATCACGGTCACCTTCCCCAGCCTCGGCCACGTCTCGACCTCGTCGGCGACGATCGCGGTGTCGTCGTCGTTCAACGCGGGGGTGGCGCCGCCGGAGCAGGGACTCCACGCTGAGGTACCGCTGAACGGGCCGCCCGCCCCCGCCGTGGTGCTGACGACGCCGCTTCAGTTCCAGCACGCGCCGCTCGACCTCGTGATCACGGCGGCGGCGGCGCTGGGCGCGATCGTCGCCTGGCACATCCGCCGTTCGCGCCTGGACGAGTTCGTGCGGGCGTAGCTGCTCCCTCGCACGCCCCGGCGCGGTGTTGTCTGCGCGGGCGAGATCCGGGGGGAGCACCGGGGGTAGCACGTACTCGCAGACTCCGCGCCGATCGCACGGGTCGTGTCACGCAACCGTGCGGGTTCGGCACGGCTCGGTGATCCTCAGTGCGCCTGGCAGGAATCGAACCTGCGACCTCGCGCTCCGGAGGCGCGCGCTCTATCCCCTGAGCTACAGGCGCTCGGTGGCCAAGTCTAGCGGCGGGGCGAGCGCCGTCTGGGCGACGGGCTCCGGCCTCGGAGTGCGGCGGACACGCTCGGGCAGTCGTTGCTCCAGCCGCAGGCAGCCGACCGCTGCGAACACACAGACCCCGGCCGAGATCGGCCAGACCGCGAGCGGGTGCCAGCCGAGCAGCGGGCCGCCGACGGCGGGGCCGAGGATCGAGCCGGCGCTCCAGGACATCGCGCCGAGCGCGAAGTAGCGCCCGCGCAGGCGTTCAGGCGCTAGGTCGGCGACGAGCGGCGCCTGGGTCGGTCCCTGCAGTGTCTCGCCGATCGCGAAGACCATCGTTGCGGTCATGAAGACGAGCGCGGCCGAGGTGCCGTTGAAGAAGCCGCCCCCGGCCAGCACGATCAGTGCGGCGCCCGCCCAGAGCACATTCATCAGCGCGAGCGCGGCCATGCGCCTGCGGCCCTCGAGCGCCTTCGAGACCGGCAGCTGGATCAGGACGATCAACAGCGTGTTCGCCAGCCAGATGAAGCCGATCCAGCGCTCGTCCACCCCGGCGTAGTTCTTGGCGAACGGCGGCAGCAGCGCGAAGACCTCGTAGCCGACCGCGACGAAGAGCACGTTCAGGCCGGTCAGCGCGAGGAAGTTGCGGTCGCGCAGGACGGCCCGGTAGCTGCCCGGGTCCTGTTGCTCCTCAGCCTCGGTCGCCGGCGGCTCGCGCACGAAGAGCAGCAGCACGGCCCCGAAGACGAGGAACGTGGCGGCGTCGAGCAGGAACATCCTCGTGAAGCTGCCCGGATCGGCCGTGGTCGCGATCAGGCCGCCGATCACGCCGCCGAGGCCCACGCCTAGGTTCATGCTCACGCGCTGGAGCGCGTAGGCGGAGTGCCGCTTGTCGGGCGGCGTCAGCCGTGAGAGCAGCGTCGACTGGCCAGGCCAGAAACAGGCCGTCCCAACCCCGTCCAGCGCGAAGAGCGCGTAGGCGTGCCAGGCCTCCCGGATCAACGGGAAGAGCGTGAACGCGACCAGCTGCACGAACAGGCCGAAGACGAGCGTGTTGCGGCCGCCGAACCGGTCGACCAGCGAGCCTGCGCCGAGCCCGGCCACGAGCGCCGCGGCTCCGCCGATCGCAAGCGCAATGCCGGCCTGCGCGAACGAGATCCCGCGCACGTTGTGCAGGTAGATGATCGCGAACGGGAAGACGACCCCGTTGCCGAGCGAGTTCACGACGCCGCCCGCCTGGACGAGCCAGACCGTCCCAGGCAGGTGCGGGTCGAGCCCGCGCAGGTACGTCGCCAGCGTCCGCATCCGTGGTTCTAAGGTATCGGCGGTGGAGCTCGAGGCCCGAATCGCGACCGTGCGGATGGCGGAGACGTTCGTGATCTCGCGCGGGGCCTCCGACGCGGCCGAAGTCGTGGACGTCGAGCTGCGCCACGGGGGCGTGAGCGGCTTCGGCGAGGCGGCGCCGATCGAGCGCTACGACGAGTCGCCGGCTTCGGCGCTCGCATTCCTCGAGGACGCCGGCGAGCTGGTCGGTGACGATCCGTTCGCGTTCGAGGAGATCGAGGCGCGGCTGCGTGAGCGCCCCGGCGAGCAGGCGGCCAAGGCGGCGATCGACGCGGCGCTGCACGACCTGTGCGGCAAGCTCGTCGGCCTGCCGGCCTGGCGGCTACTCGGGCTGCGTCGGGAAGGCCCGCCGACCTCGTGGACGATCTGGCTCGGCGACCCCGACGACATGGCCCGCCGCGCGGAGAGGGTGCAGGGCCGGTTCAAGCGTCTGAAGCTGAAGCTCGGCGCGGGCGACGGGCTCGACGTCGACCGCGTCCGCGCCGTGCGCGGTGTCACCGACGTCCCGCTGCAGGTCGACGTGAACGAGGCGTGGTCGCTCGAGCAGTCGCTCGAGGCGCTGCCCCAGCTCGCGGAGCTCGGCGTCCAGTACTGCGAGCAGCCGCTCCCCGCCGGCGACCCGGACGGCCCTGAGCTGAAGCGCCGCTCGCCGCTCCCGATCTACGTCGACGAGGACTGCCACACGCTCGACGACGTCGCCTTCTGCGCCGAGCGCGCGCACGGGCTGACGGTCAAGCTCGCCAAGTCGGGTGGGATCCGCGAGGCGGTGCGGATGGCCCACGCCGGCCGGGCGCTCGGGCTCGGCCTGATGCTCGGCTGCATGAACGAGTCGGGCCTCGCCGTCGCCGCGGGCGCCGCCTGCGCGAGCCTGTTCGACCACGTCGACCTCGACGGGAACCTGCTGCTGGTCGAGGACCCGTGGCCGGGCGTCGAGCTCGTCGACGGCGTCCAGCTCCCCTCGAACGAGCCCGGGCTCGGTGTCCGAGAAGCGGTACCTGATCCTCGCTGAGGGCCGCTCTGGCGACCCGCACTACGGCAAGACGGCGCGCGGAATCCTCCGCTACGCGCCCGACCCGACCGTCGCGATCCTCGACTCAACGCGCGCGGGCGAGAGCTACGAGGGCGTGCCGGTCGTCGCCACCGTCGAGGAGGGCCTGCAGCACGGTCCGACGACCGCCGTCGTCGGCGTCGCCACCCAGGGCGGCCGCTTCCCGCCCGCCTGGCGCGAGCTGCTGAAGCAGTCGATCGCGGCCGGGCTCGACCTCGAGAGCGGGCTGCACGAGTTCGTCGGCGAGGACGAGGAGCTGGTCGCGCTCGCGCGCGAACACGGCGTCGAGCTGCGCGACCTGCGCAAGCCGCCGCCCGACCTGAACGTCCCGACCGGCGAGAACCTGCAGATCCCGGCGCGGATCGCGCTGACTGTCGGCTCCGACTGTGCGATCGGGAAGAAGACGGTCGCGCTCGAGCTCGACCTCGAGGCGCGCCGCCGCGGCCTGCCGAGCGTCTTCGTCCCGACCGGCCAGACGGGGATCGCGATCGCAGGCTGGGGGATCGCGGTGGACGCGGTCGTCTCGGACTTCCTCGCAGGCGCGGCCGAGCGGCTGGTGGTGGAGGGCCACCGGCGCGGCGGCGAGCTGCTGTTCGTCGAGGGCCAGGGCTCGCTGGCGCACCCCGCGTACTCGGGCGTCACGCTGGGGCTGATCCACGGCTCGGCACCGCACGTCTTCGTGCTCTGCCACAAGGCCGGCGCGACCGAGGTCGAGGGCTATCCGGGCTACCCGCTGCCGAGCCTGCCCGAGCTCGTCGAGCTGCACGAGCGGATCGCGCTGCCGCTGCGGCCGGCGCGGGTCGCCTGCCTCGCACTGAACACGGCCGAGCTGGACGAGCCCGCCGCGCGGGCCGCGATCGAGCAGGCTGCGGACGAAACCGGGCTCCCGGCAGATGACCCAGTTAGGTTCGGCGCCGGCCCGCTGCTAGAGGCAGTCTTGAAGGACTAAGGAGCCTCTAGGCTCATGCCGAAGAAGATGGCAACCTAGAAAGCCGCCGATCGAGGAGGACCACCGAGTGACGAGGACCAGGGGACTACTGCTGTGCGCGTGCGCAGTGCTGGCGTGCGCAGCCGCAGGAACCGCGCGAGCCGGGCTGGACGTGGGCGTGACCGAGGACGCTGGCAAGACCGGCGACGGCGGCGCCTCCTTCTTCGCCACGCTCAACGACGTCGGCCTGAAGGTGAACCGCGTCTCGATCAACTGGGACGCCGCCAACCCGACCGCGATCGGCGGGCAGGACGAGATCGCCTCCTGGATTCCGCAGGCCCAGGCCGCGGGGACGCGGATCATCTTCGCGGTCTCGCCGCTGAAGGCGACAGACCTGACTGCAACGCCCGACGCGAAGACGAAGTTCGCCGCCTTCGTGACCCTTCTCGCGACGACCTTTCCAATGGTGAAGGACTACGTGATCGGCAATGAGCCGAACCAGCCCCGCTTCTGGGCGCCGCAGTACTCGCCGACAGGCAAACCGCTCGCCGCCGCGCAGTACCTGCCGGTGCTCGCAGCTTCGTACGACGCGCTAAAGGCGGTCGACCCGACCATCAACGTGATCGGCATCGGCCTCTCGCCGCGCGGCAACGACCAGGCGCTCGGGACGAGCACCCGCTCGCGCTCGCCGGTCCGCTTCCTGCACGACCTCGGCGTCGCCTACCGGGCGAGCCACCGCGCGAAGCCCCTGATGGACGAGCTCGCCTTCCACCCGTATCCGCAGCCCCAGCAGGGGCCGCCGAGCGTTCGCTACGCCTGGCCGACGGCGGGCCTCGCGAACCTCGACCGGATCAAGCAGGCGGTCTGGGACGCGTTCAACGGCACGGCGCAGCCGACCTTCCCCGAGTCCGGCAAGTCGCTGTTCAAGCCGCTCAAGTTCGACCTCGACGAGGTGGGTTGGCAGGTCGCGCCGCTGCCCGCGCTGGCATCGCTCTACATCGGCGTCGAGACGCCTGGCACGAAGCTGATCAGCGAGGACGAACAAGCGGCCTACTACCGCGACACGGTCACGCTAGCCGAGTGCGACCCCGGCGTGCGGATGCTGAGCTTCTTCCACCTCAGCGACGAGACCGATCTCGACCGCTGGCAGAGCGGGCTCGAGCGCGCCGACGGCTCGCACCGGCCTTCCTACGACGCCGTCAAGCAGCTGCTCACCCAGAGCCACGGCAACTGCCAGACGACGCCCGTCAAGTGGCGCCACCTGACCAGCGTCGTGCTTCCGGCGGTGGCATGGGGGAGCCTCAAGCCGCAGCCGCTGAAGCGCACCCGCTGGAGCTTCACCGCCGGCGCGGGCGAGGAGGCGGACTTCCGAGCCGGGCTGTTCAAGGCCGGCCCCAAGCAGGCCTTGCTCGGCAAGCGTCTCGCCGCGGGCAAGCCGAAACCCGTGCTCTCGGCGCGCGGCGTGATCAAGGCGAGCATGCGGCTCGTGTCCTTTCCGAAGCGCCGGCTGAAGCCCGGCCTCTACGTCTATGCGATCCGGATGAGCGCGACCATGAACCCCAAGCGCGCGAGCGTCCTCGTCAGCCGGCCCTTCCGCGTCGGGACCAAGAAGAAGTGAGCGATCCACGCGTCGCCCGCCTAGGCGAGCTCGTCGTCAACTACTCGCTCCGCCTCCAGCCGGGCAAGGTGTTGCGCGTCGACGCGCCGCCGGTGGCGGCGCCGCTCGCGATCGAGATCTACCGCGCCGCCCTCGCGGCAGGGGCGCACCCGTACGTCGACCTCCAGCTCGAGCGCCTGCCGGAGCTGCTGCTCGCCGAGGCCAACGACAAGCAGCTGGAGTACGTCTCGCCGATCGCGAAGGCCGAGCTCGAGCTCGTCGACGCGCTCGTGACGATCTGGTCGGAGTCGAACACCCGCGCGCTGACTCACGCCGACCCGGAGCGCCACCAGCGCCTGATCGCCGCCTCGCAACAGCTCGCCAAGCGGCGCTGGCAACGGATGTCCGCCGGCGAGCTCGGCTGGCTCGGCGTCCTCTTCCCGACCGAGGCGCACGCGCAGGACGCGCAGATGTCGCTCGACGAGTACGAGCGCTTCGTCTTCCGCGCCTGCCACGTCGAAGAGCCGGGCGACCCGGTCGCGCACTGGGAAGGCGTCCGCGCGGAGCTGCGCGCCCGCGCCGACGCGCTGGCCGAGGTTCGCGAGCTCCGCATCGTCGGGCCCGGCACCGACCTCAAGGTCGGCGTCGAAGGCCGGCGCTGGCAGCCCGCGGACGGCCGCTACAACATGCCCGACGGCGAGGTCTACACGAGTCCGCTCGAGACGGTCACCGAGGGCGAGATCAGCTTCAGCTACCCGGCGCTCTTCCACGGGCGCGAGGTGTCGGGCATCCGCCTGCGCTTCGAGGATGGCGCGGTCGTGGAGGCAGAAGCCGCGCGCGGAGGCGAGCACCTCGATGCGATGCTCGGGATGGACGAGGGCGCGCGGCGCCTTGGCGAGGTGGCCTTCGGGCTCAACTACGAGATCGACCGCTTCACGCAGAACACGCTCTTCGACGAGAAGATCGGCGGCACGATGCACGTCGCACTCGGTTCGTCCTTCACCGACCTGGGCGGCCGGAACGAGTCGGCGCTGCACTGGGACCTCGTCTGCGACCTGCGCGAGGACGGCGAGGTCTATGCCGACGGCGAGCTCGTGTGGCAGGCCGGCCGCTTCCTGGAGACGGCCGCTCCCGCACGTGTCTGACCGGCTGCGCCGCCTCGCCGACGTGCTCGTCGGCTACTCCGGCGGCGTGCGGCCGGGTGACCTGACCGTGATCCAGGGGACGATGAACGTTGAGCCGTTGCTCGAGGAGCTCTACGGCGCCGTGCTGCGGGCCGGCGGGCACCCGGCGATGCGTTGCGCGCCCGAGGTGGAGGGGCTGCTGCTGGGCGAGGGCAGCGACGAGCAGATCGAGTGGCTGAACCCGGCCGAGAGCGAGGACATCGAGCAGGCCGACGTCTGGATCGTGATCGACTCGCCGAGCAACACCAAGGCTCTGACCTCGGTCGACCCCGAGCGCCAGGCTCGCGTGCAGCGCGCGCGGATCGGCTGGCGGGAGCGCTACCTCGAGCGCGCCCTAAACGGCGAGCTGCGCTGGGTGCTGACAGCCTATCCCACGAACGGGGCGGCTCAGGACGCCGAGATGTCGTTCGCCGAGTACGAGAACTTCATCTTCGATGCCGCGCTGCTCGACGACGGCGATCCGGTTGCCCGCTGGCGCGCCTTCGCGGACGAGCTGCAGCGCGTGGTCGAGTTCCTGAGCACGAAGGAGGAACTGCGCTTCGTCGCCGAGGGCACCGACCTGACCTTTGTCGTCGGCGGAGACCGCACCTGGGTCGCGGCCGATGGGCACGAGAACTTCCCGGACGGGGAGGTCTTCACGGCTCCGCTCGACGAGAGCGCCGAGGGCGAGATCACGTTCACGTTCCCCGCGGTCTTCCGTGGCCGGCAGGTGGACGACGTGCGCCTGCGCTTCCAGGCGGGCGAGGTGGTTGAGGCGACGGCTTCGAGCGGCGAGGACTTCCTGCAGGAGATGGTCGCGCTCGACGAGGGCGCGCGGCGGGTGGGGGAGCTCGCCTTCGGCCTGAACGAGGCGGTCCGCGTGTTCACCCGCAACATCCTCTTCGACGAGAAGATCGGCGGGACGATGCACCTCGCGCTCGGCTCGGCCTATCCCGAGTGCGGCGGCACGAACCGCTCCGCGCTGCATTGGGACATGATCTGCGACCTCCGCTCGGGCGGCGAGGTCTACGCGGACGGCGAGCTCGTCTACCGCGACGGCCGGTTTCTGACCGCGACTTGACACGAACAGATGTTCGCTCTACCATGGCGAACACATGTTCGGAAAAGTACTCCTCATCGCAGCCCTGGCGCTCATCGCCTGGGCCGCGCTCGCCAGGGCCTCGCACGGAGCGGGGCCGGAGCAGCGCTACACGGTCAGGGCGGGCGACACGCTCTGGTCGATCGCGGTCAAGCACTACGCGGGCGACCCGCGCGACGCGATCTACCGGATCGACCACCGCAACCACCTGGGTGGCAGCCTGCTCGTCCCGGGTGAGCGGCTGGTGCTGCCCTCAGCCGGGTAGCGGCAGACCCGCGGTGTAGACGCGCTCGCCCGTGAAGAGCCGCCGCTCGCGGTCCCACGGGAAGAAGATCGTCACCTTCCAGGCGAGCCGCTCGCCGGTGGGCGGGACGCCGAGCCACTCGGCCTCGTGCGTGCCGGTCACGTCGGCCTCCTCGCAGACGCCCTGCGGGCCGATCACGATGTCGGTCAGGTCGAAGTGGATGTCGGGGAACGAGCCGAGCAGGCCGCCGTAGAAGCGGGCCGCGCCCTCGTGTCCCTCCCAGCGGTGGCCGGTCTGGACGAGCTCGTAGACGCAGTCGTCGGTGAGCGTGGCGAGCAGGCCCGGCAGGTCGCGGTTGTCCTCGGCGACGGAGTGGCGCTTCCAGAGCTCGCGGATCGCGTCGTGCTCGTCCTGCGAGGGCTCGCGGCGGATCAGCTCGCGGACATCGCTCATTCGAGCGCGACTCTACTCAGACGGCCCGCTGGATCCGGTGTCGGATCGGCACCGGAAAGGCTTGAGCTACCCGGAACTAGACTCCCAACCGTGGATCTCGACCTCGTCTTCTTCGGCACCTCGGGCTCCGTTCCGACGGCCCAGCGCGCCCCCTCGGCGCTCCTGCTGCGCCGGGGCGGCGAGCGGCTGCTGTTCGACTGCGGCGAGGGCACGCAGCGGCAGATGTTGCGCTCGACCGTCGGTCTCGTCGAGCTCCGCGAGGTGTTCATCTCTCACTTCCACGCCGACCACTACCTCGGCCTGCCCGGGATGCTCAAGACCTTCGCGCTCCGCGGTCGTGACCTTCCGCTGACGATCTACGGGCCGCGCGGGTTGAAGGAGCTGTTCGGGGCGCTGCGGCGGATCTTCGGGAAGCTGCCCTACCCACTCGAACTCGTGGAGCTGAAGCCCGGCGACGTGCTCGAGCGAGGCGACTACAACCTCGTCACCTTCCCGGTCGCGCACGCGGTGCAGTCGCTTGGCTTCGCGCTGGTCGAGCACCCGCGGCCAGGGCGCTTCGACGTCGACGCGGCCGATACGCTCGGCGTGCCCAACGGGCCGGCGCGAGGGCTGCTGCAGGCCGGCGAGTCGATCACGCTCGAGGACGACCGCGTCGTCACCTCGGACGAGGTGCTGGGCCCGCCGCGCCCGGGGCGCAGGGTCGTGCTCAGCGGCGACACCGCGCCCTCGGCGTCGGTGCGGGAGGCGGCGCGCGGGGCGGAGGTGCTCGTCCACGAGGCGACGTTTCTGGAGGAGGAGCGCGAGCGCGCGCAGGAGACCGGGCACGCGACGGCGCTCGAGGCGGCGGAGCTCGCGCGTGAGGCGGAGGTCGGCCTGCTGGCGCTGACGCACCTCTCGAATCGCTACTTCGGGCCCGAGGCAGCCCGAGAGGCGCGTACCATCTTCCCCGAGACCGTTGTGCCCAAGGACTTCGACGTCATCGACGTGCCGTTCCCCGAGCGGGGCTCGCCGCGCCTGGTCAAGGGCGGCGTGGCGCAGCAGCGCGAGGCGGAGCAGCCCGAGCCTGCGCCGGAGGCGGTCTCGTGAGCTCACTCGTGCAGGTCGCGCTCGCCGAGACGGTGGCCGAGGCCGAGGAGATCGAGGCGATCCTGCGCAGCGCCGGGATCGAGCCCGAGCTCGAAAGCGCGGTCGACCACCACCCGCGCGAGGTCGACGACACGCCGCAGAAGGTGTTCGTCCGGGAGGACCAGCTGGAGGCCGCCCGGGACGCGATCGAATCGATGACCGAGCCCGACGATCCAATCGCCGACGCCTGATTTCTCGAGCCGCGCTGCCGTCTACGACCGGCTGCGCCCGTATGACGCAAACTCGCGCGAGGTCGCGGAGACGCTGATCCGCCAGGCCGACCTGACAGGCCGGCGCGTGCTCGACATCGGCTGCGGTACCGGCCGCTTCCTCGCCCAGCTGGCCGAGGTCGCGAAGGCCTGGGGCGTCGACCCCTCGCGGGAGATGCTGGAGGTCGCCCGCACACGCGCCGGCAGCGCGGGCCTGAAGCTCGGCTCGGCCGAGCAGCTGCCCTTCAAGGACGGCTGGTTCGAGCGGGCGACCATGTGGCTCGTCGCGCACCTGGTCGACCGGCCGCGCGCCTTCGCCGAGGCCGCGCGCGTGCTCGAGCCGGGCGGCCGTTTCGCCGTCGCCACTTTCGACCCGTCCTACTTCGAGTGGTTGTGGCTGAACGAGCTCTTCCCGTCGATGGAGCGGATCGACCGCGAGCGCTTCCCGACCGCCGACGACCTCACGGCCGAGCTCGCCGGGTTCACCGAGGTGCGTCTCACACGCCTCTCGCAAACCGGTTCACTGGCGCGCGAGGACGCACTCGAGCGGATCCGGGGCAAGCACATCTCGACCTTCGACCTGATCTCCGACGAGGAGTACGAGGCCGGCCTCGCGCGGGCCGAGCGCGAGCTTCCGGAGCGCGTCGACTACCGCGTCGAGTGGCTGCTGGCCGACGCCGTCCGGCCGAGCGTGTAGCGTCCCGCACTGATCAGTACCCCTTTAACCCGGTCCCGTGAGGCTGGAAAGGAGTCGAAGGTGAGCACTGCCCTGAGCGCGCCCTGAGCGCGGACACCTCTGCGGCGACGACTGTCCTCGATGCCGAGGCGATCTCGAAGGCGATCACGCGCATCGCGCACGAGATCGTCGAGGGCAACGCTGACCTCGCCAGGGTCGCCCTCGTCGGGATCCACACGCGCGGCGTGCCGATCGCGCAGCGCCTGCGCCGCCGGATCGAGGAGCTGAGCGGCACCGAGGTCGCCTTCGGCCAGCTGGACATCACCTTCCACCGCGACGACGTGCACGTGCGCGGCGGCGAGGCGCCGAGGCACCCACAGCCGCTCGTGCGCTCGACCACCCTCGACTTCCCGCTCGAGGGGATGACGGTCGTGCTCGTCGACGACGTCCTTTACACCGGCCGCACGATCCGCGCGGCCATCGACGCGCTCTTCGGCTACGGCCGTCCCGAGCGCGTGCAGCTGGCCGTGCTCGCCGACCGCGGCCACCGCGAGCTCCCCATCCGCCCGGATTACGTCGGCAAGAACCTGCCCACCGCCCGCGACGAGCGCATCCAGGTCGAGCTCGTCGAGGTGGACGAAATCGATCGCGTCCTGCTCGTCACGAAGGAGCCTCATGGGTGAAATCCATGTCATGCGGGAGGGCTATCTCCCGCCGAAGCAACCGCCGCGCCGGCATCTGATCTCGATCGGCGACCTCGAGCGAGAGGACGTCGAGCGGCTGCTGGCGACTGCGAAGAGCTTCTCGCGCTCGCTCGAGCGCGAGGTCAAGAAGCTGCCGACGCTGCGCGGCCGCACGGTCGTGAACGTCTTCTACGAGTCCTCGACGCGCACCTCGTCGAGCTTCGAGCTCGCCGCGAAGCGGCTGAGCGCTGACACGATGTCGATCAAAGCCGCCGGCTCATCGGTGGACAAGGGCGAGTCGCTGAAGGACACCGCGCTCACGCTCGGCGCCTACGACCCGGACGTGATCGTGATCCGCCACCCGCAGATCGGCGCGCCGCAGCTCGTCGCGCGCTACACGGACGCGCACGTCGTCAACGCCGGCGACGGCAAGCACCAGCACCCGACGCAGGCGCTGCTCGACCTCTACACGATCCAGGACGAGCTCGGCCGGATCGACGGTGTCCACGTGGCGATCGTCGGCGACGTGCTCCACTCGCGGGTCGCACGCTCGAACGTGCAGGCGCTGGCGCTGATGGGCGCGAGGGTGACGCTCGTCGGGCCGCCGCCGCTGATCCCGCGCGGGATCGAGGCGATGGGCTGCGAGGTCTCGCACGAGATCGGCGCGATCGCCGACGCGGACGTCGTCTACGTCCTGCGCATGCAGCGCGAGCGGATGGCTGAGGGCGCCAACTACGTGCCCTCGCTGCGCGAGTACACCGAGCGCTGGGGCGTGACGCCGGAGCGGATCCGCCGGGGCCAGAAGGTGATGCACCCCGGCCCGATGAACCGCGGCGTCGAGATCGACCCTCGGGTCGCCGACGCCGGCTCGGCGCTGATCGAGGCGCAGGTGCGCGCCGGCCTCGTCGTGCGGATGTCGGTGCTCTACGACCTGCTCACGACCGGGCCGGTCCCGGTCGAGGCCGCCGAGCCGCTGGAGGTGGCCTGATGCTGTATGGCAAGCACGGCCGCAAGGACGATCTGGTGGTGCGTGGTGCGCGTGTGCTCGACCCTGCCGGAGGGGTGGACGCGGTGCTCGACGTCCGCGTCGACAAGGGCACGATCGCCGCGCTCGGCGAAAGGCTCGACGCCAACGGCCACCGCGTCCTCGACGGCGCCGGGCTCGTGCTCGCGCCGGCCTTCGTCGACCCGCACGTGCACCTGCGCGTGCCGGGCGGGGAGGACGAAGAGACGATCGCCTCGGGCACCGAGGCCGCCGCGGCCGGCGGCTACTGCGCGATCCTCGCCATGCCGAACACCGATCCGGTCGTCGACTCGGCCGCGGTGCTCGGCTCACTGATCGAGGACGCGAGGGCGCAGGCGGTGATCCCGGTCGGGTTCCTCGCCGCGATTACCCGCGGCCAGGACGGCGCCGAGCTGACCGAGATGGCCGAGCTCGCCGACCAGGGCGCGGCCGGCTTCACCGACGACGGTCGCCCGGTCGTCGCGCCGAGCCTGATGCGCCGCGCGCTCCAGTACCACGGCATCACCGGCCGGCGGCTCGCGCTGCACTGCGAGGAGCCGACGCTCTCGAAGGGCGGCCAGATGCACGAGGGCGCGGTCTCCGCCGAGCTCGGCTTCACCGGCTACCCGTCGGTGGCCGAGAGCCTGATGGTCGAGCGCGATCTCTCGCTCGCCGCCTATGAGGACGCGCCGCTCCATCTGCTGCACCTGTCGGCGCGGGAGTCGGTCAGCGCGCTACGGGCGGCGCAGGCGAAAGGCGTCGCAGCTAGCGCTGAAGTTACGCCGCACCACCTCTGCCTCACCGACGAGGCGGTGCGCTCGCTCGACTCGAACGTGAAGATGAATCCGCCGCTCCGGTCCGCCGACGACCGCGCGGAGCTGATCGAAGGCCTGCGCGACGGCACGATCGCCTGCGTCGCCACCGATCACGCGCCGCACGCGCGGCACGAGAAGGAGGTCCCGTTCGAGGCGGCGCCCTTCGGCGTCACCGGTCTCGAGACCGCCTTCGGGGCGCTCTACACGCACCTCGTCGAGCCCGGCCTGCTGAAGCTCGAGACGCTGCTCGAGCGGATGTCCGCCGGGCCGGCCCGCGCCTACGGGCTGGAGGCGCCGCGGATCACGGTCGGCGCGCAGGCGAACCTCGTCCTGCTTGACACCGAGTCCGCGTGGCGAGTCGAGGAAGGCGGCTTCCGCTCGCGGTCGGCCAACTCGTGGCTGCTGGGGCAGACGCTCCGCGGCCGGCCGGTGCTGACGGTCGCGGCCGGAAAGATCGCGTTCGAAGCGTGATCGTCGTGGCGGACACCTACCTCGACGAGACAGCCGAGCGCTATCGATCGCGCGTCGTCGAGGCGATCGACGCGGAGATCGACGTGCTCGCGTCGTTCGTGCTCGGCTCCGGACTCGTCGGCGGCTACCGCCCAGGCGAGAGCGACCTCGACCTCGTGGCGGTCGTCGACCGACCGCTCGAGGGCGAGTCCCGGAGGCGCGCGATTGAGCGGATCGCCGCCCTTGAGCTGCCCGGGCGCCGGCTCGAGCTGGTCGTCTACGTTCACGGCCGCCAACCGCCAGCCTTCGACCTCAACCTCGAGGTCGACGACGAGGGTGTCCGCGAAGCGCCCGACGAGCACGAGCACTGGTTCGTGATCGACGCGGCAATCGCTCAGGAGCGGATTCCGGAGTGGTCCGATTACTTCGAGCCGGTCTCGGAGGAGCGAACGCGCGCTGCCGTGGAGGAGTCGCTCGCCTGGTCGGCGGAGTGGCCGGGGCTTGAGTTCGCCCGGCTGAACGCGGCTCGTGCACGCCACTACCTCGAGCACGGCGAATGGATCTCGAAGCCGAAGGAGGAGCGATGACCGGGTTCTTGGCCCTCGAGGACGGGACCGTGTTCCGCGGCGAGTCGGTGGGGGCCGAGGGGTTCGCGTTCGGCGAGGCCGTCTTCACGACCGCGATGACCGGCTACCAGGAAGTCGTCACCGACCCGAGCTACTCCGAGCAGCTCGTCGCCTTCACCGCGCCGATGGTCGGCAACTACGGCGTCGAGCCGGACCGCTGCGAGTCGCGCCGGCCGCATGCGCGGGCGGTCGTGATGCGCGAGGCGCGAGGCCCGGCGTGGACGGACTGGTTGCACGATCACGGCCTGGTCGCGCTCTCGGGGATCGACACGCGCTCGCTGGTCGTGCACCTGCGCGAGGGGGGCGCGATGCGCGCTATCGCTGTCGCCGGCGAGGCCTCGGTCGAAGAGGCGGTCGCCGCGGTCAAGGAGCAGCCCGGGATGGCCGGTCGCTCGCTGGCAACTGGTGTCTCAACTCCCGAGCCCTACGTCTACTCCGATGCAGGCACGGCCCGGATCGCGGTCGTCGACTACGGCTGCAAGCGCTCGATCCTCGACCGGCTCGCGTGGGCGGGCGCGGCCGTGACGGTCTACCCGCACGACGCCGACCCCGAAGAGCTCGCGCGCTTCGACGGCGTGCTGCTCTCGAATGGCCCCGGCGACCCCGAGCCACTTACCGCGGAGGTCGAGACAGTCAAGGCGCTGCTCGGCCGGGTGCCGGTCTTCGGCATCTGCCTCGGCCACCAGCTGCTCGCCCTGGCGACCGGGCACGAGACCTTCAAGCTCCCCTTCGGGCACCGCGGCGCGAATCACCCGGTGCTGGAGAAGCGCAGCAACCGCGTGCTCGTCACGAGCCAGAACCACGGCTTCGCGGTCGCCCGCTCGGACGCGCCCGAGGTGACGCACGTCTCGCTCTACGACGGCACCGTCGAGGGGCTCGAGTTCCCGGAGCTGCGGGCGCGCTCGGTCCAGTTCCACCCGGAGGCGCGGCCAGGCCCGCACGACGCGTGGCCGCTGCTCTCCCGCTGGGTCGAGGGGGTGGCACTTGCCGAGGCGGCGTGATCTCCGCTCGGTCTGCCTGATCGGCTCGGGGCCGATCGTGATCGGGCAGGCGTGCGAGTTCGACTACGCGGGCTGCCAGGCGCTGAAGGTGCTGCGCGAGGACGGCTTCCGCACGATCGTCGTCAACTCGAACCCGGCGACGATCATGACCGACCCCGGCTTCGCCGACCGCACCTACCTGGAGCCGCTCGACGTCGAGGCCGTCGCCGACGTGCTCGGGCGCGAGCGGCCCGATGCGCTGCTGCCGACGATGGGCGGCCAGACGGCGCTGAACATCGGGCTCGAGCTCGCCGAGACGGGCGTGCTCGAGGCGCTCGGGATCGAGCTGATCGGAGCGCCGCCGGAGGTGATCCGCCGTGCCGAAGACCGCGAGCTCTTCCGCGAGACCGTCCGCGAGGCCGGCCTGAAGGTGCCCGAGTCGCTGGTCGTGACCAAGCTGGACGACCTGCCGGCCGACCTGTCCTTCCCGGTCATCCTGAGGCCCGCTTTCACGCTCGGAGGCCACGGCGGGGGCATCGCGACCTCACGCCGGGAGCTCGAGGTCATGCTCGATCGCGCCTTGCGCGAGAGCCCGGTCCACCAGGTGCTGGTCGAGGAGAACCTCACGGGCTGGGACGAGTTCGAGCTCGAGCTGATCCGCGACCGCAACGACAACGTGGTCGTCGTCTGCTCGATCGAGAACCTCGACCCGATGGGCGTGCACACGGGCGACTCGGTCACGGTCGCGCCGCAGATGACGCTCTCCGACGAGGCCTATCAGGAGCTGCGCGACGCGGCGGCGGCGGTGATCCGCGCGGTCGGCGTGGAGTGCGGCGGCTCCAACATCCAGTTCGCGCGCGACCGCGCGACGGGCGACGTGCGAGTGATCGAGATGAACCCGCGCGTCTCGCGCTCGTCCGCGCTCGCCTCCAAGGCGACGGGCTACCCGATCGCCAAGGTGGCGGCCAAGCTCGCGGTCGGCTACACGCTCGAGGAGATCCCGAATGACCTGACCGGGACCACGCCGGCGAGCTTCGAGCCGACGCTCGACTACGTCGTCGTCAAGGTGCCGCGCTTCGCCTTCGAGAAGTTCCCGGGCGCCGACACGACGCTCGGCACGCAGATGAAGTCGGTCGGCGAGACGATGGGGATCGGGCGCACGTTCACCGAGGCGCTCTCGAAGGCGCTGCGCTCGCGCGAGCTCGATGGCGGCGCGGTCACGCCCTGGCCCTCGCTCGACGAGCTGCCGGAGGGGCTGCACCCGTGGTTCAAGTCCGAGCTCGAGCGGCTGCGGCTCGGCTCGCTCAACCTGAGCGACCTGGTCGCCGACGATTGGCTGCGGCTGAAGCGTCTCGGCCACTCGGACGCGGCGGTCGCGCGGGCATGCGAGGTGGACGAGGAGACCGCGCGGGCCGCGAGGCGGGCGTGGGGCGTGCGGCCGGGCTACCGGCGTGTCGACTCCTGCGCGGGCGAGGTCGAGGCGGCCTCGAACTACTGCTACTCGACCTGGGGCGAGGCCGACGAGCAGCCACCTTGCGGCGGGTCGGTCGTGATCCTCGGCTCGGGGCCGAACCGGATCGGCCAGGGGATCGAGTTCGACTACTGCTGCGTCCACGCGGCGCAGAGCTTCCGCGCGCTCGGCTACGAGGCGGTGATGGTCAACTGCAACCCGGAGACCGTCTCGACCGACTACGACACCTCCGACCGCCTCTACTTCGAGCCGCTGGGGGTCGAGGAGGTGCTGGCGATCTGCGAGCGCGAGCAACCGGCCGGGGTCGTGATCCAGTTTGGCGGCCAGACGCCGCTGAAGTTGGCCCGCGCGATCGAGGCCGCGGGCTTCCGGGTGCTCGGGACGCCGTTCGAGGCGGTCGACCTGGCCGAGGACCGCAGGCGCTTCGCCGCGCTCTGCGACGGGCTCGGGATCGCGGTGCCGCCGTGGGGGACGGCAACGACTGCGGACGAAGCCGTCGAGGTCGCCGAGCGCGTCGGGTACCCAGTGCTCGTGCGCCCGAGCTACGTGCTCGGCGGGCGCTCGATGCGGGTCTGCTACGACGACGAGGCCGTCCGCGAGTCCGCAACGGTCGGCGGCACGCTGCTCGTCGACCGCTTCCTGGAGAACGCGATCGAGATCGATGTCGACGCCCTCTGCGACGGGAACCAGACCTTCGTCGCCGCGGTCATGCAGCACGTCGAGGAGGCGGGCGTGCACTCGGGCGACTCGAGCTGCGTGCTGCCCGCGCCGTCTCTGACGCGCTCGGAGCGCCGCGCGGTCGCGCACGCCGTGCGGCGGCTGGGCCGGCGCTCGGCGTGGTCGGGCTGCTGAACGTCCAGCTCGCGCTCACCGACGGTGAGCTCTTCGTGCTGGAAGCGAACCCGCGCGCCTCGCGGACGGTGCCGTTCGCCAGCAAGGCGACGGGCGTCAATCTTGTTCAGGCCGCGTGCCGGCTCGCGGCCGGGGCAACGCTCCCCGAGCTCGAGCTCGGTCGTGATCCTCGGGCGCGTAGCGCTCAGGTCTCCGTGAAGGCGGCGGTGCTGCCGTTCGCCCGTTTCCCCGGCGCCGACCCGGTACTCGGCCCGGAGATGCGTTCGACCGGCGAGGTGATGGCGAGCGCCTCCGACCTGCCCACCGCGTTCGCCAAGGCTGAGCGCGCGGCCGGGCGGCGGCTGCCCGCGACCGGCACGGCGTTCCTCTCGGTGCGCGACGAGGACAAGGGCGTCGCGGTCCCGGTCGCCCAGGCGCTTGCCGGGCTCGGCTTCCAGCTGCTCGCCACCGCGGGCACCGCACGCACGCTCGCGGACGCGGGGCTCGTGGTCGAGTACGTGCGGAAGGTGACCGAGGAGGGCGAGGGGCCGACGGTCGTCGACCTCGTCCGGCGCGGGCGCTGCGACCTCGTGATCAACACGCCGCAGGGCTCGGGGGCGCGCACCGACGGCTACCGGATCCGCGAGGCGGCGCTCGTCGCGCGCATCCCATGCATCACGACCATCTCGGGCGCGGCCGCTGCCGTCGAGGCGATCGCCCACGCGCGCGACGAGGTCGCGCTGAGCCTGCAGGAACGGATTGATGCTGCTCAGGCGCGAACGGCTTAGCGTCGTCGCCACCGAGGCGGTCGGGCCATACACGCTGCTGCACGTCGAGCGCGGCACGGTTGACCCCGGCAGGCCGGGCCAGTTCTTCATGCTCGAGGGGCACCCGGCCGGCTCCTGCCGCGGCCGAT
>CAVQWS010000022.1:0-18784 GCA_963717725.1 uncultured Actinomycetes bacterium
CCGACCGCGTGAAGCGGGCCGTCGGGAGCGAGTCGCCGATCGAGTTCGTGCCGTACGAGCGCGTCTACGACCAGGGCATCGAGGACACGCTCCACCGCGAGCCGGACACCGCGAAGATCCACGAGGCGATCGGCTGGCAGACGACACTGGACCTCGACCGGATCCTTGCGGACGTGATCGCGAGCTACGCCCACGAAACGGCTCCGCTCGGCACCTCCTAGCGACGCAAGCCGAACAGAGCGCTTGCAGCCTCGAGCGTCAGCGACCGCACCCGCTCGCCGGTAGCGAGGAAAAGGGCGTCCGAGCCGCCGACCGGGTCGGCGATCTCGTCGGGCGGCGGCGCTCCGGACCGCACGCGCTCCTTGTTCGCGGCGCCGATCGCCCAGCGTGCCCGTTCGATGGGATCGGTGGCTTCGGGTGGCTCGAGGCCGCTCAGGTACTCGGCGAGCTCCGGAAGCAGGAACGCAACCTCTCGTCTCGCGTGCCCGTCGACCACCGCGCTCGCGACATGGATCTGCTCGAAGCCCAGCACGAGGTCCGCCCCGCTCAGATCCAGGCGGGAAACGCAGCGCGAGCGGTGCGACGAAAGGTCGAGGCCATACGACTGGCCGATCGCCATCGCCTCCGGGAAAGCGGGGCCGGACTGTAGGTCGAGTGTGCCCGCCGACCCGACTCGAACCGGGAGACCGTTCGACGCGTGCCTGAGCACGGCCTCTGCAATCGGGCTGCGAAAGCGATTTCCGGAGCAGATCACGAAGACGTCGAACGCGTCTCGGTCGTCGACCCCGGCCACGTCGCAACGTTACCGAGGCGACGCGAGCTGCTCGTACAGCGCGATGTACTCGGCGACCATGCGCTGCTCGGAATACTCTCGCGCAATCGCACGCCCGGCCTCGCCAAGCCTTGCCGCAAGCGATCGGTCGTCGAGAACCCGCTTGATCGCGACGCCGAGCGCCGCGGGCTGGTCCTGCGGCACGAGAAGCCCACCGCCCTGGCCGACGAGCTCTCGCACTCCTCTCGCGTCCGTTGCAACGATGGGCGTTCCCGCCGCTAGCGCCTCCAGGGCGACGAGTGGGAGGCCCTCACCGCGGGATGGGAGGACGAGGACGTCGGCGGTGCCGATCAGCGCCCGCGCGTCGCGACGTAGGCCGACGAAGACGACGCGATCGGCCACTCCTTCCTGCGCCGCGCACGTGCGGAGTTCTCCGAGCAACGGCCCATCGCCGACGATCGCAAGCGTCGCATCCGGCACCACCGCGAGCGCACGGATCGCCAGCGCATGGTTCTTCACCGGTACGAGACGGCCCACGGCAAGCACGACGGGCCGATCGGGAGAGGTGCCGAGCTCCGCGGCAAAGCCTGCACGGTCTGCGGGGGCGGGAGCCGGTGAGATTCCGTTCAGGATCGTGGTCAGCGGCCTCAGGCCGGCCTCGCTCAGACCGGTTGCGACTCCTGGTCCGCAAGCAACCACCGGCAGCCCTGAGAGCCGGAGCACGCGCACCGACAGCCGGTAGTCCTCGTCTCGGACGCCATGGACACTCACGAGGCCGGGCGGCCTTCGCCCCCGCAACGTGGCGGCCCCCACAGCGGACGCGATACCGGGGTTGTGGCAGTGCACCAGGTCGGGCCCGAACGCGCGGATCGCCCGGCGCACGGCCGTGATCGCCGCGGGAATTTGCGTGAGACGGCGCTCGACAAGCGGAAGCCCGAACGTAGGTCCGTCGACCTCCGCGGCGAGAGGGCCTGGTGCGGCGAGAACCGCCACCTCGTGCCCTTCGGCGCGGGCCGCGGCCCCGAGCGCGACCACTATGCGCTCGGCGCCCCCGATCCGCAGCTCCTGAATGGCGTGCAGGATCCGCACTAGGCCACGAGCTCGCGGTAGAGCGCGACCATCCGCCGCGCGACAAGGCCGACCTCGAAGTGCTGGACGACCCGCTGCGCGCCTGCGCGCCCGAGGCGCTGACGCAGCTCCTCGTCCCCGGCGAGCAGTCCGAGTGCCGAGGTGAGCCCGTCTATGTCCTCGGGCTCCACTAGCACTCCGGTCTCACCGTCGACGACGACCTCGGGGACGCCGCCGACGAAAGTGGCCACAACGGGCACTGCTGAAGCCATGGCTTCGAGAATCGCAATCGGCAAGTTCTCGCCGCGGCTCGGCAGGACGAACACGTCGAGCTCCTCGATCTGTTCCACGAGGTCGGGAACGAAGCCGCGGAACTCGACGTGCGAGCCAGATCGCGCGGCTTGCGCCTCGAGCTCACGCCGCTGAGAGCCGTCGCCGTAGATCAGAAGCCGGTGCGGAGTCTTGAGCTGAGCGCTCGCCTCCAACAGGACGTCGACGCCCTTGCGCCGCTCCAGCAGAGCCGCGGTTCCGATCACGGGTGGATCGTGCGCGGGTCGTGGCTCGCGCCTTCGAACCGGGACGCCATTGGGTATCACGTGTAGGCGTTCGGCCGGAAAGCCTGCCTCGATTGCGTAGTCGGCGAGCGCCTGGGAGGGAACGACAAGCGTTCCCAGGCGGCTCAGCAGAGCTTCCATGCCCAGGACGCCATGCTCGAGCCAGAACAAGCGGCCGCGCGAGACCGTAGGATCCTCGAGCGCGACCTGGCGGCCGACCCGCCCGAAGAGCTCGTCCGGAACGCCGTGCAGCGTGTGGACGGAGTGAGCGCCGGCCGCGCGGGCAAGCGGTCGCACGAGCAAGCCCGTGCGCCGGTCGTGCGTGTGCACGATGTCTGCATCCGCGAGCTCGGGGCGGACCCGCGCCGCACCAGCGACGTCGAGCTTGTGCCGCAGCGGCCGCACGACCGCTTCGACACTTGCGGCCTCGAACGCCGCCGCTGAGCGCGCGTCAGCGCAGACGACCCGAACCTCGATCCCTTCGGCGGCGACCGCGGGAGCCAGGTCGCGCAGGTGCGTCAACGGGCCCCCCGCCTCGAGGCTGCAGGCGTAGACGACCCTCACGCGTCGGCCGGCCGCTCGACCAGCAGGCGTTCTTGCCAGAGCGCTGCGGCGAGGCCGCCGATGAGCCAAAACGGGGCAAAGTACTGCTCCGAGAGGGTGAGAGCCGAAACCGCAGCGATCACTAGCGACACGCGCAGCGCGGCCGCGAAGCCCGGCGGACCGAGGCCGAGCCGCCGCGCACCGGTCAGTCGCATAAAAACAAGGCCTAGATACAGCAGGAAGAGCACCATTGCGGTCGGGCCGAGCTCCGCGGCGATGTCAAGGTAGGCGTTGTGGACGACCCGCAGCCGGACCGTGCCCTCGGGACTGTCCGTCGCCTTCAGGAAGTAGTACTGGAAGTTCCCGGGCCCGACTCCCAGCACCGGATGGTCGACCGCCAGCCGGCTGGCGGCCCCCCACGCTTCGAGGCGGCTCGAGACGTTGGCACTCGCGACCTTCTCCTTCGCGCGCAGCCCGGCCTCGATCCGGTTGTGCTTCACGTGCACCACAACGCCGAGGATCACCGCAGCGACTAGCGCTCCCGCGACGAGCGGCTTCAGGAGACGGCGCTCGGCGAGGGCCAGCCAGATCACGGCCGCACTCAGTCCGATCAGCGCCCCACGAGAAAGCGTGAGCAGGATCGAGACCGAGATCACGCCGATCATGACCATCGCGGCGGTACGGCGGCGACCCGGCTCGCGCAGCAGCCAGAAGGTGAGCGGCAGTGTCGTCGCGAGGATGAAGGCGATGTCGTTCGGATCTCCGTTCGGGAGCCTTGCCTGGAGCGAATGCCCGGAGAGAAAGTGCCACGACGCAACCGCGCCGGCGATTGCCGAAGTGAACGAGAGCACCCAGGCGATCCTCGTCTGCAGGCGGTGATCGCCCACAAACTGGCTGACGACGAAGAACAGCGCTACGAAGCTCGCGTAACGTGTAGTTGTTGTCAGCGCGTCACTGGTCGATTGCGCCGGCAGCGTCGAGACCATGGCGATCCCGAGGATCGCGAACACCAACGCGTGCGGCGCGCCGAACCACAGCCGCCGGCGAGCCACCACTGCGCTCAGCGCGAAGCTCGTGAAACAGAGCGCGCCGGCGACCTTCGTGACCGTGAGGCCGCCGCCGGAGCCGCCAGGGAGAAGGACCTCCAGCGGCGCCGTCGCCACGAGCAAGAGGAGAGCCAGGTCGGCGCGTGCCGCACAGACTCCGACGACGACGAGCGCGACGACCACGACGAGCACGAGCCCCGGCCGGCTCGCAGCCGCGAGCGCTAGCGGGAACGCGAGCAGCCCAAGCCCGATGAGCACTGCGGGCTCGGTCATCCGCGGACGGATCGCCCGGGTCGGGGGTGCTGTGGAGTTCATGGTCGCGGCTAGACGCGCTCGCGGACCCCGGTCGCATCCTCCGCGGCGTCCACCTCGGCGGTCCCGTAATAGGTCCGGGCCTGCCGGTCCTTCGACTTGTTCAGCACCGCCGCGGTCGGCTTGACCGCGATCAGCGATAGACGATTGACCGCTTCCTCGACCATGGCTTTGGTCGCTCTGCCCGCGCTCGCCACGATCAGTGTCGCCTTCGCATGGCTGGCGACGATGCGCGCGTCGTTAACGGGGACGAGGGGCGTGGTGTCGACCACGACGGCGTCGTAGGCCTGCCTTAGCTCGCCGAGCAGCTCCGAGAACCGAGTCGCGAGCAGCTCACCTGGGTCGCTGACCAATCGCCCGCCCGTGATCACGGTCAGGTTCGGCAGCGCGGTCTCCCGCAGGACGCCTCCATCGAGCCCCCTTCCGGCCATGGCCTCGTAGAGACCGGGCACTCGCGGGATGTCGAGCATCTCGGCGACTCGACCACGGCGAAGGTCGGCGTCGACGAGCACAGTCTTCACACCAGAGCGCGCGATCACCGCTGCCAGGCCAAGAGCGATCGTGCTCTTCCCATGGCTTCCTTCAGGACTCGTCACGACCACGGACTGGATCTCTCCCTCGCCGGCGAAGGTCAGGTTGGTACGCAGGTCGCGAAGCGCCTCGTTCACCGAGCGCAGCGCCGGGCTGCTCGTCAAGAGCTCCGGGGACGTGCCTTGAGTCAGCGCCCGCTCGCGCGGGAGCACGGCGTAGACGGGGAGACCGCTCGCCTCTGCGAGATCAGAGCGTGTCCGGACGCGGCGGGTGAGGTTCTCGAGCAGCAGCGCCGCTCCGATGCCGAAGCCGAGGCCGAGCAGGATCGCCACGGCGAGCGTCAGTTTCGTGTTAGGGAAGACAGGACTAGACGGCAGCGCCGGTCGGTCGATCTGGTTCAACCGGAGACCCCGTATCCCCACATCGCCGCGCGCGACACGGTCGCGTAGCGTGCTCGCGACCTGCGAGGCCGACGATTGCGCGAGCGATTCATTGGTTGAGCGCGCGTCGATCTTGAAGATCGGCGCACCCTGAAAGGTGCGCACCGAGATGTCGCCGAGGCTCCCGCCGTTCCTTGCCTGGGCCTCGGCCAGGCTCACCCTTGAGTCGGCGGCCGTCGCATAGATCGGGACGATCGCGTCGACCGTCTGGAAAAACGCGAGGTCGTTCCCGAGGTTGTTCGGCTCGAGAGCCATGGTCGAGGTTGCTTCGTAAACTGGTGTCACCAGCTTCAGCGCGACGATCGCCCCGCCGATGGCCAGCGCTGTCACGCCGACCACGACCCACTTCCGATGCCAGAGGACGGAGAGGATTTCGCTGAGGTTCATCAGGCCTGAAATGAAGCGCGGGAAAGCCGCCGAAGGATAGCCGCCATTCGTTCTTCATCGGCCCCGCGACGCCTGCTCTTGACCTTGTATCCGCCCGACGGGGGCGTCACGCGGCATGTCATCGACCTCGTCAGTAACCTCGATCCCGACCGCTGGCTGGTCGACGTCGCGTGTCCCCCGGAATCGGAGCCGTGGCGCCACCTGGCGGGCCGACGTGGCGTGTGGCTCCACCCGCTCAGCCCCGGAAAGGAGCCTGGATTCTCGGATGTCGCCGATCTTCGTCGGCTCCTCAGGCTTGTCGGGCGTGCCGACGTCGTGCATGCACACGCCTCAAAGGCCGGCTTCCTCACCCGCCTGGCGGCAGCCCTTACAGGCCGACGTGGAGCGACCGTCTTCACTCCCCACAGCTGGTCGTTTTGGGCGGACGAGCGGCGCTCGCGCCTCTGGCTCACGTTGGAGCGTCGAGCCGCCCACTGGTGCAAGGCGATCGTCGCCGTCTCCGACGACGAGCGGCGCGCGGGTATCGAGGAACGGGTCGGCTCGGAGTCCCAGTATCGCGTGATCCGGAATGGGATCGACCCGGCATCGTTCGCAGGGGAACGGCGCGCGGTGCCGGGGCGCATCCTGCTCGTAGGGCGCCTTGCGCGCCAGAAGCGTCCGGACGTCGCGGTCCGGGCGCTGGCCCGCATAAGGGAGCGGCATCCCGGGGCCCAGCTCGACCTCGCGGCGCACGGGCCGCTCGAGGACGAGACGAGGGCACTCGTCGTCGAGCTCGGCCTGGAGCAATCCGTTCGGTTTCTCGGCAAGCGAAGCGATGTCCCCGAGTTGCTCGCGGAGGCCGAGTGCTTGCTCTTGACGAGCGACTACGAAGGCTGTCCGTATACGGTGCTCGAGGCGATGGCGGCGGGTGTTCCGGTTGTCGCGACGCGAGTCGGTGGCGTGCCGGAGCTCGTTGCGGATGGTGAGACCGGCGTGCTTGTCAAAGCGGGCGATCCCGTGGCGGCGGCAGCCGCGGTCGTGCGCCTACTCGACGCGCCGGAACGGGCGCGGCTGCTCGGTGAGGCCGGCCGCGCCCGCGCGGTGGGCGAGTTCGGCCTCGACCGGATGGTGTGCGAAACCTGCAGCCTGTACGACTCGCTGGGCTGAACACACTCCGTGCCTCGTTCGAGGGAATAGGCGACCCTCGCGTGGTGCCGATCACCCGGGCGACGTTCCCTGCCCGGAAGGACTCGTTTGCGCGCTTCGCTCCGCCGTTCCACGCCGCTCGTCGCAATTGCACTCACGCTCTCGCTCGTACTTGGCGGAGCAGTGCCCGCAGAGAGCGCTCACGCCGGCGCGGTTCCACTTCCCACCACGGGCGCGTTGCGCATCTGCACCGGCTGCGCCGACTACGGGCTCTCCTCGCCCGGCCGGTACTCATACGTGATCCTCAACTCCTGGCAGGCTGGCCTGATTCCCGAGCTCAAAGCCAAGAACCCCAGCGTCAAGGTCCTCTTGTACAAGGACGTTTCCGCAACGCTCTCGTACGCGTGCTCCGCGGGCGTCGAAAACGCGAAGCTCCCCGCCGGCCTCGGATATTGCTGGACAGCTGTGAACCACCCCGACTGGTTCCTCACCGATACGAACGGGGCCCGAATCGAGTTCTGCGACTTCGCGGGCGCATGGCAGATGGACGTGGGCAACGTGGCATACCAACAGCAGTGGCTGGACAACGTCCTCGCCGACCTGCGCTCGGCCGGCTGGGACGGGGTGATGCTCGACGACGTGAACGAGTCCGAGACATGGCATCTGTGTGGCCGGACGATCTCGCGCTATCCCACGTCCGCCCAGTACGGCGCAGCAACCGAGAGCTTCCTCGCCCGGGTTGCTCCCAGCCTCCGCCGGGAGGGCTACCTCGCCATGCCGAACATCGCGCTCGACGACTGGTGGACGAGCGCCGGCGTCGCCCGGTGGGACCGCTGGGTCACTTACGGATCGGGTGCGATCCAGGAGTACTTCTCGAAGTGGGGCCGCGATTCGAGCCGCTGGTTGACGGACGACGGCGTGCACAGCGACTGGAGCGGGCGTCAGGCCCTCTTCGCACGTGCCCAGGCGCTTGGGAAGACCATCATCGGCGTCACCTACGCCCCGTCGACCGACCTCCGTTCGATGCGCTATGGGCGGGCGAGCTTCTTGCTGGACTGGAATGGCGGCGCGAGCGCGCTCGTCTTCGAGCCGACGACGCCCGAGACGCAGGATCCCTACGCCAAGGAATGGACCACCGATCTCGGTGCGCCTACGGGCGCCCGCGTGAAGGTCGGCGTCGCCTGGAAGCGGACGTTCACCGGCGGGGTCGCCGTGCTCAACCCGTCGCCGTCGACGACCCAGACGGTGAGCCTCGATGGCCAGTACGTGCTCCCCGGCGGCGACAACGTCAACAGCGTGACCGTCGGTCCCACGGAGGCGGTCCTACTCACCACGCCCTCGGGCACGGCCCGGCCGGCGCCACGACCTCACCCGACGTCCCCGCCGGCGAACACCGCGCGCCCGACCATCGCGGCGGCGAAGTCCGGACGCGCGCTCACGGCCTCGGTCGGCTCTTGGAGCGATGCCACGACCTTCACGTACCGGTGGCTGCGCTGTGACCGCCGCGGAGACGGCTGCACGGCCATCTCAGGCGCATCGTCCAGCCGCTACACCTTCGGCACCGTCGACGTCGGAAAGCGTCTCCGGGTGTCGGTCACCGCGGGGAACGCCGGCGGCTCCGCAACGAGCACGTCCGCCCCGACGAAACGCCTGAATGCTCCTCAGCGTCTAGCGCATCGGCTCCTCCACGATCCGGCGCGAGGGAAGCTGCGGCGCCGGTGAGCCGCTAGTCGGCCGGCAGCCGCACGCCACCCGTCGTCTCGCGGTCTCCGGCGGCGAGTCGCTTCCCCGCCGACGCCGGGGCGACCGCCGCAGCGAGGGCCTTCACGCGCGTCTGCAGCGAGTGCCCGCTGCCGAACGCAACCGTGAGCGAGCGCCTTCGTGGAGACGGCAGCTCTCCCGCCAGCGCGGCGCGCGCCTGCGCAAGCTCGAGGCGCCGCCGTTCGACCCTCAACGAATTCGCCACGAGCTCGCGCTCGGCCCGCGAAAGCGACGGATGCGTCGCCGCCTTCTCGAGCACGCGAACGCGCCCCTCGATCAGGCTCGGCCGCGCTCCGCTCAGGCTGCCCGCGCGGAGGCGGTAGCGGGCCAGTGGCTCCATGACCGCGCCGACACGCGAGCCGTCGAGTATCAATCGAGCCCAGAGGTCCCAGTCGGTGGCGTAGCGGAGGGATTCCTCGAAGCCACCGGCTTCGAGGAATCGCTCCCGACGCACAGCCGCGAGTCCGAATACGAAGTTCCGCTCGAGGATTGCCGCGCGCTGGTCGACGACCTCGAACGGAAGCTCGTCCGTGTAGCAGTTGCGAACCGGCATCCCGTCGAGCTCGAGAACAGCGTCGGTCGTGAGGATGTCCAGGTCGGGTCGCGCAAGCGACAGCTCGGCGATCGCCTCGAGCCGCTCGGGGAGGTAGACGTCGTCAGCGTCGAGGATCGCGAGCAGGTTCCCCGATGCCTTTTGCGCCGCCGCGTTCTTGGCCGCGGCTTCTCCAGCGTTCTCCTGGCGAATCAGCAAGATCCGCCGACGGAACGGTTCGAGGGCGACGTCAAGGTCGTCGGTCGAGCCGTCGTCGCAGACGATCACCTCGAGGGGCGGACGCGTCTGGCCAAGTGCCGAGGCGACGGCTTCCCCGACGAACTCGGCGGCGTTGTAGGCGGCGATCAGGACGCTGAACGACGGCTCGTCGGCCGCGCACTGCACCTCCGCCGGGGCCGGCGGCACCAGGACACGCGTCACTCGGCTCCTACCTGATGAGCGCACCTGCGTATCGCCCTGCCCAGCAGACCGCCGAACCGCAACCCCAGAACCCTTTCCAGCCATTCGGCGTCCTCGGCGATCAAGATCCGAAGCGTCGCAGCGAGCACGGCGAAGACAGCCGCGGCCGCGGCGAGGCCCACCAAGACGCCGGCAACTCCGCCGAGCCAGCGCTGGCCCAGCCACCCGGCCAGCCCGGCCCCGATCGAGGCGACGAGCGTGCGCGTGAGGGCGCCAGGCTCCGAACGCGTTGCCCCTATCCGCCGCCAGGCGTACACGAGCACCGGGAGGCCCGCAGCCAGTTGCCCGCCACTGTTCGCGAACGCGGCTCCGACGGCGTCGTATCGCGGGATCAGAGCGAAGTCGAGCGTGATGTTCACCAGCGCCCCGACCGCGCCGGCGCTCAGCTGAAACCACTGCTTGCCCATCCCGGCGAGCACAACAGTGCTCAGGTTGATCAGCGTCACGATCGGAAGCGATAGGAGAAGCACTACGACCACAGGCCCGGAACCGCGGAAGTCCTCCCCGAAGACGAGCCTCAGCGTGAGGGGACCGAGCGCCACCGCGATCGCGGTCAACGGCAGGGTCATCACGAGGAGCAGACGGATCGACCGCTCGAAGCCCCAGCGGATGCGGTCGGTCGCCCCTGCGGCAAGGAGGGTGGCGACCGCAGGCAGGAGGACGCCGATGAGCGCCTGAGGAAGAAGGATCAGCGCCCCCACGGCCGAGAACGCGACGGAGTAGATCGCAATCTGGGAGTTGCTCGAGTAGTGGTTCAGGAACAAGAACTCGGAACGCCGCCACACCACCAGCGACAGCGCGACTCCGAGCGAAGCAACGAACGCGTAGCGCACGAATTCGCGGCGCAGCGGAGCATCCACAGGGACGCGCCCGCCGAGAGACGCCTCGGCGCGACGGGAGAGCACCCAGAGCCAGGCCAGGCTCGCCAGCGTCAGAGCCGCTTCGACGGCGAACATCGCGACGATCCCGCCCCCGGCCGCCAGAGCCGTAACGGTCGCCACGGCCGCGACGACGGCTATCACCGCTCCCACAAGCGACGGGGCGCGCCACTGCTGGAGCCCGTTCAGCACCGCCGACGGAACACGTTGAATCGTCCCGGCCAGGACGACGACCGCCGCCAAGAGCCATGCCGCCCGCGGCGTCGCCCCCGCAAGGCCAATGCACGCCACCACAACGGCCCCGACCAACCCGCTGGCGAACGCCATCCGACTCACCCAGCGGGCGAGACCGGCCACCGTGCGTGGATTGCTGCGACCGACCGCGTCCCCGACGAAGCGAGCGAGAGCGAGTGAGAGGCCAGCCGCGCACAACGTCAACACGGAGATCTCGACGAACGCGATGAAGCTCTGCCGTCCGAACCGGTCGGGACCGAGGAAGCGCGCCGCGGCGATCGAGATGGCGAGCAGGGCCAACTGCGGGACAAATGCCCCAGTAACGTTCCAGAGACCCCCTCTCACCACGGACGCGCCTGTCGTTGCCGTGGCTCCCTCAGCCCCCCTGTCACTCATGTCGGACCCCCGTCCACGTGTCGACGCTCGGTGCGATCGCCGAATCCAAGGAACGGAAGCAACCGCAGGCGCAGTCGCTGAGGCGTATGGGCGAGGGCGAGTGCCCGGAACCGAGTGCGGCGACCGAACGCCGGTTCGCGCGCCACGGACAGTGAGCGGGAACGCGCGTCGGGGCGGGCGCCTCGAATCGCCTCCTGCGCCTCCGCGAGCAGAACCGTCCGCCGGTGCTTCGCGAGGGATTCCTCGAGCACTGTCCGCTCAGACGCGGTCAACCGTGGTTGCGCGGCTACCCGCTCGAGGATCGTCAAGCGCGACCTGAGTGACTCAACTCGCCGGGCGGACAGGCTCGAGTCGTGGAGGCGGTAGTTGACGAGGGGCTCGTCGACGGATCCTGCCTGCGAGCCGGCGAGAATCAGCCTGAGCCAACAGTCCCAGTCGTACCCGATTGCAAGTGACTCGTCCCAGCCGCCCTCGTTCAAGAGGCGTCCACGGCGCACGGCCGGGACAATGATGAAGCAGCGCTCGAGAATCGCCTCTCGCTGCGCCTCGGTCGCGAACCGGTTTGACGGCCCGTTGAAGCGCCCGACGACGCGGCCCTCGGAGACGTAGAACGCGTCCGTCGTCAGGATGTCGAGGTCCGGTCGCGCGACTGCCAGCTCGGACAGTGCCTCGAGCCTCTCGGGCAGGTACACGTCGTCGGCATCGAGAAGCGCGAGGAAGTCGCCGGAGGCCCGAACCGCCGCCGCGTTCAGCGCCGCCGCTCCACCGCCGTTGCTTTGACGGAGGAGCAGGATCCGGTCGAGGTACGGAGCAAGCGCACGATCGACGTCGTCTGTCGAGCCGTCATCGCAAACAACAACCTCGTGTGGGGGGAGCGTTTGACCCAACGCGGACTCGATTGCTTCACCGACGGTTCCGGCAGCGTTGTAGACGGGGATCAGAACGGAGAAGGTGGGAAGCGGGCCAGGCGCCGTGGCAACGGCGGGCGACGGGACTAGAAAGCGCCTCAAGCGGGTTTCCGGGCTTCCGCATACAGCGCGCGGGGCGGGCCCCACGTTACGCCGACGCGTTCGAGCCAAAGCGCGGCCGTCAACGGTGGGTAGGCGAGCGTCCGGACAGCGACCCCGGCCGTCTTGATCCTGTCGCGCACTTCCTGGGCGAGCCTGACGGTCCCACGCGTTGTTGGCTCGACTGTAAGCACGTCCAGCCCGGTCGCCTCGAGCAGTGCGACGAGCTCCTCGCGCGAGTAGCCGTGGCGAACCTCGTCTTTCCAGAGCTTCTCACTGCCGCGGAGCAACGGCTCCCAATCGCGCTCGGGAACGTGCACCAACAAGAGCCCACCGGGCCGGAGCGCCGAAGCCAGCGAGCCAACTGCAGCCCTGTCGTCCTGGATTTCCTCGAGACATTCCATGGCGAGCACAACGTCGTAGGCACCCTCTGGGAGGGGGCTGGTGAGATCGTGGCGCTCGAAGCAAACGTTGCGCACGCCATCACGATCGGCGTCGCTTCGGCCGCGCTGAAGCGCGTCCTCGCGAATGTCCGCCGCCACCACTGTCCACGTCGGGTGCCCCCGAGCGATGGCAAGTGCCAGGATGCCCTCTCCGGCGCCCGCGTCGAGCACTTGCAGAGGCTCGTCCCGGTCGATCTTCTTCAGTGAGCGAAGTGCGAGCTGAAAACGTAGTCGCCTCGCCGGCGGGAGATTACGGACGCGGCGCTCGAGGCGCTCCCGGACGGCAGTTGAGAGTTCATGCGTCCTCGTCATGGCGTCGCGCCGATCGTAGCTCGGCGCGTTCTCGGAGTCGTTGCGGCCGGGTCGGGCGCTAACGTCCGTCGCGTGCGCCGGGTAAGACTGACGATCGTCGTCGACAGCGACATTTACGGGGGAGCCGAGGCCTACGCGGCACAGCTCCTGCGGCGGTTGCCGTCGCGGTTCGAGCCAACGCTGCTTGCGACCTCTGACGTCCCCGCGCAGCTTCGAACCGCCGCGGATGGACGCGTCGCGGTGTTTGACCGTCTCCGCGGAAAGGGCGACTTGCCGCACCTGATCGGCGCCACCCGCGCCCTTCGCGCGACGAGGCCGGACCTCGTGCACGTGAACATGGCGACGGTCGGTAACAACCGCCATGTTGTCGGCATATGCGGGTTGTTGCGCCTGCGCGCGGTAGCAACCCTCCACCTCGTCGCGGAGCTCGGCAGCCCCATGCACACGCGGATCCTCGGTCGCACCTACCGGCGGCTCGCGTTCCTGATCGCAGTGTCCGACGAGACTCGCCTGCAGCTCTGCGAAGAGCTCGGGATCCCCGAGCAGCTCGTGCGGGTGGTCGCCAACGGCGTTGACGAGCGTCCGCCAGTCACGCCCCGCGACGGGCCGCTATGCGTCGGCGGGATCGGCAGGCTGACGGCGCAGAAGGGCTTCGACGTGCTGATCGAGGCCGTCCGGCATCTTGCCGCGGAGGACGTACCGGTGGAAGCCGTCGTCGCCGGTGAGGGGCCGGACCGCCGCGCGCTGACCGCGGCAGCGCGCGAGCTACCTGTAGAGCTGCGCGGGTTCGTCGACGACGTTCCGGCGTTCCACGCCGAGCTCGGCGCGTTCTGCCTCCCGTCACGATGGGAGGGGCTGCCCTTTGCGCTCCTCGAGGCGATGATGAGCGGGCTCCCCTGCGTCGCCAGCGACGTCGGCGACGTTCGCGTCGCGCTCGAGGGAGCCGGCGCGGTAGTGCGGCCCGGCGACTCGGCCGCGCTCGCCGCAGCGCTGCGCGAGCTCGCCGAATCGCCCGAGCTGCGGCGCGAACGTGGGGCGGCCGCCCGGCGCCGCGCGCTCGAGCGGTACACGGTCGAGGCGATGGTGGCAGCGACCGCCCGCGTGTACGACGCCGCGCTGGCGGCGTGAGCGAGGCGACGCTGCATACCGTCGCAGGGCCCGGCGGGATCGCGGAGGCGGCGCAACCAGTTGCGACGCACGCGGCGCTCGTGGGACCGTTCGAGCGGCTGGTCGCACGCGTCTCTGCGCCCGACGACTTGCTCGAAGAGGCTGCGCGAGGTCTTCCCGAGGGAGCCGCGAAGGCCGAGGCAATCGCCGTCCGCCTTCGACGCCGTGGCGTTCCGCTCCGCTGGGGCGAGCCCGACGCGCTCGCGCATCCACAGGCGCTCCTCGAGCTCTGTCGCGGTCGCGGTCGCTCGTCTGTGGAGCTCTGGCGGGCCGACCCATCGCTGCTGACCGAACTGCAGCTCGGGGCCTGGAGCCAGGCAAGCCTGGCGCACCGCGTAGTGCGCCGGCTCCCATTGGGCGCACTCCACACGCCGCGCTTACTGCGGTCCGCAGCGGAGCGGTCGTTCTGGGCGGGCGCGCGTGAGCGCGGGTCGGCCTCGGAGTGGAAGAGGCTCACCGCCTGCTACACCGCGCTCGTCTTCCACCGCCTCGCAGGCGAGGGGAAACCCGGCCAGGAGCGGATCGACCTGAGACCGTGCCGCTTCGCGCGGCAGCTCCGTCTGCTCCGCCGGCTCGGCTTCCGGTCGCTCTCATCGGAGGAGCTGCTTGCGTTCCACCGCGGCGGCGAGCTTCCCCGGCACGCGTTCGTCGTCACAGTGGACGACGGCACGGCTGACTGCCGGACACCGCTGGTCGAGCATGCCGCTTTCGCGCCGCAAGTCTTCGTGTGCACGGACATGGTTGGTGGTGCGGCGACGTGGCTCGACGGCGAGCCGCTGCTCTCGTGGGCAGAGCTTCGGCTGATGGCTCGCGCGGGCATTGCGGTCGGCGGCCACGGGCGGACGCACCGCCCGTTGGACACCCTCGACGATGCGGAGCTCGAATCGGAGGTTGCGGGGTCGCTCTCCGATCTCGTCGAACGCCTCGCGGAACCGCTGCGGGTGCTCGCGTACCCGAACGGGCAACACGACGATGCGGTGCGAGCCGCGACGATCTCGGCCGGGTACCGAGCCGCCTGGACGACGGTGAAGGGCCACAACGGTCTTGGCACCGACCCGTGGTGCCTGCGGCGCATCAGCATCCATGCTGCCGACGGTCCGCTTGCCGCGCTCTGGAAGGTCGTGACCGGCGAGCCTCCACCGTGGCGCCGCGCGTGAGTCTCCGCCGCGTCGACAGCCGTTTTGTCCTGCCTCAAGCGGTGCACCGCGCGGCCGTTTTCGGCCTTCCTGAGTGGGAGAGCGGCCTTCACGAGGCCGGCGTGGAACTCGTGCAGGCAGGGGCAGTGGACCTCGCCGTCGCGCCGGTTGCTCGAGCGAGCGAGGCGGTCGCGCTCGACGCCCCGGCGGTGATGCTCGAGGGACGCGGCGGAGCCCGCGCGCTCCGGCGACAGGGGTATCGGATTCTCCGCTGCCTGCCGCTGCCCACCCTCGAGTCTCCGGACCTGCTAGTACCGCTCGGCCGGGGAATGCCCGTCGACTACGCGCTGCGGACCTGGCGCCCGGGGGCGTCGCGCGTGAAGCGGGCGCGGAACACGATGCTCGCCCGCTTGTCCCGGGTCGGGGCGCTGCCGGCCGTGCGCCCTGAGCACACGGTCGGATTGCGCGTCGCCGCGCCACCGGCCCCGATCGCGGGGGCACACGAGTTTGGGGTGCCGCTTACGGCGGGTTGGTTCCTCACGCTCGGCCAGGGTGACGCGCTCACGCGGGCGGTCTTCCACGTGTTCGCTCCGGGGGCGGACCGTCCCGCCTGGGCCTTGAAGGTCGCGCGTATGCGCGACTACGACGCGTCCTTCCGACGAGACGAGCGCGGGCTCTCGCTCGTGCATGCTGCGGGAGGCAGCGCCGCGGCGCACGCGCCCCACCTGGTGGGGCGCTTCACGGTCGACGGCCACCACGCCTCGCTCGAGACGGCGGCCGTGGGCGAGCGGCTCTCGACCCTGCTGCCTCGCAGAACCGCTGCTGCTCGGGCCGCGTTCCTAGACGTCGCGAACTGGACCGAATCCGTAGGGCTCGAGACCGCCGCCGAAGGCGGCGGAGAGGTCGCACGGCTCGCACGAGAAGTCATCCCGCGCTGGAACGTCGGGCCCGACATCCTGGAGGCGGTCCGGACGGTGCCAGGTGTCCTGCAGCACAACGACCTCGGGACGTGGAACGTCGTTGCAGAGGCGCGCGGCCGCTTCACCGTCCTCGACTGGGAGTCGGCGCGCAACGACGGGATGCCGCTCTGGGACCTCCTCTACTTCGCGGTCGACGCTCTCGGACAGCTCGACGGCGCGGCGACGTTCGAGCATCGCACCCGCCATGCCGTGCGGCTCTTGCGCGGCGAGCTTCCGTCTTCAGGCGAGCTGTTCGGGCTCGTCCGTCGCTACGTCCAGACGCTCGGGCTCGCGTCGGAGTCCGTCGGGCCCCTGGCAACGCTGTGCTGGCTTCACCACGGCCTCTCCCACGTCGCCCGCGCCGAGGCAGGTGGCTCGTCCGACCCGGCCGCCGTTCCGCCCGTCGAGCGCATTGCGCCGATCTGGCTCGAAGACCCGTTGCTCGGCCCCGGCTGGGACAGTTGGCGTGCCTAGCCCATGCGTACGTAAAGGTCGGCGATCGGCTCCGTGGCCACGCGAGGCGTGTAGCGGCGCTCGAACGCGGCGCGTGCTGCCGTCCCCCGTTCGCGCCTCTCGGCCTCGTCGACCAGGAGCCGCGCCGCCGCCTCGGCCAGGCGAGTCATGCTCGTTTCCACGACGACGCCGTCGCCGGCGTCGACACCCTCGGCGCCGGCTGGCGTGGTAACGACCGGTAGCCCCGACGCGATTGCCTCCAGCACCTTGACCTTCATTCCGCTGCCGCGCCCCAGGGGGAAGAGCAATACCGACAAGCCGCGCAGGAACGCACCTGCCGACGGCACGGGCCCAACGGCTTCTATCCCGGCTGCCCCAGCCACGAGGGAGTCCATGCCGCGGCCCGCGATCGCGAGACGGGCGTCGGGCGCGGACCGCGCCACGAGCGGCCAGACCTCGGTCACGAGGCACCTGACGGCCTGTGCGGTCGGCGGCCAGGCCGCGCTCCCGATGATGCCCGCGACCGGCGGCCCGTCGAGCGTTGCAGGCAGATAGCGGGCCGGCTCCAGGCTCAAGGGCGCAAGGACGACGTCCGTCCCCGGGCGCGATCGCCGCCGTAGCTCGTCTGCGACGAGCGGTGAGCTCGCGAGCAAGAACCGGTGATCTCGGATTGCCCGCTCCTCCGCTCGGGCGAGCTCGAGGTCGTGGCGAAACTCTCGTCGCCAGGGCGAGGCTGGAGGACGGTCGCGCCGGACCAGGTAGTGCAGATGCGCAACGGACGGCTGCCGTAGGCCGTCAGCGAGTGAGATGGTCGACACCTCCTCCAGGTGAATGACGTCGACGTCGGATGCGGCGTCCCTCGCCCGACCGGCGAGCTCGCTCCGAACGAGTCCCGTCAGCGGCCGCGTTAGGCTCAGTACGCGCGGCCGCAGGCCCGGTCGCTCGGGGGCGATGTCGACGACCTCCACGTTTGCCTCCTCCGGTGGCGTCCCCTCAGCGGCCCACGACTCCCGCGCCGCGAGGGCGCGCACGTCGATTCCGTGCTCGCGCAGGCCCGCGAGGAGCGCGAGCGCGCAACGGCCGGATGCACCGCCCTCGGGCAACGGAGGCTCGGGAAGTACTACGAGGGCCTTCATGCAGCGAGCGCGAGCCGGTAGGCACCAACCACATCCTCTGCCATCCGCGCCCAGGTGAACTCCTCCGCCCGCGCTCGGGCGGCCTCGCCGAGCGCACGCCGGTATGCGTCGTCGGCGAGTAACCCCCCGAGCGCTTCTGCGAAAGCGGCTGCGTCATCTACGGGCACGAGCTCGACTGCCCCCGCAGCGAACTCCCGCACCGGAGGCAGGTCTGTCGCGACGACGGGTTTCCCGAACGCCATCGCCTCCAGACACGTCATGCCAAAGCCCTCAGCCCGGCTCGCGTGGCAGACGACCGTGGCCGTACGGTAGAGCGCAGCAAGGGTGCCGTCGTCGACAGGTCCGAGGAAGCGAACGCGGCTCCGGACGTCAACCTCGTGGATCGTCCTGCGCACCTCTTCGGAGCGCCACCAGTCCGGGCCCGCCAGGACGACCGTGGGGCACCGGTCTGCGAGCTTCGCGGCTGCCGCAGCGATCAGATCGAATCCTTTCCGCGGCGTCACCTGGCCTACCGCGAGCACAAACGGTGGTTCAACCGGCAGCTCGGCGATGGTGCTCGCGGGGGGCAGCACGCCCGGAGGCGCAACCACGATGCGTTCGCGAGGGAACTCCGCGATCCGGACGATCTCGTCGGCCGTCGCCTCGCAGGTCGTTACGACGACGCGCGCCCGCCGTGCCTCCGCGAGCTCCGCGCGCTGCCGGCGGTCGGCTCCCGGCGGATACAGCTCCGGATGTGTGATCGGCAGAAGGTCGTGGATCGTCACCGTCTGCGGCCGGTGCGTCGGGATCGGCGTCAACGCGACGGTGTGCACGACGTCGACGTCGCCCGCGAACGTCTCGGCCCGCGGCCACCGGATCACACGCCAGAGCGGCCGTAGAGCGCGCAACGGCAGGTGCCTGCGCGTGAGCGGGAGCCCGAAATCGTCGTCCCGACCCCGACCGAGTGCGAAGGCGTGCACCTCGACGTCGTCGCGGCGCTCGAGCTCGCGCCAGAGCTCCTCGGTGTAGCGCGCGAGGCCGGCGCGGGCCGTCACGGCCGGAGTCACATCGAGGCCGACACGCATCGCCTAAATCTAGTGCCGAGTGCGGCGGCGGGCTTCCCAGCGGTCGAG
>CAVQWS010000023.1:0-25790 GCA_963717725.1 uncultured Actinomycetes bacterium
CAACTCGTAGCCCTCGGTGCCCGACACGCTCCGGAAGCATGATTCCGAGGGCTGGGAACTGGTGTCGGTGAGCCTCGACGCATCGTTGCGAGGGACGCGAGACGGGCACTGTTGATCTTCAAGCGGCCGCGACCGGCTAAAGACCGCTCACGCCAAAGCCAGAGGGAACACATCCTTCAATCACCTGGCGAAAACGTAGTGGCGACTCGCGGGCGACGACAAAGACAGAGCGCGAGCCGGGCGTGGCTGCCAGGCAAGGGCGGCTTACCCCCGTTCTTCGAAGCCTTACGTGGAGGGGAGATGAGCCGACAACCCGACCCGCTTCCCTAGAGATACAACCGCGCACCCCTGCGGGCCATCGGTAGGAACTACTCGCCGGGCCTCGCTGTCTACCGCCGCGTCGTCTTGCGCAGCCAGGTGCGTAGCACTCTCGCGGCGGGTGTTACCCGTTCGAGTAGTACTACTTCCAGTCGGTCATCGCGATCGAGTTGGCCGTCAGCGGCGCACTGCTGTGGCAGATGCGCTTCTTCGAGTCGAACACTGCCCGGCGCGAGGGCGAGCGGCTTCCCGACGCGCGGCTCCGGGTCGACCTCGCTCTCGTCTTAGGGGCGACAGTGTCCGGGTCGTTGTGGGCGATGGCCGACTAGGGCCGAAGTGGGCGGCGGTGGCCGTCACGATCGGCCTCGCGGTGTCGCTCATCCCGATCGTGCTCCGGGTGCTACCGCCGCTGGCGAAGGACGCGACAAACAACGAGCGCGATCCCGATTACGCGGTCACCGTTGTCGGGTTGCTCCTGTATGTCGCCGTTGTCGCCGGCGTTCTCGTGCTGCTCGACATCGAGTAGCACCAGTCGCCGCAGAGGCACACGGACGCCGATCACCACCATCTTCAACCTCGCCTGGGCCAGTGTTCGCGCGTGTCACTTGACCCCGCGCGTCGCGGACTGGAGGATGGTGCGGTCACGAGGCCCGATCAAGGAGGGCGAGATGGCGGATACGACTCGCATGGGTCCGGCAGACGAGGCGTTCAACAGAGGCGAGCTGCGTACTTCGACCTCTACCGCGACGACGTCGCGGTCCACGGGTTGCCTGGCATGGGAGGAACCGTTGAGCTTTCTCCAACAGATCGGCGCGATGCCTGCGCCGGCAGCCGCCTCGGCATAGTCTCGCCACGACAGACCTGACCTTTAACCCCAGCGGTGAGGATGGCGCTTACGTGGGCAGTGTGCGGGAATGTCCCCTGAACGCTGACGTTGGGCGACAATGGCCGCCTTGACTGACCTTGACTTGCCGGAATCGAGGGGCGGCTTGATGTTCGAAGAGCTGCTCGACACGTGGGACGGGGAGACGGTTGTTGTTCGCCGCGACCGCGAGAGTGGCGCATGGATCTTCGTCTGCCTCCACTCGACGCGCCTTGGCCCCGCGGGAGGCGGCACGAGGATGAAGGTGTATGAGACGCCAGCTGACGCGCTCCAAGATGCGATGCGTCTTTCGGGCGCGATGACGCGCAAGCTCGCGGTCGCAGGGCTTCCGTTTGGCGGCGGCAAGGCGGTGCTCGCGGTTCAGGCAATCCCGAGCGGAGAGCAACGTCGCGAGCTATTCCTGCGCTATGCCGATCTTGTCGACTCGTTGGGTGGCCTCTACCGGACGAGTTCCGACATGAACACGGGTGAGGCCGACATGGACGTGATCGGCGAGCGAACCGAGTACGTGTTCGGTCGCTCGGTCGAAGCCGGCGGCTCGGGGAGTCCTGCCCCGCCGACGGCGTTGGGCGTTTACCGTGGCATCCGCGCCAGCCTCTCGCACGCCTTCCGATCGGATGACTTCGGGGGACGAACCGTCCTCGTCCAGGGTGCAGGCGGCGTGGGTTCGCCGCTCGCGGAGCATCTGGCAAACGCCGGTGCTTCGGTCCTCGTAACCGACGTCGATCTCGGGCGTGCCGACGCCCTCGCCGCGCGCGTGGGTGGCAGGGCATTGCCCGTAGACCAACTCCTCGAGACCGACTGCGACGTCTACGCGCCGTGTGCAGTCGGCGGCGTCCTAAGCGGCGAGACTGTGCCGCAGCTTCGCTGTCGGATCGTCGCTGGTTCGGCAAACAACCAGCTGGCAGAGCCGGAAGTAGCCGAACAGCTCCACGCGCGCGGGATCCTCTATGCGCCGGATTATGTCATCAACGCGGGCGGCGCCATCGCGATCGTGGGTCTTGAACAGCTCGGCTGGACTGAGTCTGAGTTGGACACCGCGCTGGGGCGGATCGGCGAGACGCTGGGTCAGATCTACGAGCGAGCCGATGAGCGAGGCATCTCGACGGCGGTAGCGGCCGATGCCCTCGCCGAGGAGCAGCTGAAACACGCTAGGCGGGAGCAGTGAGATGCGCGCGGCACACCCTGGGCCAGCGTGCGGGAATGTCACCCGACCCTTCGAAGACGACACTGCCTCCCGCGTAACAATCACATCGTGCTGCATGAGGGAACCGTCGAACCGTTGGACGGAGGTTCGGCCGCGTGGTGTGAGTGGGGCGATCCCGATGGTCGTCCCGTCGTGTTCCTACATGGCACGCCCGGCTCGCGCCTGTTCTGGCCCGGTGCCAAGCAGCACCTCGAACGCACCCGCGTGCTGACGCTGGATCGTCCCGGGTACGGCAGGTCGACGCCGCTAGCAATCCCGACGTTGGCGGCCGTGGCGGACATGGTCGGGAAGATCGCCGACGAGTGTGGGTTCGACCGCTTTCCGGTCGTCGGCTTCTCGGGAGGTGGCCCGTTCGCACTCGCCTGCGGAGCGTTTCTGCCAGAGCGGGTCTCGCGGGTGGCAATGGTGTCGTCGTGGGGGCCGCTCGACGAGCTGGAGGCGGCCTTCGCGAGCCTGACTCCAGCCGAACGCGAGCTTGTGTCCACAATCCGTGCTGATCCAGCCAGAGCGACGGCGCTTCTGTGGGAGTCGGGCGCGTGGTACGCGGAGTCGCCGCTGCGATTTCTCGAGACTCGACACGAAGCCGCCGACGAGCTCATCTTGCGCGATTCGACGGTTCGTTCGAACTTCGGCGCGTCCAACCTCGAGGGCGCCAGGCAGGGTCAGGCTGGGCTGGTGGCCGACTGGATTGCCGATGCCCTGCCTTGGGGCTTCCGGCTGGGTGACGTCAGCGTCCCGGTCGATCTATGGATCGGCGAACGAGATCCGGGCCGCGCGCCGGTCGACGTGCACGAACTCAGGCGCCGTCTCCCATCAGCAGCTGTGCACGCCGACGGCGAGGCGGGACACTGGCTGATCATTCCTCACTGGGCCGAGATCGTGGCACAGAGTCTGTCTCGCTAGCAGTTAGCGAACGCACAACAGGGGCCTCGCATGGGCCAGCGTTCGGGAATGTCACCCGAACCGGGCTAGAGTTCGTGACGCTCTTGGGCGCGTTTCCACTCCGCTGTCGCGTGGCTCTTGTGATGCAGCCCGAAGTAGCGTCCCGGGAACCACCACTTCACCGCCCGACCCAGAGCGGTTCTTCTGCGGGTCGCAACCACACACGCGCCCTCGTGGATTGACTGATGGACCAGCGAGATCTCATCGGCCTCGGCGACATCCAGCCTCAGTTCCTCAGGCGCCATTCCGAAACACTCGTCCAGGCGGCGCTACTTGACCGGTGGCAAGATCCCGCGTGTCCGTAGCAGGATGAGCGGCCGGAGCAGGCGGCCGAGAAAGGAGGGGTGAGATGACGCGGTATTTGATCTCGTTCGATGACGGCGCGATGGACTTCATCCCCGAGGAGGAGATGCCTGACGTCGCCGATGCCGCCCACGCGGTGGTCCGGGAGGCCCAGGACGCCGGGGTATGGGTGTTCGCCGGGGGTGTGTATCCCACGACGAGGTAGGCGTGAGCGTGGTGGCCACCGATGGGACGGTCGCCGACGGCCCGGATAGCAAGGCGTACATCGCCGGAATCACGATCCTCGACGTGCCCTCACGCGAGGAGGCGCTGCAGTGGGCCGCCAAGATCGCCGTCGCCTGCCGCTGTGCTCAAGAGGTCCGCGAGTTCGGGCCCGACCCGGCCGCGAGCAGCTGATCGGGCGCGTCGGCCTAGTCGTCTATCCGACGCTGACCCGCTTCACACGGTCGCCTGGGCCAGTGTTCGCGAATGACGCCTGACCGGCTCGCGCGTCAGGTCGACGATGCTTGATCGAGGCGCCCCTCGCGGTCTGCTCCCGACGTGGCGTCGCGGTCGCGCGGAGGCCCACCGTGCCAGTCGAGACACAGCGCCGTGGCGTCGTCACGCAGCTGACCGCGTGACGCCTGCAGAACAGCCTCGGTGAGGTGTTGCACCGCCTCGCGAGCGTGCATGTCCATTCCCGCGGTCAGGATCGCACCGATGTTTACGTCCGTGGCGTCACGCTCCAGCATGCCGTCGGTGACGAACATCAGCCGGTCGCCCACCTTCAATGGCAGCGCCTGCACGCGGTAATCGCGTCCGTGCTCCGTGCCGAACGGAGGGTCAGCCTCCAAAGGAATTTGCTCGACCCGCCCCTCCCGCAGTCGGAGCGGCGGCGGATGACCGGCGTTGACGATCGCCGCGGTCGCAGTGGCGAGGTCAATTCGCACCAGCAGGCCTGTTACGAACTGGCCCTCGCTCACCTGGTCAGCGAGGCCATCATTCGCCAACCGCGCCTGCTCCTCCAACTCAACACCACGTCGGCGCGCGTTGCGGAGAGCGCCGACGAAGACGGTCGCGAGCAGGGCGGCATCCATCGTGTGGCCCATCGCGTCAGTCATCGACAGGTGCAACGTGTCTCGCTCGAGCGAAAAGTCGAACGTGTCACCTCCGATCTCGCCCGCCGGCTGCAGCCAGGCCGCGAGCGTGAACTGCCCCGCTTCGCAGGTGAACGCACCGGGCAGCAGCCGATGCTGGATTTCCGCGGCAAGCGACAGCGGAACCGACCGCTGCCCCCACTCGAAGAGGTCGGTGTAGCGGCGGTTCGCGATCACAACGTATGCGAGGAAGTGCCCGGCGAGCGCAACATCTGCCACGGTCTGCTCCAGCGGGAAATCGTCCAACCCCAACTCGAGGACGCCGACCGCTTCGCCGCGGCTGGTCACCGGCGCGAACAGGCGAGCGCCGCTGTCCTCGGCGACCACCTCGACGGCCTGGGCCGACAACGCCCGCCCGTGCGGCGTCCCGAAAAGTGGCACGCGCTCGGCAGTCTCCTGCCCCTGCAGCCGCAGCATGCCGGTTCCACCCGAGTGGCCCAGTCGGATCAATGAGCGGCCACTGAAGTCGGCAATCAGGAAGCTGACCTCCCGAGCACCGACCGCTTCCGCCAGCGCTGTCGCGAGCACGTCGACCGCGGCGACCGGCGGAGCGGCCTCGACCGCCGCCAGCAGAGCATTCAAGTTCAACGGCGATCGCTGGCCCCTGCCCATCAGTTTTAACTTACGCCACCCTTCGCTTCAACGACGCGGAGCGGTACTTCAGCACGCCTTCGTCGTTCACCGCTCGCTCTGGTGCACGGTCACCACACAAGGCTACGGTCGCGCGGAGGGTGTTCTAGGCGAGCGTTCCGGAATGTCACCCGAGCGCAACGGAGTGGCGCCGTACTCTCTCTAGATGCGCACAGGTGCGGAAGTGGCTGTATTCGTAACTCGCAGGAAAGGCGTGGAGGTTCTGGTCCTCCATCGATCGGCCGCGCAAGGCGGGTATTGGCATGTGGTCGCCGGCGGCGTCGAGTTCGGCGAGACGGTGGCCGAGGCAGCCCAGCGGGAGTTGGAGGAAGAAACTGGACTGCTGGCGCATCCCGCGGCCGGAGTCGAGGTGGTCGAGTATGTCTACCCCCTGACGGAAGAGCCTGCGGATAGACGGAACCAGCACGATCCGTCGGTGGCCGAAGTCGAAGTGACATGCTTCCACGTCGGCGCACCCGACGACTGGGAACCGAGGCTTGATTGGGAGCACGACGGTCACCGTTGGTGCGCGCCTGGCGAGGCGTTCGAGCTCCTGCGTTGGCCCGCGACCGCTCAGGCACTCCGGACGCTCTTGATGCTCGAAGGCCGATAGCAGCCTCAGTCCGAGCAACCTCGCGTGGGCTCAGTGATCCGGAATGACCCCCGACGCAGCCTAGGGCAGAGACCGATGAGTTACGTGTCGCCGAGCGGTCTATTCCGGAACGACATCTACCGGCAACCCCGGAGGCAGCATGAGGCTTCTTCTCACGTCCGCTGGGATCAAGAACACAAGCATCCACGACGCGCTGGTCGACCTACTGGGCAAACCGATTGCCGACTGCAATGCCCTTTGCATTCCGACCGCGATCTATGCGTTCTTTGGCGGTGCCCGCAGCGCATGGGAGCTGATGAGCGGGCGAGCCGCCAGCCCCTTGTGCGAATTGGGTTGGAAGTCCTTGGGAGTACTGGAACTCACCGCACTGCCCAGCATCGAAAAGACGCACTGGACCACTACGGTCCAGGAGACTGACGCCCTACTGGTGGGAGGTGGCGATCCCCTGTATCTGTGCTACTGGATACAACAGTCGGGACTGGCTGACCTCTTGCCGTCGCTGCGCGAGACCGTCTGGGTGGGAGTAAGCGCCGGGAGCTTGGTGATGGGCCCTCACGTCGGGGAGGATTTCGTCTACGGGAGTCCGCTCACCGACGGTGACAGAGCCCTGGGAATTGTTGATTTTGCGATGTTCCCGCACCTGGATCACGCGGCCATGCCGGACCATTCCATGGCCAAGGCAGAACAATGGGCCGCTGGCCTGCCGGTGCCGGGGTACGCAATTGACGACGAGACCGCCCTCAAAGTGACTGACGGCACCGTGGAAGTCGTCTCAGAGGGGCACTGGAAACGCTTCACGCCCTAATGCTCGCCTGGGCCAGTGTTCGGGAATGACCCCTGAACGGCGGCTTCCATTTCACGTCGAACCCGTCCTTGTCGGCTAGATGTGTTCGGGAAGACCGAAGCGGCCGGGCAGCGCGGGGTCGGCGAAGAAGGTGATCTCGTCGACCTTGCTGCCGCTCAAGGTGAGCACCATCATGCCCCGAGGCTGCGAGCGCAGGTAGTAGCCGAAGGCCGGCTGGCCGTTGGCGCGGGTCGGGCGTAGCTGTAGCGGGGCCCCGCGAACCTCGGCGCGGTCGTCGAGGAACACGCCGATCGCTTCGTGTCCGATGAGCTCGAGCGGCTGCGGCGGCATGGTCACACGAGCGTCGGAGCTCAGCAGAGTTAGGAGGCGCGCCGTGTCGCCGGCTTCGACGGTGTCGCTGAAGGTGGCGAGAAGGTTCCGTTCGGTCGGCGAGTCGGGAAGCGGCGCCTGCTGGCGTTCGACGGTGTACGAGTCGAGCGTTGCGCGTGCGCGTTGGAGCGCGGCTTTGACCGACTGCGGCGTCGTCTCGAGGATCGAGGCGGCTTCGTCGGTGTGGAAGCCGAGCACGTCGCGCAGCACGAGCGCTGCGCGCTGCTTCGCAGGCAGCTGCTGCAGCGCGACGATGAACGAGAGTTGGATCGCTTCGCGCTGCTCGTAGCGTGCTTCAGGTCCGGGAGCGGGATCCGGAAGCGCGCTGTCCGCGTAAGGCTCGAGCCAGCTGGGCTCGACGGCGCGGCGGGTTCTTGACGGTCTCATGGTGTTCTCCGTGGCGGGGCGGCGCCCGCGTTCGCGAATTGCGTTGAGACTCCGGTTGGTTGCGATCCGGTAGAGCCAGGAGCGCAGCGACGCCCGCTCCTCGAAGCCGTTGAGCCCGCGCCAGGCGGCGAGCAGTGTTTCCTGGACGAGATCCTCGGCGTCCTGCACGGAGCCGAGTAGCCGGTAGCAATGCAGCTGAAGCTCGCGCCGGAACGGCTCGACCAGCGACGCGAACGCGCGCTCGTCGCCTCCCTTGGCCCGCTCGAGATCGACGGTCATCGCATCAATGACACCAGGTCCGTCGGAAACGGACCGGCGGTCCGTTCCGCGGCGTCGCGGTGTCTTTGACATCGACACAACCGCGAATCGGAGATGAGCTGATGCAGAAGCAACGTTGGGTGCCCGCAAAGTGAGCAGCGCGCTCGCACGTGTGTTCGCCGTTTGGCGTACGGGCCTACCGAGGCCTGTCCTCGTTCTTCAGGGCGGGGACGCGCTCAACTACTTCGGCACCGGACTGATCCTTCCCTTCGAGATCATCTACCTCCACGCGGTCCGCGGCTTCTCGACGGCGACCGCGGGGCTGGTGCTGGCGACGGTCATGGGCACGGCCGCAGTGGTAACGCTCCCTGCCGGTGCGCTCCTCGATCGTTTCAGTGCGAAACGGATCCTGATCGCGGGCAATGTCTTGAACGGACTCGGCTACGGGGGCTTGGCGTTTGTCGACCGTCCTTGGCAAGGCTTCGTCTGCTCGGCCGTCGGCGGTGCCGGCTTCGGACTCGTGGGAACCGCCGGCCAAGTCCTGACCTTGACCCTGGTCCCGGCGGAGCAGCGCGCCGCATCGACCGCGCTCCGACGAGTCGCAGGCAACTTCGGTCTCGGCCTCGGCGCGACGGTTGCGGGCTTCATCGTCGCGGCCACCAATCATCACCTCCAGGCGTTCCAGGGCCTCTACCTCTTCGACGCAGTCACGTTCGTCGTCTTCGCGCTGGTTGTGCTCGTCTGGATCCCGGATCCAGGCCTCGCGGATGCTCCGTCGGCGAGCGAGGGCGCACGGGGGTTCCGAGCTGTTGCTCGGGATCGGCTCTTGCTCGCCTTGATCGCGGGCAACCTCGCGCTTGTGATGATCGGCGGCGCGTTCTTCTCCTTCATCCTCTCGCCGTTTGCGGCGGCGCATACACCTGTCGGGCCCGTGGGGATCGGTGTCGTCGTCTTCATCAACACCTTCTTCATCGTCGTAGCGCAGATACCGGCGACACGGGTGGTGGCGCGGATGCGACGCACTCACGCTTTGTTCGCCACCAGCGCCACATTCGCAGTCGGCCTGCTCGCGGTCCTGCTCGCAACGCTCACGCACTCGACGCTCGCCGCTACCACCGTCTTGGCCGGCGTCGCGATCCTGATCGCGATCGCTGAGTGTGGCCAGTTCATCGTGCTCGGCCCGCTAGTCGCGGAAATCGCGCCGCCGCATCTGCTCGGCCGCTACATGTCGTTCTACCAGCTCAGCTTCCTGGTCGGCGTGGCTCTCGGCCAGGCGGTCGGCGGCGTGCTGCTCGGAACGTCACCCGACACCATCTGGTGGGGCGGCGCCCTGGCGCTGGCACTGACGGGAGCCGGCTTCCTTCGACTCGGAAACCGGATACCCGACCCCCTCTTGCCGACGAAATCCCCGCCGCTGCAGGCCGCGTCAGAGGCGACCTGATGCGCACAGGCGACAGAGGCGTGGGTTGGGTTGGGCGAGCGTCCCTCTCACTCGATCAGCCCGCGGCGAGGGGCACGAGGCGCGAGCGGCGGAGCGCTTCGACGCCTTCCTCGCTGCGACTGGCGCAGAAACTGGCGCATCCGACGGCTAAGCCGCCTGGTTGAGCCAACCAAGGCAGGCCTTCTAAGCCGTTGGTCGCAGGTTCGAATCCTGCCAGACGCATGGGTTCGAAATGGCGCGGCCGGGTAGCACGGGCGCGATGGGGATCGTCATCAGCCTGATTCTGGTCACGTTCGGCGCGATCCTCACGTGGGCCGTCAACAACGAGGGCGGCAGCGTCGACCCGCAGGTCGTGGGCGTGATCCTGATCGTGATCGGGATAGTCGTCTTGATGATCTCGCTGGTGCTCTGGCGCACCTGGTGGGGCGCGGGGTTCTGGGCGCCGGCCTACGGCGCCGGCCCGGACGCTCCGGTCCGGCGGCGCGTTTACCGGCCGGTCCGGCGGCGCACTACTTACGTGGAAGAAGAGCCGCCTCCGCCAGCCGGGCCACCGGCTCCCTAGGCGAGCTCGAACAAGAGGAGGGGTTCTCATGGCAGACAAGCTGCAGGGCAAACGCGTGGCGTTTCTCGCCACCGACATGGTCGAACAGGTCGAGTTGACCGAGCCGTGGAAGGCGTTCGGGAGGCCGGCGCCGAAGCCGAGCTGATCTCGCTGGAAGAGGGCCAGATCCAGGCCTTCAACCACTTCGACCAGGCCGACCTGTTCAGCGTCGACCGCACCGTCGAGGAGGCGAGCGCGGACGACTACGACGCGCTCGTGATCCCGGGCGGCGTCGGCAACCCGGACGCGCTGCGGATGGACGAGAACGCCGTCCAGCTCGTGCGCGACTTCTTCGAGCAGGGCAAGCCGGTCGGCGTGATCTGCCACGGCCCGTGGATGCTGGTCGAGGCGGGCGTCATCCGCGGCCGCAAGGTGACGTCCTGGCCGTCGCTAGAGACCGACATCCGCAATGCGGGCGGCGAGTGGGTCGACGAGGAAGTGGTCGTCGACAACGGGCTCGTCACGAGCCGCAAGCCGGACGACCTGCCCGCCGAGGGCAAACACGCCGAGCAGGCGGCCTCGACGCAGTAGTGCGTAACCGTAACGCGGCCTCGGCCGTTGTCTGTTCCGACGTTGTTAGCGACCTGACGGGAGGTGGACATGTACATCGGACTTGGCACCTTGCTCTTGATCGTGCTGATCGTCCTGCTGGTCGTCTACGTCTTCTAGACCAGCCACCTGCCTAGGCCGCTGAAGGCCGCCGCCTTGCGCGGCGGCCTCAGGGGGCCCAAAGCTTGATTCACCCGGTGTGGACGATGTCCCCCGGATTGGAAGTACGCGATCCTCCAGGCATGACACGACAGCGCGTTATTCGCCTGGGCGGGTTTGTGTCTGGAGGGGTTCTGATCGCTTTCGGCATCGTCACGATCGTGCTCGCGATCTATGGCCACCATACGGTCACGACGGAGCTCGAACGGCAGAAGATCACCGGCACGCCGGACATGTCGCCGTCGGCGATCAAGGACGAGGCAAGCAAGGCGGGGCTGGAGAACGTCGACCTTCCGTCCTGCGACGTCGCGGGCAAGCCGATCGACAACGGCTCCAGGGCGCGGTGCTTCGCGCAGTACATGAACATCCACGCGCTCGAGGCGACCGGCGGGTTCGTGTACTCGCAGATGGGACGCTTTACGGCCAAGCCCGACGCGCCGAAGTCGGAGCTCGCGGAGGGCGGAGGCACCGACAACCCGGAGTTCGCGGTCGTCGACCCGAAGACGAAACAGCCGGTCGAAAACGGGGCCCGCAACATCTGGGTGAGCGAGACCGGCCTCTCGACCGCGCTCAACGTCAGTTACATGGCGTCGGCTCTCTCACTCTTCAGCCTCGTGGTCGGGATCGCACTGATCCTGGCAGGCATCGGCTTCCTGGTGCTGGCGATCGCCGCGCTTCCCAGGACGCCTCCCGCGCCCCGCCCTGCAGCGTAAGCGCTAGCTAGATGGCCCCGGGAGGGATCGAAGCAGGCCGCTAATCGGCAGGTTTCTCAGCCCGAGGTAGGCACGGGGGTAGGCACCGTGCGGACACGCACGGGCTCAATCGCGCCGAAACGACTCCCCATGTTGTCCCAGTCCTAGACCCGCCGCACTCGAAGGAATAGCCTGATGCGATGCGGCTGCCTGCGGCGGGTTGGTCCGGTCGCGCGACGGTGCGCGGCGCTCTGACGCTTGCGCTCGTCGCCTTCGCCCTCGCCGGCGTGATCGCCGTGGTCGCGCTCGCTGACCACCACCGGGTGAAGGCGCAGAGCTCGGCCGCGGACCTGGCGACCTTTTACTGCCAGCACAAAGGCACGCGTTGCGACGAGCTCCAGAGCAGAGACCTGGAGAGCAGGTGGCATCACCGCGAGCTGGGGTACCGGATCAGCTTCTTCTCCCTCTCGTCCGTTGGGATCGCCGCGGTAATCGTCGCCCTCGGGCTCGGGTGGAAGGCCAGGCGCTCGGCCCGTAGCAGCCGTTCGGCTCAGAGCCCCGGTTCCTATTAGACGGCGTTTGTCGAGCTTCATCCGATGAGCTCGGCGTATTCGAGCTCACGCTCGTCGACGAGCACATGCGAGTAGGTGTCGGCCGTCACCGACAGGCTGCGCTGCCCGACGAACTCGCCGATCCTCGCCCAGGCCACGCCGCGCAAGTGCAAGAGGCTGATCCGGCGGTGCCGTAGGTCGTGGGGCGACCAGAGGGGAATCGCCGCCGCCTTGCAGGCCTTCGCGATCGACGTTCGCAGCGCGTCGGCACCGCTGCCGGCGAACAGTCGCGCCTGCGGGTCGCGATCCTCTCGCGGCCCGAGACGCGACTCGAGCGCGTCTGCGAGCGCCGGGTGGAGCTCGACCCACAACGCCTTGCGCGTCTTCGTCGTCGCCGCCACGCAGGCGCACACGCCGCCGTGGCTCGTCGTAGTCGCCGACGAGCGTCAGGTCGACACTCGAGACGCGCGCGCCTGACCAGTCGAGCCAGAGCAGCGGCAGCCGGTGCTTGGAGGGCAGCAGCCGATAGACCGCTTCGACGTGTTCGGCGCTCGGCGGGTTTATCTCTTCGACCTCGCCGCGCGGCAGCCGAACCTGCCGGTCGCGGGCGGGGTTCGGGCTGAGCCCGGCGTGGTCGAGCACCATCTGCAGCGTCTGCAGGTTCTTGCGGATCGTCGCGCGGCTGTAGCTCTCGGCCAGCGCCGCCACGAAGCCTGCGACCGCGCTCGGCGTCAGCTCGTCGACACGCTCGCTGCCGAGCTGCCGCCCGATGCGGTCGACCTCGAGCCCATTGCGCGTCTTCGTCGAGTCGGCAACGTCGATCCTGGCAAGCTGCCAGCGCTCGCAGGCCTCGGCGACGGTAAGCGCCGGTGCCTCGACTGCAGGGCGCAGGTTGGGAACGCGACCCTCGGCGAACTCGCGGCTGATCCAGCGCTTCCGCGCTTCCGCGTCGGCCCTGCGCCGGAAGCTGCCGCCGTATTGCGTCGCCGACTCCCGGCCGCCCGTCCTGAACTCGCAACGGTAGCGGCGGCTGCCGTCTTTCGCGGCGCGCGTGACGAGCCAGACGCTAGCCAACGGAACTCTTCTCCTTCAGCAGGCCACGCCGGCGGGCCTCGGTCAGCCAGCGTGAGGCGGCGCTGATCGTGACGTGGTGGTTCTCGCTGAGCGCCTTCACGGGGTGCTTCTCCCCGCCGTCGACGAGCGCTTTGTAGTTCGTCGCGATCGTCCGATAGAACTCGTCGCCCAAGCCGCGCCCTGGGCCGGCGATGTGCCGCAGGGCCTCGGCGGCGCCTCGGTAGTCCTCCATGCGGGACTCGGGAGTTCCTTCCGGCCCAAGAAGCCGCATGGCGGCGCGCGCGTAGGCGAGGTACGTCTCGGCATCGGGCGCGAACTGGCGCAGCAGACGCGGCCGCAGGTCTTTCCCGCCCGGCCGCAGCAGCAGCTCTTGCACGTCGCCCTTGCCGGTGAAGTCGCCGGGCGCGAAGCGCAGCACGAGCTCGTAGCCACGGTGGGCGACGACCACGGTCGGCGGGCCGTTGGGGGACTCGTCCTCGAGCCCCTTCGGATAGGCCCTGGCTTGCGGCTCTTTGCTCATGCGATCCCTCCTCGCTTGAAAGTTCGACTTGACGAAGGTACTACAAGTCTAGAACTCTCGCAACTATCTGATACAAGAAAGTAATGAGCACCACAGAGCAGCGGCACTTCCTCACGGTCGACGAGCTCGGCGAGTTCCTGCGGGTCTCGCGCACGAAGGCCTACGAACTCGTGACACGCGGCGAGGTGCCGCGCGTGCGAGTGGGTGGCCAGTGGCGCATCCCCCGCGCGGAGCTCGAGCGCCAGCTCGCCGACTCGATGAGCAAGCCGGCCGCATAACGCGAGGCGGCGCCCGAAGGCGCCGCCGGAAAGGAACCGCTGATGAGGAACCTAGCGGATCGACTTGACCTCTTCGCCGAGCCCTGGATGCCGGGCCTCGGCGAGAAGCTGATCGGCGAGGTTGTCGAACTCGACGAGCGCGAGAACGAGTACGGCAGCTACCCGGTCGTCACCGTCCTTACCGACGAAGGCGAGGAGCGCTCGTTCCACGCCTTCCGCACGGTTGCAAAGAACGAGCTCGCCAAGCAGCGGCCGCAGGTCGGCGACCGAATCGGGATCGTGTACCTCGGCAAGCCGGAGGGCAAGGACTACGAGCTCTACCGGATCAAGGTCGAACGCGGCGAACAGTCGAACTCGATCGACTGGGACAAGCACGCCTCGGAGCCGTCGGAACCGTCCGAGACGCCGCCGGCGGATGACGGCATCCCGTTCTGAGTTCCCCGAGCTCGTTCGCCGCTACGGCTCGCTCGGCTGGGCGCTGATCCGGCTCGAGGGGAAGGTGCCGAAGGGGTCGGGCTGGCAACAGGCGCAGCCCGACCCCGACCTCGAGCACCTGGCCGGCCTATGGGCCGAGTACGGCAAGCGCTGGAACGTCGGCGTCGTGCTCGGCCCGAGCAAGGTCGCGGTCGTCGAGTACGACACCGAGGCGGGAGGGCGCAGGCTGCTCGAGCTGTTCGGCGGCAAGCCGCCGCCGACGCCGACCTGTCGCACCGGCAGCGACCGGCTGCACTTCTACTTCGAGCCGCCGGCCGGGTTCGAGAAGAGCGCGCGCGACGGAATCGAGCTGCGCCTCGGCGCGCACCAGTGCGTGCTGCCGCCGAGCATCCATCCCGACACCGGCAAGCCGTACCGCTGGCTTGCGGGCCGCGAGCCGTGGTCGGTGCCGCTCTCGGCGGTGCCTGCGGCCGTGCTCGACTACTTCGGCGAGACGCACCCAAACAGCAACGGCGCGGCCGGGCCGTTGCCCGAGCTGATTCCGATCGGCAGGATCGACGACACGCTCGCCTCGTTGGCGGGCTCGATGCGCCGGCGCAACGCTTCCGAGGCGGCGATCTACGCGGCACTCGTCGAGACGCTCAAGCGCTGCGATCCCGGCCACACTCACACCGAGGCCGACTGTAGGCGGATCGCGCGCAGCATCGCGACGAAAGAGCCGGCCGAGCAGCCCGAGCCGTTCGTGCTCGAGGTCGTGAGCGCGCGCCAGTTGTGCGCGCTTCCCGAGCCGCCCGAAGACGAGCAGCTACTCGGGCCGCTGCTGCTGCGCGGGCAACGGCTCGTGCTCGGCGCCCATACCGGCGAGGGGAAGACGTCGATGGCGCTGCAGATCGTGCGCGCGCTCACGACGAGTGGCGAGTTTCTCGACTGGCAGGGTGCCGGCGGCCGCGTGCTCGTGCTCGACGCCGAGCAGGGCTTGCGTACCGTCAAGCGCCGGCTGCGGGAAGTCGGCCTGCACGAATCAGGCGACGTCGACTACGTGCGCGTACCCGACGGGCTCGCGCTCGACTCGGACGAACGCCACGTCGCCGAAGTCGAGCAGGCGCTCGAGCGCGGGAACTACACGCTCGTCATCGCCGACCCGCTCTACAAGCTCCACACCGGCAACTCGAACGACGAGCGCGAGGCGGTCGACCTGATGCGCCGCTTCGACGGCTGGCGCGAGCGCTTCGGCTTCGCCCTGCTGCTGCCGGTGCACTGCCGTAAGCCGGTGCCGGGGCAGAAGTTCTCGATCCACGACCTGTTCGGCTCGTCGGCCTACGTGCGCGGCGCCGAAGTCGTGCTCGGCCTGCGCCGGGTGAGCGACGGCTACGCCAAGCTGCACTTCCTCAAAGACCGCGACGGCGACTTGCCGATCGGTGCCGCCTGGGGCCTGTTCTTCGACCAGGAGGAGGGATTCCGCCGCGATCCGAACGACGGCGTTGCTCGCGACCTGCGGGAAGAGCTGCTTGAGCTGCTCGGCAGCGGCGAATGGTGGACACAGAACGAGCTCCGAAGGCGGAAAGACGAGGGTGGCGTCGGCGCCGATCGCGACAAGGTGAAGGCTGAGCTCGAAGCGATGCTCGGCGATGGCCTGGTCGAGTTCACGGTCGGCCCGGAAGGGCGCCGCAAGGATTCGAAGTGTTGGCGCTTGAAGTGGCGTGAGGCCGTTGACGCCACATACGCCACTTCCCCGAAACCAGGCGCCCAAGGTGAGGCCGAAGAGAAGAGTGGCGTGGTGGCGTCTCCTAAAGGGGAGACACCACCTGACGCCACTCTTCTTGACACCGAACATGACGCCGCCGAAGTGGCGTGGAGGGGCGACGCCACTTGAGCGCGGCAGGCCGTCTCGACAACCCCGACGCGGTTCTATCTCGAACCGACCTGCGCGAGCTCGGCTGGCAGCGTCGCGCGGTCGACGCGCTCTTTCGCGCCTGCCCGACGATCGTGCTGGCCGGCTACTCGAGGCCGGTGATTCTCGTGCGTGACTACCTGGCCGAGCTCGAACGCTGCACTTACGACGGCCGCAGCCGGGTGCGTTAGCCGGACTTGCAGTCGGCGGCATCGACCGGGCAGCGCGGATCGCGGTACGACCCGCACCAGCAGCGCGACCATACGTCGGGGCCCAGGATGTCCGGGTCTATGCGCTGAGCGGCGGCAAGGTTCGCCTTCCTGCGCTTCTGCTCGGCTTTGCTCACTACCGCTCGGCTCGTGCTTGGTAGAGGGGGATTTCCCCCAAATGCGCGGGGGTGTAACGGGGTCGCTCAGAAAAAGAGACCCCCTCGCATCCGCTCGACGGTGACAGCGAACGCAGAGCGTGACGAGATTGTCGAGCACGTCTCGCCCTCCGTCCTTCGCCTTGACGACGTGGTGAACACTCAGCTTCTCGGTCGCGCCGCAGCCGACGCAGCGGTTGCGGTCGCGCATCCGCACCTGCTGACGAACGGTCTGCCAGCGACTGGTGTTCAGGTCTGGCCGGCTGGCGCCCGAGCGGCTAGGCACGCTCTACCGGCTGTGAACGGCAGCGACGCCTATCTGGTGAACGACGGGCTCGCCGGCTTCGATCCATTCCTGGAACTCCAAGCGGGGCTCGCGGATCTCGAAGCGCATGCGCTCGAGGTCGGCAGCCTCCTTGTAGACCATGTACGCGCGGTCGCGGCTGATTGGGCCCGAAGCGATCGCGGCCTGTTTGGCCTCGCCGGCGGCCCGCTGAACCTGTTCGCGCTCGCGCTCTCGGCGGCGCTCGAGGTACTCGAAGTAGGCGCGCTGGCGTTCGTTGTGGGCGATGGTGTCGGCTTCTCGGCGGTCGGCGTCGGCGAACGCTGAGCGCGCCTCAGGGATGGTGGCATCGCCGCTGGCGTTGGCGACGATCCACCGCAGCTCTCGAACGGTGAGTTCGGTGTTCATGGCTCCGGTGAGCACCGCGGGAATAGGACTGCTGTAGATATGCAAGCCACAATAGCGTGTACGAAAGACGACAAGAATATGAGACTCTTGCGCGACTTTGCAATACCCTGGCCGCCGGGAGTCCGGCTGGCCGCCTAGCCGGGGACTGTTCCCCTTAGCTGCCGAACTCGCGGTCAGCGCACGTCGTGCAGAAGAAGACGAGCTCGGCCGGTTCGTAAAGATCCTCGCCGCCCAAGTAGGCGCGCCAGCGCTCGTTGTCGGTCGACAACCAGATGGCGCCACACTCGGCGCAGGTCGGGATTCGCGTCACGCTCTCGGCGCTCAAGCGCGCTAGCTCTCGCAGCCGACCCCGTCGTGATTACCGTCAAAGTGATGCGGATCGGGGTCGGCAACGTCCCACCGAACCGTGAAGTTGCGATACGGAACATCGGGGCAGTTGAGGTCAGGGGGCGGCGGGGGGATGCAAACGGTCGGGTACGAATCGGCACACGTTCCCGGCGGCGGGGGAGGCGGAGGTACGGGCGGAGGCGGCGGTCCTGGTGGCGGTGGTGGCGGGGGGCCGGCAATAGTCGCGCAGTTCACCGCATTGAACGTGAGCACCGGGTGGAGCTCGATCCCGTTCGGCGCGACGCCGCTCTGGCCGTGTCGGTAATCAAAGAAGCCGACGCCTGTGACTGTGCCGCTGCCGGTCAACTTGGTGAAACCTGAGCGCGACTGCATGCCGCAGACACGGTCGAAGGTCGCGCGTGCCCGATGGATCCGCGCAGCTGCCACACCGTGAGCCGTGCACGCCAGCGATGGGAACTCCGCGATCATCGTCCGGCCGGTAGTCGGACTTGCGATCACTAGGTGCACGTCGCCGTCAGCCTCGATCTTGGCGGAGACAAAGCGCGCCCGGACCTTGAAGGTCGTGCGCTCGATCCCGGCTAGCCGCGTCACAGGGATGTGGGCCGGCGCGCGCTGCCGTATCAGCGTGTCGATCGTCGAGGGGCGAGCCACGAGTCTGACGCGCTTCGCAGCCGGATCGGTCATCGTCTTCACCGCCCAGCGCTGCACGCCGCACAGGCTCGTCGAGACGGCCATCGGCTGCGCAGAGCTTGCTGCCGGCGCTGCGACCCGCGCACCCACGGCGGCGCTCAACGCCAGGAGCGCAAGAACAATGACTCGAGTTTTGGGGCGAACGTGCACGTCACCGACGATCGCAGTCCGATCGATAGTCGTCAATAAGCCGAATGGGTCTAGATCGCGCCGCGCCTCAGTACGCGGATGTCAGATGACCCGTGTGAGTCAGGACACCCGTGGCTTGCTTACGTCTTAGGGAATGGGCCAGGCGCTCGGGGGTCTCCCCGAATGGGGTCGATGCGCGGGGTCGCCTGGGAGCGTTTGGCCCCTCTGCGTTATCGTCCGGCCCCGGAGAGAGTCACGTCGACCTCGCAGGGCGGCCCACGGACGGTCTCTCGCTCGCTCACGTAAACGACGGGGAAGATTGCGCGTTTTGACACGTTTTCTCTGTTAGGGTCGTTGGGCGGGCAGTGAAAGAGCCCGTGGACGTCGGCGAGGGCTAGCGGAAAGACGTCCTCGCGAGGCTCCTCTCTTTCAAGCACCTGGGGGGACCCTTGCCGGTCGGCGTTCGCCCTGGCGGGGGGCGAGTCGAAGGGAGGGGTTCACGAGGATGCGGAGCGCCGTACCGGACACGGTCCGGGCGAGGCTCCCAGTTGATGCGGCTGTGGACGCTCAAGAGGACGTCCCTTCGCCGTGACAACAAGCACTGACCAGATCGCGGTCACCAGGCTGCGGCTAAACGATCGGAGAATCCATGAAGAGCGTCATCACCGCGATCATCATCGCGGCGGTCATCTCGGGCTCGGCCGGCGCGGCCAGTCTGCTGATTGACGGGCACAAGCTCAAGAACCACTCGGTCCCCGCGACCAAGCTCACCGCGAGCGCCGTGCAGTCGCTCCGCGGCCAGCGCGGCCCGCAGGGCATCCAGGGCATCCAGGGCCTGCAGGGCATCCAGGGCCTGCAAGGGGCGCAAGGAGCCCAGGGGGCGGCCGGGCCCCCCGGCCTCTCCGGCTGGGTGAACGGCAGCGGCACGCCGGTCTCGGTCGCAGCCGGTGTGCAGGGGACGGCGATCAGCCTTTGCCCGCTGGGGAAGCAGCCGCTCGCCGTCGGCTACTTCGGCACGGCGACGCCCTCCGCGCTGCGCACGGTGGCCGTCTCGCTCTGGATCGACGACGCGACCGGCGCGCCCGGCTACGCGGTCACGGTGGCGAACACCGGCGGTACCGCCGAGACCCTCCATGTCCAGCTGCGCTGCGCCAGCGTTTCCTGATAGCTCAACAGAGCAAACAGAAGGGGCCGGGAAACCGGCCCTTTTTGTTTATCTGCGGTGCTTGATGAATGGCCTATCGAACGACTGAGCGAGCCCCGGGGCTAGCTCACGCAGCCGACCCGGTCCTTGGGTTGGGGTTTATGTGCGGCGCGCTAGGCCCGCCGACTCAGGGGAGCGCGTATAGGGGACTTCGGCGCCGGTACCGGCACGAACGCCGGAGGCTCGTAATCATCGTCACGATGGTCGCACCAGCGGGCCTGGAGGTCACGGCCCTGTTTGCGGTAGGCCCGGTCCGCAAGTGTCAGGCCAGGAAAATCTGACGCGCGGCCTCTCGTTGGGGTCGGCCAAGCGAGAGGCTGCGCGCCGGGCTCTTACGTCAGAGCCGTGCAGATGGCGGCTGTACTAGTCGCGTAGGTGCCGTTCATCGAAACGATGTCGCTGGGTGCAAACGCCGTCCCCGGAATGCCCGTGTCGTCGACGAAGACGATCGTCGCGTCGGCCACGAGTTGCCCTGAGCCGGGAGGTGCGGTGCCGGTGATGCTGGTCCCGTTGACGCCGGTGATCTTCACGATCGCGGGAGCGCCAACCGAGATGCCCTCGGGGTAGACCGCCTGCGAGGATCCATTCAAGGGCTCGGTGACCGAGTTGCCGCTGGCGGGCGCGCTATAGGTGATGCTGCCGTTGGTGATCGTGTCCACCTCGTGGGCCGGGGCTCCGGCGTTGGCCGGGAACAGCGTCCCCGTCAGCCTGCCGCTGACCGTGTCAAGCACCGTCGTCCCACATTGATCCGACAAGTAGGCATCCGGGAACGTGACGCCACTCAGCGTGACTTCCTCGTGGATCGGGCCGCTTGCGCCCGCAGCTGGAACCAGGACCGCCGCAACCACTGCTACCAGACCGGCTGTGAAGCAGAACCTGCCTCGCATTTGCTTCTCCCTCCTATTACCGCAGTGCAAATGCCTGCCGCCTTGCGGCGATGGTCTCCCAGCTCCGCTCTTATGTCAACTACATGCGCCGTCTCGCACCTGATCCCAGGTGTGTCAGCTGATGTCGTCGCCGAACTCGCGCTCGGCGCAGGTCGAGCAGTAGAAGATGAGCTTCTCCTCCGGCCCGTCATCGATCCAGTACGCCCGCCAGCGATCCCGGTCGTCGGCAAGCCAGACCTGCTGGCACTCAGCGCACTGCGGAATCAGCGTGACGGGCTCGACGCTCACGCGCGGAGTGTAGGAGTCAGCGGACAGATCGCGGATGACGCAGCTAGGTCAGGACGGAGACCGTCTCCCGCTCGTCTTATACGACGACGGGCCAGACGCCTTTCGTAATAAGCCCCGGAAGCGTCTGGCTCTTCTTCGTGAGCCGCGGCGTCTGCGCGCGTGAACCGCGACGAACCGATCTGGCTGCGCCTTCGGCAATACGTCGACGGCGCCGAATCGGTCGACGTGGTGCTCGCGCAGCTACTCGACGCGGCGCTTGAACTCGAAGAACTCGCGGCGGCCGGCTATACGCTCGATCGACCGGTCGAGGCTGACGGGATGCGTCTCAGCCGAGTTGCCACGACTGGCGAAATCCCGAGGTAGGCACCCAGGTAGGCACCACGCGCGCAATCCCGGCATCCCTGGCACACCTGACCCACCTAACCATGCGGGTTCGGCTTGCCGTCAGGCGTCGAAATGGCCCCGGGAGGAGTCGAACCTCCGCGCGCGGATTCGAAGTCCGCCGCTCTTCCGCTGAGCTACGGGGCCAGGTGCGAGGGGTGGCGGACGGGACTCGAACCCGCGACCACCGGGACCACAACCCGGGGCTCTACCAACTGAGCTACCGCCACCACGCAGCGGGCACAGGATAGCCCGTCGCGGCTCCGGGGACTAAGCCGCGGCGGCAGGGAGGTGGCGTCGGATCAGCGCGGCGACGAGCGCCTGCTGCAGCCGGACGAGCTCGGCGCGGTTCCGCTCCAGCTCGTCGCGGCCGGCGCCGACGGCGCGCAGGGTCTGGCGCTCGTAGACGACGCCGCGGATCTCTTCGCTGAGCGACTCGACGGTGGGGAGTGCGATGACCGTTGCGTTCATTGCCGGAGTTGAGACGGAGCCCGGTGAAAGTAGTTAGTCGCCAACCGTCTCTATCCTTCACGTGCGCGCGGGCGTGGCGGAATTGGTAGACGCGGCGGGTTTAGGTCCCGTTGGGGCTAACGCTCCTTAGAGGTTCAAGTCCTCTCGCCCGCACTCCATGGCTCTCCGGCTGATCGCGCTGCTCGGCGCCGGGACGCTCGCGCTCGGGGCTGCCCACGCGCGCGAGGCGGCCGTCTGGAAGCGTGGGGCGCCGCTGCCCTTGCCGCGAAGCGAGGTCGCCGCAGCGACCGTCGGGAACGAGCTCATCGTTGCGGGCGGTTTCCTCGCCGACGGACGCAGCTCCAAGCGCGTGGATGCCTACTCGCCGACGCGCAATCGCTGGCGGCGGCTGCCGGACCTGCCGGCCGCCGTGAACCACGCCATGGCCGCCTCGGACGGGCACCGGCTTTACGTCGTCGGCGGCTACGGCGCCCCGACGCGCGCGTCCGTCTTCTCGGGCGGTCGCTGGCGGCGTCTGCCGGACCTGCCTGAGCCGCGCGCCGCGGCGGGCGCTGCGATCGTCGGCCGGACGCTCTACGTGATCGGCGGCGTCGCAGAAGGAGGCCTGGCGCAGACGTCGCTCGCGTTCGACCTCCGGGCTCGCCGCTGGAAGCGGATCCCGGGGCCGAGGCCACGCGAGCACCTCGGCGTCAGCGCGCTCGGAGGCCGCGTGTACGCCGTGGCCGGGCGTGAGTCCGGGACGAACTTCGACGCCTTTCAGGCCTACCTCCCCAAGCGCCGTCGCTGGGTCTCGCTGCCGCGCGTGCCCGAGACGCGAGGCGGCACCGACTCGGCCTCGGTGGGCCCGCTGCTCGTCTCGGCGGGGAGCGAGTCGCCCGCGGGGACGTCGGCCGCGGTGTACGCGTTCGACGTGCGCACCCGCCGCTGGCGCCGCCTGCCCGACCTGCCGACGCCGAGGCACGGGCTGGGCGTGCTCGGGTTCGGTGGGCGCGTTTACGTGATCGGCGGCGGCCCGACGCCAGGCCTGTCCGTGAGCGGAGCAAACGAGTTCCTGCGGCTTCGCTGATACTTCCCCGGCGTGTTGGCGCACTGGGACGAGGTCGAGGACCGCCGCAACGAGAAGGGGCCGATGGCCGCGACGTGGCAGCGGCTCGGCGATGCGGCCGGAGCGAAAGGGATCGGCGTGAACCGCGTGCGCGTCGAGCCAGGTCGGCTCCCCACGCCGCCGCACTCGCACGGGCTGTCGGAGGAGATCTACTACGTGCTCGCCGGCTCGGGCCTGCTCTGGCAGGACGAGGCCGTCTGCGAGGTCAGGGCCGGCGACACGATCGTGCAGGTCGCCGACCACCACGAGCACACGTTCAAGGGCGGGCCCGATGGGCTCGAGTACCTCGTCTTCGGGACGCGCCATCCCGTCGAGTACGGCTGGCTGCCGCGGTCGAAGGCGGTGCGGCTGGGCTGGCCGTGGGTCGAGGGCCGCACGGACGACCCCTGGGACGTCGAGGCCGAGGTCGGCGAGCTCGAGTTCGCAGAGCCGGGCGAGCGGCCGGCGAACGTGGTCGCGCTCGAGGACGTTCCCCTCGACGAGGATGGCGACAAGGTGCTCGCCGCTGCGGCCGGTTCGCAGCGCTCCGGGCTCAACTGGATCCGCCGGCCGACAGGCAAGCGCGGCTGTCCGCCTCACTGCCACTCGCTCGAGTCCGAGGCTTTTGTCGTGCTCGAGGGCAGCGGCACGCTCGAGCTGCTGCCCGTGCGCGGCGGCGAGCCGGAGCGGCACGAGCTCGGCCCCGGGCACGTGTTTGCACGGCCGCCAGGGTCGCGGGTCGCGCACTCGATCGTGGCCAACGACGACGGCGTCACGTACCTCGCCTACGGCACTCGCGAGCCGAACGACATCGCCTACTACCCCCGCTCGAACAAGGTCTACTTCCGCGGCGTGGGGTTGATGACTCGGCTCGAGCACCTCGAATACGGCGACGGCGAGCCGGACGACTACTGATCCTCTTCTCGGCCGGCCACGGTCCCTTTGCTTGAATGGACCGGGTGATGGCGTCCCAGGTCGAGGAGCTGCCCGACAACAAGGTCCGGCTGACCGTCGAGGTCCCGCAGGCCGACCTTCAGCACGCGGTCGAGCACGCGACGCACGACCTCGCCGAGGCGGTCAAGGTGCCGGGCTTTCGCAAGGGCAAAGTTCCGCCGCAGGTGCTCGAGGCGCGGGTCGGCCGCGAGCGCATCTTCACCGAGGCGGTCGAGAGCCACATCGGCGGCTGGTTCATGAGCGCCGCCGCGACGACGAACATCCGTCCGGTCGCGGCGCCGGAGTACGACTACGAGCTACCGAGCTCCGAGGATTCCGACTTCCAGTTCACCGCGACGGTCGCCGTCCAGCCGAAGCCCGAGCCGGCCGACTGGTCGCAGCTCGAGGTTCCGTTCGCCGAGCCTGAGGTGCCGCAGGAGCTCGTCGAGCAGGAGCTCGAGGCGCTGCGCGAGTCGGTCGCCGAGCTCGCGCCCGTCGAGGACCGGCCCGCGCACACCGGCGACGTGCTGGTCGTCGACGCACTCGACGAGAACGGCGAGGGCCAGCGCGACCTGGTGGTCGAGCTCGGCTCCGGTCGGCTCGTCGAGGAGATCGAGCGCGCGCTGACCGGCGCCTCCTCGGGCGAGACGAAGGAGGTCGAGTTCGAGTCGGTCGACGGCTCGACCGCGAAGGCGACGGTCGCCGTCAAGGAGATCAAGGAGAAGGTGCTGCCGCCGCTGGACGACGACCTGGCCCGCGCCGCGAGCGAGTTCGACACGCTCGCCGAGCTGCGCGCCGACCTCGAGCAGCGCATGCACGACGTGCTCGAGGAGGAGTCCGAGACCCAGTACCGCGCCGCTGCGGTCGACCTGCTGGTCCAGGCGTCCAACGTCCAGGTCGGCGGGCCGCTGGTCGAGGCGCGGACGCGCGAGCTCCTGAACGGGCTCGGCCGCTCGCTCGAGAGCCGCGGCATCAGCGCCGAGGCCTACTTCCAGCTTTCAGGCCAGACGGCCGAGCAGCTCGTGCAGCGGATGACCGAGGAGGCCGCGCTCTCGGTCGCCCGCGAGCTCGTGCTCGAGGCGGTCGCCGACCAGCTCGAGCTCGAGGTGACCGACTCGGAGATCGAGGACCTGATCCGCGAGCAGGCCGAGCTTTCAGGCGACGACCCGGACGAGGCGATCAAGCAGGTGTTCGACTCGGGCCGCCAGGAGCTGCTGCGGTCCGACCTGCGCCTGCGCAAGGCGCTCGACCGCGTCGCGGCCGAGGCGAAGCGCATCCCGCTCGAGGTTGCGCGCGCCCGCGAGGAGATCTGGACCCCAGACAAGGAATCGCAACCGACCGAGACGAAACTGTGGACCCCCGGCAGCAAGGAGCCAGCATGAGCCCATTGATCCCGATGGTGATCGAGCAAACGTCGCGCGGCGAGCGCTCGTTCGACATCTATTCGCGCCTGTTGAACGAGCGAATCATCTTTCTCGGCACGCCCATCGACGACCAGATCGCCAACCTGATCATCGCGCAGCTGCTGCACCTCGAGTCCGAGGACCCCGACAAGGACCTCTCGATCTACATCAACTCGCCGGGCGGCTCGGTCTACCACGGGCTTGCGATCTACGACACGATGCAGTTCATCAAGCCCGACGTGCAGACGATCTGCGTCGGCACCGCGATGTCGATGGGCGCACTCCTGCTCGCCGGCGGCGCGAAAGGAAAGCGGATGGCGCTGCCGAACGCCAAGATCCTCATCCACCAGGTCTGGGGCGGTTTCCAGGGGCAGGCGACGGACATCGAGATCCATGCCCGGGAGACGATCGCCCTCAAGCGGCGACTCGAGGAGATCATGTCGGAGCACACAGGGCAGGAGATCGACAAAGTTTCGAAGGACATGGAGCGCGACTACTTCATGACGCCGCAAGAAGCGCAGGACTACGGCATCATCGACAGCGTGATCATCCATCGCGACACCGCCAAGGATGGCGCCAAGGATGGGGCGTAGGCCTGGATTCTCAGGCCGATCCGAGGTAAAAGGAGACTGAGGTGGCGCGCGCATCCGATGGCAACGAGCAGCTGCTCTGCAGTTTCTGCGGGAAGAGTCAGCGGCAGGTCAAAAAGCTCATCGCAGGCCCTGGGGTCTACATCTGCGACGAGTGCATCGACCTCTGCAACGAGATCATCGACGAGGAGCTCACCGCTCCCGCGCAGCTGGACCTCGACAACCTGCCGCGGCCGCGTGACATCTACGCCGTCCTGAACGACTACGTCGTCTCGCAGGAAGAGG
>CAVQWS010000024.1:0-130134 GCA_963717725.1 uncultured Actinomycetes bacterium
ACCGACCGGCCCTACCGCAAGCGGCTGAACTGCGAGGAAGCGTGCCGCCGGCTGCGCGAGGGCGCGGGCACGCAGTTCGACCCGAACGTGGTCGACGTCTTCCTCGGGCTGCCGCTCGAGGCTCCGCTGTCGCAGACGCCGCCGACGAGCGTCTGGCCTCGTAGCTTCCCTCAAACGGGGCAAAGGCCCCGGGCCCGCGCGTCCGATGGAGAGATTGCGATGCGGCAGTTGAGACTTCTCCTGCTCGTTTGCGTCCTCGGCGCGGCGCTGACCGCTGTCGGCTCGGCGAGCGCCTCTCAGCTCGTCGCACGCAACGCCTCGCACATCAAGCTCGCCGTCAACGCCAAGGGCACGGCGCTCGTCACCTACTCCGTCCGCGGCCAGGTCACACACCTGCTCGCGTGGGGCGCGGTGAACGCCCGCCAGCGGCCGTCGAGCCCGAAGATCAAGCAGGTCGAGTTCAAGCTCGACTACTCCGGCGGCTGGAAGCACGACCGGATGACCTGGAAGACCTTCAAGAACACCTGCGGCGCCTACGACGGCCCCGATCTCCCGTGGCTCGTGAGCGCCTGCAAGGCGTCGAACGGCTCGTACTGGGCGCTGCAGAGCTGGCAGACGGCGCTGCCGGACCTCGGCCTAGCGCCATGGCTCGGCCAGCAGAAGACCTGGTGGCTACACCTCTCGCACTGGACGGGCGACCTCGCCAAGCTCGACGTCTACACCGACTGGATCTACGGCGGCCGCTTCCAGGAGGTCTTCGGCCAGTACACCTACCAGGGCAAGGGCATCCGCGGCTTCGGCACGACGCGCGTGGGCGCGCCGACCGACGGCTACGGCCGACTGATGTTCCTCGACACCTACAACTCGTCCTACGGGCCGGGCTGGCTGCGCGAGAACTCGTTCGTCTCGCACGGGCCGCCCGGGATGTTCTGCTACGGCTTCTACGCGCGGAACCCGTGGGTCGGTGGCTACGCCCATCCGCGCTCGACCCCGAACCGCAAGCGCGGGCCCGGCACCGGCGAGCAGTACCGGATCACAGCTCCCGGGCCCGGCGTGACGCCCGACGTGATGTGGCAGGGGGCCGGGCTGCACGCTTACGACAGGCACAACCCGGCCGACGTCTCGCTCGAGCAGCAGATGAACACCGAGCGCGACCAGATTCGCGCCGGCTACGGCAAGTGCGCGCACACGTAGCGCCGGCCTAACCCTCGTATCATCGCCCGCGTGGTCAGCGGCGACGAGCTGCGCGCCGTCATGCGGCGCGTCCCGGCCGGAGTGGCGGTCGTGACCGTCGACGCCGGCGGGCGGGCGGCCGGGCTGACCGTCGCCTCGCTGGTCTCACTCTCGCTCGAGCCGCCGCTCGTCGGCTTCGCGATCCGCCGCGACGCCGCCCTGCACGAGCTGCTGCGCGAGAGCGGCGAGCTCGCGGTCAGCATCCTGGCCGCGGAGCAGGAGCACCTCGCCCAGCACTTCGCGCGCGGCGTGCCGCCGATCGCGCTCTGGGAGCGAATCCCGCTTCGCGAGGACGCCGAGGGCCCGCCGCAGCTCGCCGGTGCGGCCGGGTGGCTGCTCGGGCGCGTCGCTCACGAGCTCGAGACGGGCGACCACACCTTCTTCGTCGCGGCCGTCGAGGCGGCTGAGCCCGGCCCGGCGGGAACACGACCGCTCGTCCTCCACGACCAGGCCTACGCGGCGCTGTGATCGAGGCGGTCGTCTTCGATCTCGACGGCGTGCTGCTCGACTCGGAGCAGGTCTGGGACGAGGCCCGCGAGCAGCTCGCCGAGGAGCGCGGCGGCCGCTGGCACGACCAGGCGCAGAAGGACATGATGGGCATGAGCTCGACAGAGTGGTCGCGCTACATGCACGAGCGGGTCGGCCTGCCCGAGCCGCCGGAGGAGATCAACCGCGAGGTGGTCGAGCGCCTCGCCGCGACCTACCGCGAGCACCTCCCCGCGCTGCCGGGCGCCAGGGAGGCCGTCGAGCGGCTCGCCGCGCGCTGGCCGCTCGGGCTCGCGTCGTCGTCGAACCGCGAGCTGATCGACCTCGACCCTCGAGCTGCTGGGCGTGAAGCAGCTGTTCGCCGCGACGGTCTCCTCCGAGGAGGTCGCGCGCGGCAAGCCCGCCGCCGACGTCTACCTGCAGGCGGCGCGCCGGCTCGAAGTCGACCCTGCCCGCGCGGCGGCGGTCGAGGACTCGAACAACGGCATCCTCGCCGCCAAGGCCGCGGGCATGCGCGTGCTGGCGATCCCGAACCGTCACTTCCCGCCCGGCGAGGAAGCGCTCGCGCAGGCGGACGTCGTGCTGGACTCGCTGGCGGAGCTGACCGCCGAAGCAGTCGAGCCCCACTAGCGAATCGCGACCCTTATCGGCGCAGCAACCGCAAGAACGCAGCCCAGCGCAGCGACGTCGCCGGGTTTGCCGGGGCCTGGCGCAGGAAGTCGAGGGTCGCCGCCGACCCCGACACGCCGGCCGTCGAGAACAGGTAGTGGATCGTCGTCGGGGCCGGAGTCGCCTGACCGTTGACGGCGTTTGAGTGGTAGCGGACGGCAACCAGGTACGTGCCGGCCGACGCAGCGTTGAACCCGACCGTCACCGACCCGTCTGGGCCGCTCGTGAACGTCGGCGTCCTCACCTTCCCGCACGCGGCGGTGAAGACCTTGCCGCCGGTGGCGAGGGTCAGCTTCTGACTGAAGTTGCCCGACGTGATCGCCTGGTCGACCTCCACCGTGCGCGGCCCAGCCGGCAGGGTGACCTTGACCCAGTAGACGGCCAGGCTGGGCGTGGCCTTGTTGATGACGCCCTTCCTGTCGACGTAGTTGACGATCGAGAGCACCGGCGCCGTCCCGGCTGCGAACTGCGCGCAGGTGGCAACGTCGTCGGTCATCTCCGCGGCGCTCCCGGCGGGGGCGCTGATCTGGAAGGTGCGCGAGACATCGGTCGCGGCGGCGTAGTTCGTGTCGCCGCCCTGCGAGGCTGTGATCGTGCAACTGCCGGGACCGGTCAGGTGGACTGTCGCACCCGTGACCGTGCACTGGCCGGTGGCGCCGAAGGAGACCGCGAGGCTGGAGCTCGCCGTCGCGCTGACGGTGAAGTCCGGATCGCCGTAGGTTCGGTCGGGCAGCGGCGCGAACGTGATCGTCTGGCTCGCCTTCTGCGCCGTGACCGACTCGGTCACCTGCAGGGCAGCGTTGTAGTTCGCGTCGCCGGCCTGGTCGTACTTGACCGTGCAGGTGCCGGTGCCACTCGTCATCGTGAAGCTGGCGCCGGTGTTCGCGCAGACGCCGCTGCTGGAGAACGTCACCGCGTTGCTCGAGCCGCCGCCGTCGGCCGCGACCGAGAAGCCCGTGTTGTAGACGGCACTCGCCGGCGCGTGGAGCGTGACGAGGATCGTCTGGTTCGCCTTCTGCGCGTTGACCGAATCGGTCACCTGCGGGGCGGCGTTGTAGTTCGCGTTGCCGGCCTGGTCGTACTTGACCGTGCAGGTGCCGCCGCCGCTCGTGATCGTGAACGTGCTGCCGACGTTGCTGCAGGAACCGCTGTTCGAGAAGCTCACGGCGCCGCCAGGCGCGTTGGCCGCGACACCGAAGCTCGAGTTGTAGGCCGCGTTCGCCGGAGCGTGCGTGGTGACGTTGATCGTCTGGTCGGCCTTCTGTGCCGTCGTCGACTCCGCCACCTGCGGCGCGGCGCTGTAGTTCGAGTCGCCGGCCTGGTCGTACCTGACCGAGCAGGTGCCCGTGCCGCTCGTCATCGTGAACGTGGCGCCGGTGTTCGAGCAGGCACCGCTGCTGGAGAAGGTGACGGCGTTGCCGGAGCCGCCGCCGGTCGCGGCGACGGAGAAGCTGGCGTTGAAGACCGCCGCTGCCGGTGCGTGCGTAGTGACGTTGATCGCCTGCGTGGCCTTTTGGGCGTTCACCGTCTCGACGATCTGCGGAGCCGGGTTGTAGTTGGCGTCGCCGGCCTGGTCGTACCTGACCGAGCAGGTGCCCGTGCCGCTCGTCATCGTGAACGTGGCGCCCGTGTTCGAGCAGGCGCCGCTGCTCGAGAAGGTGACGGCGTTGCCCGAGCCGCCACCGGTCGCGGCAACCGAGAAGCTCGTGCCGAAGACGGCCGACGCCGGCGCGTGCTGGGTGACCGTGATCGCCTGATCCGTCTTCCCGACCGACACGCTCTCGACCACCTGCGGCGCGGCGTTGTAGTTGGCGTCGCCGGCCTGGTCGTAGCGGACGGAACAGGTGCCGGTGGCACTCGTGATGGTGAACGTCGCGCCCGTGTTCGAGCAAGCGCCGCTGCTCGAGAACGTCACCGCGCTGCCCGAGCCGCCGCCGGTTGCCGCAACGGTGAATTGCTGGTTGAAGGCCGCCGACGCCGGCGCGTGCTGGGTCACCGTGATCGTCTGGTTCGCCTTCAGCGCGTTGGCCGTCTCGGTGACTTGCGGCGCTGCGTTGTAGTTCCCGTCGCCGGCCTGGTCGTACTTGACGGTGCAGGTGCCGGTGCCGCTCGTCATCGTGAAGGTGTCGCCGCTGTTCGAGCAGGCGCCGGTGCTCGAGAAGGTGACCGCGTTCCCCGAGCCGCCGCCGCTCGCCGCGACCGAGAAGCTCGTGTTGTAGACCGCAGTCGCGGGCGCGTGCAGCGTGACGATGATCGTCTGGTTCGCCTTCGTGGCGGTGACCGACTCGGTCACCTGCGGCGCGGCGTTGTAGTTGGCGTTGCCGGCCTGGTCGTACCTGACCGAGCAGGTGCCGCTGCCGCTCGTGATCGTGAAGGTGGCGCCGGTGTTCGAGCAGGAGCCGACGCTGGAGAAGCCGACGGTGCCGCCGGGCGCGGTGGCCGCGACGCTGAAGCTCGAGTTGTAGGAGGCCGAGGACGGCGCGTGCTGGTGACGGTGATCGACTGGTCGGCCTTCTGGGCGTTGACCGTCTCGGTCACCTGCGGCGCGGCGCTGTAGTTCGAGTCGCCCGCCTGGTCGTACCTGACCGAGCAGGTGCCCGTGCCGCTCGTCATCGTGAACGTGGCGCCCGTGTTCGAGCAGGAGCCGGCGCTGGAGAACGTCACCGCGTTGCCCGAGCCGCCGCCGGTCGCGGCCACCGAGAAGCTGGTGTTGAAGACGGCCGACGCCGGTGCGTGGGTGGTGACGTTGATCGCCTGCGCTGCCTTCTGCGCAGTGACCGACTCGGTCACCTGCGGCGCCGGGTTGTAGTTCGTACCGCCGGCCTGGTCGTACTTGACCGAGCACGTGCCCGTACCGCTCGTCATCGTGAACGTTGCGCCGGTGTTGGAGCAGGCGCCCGAGCTCGAGAAGGTGACGGCGTTGCCGGAGCCACCGCCGGTCGCGGCGACGCCGAAGCTCGTGTTGTAGACGGCGGTCGACGGCGCGTGCGTCGTGACGTTGATCGTCTGGTCGGCCTTGTTCACGGTCAGCGAGTTCGAGCCGCTGCTCGCGTCGAACGAGCCGTCGCCCGCGAACGAGGCGCCGACGCCGGTCGGGTACGAGCCCGCGTTGATTCCGGCGAGGCTGACGCTGCTGAGCGTGGCGACGCCGCTGCCGTTCGTGCTGGCACTGCCGACACTGCTGCCGTTGAGCGTGAACGCGACCGACTTGCCGCTCACGCCGCTGCCGCTCGAGGTGAGCGTCGCCGAGAGCGTGGTCGTGCCGCCGAACGTGCCGGTCGCCGGGGCGGCGGCCAGGCTGGTCGCGCTCGTCCCCGCGACGTCGTTGAAGCAGACCTGCACGCTCGAGAGCGTCGGCGTGACCGCGCCGTTCGTCGTCGTGAGGATCGCCTTGTACTTCAGGTAGCGGAAGCCGTTGAACTGGCTCAGGCTGGCGCCGCTCGTGGTGAAGAACGTCGCCGCCGTGCCGTCGGGCCCGACGTAGCTGAACGGGCCTGCCGCGCTGTTACTCGCGGCGATCTGGAACTTGACGCCGGTCCCAGCAGGCGTGGTCGCGCTGAAGGTGAACGTCGTCCAGTTCGGCGTGCGGCCGGCGGCCGGGTTCGCGTCCTTCAGCGAGGAGACAAACGTGCCCGAGGGCGCGAAGCCGGGGTTGATGTACGTGACGAAGTTGAGGTCACGCCCTCCGACCGTCGTATCTGCCGTCCAGGTCGAGCCACTATTGGCCGACGTGACGCGCTGGCCGCTCGCGTACGGGTTCGAGTCGGAGAACCCCGTGGTCGCGCAGCTACACGTGTACGCCATCGTGCCGGTTGCAAACGTCGCCGAGTTGCGGAAGATCAGTGCGTATCGAGTCCCGGCAGTCACCGCGACCGGCGTCGCGAACGTAAAGGTGTGCAGTCCGCCTGCCGCTCCGTCGTTGAAGCCCGCGATCGTGGCGCTGCCAAGGTCCGCGCCGGTAGGCACAGGTGTCGTACCTGTTGTCGCTCGGATCGACAGAACAATGTTCGGCCCAGCCGCCGTGCAGCCCGAGCAGAAGAGCTCAACGTCGACGCGCTTCAGTTGCCCGCTCACCGTCGGCGTGAAGGTCTGGCCCGCCCAGCTCGTGTTCGTGAACCCGAAGCCGGACGGATTGACGTTGTTGTTCTTCGCCTCCGTATTGTCCGGGTTCGCAAGCTGGACGCTGCCCGGGTTCGCGACCAGGTCGCAGTTCGAGGGCGCGCCACGCTGGAAGGTGCTCTGCGTGTTGTCGGTGAAGCACCCGCTCTGAGCCGCGGCGCCGAGCGTGAAGTTCCGGGTCGCGGTGCCACCGTCCGGAACCGCGATCGTCGCGGCCGAGCCCGGATCGAAGCCCGGTTTGCTGGCCGTCAGCGACGCATAGGTGCCTGCGGGGACGCTGAACGAGTACTGACCGCTGGCGTTCGAGGTCGTCGTCCGGCTGCCGAGCGTCGAGCGTCGCCCCCGAGATCGGGTTGGCGCCGTCGGTGACCGTGCCCGAGAGCGTGCCGTTGCCGATAGGCGTGCAGCCCGGGTAGTGGAACGCGCCGATGCGGGTCTGGTGGTTCAGCCCGGTTGTCGCGTAGTACTCGCCGGACATCCAGAACTCGCAGCCGTTCGGGTCGAGTGCCATCCCGGAGTAGTCGCCCCAGCGAGTGCACGCCGAGGAGCCGCAGTTGCCGCTCTGCGCGCCGGTGCCGTCGATCAGCGTCTGCTCGGTCTGCGCGAGCGTGTTGAGCGGATCGCCGGCCACGCGCCCTGCGTACTTGATCTGCGGGTTCGTGATGGAGTTCGACTTCGTGTAGGTGACCGCCATGTCCCCGTTGCGGTCGACGCCGAGGGCGGGCATGAAGCGGAAGAACGTGTTCGCGCCTTCAGGGTCGAAGGTCTTGCCCTGGATCACGTTCGCCGCGACGGTGCCGCCGGTGACGTTCGCCTGGTACCAGCGGAGTGTCGCGTTGTTGGTGTTCGCGCCTCCGCAGTTCGCGATCGTGAGCTCACCGCGGTTGACGGTGTGCGCGACCCAGAGCGACTCGGTGCCCCCGAGGTTCGAGTACTGCGCCTGGGCCATCGCTCGGATCGAGAGTGTGTCGGCCGCGTTCGCCGTCGTGGATGCATTGGCGACCGCAGAGTTCGGCCAGCATGTCGGCGCCGCCTGCGTCACCGGGCCGGTGAACGTCGAGGTCGAGACCTTGTCCCAGTCGACGTGGAACTTGTAGATCGAGAGCGCGTTCAGGAACTGCTCGGTCGAGACGAAGTACTCGGACGCGCCGACAGGCGGCGACCCCGTCTGAAGCCGGGCATTGGCCGGCAGCAGCGAGAAGTCGGAGGTGTCACCCGCGAAGTCGACGACCTGCGGGGCCGGCTCGCCGGCGTACATCTGCGCCTTGTTCAGCGCCCAGACGTGGTAGCCGAAGTACGAGCCGCCCGAGGAGTAGCCGAACATGTTGGCCGACATGTAGATCCCATCCGGCCAGACGCCGAACTTCGGGTAGTCGCCGAGGCCGCCTGGCGTCTCGATCGAATAGAAGTTCCAGCCGCCGTTGACCGGGTCGCCGGTCTTCGAGACGGCGAAGCACTCGAACACGTGCTGCGGGTTGACGTTCCCCGAGGCGTCGAGCTTGAAGGCGAAGTCGGTGATCACCCAGCGGTCCTCGTAGCTGTCGTAGAGGACGACCGGGTCGCCGAAGTTGTCGGTGTCGCAGAGGTTGCCGAAGTTGCCCTGGCTCATGAACGAGTTGAACGTGAACGCCGCGACGCGGTTGCCGTTCGACTTGTCGTAGATGCCGATCGAGACGTTGATGGTCTCGATGTAGTAGTTCGGGCCGACGTCACCGTTGGTGTCGGGCGGGTGGCCCTGGCCGAAGGTGGCGAAGTCGAGGCCGGCGAAGTTGGCGTCCGGAGCCGGGGACGCCGCGGCGACCATCTGGCTCTTCTTGATCACCTTCGGGAACTGCGGGGCGGTGCGGGCGGGGTTCTCGAGCCTCTCGGCGGCGCGGCTGCCGGCCGGGGCGAACCCGGGGGCCGTGCGCTCCGGGCGTTCTTTCTTGACGACCTTGCTCTTCAGCTTGCGGACGTCGAAGACCTTGCTGTGAGCCGCTTTCAGGTGCAGCTCGCGCGGGTGGGAGCGCTTGACCGACTTCGGCACGTGCCCGCGCACGGCCGTGCGGTGCTTGAGCGACTTTGTGCTCTTTCCGCCACCGGCCATCGAGGGCTGCAGCGACGACGCGCGCGCGACCGCCTGTGTGGCGGACGACGTATGCGTGGTCGCGCTCGCCGCGACGACCGTCGCGACCGCGGCGGCCACCAGGATCGCGGCAACCACGACCCAGCGCTTGGTAAACGTCCTCAGAATCTCCTCCGCGAGCCTGCGCCCGCGGCCGCGCACGTGCCGCATCGTCATCGACGTCCCCTCTGCCTCGAACCGGTCCTGATGCCCCTCTCGATATAACACAGCCCCAGGCGGCCAACAAGAGAGCGCCTCAGATTCGGCCCACCAGAACGCAGGCGTTGTGGCCGCCGAGACCCATCGCGTTCGAGAGAGCCACGTCCACCTCCGCCTCACGCGACTCGTTGGGAACGTAGTCGAGGTCGCACGCGGGATCCGGGTTCTCGTAGTTGATCGTCGGCGGCAGCACGCCGTCCCGGACCGCGAGCACGCACATCATCGCCTCGATCGCGCCGGCGGCCCCGAAGCAGTGGCCCATCACGGACTTGGTGGAGGAGACCGCGAGCTCGTAGGCGTGGTCGCCGAAGACATCCTTGATCGCCTTCGTCTCGGCCGCGTCGCCGAGCGGCGTCGAAGTGCCGTGCGCGTTGATGTAGCCCACGCGTCCGGGGTCCACTTCAGCCCGCTCGAGCGCCGCTCGCATCATCTCGGCGACGCCGACCGCCTCGGGCTCGGGCGCGGCCATGTGGTAGCCGTCGTTGGAGGCGCCGTAGCCGAGCACCTCCGCGTAGATGGTCGCGCCGCGCGCGCGGGCGGACTCGAGCTCCTCGAGCATGAGCGCGCAGGCGCCCTCGCCCATCACGAAGCCGGCGCGGCGTCGCGTCGAACGGCCGCGAGGCGCGCGGCGGGCTCTCGTCTTCGGCCGCCAGGCCGCGCATCGCCGTGAAGCCGGCCAGGATCAGCGGATGGATGCAGGCCTCGGTGCCGCCGGCGAGGATCGCGTCGGCGTCGCCGCGGCGGATCGTCTCGGCGCCCTCCCCCACCGCGTGCGAGCCGGTCGCGCAGGCCGAGACGGGCGCGTAGTTCGGCCCGCGGATGCCGAGCGAGATCGCCAGCTGGCCGCTCGCCGAGTCGACGAGCACGTTCGGGATGAAGTACGGCGAGATGCGGTCGGGCCCGCGGTCGCGCAGCGTGTCGGCCTGCTCGACGATCCCGATCAGGCCGCCGATCGCCGAGCCGAAGACGATCCCGACGCGGTGCGGGTCGAAGCCGTTCAGGCCCGAGTCGGCGAGCGCCTCCTTGGCCGCGCCGAGCGCGAGCACGACGTTGCGGTCGAGCCGGCGCAGCTCCTTCGGGTGCGCGAGCCCGGCTGGGTCGAAGTCCTTCACCTCGGCGGCGACCCGCACAGGCAGCCCGTCCGCGTCGAAGGCGCGGATCCAGTCGATCCCGCTCTCGCCCGCGACGGCCGCGCGCCAGGTCTCCGGCGCGGTGTTCCCGACCGGCGTGACCGCTCCCAGGCCCGTGACGACGACTCGCCTCACGGTGGGAGCTTATGTTTCCGACGATGCCGCCGAAGAAGCTTCCGTTCCCGCCGATGGAGGCCGAGCTCGTCGAGGAGCTCCCGACCGGCGACTGGCAGTACGAGCCCAAGTGGGACGGCTTCCGCGGCGTGCTCGAGAACCTCGGCGGCGGTCTCCGGCTCTGGTCGCGAAACGGCCGGCCGCTGCTGCGCTACTTCCCGGAGCTCGAGGAGGTCGGCGCGCTCCTGCCGGCCGAGTCGGCGCTCGACGGCGAGATCATCATCTCGCGCGAGGGGCGGCTCGAGTTCGACCAGCTGCAGCTACGCCTCCATCCCGCGGAGAGCCGGATCAAGCGGCTCTCCGCCGAGATCCCGGCGGACTACGTCGCCTTCGACCTGCTCCTCTGGAAGGGGAAACCGATCCACGAGCTGCCTTTGGAGAAGCGGCGGCGCGAGCTCGAGCGGAAGGCGTCGAAGTTCCGCCTCTCCCCTGCGACCCGCGATGCGAAGCAGGCCGCGAAGTGGCTCGACCGGCTCGAGCAAGCCGGCCTCGACGGCGTGATCGCCAAGCGGCTCGGCCAGCCTTATCGCCCGGGCTCACGTGAGGCCGTCGTCAAGGTGAAGCCCTATCGCACCGCCGACTGCGTGATCGTCGGCTTTCGCTGGAGCGACAAGGCGGACGGGCGGATCTCGACGCTGCTGCTCGGCCTCTATGCCGACGACGGCTCGCTCGACTTCGTCGGCCACTGCTCGGGGTTCCCGGCTCCGGTGCGGCGCGAGCTCGAGGCGGAGCTGCCGAAGATGAAGGCGCCGGGAAAGCTGAGCGACAAGCGGATCCCGGGCGGCCAGAGCCGCTGGTCGCGCGGCAAGGAGCTCGACTGGAATCCCGTGCGGGCGGAGCTCGTCATCGAGGTGCGCTTCGACAAGCTCGAGGGCAATCGCTTCCGGCATGGCACGAAGTTCATCCGCTTCCGGCCCGACAAGGATCCGAAGGACTGCACCTGGGACCAGGTCCGCCCGAAGCGAAAGCGCGGCGATCCGACCGTCGAGAAACTGCTCGCCTCAAACGCGACCGGATAGGACGGGCCTCAGGGACAGTCCCTCGGCCGTGGCCCCTTGGGCCAGGCTCCGAGCCGGGAATTCGCGTGGACCGAGCTTCTGCTCCGCCCTGCGGCCAGGTCCCAGGGACTGTCCCTGGAGCACGCCCGAATCAGCCTCGGCGGCGGGAGCTTTGGTCGGTCACCCACCGTCGCGAGCGGCTGCTGCGGCGCTCGATGAGCTCCGGGTTGCCTGGCTCGAGGCCGAGCTGCTCGAAGCGCGGCAGCAGGCTCGCCTTGTGCCGCCACATGCCGGCGGTCGGGTCGCCCACCTTCGCGATCCGCTTGCGCATCGTCTTGACCGTGAAGCGCGAAGGGTCGGAGCGGGCCACCTCCTTCCAATCCAACGGAGCCGAGACCCGGGCATCCGGCGTCGGCCGGACTGAGTAGGCCGACGCGATCGTCCGGTCGCGCGCGTTCTGGCCGAAGTCGACGAAGACACCGCGCCGGTCGGCCACGCGCCAGGTCGTCGTCGCCACGTCCTGGTCGCCGACGCGCCGCTCGACCTCCTCCGCGAGCGCCTTCGCAAACCGGCGCACCTCCGGGAACGGCAGCTCCGGCCTGATCGGCGCGAGGATGTGCAGCCCTGTCGCGCCCGAGGTCTTCGGGTAAGACGCGAGGCCGAGCTCGTCCATCACCTCCTTCACGACGAGCGCGATCTCGCGGACGAACGCCCATGGGTTGCCCTCGCTCGGGTCGAGGTCGATCAGCAGGTAGTCCGGCCGCTCGATGTCGTCCACGCGCGAGTGCCACGTGTGCAGCTCGATGCAGCCGAGGTTGACCACCCAGGCGAGGGCGGCCGCGTTGTCCACCACCGCGAACACGGTCGAGTGGCCGCTCGGGAACTGCACGAACTGCTCGCCGACGAAGTCCGGGTGCGCGGGGACGCGCTTCTGGTGGAAGAACTCGGCCTCGACGCCGTTCGGGTAGCGCTTCATGTGGAAGAGCCGGCGGCGAATGTGGTGGAGGGCGCACGGCGCGACCTCGAGGTAGTAGTTGACCAGGTCGCCCTTCGTCAGGCCGGGCTCGGGAAAGAAGACCTTCTCCGGATTGGTGATCTGAACCTCGTTGCGACCGATCCGCACCAACGAAGTATGGGCCCGGTCGCCCGGGCCCACGGCATTCAAAGGCGGAGAGGGCGGGATTTGAACCCGCGATGGACCTTTCGGCCCATACGCGATTTCCAGTCGCGCTCCTTAGACCGCTCGGACACCTCTCCAAGCGCGCCCAGGGTACCGGCGCCGCGGCCGCTTGACTGGTTCAGACTGGAGGAGTAGAAGCGACCCGCGGGGTCGCTCGACGAGGGGAGAGCCAGATGGCACGCAAGCTGGCGGTGGTGCTAGTGGCGGCTTTGGCCACGCTGATGACGACTGCGGCGGCAAAGGGCAGCCACCCGAAGACGCTCACGGTAGGGCAGCAGAGCGCGAGTTGTCCGAACCCGGGTTACGAGCGCATCGGCGACGCAATCGAGGACGCCGCACCCGGCGACACGATTGCGATCTGCCCGGGCACGTATGCCGAAGGGCCGGGAACGCCCGGCACCTCCGTGTTGACCATTCACAAGGACCTGACGCTTCGCGGGGCCGGAGCCGACCAGGTCACGATCGAGCCGAGGTCGGTCGGCGAAAAGCGGATCGCCGCCGACAACCCGGACCTGCGCGACGGCCTAGGCGTGATCGTCGCCGTGATCGGCGGCAAGAACAACCCGGTCACGGTGAACATCTCGGGCGTCACGGTCGACGCGAACGGCGTCGACGCGACCGCGGGCATCGTCTACATCGACGCAGAGGGCTCGATCTCCCGCTCGCACGTGACCGGGCTGGTCACCGACGAGGGCAAGAACGGCTACACGGTCCCGGGCGGCTTCCGCAACGGGCCGTTCGGCATCGGGATCGCCGACGTCACGCGCGTCAAGCCGAACCCAGGCAACCGGCCGCCGATTCCGCCGCGGACCCTGACGATCGACCATACGCGCGTCGACCACTACAACTCAGTCGGGATCCTGATCGACGGCGCGACCGGCGACTACTCGCCGAGCCAGACCTCGCCGCTGACGGCGTCCGACGTCCCGAACCGCGGCGTCCTCATCGCCGACGTGATCGCCGGGCGCAACTCCTGCCACCACTACAACGACTTCACTGCGGGCGGTCAGACCGACCCCGATCTCGGCAGGCTGATCGTCGGCGACTGCCAGCCGTCGGGCAGCGGCGCGACCGGCGTCCGCCCGCCGCTGCCGCTGTACGTCGGGCCGGACTTCGGCCAGGACGGCGTGCGGGTGACCGCCGGTGCCTCGATTCAGATCACGGGCACCACGATCTCCTCGAACTTCGTGCACGGCGCGAACGCGCCGATCGGCAGCGTTCTCGCGCCCACCCCGAACAACAACCCGTTCGCGCTCGGCAACCACGCCGAGAACAACCAGAACCTGCGCCTCGGTGCGGGCGTCCGCCTCGTCGGCGCGGCGGCCTCGTCGGTGACGCAGAGCAACGTGACCGACAACGCGTTCGGCGTCCTCAACACGACGCTCAACGGGCTAGCCAACAACACGGCGACGCCCGTCGCCGCACAGAACGACTACTGGGGGCTCCGCGTCGGCTCCAGCGCGGCGCCGATCCCGCTGCCGACACCGGGCCCGGCGGTGTGGCCGAACACGTCGACCCCTGGCAGCACGTTCAACCCGCCGATCCCGGAGAACCCGGTGAACGGCTCTCCGGTGGCGGACGCGAGCTGTCCGGCGGGCATCATGGACTCGGACTCGGTCACGTTCTGCCCGTATCGCGCCAGCACGCAGTCGGACACGGTCGGCGGCGAGTGGCCGATCCCGGAGGCGCCGATCGCACCCGCCGACCCGCCCAACTGCACCACGGGCGCCGTCCAGCTCGACCCCAACATCCCGACCTACAACTCGTTCTTCGGGACGGTGCTCGGCGGCCCGAACGCCGGTGACGGCCTCTCGGGTGCGACCCCCTCCGCGAAGAAGACCGCGCAGCTGTCGGCGTACATGCAGGCGGTCGCCGACGCCGTGAACGCGAACCAGGGCACCACCGGGCAGCGGGTCGCGGTCAAGCTCTACCAGTCGGGCACGAGCGTCCTGGGCGTGCCGTTCTACGTGATGGTCGTCGGGACGCCCGACAACATCGCCAACCTCGACGCGGGTCGCAACGACGCCGCGTTCTGGCGCGGCGTGATCGACGGCACGACGTCGCAGTCCGCCGCGCTCGCCGCGGTCGACACGCGGCCCGCCTTTGGCTGGATCACCGGCACCCCGCACGGCAACGAGCCGGCGGGCGGCGAGGGCTCCACGAAGGAGCTCTACGAGCTGGTCGCGCGGACGGACTGTGCCAACTCGCAGCGACTCGACAACCTTGACGTGTTCATCCAGCCGGTCACGGCGCCGGACGACCGCGACCACAACGTCCGCACGCTGGCGTGGGCCCTGGACCCGAACCGGGATCGCGGCGTGGTGGCGATGCCGGAGAACCGGGCGCTGCTGACTTCCACCGCGACCTACCCGGGACTCTTCTTCATTGACGCGCACCAGCAGTCCTCGGGCTACTTTTTCCCGCCCAACGAGGACGCGGCGCTGAACGAGATCTCGCACTTCGCGCTCGACCTGATCAACGATGTGATCGGGCCTGGGATCCAGCAGTCGTTCAACGACCAGAGCGGCCAGTACCGCAACTACAACACCTACGACCTGTTCGTCCCCGAGTACGGCGACACGGTGCCGGCTCTGATCATGGGCAGCGCCGGCATGACGTACGAAAAGGGTACGAACGAGAGCTACGGCAAGCAGGTCTACGACCACTACCTCGCCATGGACACCACGGTGAACGAGGTCGCGGCGCGCAAAGCGGACCTGCTGCAGAAGTGGATCGCGCAGTGGCCGGAGGCCGTCCAGCAGGGCCAGGACTGCAAGCAGCAGGGCAACTCGCAGGTCAGCCCGGTGGCGATCGACGTCCTCGACAACGTCGGGTCGACCATGGATCAGGACCCGAACACACCCGTCTGCGGCTACTTCTTCCTGCCGAACGCGCACTCGGGCGATGTGGCCACGACGCTGAAGGACCTCCAGTCCGTTGGCGTCCAGGTCTACAAGCTGAACTCGGCCGTGACGTTGCCGGGCGTGCACCGGTTCGGCAACTTCAACCAGAACGCGCCGGGCCTGCCCGCGCCGCCGGCGTGCACGTCGACGGAGATGCCGCCGGTTTGCCCGGCACCGCCGGTCGCGTCGCCGTCCCCGGCGCTCACTGACGCGATGACGCTCCCGGCGGGAACCCTGTACGTCCCGTTGAACCAGGGCAACAAGCATTGGATCCAGGCGGTGCTCGGGGAGAACCCATACCTGCCGTTCCCGTACTTCTACGACCAGGTGACGTGGTCGTACTCGATGCTGCGGGGCTTCAGCGGAAACGGCTTCCTCACGCAGCAGTTGCCCGCCGGGACGTCGATGAGCCTCGTAGGCGACCCCAGCGCGACGACACCGGCCGCGGCGGGGTCGCCGGTGTACGCGTTCAACACGGACTCGATGTCGGGTCTCTCGATGGTGAACCAGCTCCTCGGCCAGGGAGCGACCGTCTCGCGCGGGGCCGCGGCGTTCGACGCGGTCGGCACGCACTTCACGACCGGTGCCGCGCTCGTCGACGGGGTGTCGATCCCGCTCGCGACGCTGAACGCGGACTCCGCGCAGTGGGGCACCCCGGTCTACGGGCTCGGCTCATACCCGGTGAGCCGCTACGCGCTCCGGCTCCCGAAGATCGGGATCTACACCGGCGGCACGACGACGCCGACGAACCCGACCTTCCACGGGACCGGCGACGGGCAGTGCACCTCGACGAGCTACTGCGAGGCGATGTTCGACCTCAGCGTGAAGGAGAAGATCCCGGTCTCCCAGCTCGGCCAAATCACCTCCACCGACCTCGCCAACGGCGTGCTGGTCAGCCAGGGCTACACGGCGTTCGTGAACCCGGGCTCGACGATCGCGGCCGGCGCCGGAGCGACGGCGCTGCAGGCATTCGTCAACGCCGGCGGCACCTACATCGGCTCCGTGGCGGGCGGCACGACGAGCGCCCGCAACGCGGGGATCACGCTGCTCAACACGTCGGCCATTAGCGGGCTCAGCACCCCGGGCTCGACGTTCGACGGCGTCTTCTCGACGGCGACCCCGGCCGGCTGGGGCTTCGACACCGGCGGCTGGATCTACCGCTCCGCCAGCGGCGACCCGACGTTCAACCCGGCGACGATGGTCGGCAACGGGACGACGATCCCGAGCCCGACCGCGGTCGTGACCTACGGGCCCTCGGGGGACTGCGGCGGGCCGGTCTTCGACATCTCGACCACGCAGCGTGGCTACAGCAACTGCTACGGCTACCAGGTCAACGCGAACAACACGCTGCCGGCGGCGAACACGAGCCTCCCGCTCCCCGGGCGGCCGGCGGTGGTCGACCAGCCGTTCGGCGCGGGCCACGCGATCCTGATCGGGTTCAACCCGTGGTACCGCATGTGGACGATGCAGGAGGAGCGGCTCGTCCTCAACGGCGTGCTCTACCCGGCCGGCTCGGCGATCCCGGCCTCGTAAGGGAACGAGGGCGCCTCCCCGCGCGGGGAGGCGCCCTCGTCTCTACATCGTCTGGCGCATCGCGACGTCGTAGCGCCCGACCGACGTCCGCTGGCCGGGCGTGTCGCCGGCCGGCATCGCGCTCAGGATCTCGTCGCCGCGGCGGTAGTCGTCCTCGTTCTCGAAGAAGATCATGACGAGCGCCTTGTCGGACTCGGGGTCGTGGAGGGCGATCATCTCCTTCGGGTTCAGCCCCTCGGGCGGGTCGCTCCCCTCGATCTCGCCCCGCATCTCGTCCATCCGCTCCTTTGTGACGCCATCGAACGTGACCACTCGCGCGAGCATGTGAAGCCTCCTTGTCGGGGTGAGGCAACCCTACTCCGAAGCGAACGGTGAACTTCGCTCAAAGCAGAAACATCAGCACGAGGGATCGGCCTCTCGGCGCATCCGAACGATGACGTCAGCAGCGTGAGTCAAAAGAGGGCGCGCGCCGCAGTGCCGAGACTCGCGGAAGCGAGGTGAATCAAAATGCTGAAGCTCTTCATCTTCGCGCAGGTCGCCGCAGACTCGCTGCGCAGGCGCGAGGAAGGGCAGACGATGGCGGAGTACGGCATCGTCCTCGCCGTGATCACGATCGCAGTGATCGGTGCAATCACCCTGCTCGCCGACAACGTTCGCGGCGCGCTCGAGAACGTCGCCGGAATCCTGCCCGGGTAGAGAGAGAGCCGCCGGGCCTGGCTTGTTTGTAAACGCCGGAACCCGCCTTCATGACGGCGGGTTCCGGCAATCGCTCCATGCGCAGCGGCACGGCGGTCGAACAAGGCGAGAGCCAGGCCTTGCTTCGCCCGGCTACGTAAGGCCGGCGCTCCAAGCGCTGGCGAGGGGGCGCCTCTGGAACTGCGGCACTAGCACGCGGACGCCTAGACTTCGTGTAAGCCCGGTGCTGCGGAGGCGAGGGGCACGCCCTCAAGTCCCAGCATGCCGCCACGGGTCGACCCCGAGCCCCCTCTCGGCCCTGGCGTGCTGCCTCCGCCACCGGGCGCCCTGGTTTTCGCCGATGGCTGAATCGCGCAGGCTTCGAGCACCGAGCGCATCTATCAGAGCGGGAGCCGAGCAAGCTCCCTTTCCGGGGAGGCTGGGCGGCAGCTCTTCCAGGGGAGTGAGGGAGTGCTCGGCTCCCAATGTTCTTGAACGGCAAGGAGAAAGCCCCGGAGCCGGCCGGGGCTTCTCGACGACTACGCGGAAAGAGCGGAGGGGGAGGGATTTGAACCCTCGTCGGACCTAACGGCCCGAAACGGTTTTCGAGACCGCCGCATTCGACCGCTCTGCCACCCCTCCGGGACGGCACAGCCTAGCGGCCGAAGGGCTCGGCTATTCTGTCTCGCTCGCGGAGAAGTGGCCGAGTGGCTGAAGGCGGCGCCCTGCTAAGGCGTTAGGTGGGGAGAATCCCTGCCTCGAGGGTTCGAATCCCTCCTTCTCCGCCTCAGAAGACCGACTTGCCTGCGGCCGCCAGCTGGCGGCGGGCGGCGAGCAGGTCGCCTTTCGCGCCGAGGAAGTCCTTCTGGAAGTCGGTCAGCTCGTGCGGGATGGCCATGCCCTCGCCGGGCGCCGGTACGCCGTCGAGGACCATCTCCTCGTGCCAGCGCGCCGAGTCGTCGACGAGCGACTGGTACTCGGAACGTTTGATCCTGCGTGGCGACGAGCGGGTCAGCAGCTCGCCGAGGTGGCTGGCAGCCGCCACCCGCTTGCCCATGTTCGGGATTCTCCCGTTCGGCTTCGCGCAGAAGCGCGTGAGGATCGTCTTGATGATCGAGGTGTGGTCGAAGACCGTCTTCGACACCGAGCCGGCCGTCACATACGGCGAGACGACGAGCGCCGGGACCCGCGGGCCGTAGCGTCTCATCGCCGGCCGGTCGTCTGCGGCCGCAGGCGGCTGCACGTGGTCGAAGAAGCCGCCGTGCTCGTCGTACGTGATCACGAGCAGCGTCTTACGCCAGGCCGGGCTTTGCATGACCGCGTCGACGAGCTGGAGGACCAGCTTCTGGCCGGCGCGCAGATCCGAGGGCGGATGGTCGTCGTTCGAGCCGGCGGGCCCGAACGTCAGGTCGTAGAAGTTCGGGTCGATCCAGGAGACGGCCGGCAGGTCACCTTTGGCGGCGCGCTCGATGAAGCTGCGGTGCCCGAAGACGTCGCGCTGGTCGAAGAACGCCGGGACGTTCTCGATCGACAATCCGACCTCGGGGTCGAGCAGCCAGATCGTCGGCACGTAGTCGTGCGAGTACCAGCGCCACTGGTCGTCCTTCAAGTGGCGCACGAACGAGGGGACGTTGTACGGGCGACTCGGCTTGATGTTGTCGCGCAGGCCGTTGGAGGTGCCGGCCGCCGCGTAGCAGCGATTCGGCATCGTCGCGCCCGGGACGGAACAGAACCAGTGGTCGCAGACGCAGAACTCGCGCGTGAGGAAGTCGTAGACGGGCAGATGTTCCGCAGGGTGGTACGCCATCACGACGCCGGGGTTGGCGCCGCCGCCCTTGCGGGTCTTCATGAAGTTCGAGACGAAGCCGCCGCAGTCGTGGGCGAGCTGCTCGTCCACGCACCAACCCGAGTGGCACGGGTCCTGCGCCTTGGTCATCGTCGTTCGCGCCGCCGGATGAACGTGGAACGACTCGCCGCGATACTCGTTCTTCATCGCCGGCGTAGGCCCCTCGATGTCTTCGCGGCTCTGGTCGATCGTGAGGAAGCCGAGCATGTGGTCGAACGACCGGTTCTCCATCATCAGGACGACGATGTGGTCGATCTTGCGGAGGTTGTCGTCGGCCTCGGTCACGCTCGCACCCGAGGAGCCGACTGTGCCGCAGTCCGAATCCGCCGCGGAGCCATCGCTCCCCCTTTGTTCGACCGAGTGCGCCGACGCTACCGCGCGCCACCCGGGCCGTCAACCACGCTCAGGAGACGGTCAGCTTGACGTCCATCCCAGCCTGCTTGTGACCCGGAATCGAGCAGTAGACGTCGTAGGTGCCAGGCTTCAGGTCGACCTCCAGCGTCGCCGTCTTGCCCGCCTCGATCGTCGGCGTCTTCTCGTCCACACCGTTGCCCTCGATCACCAGGTCGTGCTCGATCTTGCCGTCGTTCTTGACTTCAAAGCTGTAGGAGCCGGCCGGGAGGGTGCTCTTCGGCAGCGCGATCTTGAACTCGGTCTCGGTGACCGGGACCGAGGTCGCCGCGCTCGTCGTGGTCGTGGTCGTTGCGGAGGTCGTCGTCGCCTCCGTGGTGGTTTCCGGGCCCTTCGCCTCCGCCTCGCTGCTCTCGCGCGCGAGAACGACGACCGCGGTCATCATCCCGACGAACAGCAGCAGGCAAGTGACGACGAAGACGCGCAGCCCGCGGCCCGGGAACTGCGGGTACCAGCGCGGAACGAGCATCGAGACGATCAGCGAGAAGCCGGCGAAGCCCAGGACGGCGAGCCCGAGCCCGATCTTGTGCCCCGTCGAGAGCCCCAGCAGCAGCACCGCGGGAACCTAGCATGGCTCCAGGCCCCGCTCGGCGACCTCGGTCAGGTCTGCGCCGGTGCCGGCTTCCGCCCCACCACGAAGTAGCCAACGATCCAGACGATCGGGAAGACGAACCCGATCAGGAACAGCGCCCAGCGCCCCTTGTACGCCAACCCCAGGCCGAAGATGACCAGCAGGATCATGTACAGGAACGCCCCGATTCCGATTCCCCACCACATCGCTTCTCCTTTGCTCGACCCGCGCAGGATCGAGCGTGGAGGCAGGCGGCGCATCGCCCGAAGCGGATGAGGCTTAGCGCGCGGCCGCGTCGCCCGGGCGCGGCTCGTCGAGCCCGGTCTCCGGCGGCCCGACGGGCTCCGGCGAGGGTGGGTGCAGGTAGAGCCGGTCGTAGGCGAGGGCGGCGAGACCGGCACCGATCAGTGGCCCGACCCAGTAGACCCAGGCGTCGCTCCAGAAGTTCTGCACAAGCTCCGGGCCGAGCGCGCGCGCCGGGTTCATCGCCGCGCCGGTATACGGGCCGCCCATGCAGATGTCGAGCGTGATCGTGAAGCCGATCGCCAGGCCGGCGATCGAGGCGAACGCCCCGCGCGGGTCGGCAGCCGTCGCGAAGATCACCCAGACCAAGAAGAACGTCAGCACGCCCTCGATCACGACGCCGCCGCCGCCTCCGATCCCTGGAGCGAGCGAGGGCGCGCCGAGGTTGACGAGGTCGACCTGCTGCTGCGGGAGCACCGCGCTCAGCAGAAAGGCCGCCAGGATCGCTCCGACTAGCTGCGCGAACCAGTAGGCCGCTGCGAGGTGCATCTCGATCCTGCGCGTGACCAGGAAGCCGAACGTCACGGCCGGGTTGAAGTGTCCGCCCGAGATGTGGCCGACCGCAGAGGCCATCACGCCGATCGCGAGCCCGTGGGCCAGCGCGATCACGGTCAGGTTGCCGCCGTGCGTCGCGATGATCGACCCGGCCCCGACGAAGATGAGGGTGAACGTCCCGACGAACTCCGCGAACCCGCGCTGCAGTAGGGCCGAACGCATGCCAAAAACGCTAGAACGAGGGTCGGATGGCGCCCCTTCGAGGGATGCCGCACCCCGCGCCAGGAGCCGACTCTTTCCTCGGCGTATCAACTGCGGAACGAAAGGCGACTCATGTCTACGGACATCCTCAAGCGCAAGATCCGGAACTTCCCGATCGCGAACCTGAGCGAGCGCATCGCCGCCGCGAGCTAGTCCCTCGCGGCCAGGGGCCCGGCTTGCCGGGCCCGGGGCGGATCGAGTACCTTCCGGCTCGCCCATGCAGGAAGAAAGCCGACCCGCCGACGATAGGTCCTATGCCGCGCTCGGCGATCGCGTCACCGGGATCCTCCAAGCCGCCGAGCAGGCTGCCGACGAGATCCGCGAGGAGGCACGCGAGCTGGCGGCCGACCTCGAGCGGAAGGCTCGCACCGAGGCGGAGCAGCTGAAGCAGCAGCTGACCGCCGAGGCTCGCGAGCTGCGCGCAGAGGCCGACGGGTACGCGCGCGACATGCGGCTCGCGGTCGAGGCCTATGCGAAGCAACACCGGCGCCAGGCCGAGGAGGAGGCGCGAACGGTAGTGGCCGAGGCCGAGAAGGAGTCCACCTCCATGCGCGAAGCCGCCGAGCAGTCGGTGCGCCAGGTCGAGGCCGACGTGCGGCGCCGCCAGGAGGAGCTGCGAGGCGAGGTGCGTATGCTCGACCACCGCAAGCGCGAGGCGCTCGAGCGGCTACGGGAGATCGCGGCCGCCGTGCAGGACGTTCTGCCGGCCGAGGAGTCGCTCGCGCGCGACCTCCAGCCGCAAGCTCGCTCCTAGCAGGCGGCGAGCAGGCCCGCGCGGGCCTCGATGTTCTTCACGTAGCGCAGCGTCGCCGTGGTCGGCGCGCCGCCGGCCCGCTCGACGGCGCTCGGGCCGGCGTTGTAGGCCGCCAGCGCGAGATCGAGCGAGCCGAAGCGGTCGATCATCTGCCGCAGGTAGCGCGCACCCGCGAGCACGTTCGTCGCCGGGTCCTCGCCGTCCAGCCGCAGCTCACGCGCCGTCGCCGGCATCAGCTGCAACAGGCCGGTCGCCCCCGCTCCGGAGTGCGCATTCGGGTTCATGCGCGACTCCTCGTACGCAGTCGCCACGAGCACCGCCAGCGGCACGCCGGTCGTGGCCGAGGCGGTCGCGAAGGCACTACGGAAGGGCCGTGGCACGGGGCAGGTCGCGCTCACCGTCGGAGCGGACGGAGTGCGGCGTTCGGGCGGCTTCGCGTTCGAGCTCTCGAGCCGCGTCGACTCGGCGACCACCGTCAGCAGCACCAGCGCCAGCACGACGGCGCGCACGCTGCGCCAGGCGGCCGGCCTGCGCTTCGGCGGCAGCTTCCGCCGCGTGGTCGCGCGCCTGCGCGAGCGCGCGAACTGGAGATCCATCTCGGAGAGGTTGTGCCACGCCACGAGGGGTGGACCCTACCCCCGATCGGCTTGGACAAACGGTCCTGGACTCGAGATCGAGCCTCCTATACCTTCCAGCCGAAGTTGGTCGTCAACGGAAGGGGAGATCGATGACGAAGACCACCCGCTTCACGCTGCTGCTCGCGGCTGCGGCCTTGGGGGGCCTGTTTCTCGCCGCGGGCGTCCGCGCGGAGCCACCGGGCGGCGAAGGCGAGGGCGGCGAGAAGGTGCCGTTCGTCCGCACGGCGGCCCCCGGGGCCAAGCACAACTGGTCGTTCGAGTGCACCGCGAGCTCGGGCGGCCTGAACACGAAGCTCGACTGCGACGACCCGTTCCCGAACAACGAGCCGAACATCGTCGTCGACGCAGCGAACCCGCTGCACATGATCGCGAGCTCGAACGACTACGGCTCGTGCTGCGACCAGTACTACACGTCGTTCGACGGCGGAAACACATGGTCGACCGGGAACATGTCGACGGAGAACGACAATCGCACCGGCAGCGACCCGGTGACGGCCATCGACGTCAAGCACCAGGTCGCGCTCCACTCCTCGCTGAACTACCGCTTCAACATGGCCGGCGAGACCTGCGACGGCGACGTGGTCGTGTCGCCCTCGACCGACGGCGGCCTGACCTGGGACAAGCCGGTGATCGTCGGCCCCGGCAGGGGTTGCGACCTCGACAATTTCCAGAACTTCGGCGACAAGGAGTGGATCACCACCGACAACAACCCACAGTCCACCTTCTACGGGCGGACCTACGTGACGTGGACGTCGTTCATCGCCGACCACGGGGAGTACGTCGAGTCGCCGATCCTCGAGAGCCACAGCGACGACGGCGGCAAGCACTGGACGAAGCCGCAGGAGATCTCCGGTTCGAATGCGGCGCTCTGCACGTTCCAGACCGAGGGCGGGGCGGGCGAGTGCGACGAGGATCAGGCCTCGGTGCCGACGGTCGGCCCCGACGGCACGGTCTACGTCGCGTTCATGAACAGCCAGAACCTCGCGCTCTGGGAACCGGGAGAGGCGTTCGATGACCAGTACCTCGTCGTCAGCTCCAGCGACGGTGGCCTCCACTGGTCGAAGCCGAGCTTCGCAGCCGGTCTCGAGGACGGCTCCCGCGACTACCCGATCAACGTCGACGGCCGCCAGACGCTGACCGGCTACCAGGTGCGCGTCTGGGGCGCGGGCAACATCGTCGCCGACCCAAAGGTCAACAAGCGGCTGTTCCTGGTCTACTCGGACAACAGCCATGGCGACCATGACGCCGACCATCCGGTCACGAACTCGGACGTCTTCGTCGTCAGCTCGACGAACGGCGGCAGCAACTGGAACGCGCCGACGCCCGTCGACACCGGCGCGGGCGACCAGTGGTTCCCGTGGGCGGACGTCAACCCGGTCAACGGGAAGCTAGGCGTGCTCTACCACGACCGCGGCAACTCGAATGGCCCGACGTACACGACGGCCCTCGCGGAGGGCCAGCCGGGCTCGTTCTTGAAGTCGACGATCAGCACGCAGCCGTCGAACCCGACGATGTCGGAGTACTTCCAGGCCGGCGATCCGGCCTGCGAGTTCTGCGCCGTGTTCCACGGCGACTACATCGGGCTGGCGTACGGCAAGGACGGCCACGCGAACGCGACCTGGACGGACATGCGCGACCCGTCCACGTTCACGCAGGGGCTGTTCTTCCAGTTCATCTACTACGCGCGTAGGTAACGCGATCGGCCGGGGCCGCGGCGACGCGGCTCCGGCCTCCCTACCAAGGCTTAACCCAACCCGAGGCAAGGCCTTGCCCGGTTTTGCCCGGCCTTGACGGGCACGCTCGTAGCTTCCTGATCGAGAGGTTCAAACGACTCAGGGAGGTTCGAGATGAAGCGCATCACCATGGTTCTGGCAGCCGCCGCCCTCGCGCTGGCTGTATCGGTCCCGGCCGTGCTGGCCTCCGGCGGCGGCGGCACGCGGATCGTGCTCAAACCCGCGAAGGCGTTCCCTGCCGCGAAGGGCTCGGCGACCTTCAAGGCGAAGGCCGGCGAGCGGCAGTTGGAGGCGGAGGTCGAGCACGTCCGGCGCCTCGCGGGCCGGACAGTGACCTTCTACGTCGGGGGCAAGCGCCTCGGCGGCGCGAAGGTCGGCGCGCTCGGCACTGCTCACCTCGAGCGCCGCAACGGCGCCGTCCCCGCTGTCCACGCCGGCACGGTCGTCAGCGTCAAGACCGCAAGCGGCATCCTGATCGCCAGGGGCTCCTTCTAGCCGGTAGCTTCCGCCGCGATGCCGCTCCACCTCGGCCTGATCCTCCCGAACTACGGCGAAGGCCTCGAGTCGGAGCGGCTCGCGGCGTGTGCGGTGGCCGCCGAGGAGTCGGGCTTCGACTCCGGCTGGGTGACCGACCACGTGGTCGTGCCTGACGAGCACGCGGCCGTCTACGGCTCGATCGCGGAGGCGCTCCTCTCGCTCGGCTTCCTCGCCGGCCGGACTCAGCGGCTGCAGCTCGGGGTGTCGGCCCTGATCGTCCCGGCGCGGAACCCGCTGGTCGCGCTGAAACAGCTGACGACGCTCGACTTCCTCTCGGGCGGCCGCGTCGTGACCGCGGTCGCGGCAGGTTGGATGGAGGCGGAGTTCGAGACGCTCGGAGCAAGCTTCGCCGAGCGCGGGAAGGTGCTCGACGAGTGGCTCGACCTGGCCGCTGCCGCGTTCGACCAGATGCCCGGGCGCGTGCGCTTCCAGGGCAACTACCTCTCACTCGACGGCTGGCTCGCGCCGGCGCTCGCGCGACGGCCCGAGCTCTGGGTCGCCGGCGTCTCGCGTGCGACCTTGCGGCGCGCGGCCAAGACCGGCGTCTGGCACCCGGTCGCGCTCTCGGTCGACGAGCTGCGCGAGCTCGGGCGAGGCTTCGACGGGCGGACCGTGCTCCGCTTCAGCACGTACTTCGCCAACGAGCCGAAGGCGGGCGAAGATGAGCGCGGGCGTCACGCGATCGAGGGCCCGCCGGAGTGGATCGCCGAACGGCTGGCCGAGTACGTCGAGGCGGGCTGCGACGGCTTCGTCGTCAACCTCGGGCACGACTCGCCCGACCTCGAAGACCGCGTGCGCCGCTTCGGCGCCGAGGTGGCGCCGCTCCTTACCTGAAGAGCTCGCGCCGGAAGGCGTTGCGGAACGGCGTCGACAGCTCGAGCCCGTAGGTCGAGGAGATGTGGCCCTGGTCGATCCAGCCGATCGTCCGGTTGACGACCATCGGGCAGAGAACCGCAACCGACGACGCGTGCGCGCAGAACCAGCCGGTGACGTTCATGAAGCCGACGTGCGCCTTGGCCGCGGCGGCCGCCACCGCAGCGTCGGTCTGCAGCTCGACGAGCGTCGCCTTCGAGCTGCACGTCCGCATATTCGCGCCCGCGGAGAGCAGGCAGTCGACCGGGTTGCGGTGCTGGTGCGGCGAGTCGCCGACCACGATCGTGCTGGCCGAGAAGCTGCGGGCGTCCCGGATCAACCCGGCAACGCCCTTGACCGCGGCGGCCGGCGTCTTGCTCCCGGCCCAGCTGCCGACGACCAGCGTAGCCTGCGGATGGAGCGCCGCCGCGCGGTTGATCGCCCAGCGGTACCAGATCCCGCAGGGCCAGCTCTTGTGCGTCCACGAGCTCGGGACGCAGCCGACCTTGACGAACGGCACGACCGACCATGCGTCGCGCTTGGCCATGCGCAGGACTGGCGGCATCCACATCTCAGCGTGCGAGTCGCCGAACACGACGAGCGTCTTGGTTGCGTCCGCCGTGCCGAGGCGGCAGATCTTGCTCGTGGTCTCGCCCTGGCGGGCGGAGCAGCCGCTCGGGAACGCGAAGAGGTCGTTGCGCAGGTCGGTCACTGCAGGGGTCAGCGGCCACGGCAGCGCGGCGCCGCGCCTCGCGGCGTTGACGGCATCGACCACGGCCGGCAGCGGCTTCCACGAGCTGCGCGCGGCGCTGGTTTTCCACACCAGCTCGGCCGGGCGGACGGCAGCAGCTGCATTCGAGATCCGCGTCGCCCGCGCGTTCAGCGAGACGAGGATCGGCACGGCGACAGCCAGGATCACGGCCGCCGAGGCGGGCCAGAGCAGCGCGCCGGTTTGCGGGCGCCACCTCATCTGCCTGATGGGGTTCTCGTAAAGGGCATAGCTCAGTATCGACAGTCCGAAGGCTCCAGCCAAGAGACCGAGCCGGACGACAGTCGACAGATCGTGGCCTACGTAATCGGCCGCGATCACGAGCACGGGCCAGTGCCAGAGGTAGAAGGTGTACGAGCGGTCGCCGACGTAGCGGAACGGCGCGAGGGAGAGTAGCCGCGAGGCGCTCCCGTCGGAAGCCGCGATCACGAGCGCCGCGCCGATCGTCGGCAGCAGGGCCGCGTAGCCGGGGAAGGGCGTCGAGCTTGAGAACGCGACCGCGGCGGTGCAGATGCATGCCAGGCCGAGCCACGCCGCGGCCCCGCGCAGACGCGGCGCGGCGATCGCCAGCGCCGCGCCGAGCGCGAGCTCCCAGGCACGGGTGGCCGTGGAGTAGTACGCGTAGGTCGCATCGCTCGCCGTGCTGTGGATCGACCACGCAAGAGACGCGCCGGCCGCGGCGAGCACGATCCAGAGCAGGCGCCGCCGCAGGAACGGCACCGCCAGCACCCCGGCGAGCACTATCGGCCAGACGAGGTAGAACTGCTCCTCGACCGCCAGCGTCCAGTAGTGCTGCACCGGCGAGGGCGGCTGCAGTTGCGAGAAGTAGTCGCTGCCCTCGCGCGCAAAGTGCACGTTCGCCATGAAGAACGCGGCCCAGACGCTGTCGCTGACGGCTTGACGGGCGCGCACGAGGTTGAGCAGCTGGTGCGCGACGAGATCCGTGACGACGAGCGTCAGCACCGCCGCAGGCAGGATCCGCCGGGCGCGCCGGACGTAGAAATCGGAGAGCCGGATACGCCCGTCGCGGCGGGCCTGGCGAAGCAGCAGCCCGGTGATCAGATAGCCGGAGAGGACGAAGAAGACGTCGACCCCGACGTAGCCACCCTGCACGAACGGCAGCCCGGCGTGGTCGAGCACCACGAGCAGGACCGCGACCGCTCGCAGCCCCTGCAGTTCACGGCGATGCGGCACTCCCGCATCGTCCCACCGAACGGGGCCGCTGCCAACCGGCATCGAGGTTCGCCAAGTCCGATGGGCGCGGCCGGGATCGAACCAGCGACCTCCCGCGTGTGAAGGGTGCGCTGGGCTTGCGGCTGGTTGCGCCTAGCCGCGAATCCGGCTGTTCAAGCCGAGTGACGGCACGCGCCGAAAGCAGGCGAAACTAGGCGTGGGTTCCAGAATGGTTCCACCCTCCCCGCGCTCTTCAGTCGTCGCGGACTGGCGCATCATCCTCGCTGGACCAAAGCGCGACGACGATGGCTCGTTCGAGCTTTGCACGCGTTCTGATCCGCCGGCCAGGTCACGACGCTCAGCTCGGCGACCTCGTCCACCAAGCGAAACGTCCACTCGGGGAGGCCGGGAGGGTTACGGTCCGACTTCGTGTGCCGACGGTCGAGCTCGCCGCGGGTGACGCCGCATGGCTTGTAGCTCATGCCGAACGTTCCGGCGCGCAGCGCGCATCAGCTCGCGGACGTAGCCACGTCGAAGAGCTGGGCGCTGAAGCGCCCGATCGTCTCGATGTTCGTGATCACGCCGAGCGGCTTCTTGCCCTGAACTCGACGCCGTGCTGGAAGAGCAATATCGGGCGATGGCGGAGCTCTTCCTGAACGTTCGGACGGTTGACCATTCAGCCCGGGGCGCCGAACAATGGTCTCGCGCCGCGTCGACGCGCCGCAAAAGTGGGAGAGCACGTGGGGTGCTGCGGCACATCCGTGTTTTCGCAGGCAGCGTCGACGCGGCGTCCATCGCATTTACGCCGCCGCAGAAGCGGACGCCGGTGCATCCAGACCCGGGTACGGTCGTGTACCGCTGTCCGTGCTGGGGGAGCCCGGCGAGCAGCCCCCCGCGCGCCCTCGGGCTGATGGCTGCGTCCCTCCACCGAGACTGGGACGCGCTCGTCAACGCGCCTCGTCTCCCGTCCGTGATTGGTCTCGGCTAGCTGACCGCGCTTCGCGGGTTTGTCGCCACGTCTCGCAGCGCCCGCTCCATGCTCGGCTCGGAAAGGCCCTCGGCGGCGCGTCGGCGCGCGGCGTTGAGCTGCTTCGTCAGCGAGCGCACCTGACGCTTCAGGTCGGTGACCGACTCCCGCAGACCGCGTTCGTCGGCGTCGCGAGCCTCGAGCAGTTCCCGCACCGTCGCCCGGTGCAGCCAGTCCGGCCACTCCCGGAACGGGATCCCCCTCAGGTCGATGGCGACCCCGCCACCGCAGCCGTCGCACAGCTCGCGCGTCTCGATCCGGCGGCGGTCGATCCGTTCGCCGCAGGAGTCGCTGGTGATGGAGTCGGCGACGCTCTGCGGCCTAATGCTTTCGGAGGTGGCTGCAAACAGGCCGAGCGGCCTATGGACAGCGGGGCCGCGCTCCAGGCGGCCCAGCTTGCCGTCGGCCGTCTAGCGCACGAGGATTGTGCTGCCGCTGTCGTCTACATTGACGACGATCTTGCCGTCGCTCTGGAGGACGGCGGCGTTGGCGCCACCGAGCTAGCCCGACGGCGAACAACCGGTTGCTCACTGGGTCCTCTCGATTGGCCGAGGGTGGATCCTCCTAGACGGCGGGCCTCAGGGTCGGCGCGGGTGCGGCTGCGGCTTTCCCGCACCTGACGCGCCCGTCGCCTGGGGCGCGGCCGGCTGAAGGCCGCGGTGCTCGAGGATCACCTCGAGCAGCCGGCAGGAGTGGAGCACGTGCTCGTGAGCGAGAGCCCTTGCGCCGTCGGAGCTGCCGGCGATGAGGGCGTCGAGGATCGCGCGGTGTTGGTTCACGTTCTGTCGGTAAAGGTTGTCGATCTCGGGGCCGCCTGGGCGCCAGCGGCTGAGGAACGTCCGCCGCGCGCTCTTGGCGACCTGCTCGACGAACGGGACGTCGGCCGCCTCGTAGATGACGTCGTGGAAGTGGTAGTTCGCGCGCACCCAGTCGACTGTCAGCCGTCTCCGCACGCTCTCGCTCCGACTGCGGTCGAGCAGCTGGTCCGTCAGCTCCTCGAACCGCGCCTCGGCCGCCGCCAGCTCATCGAGCCGGGCCGGGGTCATGTTCGGCGACGCAAGACCGGTCACGAGCGCCTCGAGCTCGGCGCGGACGAGGAACGCCTGGCGCAACTCGTCGAGTGAGATCGTCCGCACCCAAACGCCGCGGTTCGGGGTGAAGGACACGAGGCCCGTCGCGGTCAGGCGACGAAGCGCCTCACGGATGGGAGTGCGGCTGACGCCAAAGCGCTCGGAGAGCTGTTCCTGCCGCAGGACGACGCCGGGCGGCAGCTCGCCGGAGATGATCTCGTCCTCGATCGCGACCGCGATCTCGTCGGCCTTGGTGCCGCCCGCGTCCTCGCCTGAGGCTAGCTCCGAAATTGAGCGGCCTCCGTGGAGCCCTCGAGTGCCAGCGTCGAGCTTTTCCCACCGCTGATCGCCTGCGCGACGGCGTCGAAGTAGCCCGCACCGGCCTCGCGCTGGTGCCGCGTCGCCGTGTAACCGTGCTCCTCAAGCGCGAACTCACCCTCCTGCAGGCGCACGTAGGCGCTCATCCCCTCCCGTGCATAGCCGTACGCGAGCTCGAACATGGCGGAGTTGATCGAGTGGAAGCCGGCGAGAGTGACGAACTGGAAGCGATACCCCAGGGCGGCCAGGTCGTCCTGGAAGCCCGCGATCGCGTTGTCGTCGAGCTGCGAGCGCCAGTTGAACGACGGCGAGCAGTTGTAGGCGAGCATCTTCCCAGGGAACTCCTCGTGGATCGCCTGCGCGAACTCGCGCGCCTCGCCCATGTCAGGCGTCGACGTCTCGAACCAAACGAGGTCGGCGTACGGCGCAACCGCACAGCCACGCGCGATCGCGGCCTCGAGCCCCGCCCGGACGACGAAGAAGCCCTCCGGCGTACGCTCGCCCGTGAGGAAGGGTTCGTCCGCGGGATCGGCGTCGCTCGTCAGCAGTGCCGCGCTGAGCGCGTCGGTGCGCGCGACGAGGATGGTCGGCACACCGCAGACGTCGGCGGCGAGCCTCGCCGCTGCGAGGGTCCGCAGGAACTGGTTCGTCGGCACGAGCACCTTGCCGCCGAGGTGGCCGCACTTCTTCTCGGACGAGAGCTGGTCCTCGAAGTGCACGGCTGCCGCGCCCGCCTCGATCATCGCCTTCATCAGCTCGAAGGCGTTGAGCGGCCCGCCGAAGCCCGCCTCGGCATCGGCGACGATCGGCGCGAGCCAGTACGTCTCGGTGTCCCCCTCGGCGGTGTGGATCTGGTCGGCCCGGAGCAGAGCGTTGTTAAGGCGGCGCACGAGAGCCGGCCCGCTGTTGGCGGGATACAGGCTCTGATCGGGGTACGTGTGGCCGCCGAGATTGGCATCGGCGGCAACCTGCCAGCCGCTCAGGTAGATCGCCTTCAGGCCGGCCTTGACCATCTGCACAGCCTGGCCGCCGGTCAGCGCGCCGAGCGCAGGCACGTACTCCTCGGAGTGGAGCAGCGTCCAGAGCCGCTCCGCGCCGAGCCGGGCGAGCGTGTGCGCGACCTGGACCGTGCCACGCAGGCGGAGCACGTCCTCGCTCGCGTAGGGACGCTCGATTCCCTCCCAGCGCCCGTTCGCCGTGCCGTTCGCGCTTCCGTCAACCATCCGTGTCCCCCTCTTCGTCTAGGTAGTCGTAGGCCGGCAGGGTCAGGAACTCGACGAAGTCCTCGCCGAGCGCCACTTGCTCGAAGATCTCGTGCGCCTCGGCGGCGCGGCTTCGGTCGTACACCTCGTCGCCGAACTGCCCCCGGAGCAGATCCAGCTCCTCGTCGATCACGGCGCGCACCCAGTCGCGCTCGAAACGCCCGTGGCGCAGCCACTGCCAGACCTGGGAGCGGGCGATCTCCGCGGTCGCCGCATCCTCCATCAGGTTGTAGATCGCGGCCGCGCCGGTCCCGCGCAGCCATGCCGAGAGGTACTGGATCGCGACGCTGATGTCGTTGCGGAGTCCTTCCTCGGTGACCTCGCCCGCGGTCGACGCGACATCAAGGAGGTCGGCCGCGTTGGCCGAGACGTCCTCGCGCTGCCGCCCGAGCTGGTTCGGCCGCTTCCCGAGCACACGGTCGAACTCCTCCAGCGCGACCGGCACGAGGTCGGGGTGAGCGATCCAGGTGCCGTCGAACCCGTCGCCGGCCTCGCGCTGCTTGTCCTCTCGGACCTTCGCGAGCGCGCACGCGTTCAGCTCTGAGTCCTTGCGGCTCGGGATGAAGGCGGCCATTCCGCCCATCGCGTGCGCGCCTCGCCGGTGGCACGTCTTGACGAGCAGCTCCGCGTATGCGCGCATGAACGGCGCGGTCATCGTCACGCTGTTGCGGTCAGGCAGGACGAACTCGGGCCGGTCGCGGAACTTCTTGATGATGCTGAACATGTAGTCCCAGCGGCCCGCGTTGAGACCGGCCGCGTGCTCGCGCAGCTCCCAGAGAATCTCGTCCATCTCGAAGGCTGCGAGGACGGTCTCGATCAGCACCGTCGCCTTGATCGAGCCGCGAGGGATGTCGAGCGCCTCTTCGGCGTGCGTGAAGACGTCGTTCCACAGCCGCGCCTCGGGGTGGCTCTCGAGCTTCGGCAGGTAGAGGTACGGGCCGGTTCCGCGGTCGAGCAGGCGGCGCCCGTTATGGAAGAGGTAGAGGCCGAAATCGAACAGGCTGGCCGAGACGGGCTGGCCGTCGACCTTGAAGTGCCGCTCGACCAGGTGCCAGCCACGCGGCCTCACGAGCAGCGTCGCCACCTCGTCGTTCAGGCGGTAGCTCTTGCCGTCGGTGCTCTCGAACTCGATCGTGCGGTCGATCGCGTCGACGAGGTTCGCCTGGCCCTCGACCATGTTGTGCCACGTCGGTGAGTTCGCGTCCTCGAAGTCGGCCATGAACATCCGCGCGCCCGAGTTGAGTGCGTTGATGACCATCTTCCGGTCGGTCGGCCCGGTGATCTCGACGCGCCGGTCGAGCAGGTCAGAGGGAACCGGATCAATCACCCAGTCGGTCTCGCGTAGCTCGCGCGTCTCGGGCAGGAAGTCCGGCAGCTCTCCGGCCGCCAGCCGACGCTGCCGCTCGGCGCGAGCAAGCAGCAGCTCGAGTCGCCGAGCCCCGAAGCGCCGCTCGAGCTCGGCGACGAAGGCGAGCGCCTCGGCGGTGAGGATCCGGCCCAGACGCAGGTCTTCCACACCTGCGACGTCGGCTCCGGCCAAAGCGGTCACCTGCGGCTACTCGTTCGCGTGGTCGCGTTCGCAGAACTCCGGGCATGTGCACGGAGCCGACTCGGCGGCCGTGACGACGTACCGGGCGCACGCCGAGCGCCTTGTGGCGGGGGCGGAGGGGGCGGAAGCGTGCGCCGGAGCGCTGCCGTTCCCGTTTCGCTCGACAAGCCGATCCCGGCCCCTCAGTCTCGAAAGCAAACGCGTCACCTCCTGATCGTGTCATATCTCGGATCCGAAGTCGACCAAGCGAGCGGCCTTTCCACTCTTTCGTTTAGTAAACCGGTCGGTTTTGGATCCATTCCACGGCTACAGCAGTGGCGGTTGCCTGCGCGATGAGCGCTTCGGTGTCGGCGAGGGCGGGGCGGTAGCCCATCGAGCTGAACAGCTCAGGGCCTGTCGAAGAGGTTCCTCGGCGACGGGGTCTTCGAGGGCGACCAGGCAGCGTCCCTGGCCGAGCAGCGCGTATGCCTGTTCCGGGACGGTGCCGTGGTGGCTCCCACCCCGATGCGGCCTCGAGGTACACCTCGGCTGCACTTTCGTGGTCACCTCGACCTTCGACGAGTTGTGCTTTGCAGCTTTCGAGCACGTAGCGGGCTTGTGGCGACAACGATCCAGCCCCGGCATGCCGGCTCGAGCAGCCGCGTCATCGTCGTCTCCTCATCGATGTCGAGTCTCTCGGCCATCTCCTGCAGCGTCGCGCCCTCATCGTCGCCGAAGAACGGTCGGTGCTGCAGCAGGACGCGCGGGTCACCGCCGGCGGTGTCTCTTCTCATCGCCCCTCCTCGATGACGCGGTAGATGCCCCGGCGGTCTCCGGATCCTCCTCGACGCGGATGTTGCTAGGCCGAGACTGGGGCGCCGTCGGCGAGTGCGGCGGGAAGCTCGTCTCTCGAGTCGACCCGCAGCTTGCGGTAGACGCTCGTAAGGTGACCCTCGACCGTGCGCGTCGTGATGAAGAGCATCTGGGCGATCTGGCGGTTGCTTAGGCCTTGGCTGACGAACTCGGCGACACGGCGCTCGCTGGCTGTTAGCGAGTCAAGGCCGCTGAGAACGACCCGGCGCGGGCGAGCACCGGTGGCGCGGAGCTCGGTCTCGGCGTATTCGGCGAGAGTTCTGGCGCCGACACGGTGGGCGGCGTCGAGAGCGTCGCGGAGCAGCTCCCGCGCCTCGGTGCGACGGTTGCGGCGCCGAAGCATCGCGCCGAGATCGGCGAGGGCACGCGCTCTCTCCAATCGGTCACCGCCGCGCTCGAGCGCCTCGATCGCCTCACGGAGGAGAAGCGCTCCACGTTCACCGCCGGCCACGGCACCGGCGGCATGCTTCGCGACACCGACCGCACGCGGGGCGCCGAAGGCCCGGGCCAGCTCGAGCTCCTCCTCTGCGAGGCGTTCGGCCGACTCGTGATCGCCGAGCGCGAGCTGGGCGAGCGCCGCCTCCGAGCGCCAGGGGAGGTAGCTCGGACAGGTGACGATCGCCCGCGTCAGATCTACGCCAAGGCCAAGGAAGTCCTCCAGCCCTTCGACGACTCGTCCTTGCGCGATCCGCAAACGTCCGCGGGCGAAGCGAAGACCCCAGGCCGTGGCGAATCCGCTCCCTGCTTCGGGATCGAACGGCGCGAGCGCCCGCTCTGCTTCGTCAAGCTTGCCCTGATGGACTAGCACCTTGATGAGCAGACTGCCGTTCATGACCCGGTACATAGGTGGCGCGGGGAGCTCGGTCGCGGCAAGCGCCGTCCGGGCATCTCCTTCGGCGGCGCTCAGATCGCCGCGTCGCAGAGCAAGCCAGCCTCGATCGCGCAGGCCAACGGCGAGCCTGCCACCGTCTCCGGTCACCCGCGCCTGCGCGATCGAGGCATCGAGCAGCGGCCGCAACTGCGCATACTTTTCGGCCAAAAGAAGCGCGAACGTGGCATGCGAAAACCAAGCTGCGAACGAGAACCATGGCCCCCTGTCCGAGATGGGCGCTGCACTGTCTTGGGCCAACAGCGCTCGGGTCGCGAGGTCGGCGCCGGTCTCGGCGGGTTCGTTCGTGAGGATGGAGACGAACGCGGCTGAGGCCAATGCCTCAGGTGGCGCGGCGGGATCGCTCGCGGCACGCTCGCGCAACCTCTCGCGGCGGAGGGCCACTGAGGGGGCGGTCACGGGGTCGTTCAGCGCGGGTAGGACGGCCGCAGCCTCGAGCTGGAGCGCGAGCTCGGCGTCACCAGAATCGAGCGCCGTTGCTGCGCGATCAAGAACCTCGACCGCCTCCGTGTAGTGCTGGGCGCGGCTGAGCGCGTGGGCCAGCACCATCGCTGCCTCGGCGGCTAGTGCGGTGTTCGGCGTAGCGTCCACGGCCTGCTGCAAGTGCTCAGGCCAGCCGGGGAGCCCGGCGCTCGCCTCGGCCATTCCGAGGTCGAGCAGTAATCCCGACCGCTCGCCCAGCGGCGGTGGCTCGGCGAGCACCCGGCGCAGGAAGACGGCTTCCGACTCGGAAGCGCCCTGCTGTCGCGCCGCGCGGGCGGCTGCGACCAGCCGATCAACGACCCAACGGTCGCCAGCGGGTTCGCTGACCAGCAGATGCTCGGCGACACTCGCGTTAGCGCCCGGTTGCTCGGCGAGCAGCTCCGCGGCACGGCGGTGGCCTTGCGCGCGCTGGGAGCTGGAGAGTTCCGAGTAGATCCCGTCGCGGACGAGCGGATGCACGAACGTCAGCGGCCGGCCGGACTCGAGGATCCCGACAGACCCCAGCAAATCGGCCGCATCCGCGGCCTCGAGCTCTTCGAGGCCAGCGAGTCGCGCCGCCTGCAGCAGGTCGCTCTGCTCGAGGATCGCCAGCGCTCGGGCAAGCTCGCCCGCGTGGTCGGGCAGCCGGAGGAGCTGGAGGTGAACCGAGCGACCAACCGTTTCTACACCGCTTCCGATGCCTTCCTGGCTCAGTGCCGTCACGAGCTCGCGCACGAGGAACGGCGTCCCACGCGTTACGCGCAGGCAGGTGTCGACAACATCCGGCTCCGGAGCCCGACCGAGCCCAGCCTCGAGAAGCTGGACGACGGCGGCGCTTGTCAGGGGTTGGAGACGGATCGCATCGGCAGATGGATCCGTCGTCATGGTCGCAAGCAGCTCGGCTTCTGCCCCCGCTCCAGGAGGGCGGGTGGCGATGACCAGGGCGACCTCCAGCTCTTCGAGCCGCGTGAGCAGGAAGGCCAGGTAACGGAGAGATGCAGCGTCTGCCCAGTGCGCATCGTCGACGACCAAGCAGAGCGGGCCCACGGCGGCGAGGTTCGCGCACAGCCAGTAGAGGCCGTGGAGGATCGCGAAGGAAGGATCGACGCCTGGGGAAGGGAGACCCTCTGCAGGACGTGCGCCAGCGAGCCCAAGCGTGCCAGCAGCAATGCCGGCAGCGGCTTGCAGCAGATCAGCGCGCTCGAGCTCCGATGCCTCGGCCAGCGGTGGCTCGAACAGCTGCCGCACGACTCCGAAAGCGAAGTTGTTTTCCATCTCGGTCGCCCGTGCCCGTAGTACGCGCATTCCGCCCTCTGTCGCCGCGTTTCGGGCGGCCGCGAGCAACGCCGTCTTGCCGATCCCGGCCGGCCCTTCGACTACAACGAACCTCCCGCGCCCCGTGCGAACGTCGGCGAGCGCCGACTCGATCCGCGCCAGCTCATCGCTCCGCTCGAGCAGCGCTCCGGTGGCCCTGGCCACTTTCATGATGTCTCAAGCCTACTCCGGCGGATCGCGCTCCACACGGGCGCCGTCGACGGGATTGTGGTCAGCCACGGCCTCGTGTGGGCGGCCGTGCCTCCTTCGCAGTAGCGAGCTGTTTTCGGCTCGAACTCCCGGGAGCGTCGCGCGCTAAGACCGGCCTGTCACGCCGGGACGCGGGTTCGAGTCCCCGTCGCTCCCGTTCCGGCCTTTCGCCTGCAAATCGGCCTGTTGTGTGGGCTGACGCCTCTGGGAGCTCGCTATGGCCCATTCGTGGCCCGTTGCCTCTTCAGGGAAATACCTGCAAATCCCCCGCATTTTCTGCACTTCGAATGTGACCGGTCACACGAACAAACCAGGTCAATTGATGCATGTGCCGAATCGCCAGATCGGCTGAACTCCTACGTCGGATTCCTCAATTTGATCGAGCTCTTCCTTTTCACGTACGAGCTCCAGATCGTCCTCCACGTGCCTCGCGCAGAAAACGATCGGGGCCCGAGGACCCCGATCGCTTGGAGGGGAGGTTCCTGCTACTCGCCCGGCCCGAGGTCGACGAGCGTCTGGATCAGCGCCGCCACGCCGCCGCCGATGGCAACGTCGTCATTACCGTCGAGCGCGTTGATCGCGAGCAAGTCGTTCGCGGCCTCCGAGTGGCTGATCCCGACGGCAGTGGCGAGGCCCGTCACATCCACGACACCGCCGTTCGCGACCACCGCGATGTTGTCGGGGCCGTTGGTGCCGTTGACGGTGACCGTGTCCGCTGCGCCGTCACCTGCAGCGCCGCCGAGCACGCCCGCCAGGTCGATGTCGGCCTTGGCCACGGCGGTCCCGGATAGGTCATTAAAGACGGCCGTGTCGGCGCCGCCGAGCGCGGTGAGGTCGACCCGCTCGGTGGTGCCCACGTCCATGACGATGTTCCCCACGTTGCGTGTGAAGCGGAGCCGTCCGGCTACGGCCGAGGCGTCGAAGTTCTCTGCGACTCCGGCGCCGTTGAACTCCATCGTGTCGATGCCCGCCTCGCCCTCGACGAGGTCGTTGGCGTCGCCCGGGTTCCAGACGAGGGTGTCGTTCCCGTCGCCGCCGAACATCGAGTCGTTCTGCTGCTGGCCGACGATCCGGTCGTTGCCGTCGCCGCCGGTGAGGACGTCGGCCTCGGTCCCGCCGTTGATCACGAGCTGGATCAGTGCAGCGAGGCCCGGCCCGGCGGTGATCGTGTCGGCTCCGCCGAGGCCGTTGACGGTCAACTTGTCGTTTGCGGCCTCCGAATGGGCGATCTGGACGGTCACTGGAGCCCCGAAGACGTCCACGACGTCTTCGATTGGGGTGATCTGGATGTCATCGGGGTCGTTCGTGCCGTTGACGGTGACCGAGTCGGCCGCGCCGTCTCCCCCGCCGCCGCCGATCGCGGCCTCGAGGTCGAAGGCAACGCGCTTGAGATCGGTCCCGCTGGTGTCGTTCACGACCGCGTTGTCGTTACCGCCGAGCGCCTGCACGTCGATGAACTCGATGTCGTTCAGGTCCATCGTGATGTTGCCGACGTCGCGGAAGAACCGCACCCGCCCACCATTCGCCGAGAGGTCGAAGTTCTCGGCCGCGCCGGCGCCGTTGAAGAGCAGCGTGTCGGCGCCGTCGTCGGCACCGTCTTGCCCCTCGACGACGTCACTGCCGTCGCCCGGATCCCAGATGAAGGTGTCGTTGCCGGCTCCGAGGAGTCCAGTATCGGCGCCGCCGTTTCCGTCGATCACGTCGTCGCCGTCGCCGCCGACCAGCACCTCGGCGCCGTCGCCGCCGTTGATCGCGTCGTTCCCGGCGCCGCCGTCGATCCCGAGCTTGATCAGAGCTGCGAGCCCGACCGACCCGTTGATCGTGTCGTTGCCGACGAGCCCGTTGACGTTCAGGAGGTCGTTCGCAGCCTCCGAGTGCTCGATCTTCACGGCCGCGGCCAGTCCGGTCACGTCGACCGCACCCGCGTTGGGGACGATCGCGATCGAATCGTTGCCGGCCGTGCCGTTGATCGTGGTCGTGTCGACCGCGCCGTCGCTGGCGAGGTCGAACACGACGTTCTTGACGTCGGTCGCGGACAGATCGTTCACGACCGCGTTGTCGATGCCGCCGAGGGCCCGGAGATCGACCCGCTCGGTGTCGTCGACGTCCATCGTGATGTTCCCGACGTTGCGGAGGAGCTTGAGCCGGTTGCCGTTGGCGGAGAAATCGAAGTTCTCCGCGGCAGCGGCGCCGTTGAAGACCAGCGTGTCCGTGCCGGCCTCGCCTTCCACCTTGTCGCTCCCGTCGCCGGGATCCCACGTGAACGAGTCGTCGCCGGCGCCGAGGAGACCGGTGTCGGTCCCACCGTTGCCGTCGATCGCGTCGTTCCCGCTCCCACCTAGCAGCGTGTCGTTGCCGTCGCCGCCGTTGATCGCGTCGTTGCCGGCTCCGCCGTCCAGCGTCAGCTGGGTGAGCGACGCGAGCCCGAGACCGGCGTTGACCGTGTCGTTGCCGGCGAGGGACTCGATGGTCAGCGCTTCCGAGTTGACGACGTCGATCGGAATCCCGGCAGGACCGCCCGAGATGGAGATGTGGCCGGCGGCCACCGACGCTGCCACGCCGATCGTGTCGTTTCCGGTCGTGCCCTCGACGACCACGCGGTCGCTGCCCGCGCCGGGATCGAGGTTCAGCTTGTCGTTCGCGGCCTGCGCACGGAGGACGTTGACCGCCGCCCCGACGCCGCCGATCGAGATGCCGCCGCGGACCCGGAGCTCGTTTGCAGCGGACGAGCCCTTGATGTCGACGACGTCTGCAGCCCCGTCGTTCGCCAGGTCGGCGTTGAGCTGGGCGAGCCCGGCGCCCGTGAGGTCGTTGACGACGACGTTGTCCGCGCCGCCGGACGCCCGAAGGTCGAATCGCTCGACGCTCGCGATGTTCACCGTGCCCGCGCCGACGAACCTCAGCCGCTTTCCGTTAGCCGAGAACGCGAACTTCTCCGCGGCCTTCGAGCCGTTGAAGACGACGAGGTCGCTGCCCGCGCCGCCTTCGATCACGTCGTTGCCCCGCTTGCCGTCGATCGTGTCGTTGCCGATGCCGCCGAACAGCCGCTCGGCTGCGGAGCCGCTGCGCAGCACGTCGTTGCCGGTGTCACCGAAGAGGCTCGTCGCCTCGTTGCCCGTGAACACGCCATACCTCTCGTTGATCGAGAGCGTGTCGGCGCCGAATGCGCCGTGAACGACGATCCGGTTGAAGGCCGAGCGCTTGAAGGTGAACTCGGCGGAGCCGTTGCCGCCGACGTCGACCTGGAGTCGGGACTTGTTGCCCGGCTTCAGCCGTAGCGTGATCTTGTCGCTCTTTGCCGTGCCGAGCACGTTGAGCCGGCCGCGGCGGATACTCGCCGTGACCTCCGGCTTCGCCTTGGTGGGCTTCTTCGTCGCCGCCTTCTCGGGCGGCGGGTTGGCCTCCCGTGCCCCGTAGGCCGAGGCCGACGAGAGCACGAGGGCAGCGAAGAACACCGCGAGCGACGCCGCGAGGACGATCGCTCCGCGTCGGCCACCGCCATCGCGCCTCCTGCCAATGATTGATTCGAATGCGGTTAGCACGTATTCCTCCTTGATCGCGATGCCGGATTGGCTTGTCTTGGCGATGGTGGAGGCGGCGGACCCGCATTCGCACCGTGGCGACCCCCCTGTCTTTTGCGCACGTCCGCCGCGGGGCACGAGCCCCGCCGCGAGGCAGGGACTGACGACGATTAACATCGCAGCCGTGGGCGAAAGAACAGTACGTCGCGTCGTCACGGGCACGACCGATGGCATTTCCCACGTGTCCCGAGATGATCTCGTTCAACCCGTGACGGTCTCTGCGCTTCCCGGATACGCGTGGCATCGCCTCTGGAGCCTCGATGACCCGCCTACCGACCCGCCAAGCGCAGAGGCCGAAGGTCCCCTCGCGCACTTCCCGCCTGCCGGCGGCATTCGCTTCAACCTCTTCACGGTTCCGCCGCAGCAATCCCGGGCTTCCGGTGCACTCTCAACCGAGGCAGAGCGGGAGCTCGAAGAGCTGCTTCCCGGGCGAACGGCCTACATGGAATCGGACCAGAGCGGCATGCACCGCACCCCAAGCGTCGATCTCATCTGCGTTTTGTCGGGGGAAATCTGGCTCGAACTCGACGCCAAGGAGGTCCACCTTCGCGAGGGCGACTGTGTCGTTCAGAACGGCGCTCGACACGCCTGGCGGAACAAGGGCGACCGCCCATGCACGATGGCGATTGTGCTGGTCGGGGCGGACGCAGGCTAGGCCGGCACTCGGGCGTCCCGCTCCAATGCCGCGCGAAGCTCGTCTCGCGAGGCGAGTTGCAGTTTGCGGAAGACGCTGGTGAGGTGACCCTCAACCGTGCGTGCGGTAACGAACAGTGTCTGGGCGATCTCGCGGTTGGTGAGGCCGTGGCTGGCGTGCTCGGCGATCCGGCGCTCGCTGGCTGTCAGCGAGTCGAGCCCTCTCAGCACGACCCGGCGCGGGCGCGCGCCGGTGGCACGGAGCTCGGTCTCGGCCTGCTCGGCGAGCGGTCTGGCGCCGGCGCGGTACGCGGCGTCGAGTGCCTCGCGGAGGAGCTCGCGTGCTTCGGTGCGCCGGTTGCGCCGCCGGAGCAGGGCGCCGAGGTCGGCAAGAGCGCGCGCTCTCTCCAACTTGGCGTCAGCACGCTCGAGCGTGCCGATCGCCTCACGAAGCAGGACCTCGCCACGGTCGCCGCCGGCCACGACGCCGGCGGCACGCATCGCCACCCCGAGCGCGCGCGGGGCACCGAAGGCCCTGGCGAGCTCGAGCTCTTCTGCTGCGAGGCGTCCTGCTGGCTCCCGCTCGCCGAGCGCCAGCTGGGCGAGCGCGGCCTCCGATCGCCAGGGGAGGTAACCCGGGCAGGTGACCAGCGCTCGCGTCAGGAGGACGCCAACCGCCAGGAAGTCATCCAGCCCTTCGGCGACCCGGCGCTGTTCGACCCGCAGCCGGCCGCGGGCGAGGCGAAGCATTGCAGCGGGGATCGATCCGATCTCCGCTTCGGAGGGGAGCGGCGCGAGCGCCTCCTCTGCCGCCTCGAGCTCGCCCTGATCGACGAGCGTCTTGACGAGCACACCGGCATTGAGCACGCGGTAAAGGGGTGGCGCGGGGAGCTCGCCCGCGGCCAGTGCCGTCCTCGTGTCTCCCTCGGCGGCGAACAGATCGCCGCGTCGGAACGCGAGCCAGCCGCGGTGCGCAAGGCCGACGGCAAGCCGGCTGCCGTCTCCGGTCGCCCGCGCCTGCGCGATCGAGGCGTCGAGCAGCGGCCGCACCTGGACATAGCGCTCGGCCCAAAGCAGAGAGAGCGTCGCCTGCGAGAACCAGGTTGCGAGCGAGAACCACGGCCTGCCCGCCGAACCCGGAGGCGTACTCTGTCCGGCCAGAAGTGCGCGGCTCGCAAGCTCGGCGCCGACCTCGGCCGGCTCGTTCGTGAGGACGGATATGAACGCGGCCGCAGCCAGCAGCTCGGCTGGCGCCGCCGGATCGTCGCCGGCCCGCTCGCGTAACGTCTCACGCCGGAGCGCCACCGAGGGCGCCGTCGCGGGGTCGTTCATCCCGGGGATCACGGCCGCAGCCTCGAGCAGGAGTGCGAGCTCCGACTGGCCAGAATCGAGCGACGACGCCGCGCGATCGAGAACCTCGACCGCCTCGGCGAAGCGGTGAGCGCGGCTGAGCGCGAGCCCCAGCACCATGGCTGCTTCGGCCGCTGCCGCGGCGTTCGGCGCGGTGTCCACGGCCAGCTGCAAGTGCTCGGCCCAGTCGGCGAGTCCAGCGTTCGCCTCGGCCATTCCGAGGTCGAGCAGCAATGCCGACCGCTCGCCGGGAGGCGGCGGTTCAGCGAGCGCCCGGCGCAGGAAGACGGCCTCCGACTCGTGAGCGCCCTGCTTCCCCGCCGCGCACGCGGCCTCGACCAGCCGCTCGACGACCCAGCCATCGGCGGCAGGCTCGCTTGCCAGCAGGTGCTGGGCGACGTGCGCGGACGCGCCCGCTTGCTCGGCGAGCAGCTCGGCGGCGCGGCGGTGGCCTTGCGCGCGCTCGGCGCGGGAGAGCCCCGAGTAGATCCCGTCACGGACGATCGGATGCACGAACCTCAGCGGCCGGCCGGACTCGAGGATTCCCGCAGTCGCCAGCAGATCGGCCGCCTCGGCTGCCTCTTGCTCTTCGAGGCCCGCGAGCCGCGCTGCTTGGAGAAGGTCGCTTTGCTCGAGTACCGCTAGCGCTCGTGCGAGCCGCCCGGCATGCTCCGGCAACCGTTGCAGCCGGAGGCCGACCGAACGACCGACCGTTTGTACAGCGCTTCCGATGCCTCCCTCGCTCACCGGCTCCACGAGCTCGCGCACGAGGAACGGCGTCCCCCGCGTTACGCGCATGCAGGTCTCGACGACGGCCGGATCCGGAGTCGCACCGAGCTTCGCCTCCAGGAGCTGGGCAACGGCGGCTCTGGTCAGTGGCGAGAGACGGATCACATCGGCGGAGGGATCGGTCGTCACGGTCGCAAGCAGCTCGGCACCGGCAGCTGCCTCGCGAGGACGGGTCGCCACCACGAGAGCGACCTCCAGCTCTTCGAGCCGAGTGAGCAGGAAGGCCAGGTAACGCAGGGACGAGGCGTCTGCCCAGTGTGCGTCGTCAACCACGAGGCAGAGCGGACGCCGACAGCGGCCAGATTCGCGCAGAACCAGTAGAGGCCGTGGAGGATCGCGAATGAGGGATCGACGCCCGACGAGGGCGGGCCCTCCACAGCGGGTGCGCCCGGAAGCCGAAGCAGGCCGGCCGCAACGCCGGCGGCGCCTTGCAGCAGCTCGGCGCGCTCGAGCTCCGATGCCTCGACCAGCGGCGGCTCGAAAAGCTGACGCACCACTCCGAAGGCGAAGTTGCGCTCCAGCTCGGTCCCCCGCGACCGAAGCACACGCATTCCGCCCTCTGCCGCCGCCGTCCGGGCCGCCGCGAGCAGCGCCGTCTTGCCAATCCCGGCCGGCCCTTCGATCACCAGGAACCTGCCGCGCCCCGTGCGAGCGTCGGCCAGCGCCGACTCGATCCGCGCCAGCTCCTCATTCCGCTCGAGCAGCGGTTCGATGGCCGCGGCGACGTTCATGTGCCTCAAGCCTACTCCCCATGCGCGGAATGTCACATCTGTCGCCACGGCAGATCGCACGTTGGGCGCCTTCGGGGAAAGTCCGGGGGGTCTCCACGGTGCGAATCACCATCCCGGCCTTCGAGGATCGACCGTCCGATCCTGGGCTCGAGCACGAGCCCATTACCCGAAGGAGGAGAAAGACATGAGAAGGATTCTGCGCACGCGATCGTTGCTACTCGGCGCGGTCGCAGCCACAGCGCTCGCTGACGGGCAACGGCGTCGGCCGACGCCGCGAAGACCGTCAACGGAACGGTCGGCCCTGGTTTTACGATCGGGCTGACAATCCAGGGCAAGAAGGTCACGAAGCTGAAGGCAGGAACGCCGTACCGCTTCGTGATCCGGGACCGCGCGGACATTCACGACTTCCATCTGACCGGGCCTGGTCTCAACCGAGTGCTCACGAGCGTGCCGTTCACCGGGACGAAGAGCTTCATGCTGAGACTGAGGAAGGGGAGCTACCGCTTCGTCTGCGACCCGCACTCCGGGATCATGCACGGCCGCTTCCTGGTCTCCTGAGCCGCGATTAGCGAGGGGCGGGACACCGGTCTCGCCCCTCAGCTCATTGCTGGCCCACCCGAGCGCAAAGACAGGGGGGTCGCCACGGTGCGAATGCACGTCCGCCGCGCCCACCATCACGAGACAAGCCAATCGTGAGCCGCCCCCGCGGCTCACTCGAAAGGAGACCTGTACAGATGAAGAACCTCATTCGACGGACAAACACCCGCACCGTCCGGTTCGGGCGGCTGGCGGCTTCAGCTGTGGCCGTCGCCGCCGTCGTCGCCGGCGCGGCCGCGATCGCGGCCGGACAGGGGCACGCCGCGCCCGCGCTCAACGCCGTCAAAGCCTCGCACGCAGACAAGGCGGCCAAGTTCAAGCACCCCAAGCTCAAGCACGGTGTGCTGACGGTCGAGGGGACCGAAGCTAGCGACAAGATCGCGCTTCGCCTACGGGCAGGCGATCCCGGCACTCTCGAGGTCGACGTCGGTGACGACGGCTCGGCCGATTTCAGCTTCAACCGCAACAAGATCACGAAGATCGACGTTGATGCCCGGGCCGGCGACGACCTCGTGCGCATCGACGACAGCAACGCCGCCTTCACCGACACCATCCCGACGACCGTCGACGGTGGAGACGGAAACGACACGATCGCCGGCGGCAAGGGCAGCGAGCTCCTGCTCGGCGGCGAAGGCAACGACTCGATCGATGGCAACGGCGGCAACGACCTGGCCCTGCTGGGTGCCGGTGACGACACCTTCGTCTGGGACCCGGGCGACGGCAGCGACACGATCGAAGGCCAGGACGGCACCGACACGATGCTGTTCAACGGCGCCAACGTCGCCGAGCGCGTCGGCCTGTCTGCGAACCGAAACCGCCTCGAGTTCGTCCGCGATCCCGGCAACGTCACGATGGACACCGCCGGCGTCGAGCGGGTCGACTTCAACGCCCTCGGCGGCGCCGACCTCGTCAGCATCGGCGACCTGAGCGGCACCGACGTCAGCGACGTGAACGTCGACCTCGCCAGCATCCTCGGCGGGGCCACCGGCGACGGCCAGGCCGACAGCGTCACCGTCGACGGCACCAACGGCAACGACTCGATCAACGTCAGCGGAGATGCCTCCGGTGTTGCCGTATCCGGCCTGGCAGCGCTGGTGGCGATTCAGCACCAGGAACCGACCGATGGTCTCGCGGTCAACGGGCTCGGCGGCAACGACGCGATCTCGGCGGCCGCGCTCGCAGCCCAGGCGATCACCCTCACCCTCGACGGCGGCACGGGAGACGACACGATTGCCGGCGCCAAGGGCGTCGAGACCGCGTTCGGCGGCGAGGGCAACGACACGATCGACGGCAACGGAGGTAACGACGCAGCGTTCCTGGGCGCCGGCGACGACACCTTTGTCTGGGATCCAGGCGACGGCAGCGACACGATCGAAGGCCAGGACGGCACCGACACGATGCTCTTCAACGGCGCCAACGGCGCCGAGAAGATCGAGCTGTCGGCGAACGGCAACCAGCTCCGATTCACCCGCGACGTCGCCGGCATCACGATGGTTACCAACGGCGTCGAACTGGTCGACTTCAATGCTCTCGGCGGCACCGACCTCGTCACCGTGAACGACCTGAGCGGCACCGACGTCAGAAACGTGAACGTCGACCTCGCCGGCACGCTCGGCGGCGCCACCGGTGACGGCCAGCCCGACCGCGTCGTCGTCAACGCCACCGACAACGACGACACGATCAGGGTCTTCGGGGACGCGACGGAAGTGACGGCGAAGGGTCTTGCCCCCTTGGTCGGGATCTTCCACCCGGAGGCCGCAAACGACCGGTTCGACATCAACACCCTCGCGGGCACGGACACGGTCGATTCCGCCGGCCTAGCGGCCGGTGCGATCCAGCTCTTCGTGGACGGGGTGCTCGTCCCGTAGAGGAATCTCCCGAAAGGGATCGCGGGGCCTCCGCGCTGGAGGCCCCGCCGACCGGTGGCCAATCCGCACTCCTACAGAAAGGAGCTCCCATGAAGCGCAAGATCACAGTGTTCATCGCCATCGCAGCGCCCTTGGCGGCCGTGCTGATCGCCGCCGGCTGCGGCAGCTCTGTAAGCGGTTCGGCGTATTCCGCAGGCCCTTACGGCTCGGCTGCCGTGGCGAGCGCCCGCAATGCCAGCGGCGCGACCAAGGTCGGCGTCGCGAGCTCGCGGTTGGGCCGCATCGTCGTCGACAGCAAGGGCCGGACGCTCTACGCGTTCGCCAAGGACAAGAACGGCAGGAGCGCGTGCTCGGGAACCTGCGCCACGTACTGGCCGCCACTCCTTACGAGCGGCAAGGTGCGCGCCGGTCACGGAGTGAAGGCTTCGCTGCTCGGAACCGCGAAGCGCGGCGACGGGAAGCTGCAGGTGACGTACAACCGCCATCCGCTCTACACCTTCAAGCTCGACAAGAAGGCCGGGCAGACGAACGGCGAGGAATTGAGCGACTTCGGCGGCGTCTGGGAAGTGCTCTCGCCGGCGGGCAAGAGAATCGAATCCGGTGGCTGACTGGGCCGCCCACCAGACGACTGGCGAATGCCTAAGCGCGACGACTCGGGAACTGGCCCAGCGGCTAAGCGGCGCGGACGAGGTGCTTCTCCTCTGGCACCCCGAAAGCGACCGAGTGGAGCTCTCCGTCCGCAACCTGGCAACCGGCGCGAGCTGTGAGATTGAAATCGCGCCAGCCGATGCGATCGACGCCTTCTACCACCCCTTCGCCTATGCGGCCAGATCTGGGCGCTCTTGCCGCGTAAACCAAAAAGAGACGGCGATCCTCGATGGCTAGCGTCGAGTGCCTACACGAAGCAGTAGCTGAACAACTCTTTGCGGCCTCGAACTTCCGCCGCTCGTCGTCTCCATCCAGCTGCTCCAGCAGCACAGCCCGCGCCTTCTCCCGCAGGTCGTCGTCGGCCGCCTGGCGAAGCAGGCCGACGAGCGCCTCCGGGAGGCGATGACCGGTTAGATGGTTCAAAATCTGGTTCCAAAGGCGAGCAGCCTGCACGATCCACAAAGACCCGCTCCGAAGAAAACCCGTCCCTTGCGGCGGGTTTTCTCAGTGGGCGCGGCTGGGATCGAACCAGCGACCTCCCGCGTGTGAAGCGGGCGCTCTCCCGCTGAGCTACGCGCCCGGAGAGGGCCTCAGAATAGCCGTTCGGTACGCTTCGTCTCCTCGGGCCGGGCCCCGGGCGGTGGGAGCGTGCGAACCGCGTCAGATCCGGAAGGAAGCAGCGCTAAGTACTGCCTCTCAGGCGCGCGGTGTGCCCGGCCTGAGGTTCGGTAGAGTCGTCGCGTGGCCGCCCTGTACCGCAAGTACCGCCCGCAGGACTTCGACGAGGTCGTCGGCCAGGAAGCAGTCACCCGGACGCTGAAGAACGCGATCGCGCACGAGCAGATCCGCCAGGCCTACCTCTTCGCGGGCCCGCGCGGAACCGGCAAGACCTCGCTGGCGCGCATCCTCGCCAAGGCCCTGAACTGCGAGCACGGGCCGACACCGACGCCGGACAAGACCTGCCACGCATGCCGCGCGATCGCCGACGGCAGCTCGCTCGACGTGATCGAGATGGACGCGGCCTCGCAGCGCGGGATCGACGACATCCGCGAGATCCGTGAGCGCGTCGTGCTGCAGCCGGTCGAGGGGCGCTACAAGGTCTACATCCTCGACGAGGCGCACCAGCTCACGGACGCCGCCTTCAACGCACTGCTGAAGCTGATCGAGGAGCCGCCGCCACACCTCGTCTTCGTCTTCTGCACGACCGACCTCGGGAAGATGCTCCCGACCGTCCGCTCGCGCTGCCAGACGTTCGTCTTCGCGCGGCCGCGGTTGCCGGAGCTCGTGCAGGTTCTGCGACGCGTCGCAGACGGCGAGGGGATCGAGGCGCCCGACGCTGCGCTGTCGCTGATCGCGCGCTCGGCCCGCGGCGCTTACCGCGATGCGGTCTCGACGCTGGACCAGCTCGCTGCCGCGACGGAGAACCAGGTGACGGTGCAGTCGGTGCTGCAGCTGCTCGGCGCGGTCGAGGAGGAGGCGCTCTTCCGGCTCTGTGACCTGATCGTCGACCGCGACACGGCCGGCGCGCTGACCTTCGTCGAGGAGCTCTCCGAGCAGGGACAGGACCTCGGGCGGCTCGTAACCGACCTGCTCGAGCACCTGCGTCACCTGCTGCTCGTCCAACACCTGGGCGAGGTGCCGGAGTCGCTGCCGGTCACGCAGGAGACGCGCGAACGGCTGCGCGAGCAGGCGAACCAGGTCGGCGAGGCGACGGTGCTGCGGCTCTGCGACCTGCTCGCCGTGGCGGTCGAGGACATGCGCCAGGGCGGCGACCCGCGGCTGCCTTTGGAGCTCGCGCTGGTCAAGGTCACGCGCCCGGCGGCTGATCTCTCGCGCGAGTCGACCGCGCACCGGCTCGAGCTCCTGGAGCGGGCCGCCCATTCGGGCCAACCCCCGGGGACAGACACAGTGACTGTCACCGACGAACCGGCGGAGACGCCCGCGGCGGGCCAGTCGCTCGAGCTAGAGCAGCTCCAGGAGGCCTGGCAGCGGACAATCCTGCCTGCCGTCGAGGAGAAGTCGATCCCGACCGCGTCGGTGCTGCGCGAGGCGCACCCGAAGGGGCTCGCCGACGACACGCTCACTGTGGAATTCCCGCGCGAGGCCTCCTTCCACCGGCAGCTCGCCGAGGAGCCCAAGAACGCCACGCTGCTGGCCGAGGCGCTCTACGAGGTCACGGGCCGCCACCTCGCGCTGGCCTTCGAGGTCGGCGAGAACGGCGGGGAGAGCGACGAGCCGGCACCGGACGAGCCCGCGAGCGAGGAAGAGATCATCGAGCTGATGAAAGGAACCTTCGACGCGCGCGAGGTGGACGAGACATGAGCATGGATTTCAACAAGATGATGGAGCAGGTCCAGCAGATGCAGGCCCAGATGCAGCAGGCCCAGGAGGAGCTCAAGAACGAGACCGTCCAGGCAACGGCCGGCGGCGGGATGGTCACCGTCACGGCGACCGGCGGCGGGGAGATCAAGGAGATCAAGATCGACCCCAAGGCGATCGACCCCGACGATCCCGAGCTCCTCGAGGACATGGTGCTCGCAGCGGTCAACGAGGCCCTCCGCTCCTCGCAGAGCCTGATCGAGGCCAAGCTCGGCCCAGCGATGGGCGGGCTGCACGGGCTCGGCCTGCCGGGGCTGTAGATGGAGACGCGCACCGAGGCGCTGCGCCGCGTGCCGCTCTTCGCTGAGCTCGGCGAGGACGACCTGCAGTGCGTCGCCGACGCCGTGAACGAGGTAGAGGCGCCGGCCGGCCAGCTGCTCGTCCAGCCGGGCACCGCCGGCAGCGGGATGTTCTTCATCGCCGAAGGCACCGCCGTCGTCGAGACCAAGCGGGACGAGATCGAGCTCGGTCCCGGCCAGTTCTTCGGCGAGCTCGCGCTGATCAGCGAGGACGCGACCCGTACGGCGCGGGTACAGGCGAAGACCGATCTGCGTTGCCTCGCGCTCGACCGCGCGAGCTTCCGGACGCTGGTCGCCGAGCATCCGGAGGTCGCGGCGTCGCTGCTCGAGGTCGCCCTCGGCCGCCTGGCCGAGAACGCCGGCGTCGGCGACAGCTAGCGGCCAAGGCACAATGGGCCGGTGTTCAGCCCGTCTGTCGAGAACCTCGTCGCGCAGCTGACGCGCCTGCCGAGCGTGGGCCAGCGCACCGCGCAGCGGCTCGCGTTCCACCTGCTGAGCGTGCCCAAGGAGGAGGCGCTCGCCCTCGCCCGCGCGCTCGAGGAGGTCAAGGAGCGCGTCCGCTTCTGCAACGAGTGCGGGAACCTGACCGAGGACGAGACCTGTGAGATCTGCCGCGACGAGCGGCGCGACCACACGATCGTCTGCGTCGTCGAGCAGCCCGCCGACCTGATCTCCGTCGAGCGCACGCACGAGTACCGCGGCCTCTACCACGTTCTCGGCGGCTCGCTCTCGCCGCTCGACGGCGTCGAGCCGGAGCACCTGCGCATCGACCAGCTGCTCGGCCGCGTCGAGCGCAACGGCGTCGAGGAGGTCGTGCTGGCGACGAATCCGAACATGACCGGCGAGGCGACAGCCGCCTTCCTCGCCGACCGGTTGCGCGGCCGGGTGCGGGTCACGCGCCTGGCGAGCGGCCTGCCCGTGGGCGCCGACCTCGAGTACGCCGACGAGGTCACGCTCGGCAGGGCGCTGTCGGGCCGCCGCGAAATGTGAACCTAGACTTCCTACCGTGACCACCACCGAGTTCGAGCCGCTTCCCGACCTCGCGGCCGCCGAGCCGAGTGCCGGCACGCTCGTGATGAAGTTCGGTGGCACGTCGGTCGCCGACCCGGAGAAGATCAAGGACGTCGCCCGCCGGCTCGTCGAGATGCAGGCGGCCGGCAATCGGGTGGTCGCCGTGCTCTCGGCGATGGGCGACTCGACCGACGACCTCGTCCGCCTCGCCTACGAGGTCTCCACGAGGCCGAAGCCGCGGGAGCTGGACATGCTGATCTCGGTCGGCGAGCGGATCTCGTGTGCGCTCGCGGCGATGGCGATCCACGACCTCGGCGCCGAGGCGATCTCGCTCACCGGCTCCCAGGCCGGGATCGTGACCGACACCGTCCACGGCCGGGCCAAGATCGTCGACGTCCGCGCGCGCCGCATCCACGAGGCGCTCGACCAGGACAAGATCGTGCTCGTCGCCGGCTTCCAGGGCGTCTCCACCGACTTCGACATCACGACGCTCGGCCGCGGCGGCTCCGACACGACCGCGGTGGCGCTGGCGGCCGCGCTCGGCGCCGAGGTCTGCGAGATCTACACCGACGTCGAGGGCGTCTTCACCGCCGACCCGCGACTCGTGCCCGAGGCGCGCAAGCTGCACGCGGTCAGCTTCGAGGAGATGCTCGAGTTGGCCGCGTCGGGCGCGAAGGTGCTGCAGGTACGCTCGGTCGAGATCGCGCGCAGCCACAACGTCAAGCTGCACGTCCGCCCCTCCTACTCGCCGGCGGACGGCACCTGGATTCGCGAGGAGGACGATCGGATGCTCGAGAAGGCGCTCATCTCCGGAGTCACGCACACGCGCGAGGAGACGCTCTACCGCGTCGAGGGCACGACCGCCTCACAGCTGTTCGCGGCGCTAGCGGACGCGAGCGTGAACGTGGACACGATCGTCCAGACCGGGCCGGAGATCGTCTTCTCGGCACCCGCCGATGACCGCGATGCCGCCACGGAGGTGCTCGACGGGCTCGGCGTGCAGTGGAACGCGCGCGACGACCTCGGCAAGGTGAGCGTGATCGGCGCGGGCATGAAGAGCCACCCGGGCGTGGCCGCCAAGGCGTTCGCGACGCTGGCCGACGCCGGGATCGAGCCCGAGGTCGTGACGACCTCGCCGATCAAGATCGCCTGCCACGTGCGCACCGACGAGGTCGACACGGCCGTCGCGGTGCTGCACCGGGCCTTCGAGCTCGACGCGCCGGAGGCCGAGCGCCAGCATGCCTAGGGTGGGCCTCGTCGGAGCCACGGGCGCAGTCGGGCGCGTTGTGGTCGACCTCTTGCGCGAGCGCGGCTTCGAGGACGTGCGCCTGTTCGCATCGGCCCGCTCGGCCGGGAGCGAGATCGACGGCCGTATGGTCGAAGAGGCCACGCCCGAGGCGCTCGCCGCTGGCGACCTCGACCTCTGCCTCTTCTCGGTCGGCTCGCGCGCGAGCCGCGAGCTCGTCCCGCAGGCGGTGCGCGGCGGCGCGATCTGCGTCGACAAGTCGGAGGCCTTCCGGCTGCAGGACCACGTGCCGCTGGTCGTGCCCGAGGTGAACGGCGAGCGGGCGCTCGAGCACGACGGCATCGTCGCCAACCCGAACTGCTGTGCGATCCCGCTGACGCTGGTGCTGAAGCCGCTGCACGACGCGGCCGGCCTGCGCGCCGTGCGCGTCGCGACCTACCAGTCGGCCTCGGGCAAGGGCGCTCAGCGCCTGCAGCAGCTGCTAGACGAGGCGCAGGCCGAGCACGATCTCTCCACCGACTGGGACTTCGACGGCGACGAGTTCGACGAGGAGGTCAAGCTGCGCGAGGAGACGCGCAAGATCCTCGAGCTGCCCGAGCTACCGGTGAGCGCAACCTGCGTGCGCGTGCCGGTGCCGGTCGGGCACGCCGAGTCGGTGTGGCTCGAGACGGAAGAGCCGCTCGACCCCTCTCGCGCGCGCGAGCTACTGGCTGCGGCTCCGGCGGTGAAGGTCGAGGACTTCCCAACGCCCGGCCTGGCGGCGGGTGGCAACGAGGCGCTCGTCGGGCGCATCCGCCGCGACTCGGCCGCCGAGAACGGTCTCGCGCTCTTCATCGCCTGCGACAACCTGCGCAAGGGCGCCGCCCTGAACGGGATCCAGATCGCCGAGCTCGTGCTCTCGCGGCAGCCCGCCGCGGCCAGATAGGCCGGACTCCGGTCGAATCCTCAAGCCGCGCGCTAAAAATCCCGATAGCGGAGACATGCGGCCAGCGCGCCTCGACCACACCTTTTTCGACAACGAGCCCCGCTCGCACCTGGGCGCCTTGCTGCTGCGCAAGGGCCTGGTCACGAACGAGCAGCTCGACCAGGCGCTCGAGCAGAAGCAACAGGGCGAGTTCCTCGGCGAGGCGCTCGTGCGGCTGCAATTCTGCTTCGAGAATGACATCGCCCGCGTGCTCGCCGAGCAGGCCGGCGTCGAGTTCATCGACATCGGCATCACGTCCGTCGACCACCGGGCCGTCGGCCTCCTGGCCTGGGGGCAGGCGCAGACGCTTCGTGCGATTCCGGTCCGCCTCCATCCCGACGGTGACGTCTCGGTGGCCGTCGCCGACCCCACCGACGAGACCCTGCTGCCGACGCTCAGGCTCGCGATGGGACAGCCCATCCGGCTGCTCGTGACGACGCCCACGGCTCTCCGTACCGCCTGGGCGACGGCGTACCCGCAGCGCTAGGGCCGCCGCGGCTCGAGCACGGGCTCGGGCAGCAGCGCGTCCTTCAGCGCTCGCAGCACCTTCGCGCGCTTGCCTTCCAGGACGGGCACGAGCCCCCCCAGCTCCAACCGCGCCAGTTCTACGGGGCCGGAGGAGCGGATCGTCCGGAAGCCGAAGTCGGCCAGGAAGTCATGCGGGAAGACCGTGCGGTGGACGAGGAAACGCTCGTAGTCGGACTCGCCCTCGGGGTAGCGGTACGCGAAGGTCTCGAGTGCGGCCGCGCCCTTGTCCTTCGCCTCGCCGATCGCGGCGAGGAAAAGAGACTGCAGCACCCACGGGCTCGAGCGGTCGACGAGGTACGCGCACGTGACGATCACGGCGTCGTCCGAGGGCGGGCCCGCGGGCAGCTCGGCGGCGCGCGGAAAGAGCCGCGCCGGCCCGTACTGCATCGAGCCGAGCGTGCGGCCGTCGTCGTCGTAGTAGATCGTCCCCCAGGCCCCGAACTCGGTCTCGGCCTTCTCGATCCAGCGGTGCTTGTCGCGCTCGCGGCCGCCGGTGCGCGACTGCCACCACATGCAGTCGTGGCAGACGGTCGGGGTGTGCTCGAGGGTCGCGCCGGTCAGGCCGGCGATGCGGACGCTCATGCGACCTCGTCGATCACGACGTCGACGGCCGTGGGCCGAGCGCCGGCCATCCGCTCGAGGTAGTCGGCCACCCGGCGCTGCACCTCCGCGCCGACAGCCTGCGCCGCGGCCCCCCGCGCGAGCTCGAGATGGAGCTCGACTCGCACGCCGTCGTCCACGCTGATGCGCACGGCGCCCTGGCGCGGGAGCCTGCCCTCGATCAGCCCGGCGACGCCCTCGACCTCCCGAGCCGCGTCGGCCGCGTAACTGGCGAGCACGTCGCCGGCGACGCTCGCGGTGCCTTCCATCAACCGGATTCTAGGATCAGCTCGGTCGCCTCCGGCCGCGCGAGGAAGCGGAAGGGGACGAACGTGGTGCCGAGGCCGGCCGAGAGGTGCAGCGTCGCCGCCGGCCGCGGGTAGAGGCCGCGGATGTAGCTCCAGCGGATGTGGGCGAGCCGCAGCCGCCCGCCCGGCCAAGGAAGGCAGATCTGGCCGGCGTGCAGGTGGCCCGAGAGGACAAGGTGGAACGCGCCTTCGGGCAGCCGGTCGATCACGTCCGGGAAGTGGCAGAGCAGGATCCGCAGGTCGGCGCTCTCGTCCACCAGCCGCTCGGGCTGCGAGAGGCGGCGGCGGAACGTGCGGGGGTCGACACCGGCGATCTGGATGCGGCAGCCGCGCAGCTCGATCGTGCGCGAGTCGTCCGTGAGCAGCGTGGCCGGTTCGAGGTCGGCCACGGCGGCGGGATGCGAGAACGGGTCGCGGGTCGAGGCGAAATCGTGGTTGCCGAGCACGGCGAAGCAGCGCGGCAGCCGCGCGAGCAGCGCCCGCAGGCGCGGCTCGCCGGAGCGGCGCGAGAGCAGGTCGCCGCTGATCAGCGTCAGCTCGGGCTGCCGTTGCTCGACCCAGTCGACCGCGCGCTCGACCGCCGCCAGGCCGCGCGAGGGCACGCCCAGGTGGAAGTCCGAGAGATGCGCGATCCGCAGGCCCTCGAGCTCAGGCGGCAGGCCGGGCAGTGGGCACGGCAGCGTCTCGAGCTTGACCCAGCCCGCCTCGAAGTGTCCCCACGCCAGCCCGGCCGCCGCTGCAGCGCCGCCGAGCTTGATGAGCCGCAACTACGCCTCGAGCTTCTCGACGACCGGCTCGACCGAGACGACGTGGCGCTTGAACCGCAGCTCGGACTCCTCGAGCCCGGCCGCCACCCCGATCAGCTGCGAGAGGTGCAGGATCGGCATCGCGAAGTCCTTGCCCGTCGACTTCTTCAGCTTCGACTGCCAGGCGTCGAGCGAGAGGTGGCAGAGCGGGCACGGCGTCACGATCGCGTCGGCGCCGGCCTCGCTGGCCTGCTCGATCGGCTGGATCAGCTCGCCGAGCGCGGTCTCCTCGCGCGCCTGGATGATCGGGAAGCCGCAACACTTGATCTTGGCCGGGTAGTCGACCGGCTCGCCGCCGCAGGCCTCGATGATCGCCTCCAGCGACCACGGCTTGTCCGGGTCCTCGAACCCGAGCACCTTCGACGGCCGCAGGATCTGGCAACCGTAGAAAGGCGCGATCTTGAGACCCTTCAGGCCCTTGTGCGCAACGGTCTTCAGCAGCTCGTAGCCGTCGCCCTCGGCGATCAGCCAGAGCAGGTGCTTGACCTCAACGGTGCCCGCGTACGGCGGCGCGCCGACGGTCTCGAGGTTCGCACTGACGCGCGCGCGCAGCTCGTCGTCGTTCTTGAGCTGCCAGTTCGCCTGCCGCAGGTTCAACGTGCAGACGTTGCAGATCGTCATCAGCGTGTCGCAGCCGGTCTGCTCGGCGTAGGCCAGGATGCGCGCGTTCAGGTGCAGGTAGTAGTCGGGCTCGGCCTCGTGGATGTCGCCGGCGCCGCAGCAGGTGACCGACTCGAGCTCGTCGAGCTCCAGGCCGAGCTTCGGCGCCAGCGCCTGCGTCGAGATGTCGAGCTCCTTCGCTGAGAGCGAGGCGAGGCAGCCCTTGTAGTACGCGACGCGCTTCGGCTCAGTCGCCGCCACTCTTGCCTCCTGAGTGCTCGGCGTCGGCCTCGAGCACGTGCTCGATCATCGCGAGGCCCCTCTCGCCCTGGACGATCCCGGCCGCGCCTTCGCGGCCCTGCTGGCGCACGAGGTCGCGCAGCGCCCGCGCCTCATGGACGTCCTTCGCCACGTGCGGCGGAAACGGCGGCGGCACCTTGCCGTGCTTGGCCAGCTTGAGCGCGAAGCCGATCTGCTTGACCGCTTCGACCGTCCCCTGGGTCTTCGGCACCAGCTCGGTCTCGCGCAGCCAGCCGGTCGTCTCGGCCGACTTGACGAACCACTTCGCGTGCTTGGCACCCATGTCGTGGTCGACCTTCTGCTTGATCGACTCCGCGCCAAGCTTGGCGATCGCGTCGCGCGGGTCGACGCCCTTCGGGCAGCGCTCATTGCAGAAATAGCAGCGCGTGCAGTCCCAGATCCCGTGCTCCTGGTTGTACTCGTTCAGCCGCGCGATGTCTGCCTGGTCGCGGACGTCGCCGACGAAGCGGAAGCCCTTGGCGAGCGCGGCCGGCCCGAGGAACTCCGGGTCGGACTCCATCGAGTTGCACTCCGAGACGCAGCAGCCGCACATGATGCAGAGCGCTTCCTTGTGGATCGCGTTCACCTGCTGCTGCGAGACGATCCGCTCCTTCTCCGCGACCTCGTCGTAGCCGGGGTCGAGCCACGGTTTCATCGCGCGGATCTTGTTCCAGAACGGCGCCATGTCCACGACCAGGTCCTTGAGCACGGGCATGTTCCCCATCGGCGCGATCGTCGGCACGTGCCCGGCCTCGACGATCGGCTTCATCGGCTCCTTGCAGGCAAGGATGGCGCGGCCGTCCATGCGCATCCCGCACGAGCCGCAGATCATCATGCGGCAGCTCTTGCGGTAGGCGAGCGTGCCGTCGTGCTTGTCCTTGATCAGGTCGAGCACGTCGAGCAGGCAGGCCCACTCGGGCGCGTCGACCTCGTATTCGCGCAGCTCGCGTTCCCCGCGCTGCGGGTTGTAGCGCCAGATCTTCAGCGCAACGTCCATCAACCCACCATTTTCGTGAGGTCGACGACCGAGTTGCTCGGCGGGGCGGTGATCGGGACGGGCTTGCCGAAGTCGTGGAGCTCCATCGTCACCTTCGCGGCCTGCCGCCGGCCCGCGTGCTCGTCGTAGCTCACCTTGCGAATGTAGCCGTTCTCGTCGACCCAGACGTCGACCGGCAGCGTCTTCACGCCGCTCTGCGAGATCACGCCCTGAAGGGCGTCCTTGGTGGAGCCGCTCGCCTGCTTGGCGGCCCGGTCGAGGTTCGCGGAGACGCTGTAATGGGTCGTGTCCACACCGCCGACCGACTCCGAGCCGACCTTGTCCACGGTCGAGGAGCCCTGCAGGTAGGCGAGCGCGTTCGCCGGCGTCGGGCTGGCGTCCAGGATCCCGCTCAGGTCGGTGTTCCCCTGCGAGCTGCCGAGCGTCGCGAGGTTGATCTTGATCCACTGCTTGTCTTGCGTCGTCGCCTGCGCAAAGGCCGGCGAGCGGAGATAGAGGACGTCGCCGTCGACGAACGAGTCGACCGGGATCGGCCGCCCGTTCGCGTTCAGCTTCATCGTCACCTCCCCGGTGCGCTGCTTGTTGTTGAAGATGCCGCTGCCGCTGCCGGACAGCCCCTGGGCCGAGACCGCGAAGTCGGCCTCGAGGCTGCCGGTGTTTGCGGTCTTGGACGCCGCGCGCGCGATGTCCTCGGGCGTGGCCGAGGAGCCGCCGCCACCGCCGCCGCACCCGGCCGCCACGAGCACGAGCGCTCCAAGCGCGAGGCGGCGCATCAGTACGTCCGCTCCATCGGCTGCCACTTCGTGACGGTGACCGGCCTCCAGCCGAGCCTCGGCGCGCCGTTCTCGATCGTCACGAGCGTGTGGCGCATGTAGTTCTCGTCGTCGCGCTCGGGGTAGTCGTACGGCCGCGCGTGGGCGCCGCGGCTCTCCTTGCGCTCGATTCCCGCGACGACCATGCAGGACGCGAGGTCGAGCATGAAGCCGAGCTCGAGCGCCTGCGTCAGATCGTTGTTGAAGACGTCGCCCTTGTCCTCGACGACGACGTGCTCGTAGCGCTCGCGCAGGCCGTCCACGATCCCCTCCTGTTTGCGCATCTGCTCGTCGCGGCGGAAGACGCCGAAGTTCTCGTGCATCGTCTCTGCCAGCTCGTTGCGGATCGACCACGGCCGCTCGCCCTCGGAACGGTCGAGCAGCTCCTGCAGCTCCTGCTTCGCGTCGGCCTCCGCGCTGACAGGAACCTTGACGGTCGTGTGCGTCAGCGCCCAGTCGGCCGCGTGGGCACCGGCACGCTTGCCGTAGGTGATCGTCTCCATCAGTGCGTTGCCGCCGAGGCGGTTCGCGCCGTGCACGGAGACGCAGGCGCACTCGCCGGCGGCGTAGAGCCCCTCGAGCGAGGTGCGGCCCCAGACGTCCGTGTCGACGCCGCCCATGTGGTAGTGGGCACCGGGCCGGACCGGGATCGGCTCGTTGATCGGGTCGACGCCCGCGAAGACCATCGCCAGCTCGCGCGTGCCGTGCAGCCGCTCGAGGATCTTCTCCGCGCCGAGGTGGCGCATGTCGAGCAGGACGTTGCCGTTCACGCCGCGGCCCTCGTCGATCTCGGTCTGCTCGGCGCGCGAGATGACGTCGCGCGAGGCGAGCTCCATCGCGTTCGGTGCGTAGCGCTTGAGGAAGCGGTCGCCCTCCGAGTTGAGCAGGTAGGCGCCCTCGCCGCGCGTGCCCTCGGTGATCAGGACGCCGGTCGGCGCGAGCGTGGTCGGATGGAACTGCATCATCTCCATGTCCTCGAGTGCGACACCGAGCCGCAGCGCCTGCGCCATCCCGTCCCCGGTGCAGGCGTAGGCGTTGGTCGTGCCGGTGTAGAGCCGGCCCGCGCCGCCGGTGGTGAGGATCACCGTCTTCGCCCCGATCGTGGCCAGGCCACCGTCGAGCAGGTTCCAGGCGATCACGCCCTGGCAGCGGTCCTCGTGCTCGACCAGCTTCCAGACGAAGAACTCCTCGTAGACCTTGAGGTCGCGCTTCATCACCTGCTCGTAAAGCACGTGTACGAGCACGTGCCCCGTGATGTCGGCCGCGTAGGCGGTTCGCGGCTCGCCCGCCGCCCCGAACGGGCGCTGCGCGATTCGTCCGTCCTCGGTCCGCGAGAAGACGGCGCCCCAGTGCTCGAGCTGGTAGACGTCGTCCGGCGCCTCATCGCAGAGGATCTGGATCGCGTCCTGGTCGCCAAGGTAGTCGGAGCCTTTGACCGTGTCGAACGCGTGCTTCTCGGGGTCGTCCTCGGAGGCGTTTCCGAGCGCCGCGTTGATCCCGCCCTCGGCCGCGCCGGAATGGCTGCGGGTGGGATGAATCTTCGAGATGAGCGCGACGTCGGCGCCCGCGTCATGCGCCTCGATGGCCGCGCGCATGCCCGCGCAGCCGGCCCCGACAACGAGCACGTCGTGCTTGGCTTCCACCGGATCAGACGCTATCGGAAGAAGCCTCGCTTGCGGCCTGGTAACGGATGGGGCGACGGTTCCCGCTGGCGGTCACCCGACGGTATGCCGATCATGGGTGCAGATGCTTCGCCTCGAACGCCACCCGCTCGGGCCGCGGGTCTATTTGCTCGGCACGCGCGTGCACGAATGGCACCTCGGCGCGGCGCTGCTGCTCGGCCTTGCGGTCGGCGGACTCCTCGACCGCGTGGACGACAGCTTCACGACCGTCGCGACGATCACCGGCGGGCTCTGGTTGATCGCGAAGGACTGGCGGGACGTCTTTCCGGCTCAGCGCGACAGCGCCGCGTGGCGGCTGGGGCTGCACGCGCGGGTCCATCCGCTGAGGGCCGTTCGCCGCGCCGATCCGCTGCCAAAGCTCGCGGCCGTTACGGCCGGACTGGCGGGCGTCGTCAACCTCGCCTCGGCCGTCACGCCCAACATCGCCTGGCGGAACCACCTTGTCCTCCACGTCGAGCCGTTCGAGACTCTGAAGCTGTCGCACGCCGCGGCCGTACCCACCTCGATGCTCCTACTCGTCACGGCGCCGTACCTGTGGCGCCGCCGGCAAAGCGCGCTGCGGCTGGGGCTCGCGCTCCTGCTGGGGCTGACGGTCCTCGACCTGCTGAAGGGGCTGGACGTCGAGGCCGCCGCCGGGAGCGCCTGCGCCGCGATGGTGCTCTGGCTGGGGCGGCACTCCTTCTGCGTCGGGCATGACCCAGACACGCTTCGCACGGCGCTGAGGCGCGTCCCGATGCTCGCGGCCGCCAGCCTCTTCCTCTGCGGGCTCGCGGTCTGGATCGCGGCACCCGAGAGCGCCGGCCTCTCGACGATCGTGCGCGCGACGGGCGACGCGCTCTTCTGGCAGGTGGGACCGCTCGACTTCCGAGACGAGCTGGGTCATCTCGACGAGGCGATCGGCGTCACCGGCCTCCTGACGCTTGTCTGGTGCGCATATCTCCTCTTCCGGCCACTCGCCGCACCGCGTGTGCTCCCCGGAATCGAGCTCCGCCGAGCGGCGCGCGAGCTCGTGCGGCGGCACGGCGACGACACGCTCGCCTACTTCAAGCTCCGCCGCGACCAGCACTACCTCTTCAGCAGTGACCGTCAGGCGTTCCTCGGCTACCGCGTCGAGGCCGGCGTGCTCCTCGTCTCCGGTGACCCGGTCGGGTCCGACCAGGCGATCCCCCCGCTTCTGCGGGAGCTGAGCCTGTTTGCCGAGACGAGAGGGCTCAAGCTGGCGGCGCTAGGCGCCGGGGAGGTGATGCGGCCGCTCTGGAAACAGTTAGGGCTGCGGTCTCTTTACCTGGGCGACGAGGCGGTCGTCGAGATCGCGTCTTTCTCACTCGAGGGCCGGGCGATCCGCAAGGTCCGGCAGTCGGTCACCCGCCTGGAGAAGCAGGGCTACGTCGCCGAGCTGCGCCGGCTCGAGGAGCTCTCCGACGCGGAGCTCGCCGACCTGGATGCGGTGAGCCGGAGCTGGCGCGGCGGCGAGGCGGAGCGCGGCTTCGCGATGTCGCTCGACGAGCTTCGCCGGGACGACCACGGCGACAGCCTCGTCGTCCTCGGGCGCGACGCGAGCGGCCAGATTCGCGGCTTTCTGCACTTCGCCCCGAGCTACGGCCGGGCTGCGGTCTCGCTCTCGCTCATGCGTCGCCAGCGCGACACCCCGAACGGCCTGATGGAGTTCCTCGTCGCTCGTGGCCTCGGGCTGCTCGGGGAGCGCGGCATCGAAGAGGCCTCACTGAACTTCGCCGCTTTCGCGCGCTTCATCCACGCTCCTCGCGGCGCGGTGGAGCGCGTCGTCGGCCGCGGGCTGCTGATCGCCGATGCGGCCTTCCAGATCGAGCGGCTGCACCGCTTCAACACCAAGTTCTTCCCCCGCTGGGAGCCGCGCTACCTCATGTACGAGCACGCTCTGGGTCTTCCGCGGGTTGCCCTGGCCTCGCTGTGGGCGGAGGGCCAGCTGCCCAGGCCGGGTTCGCGGCGACGATAGCGCGGACGACCTCCCCGACCTCGTAGGCGATCCAGAAGCACAGGACGGCGAGCGGAAGCTCCGCGACGAGTGCGAACAGCAGCGCCCACGCGAACTCGCGTCCCGGCTGAGCCGTGGCCAGGTCGAACCACGCGTCGCAGAGCAGAGCCGTCCCGGCGACCGCGCCGAGGATGGTCACGAACGGAGAGCGCCTGAGCATCGCCACGAACGTCGCGATCAGGGCCGCCGCCTCGAAGAGGTCGAATCCGGCCCAGGCAATTTGCCAGTGATGGGTGACGTGCTCGGAAGGAAGCGTTGCGCTCAGGTACGCCGTCCAGGGAAAGAGCCCGATCGCGACGGCCCCGAGGACCACCAGCAGCCCGAGACGCGCGTATCGGAGTCGATCCAACACGTGCTCGGCTCTGGGCGGAAGCGAGCTCTCCGTCACCGAGCCATTGTGCAGGAGCATCGAGCCCTCCGAGGCGTGGATAAGATCCCGCTCGTGGCGAAGATGCTCTTCCGGCTGCCAGACGCGGCAGCCGTGACCGACAACCCGGACCCCGACGAGCTCAAGGTGCTCGCCGCGCGCATGCCGAATGCGCGGCCGACGCGCTACGACAATCTCAATGTCCAGACCGAGGTCGTCAATCGCTCGAAGGGCTCGACCTTCATCGTCACGGACGAGCCCGACGGCCAGAACCAGGCGATCAGCCGCGAGGAAGGCGAGAGCTGGGCGCAGCGCCAGGACGAGTACATCGCCGGCCGGGAGATGGTCGTCGTCGACGGCTTCATCGGCAACGACCCCGACTTTCGCACGCCTGCCCGGCTCTACATCGAGGCCGCCAACGCCAACATCGCCGGCATGCAGCAGCAGCTCTTCTTCTCGCCCGCAGAAGGCGAGGAGCTGGAGCCCGAGCTGACCGTCATCTACACGCCCAACCTGAAGGCCGACGGCTATCCGGACGACCGCCTGATCGCCGTCGACCTCGAGCAGGGCGTCACCCGTGTCTTCAACTCCGACTACTTCGGCGAGTCGAAGAAGGGCGGCCTGCGGATGTGGAACAAGCTCGTCTACGACCGCGGCGGGATCCCGCTGCACGCGGGCTGCAAGATCATCCCGACCGAGCAGGGCAAGCGCGTCGGCCTGATCGTCGGGCTCTCCGGGACCGGCAAGACGACGACCACCTTCACGCGCCAGAACGGCTCGCTGCCGGTGCAGGACGACTTTGTCGCCTGGATGCCGAACGGCCGGGTCTACGCGACGGAGAACGGCTGCTTCGCCAAGACCTTCGGGCTCAACCCCGAGGACGAGCCGACGATCTACGGCGCCGTCACGCAGCCGCGCTCGTACCTCGAGAACGTCTCGCAGCACGGCGACGAGCCGGACTTCTACGACACCGAGTACACGTCAAATGGGCGCGCGACTTTCCCGTTCGACGTGATTGAGGCCGCCTCGGCCGACGAGATCGACGAGGCGCACTTCCTGCTGATCCTGAACAAGAACGAGAACATCGTCCCCGCCGTTGCGAAGCTCGAAGGGCCGCAGGCAGCGGCCTTCTTCATGCTCGGTGAGACCACCGGCACGAGCGCCGGCGGCGCGGACGAGGCGGGCAAGTTCATGCGTGTGCCGGGGACGAACCCCTTCTTCCCGATGCTGCACGACCTGCAGGGCAACCGCTTCCTCGAACTACTGGCGCAGCACCCGCTCGAGGTCTACGTGATGAACACCGGGCGCGTCGGCGGCCCCGACGGCGACGAACGCTCGCGCAAGGTGCGGATCAAGCACTCCTCCGCGATCGTGAAGGGCATCGCCGAGGGCACGATCGAGTGGGAGCGCGACCCGGACTTCGGGTACCTCGTCGCCGCCTCGGTGCCGGGAATCGACGAGCCCGAGATCCTGCAACCGCGGCGGCTCTACGAGGAGCAGGGCCGCGGTGCCGAGTACCGCTCGCTGGTCGAGCGCTTCAAGGCCGAGCGCGCCGAGTTCCTGCGCGGCTTCTCGAGCCTCTCCGACGAGATCGTCGCAGCGGTCTCGTAGGGGAGTCCGCCTAGCGGCGGCGAAAGCGTCCGCCGATGCAGGATCGGGTCGAGCGGTTTCTCGAGAGCCCGGCGCTCTCCGAACGGACGCGCCGCGCGTACCGCTACGACGTCCAGGAGTTCTGCGCGTGGCTCGAGCGCCGGGGGACTCGGCTCGACGACGTCGACGTGCGCGCCCTGTCGGAGTACGCGGCCGAGCTCGGGCGCGCGCGGCCGCGCAAGCTTGCGCCGGCGACGATCGGCCGCAAGCTGGCGGCGGTCCGGGCCTTCCTGCGGCACTCGCTTGGTCCGGAGCATGTCCCGGACGCGTCGTTCGCACCGCGCCGCCCTTTAAGGCTGCCCGATGCGCCGCGCCCGCACGAGATCGACGCTGAGCTCGAGGCGTTCAAGGGTGACGAGCCGCTCGCGCTGAGGAACCGCGCGCTGGTCGAGCTGGTCTATTCAGCAGGACTGCGGTCGCAGGAGGCGATCGATCTCGACCTGGCCGACGTCGACTTCGAGCAGGAACTCGTGCACGTGCGCGGCAAGGGAGGCAAGGAACGGGTCGTTCCGCTAGGCGAGGAGGCGTCCCACACGGTCGCGGTCTACCTGCGCGAATCGCGGCCGCAGCTCGCGCGCGGCGCCGAGAACGCGCTCTTCCTCTCGGCGCGCGGCCGCCGCCTCGACACGAGCACATTGCGCCGCCTGCTTCCCCACCCTCACCGCCTGCGGCATGCCTTCGCCACGCACCTGCTCGAGGGCGGCGCCGACCTGCGCACGATCCAAGAGCTCCTGGGCCACAGCTCGCTCTCGACCACGCAGATGTACAGCCACGTGGACGCCCGCCGCCTGCGCAAGGTCTACGACCGCTCGCACCCGCGCTCTTGAGCCCTTGACGGGTTCACCCGCGAGAAGCGGGTGCCCACCACTCCCGCCCTCCGACACGATACGAACGAAAACGTGACGTGTCTGTCACTCGTTCGTGCCGAAAGCGTGCCCCCCACGCTCAGGGGTTCGACTTGCGTGCGTGCATGCGGGCCTGCTCCTCAAGCAGCGCATCCGCCGCGCGAACGTGCCCATGGGCGGCCCAAGCATGCGCGGCGCCGCGCGGAACCTCGCTTGCCCGCAGGTGTGAGGCGGCCGTTCGGCAGTGACTCGCCGCCTGCTCGAGTTCCTCGGCGGCTCCGTCGAAGAGGCGTGCCGCAGCTTCGCGATCGTCGTTTGCGCCCAAGGCGGCCGGAACTCTACGGCAGGCATCAGCACGGCCGGGCCGAAAGAGGAACGTCCGATGGCCAAGCCGCGGCCCGATCCGGCTGCTTCCGATCCCGAGGTCGAGGGCTTCCTCGCGCTGCTCGCGGCGCGGCGGGCCCCCAAGACGGTCGAGGCCTACCGCCGCGACCTGCGCGCGCTCGGCGACTGGCTCGGCGGGCCGCCCTCGAAGGCGACCCATGACGACCTCGAGCGCTGGCTCGCGGAACTGCGCGCGGCCGGGCTCTCCCCCGCCACCATCGCGCGGCGCGTGGCCGCCGTGCGCTCGTTCTTCCGGCATCTCGTCCTCCTCGGCGCACGCACCGACAGCCCGGCCGCCGCGCTCGAGCTCCCGCGCCGGCGGCGCAAGCTTCCGCGCACGCTCTCGCCCGCGGAAGCCCAGCGGCTGATCGAGGCGGCCGCGGGCTCGACGCCACGGATGATGCGCGACCGGGCGCTGGTCGAGCTGCTCTACGGCGCGGGCCTGCGGGTCAGCGAAGCGGTTGGCCTCGACCGCACCGGCGTCGACCTCGAGCAACGGCTCGTCCGCTGCACCGGCAAGGGCAACAAGGAACGCATCGTCCCGGTCGGCCGGCACGCGATCGAGGCGCTAAGGCGCTACCTCGCGCACGGGCGGCCCTACCTCGACAAGCGGCACCGTCCGGAGCTCTTCCTCAACGCGCAGGGCGGCGCCCTCACGCGCGCAGGCGCCTTCCTGATCCTGCGCCGCCTGGCCGGCCGCGCGGGCCTCGAGCCCGAGCGCGTCCACCCGCACCTGCTGCGGCATTCGTTCGCCACGCACCTGCTCGAAGGTGGGGCCGACCTGCGCAGCGTGCAGGAGATGCTCGGCCACGCCGATCTCGGCACCACCGAGCTGTACACGCATGTCTCCGATCGTCGCCGGCGCGACGTTTACTTCCGCAGCCACCCCCACGCGCGCCGCCGAAACGTTTCGGGCACGTGACGAGCAGGAATGACTCGTACACGATGACCCCCGATTCACACTTCGCGATGCTCTTCGCCTCGACCATCGGCGTCGGCCTGCTGATGTCCTGGGCGGGAATCCAGAAGACCGCGCTCGAGTGGAAGCGCCGGCGCCGGATCTGTCCGTCGTGCGGCCACGAGCTCCGCGGCCGCGCCTGCAGCCGCCACTAGCGAGTCTTCGCGCGCTTGTCGAGCCCCGCGGCGACCTTTGCCGCGGTCTGCCGTGTCTCCTGGGAGATCCCTTCCTCTTCGGCGATTCCCTGCAGGAGGACGATCGTGTCGCGCTGGGGAGAGCCGTTCCGCAGCGCGAGGATCGCGAGCCGCCGGACAGCCTCGTTGTCGTCCGCGTTCGCGAGGTTGTGCAGCAGCGGCCTGACCGAGTTGACCGAGCGCGGGTGCTCGCGCGACAGCAGCTCGAGCGAGAGCAGTGCCGAGCCGCGGCAGGCCGGGCTGACGTCCTCGAGGCCGCGCCGCAGGAGCTCTTCTTTCTGCCGGAAGCGGAACTGGCCGACGGCTCGGTAGGCGGCCGCCCGCTCGAGGTGGTTCTCCGATCTCGCCTGAGCTTCGAGCTCTTCGGCCCAGGCCGCGCGGAGCTTCGCGAGGTCGCGTTCGTTTCCGCTCTCGGCGAGCGCGTTCGCCTCGACCCCGGCCTCGGCGAGGCTCAAGCCGAGGTGAGCGATCGCTCGGCGGGACCGATGTACCGCGCGGAGGGCCTGAAGAGCCGGCCGGTCCGCTTCTGCTCGAGAATGTGCGCCGACCAGCCGGCGACGCGCGAGCACGCGAACATCGCGGGCGCGAGCGGCGGCGGGATCTCGGCGACGTCGAGCACGACCGCGGAGTAGTACTCGACGTTCGTGGCCAGCACGCGCTCGGGGTGGCGCTCCTGGAGCGCCTTCAGCGCGACCGCCTCGAGCTGCTCGGCGATCTCGACCTGCGGCGAGTCGAGCTCCTTGGCGGTGCGCTTGAGGATCCGCGAGCGCGGGTCCTCGGCGCGGTAGACGCGGTGGCCGAAGCCCATGATCCGCTTCCCCGACTCGAGCGCCTCACGCACCCAGCGCTCAGGGTCGCCGAGCGCCTGGGCCTCGTCGAGCATCGGCTTCACGTACGCGGGCGCGCCACCGTGCAGCGGGCCGGAGAGCGCGCCCACCGCCGACGAGAGCGCCGCTCCGCAATCGGCGCCGGTCGATGCGACCACGCGCGCGGTGAACGTCGAGGCGTTGAGGCCGTGCTCGGCGGTGCAGATCCAGTAGGTGTCGATCGCCTTCACATGCCGGGGGTCGGCCTCGCCGCGCCAGCGCAGCAGGAAGCGCTCGGCCGCCGTCTCGCCCTGCGCGACCACGTCGTCCGGGGCCGGATCGCGGCCGTCAGCCTTGGCGGCCGAGCGCGCGACGATCTCCATCATCTCCGCCGAGAGCCGCCCGAGGTCTTCCCGAGCCTGCTCGTCCGAGATCTCGTTGAGCTTGCCGAGCTTCCATTCGCCGGCCAGCCGCGCGGTCTCGGCCTGCAGGTCGGCAGGCGCGTTCCCGGTCAGCGCCGCGGGCTCGTACGGCTCCGGGCTGGGCATCTTCGAGTTGAGGTCGTCGTCGACCAGCAGGCCCCACACCGCCTCGTACGGGTAATGCCCGACGAGCTCCTCGATGTCGATCCCGCGATAGCGGAGCGAGCCCCCTTCGCGGTCGGGCTCGGCGATCTCCGTCTCGACGGCGACGACGCCCTCCAGACCTGGCTTGAAGTCGTTCACGGCCGGAAGTGTATTGCTCCGTTAGAGTCCGCCGCCGTGGCTCACGAGGTGACATTGATCCCGGGCGACGGCACCGGGCCGGAGCTGGCAGAGGCGACGAGGCGCGTGCTCGAGGCGACCGGCGTCGGCTTCGAGTGGGACGTGCAGGAGGCCGGCGCGGACGTGATGGACCACCACGGCGGCAACCCGCTGCCCGAGGCGACGCTCGACTCGATCCGCCGCACGGGCGTCGCGCTGAAGGGCCCGATCACGACGCCGGTCGGCGGTGGCTTCCGCTCGGTGAACGTCGGCCTGCGCAAGGCGCTCGACCTCTACGCGCAGGTGCGCCCGTGCAAGACCTACGAAGGCGTGCGGACACGGTTCGACGATGTCGACCTGATCATCGTCCGCGAGAACACCGAGGACCTCTACGCCGGCATCGAGTACGAGGAGGGGACCGCGCACGCCGACGAGCTGATCGACTGGATCGAGCAGCGCGGCGGCAAGCTGCGCCACCGCGACGCGGGCATCTCGATCAAGCCGCTCTCGATCTCCGGAACGCGCCGGATCGTCCAGTTCGCCTTCGACTACGCGCGCCGCAACGGCCGCCGCAAGGTCACGGCCGTCCACAAGGCGAACATCATGAAGTTCACGGATGGGCTCTACCTGCGCGTCGCTCGTGAGGTCGCCGAGGAGAACTCCGACTTCGAGTTCGACGACCGGATCGTGGACAACATGTGCATGCAGCTCGTGCAGCGGCCGGAGGAGTACGACGTGCTGGTGCTGCCGAACCTCTACGGCGACATCGTCTCCGACCTGGCCGCCGGGATGATCGGCGGGCTAGGGGTGGCGCCCGGCGCGAACTTCGGCGAGGAGGTCGCGATCTTCGAGCCCACGCACGGCTCGGCGCCGAAGTACGCGGGTCAGAACAAGGTGAACCCGATCGCGATGATGCTCTCGGGGATGCTGATGCTCCGCCACCTCGACGAGAACGAGGCCGCCGCACGGCTGGAGTCTGCGATCGGAGACGTGATCCGCTCCGGCGAGCGCGTCACCTACGACATGAAGCCCTCGCGCGACGACCCGACTGCGGTCGGCACCTCAGAGGTCGCCGACGCGATCATCGACGCGCTGGGTGCCCCCGTCTCGTGAGCTCGCGCCGCAAGGTGACGGTGGTCGGCGCCGGGAACGTCGGCGCCACCTGCGCGCAGGTGCTCGCGCAGCACGACTACGCGGATGTCGTGCTGGTGGACATCAAGGAAGGCCTCCCGCAGGGCAAGGCGCTCGACATCAACCAGATGGGCGCGGTGCTCGGCTACGAGCCCTACGTCGCCGGCTCGAACAGCTACGACGAGACCGCGGGCTCGGAGGTCGTCGTGATCACGGCCGGCCTCCCGCGCTCGCCGGGGATGAGCCGCGACGACCTCGTGACGCACGAACGAGAAGATCGTCGGCTCGGTCACCGAGCAGGTGGTCGCGGCCTCACCGGATGCGATCCTGATCGTCGTCTCGAACCCGCTCGACGCGATGTGCCACGTGGCGAAGAGCTCGTCGGGCTGGCCCAAGGAGCGCGTCTTCGGCATGGCCGGCATTCTCGACACGGCGCGGTTCTCGGCCTTCATCGCCTGGGAGACCGGCTCCTCGGTGAAGGACGTGACCGCGATGGTGCTCGGCGGCCACGGCGACCAGATGGTGCCGGTCGTCTCGGCGACGACGGTCGGCGGCGTGCCGCTCACGAAGCTCGTCCCCGACGACCGGATCGCCGCGATGGTCGAGCGCACCGCCAAGGGTGGCGGCGAGCTCGTCGAGCTGCTCGGCACCTCGGCGTGGTACGCGCCTGGCGCGGCCGCGGCGCAGATGGTCGACTCGATCATGCTCGACGAGCACCGCGTGCTCCCCTGCACGGCCTACCTCGAGGGCGAGTACGGGATCGACGGGCTGTACATGGGCGTGCCGGTGAAGCTCGGCGCACGCGGGATCGAGGAGATCGTCGAGCTCGAGCTGAGCGACGACGAGCGCCAGGCCCTGAACACCTCGGCCGACGCAGTCCGCGAGGTCGTCGGCGTGCTCGGCTCCTCCGGGTAGCGGATGGAGCTCGGGCTCAGCGGCCGCACGGCGATCGTCTGCGGGGCCTCCGCGGGGATGGGCCTGGCGATTGCCGAGGCGTTCGCCGCCGAGGGCACCAACGTTGCGATGTTCGCGCGGCGGCGCGACTTGCTCCAGCATGAGGCCGAGCGACTGGGTGCACTCGCGGTGCGCGGCGACGTGACGAACCCCGCCGACCTCAAGCGCCTCGTCGACCGCACGCTCGAAGCCTTCGGCGGGATCGACATCCTGGTCAACAACAGCGGCGGCCCGCCGCGCACGGCGGCGGTCGGGCTCACCGACGAGCAGGTCGAGAGCGCCGTCGAGCTGCTCCTGCTCTCGGCGATCCGGCTGACCGCGCTCTGCCTCCCGCAGCTCGAGCGCAGCGGCCGAGGACGCGTGATCAACATCGAGTCGAGCTCGGTGCGCGACCCGATCGACAACCTCGCGCTCTCGAATGCGGTGCGTCCCGGCGTCGTCGGCTGGGCCAAGACGCTCGCGCGCGAGGTCGGCGAGAAGAAGATCACCGTGAACACGATCGCGCCAGGCCGGATCGAGACCGAGCGGTTGGCCGAGGCTTTCAAGGGCAAGCCGCGCACCGAGGACTACGAGTCGATCCCGCTGCGGCGTTTCGGCCAGCCCAGCGAGGTGGCGCAGGTCGTCTGCTTCCTCGCCTCGGGTGCCGCCTCGTACGTGACCGGCACCGTGATCCCGGTCGACGGCGGAATGACGCGCGGCCTGCTCTGACGCGCATATCCTCGGGCGGATGCGGTGGTTCACACCGGCGCGGCTCGCCGCGGGCGGCCTCTTCCTCCTCGGCGCTGCGGCGTTCGTGCTCTGGCTGCTGCCGGACAGCGGCACGGACATCCTGCTCGTAGACCCGGCACATCCGGTCGATCCCATCGTCAGCGTCCCCGGCGACGCGCGCACGAAGCAGCCGGGCCCGATCTACTTCGTCGACGTCCGCGAGCGCGAGGCACGCCTGCTCGAGCGGGTCCTCCCCTTCCTTCGCCCGGACGGTTCCTCGCTCGTGCCGGCGCCCCCGGTCAGCAATGCGATCGAGCAGCAGATCGGCGTCCAGGACATGACCGAGTCGCAAAAGGTCGCTGCCGTCGTCGCGCTCAACCACCTCGGCTACAAGGTCAAGGCCACGACCGGCGGCGTGACGATCGTGCTCGTCGAAAAGGGCGCGCCGGCGGCGAAGGTTCTGCGCACGAGCGACGTGATCGTGGCGGCCGACGGCCACAAGGTCTCTTCCGTCGCCAACCTGCGCGCGCTGCTGGCCAAGCACCGGCCCGGCGACGTCGTCCGGATCACGTTCGTCCGCGACGGCAAACGGATGACGGTGGCGATCAAGACCGTCCCAGACCCGCAGGACCCGAAGCGGGCGCTCGTCGGCGTCTCTGCTCGCGACAATCTGACGGTCAAGCTGCCGGTCAAGATCAAGATCGACGCCGGGGGCGTCGGCGGCCCGTCGGCCGGGCTCGCCTTCGCGCTCGACATCGCCCAGGAGCTCGGCCGCAACGTCACGCACGGGCACAAGATCGCGGCGACCGGAGAGATCGCTCTGGACGGAACCGTGGGCCCGATCGGCGGTGTGAAGCAAAAGACGTTCGGCGCGCGCGCCGCGGGTGTGGACGCCTTCCTCGTCCCGGCCGGCGAGAACGCCCGCGAGGCCCGGCGCTATGCCGACGGGCTGCGGATCATCCCTGTGAAGAACTTTCCACAGGCGTTGCGGGCGCTGGCAACGTTGCGCTGAATCCGGGAAGAAGACGCAGATTTCGGCATGTTTGAAAGCGCCGGAAATTGCAGTGTTTTCTCCACAGGCAAGTCTTGATTCGCTGGTCCCGCCCCCTATGATCCCGCCGTGTTCGGGCAGGCGACCAAGAGGAGCAAACTGGGGTATGAGCAAGGCGGCTAAACCAACTTGCGAGGACTGCTATTTCCATCGGGCTTCGCTGTGTGCGCTCGTGCTCGCTGAACCGTGCCCCACCTTCAGGCTCCACAGCCGCGGCTCGCTCGTCCCGCCGCGACAGCCCCGGCTGGTGCCGCGACCGCTGGCACCGCTCGGCGATCGCTCTGCCGCCTAGACTCCCGCGGCGTGCAGGACGAGCCGGAACAGACCGCGGCGCCGCCCGCGGCCGAGGAGGAGCAGCCCGCCGAGCCGGAGGAAGGGTTCGGCCGCCAGTGGCAGCCGCGCCTTTACCTACGGATCATCATCCTCGGCCTGCTGATCGCGTACGGGATCGCGTTCGTGCTCGAGAACAACAAGCACGTCCACGTCCACTTCGTGCTCGGCACCGCGCGAACCTCGCTGATCTGGCTGGTCCTGCTCAGCGTCGCGCTGGGGATGTTGCTCGGCGTGCTGCTCTCGCAGCTATACCGGCGCAGCCGCCGGCGCCAGTAGCGCGGCCAGCCGCCGCACGCCCTCGTCGATCTCCGCCGGCGAGACGAAGCTGAAGGCGAGCCGCGCGGACGATGTCGGGCCGCCGAAGTCGGCGCCGGGCACGAACGTGACGCCCGCCTCGCTCGCACGCACGAGCAGCTCGGACGCGTCGATCTCGTCGGGCAGGTCGAACCAGAGGAAGTAGCCGCCCTCGGGCCGGTTCCAGCGCGCGCGCCCCGCGAGCTCGCGCTCGAGCGCGTCGACCATCGCGTCGCGCCGGGCCTTGAGCAGCCCGCAGACACGCTCGAGGTTCGGCTCGAAGAGGCCCCGGCGCAGAAACTCGTACACGGTCGCCTGCGCGAGCAGCGCGGGCGTGATGTAGGTCGAGGCGACGAGCTCTTCGAGCTTCCCTGTCAGCGAGGCCGGGACGATCGCGTAGCCGACCCGCAGCCCGGGCGCGATCGTCTTCGAGAACGACGACGAATACATCACCCGCTCACCCCCCTCGAGCTCGAAGAGCGACGGCAGCGACTCGCCCTCAAAGCGCACGAGCCCATAGGGATCGTCCTCCAGCAGTGGCAGCTCTCGTTCGCGCACCAGCTCTGCGAGCCGGCGCCGGCGCTCCTCGGAGAGGGTCGAGCCGGTCGGGTTCTGGAAGGTCGGGATCGTGTAGAGGAAGGAGGCCGGCGGCCCGTCGAGCTCGCGCTCCAGCTCGTCCACGTCGAGGCCCTGCTCGTCCACAGGCACCTCGCCGAGCTCGATCTCCGTCGCGGCCAGGATCTTGCGCGGACGGTCGTAGGTCGGGCGCTCGACCAGCACGCGCCCGCGGCCGCTGAACGCCTCCAGCACGAAGTGGAACGCCTGCAGCGAGCCGTTGGTCACCAGCACACGGCCGGGCTCGACCGAGTGCCGCTCGGCCAGCCACTCACGCAGCGGCCCGTAGCCGAGCGTGCTGCCGTACGAGAGCACCACGTTCCCGTCGCGCTCGATCGCGCTCTTGGCGCAGTCGGCGAGCTCCGCCACAGGCAGGCACTCCGGCGACGGGATTCCGCGTGCGAACGAGATCGCGTCCACGGCGCCAGTGTAGGGGCAGCCCCGGCCGCGCCGCCCCACTGACAATTGGGGGTGAAGGACGAGGCCGGTCCTGCCGAGAAATGAATCGTGATCCGGCGGTTCGCGCTCCTCGTCGCCTTCGCTGCGCTTGCTTGCGCTGGGCCTGCCGCCGCGCTCGCCGACAGCACGATTCTCGTCAAGTTCGCCTCGACGGAAGGCTCCGGCGCGAAGGTCGCGGCACTCGGAGACGATGTCACCGGCACGACCGTCGGCGGCGTCAAGGTGGTCGATCCGCAGCCTGGCGACAGCGTCTCCGATGCGCTCACGCGCTACCGCGCGCGCCCGGACGTGCTCTACGCCGAGCCGAACCGCGTCCTCCACTTGCTCGACCTCAGCCCGCCGAGCGACCCCGGCTACAGCTCGCAGTGGGCCCTCGACGCGATCTCCGCCCTCGGCGGCTGGTCCGTCTTCCCCGGCACGTTCTCCCCGAGCCCGTCGGTACCGGTCGGGATCGTCGATACCGGGGTCGACGCGACGCACCCGGATCTCGGCAACGTCTCGGGTCTGAGCGCGACCTGCCTCAACGGCGCCTGCACTCAGGGCGTCCCGACCGACGACGACGGCCACGGCACTCACGTCTCGGGCATCGCCGCCGCGACGACCGACAACGGGCTCGGAATCTCAGGCCTCTCTTTCGCCTCGCCGCTGATCGTCGTGCGTGTCTTCTCGACGGACGCGAGCCTGGGCGCCTACGACTCCGACATCGCGAACGGGATCGCCTGGGCAGCCTCACACGGGGCAAAGGTGATCAACCTCTCGCTCGGCGCGACCGGCGGCCCGTACCCGTTCACGCTCTGCAACGCGGTCGAGCTGGCGATGAACTCCTACGGCGCGTCGGTCGTGGCTGCTGCGGGCAACGGCAACCCGCCCGGCACGCCTGTCTCGACGCCGACGTGGCCCGCCGCCTGCCCGGGCGCGATCGGCGTCGCTGCAACCGACTCGAGCGACCAGCCGGCGAGCTTCTCGAACTATGGCAACCCGGACGTCTTCGTCTCCGCTCCCGGCGTCAACGTGCTCTCGACCTATCCGGGCAACCAGTACGCGGACATGAGCGGGACGTCGATGGCGTCCCCGTACGTGACCGGGCTCGTCGGCCTGATCCGGAGCCTGCACCCGGAGGCCTCGGTCGCTGAGGTGCGCCAGATCCTCGCGCTGGCCTCCGACAAGGTCGGCGCGGGCACGTACGGCGCGGACCCGTACGGCACGTGCGCGGGCTGCACCTGGGAGGCGCACTACGGCTACGGCCGCATCGACGTCCAGAAGGCACTCTCGACGGCAGTGCCAGCGGCGCCCCCGCCACCGCCTCCGGCATCGCCTCCGCAACCGCCTCCGCCGGCGACCGCGGTGAAGGACACGACGGCCCCGGTCGTGCACGTCTACGCGGTGAGCGGCCGCCACCGGAAGGCGCTCCACCTGCGCTACCGCGTGGAGGACGACAGCGGCCACACCTCGGAGCGGGTACTCGTCTACCACAAGACGAAGCTGCTGAAGACGTTCACGCGGGCGCTGCGGACGACCGACGACGCGGTCGCCTACTGGGTCGGGTTCAGCTTGGCGAAGCGCGGCACCTACCGCTACTGCGTGCGCGCGAGAGACGCCGCGGGCAACCACAGCCCGCTCGGCTGCGCGGCGATCCGGATTCGGTAGAGGACCCCGGCCGGGGCGGCCGGCCGAGGCCCTCGCGAACTCCTACAGCTGTCGGCCGAAGACGAAGTTCTCGCCTTGACCTTCAGGCTGCGGAGGATCGCCGTCAGTGCCATCCTTTCGCCAACTAAGCCCGCGCGCCGGCGATCTCGGCCGCGAGCTCCGCGACCTCGGTCGGCGTCGTCCCGACCCGCACGCCGCGCGCCTCGAGCGCGTCCTTCTTCGCCTGGGCCGTCCCGGAGGAGCCGGAGATGATCGCGCCCGCGTGGCCCATCGTCTTGCCGGGCGGCGCCGTGAAGCCGGCGATGTACGCGACGACCGGCTTGGTCACCTCGGCCTCGATGAACGCGGCCGCCTTCTCCTCCTCGTCGCCGCCGATCTCGCCGACCATCACGATCACCTCGGTCTCGACGTCGGCCTGGAAGCGCGCCAGGACGTCGATGAAGGAGGACCCGACGACCGGGTCGCCCCCGATCCCGACGATGGTCGAATTGCCGAGCCCGCGCTGGGTCAGCTCGTGGCCGATCTGGTAGGTGAGCGTCCCCGAGCGCGAGACGACGCCGATCGGGCCGTCCTGGAAGATCTCGGCCGGGATGATCCCGACGTTGGCCTTTCCCGGCGAGAGCGCGCCCGGGCAGTTCGGGCCGAGCATCGTGATCTCTCTCGGCCGGATGTAGTTGTAGACCCGCAGCATCTCGTGCGCGGGCAGGCCCTCGGCGATGCAGATCACGGTGCCGATCCCGGCGTCGACGGCCTCGTAGATCGCGTCGGCGGCGAAGCGGGCCGGCACGAAGACCATGGTGGTGTTCGCGCCGGTCTCGTCCACGGCGTCGGCGACGGTGTCGAAGATCGGGATCCCCTCGAGGTCGGTGCCGCCCTTGCCGGGCGTGACGCCGGCGACGACGTTCGTGCCGTAGGAGCGGTTGCGCAGGGTGTGGAACGAGCCCTCGCGCCCCGTCGCGCCCTGCACGACCAGCCGCGTGCCCTTGTCGACGATGATCGCCACTAGCTCTGCGACTTCCTTCGCGCCCGGATGACGATCTTCGTGTCCGTCCAGGCCGTGCCGTCGTCGTTCATGCGGTCGGCCAGCAGCTCGCGCACGCGTTCGGCCTCGGCGCCCGCGCAGCCCGTGCGGGCGAGCCAGTCCGCGAGCGGATGCTCCTTCTCGAAGCACTCGACCTGCTCGACCTCGAGCCCGGCCTCGGTCAGAAGCTCGCGCCACTCGTCCTCGGTGTAGCTGCGCACGTGGGTCGGGTCGCGGAGCTTCTCCGCCTGCTCATGCCGCTCACTCGAGTAGAGCGTGTCTTCGATCACCACGAGCCTGTTGCTGACGCGCTCGAGCTCGGCCACCGCGGCGCGGATGTCCTCGAAGTGGTGCGGCGCGATGCGCGTGACGACGACGTCGAAGGCGCCGTCGTCGAAGGGAATGTGCTCGGCCGGTGCCAGCACGTCCGCCCGCATCCCCGGCGACGGGTCGAGCGTGACCACCTCGGCCCCGAGCTCGCGCAGCCGCCGCGCGACGTGACCGCCGCCGGTGGCGACGTCGAGCGCCTTGACACCTTCGGCCGGCTCGCACCACTCGACCACGAGGTCGAGATCGGCGCCCTCTCGATGCCCAGGGCTCTCTCGGTAAGCCTCGGCGCGCTCCGACCAGGCGCTCATGCCGCCAGCTCCACCGCGCGCTTGGCCGCCTCGAGCATCGTCGCCTCGACGTGCAGGTTCGGCGGCGCGGCCTCGGCCAGGATCTCACGGCCCTCCGCGGCGTTCGTTCCGTCGAAACGCACGACGATCGGGTGCGAGATCTCGATCTGCGTGAGCGCCTGCAGGATCCCGCGCGCCACCACGTCGCAGCGCGTGATCCCGGCAAAGATGTTGAACAAGATGGACTTCACCTGCGGGTCGGCCGTGATCACCTCGAGCGCGTCGACCACGCCCTGCGCGTCGCCGCCGCCGCCGAGGTCGCAGAAGTTCGCGGGCCGGCCGCCCGCGAGCGCGATCACGTCGAGGGTCGACATCACAAGCCCCGCGCCGTTGCCGAGGATCCCGACCTCGCCGTCGAGCTTCACGTAGGTGACACCCTTCTCGCGGGCGGCGCGCTCCTCGGGCGGGTAGGCCTCGAGATCGCGCATCTCGGCGATGTCCGGGTGCTTGTAGAGGGCGTTGTCGTCGACGGTGAACTTGGAGTCGAGCGCGCGGATCTCGCCCTCGGGCGTGACGATCAGCGGATTGATCTCGCAGAGCATCGCGTCGCTCTCCACGAAGCAGCGGTAGAGCTTGCCGATGATGTCGAGCAGCTGCTTCTGCTCGTTCGGGTCGTCGATCCCCGCGCCGTAGATCAGGCGCCGGGCCTGGTAGGGCTGGTAGCCCTCGAACGGATCGACGTGCAGGCGCGCGAGCGCATCCGGGTTCTTCTCGGCGACCTCCTCGATCTCGACCCCTCCCTCGGTCGTGAGCATGAACAGCGACTGCTTCGTGCCGCGATCGAAGGTGACCGAGAGGTAGTACTCCTTGGCGATCTCCGAGGCCTGCTCGATCCAGAGCTTGCGCACGACGTGGCCGTTGATGTCGAGCCCGAGGATCTCCTCGGCCTTGCGCTCTGCGTCGTCGGGGTCGTCGGCGAGCTTGATGCCGCCCGCCTTGCCGCGGCCGCCGGTCAGCACCTGCGCTTTGACGACGACCTGGCCGCCGATCTCCTCCCCGGCCTCGCGAGCCTCCTGCGGAGTCGCCGCGACCCGGCCCTTCGAGGTCGGAATCCCGAAGCGCGCGAAGAGCTCTTTGCCCTGGTACTCGTAGAGGTCCACCGGCGCCGGACTCTAGCTGGCGTCGACTACCACGCAGACCACCTGCCCGTTGCCCACGGCCTGGCCGGGCTCGACCGCGAGTTGGGTGACAACGCCGGCGCGGTGGGCGGTGATCTCGTTCTCCATCTTCATCGCCTCGACGATGCAGATCACCTGGCCCGCTGCGACCTCATCGCCCTCCGCGACCTCGACGGCCAGCACCGTGCCCTGCATCGGCGTGACGACCGCGTCCTTGGCGCCGGTGTGCCCGCCGCCCGCCACACGCTCGCGGCGCCGGCGCGCGAGCTCGGCGTACGGCGGTTCGGGGACGAGCGCCTCGACTTCGTAGCGGCGGCCGTCCAGCTCGAGTGTCAGGTGATGGCCGCGGGTCGCCGCTCCGTCCAGGGCGGCCGGAGCGGTCGCCTGCCGCTGGGAGAGGTCCTGCGCGCGCTCGGCCAGCTCCTCCGACTCGACGACACCGTGGCACGTTGCGCCTTCGACGAAGCACGGCTGCTCGAGCAGCGCCTGGTGGAAGCCGAGCAGCGTCGTGATCCCGCCGATCTCGTACTCGCCGAGCGCGCGCAGCATCCGCCGCCTGGCGTGCTCGCGGTCGACGCCGTGGACGATCAGCTTGGCCACGAGCGGGTCGTACAGGTCGGGCACCTGTGAGCCGGCGACGACACCGGAGTCGACGCGGACGCCAGGCCCGCCCGGCTCCCGGTAGCTCGTGATCCTCCCCGGGCTCGGCAGGAAGCCATTCGAAGGATCCTCGGCGTTGATTCGGCACTCGAGCGCGTGCCCGGTCAGGCGGACGTCCTCCTGGCGCAGCCAGAGGGGCTCCCCGGCCGCGATCAGCACCTGCTCGCGGATCAGGTCGAGGCCGGTCACCACCTCGGTGACGGTGTGCTCGACCTGGATGCGGGTGTTCATCTCGAGGAAGAAGTACTCGCCCTCCTGCGACAACAGGCCTTCGATCGTCCCCGCGCTGCGGTAGCCGACCGCACGCGCGGCCTCGACGGCGATCCCGCCGATCCGCTCACGCAGCTCTTCGTTCACCGCCGGCGAGGGCGTCTCCTCGACGAGCTTCTGGTGGCGGCGCTGGATCGTGCAGTCGCGCTCGCCGAGGTGGATCACGTTCCCGTGGCCGTCGGCCAGCACCTGCACCTCGACGTGGCGCGGGTCGACGAGATAGCGCTCGACGTAGACGGTGGAATCGGAGAAGTACGCCTGCCCCTCGCGCTGGGCCGACTCGAACGCGCGCTCCGCCTCGTCGGGGCCCTGCACGACCTTCAAGCCCTTGCCGCCGCCGCCCGCCGCCGCCTTGATCGCGAGCGGCCAGCCGAGCTCGTCGCCGAGCCGCAGCACCTCTTGGGCGGAGGCGACCGGCTCGGTCGTCCCCGGAACCACGGGAACGCCCGCCGCGGCCATGCGCTCGCGGGCAGCGGTCTTCGAGCCCATCACGTCGATCGCCTCGGGCGGCGGGCCGATCCACACGAGCCCGGCGCCGGTGACCGCTCGGGCGAAGCCGGCGTTCTCGGCCAGGAAGCCATAGCCCGGATGCACCGCCTCCGCTCCCGCCTGCCGCGCGACCTCGAGCAGCCGCTCCTGGTCGAGGTAGCTCTGCGCAGCCGGCCCAGGCCCGACGAGATAGGCCTCGTCGGCGACCTGGACGTGCAAGGAGCCGCGATCGACCTCCGAGTAGACGGCCACCGTCCCGATCCCGAGCTCGCGCAGGGTCCGGAAGACCCGGACGGCGATCTCGCCGCGGTTCGCCACGAGGACTTTCGAGAAGACGGGCATCGCGCGCGTATTCTCCCTGCGCATGACGCTCGCGGACCAGTTGACGCTCGTGCGCATCCTGGCGGTGCCAGTCGTGATCGTCCTGTTCGTCGCGAGCTTCGACGACCACTACTGGTGGGCGACCGGCGTCTTCATCGCGGCGATGACGACGGACTGGTTCGACGGCCGCGTTGCGCGCCGGTACGGCTACTCCTCGCCGCTCGGCTCGCTGCTCGACCCGGTCGCGGACAAGGTGCTCGTGCTGACCTTCCTGATCCTGCTGGTCGACGACGGCATCTTCCCCGGCTGGATGGTCGCGCTGATCGTGGCGCGGGAGTTCCTCGTCTCCGGCCTGCGGCTGGCCGCTCTCGAGCGCGGCGTAGTCATGCAGGCGCGCGACCTCGGGAAACTGAAGACGTGGTCGCAGGCGACCGCGGCCGCGATCGGCGGGTTCGCGGCGGCCGGCGCGTGGGACAAGGACGTGGCGTGGTGGGCGTTGCTCGTGTCGCTCGCGCTGACGTGGCTTTCCGGGCTCGACTATGCGCGCGTCGCGCCCGGGCTGCTGCGCGGCAGGCCCGTGTCGTCCTGATCCTCGTCCTCGCCGACGTTCTCGAGCACGCCGCGTAGGCGCCACCCGCTGCGGTAGGCGGGCGGCAGCGAATCGCGCGCGAGCAGCGCCTCGACGGCCGCCAGCACGGCGTCGCGCTCCTCCGGCTCGGGCGTGATCCGAACCTCCACGCCCGCAGACTAAAGCTGCGGCGGCGGCCGGACGATACGAACCGTGGATGAGCCGCCTCCTCACCATCCTCGGCTGCTGCGCGCTCCTCGCCACTCCCTCGGCCTTTGCCGGGCGAATCGGCGACGGCGGCGGGCACACCTCGAAGTCCAGCCGCGCCACGGTCTCCTGGGCCCAGCCCGAGATCCGCTACGTCGTGCAGCACGGCCTGATGGCCAAGACGGTCGCTGCCTTCCGCGCCGACGACACGCTGACGCAGAGCGAGCTCGCCACGGTCGTCGCGGGGCTGACCAAGCATTCGGCCGGCACTGTCGTCACCCCCGGCGCTCCGGTCACCGTCACCCAGCTCGACGCGCGCCTCGTCCGCGCACTCGACCTCTCCGACGCGGCCGCCACCTTCACTGCCGGCGCCCAGGCGGCCGGGCTCGCGATTCCCTCCCGCTTCGGCACCGAGACGGTCGCGCGGCTGCTCGGGCTGCGAACGAACCACCCGGCAGCCTACGACGATCTCGAGCTGCTGCCCACCGATCCCGTCACGCGCGCGGAGACCGCCTACTCCGTCGCCAAGATCCTGCGCTTCAAGGGTTGGGAGACACAGTTCATCGAAGACGCGGCAGCCACGTTCGAGCTCCCGCAGCTCGGCGCCTGGCAGACGCGCGTGCTGAACACGGCTGTTCGCTTCGTCGGCTTCCCCTACGTCTGGGGCGGCACGAGCGAGAAGGCGGAGTCGCCGTTCGGCATCCAGGCGCACGGCGGCTTCGACTGCTCGGGCTTCGTCTGGCGCGTCTACAAGCTGCAGGCCTATCCCGGCGGAGCCGCGCTCGCCTCGACGCTGAAGGGACGCACCACCTACCAGATGAGCGGCGAGGTCGGGCCCGCGAAGCGGATCGGCTTCGCCAAGCTCGCTCCCGGCGACGTCCTCTTCTTCGGCCCTTCCGGCCCGCGCTCCAAGCCGGCCTCGATCGGCCACACTGGGGTCTACCTCGGCGGCGGCTGGATGATCCACTCCTCCGGCCAGGGCGTCGCCGTGACGCCGCTCACCGGCTGGTACCGGCAGCAGTTCGCCTGGGCCCGCCGGCCGCTCGCCGAAGCCGGCCTGATCGCCTCCCGCTAGAGGCGAACTGACCCAAATGGAGATCACCCTTCCGGGTGATGTGACGACAGGGACGAGCATCGAGACTTGTCGTCGTCCTGCTAGCACCCTGGGGAGGTTGAAGTTGCTGCACTGGAGCCCACGAGTCGTCGCCCTGGTCGCCGTCCTTGCGCTGGTCTTGATCGCGCTCGGTGGCCTGGCCGAGGAACTCACCTACAACCTCTACTGGTAAGCGCGTAATGACACGCCGCGTCCTGCCGCCGACGCGAGTCCTTGCAGTCATCATCCCGGTCTGCATCGCCGGTTTCGTTGTCGCGTGCGCCGCTGCGGTTTCGTTCGCGGTCACGCCTCACCAGACCGCGACGATCCTCGGGCTCGCGGCGCTGCTCAGCGCCTCGACCCTGGCCGACCGCTTTCCCGTCCCGGTCGAGGGGATCGACACCGGGGGCGTCTCGCTCTCATTCGTCTTCGGCGTCGCCTCGATCGTGCTCTTCGGTTGGGCCGCAGGCCTGATCGTCGTCTGCGTCCCGCCCGCGATCACGCAGTTGCTGGAGCGGCGGCCGGCGATGCGCGTCGCCTACAACGTTTCGGTCGTGGCGCTCGCGGCGACCGCCGCGGGCGCTGTGTCGGCGCCCCTGAGCCCCGACGGCGCGAGCGGCGTGCTCGCCCGCGTGGGCGCAGCGGCCTCGGCCCAGTACACGGTCAACCTGCTGCTGATCACCGCCGTCGTGGCGGTCAGCGCGCGCCGCTCGCTGTTCTCGCTGGCGAAGACGAACATCCGCGTCACGGTTGTGCCCTTCTCGCTGATGGCCTCCGCGGCGCTGATGCTCGTGGTGCTGTGGGAGCGCTCGCCATTCCTCTCGGTCGCCCTCGTGGGGCCGCTGCTCGCGATCCAGCTCTACCAGCGCGCGATCGTCGGCGCGCTGCGCGCAATGCGGCTCGCCCTCACCGACCCGCTCACGGGCCTCGGCAACCACCGGCATTTCCACGAACGGCTCGAGAAGGAACTACGGCACGCTCAGGAGAAGGGTCTCCCGCTCACTCTTTGCCTCGTCGACGTCGACGACTTCAAGCGGATCAACGACCGCTTCGGCCACCCCGCCGGCGACCGCGTGCTCTCGCGGCTCGCCACGCGACTGCGTCAGACCGGCGAGGCGTTCCGGCTCGGCGGCGACGAGTTCGCGCTGCTCCTGCCCGGCTATGACGAGAACAGCGCGCTCACCGCGGCGATGTCGGTCGTCGAGCGGATCGCCGCGCTGAAGCTCGAGCAGATCGGCTCGGTCACCGTCAGCGTGGGCGTCGCGACCTCGCCGGCCCACGCAGGCGACCGCGACGAACTGGTCCGCCTGGCCGACAGCGCGCTCTACTGGGCCAAGGAGTACGGCAAGAACCGGGTCCGCGCCTACCGGCCGGACGTGATCGAGCTCGCCGAGCTGAAGCGGCTCGCGAGCGGGCCGGACCGGGCTGCGCGCTTCCGGGCAGCGGCGAGCCTCGCCCGCGCCGTCGACGCGCGCGACGTCTACACCGGCAGCCACTCGCAGCGCGTCGCCGAGCTCGCCGCGCGCACGGCCCGGCGCCTGGGGCTTCCCGACGAGGAGGTCGAGCTGACACGGCTTGCGGCCAGCCTGCACGATCTCGGCAAGCTCGCTATTCCTGAGGAGATCCTGCGCAAGCCAGGCCCGCTGACGGAGCCGGAGCGGATGGTGCTCGAGCGCCATCCGCAGATCGGGTTCCGGATGCTCGAGAGCCTGGGCGTGGATCCGGTCGCCGAGTGGGTGCTTCATCACCACGAGCGCTGGGACGGGAGCGGCTACCCGGACGGGCTGCCCGGCGACCAGATCCCGCTCGGGGCACGGATCATCTTCGTCGCGGACGCCTACGACGCCATGACGTCGGAGCGGGTCTACCGGCGGCGTGTACTCGCAGACCAGGCGGTTGCCGAGCTCAGACGCTGCGCCGGCACCCAGTTCGACCCGGAGATCGTCGATGCCCTGGCCGACGAGCTGGCCGTGAGCGAAGAGCCGCTCCGCGTCGCCGCCGTCGCCTCGTAGGCGTCGTCTAGAGCGGGATGTTCCCGTGCTTCCGCGGCGGGCGGCGCTCGCGCTTGGTCAGCGCGGTCTCTAGCGCGTCGGCGAGCACGGGCCGCGTGCGGCGCGGCTCGATCACCTCGTCCACGTAGCCGCGCTCGGCGGCGACGTACGGGTTCGCGAACCGGTCGCGGTAGTCCTCGATCAGCTCGGCCCGCCGCGCCTTCGCGTCGTCGGCTTCCTCGAGCTCGCCGCGGAAGACGATGTTGACCGCGCCCTCCGGCCCCATCACGGCGACCTCGGCGGTCGGCCAGGCGAAGTTGAAGTCTGCGCCGATGTGCTTCGAGCTCATCACGTCGTAGGCCCCGCCGTAGGCCTTGCGCGTGATCACCGCGAGCTTCGGCACCGTCGCCTCGGCGTACGCGTAGAGCAGCTTCGCGCCGTGGCGGATGATCCCGCCCCACTCCTGCGCCGTTCCCGGCAGGAACCCGGGCACGTCGACGAACGTGACGAGCGGGATGTTGAAGGCATCGCAGGTCCTGACGAAGCGGGCACCCTTCACCGACGAGTCGATGTCGAGCACGCCCGCGAGTGCCTTGGGCTGGTTGCCGACCACGCCGACGACGTGCCCGTTCAGCCGCGCGAAGCCGCAGATCAAGTTCTCGGCCCAGCGCTCGTGCACCTCCATGAACTCGCCGTCGTCGACCACGCGTCGCACGACGTCCTTCATGTCGTACGGCTTCGCCGGGTCGTCCGGGATCAGCGAGTCGAGCTCGGCGTCCTCGCGGCCGGCGGGGTCCGAAGGCTCGGAGTAAGGCGGCGGGTCGACGTTGTTCTGCGGCAGGAACGAGAGCAGGTAGCGCGCGTCCTCGAGCGCCGCCTCCTCGTTCGGCGAGATGAACTGCGCGACCCCCGACTTCGACGCGTGGGTGGCCGCGCCGCCGAGCTCTTCGAAGCTCACCTCTTCGCCTGTCACCGTCTTCACCACGTCGGGGCCGGTGATGAACATGTACGAGCTGCCCTCGACCATCAGCACGAAGTCGGTGATCGCGGGCGAGTAGACGGCGCCGCCCGCGCACGGCCCCATGATCAGGCTGATCTGCGGTATCACGCCCGAGCACTGGACGTTGCGCCAGAAGATCTCTGCGTAGCCGGCGAGCGAGACGACGCCCTCCTGGATGCGCGCGCCGCCCGAGTCGTTGATCCCGATCACCGGGCAGCCGAACTTCGCCGCCAGGTCCATCACCTTGCAGATCTTCTCGGCGAAGACCTCGCTCAGCGAGCCGCCGAAGACGGTGAAGTCCTGCGAGAAGACGAAGACACGCCGGCCGAAGATCGTCCCGTAGCCGGTGACGACCGCGTCCCCGTAGGGCCGCCGCTCTCGCATCCCGAACTCGGCCTCGCGGTGGCGGACGTAGCGGTCGAGCTCGACGAACGAGCCCGGGTCGAGCAGCTTCTCCGCCCGCTCGCGCGCCAGCAGCTTGCCCTGCGAGCGCTGCCGCTCGACGGCTTTCTCGCTGCCGGCATGGCGCGCCTGCTCGCGCAGCTCCTGGAGCCGGCGGAGCTTCGCCTCGGTCGATTCGGCCTCGGTTGCCACGGCGGCGAATGTACCGCCTCCCCCGAACGGGTGCCGCCCGGATCCCCTGGCCGGGGGACTCAATTCAGGTCGGAGCGCCTTAAGTACGTGAGCGGTACTGCGGCTTATGAACGACCAGACTGCGGCGAACACCCCCTGATCGGGCCGGTCGGCTACCGGCGCCTCGCGCCGTGCTCGTGCCGCGGTCCCGGCTCGCCCCGCTTGCGATCGCTCTGCCGCTCGTGCTGGGTCTCTGGCTGACGATCGGGTTGCCGATCCTCGCCGAAGTCTCGGGCACCGCGGGCGGTGGCGGCCCGATGCGCGACTTCCTCTTCGGAGCGGCGGCGACCAGTGGGTCACCCGGCTCGGGAGGAGACAAGCGCGGCCCGTCAGCGGGCACCGTGGCTGCCGCGGTGGTCGACCCGAAGATCGTGCGCGAGGTGCGCCTGGAGCTGATCCGCCAGCGGACCACCGTCTACGTTGCCCAGCGCCGCCGCAACGGCGAGCACAAGCCAGGCGCCGCCCGCAACGTCCATAACCCGCTGCCGCAGCACGACCGCGACTTCGATCCGTCGACTTCCCCGCTGGACGCGCCACCTCCGGCGCCTCCGCCCCCGCCGCCGGCTCCATCGACCCCGCTTCCGCCGGCGCCCGTCCCGCCCGCGCCTCCGCCGCCTCCGCCTCCTCCGCCTCCTCCGCCTCCTCCGCCGGTGTCTCCGCCCCCGCCCCCGCCTCCGCCTCCTCCGCCTCCACCGCCGGTGCCTCCGCCCCCGCCACCGCCACCACCCCCTCCGCCGCCTCCACCGCCCCCGCCGGTGCCTCCGCCCCCGCCTCCGCCACCTCCGCCTCCGCCGACCACGCTGCCGGCGCCCGCCGAGGTGGACGCGGTCAACGGCAGCGGCCAGGCCGGCCGCCCCGAGACAGGTGACACGGTCACGTTCACGTACGCGGGCACGGTCAACCCCGACCTGATCCTGGCCGGCTGGGACGGCTCGGCGACCGCGGTCACGATCCGCTTCGACGACAACAGCAACGACGACGTGCTGACCGTCCGCGACGCGTCCGGCGCTTCGATCCTCACCGGGCTCGGGCTGATCCAGCTGAACGGCGACTACTGCGGGGGCACGACGCTCTTCACGGGCTCCCAGATGACTCTCAACGGCAGCACCGTGACGATCGTGCTGGGCACGGTGTCGGGCACCCCCTCCCGCGATCCTTCGGCCAAGGACATGGTCTGGTGGACGCTGCAGGGCTCGGCCACCGAGTCGGGGCACCCGGACTCGAACTTCTGAGCCCGGAACGGCTCAAGTGAGCCGGTTACGAGGCCGATAAGACACCGATGAGCTCTGCGGCCACCCCTGCGGCCGCCGAACAGCAGCATGCGGCTCCCCGCCGCCGGCGGCAGACGAAACCTCCGGTCACGCGGCGCTCCGCGATCCAGCTCTTGATCGGCGTCCTGATCGTCGGCGCGATCCCGATCTTCTCGACCGTCCGGATCCTGCAGGCAAACGCGCTGCGCAACGAGCAGGCCCGGGCGGATTCCGCGCTGGGCGATCAGCTTCAGAACGGGCTGCGCGAGCTGGGCCGCCTCGGTGACAACGCTTCCACGACGGCCCACGACCTCGCGGGGTCGCCGGTCGTCCAGCGCGCAGTCATCACCCGCGACAGCGCGACTCTGCGCCGGGTGGCCGGGCGCACTCCCGGACTGGCGATCTACCTCGGCTCGGAGCGGGTCGCTGGCGTCAATCCCGGGCCGGGCGTCCAGCGCGCGATCTGGCTCACGGTCAACGGTGTCCGCGCGGCGAAGATCGTCGCGAGCGTCCCGCTCGGCCCCGGCATGTCGGCGAGCCTCACCCGCGACGCGCCGCACGGGCGCGGAGACAGGCTCGTCCTCGCGAAGCGAGGCCGGGTGCTCGGCGGTGGCGTGTTCACGACGAAGGGCAGAATCGTACGGCTGGGCGGTGTCGACTACCGCGGACTGCCGGCGCTAGTGCCCGATGCGAACGGCACCCGCCTGATCGCTCTCCGACCCAAGCACGTGATCGACGCGAACGTCGCTCCCTACCAGGCCCGAGTGCGCTACGCGGCGCTGGGATCGTTCTCGCTGCTGATCCTGGTCGCGTTCCTGTTCGCCGGACCGATCATGCGCCTCCTCGGCGACTTCCGGCGAGTGGCCTCGCAGGCCACGACCGACAGCCTCACTGGCCTGGCGAACCGGCGCACGCTCGACGAGGAGCTCGTGCTGGAGTGGCGCCGCGCGGACCGCGTCGGCGACTCGCTCGCGTTCGTGCTCCTCGACCTCGACGACTTCAAGCAGGTCAACGACACCCATGGCCACCAGGCCGGCGACGCGGTCCTGCGTGCGGTCGGCGAGGTGCTGCTTGGCGGTGTCCGCCAGGTCGACCTCGCCGGCCGGTACGGCGGCGAGGAGTTCGCGCTCATCCTCCCCGAGACCGACCTCCCCGGCGCGCTCAAGCTCGCGGAGCGCCTGCGGCTCGCGCTCGAGACGACGTCGGTCGAGCTACCCGCAGGCAAGACGCTGCAGGTGACGGCCAGCTTCGGCGTGGCGCTGAAGGACGAGCTCACCGCCGCGGACGAGCTCGTCGCGGTTGCCGACGAGGCGCTCTACGCAGCCAAGCGAGCCGGCAAGAACCGCGTCATGCCAGACCCCGCGAGCGGGCGCCAGAGCCCAGGGAAGCCCGAGCGTCGCAGGCCCAGGAAGGCCGCCGCTCCCAAGAAGCGGACGACACCGGCCAAGGGCGAGATCTAGCCCCGGCTAGATTTCGCCTGAATGCGAGTCTCCGCCAAGGTCGACTACGCCGTCCGCGCGGGCACCGAGCTCGCGGCGGCCGCAGGCGAGGGGCCGGTCAAGGGCGACCACATCGCCACTGCTCAGAAGATCCCGCTGAAGTTCCTCGAGAACATCCTGCTCGACCTGAAGCACGCCGGCCTCGTGCAAAGCCAGCGCGGCGCCGAGGGCGGCTACTGGCTGGCGAGGGAGCCGGCCGAGATCTCGCTGGCGGACGTGATCCGCGCCGTCGAGGGCCCGATCGCGAACGTGCGCGGCGAGCGGCCCGAGCAGGTCGAGTACCCGGGAGTGGCCGAGCCGCTGCGCGACGTCTGGATCGCCGTGCGCGGCAACCTGCGGGCGGTGCTGGAGACCGTCACGCTCGCCGACGTGGCAGGCGGCCGGCTGCCGGACGAGGTCAGCCGGATCGCTGCCGATCCGGACGCCTGGCAGCCGCACTGAACGTCGTCTCGCGGCTCGGCCGGACGTAGACGATCTGCCCGCGTTCGAGCTCCAGCAGCTCCGCCTGCTCCTGGGTCAGCTGCGCGGTCAGGTGCTGGCCGTCCTCGCGGACGAGCTCGACCCGCACCTCGAAACCGAGGTGGACGACGCGCTCGACCATCGCCTCAGACGACCCGTCGCCGTACGGCTCGAGCAAGAGCTCAACGTCGTGCGGCCGGACGAACGTGTCGCCGAGCCGGTTGACAGGGCCGACGAAGCTCATCACGAACTCGTTCGCCGGCTGCTCGTAGAGCTCGCGGGGCGAGCCCACCTGCTCTACCCGGCCCTCGTTCAGCACGACGATCTGGCCGGCGACCTCCATCGCCTCCTCCTGGTCGTGGGTGACGATGATCGTCGTCACGTGGACCTCGTCGTGGAGTCGCCGCAGCCAGGCGCGGAGCTCCTGGCGGACCCGCGCGTCGAGCGCGCCAAACGGCTCGTCGAGCAGGAGCACGCTCGGCTCGACCGCGAGCGCGCGGGCGAGCGCCATCCGCTGGCGCTGCCCGCCCGAGAGCTGCGCGGGATAGCGCTTCGCGAGCCCTTCGAGCTGGACGAGCTCGAGCAGCTCGTGCACCCGCTTCGAGATCTCCGCGCGCGGCCGTCTCCGGATCGCAAGGCCGAAGGCGACGTTGTCGTAGACGGTCATGTGCTTGAAGGCCGCGTAGTGCTGGAAGACCATCCCGACACCACGGGTGCGCGCGGGCGTGTCGGTCACGTCCTGGTCGCCGATCAGCACCTGGCCCGAGTCCGGCTCCTCGAGCCCGGCGATCACCCGCAGCAGCGTGGACTTGCCGCTGCCGCTCGGGCCGAGCAGCGCCGTCAGCGAGCCCTCGGGGATCGCGACCGAGACGTCGTGCAGCGCGGTGAAGCCGTTGAAGTGCTTGCTCACGTCGACGACTGCGATGCCCATCTAGTGCTCCCTGGGTTGGATGACGCGGAGGGACACGACCGTGGCGATCGCGATCAGCGCGAGCACGACCGAGGACGCGTAGGCGCCGGAGGTGTCGAAGCCGTCGACCTGGGCCTTGACGTAGAGCGGCAGCGTCTGGGTCTTGCCCTCGATGTTCCCGGAGACCGCGCTGACTGCGCCGAACTCGCCGATCGCTCTCGCGGTCGTGAGTACGACGCCGTAGGCGACGGCCCAGCGGATCGCCGGCAGCGTGATCCGGCGGAAGACCTGGAACGGATGCGCGCCGAGCGTCTCGGCGGCCTGCTCCTGCTCGGTGCCGATCTCGCGCAGCACGGGCACGACCTCGCGCACGACGAACGGCAGCGAGACGAACATCGTCGCGAGCACCATCCCCGGGACCGCGAACAGGATCTTCAGGCCATGGCCGGCGAGGCCGCCGAGCCAGCCGCCGCGCCCGTAGAGCAGTACGAGCGCCAGTCCGACGATCACGGGCGAGAGCGCGAGCGGCAGGTCGACGGCGGCGTTCAGCAGGCCGCGCCCGGCGAAGCGTCCGCGCACGAGCGCGAGCGCCATCACGATCCCGAAGACGGTGTTGGCCGGCACGGCGATCGCCGCGACCAGCAGAGTCAGCTCGAGCGCGTGGATCGCCTCGGGCGTCGTGACCGCGGCCCACGCGTGCGCGAGGCCGTGCTCGAAGGCGCGGTAGAAGACGAATCCGACCGGCACCAGCAGCAGCAAGGCTAGGTAGCCGAGCGCGCCGAACCGCAGCAAGTATCTAGACACGGTCGTACCTCGTCCGCCAGCGGCGCACGCCGCCGATCCCGAGCAGCACGCCGAGCGAGATCACGAGCAGCACCACCGAGACGGCCGCCGCGCCGGAGGTGTTCCCGGACTGCAGCTGCCCGAAGATGTAGACGGACGAGACCTCGGTCTTGAAGGGGATGTTCCCGGAGATCAGGACGACAGCTCCGAACTCGCCCACGGCCCGGGCGAACGCGAGCGCGACGCCGGAGAGGATCGCCGGCAGCAGGTTCGGGAAGACGATCCGCCGGAAGACCTCGAACGCGCCGGCGCCGAGCGAAGCCGCGGCCTGCTCCATCTCCCCGTCGAGCTCGAGCAGCACCGGCTGCACCGCGCGGACGACGAACGGCAGTGTCACGAACAGCAGCGCGAACAGGATGCCGATGCGCGTGAAGGCGACGTCGATCCCGAACGGCCCGCCCGGCCCATAGAGCGCGAGCAGCGTCAGCCCGGCGACGATCGTGGGCAGCGCGAACGGCAGGTCGATCACCGCGTCGACTAGGCCTTTGCCCCGGAAGCGGTCACGGACGAGCACCCACGCGATCGCCGTGCCGGCGACGGCGTTGACGAAGGCGCAGGCGGCGGCGAGCCCGAGCGTCAGCTTCAGCGCGGCGAGCGACTCGGGCGCTGTCGCCTGGTGCCAGAACTCGGCCGGCCCCTGGGCGCGCGAGGCCCAGATGAGCGCGGCGAGCGGCAGCAGGACGACGACACTCAGGTAGCCGGTCGCAAGCCCCAGCGCGAGGCCGCCGGGGCGGGCCGCGTGTGAACGCGCGGGCGCTGCGACGACTGCGGCGTCAGCCGCCAAGCGACCTCTCGATCTTGGCCACGATCCCCTTCTGCGGGTGGAAGAAGCGCTGGTTCACCTTCGCCCAGCCGTTCAGCCCGAGCTTCGCCGTGGAGATCGTGAAGAGCCCGGGCGGCGAGTAGAAGTGCGACCCCTTCGCCGCGGCCTTCACGACCGGGCGGTAGCCCTGCGCCGCGAACGCCTTCTGCGCCGTGGTCGACCAGAGGTACTTGTAGAACGCCTTCGCGGCGGGCTTCTTCAGGCCGCTCGTGGTCAGCGCGACCGGCGTCTCGATCAGGAGCGTCGCCTTCGGCGTCTTGTACTCCGTGTGCACGCCCTTCTGCTCGGCGTAGATCGCCTCGTTCTCGTAGGTGAGCAGGACGTCGCCCTTGCCCTGCGCGAAGATCGAGAGAGCGGCCCGGGCGCTGTCCGGCTGCACCGGGACGTGCTTGAAGAGCTTGTACAGGTAGGCGACCGCCTGCTTGTCGGTCTTGCCCGCGCGCCGCTGGGCGCCGTAGGCGGCCATCACGTTCCAGCGCGCGCCGCCGGACGTGAATGGGTTCGGCGTGATCACCTGGATGCCTGGCTTGACCAGGTCGCCCCAGCCCTTGATGTGCTTCGGGTTGCCGTCGCGCACGACGAAGACGACGACGGAGTCGGAGACGATCCCGCGATGCGGGTTGGCAGCCCAGTTCTTCGGGACGAGGCCCTTGCCGGCGAGAAGGTCGATGTCCGGAGCCAGCGAGAGCGCGACGAGATCCGCGTTCTGGCCGGCCGCGACGGCACGCGCCTGGTCGCCGGACGCGCCGTAGGACTGGCTGAAGCTCGTGCCGTTCCCCGCCTGCGTCTTCTGGAAGGCGGAGATGATCTTCCCGTACGCGTCCTTGGGCGTCGAGTAGGCGACCAGGTCGACCGATCCGCCCCGCGATGCGCCCGTCGCGGACCCCGCGAGGAGCGCGACCCCGAGCAAAGCAATCAAAATGGCTCTCATTCTTGCTCCTTATCTGTCGAGTTTGTCCACGGAGTTGGTGGAGATTAGGAGAAGACCCGGTCGGCGTCAACTCGGAACTAGAGTCCTCGCCGTGGAGCCGCTCGACCGCGCGACGATCTGGCCCTACCGGGAAGGCGAGCCGGGCGAGCTCTACTACCAGCGCTACGCCCACCCGAACGCGCTCGCGGCCGAGGCCAAGCTCGCGGAGCTGGAGGGCGGCGAGGCGCTCGTCTTCCCCTCCGGCGCCGGTGCGACGACGGCGCTGGTGCTCGCCTTGCTGGAGCCGGGCCAGACGATCGCGCTCGCCGAGGGCGGCTACTACGGCACCGGTGTGCTCTTCGACGCGCTGGAGCGCTGGGGCGTGCGCCACGTGGAGTTCGACCAGACCGGCCCACCGCCCGAGGGCGTGGAGCTCGTCTGGCTCGAAGCGCCGTCGAACCCCTTCCTGACCATGCCGGATCTCGAGGCCGCCGTCGCCTCGCCGGCACGGGTGGTGGTCGACTCGACCGCGGCGACACCCGTCTACCTCCGCCCGCTCGACGCCGGCGCGGACTTCGCCCTCCACAGCGCGACGAAGTACCTCGGCGGCCACGATGACGTGCTGCTGGGCGCGGTTGCCTGCCGCTCGGCCGAGGACGCCGAGCGCCTGCGCGAGTTCCGCAGCCGCACCGGGATCGTCGCCGCGCCCGACCCGTGCTGGCTGCTCTCCCGCTCGCTGAAGACGCTCCGGGTGCGGATGGAGCGCCACACCGCGAGCGCGACAGCGATTGCCGAGCGGCTGCGCGACCACCCAGCGGTCGAGATCGTCCGCTATCCGGGTTTCGGCGGGCTGCTCTCGTTCGACGTCGCAGACGCCGAGGCCGCTCGCAAGGTCGAGACCTCGCTGCGGACGATCGAGAACGCCACCAGCCTTGGCGGGGTCGAGTCGGTGCTGGAGTCGCGAACGCGCTGGGAGGGCGACCGCGTGCCGCCGGGCCTGCTCCGCCTGAGCGTCGGCCTCGAGGACGTGGACGAGCTCTGGGCCGACCTCGCGCAAGCCCTGGGTTGAGCACCTACGTCTTCTTCCCCGAGGGCGCCTTCGGCCCGACGAACAACTGCGTCGGGATCGGCCGCGTTCTGCTCGAGCGCGGCGAGCGGGTCGTGTTCGTGGTCGAGGAATCGTTCGCCGGCACGCTCGAGGCACAGGGCTTCGAGGAGGCGCTGATGCGCCTCAAGCCCGCACCCGAGGTCGAGGAGGCTCCGGGCCAGTTCTGGAAGGACTTCGTCCGCGACACCGCGCCCGAGTTCCGCAAGCCGACGATCGACCAGCTCGAGACCTTCGTGCTCCCCGTCTGGCAGGAGCTGGTCGACGGCGCTCGCTACGTGGACGAGCGGCTGGCCGAGATCTTCGGCGAGCTCGAGCCGGACGTGATCGTCCAGGACAACGTGGTCGGCTTCCCGGCCGTGCTCGCCTCGGGCCGGCCGTGGGTGCGGATCGTCTCCTGCAACCCGCTCGAGCTGAAGGACCCGGCGCTGCCGCCGGTCTTCTCCGGCTACCCGAGTGGCGACCGGGCCGGCTGGGACGAGTTCCGCGAGCGCTACCGCGAGCTGCACGAGACCGCTGCAGCTGCGAGTTCTCGGCGCTTCTGCGAGGAGCGCGGCGCGCCGCCGCTGCCGGAGCTCGAGTTCGTCCACGAGTCGCCGTGGCTGAACCTCTACCTCTACCCCGCCGAGGCCGACTACGAGCGCTCCCGGCCGCTCGGCGAGCGCTGGCACCGGCTCGACTCCTGCGTGCGCTCGGTGGACGAGCCGTTCGAGCCGCCGCCCGGCGACGGTGCGCTCGCATACGTCAGCCTCGGCAGCCTGGGCTCGGCCGACGTCGAGCTGATGAACCGCCTCGTCGCCGCGCTCGCCGAGACGCCGCACCGCTACGTCGTCAGCAAGGGCCCGCAACACGAGTCGATCGAGCTCGCGCCGAACATGACCGGCGCCGAGTTCCTGCCGCAGCCGGCGATCCTGCCGCAGGTCGACCTCGTGATCACTCACGGCGGCAACAACACGGTCACCGAGTCGATCCACTTCGGCAAGCCGATGGTCGTGCTGCCGCTCTTCTGGGACCAGCACGACAACGCGCAACGGGTTGAAGAGGTCGGCTTCGGGGTGCGGTTCGCGACCTACGAGTTCGAGGACCGTGAGCTGCACACTGCGATCGAAGGGCTGCTGGCAGCCGAGCACCCGCGACTCGGAGAGGCGTCGCGCCGCCTGCAGGCCCAGCCCGGGACGACGAGGGCGGCGGATCTGATCGCGGCGGTGGGCGGCGCGCGCCGCTAGGGCGCGCGCCGCCTGCTCTCCCTAGTTCGGGTTGAGCTGGCCGAAGAGCCCGTGCGTCTCCCCGGCTGGCCCGGCGGTGAAGAACAGCGTCCCCGCCGGCCCGTTGTTGCCGCCCTGGCCGACTTCGAGCGCCCAGAGGCCGTCGATCGAGAGCGACTTGCCGCTCTCGTCGCGGAGCTCGCCGCGGTGCGCGAAGTGGCCGTTGCCGAGCTCCTCGTAGGCGTTGATCTGCCCGTCGCCGAAGTTCCCGACCAGGAGGTCGCCGGCGAAGCGCCCGAAGCTATCCGGCGCGATTGTCAGGCCCCACGGCGCGTTGAGCTGACCGTGCTGGGCGACTCGGCTGACGAGATTGCCTGCAAGGTCGTAGGCGTCGACGAAGCCCTTGCCCTGGCCCGCGATCTCGTCCTCGGCGTCAGCGTCCTGCTTCGCGTACGTGACGAACACGCGGTCGCCGATCGTCTGGATGCCGAAGGGCGCGTAGCCGCTCGGCAGCGCCGGATCAACGAAGCCGCTGTCCGGCACCAAGCCGAAGCTCCCGTCGAACACGTCTACCTTGGCGTTGTGGAAGTCGGCCGCATAGAGGCGCGGGCCGGCCACGGTGTCCGCAATCGCGAGACCCTTGTAGATCGCACCGTCATCGAGGTTCGCGACCACGACCGCGTTGGTTCCCCCGTTCCAGCCGAGCACCTTCCCCTCCTCGGTATCGAAGAGGAACAGCGCCTTTCCCCCGGTCGGCAAGACAAAGCCGGCCGTCGGATTGAAGACGGTGCCCGTCGGCGCGTTGTGCACGTTCACAACGAGCGGGTTGCCCAACGGGAACGGCATACCGTCGGAGCCGCGATAGAGCGTCGACTTGTCGGTGCCGTTGTCAGACACCCACCACGGGCTCGTCGGGCTCGAGGTCAGTCCCCAGGCATTGACGAGGTTCGGATCGGTGTTCGGCGCGACGCCCGGCTGGTCGGAGACCAGCGGCACCATGCTGAACGATGTGCGTTCGGCTGCCCGCAGCGGCGAAACGGCCACGATCGCCACCCCGAGCACGAGAGCCAGCGCAAGCAGCACTCGCCGAACGTTGATGGAAAGCTCTCCCACTCTCACCCTCCTTTGGTCGTTCTCTGTTCGGTACGCGAGGGACGGGAGAGCGGTTTTTCAAGCCGGAGGTGGGATTCGAACCCACGACCTACGCCTTACAAGGGCGTTGCTCTGACCAGCTGAGCTACTCCGGCGCTGCGCTCAGCCTAGCGCCGGCCGACCCTGGAGGACCTCGTCGATCAGGCCGTACTCGAGCGCCTCGGACGCGGTCATGAAGTGGTCGCGGTCGGTGTCGGCGGCGACCCGCTCGAGCGGCTGGCCGCTGTGGTCGGCGAGGATCTGCTCGACGCGCTTCTTCAGGTCGAGGACCTCGCGCGCGCGGATCTCGACGTCGGAGGCCTGGCCGCCGAACTGGCCGGTCCAGACCTGGTGGATCAGGATCTTCGCGTTCGGCAGCGCGCTCCGCTTGCCCTTCGTGCCGGCTGCGAGCAGCACCGAGCCCATCGACATCGCCGTCCCGACGCAGATCGTGCGGATGTCGGGCTTGACGAAGGTCATGGTGTCGTAGATCGCGAGGCCCGCGTAGACGTCGCCGCCCGGGGAGTTGACGTAGACAGAGATGTCCTTGTCCGGGTCCTCGGACTCCAGATGCAGAAGCTGTGCGACGACGAGGTTCGCCACTTGGTCGTCGATCGCGGAGCCGACCATCACGATCCGGTCCTTGAGCAGCCGCGAGTAGATGTCGAACGAGCGCTCGCCGCGAGAGGTCTGCTCGACCACCATCGGCACGAGCGGGGTCACACCGGCACCGCCGTCTCGACCGGCTCGAGCACGTGCACCGGGACGCCGTACGCCTCGAGCCCCTCGGTCGGCTCGGTGACGGCGGAGGGCACGAAGATCTCGACCGGCCGCGCGCAGGCGGCACGCCAGCCGTGCGTGCCCTCGACCGTCGCGCCCCAGAGCAGCACGCGCCCGAAGACACGCGACTCGGCGCCGACGTGCAGGTAGTGCTCCCAGGCGGCGAGCTCGCGGCCCGCGTGGATGCCGCACTCGCAGGACGGTGACGGCGCCTCGTGCTCGTGCCGGAAACAGCTCGCGCGGATCGGATCGTCCACCGGCCACGGGTCGCCGTACAGCACGCTCACGAGCCGTCCCTCCGCGACGCGCCAGACCTTCCAGCCAACTGCCGGCCGCAGCGCGTCCGCGGCCCACGCCCGCTCGAGCCGGCCGATCCTCATTCCTCTTCGGCGAGCCACGCGAGGATCGCCTCGCGCGAGAACCGCCACTCCTCTCCCACCTTGCGGCCCGGAAGCTCCTGCTTCTCGGCGAGCTCGACCACGACCTCTTCCTCCACCTGGAGCAGCCCGGCCAGCTGCGCCGGCGTCAGGATCTCCATTTCCGAGGCCGGGCGGAACGAGTGCTGGCCGACCGGCCACTCCGCCCGCGCGCCGCCGAGGGCGCTAAGCATGGTCGGGTCATCCGGGTCGACGTACTGCGCCACGAGCCGCGTGATCAGCTCGCGCTTCGGCGCCCCGAGCGCGTCGGCGGCGCGGTGCAGCTTCGCGGCCTCCGCCGAAGGAATGCGCACGAAGAGCGCCGTCTCGTCGGTCTGCTTCCGCGGTCGAGCCATCGCGGATATCAAGATATCAGATTGATATCTACTGCAGCACTCGCCGCGACTGCTGGTGCGCGAGCACCTTGCGCTTCACGCGCTGGAGCGCGTTGTCGATCGTCTTCGTGTCGCAACCGAGCCGCTCGGCCATGTCCTCGTAGGACTCGCCCTCCAGGTAGAGCTTGAGCGCATCGGCCTCGAGCTTCGAGAGCCCGCTGCCGAGCGTGAAGACGAGGCTCTGCAGCTCCTCGGTCGAGATAACGCAGACCGACGGGTCGTCCACGGACGGCCCGGGCAGCGCGTCGCCCAGGGTGCAGTCGCCCTCCGACTCCTGGCCGGCCGGGGTGTGGCTGAACGAGACGTACGAATTGAGCGGCGAGTGCTTGAAACGCGTCGCCGTCTTGATCGCGGTGATGATCTGCCGCGTCACGCAGAGCTCGGCGAAGCTGCGGAACGACGACAGCTCCGGGCTGAAGTCGCGCACCGCCTTGTATAGGCCGATCAGACCTTCCTGGATCAGATCCTCGGAGTCGCCGCCGGCGAGGAAGTAGGAGCTCGCCTTCAGCCGGACGAAGCCGGTATAGCGGCGGATCAGCTCGTCGAGTGCCTTCTGGTCGCCGTTGCGCGCTCGCATGACGAGCTGGAGATCGGCGAGCTCTCGCTGCAGCTTCTGCGGCGTCTGGATCGTCTGCGCGGTCCGAGCGGGCACGGCTCCCCCTCGTTCGAGGACGGTGAGCTAGAAGCCTCACCCTGAGGTTGAGGATCAAGATAGCAAGGTCCCAACACGTTTACAAGACCTTGCTCTTTTTCGGACTTAACCGGACCCTTGTCCTCTGCGGAGCTTCTCTAGGCGTTTTCGCGTCTCTTCGTCCACGCGATCTCGTAGCTGCGATCTACCCGGGTCCTCGTGACTCGGCTCGTCGAGTTCTTCCAGGAATGTTCGGGAGCTGCGCTTCTGTACCTCCTGCCCGGAGGTGCCGCGGATCGCCGAGTCCGAGGAGACGAGGCAGACCGACTCGCGCCCGCGGTGCTCGGCCGCGAGCCGCTCCAACAGGGCGTCGGCGTGCTCGGCGTAGCGCACCTCGAGCGGGCCATGCACGCGCTCCTCGCCCACGCCGTCGAAGACGACCACGCCGCGCGCCCCGCTCAGCGCGACGAAGCTGGCGAGCCGGTCGACGAGCTCGCGCGGATCGTCGAACGGCCCGGCATGCAGGAGGTTGTAGCCGTCGAACAGGTAGAGCGTCGGCTCAGCCACGCTGACGCCTTGCCTCGTAGAGCAGCAGCGCCGCAGCGACGCTGACGTTCAGCGACTCGACCTTCCCGTGCAGCGGGATCGAGACCGCGTCGTCGCACGTGCGCCGCACGAGCGGCCGCAGCCCTTTGCCCTCCGCGCCGAGCACGAACACGGCACCGCCAGAGAGGTCGGCCTCCCACATCGAAGTCTCCGCGTCGCCGGCCGCCGCCCAGATCCAGAGCTGCGGACCTTTGATCTCGCCGAGGTAGCGGGCGAGGTTCTTGACCACCGCGACCGGCATGTGCTCGACCGCGCCCGCCGAGGCGCGCGCGACCGCGGGCGTGACTCGCGCCGAGTTGTGTTCCGGGACGACGACGCCGTCCGCGCCGGCGCCGTCCGCGCTGCGGATCACGGCGCCGAGATTGCGCGGGTCGGTGACCGAGTCGAGCACGGTCAGCAGCGGCGCCTGCGCCGGCCGCGAGCTCGTGCGCGTCGGCGTAGCGGTACGGCTCGACCCGCGCGAGCACGCCCTGGTGATCCTGCGTACCGGCCTCGGCGGTCAGCTCGCGCTCCGCCTTCGTGTGGAGGCGAACGCCGGCCTCCTGCAGCCACGGCTCGGCCTTCAGCGCCCGCTCGGTCGCCCAGAGCTCGCGCACCTCGCGCTGGCCCCGCAACGCCTCGCGCACCGGGCGCCGCCCGTAGACGAGCTCCGAAGTCACCGCTTCGGCACGAGCTGGAAGCCGGGCTCCGCGTCCACGTCGCGCACGATCCAGCCCGCCGCTTCGATCTCGTCACGCAGCCGATCGCTCGTCTCGAAGTCCTTCAGCGCGCGAGCCTCCAGCCGGGCGCGCGCGAGCTCCTCCAGCTCGACTGGCGGCGCCGCAACTTCGGCCAGCGACTCGAGGCCGAAGATCTCGAGCCCGCGCCGCAGCAGATGGTGGTCGCGCCAGCCGTGCATGACGGCGAGCGCCTCGGGCGTGTTGAAGTCGTCCTCGAGCGCGGCCGCCAAAGCGTCCCAGTCGCCGCCTTCGGCCGACTCGCCGCGAAAGACGTTGCGGAAGCTCTCCGCCTGGGCGGCCGCCTGCTCGAGCACCTCGTCCGAGTAGTCGACCGGCTTGCGCCAGTGACCGCCAAGGAAGTAGACGAGCAGCGTCTCTCGTCCCCACTGGTCCAACGCATCGTGCAGCGAGACGATGTTGCCGAGCGACTTCGACATTTTCTCGCCGGCGAGCCGCAGGATCCCGTTGTGCATCCAGAGCTGCGCGAACGGATGCCCCAGCGAGCGCGACTGCGCGACCTCGTTCTCGTGGTGCGGGAAGATCAGGTCGAGCCCGCCCCCGTGGATCTCGAACACGGGCCCGAGGTGCTCCTCCGCCATCGCCGAGCACTCGATGTGCCAGCCCGGCCGCCCGCGGCCCCACGGCGAGTCCCACCACGTGTCCTCGCCCTCCTTGTGGGACTTCCAGAGCGCGAAGTCGCGTGGATCCTCCTTCAGCGCCGCCTCCTCGTCTTCCTCGGACGGGTTGCGCGTCGCCTCCTCGTCGCCGTGGCGGCCCGAGAGCCTGCCGTAGTCCGGGAAGCTCGCGACGCGGAAGTAGACGTCGCCTCCGGCCGGGTAGGCATGGCCCGACGAGACGAGCTGCTCGATCATCGCGACGATCTCCGGGATCGACTCGGTCGCCTTCGGCTCGACGTCCGGCCGGCCGAGCCCGAGGCCGCCCGTGTCCTCGACGTACCAGCCGCTCGCATCGGCCGCGAGCTTCGCGCTGGCGCCTGGGGCGGCCGCGTAGATCTTGTCGTTGATGTCGGTGATGTTCTCGGCCAGCTTCACGTCGTAGCCCGTGCGCTCGAGCCACCGCTTCAGCCACAGCGAGATCACGAACGGGCGCGCGTTGCCGATGTGGATGCGCTGGTAGACGGTCGGCCCGCAAAAGTACATCCGGATCGGGCCCGGCGGCGGCGGCAGCTCCCGCAATCCCCGCGTGGATGTGTCGTAGATGCGCATTGACACCGTTTCTACCGTACGTGCGTACAGAATGAGACCGATGCCGCGCGTCACGGTCTTCATCCCGACGTACAACCGTGCAGGCCTGCTGCCGGAGGCGATCAAGAGCGTGCTCGGTCAGACCTACGACGACTTCAAGCTCGTGGTCTCGGACAACGCCTCGGACGACTCGACGACGGAGATCGTCGCCTCGTTCGACGACCCCCGGCTCGAGTACGTGCGCCAGCCAGAGAACCTCGGCCTGCTCGGCAACCACAACTGGTTCCTGCAACGGATCGAGACCGACTACGCACTGATCTTGGCGGACGACGATCTCGTCTACCCGGGGGCCCTCGAGCGCTCGGTCGCCGAGCTGGACCGCCTGCCTCGCGCCGGCGTCGTGCATGCCGACTTCGATGTGATCGACGAGAACGGCAGCGTGCTTCTACCCCACACGAACTGGACGTACGGGATCGAGGAGGACAAGGTCGAGAGCGCGCAGGAATTCATCACCGAGTCGATGAAGTGGTCCTGCCGCGTGTGTGCCTCCACCGCACTGATGCGCAGCGAGGCACTACCTGCGGACGGGATGAGCGCCGACGACTTTCCGGCAATCGACTTCGGAATGTGGCTGCACATGGCCGGCGCAGGCTGGGAGTTCGCCTTCGTGGACGAGACGCTCGGCGCCTACCGCATCCACAGCAGCAGCCACTCGGCGGCGTTCGGTCCGCCCCAGGGGCCTGGCTACGTGCAGGGGATCGAGATCGTCTCGCGCCTGATGACCATCAAGCTGCGCTTCCTCGACACGCACAACGGCCGGATCGCAGAGCCTCAGAAGCTGCAGCGTCTGGCCAGACAGGCGAGGCGGCACGAGCTCGTCGTGCTGGCGCGGAACCTCACGCTGCCCGAGCGAAAACCGGGGCCGACCTTCCGCGCGCTCTCGGCCGCGGTTCGCGCCGATCCCCGAGTACTGCTCGAGAGCCCCGCCTGGAAGCTCGCAGGCGCGAGCCTGCTCGGGCCGCGCCTGGTCGAGCGGATCAAGGAAAGCTCCCCGTAAAGGTGGCGATCCTCGCGGGCGGCTTGGGAGCCGCATCCAGGAGGAGACGGAAATCAAGCCCAAGCCGATGGTCGAGATCGGCGGGCGCCCGATCCTCTGGCACATCATGCGGATCTACGCCCACTACGGCTACGACGAGTTCGTGGTTGCGCTCGGCTACAAGAGCGACTACATCAAGCGCTGGATGCTCGAGTACTCGACCCTACAGGGCGACCTGACCGTCTCGCTCAAGGATGGGCAGGTACGCGTGCTCGAGGCGAGCGCGAGGACTGGACGGTCGCCCTCGTCGACATCGGGCTCGCGACCGAGACCGGCTACGAGCACGTCTCGTACTTCTCGCCGGGGTCGCTCGCGCGGCTCTTTCGTGCCACCGGCTTCGAGCCGCTCGTGCTCGAGCTCGAGTACGACGACCAGTACATCCTGATCGAGGCGCGCCCCGGGGACGGCGGGCGGGCGCAGGCGCGAGAAGGAGCCGGCCGATGAACCCCGTCTACCTTGAGGAGATCGACGGTGCGCTCTCAGAACTCGGCGTCGAGGCGCGGCTCGAGCCTGTCTGAGCGCCGGAACGCCGCCTCCATACGGCGTAGCACCTCGTCGTGCGGCAGTGCCGCCAGCACCGTCCAGAGCTCGGGCCCACGCGAGCGGCCGGTCAGGGCGAGACGCAGGGCGCGCAGGTCGCCGCCGACGGCCTTCAGCTCGCGAACCGTCTCTCGCGGCTCCCCACCGGCGAGCTGGGCAAAGCGCTCGAGGGTGGGGCGCGCGTCCTCGGGGAGCGTGACCGGCTCGGGCTCGAGGATCTGGCTCGCGAACTCGCGCGCCTCGTTCAGGTCACGTGCACCTCGGAGCGCCGGCGCGAGCTCGAGCGGCGCGCCGACACGGGCGGTCAGCTCCTCGTCGGAGAGCGCGCCGATGGTGTCGGTCGCCAGCCGCCGGATCCGCGGCAGGTCGTAGTGCACGTCGTGACGCGGGATCCCGAGCTCCTCCAGGTACGCACGCACGGCCTCCGCCGGGATCCCGGCCTCGCGCAGCTGCGCGACGGTCGCGCCCTCGGCGCGCTTAGAGAGCTTCTTGCCGTCCTCGCCGAGGATCAGGCCGTGGTGAATGAACTCCGGTGGGGTCGCCCCGAGGGCCTCGAACAGCCGCCGGTGCAGCTCCTCGTTCGAGCGGTGGTCGTTGCCGCGCACGACGTGCGTGATGTCGAAGTCGATGTCGTCCACCACACTCGCCAGGTGGTAGGTCGGCGAGCCGTCCTCGCGCACGAGCGTCACGCCGTCGAAGCGCTCACCGAGCGGCGCCCCGGCCTCGAGGTGACGCTCGCGCCGCTCGCTCTGGCGCACCGGGCCTTCGTCCCAATCGAGCCCGAGCCACGCGAGGTCGCGCAGCAGCTCCTCCTCGCCGCTGGGCACGTTGCGAGCCGGGTCGGTGTCGTCGATCCGCAGCAGCAGCCAGTCGGCGAGCGACCGCGCCGCGACCGCGCTGAGCGCGTTGCCGACGTGGAGCGACCCGGTCGGGCTGGGAGCGAAGCGTGTGCGCCTCATGGCGCGGAATCTAGCGACCGTTGCGATAGGTGAGCGCCGCGGCCAGCACCGGGTCGCCGCCGCGGAAGAACGCCGTCGAGCTGAGCGGCACTCGGACCTTCGGCTCGATTCCGACTCGCGTGTCCGCCGCGAAGCTCTTCTGCCAGTACCTCGTCGCGATGTTCACATACACGCCCGCGACGGGTAGATCGATCCCCGTTGCGTCACCGTAGAGGTTCGGGGCGCCGCCCGAGGTCTCGCCGACGAAGATGGCCCGCGTGCGCCGCTCGAGGTCGGTGATGAAGTTCGCCGCCGCCGAGAAGGTGCTGCGGGAAATCAGCACGGCGAGCCTTCCCGGCCGGTTTACGGCCTTGGAGCGCAGCGCGGAGAACAGTGGCGCATAGGTGTGGTTGTCGCCGCCGGGGTTGAGCCGGACGTCGACGACCACCCGCCGTACCTTCCGCTGCCGCGCGAGACGCAGGACGCGCTGCGCCTCTGGATAGGTCGAGCCGACCGTCATGTTGTAGCCGACGAAGACGACCCTGCCGCGGTCGACGGTCGTGACGTAGTGGTCCTCGCCGCGGCGTCGCAGGTAGAGCGGCTTCGGACGTTTCGGCAACGCGTAGACGAACGACGGGAAGAGCGGTTGCATCAGTCGCACATAGGCGGCGGCGGTGACCGGCGCGACCGTCACCTGCTGTGGCGGGGCGCCGGGGCGCTGGAGGGTGAACGCTGCCGGGCCGGTCCCAGCTCGCAGCCCGAGGCCGTGGAGCACTTCGGCCGTCAGCAGGAAGCTCATGAAGCGGTCGTCGCGGGTCGCCTCGTTGTCACGCGGCACGAGCGGACGTACTTGCCGCTCGAGCTCGTCCGTCGGGATGCCGTCGAGCGCGAGCACTTTCGAGCCGACCAGCGACTCCCGCCCGGGCGCGGCGACGACGAAGAGGCCGTCGCTGAACTTGTAGAGGTAGAGCGGGAACAGGTGCAGCACGCGCTGGTGCTGCGAGTCGAGCGGGAAGATGCCGGAGTGGCCGTCGCGCTCGCCGAGCAGGCAGCTGAAGCGCATCAGCTCGACCAGGAGCTGGTCCTCCGTGAGGCCGTCCGCGCGAGCGGCGAGCTCGTCCGCCGCGGCCTGGAAGGCCGGCTCGGGCGTTGCGTGGAAGGGATCGGGGTGAGCGGTCCGGATTCGCTCCATGAGCAGGCGCACGTCGTCCGCTGCGGTCGGAGACGCGGGATGCGCCGGGCCGCTCGCCCCGGCAGCGACGACCACTGCCCCGGCGAGAATCGTGAGCAGGATGCGCCGCGACATGAGGCTGACTTTAGCACTACTAAAATCAATATGCCTACACTTAACCGATGAGCAGCGTTGACACAGGCGAGATTCGGGTCGGCGCGCGACTCCGCGCACGGCGGCTGGAGGTCGGGCTGACGATGAGCGAAGTCGCCGCGCGGAGCGGCCTGACCGCCGGCTTCATCAGCCAGCTCGAGCGCGACCTGACCTCCGCCTCCCTGTCCTCGCTCTACCGCATCTGCGCGGTGCTCGGCCTGCGCGTGGGCAGTCTGATCGACGACGTGCCCGCGGGCAGGCTGATCCGCCGCGACGACCAGGCGCGCCGCTCGCTGGCGCTCGGCAACGCCGAGCACCTGCTGCTCAGCCCGGGCGACGAGCGTCGCTTCCACGTCACCGAGTCGCATATCCCGCCGGGCGGGAGCGCCGGCGAGGAGCTCTACACGCTCCCCGCCGACGTCGAGCTGGTCTACGTGCTCAGCGGCTCTCTCGAGCTACAGGTCGGCGACGAGCTGCACGAGCTCGAGGAAGGCGACACGCTCAGCTACTCGCCGCGCGACCCACACACCTGGCGGAATCCGTCCGAGACGGACGAGGCGGTCGTGCTCTGGATCGCCCTGCCCAATCCCTACGTCGTCTAGAGCGCGATCGAGTAGCCGACGTCGATCGGCTTCGGCGGGAACGGAACGACCCGCGAGCTGCCGTTCTCGACCCAGCCGAGACGCTCATAGAAGCGCCGCGCACGGTCGTTGTGCTCGAGCACCCAGAGGTGACAGCGCGTGCAGCCGCCGGCGCGCTGGCGCGCGAGCACCTCGTCGTGCAGCGCTCGGCCGACGCTCCGGTTCCACCACTGCGGCAGCACGTAGAGGCTGTCGAGCCATTCGGTGCGGCAGGCGGCGACGCCCGCGGCGGCACCATCCTCCTCGGCCACGAGCACGGCCACGTCGCCGTCGGCGAGGAAGTCCTCCCAGCGCTGGGCGACCACGTCGGTCGGGTACGGGTAGAGCTCCGGGGGGAAGATGTGCGCGTAGCCTGCGAGCGAGGCATCCCGCTGGATCGCCGCCAGCGCCGCCGCCTCGTCCGGCCGCGCCTCCCTGATCACTGGCCGTGTCGCTCGATCAGCTCGAGCGTCCGGTTCCAGGCGTCCTCGGAAGCGCCTGCGAACTCGTCCTGCTTGCGGTCGAAGAAGCTGTGCGGCGCGCCCTCGTACACGACGAGCTCGTGCTCGACCCCCGCTTCCGAGAGCGCCTGCTCGAACGCCTCGTTGTCGGCGGGCGTGATGTTCTGGTCGGCGCCGGCCTGGAGGGCGAGGATCGGTGCGTCCATCTTCGAGACGAGCTGCACGGGGCCGGACGAGCCGTCAGCCGCGGCGCCAGGCCGGCCGTAGAACCCGACCGCGCCGGCGAGACCGTGCCCGGACGCGGCAGCGAGCCAGGATTGGCGGCCGCCCATGCAGAAGCCGACGGTGAAGACCGACTCGACGCGCAGCGAGCGCACGTGCTCAACGGCAGCGGCGACGTCGGCCTGGATCTGCTCCGGCGTGACGGCCTCCACGTGCGGCCTGTACTCGAAGTCGTCGCCGCGCTTCTCCGTTCCGGCCGTGCGGCCGAAGTAGTCGAATGCGAGCGCCGGGTAGCCGCGTTCGGCGAAGCGCAGGGCCAGTTCCTCGTAGAAGCGGTAGAGGCCGCGCACGTCCGGCAGGATCACGACGCCCTTCGCCGAGGGCTCCTCGGGAGTGGCCAGAAAGGCGGCGAAGCGGTTCCCGTCGCGCGCCTCAAGCACGAGGTCGTCGTGCGAGACCGCCGCGCCGGAGATGACCGGGATCGGCGGCGAGGAATCGAGGTCGAAGCACATACGACCCGAACGCTACGGGAAGGGTCGTGGACCGGCTACAGGAATCGCAGCAGGCGCTTCCGGTCTAGGAGAAGGTCGATCAGGTGGTCCTCCGTGTCGACGTCGGCGATCGCGTCGGCCGGGACGACGAAGTGATGGTGCACGAACCGACCCGACCGCATCGCCAGGGCATCCGGCCGGTCGGGGCCTGTGCCGTAAAGTGGTGCCTCGACGAGGCCGATGACCCGGCCGTCCGGGTCGCGAACCGCGAAGCCGACGGTGTCCTCAATCTCCGTCACGGCTGTCCAGCGCGAGATCGGCGACCTCGGCGGAGGCGAGCGACAGCAGGTCACCCGTACGCAAACGGACGGACTCGCCGTGCGTCCCCGCGTCGAGCAGGATGAACGTGTTGTCGAGCACGCGCTGGTCGACGAGGACGCGGTCGTGAGCGCCGCCGACCGGCGGCACCGCGCCGAGCTCGAACTCGGGATACGCGCCGACCAGCTCAACTTCGCTCGCCAGCGTGACCTCTTGCGTGCCCAGCACGTTTCGCGCCTTGCCGAGGTCGAGTCGGTCCACGGCCTCCAGCACGGCACGGACGTAACCGGCCGGCGTGGAGAGGATCAGCGTCTTCACGACCTGATGCGGATCGGAATTCAACGCCTCCGCCTCGGCCATTGCCGTCTCGCTGTGCCGGTGCGGAAAGAGCTCGTACGCGACATGCTCCCGCTTGAGCGCCGCGATCAATGCGTCTGCCGGTTGGTGTGTGGTCGTGGACATCGGACCTCCTTGGCGCAGAATGCGAACAGGATTTTCGACGAGCTTGACGCCGGTCTCCAGCGGCCCGTTCATGCCGGCACTCCCGCCTCGCAGCGGCGGCGCAGTGCCTGCCACTCGGTCTCGACCCGCTGTTGGATCTCCTGGAGCAGCGCTTCGTTGCCGGGGCGGAACAGATGGGCGAACCGCTTCTGCGGCCGCAGCCACTCTTCGATCGGCAGCAGCTGCTCGGGCTCGTAGGTCAGCCGGTAACGGCCGTCGACCACCTCGTAAAGCGGCCAGAAGCAGCTCTCGACCGCAGCGTCGAGCAGGCTGATGCCGATTCGCGGCTCGTGCCCCCAGCCGAGCGGGCAGTTCGTCAGTACGTTCAGGAACGCCGGGCCGTCTGCTGCGGCGGCGCGCTCGACCTTCTCGCTCAGGTCCTGCCAGTGCGAGCCCGCGGCCTGCCCGACGTAGGGGACGTGGTGCGCGATCGCGATCGCCGTCATGTCCTTGCGCTGCTGCGCCTTGCCGAGGCTCTCGCGGCCCGAGGGGCTGGTCGTGGTCGAAGCTCCGAACGGCGTCGCGCCCGACCGCTGGATGCCCGTGTTCATGTACGCCTCGTTGTCGTAACAGACGAACAGGAAGCGGTGACCGCGCTCGAGGGCGCCCGACAGCGCCTGTAGGCCGATGTCGTACGTGCCGCCGTCGCCCGCAAAGACGACCACCGCCGGCTCCTCGCCCTCCGGCAAGGCGTTGCGACGCCGGAGCGCCCGCTGCGCGGCCTCGACTCCGCCGGCCACCGCCGCCGCGTTCTCGAAGGCGACGTGCATCCAGGGAACGTTCCAGGCTGTCGTCGGGAACCGCGTCGTCGCGACCTCCAGGCAGCCCGTCGCGTTGACGACCACCACCGGCCGGTCGAACGAGCCGAGCACCGTCCGGACGACCGAAGGAATTCCGCAGCCCTGGCAAAGCGAGTGGCCGCCCGCCAGCGGCGGCAGGCCATGCTCGCGGCGGGCGAGGGTCTTCAGGCGGGACACGGCTCACCTCGCAGGCCGACGTAGGCGCCGGCGCGCCCGGCGAAGACGTCGCGCACGTCCTGCGGGTGCAGGTCGCGGCCACCGAGGCCGTAGACGTGGCCGTCCACCCGGACCCCGGCGCCGCTCAGCACCGTGGCCAACTCGGCCCGCAGCGGCGCCGCTCCACCCGGCGAGGCCGCCCTGTCGAGCACGACCACCGACTCGACGTCCTGCAGGAGTTCGGTCACGATGGCCTCCGGGAACGGCCGGAAGGAGACGAGCTTCAGCAGCCCGACGCGCTCGCCCTCGTCGCGCAGCTCGTCGACCGCGTCCTTGATCGTCCCCGCCGAGGAGCCGAGCGCCACGAGCACCCGCTCCGCGTCGTCGAGCCGGTACCCCTCGACCGGCCCGTAGGCGCGGCCCGAAAGGCGCTCGAATTCGAGCGCGAGCTCCGGCAGCACCTCGAGCGCTGCCTCGAGCGCGGCGATCTGCTGCCGGCGCAGCTCGAAGTAGTAGTCCGGCATCGCGAACGGCCCCTGCGTCGTCGGCCGGCCGGTGTCCAACAGCGGACATGGGATCTCATACGCGCCGACGAAGCTCGTCACCTCTGAGTCGGCGAGCAGCTCGACCGGCTCGGCGGAGTGCGTGATCGTGAACCCGTCGAGGCAGACGAGCACCGGCAGCAGCACCCCAGGGTGCTCGGCCAGCCGTGTGGCGACCACGGTCAGGTCATACGCCTCCTGCGCGTTCTCGGCGAAGAGCTGGATGACGCCCGAGTCGCGGATCAGCATCGAGTCGGAGTGGTCGCAGTGGATGTTGATCGGCCCGGAGAGGGCGCGGTTTCCCACCGCCATCACGACCGGGGCGCGCATTGCGGCAGCGATGTAGACGACCTCCGCCATCAAGGCAAGTCCCTGCGACGAAGTGGCGGTCATCGTGCGGGCGCCGGCGAGCGCCGAGCCGATCGCAGCGCTCATCGCTGAGTGCTCCGACTCGACGTCGACGAGCTCGCCGTGCGCCCTTCCGTCCGCCGCGAACTTGGCGAAGCCTTGGATGATTGGCGTCTGCGGGGTGATCGGGTAGACGGGGACGACGTCTGGGTCGATCTGCCGCATCGCGTGCGCGACCGCCTCGCCACCGGTCAGCAATTCGAGGGTGGAGGCGCTCACGGCCTCCGCTCCTCGGGCACCATCGCGATCGCGTCGACCGGGCAGATCTCCGCGCAGATCTCGCAGCCCTTGCAGTGAGCGAGATCGAAGCCGTCGAACGTCGTCCCGTCCAGCCGCACCGCCGAGTCCGGGCAGTAGATCCAGCAGAGCAGGCAGTTGACGCAACTCGAGAGCTCGACTTCCGGCCTCAGGCCCGTCCGCCAGCCGCCGGTCTCCGGCCGCACGACGGTGAGTGCGTCGGCGACGCCGGCGTGCGGCAGCTCGCGCCAGGGCTTCAGCTCAGACACCGGTAGCCCTCCTCGACGGCGTCGCGGACGGCGCCCTCGTCCACCTTCCCGCCCAGCACCTCGACGGCCGCGTCCTGGATGGCTTCCAGGGGCGGCTCACCGAGCGCGGCGCCAACCGCGCCGAGCATCGTCACGTTCACGAACCCGGATCCCCGCTCGCTCGCCAGTTGCGACGCCGGGACGCAGACCACGTTGCCACCCGCGAGCGCAACCGGTTCCCGCTCGGCGTTGACAAGCACGACACCGTTCTCAGCGAGGCCCTCGGTCACGGCCGCCTCGGCCGCGAGCGACGGTTCGAGCACGACGACCACGTCCGGATGCTCGACGGCGTCGTGCCGGCGGATCGGCCGGTCGGCGCTGCGGGTGTAGGCGCGCAGCGGTGCGCCGCGGCGCTCGGGCCCGTACTCGGGGAACGCCTGCACGAACCTCCCGGAGCGCAGCAGTGCCAGGGCAAGGATCTGCGAAGCCGTCTTCGCGCCCTGCCCGGCGCGGGCGTGCCACCGGATCTCGGTCAGGCCGTTCATCGCAGCCACTCGTGGATCGCGTGCGCCGCCCGCTTTGACTCGCGCACCGCTTCCACCACGCTCGTGCCGCCGTTGGTCACGTCCCCGCCGGCAAAAACCTTCGCGCTCGACGTTCGGCCGGTCGCGGGGTCGACGCGGACTGTTCCATCCTGTGCAAGCTCGAGATCGGAGATCCAGTCGGCGAGCTCGTGGCGGGGCTGCTGGCCGATCGCCTTGACCACCGTGTCGGCCCGGAGCGTGAGCTCGCTCTCGGGGATCGGCTCGGGCCGGCGCCGCCCGCTCGCATCGGGCTCGCCGAGGCGCATCCGGCGGCACACGACCGCCTCGACGCGCTCGGAGCCGACGATGCGGACCGGATCGGTGAGGAACTGGAAGCGAATCCCCTCGGCGCGGGCCTCGGCCACCTCGTGCGGATACGCGGGCATCTCCGCCTCGCTGCGGCGGTAGACGACGGTGGTCGTGGTTGCGCCGAGCCGCAAGGCTTCACGTGCCACGTCGATCGCGGTATTGCCACCGCCGACCACCACAGCGTCGTTCCCGATCTGCGGCGGCGCGCCGGTCTTGATCCGCTCGATGAAGGGAAGCGACTCCCAGACCCCGGGCAGGTCGTCCCCTGGGTAGGAGACCTGGGTGTCGGCTCCCATCCCGACGCCGAGGAAGACGGCATCCGCCTCGTCGACGATCGCCCGCAGCTCGGCAGCGCCGACGTGCGAGCCGAGCCGGAACTCGACGCCGATTCTCCTCAACGCGGCCGCTTCGTCCGGCAGCGGCTCACGCACTTGCCGGTAGGGCGCGATCGCGTACCGGACGAGGCCTCCCGTCTCTTCACGCTCGTCGAAGACCGTGACGGCGTAGCCGAGCGCGGACAGCTCGCCGGCGCAGACGAGCCCGGCGGGGCCGGCGCCGATAACCGCAACCCTTCGCCCGTTCCACGGGGCGGGCTCTCGGATCGTGGCGCCGTTCGCGAGCGCATAGTCCGTCGCGTAGCGCTGGAGCGCCGCGATCGCGATCGGCTTGCGACCGACCTCGGCCAGCACGCAGGCGCCCTCGCACAGCACCTCGGCCGGACAAACGCGCGCGCACGTCGAACCGAGCAGGTTCTCGGCGAGGATCGTGTCGGCCGCCGCCCCGGGGTCGTCGTTTGCGATCGCACCCACGAAGCGCGCCACGTCGACGCCCGCGGGGCAGGCGACCATGCACGGCGCGAGGGCGTGCGGGCCGCCGCACTCGAGACAGCGATCTGCTTCGAGGAGGGCGTCGTCACGCGCGAGCGGAGGATGCAGCTCATCGAAGACCGGCTCCGTCGCGGAAACGCTCATCACGCCTCAACTTTCGCCCCGGCCGGGCTCCCGCGGCATCCGCGCGGAGGCTGAACCGGGATGTGGCTTTTCCGCAGCCGGCAAAGCGCTTACGCTGGCCAGCGTGCAGAGGTTGCTCCTGACGTGGTTCGACCGGAACCGACGGCCGCTCCCCTGGCGGCAGACGCGAGATCCATACGCGATCCTCGTCTCCGAGGTGATGCTCCAGCAGACGCAGGCCTCGCGCGTCGCGCCGCGCTGGCTCGCCTGGCTCGAGCGCTGGCCCACCGCGCAGTCGCTCGCCTCCGCGGCCACTGCCGACGTGATCCGCGAGTGGCAGGGGCTCGGTTACAACCGCCGCGCACTCAGCCTGCAGCGGGCGGCACGTGTCGTCGCCGAGCGCGGCTGGCCCGACGACCTGACCAAGCTGCCGGGTGTCGGGCCCTATACCGCCGCCGCCGTTGCCTGCTTCGCCCTCGGCCGGCCGGTACTGCCGGTGGACGTGAACGTGCGCCGCGTCCAGGAGCGCACCGGCCACGAGTTCGACCACACCTGCGCCCAGGCGCTCATGGACCTCGGCGCGACGGTCTGCATCGCCCGGGTGCCGCGCTGCGGCGAGTGCCCGCTCGCGTCGGCCTGCCCCTCGCGCGGGCAGCACTTCGAGCCGCTGCGCAAGCAGGGCCCGTTCGAGGGCTCGTTCAGGCAACGGCGGGCGCTGACCCTGCGGCTGGTGGCCGAGTCGCCGCGCCCGCTCGCCTCGCTCGATGCCGACGCCGTCCGGGCGTTGGAGCGGGACGAGCTCGTCCTGGTCGAGGACGAGCTCGTCCGTCTGCCTGCCTAGCTCGCGAAGCCGGTCGCCATGATGTAGGCGCCGGAGCCGCCGTTCGGGTGCACCAGCACGACCGGTGCCAGACACCGTGACGGAGCCGTCACGTGCTGCCGGATCCGCGCGTCGCCATGCGACGAGAGCGGGACCGAGGCAGTCGTGAAGACCGCCACGCTCGAATCGGGCGCGCAGTAGAGCGAGACCGTAACCGTGGTCACCGGGCCCGTGTTGTTCGTCCCCGCGACCAGCAGGCCGCGGATGCGAACCTCGAAGCGTCCATGTCGTTCGAGTGTCGCCGTGCCCCTGCCGACCCACGGCACGCCTCCGCGGGTGACGTTGTGGATTGGCTGGTCGCTGAGGATGCTGCCGATCAGCCGCTGCTGCAGCAGCGGCTCATGGTGACCCCGTCCCCGGCCGCCGTGATCGGCGGCTGCGGCGGTGACGAAGACTGCGGCCGCGACGAGAACTGCGGCCAGGAAGGACCTCCTCTTGAGGCTCATGCTGCTCCTCTCCTCGGGATTGGTCCGTGGTACGGCGCAGGGCTCGCTTCGGTTCTCTAGGGCCCGGGGTGGCGCATCCAGACGTTCGGCTCGCGGTAGACGCCACGGTCCCGCTCGCGGTCGATCTCGACCGGGACGAGCGCGCCTTCGACCACGTAGCTCCCGCTCTCCGGGAACTCGAGCCCGCACCACTCCTCGAGCTCGGCCACCGTGCCCTCGGAAACGAGCGAGTCCGGGGCGATCCCGACGAGCTCCGCGCCGAGCCGCTCGTGCGCGCGCAGCCACGGGTCGAAGAGCAGTCCGTCCTCGCCCCGCCACTCGACATAGCGCTCGATCGGCGTCAGCGGATAGCGGTGCTTGAGCGTCGGGCGAACCGGCGCTACGAGCTCCCAGCCACGGGCGTGCGCGAGGCCGCGCATGTGCTCGAGCATCGTCCGCGAAAGGCCGCGCTGTTGGACGTCAGGGTCGATCAGAATCGCGATCGCGCAGAGCCGGTCGGGCTCGTCGGCGTCGAAACCGTCGCGCAGCGCGTCGCGCCAGGCGGCCGGCATCCCGGCGACCGGGATCGAGTTGCCCTCGGCCAGCATGCGACCCTCATCGATCAGCGCGAACTGGAACTCCGGCCGCTCCTCGTAGAGCCGGCCCCAGTTGGCGTTCGAGATTTCGTCGTGCATGACGATCTCCGGCCACGCGCGCCGCAGCACCTGCCGGAATGCGTCGCTGCGGCGGATCTCCGGGTCGACCTGGACGATCTTCATTCGACGAGCGCGACCGCGAGCGCGGCCAGCCCTTCACCGCGCCCGGTGAAGCCGAGCTTGTCGGTGGTCGTCGCCCGCACGTTCACCCGGCCGGGCTCGACGCCCATCGCCTCGGCGAGCTTCGCTCGCATCGTTTCCCGCAGCGGCGCGATCCTCGGCTCCTCGCCGACGAGCACGCAGTCCGCGTTCGCGAGCTCGAAGCCGGCCTCGCGCACCTGCGCGTACGCGCGTGAGAGCAGATCGATCGACGACGCGCCCTCCCACTCCGTCGCACCCGAGGGGAAGAGCGACCCGATGTCGCCCAGCCCGGCCGCGCCGAGCACCGCGTCGATCAGCGCGTGCGCGATCACGTCGCCGTCGGAGTGGCCCGCGAGCCCGCGCGGCGAGTCGATTTCGACCCCGCCGAGCACGAGCGGCACGCCCTCGACCAGCGCGTGCGCATCGACTCCAAGCCCGACTCTCATTCGAGCCAGCTTTCCACGAGCGCCAGGTCGTCGGCGTCGGTCACCTTCAACAGCCGCGGGTCGCCCTCGACCACCTTGATCCGGCCGCCCTGGGACTCGACGAGCGACGCGCAGTCGGTGGCCGACGAGACGTCGCCGCTCACCGCCCGGCGCAATGTGTCGGCGAGGAATGCCTGCGGTGTCTGCACCGCGACGAGGTCGTCGCGCGGCAGCGTCTCGACCACGCGGTCGCCGTCGACGCGCTTGACGGTGTCGGCGAGCGGCACCGCCGGAACGACGCCGTCCCAGCCTTCGGACAGCGGCGCCAGCACGCGCTCGATCACTTCCTCGGGCAGCAGCGGCCGTGCGACGTCGTGGACGAGCACGACTGCGGCCTCCTCCGGCACCTCCTCGAGCGCGAGCCGCACCGACTCGGAGCGCGACTCGCCGCCGGTGACGGCCGAGCTGACCTTCGTCGCGGCGATCTCCTCGGCGACCAGGATCGACGGCTCCTCCCAGTCGGGCGGAGCGGCGATCACGATCGCGTCGATCCAGCCGGACTCCTCGAGCCGCTCCAGCGACTCGGCGAGCAGCGGACGGCCGCCGAGGCGCGCGAATGCCTTCGGCCGGTCGGAGCCGAGCCGCTCGCCGCGGCCTGCCGCAGCGAGAACCGCCCAGACCGACACGAACTGAGCTTAGGCGGTAGCGGCGACCTTGGCGGTCGGCTTCTTCTTCTTGCCGCCGCGCGCGAGGACGCCGTCGAGCCACTCGGCCGCTTCGTCCTCGTCCATCTCCTTGGCGTACATCAGCTCGGAGGCGAGGATCTTCTTCGCCTTCACGAACATCTGCTTCTCGCCCGTGGAGAGGCCCTTCTCGTGGTCGCGGAGCGAGAGGTTCCGCACCACCTCGGCGAGCTCGAAGATGTCGCCGGTCTTCATCTTGTCGCGGTTGTGCTTGAAGCGGCGGTTCCAGTTCTTCGGCATCGTCGTGCCGCTGCCCGTCAGCGCCTTCAGCACCTTCGAAACCATCTGTTCGTCGATCACCTTCCGCAGCCCGACTCGGTCGGCATTGTCGGCTGGGACGTTCACCGTCATGTCGTTGTGAAGAATCTTGATCGTCAGGTACTCGCGCTTCTCTCCCAGCACCTCGCGCGTTTCCTTCTTGACGACCGTTCCTGCGCCGTGGTGTGGGTACACCACCTTGTCGCCGACCTTGTACAACGCCGTGCCTCCCCGTTCGAAGTTGGCTTATCCGCAACGAAGCCGGCGGGTGACGCTTCCGCCGGCAAGCCCTCATAGTCTAGCAAAAATCGCTGGAAACGGCCCCTTTTTCGGGAAAATCCCCGCTCAGGGCTAAATTTGGAGGTAGCGGTCGACCAGGTTGTGCTCCTGGAGCCGGCGCAGGCCCTCCCTGATCTCGCGGGCGCGGACCGAGCCGACACCCTCGACCGCCTCCAGTTCGCGCTGCGAGGCTCGCACGATCCCGTCCAGCCCGTCCAGGCTCGCGACCACGCGCTTGACCACGCCGTCTGGGAGCCGCGGGATGTGCGAGAGGACGCGGTAGCCGCGTGGCGAGACCGAGTGGTCGAGCGGGTTGACGCTCGCCGGGTAGCCGAGCACGGCGAGCAGCTCGAACTCGAGCAGCTGGTTGTAGGGCAGCCCGGCGAGCGCCTCGAGGCCTTCCTGCGTCCGGGCCGCGCCGCCCTCGGCGTGGTAGTCGTAGACGAGCGCCGCCTTCTCGTCGGGCACGTCGGCGACGAGCTCCTCGAGCTGCATCCGGATCAGCCGCCCCTCCTCGCCGAGCTCGACGCAGGCCCGCTCAACCTCCTCGGCCATGCGCGTCGTCAGCTCGGCCCGCTGCAGGACGACGAGCACGTCGTCGAGCATGACCGCGTTCTGGAACTCGAGCGCGGTCAGCCGGGTCAGCACCTGCTCGAGCCGCGCGCGATAGGTCTCGAGCGTCGCCAGCGCCTGGTTCGTCTTGGCGAGCACGTCGGCGATCGGCTGGAGCTGGTAGCGGCTCTGGCCGACGAAGACCGTCACCGTCTCGCGCTGCTGCGAGATCGAGATCACGAGCGCCTCGGTCTGCCTCGCCACGCGCTCGGCGGTGCGGTGCCGCGTGCCCGTCTCGTTCGACGCGATCGTCGGGTCGGGCATCAGCTGCACGTTCGCGTAGGCGAGCTTCGTGCAGGCGGCGTTGACGATGATCGCGCCATCCATCTTCGCCACCTCGTAGAGCAGCTGCGGCGTGAACGGCACCTCGAGCTTGATCCCGCCGCTAAATAGGAAGGCGAGCTCGTTCGGCTCGCCGATCACGATCAGCGCGCCCTCGCGCGAGCGGATGATGTCGTCGATCGCCGATCGCAGCGCTGTCCCAGGCGCAATCCGGCCGACGGCGGCGAGGATTTTGGCGTCGAGGCGCGGATCGTCCTGAGTGGGCTGGCGGACGATCCCTAGCGGAGGCGGGATCCGCGGGTCGGTCCTATCGTGGCTCGGCTCCCTCTGCATCGATCCCCGCCTTTGCAGCCTGGCTCAGCGTCTCGGCTTCCAGCACGTGCAGTTTGCCACGCTCTGGCGTGCCGGCCGGGGCGATCGCGGCGGTGAGGCCGAGCTTGGCGCATTCCTCGAGCCTGCGCTCGGACTGGGTAGCCGGCCGGAGCCGTCCGGTGAGGCCCACCTCACCGAACGCGGCGACCTTGGGCTTGATCGGCGCGCCCTTGGCCGCGGAGACGATCGCGAGCGCGATCGCAAGGTCGGCGCCGGGCTCGTCGATGCGGACACCGCCGGCCACGTTGACGAAGATGTCGGCCTGGCCGAGCGCGATCCGCGCGTGCCGCGAGAGCACCGCGACGATCATCGCGAGGCGCTTCGGGTCGACGCCGGTGCCGACGCGGCGCGGCATCGCCAGGTCGGTCGGCGCGACGAGCGCCTGGATCTCGAGCAGCAGCGGCCGTGAGCCCTCGAGCACGCAGCCGACGGCGGCGCCGATCTCGCCCTCGACCGTGCGACCGAAGAGCTCCGACGGCTCCGGCACGCCGACGAGGCCGGTTCCCGTCATCTCGAAGACCGCGAGCTCGTTCGTCGAGCCGAAACGGTTCTTGGACGCGCGGAGGACGCGGTGCTCGTGATAGCGGTCGCCCTCGAACTGGAGGACGCAGTCGACAAGATGCTCGAGCACGCGCGGTCCCGCGACCGCGCCGTCCTTGGTCACATGGCCGACCAGGATCGTGGCGACGCCGTTCTCCTTGGCCACGCGCAGCAGGCGGCCCGCGGCTTCGCGCACCTGGCCGACCGATCCCGGCGCCGAGCCGAGCTCCGACGAGTACAGCGTCTGCACGGAGTCGATCACACAGACAGCCGGCCGCTCCTGCTCCAAGGTTGCGCAGACGACGTCGAGCTCGGTCGCGGCGAGGATCTCGACGTTCTCGGCGCCGCCGAGCCGCGCGGCGCGGAGCTTCACCTGTGCCGACGACTCCTCGCCGGTGACGAGCACGGCTCGGCGCTTCTTGGAGATCGCCGCGAGCGCGCTCAGCAGCAGGGTCGACTTGCCAACTCCGGGCTCCCCGCCGACGAGCACGAGCGAGGCCGGCACGAGCCCGCCGCCGAGCACGCGGTCGAGCTCCGGGACGCCGGTCGGAATGCGGTCGGCCTCCTCGGCCTTGACGTCGACTAGGCGGAGCGTCGCCTGCGGCCCGGTCGCACGCGCATCGGGCGGAACGTCTTCGACGAGCGTGCCGAACTCGCCGCACCGCGGGCACTTGCCGAACCAACGCCCGGCCGAGTAGCCGCAGTCGGTGCACGCGAACTGGGTCGCAGCCTTCGCCACCCGGCCCAGACTACGGGCGGTCGCGGACGCCGACTGTGCCTATTGCGTGACGCCTGCGTAGGCCGGCTCGGCCGCCGTCCGCCGCGGCCGGTTCCCCAAGGTGACGATCAGCAGGCCGGCGAGCACGAGCGCGACCCCGCCGAGCTGGAGCGGCGAAGGCGACTCGTCGAGGATCGCCCAGGCGAACAGCACCGTCAGCACGGGCTGGAACGTCAAGAGCACGGAGGTGATCGCAGCCGGCAGGCGAGGCAGCGAGATCGAGATCAGCAGCCAGCCGAGCGCCTGTGAGCTCCACGCGAGCAGCAGCAGGTAGCCCCACGCAGGCCAGCCGGGCGTCCAGTCGAGGTCGCCGATCGCAAGCCCGATCGGGATCGTGGCCAGCGCCGAGACCAGCGTCGCGTCGAAGAGCGGCCCCGCCGGGCGCCGCCAGTCGGCGTTGCTCGCGCGGAGCACGAGCAGGAAGCCCGAGTAGGCGAGCGCGGTCAGGATCCCGTACGCGACGCCGAGCCCGGGGTTGTTGCCGTAGGCGCCGCTCTCGAACACGCCCGAGATCAGCAGCACGCCGAACAGGGCGACCGGGATCGCGGCCAGCGAGCGGTTCGACGGCCGCTCGCCCAGGATCAGCCAGGCGAGCAGGCCGACGAACACGACCTGCAGGTTGCCGAGCACGGTCGCGAGCCCGGCGCCGACCTGCTCGATCCCCTCGTGCCAGGCGACCAGGTCGATCGCGAAGAAGACGCCGGCCAGCGCGGCGAGGGCGCGCTGCCTGAGCGGGCGCGGCCCGAAGCGCCGGTCCTCGAGCCAGGAGAGCGGCAAGAGCACCGGCAGCGCCAGCGCGCAGCGGTAGAAGGCACCGGTCGAGGGCGAGACGTGGGCGGCGCGGAAAAGGATCCCCGAGAAGGAGATCGCCAGCGCGCCCGCCAGCGCGGCCCCGATCGGCCGGTCGTAGAGGCGCGAAGGCACCGCGCGCGAGAGTTACTCGGGCTCGGGCTCTTCGCCGTCGCCGGAGCTGTCGATCGGCTCCTCCGGCGGAACCGTGACCTTCTCGGGCGTGATCTCGGCCGGGATGACCGTGATGTCGACCTCGTCGTCGTTCTTGCGGTCGACCAGGATCGTGGCGCCCGGGCCGAGCTCGCGGCCGAGGACGAAGTCGGCGAGCGGGTCCTCGATGAAGCGCTGGATCGCGCGGCGCAGGGGCCTCGCGCCCATGGTCGGGTCGTAGCCCTTCTCGACGAGCAGCTCCTTCGCGCCCTCGGTCAGCTCGATCACCGCGTCGTGCTCGCCCATCTGGTCGCGCAGCCGCTTCATCATCAGCTCGACGATGGTCATGATCTCGTCCTTCGTCAGCTTGTGGAAGACGATCACTTCGTCGATGCGGTTCAGCAGCTCGGGCCGGAAGACCTTCCTCAGCTCGCTCATGACGCGGTCCTTCATGTCGTCATAGGAGAGGCCGGAGTCGTCGCCGATCGAGAACCCGAGCGACTGGTTCTTGGAGATGGAAGCAGCGCCGATGTTCGAGGTCATGATCACGATCGTGTTGCGGAAGTCGACCTTGCGGCCCTGGGCGTCGGTCAGCTTCCCGTCCTCCAGGATCTGGAGCAGGATGTTGAAGACGTCCGGGTGGGCCTTCTCGATCTCGTCGAGCAGGACGACCGAGTACGGCTTGCGACGCACGGCCTCGGTCAGCTGGCCGCCTTCGTCGTAGCCGATGTAGCCCGGGGGCGAGCCGACGAGCCGTGACACGGAGTGCTTCTCCATGTACTCCGACATGTCGACCTGGATCATCGCGTCCTCGTCGCCGAACAGGAACTCGGCGAGCGTGCGCGCCAGCTCGGTCTTGCCGACGCCCGAGGGGCCGAGGAAGATGAACGAGCCGGTCGGGCGCTTCGGGTCCTTGATTCCCGCGCGCGCGCGGCGGATCGACTTGGATACGGCGACGATCGCCTCCTCCTGTCCGACCACGCGCTTGTGCAGCTCGTCCTCCATCCGGATCAGCTTCTGCGACTCGGCCTCGGTGAGCTTGAAGACCGGGATGCCCGTCCACATCGAGACGATGTCGGCGATCTCCTCCTCGCCGATCTCGGGCTGCTCGCCGGCGCCTTCCTCGGCGCGCCAGTTCTCCTCGAGCTCGCGCTTCTTCTGCGTCAGCTTGCGCTCCTTGTCGCGCAGCGAGGCGGCCTTCTCGAACTCCTGGGCCTCGATCGAGGCTTCCTTGTCCTTGCGCACCTTCTCGATCTCGTCCTCGAGCTCGCGGTAGCGCGGCGGCGCGCTCATCGTCTTGATGCGCATGCGCGAGGCCGCCTCGTCGATCAGGTCGATCGCCTTGTCGGGCAGGTGGCGGTCCTGGATGTAACGGTCGGCCAGCACCGCGGACGCCGTGAGCGCCTCGTCGGAGATCTTGCAGCGGTGGTGCGCCTCGTAGCGGTCGCGCAGGCCGCGCAGGATCTGGACGGTGTCGTCGACCGACGGCTCGTCGACGCGGATCTGCTGGAAGCGCCGCTCGAGCGCCGCGTCGCGCTCCAGGTACTTGCGGTACTCGTCGAGCGTCGTCGCGCCGATCGTCTGCAGCTCCCCGCGCGCCAGGGCCGGCTTCAGGATCGAGGCCGCGTCGATCGCGCCCTCGGCCGCGCCCGCGCCGACGAGGTTGTGCAGCTCGTCGATGAACAGGATGATGTCGCCGCGCTGGGTGATCTCCTTCATCACCTTCTTCAGGCGCTCCTCGAACTCACCGCGGTACTTCGACCCGGCGACCAGCGCAGCGAGGTCGAGCGTGTAGATCTGCTTGCCCTTCAGCAGCTCGGGCACCGCGTTCGAGGAGATGCGCGCGGCGAGGCCCTCGACGACGGCGGTCTTGCCGACGCCGGGCTCGCCGATCAGCACCGGGTTGTTCTTCGTGCGCCGCGAGAGGATCTGCATGACGCGCTCGATCTCGGTCTGGCGCCCGACCACGGGGTCGAGCTTGCCCTCGGCGGCGAGCTTGGTCAGGTTGCGGCCGAACTGGTCGAGCAGCTTCGAGCTCTTCGACTTCTCGCCCGGCGCGCCTCCGCCTGCGCCCTGCTGCCGCCGGCCGGGGCCGGAGAGCATGCGGATGATCTCGTTGCGAATCTTCTCGGCGTCGGCGTCGAAGTCGAGCAGGATGCGCGCCGCGACTCCCTCGTTCTCGCGGACGAGGCCGAGCAGGATGTGCTCGGTGCCGATGTAGTTGTGACCCAGCGAGAGCGCCTCGCGCAGCGCCAGCTCGAGCACCTTCTTCGCGCGCGGGGTGAACGGGATCTGCCCGGTGGTGACCTCGTCGCCCTGGCCGACGATGCGGGCGACCTGCGCGCGCACCTCTTCGACCGTGATGTCGAGCGACTCCAGCACGCGGGCGGCAAGCCCCTCTTCCTCGCGGAGCAGGCCGAGCAGGATGTGCTCCGTGCCGATGTAGTTGTGCTTGAGGGCTCGAGCCTCGTCCTGGGCCAAGACCACTACCTGGCGGGCTCGTTCGGTGAAGCGTTCGAACAAAGTCGCTTCTTCCTTCCTCCGCGGACGCCGCGGAATGGCTGAGTCGCCCATCGTAGCGAACAGGTCGGGGGGTGGCGCTACCCCGAACGGGGCGTTCGACAGCCGTATCTTTTTGCCTCCAAATCGCGTTAAATGGGCCTCATGGGGATGGGTAGAAGGATGCTGTCACTGCTGTTGTTCGTCGTGGGCTATCTGATGCTGGCCACGCTCGAGCCGCTCGTCGCGGCCGGGCCGGCGCTGACCAGCTTCGTCGCGGCGATGCTCCTGCTTGCGCGGGAACCGGCGGCCGCTCGCATCTAACTAAGCGAGGCGGCCGCCCCGGGCGGCGGGGCGGCGCCTCGACTCACACGAGCTAGCCGTTCAGCTCGTAGTGCGCGGTGGCCGACTCGAGCAGCTTGAGCTTGAAGCCCTCGCCTATCAGCTTGCACTTCATCGTCACCTCGTCGCCGACGCGGAAGGCGCTCAGGACGCTGATCGCGCTGAGGGCGCCCACGACCGAGAACTGCTCCTCCCAATGTCGACCTTGCCGTCGTCGCCGGCTCTCGAACCGCCGAGCCGGCCGAGGGGTCTCCTCGGCCGGCTCGTCGGTACGTTTCTTTCGGCGGCGGTCGGGCGGCAACCGCACTCCTGCTCGAGGCATCCATCGGCGGCGCGAGGCGCTGCTCGCGCGGAATCCCTCCCCCGAGCCACCTCGTTCGAGGGATATGAGCCGGTTACTCCGCCAGCGCGAAGTGGCTGAGCACGGCCCAGACCGTCATCAGCAGGATCTTGACGTCGAGCCAGAGCGACCAGTTCTCGATGTAGTAGTTGTCCCACTCGACCCGGTCGCTGAGCGAGGTCTTGCCGCGCAGGCCGTGCACCTGCGCCCAGCCGGTGATCCCGGACTTGACGCGGTGGCGGTCGCCGTAGCGGTAGACGTTGTCCTCGAACAGCCGGGCGAAGTCCGGGCGCTCGGGCCGCGGGCCGATCAGGCTCATGTCGCCCTTGAGCACGTTCAGGAGCTGCGGCAGCTCGTCGAGCGAGGTCTTCCGGAGCAGCGTCCCGAACGGCGTCCGCCGGTCGTCGCCCTCGACGCCGCCGGGCGCAGTGTCCGGAGGCAGGTCCAGCACCTCGAGCTGCTCCGCGGCCGCGCGCATCGAGCGGAACTTGAGCATCTCGAACTCGCGGCCGTCGAGCCCGAAGCGCGGCTGCCGGAAGAAGATCGGCCGCCCGACCGAGAGCAGCGTGCCCAGCACGAGCAGGCCGAAGAGCGGCAGCAGCACGAGCAGGAACAGACCCGCGACGATCCGGTCGACCGTGTACTTGAGCGCGAACTGCAAGCCCTTGGGATCGACGCGCTGCGCCGACAGGAGCGGCAGGCCGCCAAGGTGGTCGACGGTCAGCCGCTCGGTCATGCGCTCGAACAGGCGCGGCACCAGCGAGACGGAGACGCCGAGCTGCTCGCAGCGCTCGATCTCTCGCAGCAGAACTTCGCTCGGCGCCGTGGAGAAGGTGACAACGACGTGCTCGATCCCGTGCTGTTCAATCAGGTGTTCGAGATCCCAGCTCGCCCCCAGGACGGGCACGGGCAGCCCGGGCTCGTCCAGTGGCTCCTTGTCGATGAAGCCGACTGGCACGAGGCCGAGCTCGCGGTGCTCGAGCAGACGATTCGCCGTCAACCTGCCGACCCGGCCCGCCCCGACGATCAGGGTCGGCTTGGCCAGCTCGCCGTGGCGTCGGGCATTCAGCTGTGCCCAGTCGTAGGCCACGCGGCCCGCGGCGAGGTAGACCGCGCTGAAGGCCAGCAGTCGCAGTGACTGCGGAGCGAGGTCGTCCACGTCGCCGGGAAGGAGGATGCGGAGGCTCAAGACCGCCATCGACGCCAGTGCCGTCACCGCCAGGATGCCGCGCAGGTCGTCGAGCACCGAGACGCGGAGACGCCACGAGTACATGCCACGCAGCTGAAGCATCCCCAGCACGAGAGCGGCGTAGGCGACGATCCAGACGGGCGAGACGCGGAGAATGCCGGCGTCGCCCGATCCGAGCTGCGTGGCTGCGCCCGCGGCTGCGAGCAGGACCGTGTCGAGCAGTAGCGCGCCACGTGCCCAGGCGCGCGTCGGGGCACGGTGGTGGGCCCGCTCTCGGAGCAGGTCCAACTCGAACGGCTCCAGCGCCGGCAGCGCCTGGGCGTTCGTCAACGGTCGCGTCGCCATCGCGCGCTCCAGTCCCGGTTAAGCCCGCGTACCTAGCTCTTGGCCTTGCCGAGCTTCCGCAGTCCGGTGCCTGCGACCAGAAGCAGACCGCCGCCGGCAGCCAGGAGTGCGAGGTCGAGGCCGGTGAACGGCAGACCGCCGTTGGCCTTGACCGCCTGTGCGCCGAGCGCCTGCTCAACCGCACCCTGGACCCCGACACGCGGGTAGCCCTGGAGCGCGGCGTCACGCTGTGCCCGCTGCAGGTCCGCCTGCGAGTACTTATGGTCGAGCCGACCGTTGTCGGCGTAATCCCGGTAGATCTGCTGAGGTGTCGCCGCCAGCGCAGAGCCGGCCAAGACCAGCACCGCGCACGCCATTAGCCCCCAGACTGTAAATCGCCGCAACATTCTGTTCTCCCTCCTCCTGTGGACGCGAACGCCCACTTAACGAAACCACTGCCCTTCCCACCCGGACGCAACGTGCCGCAGAGTTCTTCCCTCAGACGGGCGTGTTTCCCGCCGGCCGTTCGAGCCAGTCCTACCGTAGTTCCGACTCTGCAGGAACGCAATAGTTAGTTCTGCACCGAAAATCTGAGTTGCAAACCATCCATCCATGAGTATTAACGCGGAAACCGCGTTTCGGGTTCTGCCCTCCGTGCTGTTGGCAGCGACGGCGTGGGCGCTCGCGTGGCTGGCAACCGGGAGCATCGACGCCGCGGACTGGCTTCCGTACGCCGCCCTCGCCGCTCTGCTCGTGCTCGTGGTTGCAGTCTCGGGTGGAGCCCGGCGGCCCGGCCGCGGGGAGCTCGGCGCGCTCGCGGCCCTGGTCGCGCTCGCCGGCTGGGAGGCGATCTCGATCTCCTGGTCGGCCGTTCCCTCGCTGGCACGCGACGAGGCGCTGCTGACGCTGTTCTACGCGGCCGTCTTCCTGCTGCCGCTGCTGACGCTCACCGGGCCGTCGGACCGGCTGCTGGCCTCGGCGGCCGTCGCGCTGTCGGCCGGGGCGCTCGCGCTCGGCGCCGCGCTGGTGCTGCGCTTCGGGACCGACCAGGCCGACCACTTCTACTGGGGGCGGCGGCTCTCGTTCCCGATCTCGTATCCGAACGCGGTCGCGGCCGTCTTCCTGATCGGCTTCTGGCCGGCGGTGGTGCTTTCGGCGGACCGGCGCCGGAACGTGCTCGTGCGCTCCTGCTCGCTGGCGGGAGCCACGGCGATCGCGGCGGCCTCCCTGACGGCGCAGAGCAAAGGGAGCATCGCCGCGATGACCGTCTCCTGCGCGCTGCTGTTCGCGCTCTCGCCGCTACGGCTGCGGCTGCTCGTCCCGACGGTCGCGGCCCTAGGGCTGACGGCGATCGCCTACCGGCCCCTGACCGAACCGTTCCGGACCGGGGAGCGTCGGCGACATCCGCCACGCGGGCACGACGATCGTCGTGCTGACCGCGATCGGCGCCGTGGCCGGACTCCTCTACGCCGTGGCCGACCGGCGGCTGGCCTTCGGTCCACGTGCGCTCGGTCTCGTTCGCCTCACGGTGGGCGCGCTCGCCGTCGTGGCTGCCGTGGCCTGTATCGCGGTTTTCTTCACACAGGTCTACCACTCCGGCTGGTTCGGCGACCAGTGGCGATCGTTCAAGAACGAGCGTCCGGTCGGCGAGGCGTCCAGCCACCTGCTGCAGCTCGGGTCGTACCGCTACGACTTCTGGCGCGTCGCGCTGGACGAGTTCAAGGAGCATCCACTCGCCGGGATCGGCTCGCGTGGTTTCGGGCCGGCGTACCTGCAGCTTCGCCACGGCCCGGAGACGCCGGCCCGGGCGCACTCGGTCGAGCTGGACGCGCTCAGCGAGCTCGGCATCGTCGGGCTCGTGCTGCTCGTTGTGCGCGCTCTTCCTGCCGCTGATCCGCATCGTCACGCGCGTGCGCGCACGTGACCCCGCCTCGACGGCGGCGTTCGCCGGCGGCCGCGTACTGGCTGGCGCACGCTTCCGTCGACTGGATCTGGACGGTGCCGGCCTGCGGCGTCGGCTTCTTCCTCCTGCTCGGGATCGGGGCGTCGGGCGAGAAGACGCGCCTCGGACGGAGAGCACAGCTCGGCGTGGCGGCCGCCGCGCTCGTGGCGGTGCTGCTCTTCGTGCCGCCCTGGCTTTCGGCCCGCTTCGCCGACCACGGCGACTTCTCGGCTGCGAAGGCCCTCGACCCGCTGTCCGTCGACGCCTACCGCCTCGAGGCGTCGGAGGCCGCGACGCCGCGCGCGGCGGTGGAGCAGCTCGAGGCCGCGGTCCGGAAGGGGCCGCGCATCGCCGACCTGCGCTACGAGCTCGGGCTCGCCTACGCCCGCGCGCGCGAGGTGCGGCGGGCGCGGGCCGCCCTGCTCGAAGCCCTCCGCCTGGCTCCGGGGGACCCGCAGATCGCCGAGGCGCTCAAGCGCCTGCCGAAGCGGCTCGATACGCTCCTCGTAGCGTGTCCAGGAAAGCGCTGATCACGGGCGGAGCGGGCTTCATCGGCTCGCACCTCTCCGAGCTGCTGCTCGACAACGGCTGGGAGGTGTTCGTCCTCGACGACGTCTCGACCGGCTCGCTCGACAACATCGCGCATCTCCGCGACCGCCCCGACTACCACCTGGTCGTCGACTCGGTGCTCTCGCCCGCGATCGTGAGCGAGGTCGTGCACAAGTGCGACGTCGTCTTCCACCTCGCCGCCGCGGTCGGCGTGCGCCTGATCGTCGAGCAGCCGGTGCACACGATGGTCACGAACGTCCAGGGAACCGAGACCGTGCTCGGCTACTGCAGCAAGTTCGGCAAGCGCGTGCTCGTGGCCTCGAGCTCCGAGGTCTACGGCGACCACCGCGAGGAGCGGCCGCTGACCGAGACCGACCGCCGCGTCTACGGGCCGACCACCGAGAAGCGCTGGCTGTACGCCGACTCGAAGGCGATGGACGAGCACCTCGCGCTCTCGTACCACCTCGAGCGCGAGCTCGACACGCGTGATCGTGCGGCTCTTCAACACCGTCGGCCCGCGGCAGAGCGGCCGCTACGGGATGGTGATCCCGCGCTTCGTCGAGCGCGCGCTGACTCGGCGAGCCGCTCGAGGTGCACGGCGACGGGACCCAGACCCGCTCCTTCTGCCACGTCTCGGACACCGTCCGCGCGCTCGCCGGGCTTGATGGACGCGACCGAGCTCTCGGGCGAGATCTTCAACGTCGGGTCATCGGAGCGCGTGTCGATCCTCGAGCTCGCCGAGCGCGTCAAGCGCGCGACCGACAGCTCGTCCGAGCTGACCTTCGTCCCCTACGACCGCGTCTACGATCAAGGGATCGAGGACACGCTCCACCGCGAACCGGCGACCGCCAAGATCAAGGACGCGATCGGGTGGCAGACGACGCTCGACCTCGACCGGATCATCGCCGACGTGGTCGAGCACGCTCGCGACCGGCCGGCGACGGCGAGCGTCGAGTCCGTCGGCAGTCCGTAGCTTGCGGCTCGCCGCGTGGCTCGGGTTCGGCGCAGGCGCGCGGCTCGAGGGGCCTGTCGCCGTCCTCTCGCCGCACCTCGACGACGCCGTGTTCTCGCTAGGGGCCGCGATAGCCGCCGCTCCGGGCGAGGTGCGCGTCGTGACGGTCCTGGCCGGCAACCCGGGCTCCGAGGAACCGGCCGCGGACTGGGACGCCGCCGCCGGTTTCCGGACCGCCGGCGAGTCGGCTCGGGCCCGGCGGGTCGAGGACGAACGGGCCTGCCGCGACCTGAGCGCGCGACCGGTCTGGCTGCCGTTCAACGACCACCAATACGCGCGCGGAGGTGACGACGACGAGATCTGGGCCGGGCTCGAGCACGCGCTGGGCGATGCGGCGACCGTGCTCGTCCCCGGGTTTCCGCTGATGCACGAGGACCACGTCTGGCTCGAGGCGCTCGTGCGCGACCGGGGGCTGCCGGGACGTCGGGTCGGTCACTACGTCGAGCAGCCGTACGCGGCCGCCTGGACGCCCGGGCCGACCGGGGACTGGCACCCGGCCGGCGCTGCGGCGTGGCACCGGCTCGCGAAGCTGCACGCCTGCCGGCGCTACTGCTCGCAGCTACCGCTGATGTCTCCCCAGGCGCGCAGCCTCACACGCCTCACGCGGTACGAGGCCGCTCGCGGCGGGGAAGCGGTGCGGTGGGCCTAGCCCGGGTTCGTGGCGCGCGCGCAGACGACGAGCGGCACGTCCGGGTCGTGATCGCGCAGCCGGTCTGTCCGCAGCTCCTGCGCCGCCAGGCCGAGCAGGAACGCCGTACAGGCGAGCACGTTCCCGTAGGTGCGCACGTCGACGCGCGCGCCAGGACAGTTCCGCGCGAGCAGCTCCTCGACGCCGGCGGCAGTGAAGCGCCAATAGTCCCCGTAGGCCCGCTCGACACGCGAGGCTGTCGGCACGGTCAACAGCAGCGTCCCGCCCGGGCGCAGCGACGACCACGCGGTCGCGAGCGCAACCTCCGGGTATCGGATCAGCTGCAACGTCTGCATCAGCAGGAAGCAGTCGTACGCCCCGGTGGGCAGCGAGCTCGGCTCGTTCAAATCCGCAACCACCGTCGCCCCGGGGCTGTCAGGGTCGATATCGAGCACGTGTTCGGCCGTGACGCCCGAGCCGAAGCGCCTCGTGTAGTCAGGGCTCTTCACCTCGAGGACGTCACCGCGGATGTCGCCGCGGTGCTCCTCGAGGAACTCGTCGAAGTAATACCGGTCAACCGGGGTGCCGCGGTCGAAGCCCCAGTGATCGCTGACGGGCCGCGTCCGCCGCAACGAGATCAACACCGGCAGCCTGACCATCGCGGCCGCGCGTCTGGCCCGAACACCGATCACCGGCTGGAAGCCTAGAGGATGGCGGACCGACGTATCTCCCCGGAGCAGGAAGGCCTCGCCGCCGGTCTGCCCATCGATCACGCGGGCGCCCAGACGGCCGCCGCAGCAACGACCGGCGCGCGCGTAGTTCGCGGTGGCCTCTGGAAGATGCTCGCGAACGCGCTCCCACAGCTGTATGCGCTCGTGCTTTCGGTCGTGGCCGCGCGCTACCTGGGGCCGAGCGGGATGGGGCGGCAGAGTTTCATCGCCTTCATCGAAGCCACCACGATCACGCTCCTCTCGGGCAGCTTTTCGCTGGCGCTGATGCGCTACATCGGCGAGGCCGTCGGTTCGGGCCGCGCCGGCGCGGCGCGCTGGCTCACGGTCCGGATCCTCTGGATCGAAGTCGTGGCGGCGCTCATCGGGGGCGGTGTGCTGGTGGTGATCGCCGCGCTCGGAGGCAAGCCGCGCGACGCGTGGCTGCTCGCCGCGCTCGCGGTCGTCAGCAGCATCGTCGCGACCGTGCCCGGGGCCGTCCTCGCCGGGCTGCAGCGCTGGCGAGATGCGACCATCGCCGGGTTGACCACCGGAGGGGTCGGCGTCGCGGCGGCAATCGTCGTCCTGTCGCTTGGCGGCCGGATCACCGCGATGTTCGCGGTCGAAGCGATCGTGACGACGCTCGCGCTGCTCTGGACCGGCGCGCTCGCCCGTGGCGCGCTGGGCGAGCTGCAAACCCGTCCGGCCCCTGCGCCCGACCTGCTCCGGGGGACGGTCCGCTTCGCCATGTTCTCCTTCGGCGGCACGCTCCTCTATCTGATCGTCTGGCGCCGCTCGGAGTTCTTCTTCCTCCAGCACTATTCGACCGACCGGCAGATCGCCTTCTACTCGATCGCCTACGCGGTCTCGACCGGCGTGGTGCGCCTGCCGTCGGCGATGGGCGAGGTGCTGGCTCCGGCCGTCGCGACGCTCTTCGGCGCAGGCGCCCACGAGCGGATCCGGACCGGGTTCAGCCGGGCCCTGCGCCTGCTCGTCCTCGCAACGCTGCCCGTGACAGCTGCGGCTGCGGCACTCGGTCCGGAAGCGGTGCGGCTGATCTGGGGCCAGGCTTACAGTCCGGCAACGGGACCGTTCCTGGTCATGGTCGCAGCCTCAGTGCTGACGCCCGTCACCGTGCTCTGCTCGTCGCTGCTCGCCGGGCTCGGGCGAGTCGGCGTTCCCTTTCTGGCGGAGGCCCTCGCCGCGGGAGTCGACATCGGGGTCGCCTTTGCGCTCGTGCCCCACCACGGCGCGCTCGGAGCCGCGATCGCCAACTCCTGCGCGCTCGTCGCCTCGGGGCTGCCGCTGCTCGTCTACGCGAGCCGGATCACCGGGCCGCTGGGTGTCCAGCCCGTCGCGCTCGTCCGCGGAGCGGTGCTCGCCGGCGCGGGCGGTGGCGTCGCCTGGGCAGTCTCCGCGACGCTCGGCGGGGCGCTCGGGCTCGTGCTCGGACTGGTCTGCGGCGCGGCGGTCTTCCTCGGGCTCGCGCTGGGTATCGGCTTCCTGCCGCGGGCCGACGCAGAGTGGTTGCGCGAGGCGCTCGGCAAGCGCTTCAGCGGGCGGGCCGGTGGCGCGGTGCTCGCACTCGCGGGCTGGCGTCAGTAGCCGGGGCGAGCGAGACGCGAACTCTCCTGTCGCGCGAGGCGGCGGCGCGCTGCGCCCGGTGCGACGGCGGCTCCGGCCGCCTTAATGCGCGTCGACGCGCCGTAGCCGCTGCCGAGTGCGATGCGCAACAACTGCCCGCGCGCCGACGGATCGCCCTCCGTGAGCGCGGCTTCGGCGGCCGTCAGCGCCACGGTCCGGCGCCGACGTGCCCGTGACCGCTCGAGCACTGCCCGCTCATCGGAATCGAGGTCGTCGCGGGCGGCCGTCTTCGCCAACGTCTGGACGTGACCCTCTGCGTAGGCGACGCGGGACGAGCTGAGGCTGCCCTCCCAGATCCGGTAGACCGCGAGCGGCTCGTAGACGAGGCCCGCGCGGGCGCCGCCGAGGATCAGACGGATCCAGCAGTCCCAGTCGGCAGTAAAGCGGATCGACTCGTCGAAGCCGCCGACGGCGAGAAACGACTCCCGCCGGATGGCGCAATGCCCGTGGATGAAGTTGCCGTTGAGGATTGCCCGACGCTGGTCGCCGAGCTCGAAGCGGGAGGCGTCGGCGTAGACGCGGCGGACCGTCTCACCGCCGGCCTCGACGAACGCATCGGTGGTCACGATGTCCAGATCCGGCCGCGCGGAAGCGAGCTGCCCGAGCGCCTCGAGCCGCTCGGGCAGGTAGAGATCGTCGGCGTCGAGCAGGACGACAAAGTCGCCGCTCGCCGCCCGTGCGGCCGCGTTCTTGGCGGAGCTCTCGCCGCCGTTCTGCTGGCGCAGGTAGACGATGCGGTCGCGGAACGGCTCGAGCACACGGGCGGTCCCGTCGGTCGAGCCGTCGTCGCAGACGACGATCTCGTGCGGTGCGACCGTCTGCGCGAGCGCGGACTCGAGCGCCGCTGCAACGAAGCGCTCGACCTGGTACGCGGCGACCAGCACTGAGAACGAGGGAACGGGCCCGGGCTCGAGCTCACGCTCGGTCGGCGGAACGAGGAACGACCCCGAGAAGTCGGTCATGCCAAGGAAGGCCCGACATGGCCGAGCAGCTCGACGTAACGTGCGTTGCGCGGGCTGCGGGGCAGGCCGAGCGCCGAGATCCGCTCGCGCTCATCGGCGGCCCACACTGCCAGCGCCGCCAGCACGTACCGGCGCAGATCGACGCCCTCGAGCCCGCTCTCGCGCAGATATCGCTGAAGCGGCCCCCAGGCCGGCTCGCCGCCGGCGCTGACCGCCCTCACGACCTCGCGGTCCGGCCGATCGCCAGTCGCCATCAGCGCGAGGAAGAGCAGGTCGAGGCCGGGTGGGCCGTCCTCGTAGGCGTGCTCCCAGTCGGCAACTCCGATCTCGCCGTCCCCGGCGATGAGAATGTTCTTGCGCTGGAAGTCGCCGTGCAGCCGAC